>JAFWOT010000030.1 GCA_017509785.1 Clostridia bacterium
CCGAAGTCTCTAACTCCGTTCGACTTGCATGTATTAAGCACGCCGCCAGCGTTCGTCCTGAGCCAGGATCAAACTCTTGAGTTAAAATCCTGAACGTCGTTTTACCGACTGCTCATTTACTTTGTACGAGCTCCCTTTATTAAGGAAGCTTCTCTTGCGTCTGTCATTGTCCGACAGACCGCCGGTCGTCTCAAAATTACTTGAACTTTTCGTTCTTGCGTTGCACTCACTTTCGTTTGTGCTGTTCATTTTCACTATACGGTTTTCAAGGTACTCGCCTGTCGCTTCGCTCGGCTCGCGCCGCTCGTTCGTGACAGCTTGTGTATGATAGCACTTTCATCCCCCTTTGTCAACACCTTTTTTCAGATTTTTTTCGGAATTTTTTTCGCGCTCCTTTACCCCCGTTTTTTCCTTGTGTTTCCTCGCTTTTTGCCGCTTCCATTCACCCGCTTTCAGCATGTTTGTTCTGGTTATATTTAAAAGTATATTCAGAAATTTCCGGTTTTTTTGATCGGAGTCCAAAGGCAAAGGTACTACCTTTGGGCTCCAATATATTTGGTATTCGGAGGTCATTTCGTGTCAAACCAGCTGTTTCCGCGGGCGACGTCGGCGACAAGGGGCACGTTCAGCTTCATCCTTTCGCCGACGCGGGTGGTCTCGGGGAGTTCACCCTTTCGCGGGGCTCCCATCATGCACTCATGGAGGAGCTCCGCGGCGCGGTCGGCCTCCTCAAACGGACAGTCGATCAGCAGCTCGTCGTGGATCTGAAGGACGAGCTTTGCTTCAAAGCCGCCGTCGCGCAGGGCGTCGTGGACGCGCACCATTGCGAGCTTTATCATATCGGCGGCGCTTCCCTGAACGGGCATGTTCATCGCAACGCGCTTGCCGAATTCCCTTGTGTTGTAATTTCCGCTCTTTAATTCCGGCAGCTCGCGCCGCCTGCCCGTCATCGTGACGGCGTAACCGCGCTCCTTTCCCGTTTCGACCGAGCGCTTCATGTAATCGTGGACGCCGGTGAAGCGGTCGAGATACTTCTTCATGTATTCGCCGGCGCGCTTGCGGGAGATGCCGAGCTGGTTGGCAAGGCCGAACTCGCTTATTCCGTAGACTATGCCGAAATTGACGGCCTTCGCCGCGGAGCGCATCTCCTTTGTCACCTCGTCCTGCGGGACGCCGAAGACCTCCGCCGCAGTCCTCGCGTGGATGTCGCCGCCCGATATGAACGCGCCGGAGAGCGCCTCATCTCCCGACAGATGGGCGAGCACGCGCAGCTCTATCTGCGAATAGTCGGCGCCTATCAGCACGCGACCGGGGCTCGCAATGAACGCTTTGCGGATCTCCCTTCCCTGCGGGGTGCGGACGGGGATGTTCTGCAGATTGGGCTCCGCGGAGGATATGCGGCCGGTGGCGGTCACGTTCTGATTGAACGTGGTATGGATGCGGCCGTCGGGGGTGAGCTTTTTCAGCATTGCGTCGATGAAGGTGGATCTGAGCTTTGTGAGGAAGCGGTACTCGATCACGGTCTCGACTATGGGGTTCATCCCTGCGAGGGATTCGAGGACGTCGCTGTCGGTGGAGTAGCCGGTCTTGGTCTTCTTCTGCGGGGGAAGGCCGAGCTCCTCGAAAAGAACGACTCCGAGTTGCTTCGGTGAGAGTATGTTGAATTTATGCCCCGCTTCCTCGTAGGCCTTCCGTTCGAGCTCCGCTATCTTGCCGGCCATGCCCTCGCCTATCGTGCGGAGGGCGTCTGCGTCCACGGCAAAGCCCGTCTGCTCCATATCGAAGAGGACGGTCACGAGCGGGAGCTCCACGCCGTAATAGAGGTCGGAGACCTCCTTTTCTTCGAGCTGGGCGCGGAGTATGCCCATCAGGCGCATGACGGCCTCGGCGCCGCGCTCCGGGACGCCGACGGTGGAGGCGAGAGTTTCGAGATCCTTCGCGGGATTGAGTGCGTTTATAAGATAATCCGCAACGGTAAGATCGAACGCCAGACCGGAGAGGCCGACGTTGTACGCGGCGAGCTCCGTCATGAAGCGCTTGCCGTCGAAGAGGACCTTACCGATATTCGCGTCCTCAAAAACGGGTGCGAGCGTGCGGTATATCTCCCCCGGGTCGAGGCCGGGCTCCAGAAGGGATCCGCCCGTCCTGATGGTCATGAGCCTGCCGCCGGGGGTGAAAACGGTCAGCGCTTCGTCCGCGTGGACGGCGATGAGCTTCTCGCCCGAAAGAGTAAGCACCGCCGCTTTCAGTTCCTCCGCGGAAGCGATCTCCACGCGCTCCGTCACGGCCGTTCCCTCGGGAAGCGAGGGCTTCGGCTCCTCGGGCGCGGGGACGGCGCCCGTGTTTTTCGAATCGGCGAGAGATCTCAGCCGTGCGCCGTTGGCTCTCAGACCGAGCTTCGCCATCATTGGCACGCCGCCTTCGAGAGTCGAGCGGTCGAACGCGCAGTCGGCGACGGATATCCCGATGGGAGCTTCGCGGCAGATCGTGCCTATCTCATAGCTCATGCGGGCGGAATCGACGCCCTCCTCGAGCTTCTTCCGGAGAGCGCCCTTCTCGTTTTCGGCGTTTTTCAATACGTTTTCGAGATCGCCGTACTTTTCGAGCAGGGTCTTCGCCGTCTTCTCGCCGATCCCCTTTATGCCGGGGATATTATCGGAATTATCGCCCATGAGGGCCTTGAGGTCTATCATGTGCGCGGGGGTGAGGCCATAGTCCTCCATGAGCTTCGCCTCATCATATTCGACGGTCTCGGTTATTCCCTTCTTTGTAAGTAGGACGTGAGTGCTTTCGGAAACGAGCTGGAGCGCGTCGCGGTCGCCGGTGACGATAAGGGTCGGAATGCCGTCGGCCTCCGCCTTCTTCGCGATAGTGCCGAGGATGTCGTCCGCCTCGTAGCGGAAGCATTCGCAGACGGCTATGCCCATGGAACGGAGCAGATCCTTCAGCGCGGGGAATTGGGGCCTGAGATCCTCCGGGGTCTCGCGGCGGCCGGCCTTGTATTCGGGGTAGGTATCGTGGCGGAACGTGCCGCCGTGCATATCGAATGCGACGAGCATATGATCGGGATCCATCTCGATCAGCTTCAGGAGCATCGAAGTGAACCCGTGGAGGGCGTTCGTCGGGACTCCGTCGCGGCTCGTCATTGCGGTCTGGATCGCGTAGTAGGCGCGGAACATGAGAGAATTCCCGTCTATGGCGATGAGTTTTTTCATGCTTATCTCCTTTACAGTGTACCGAAGTGTTTCATTATGAGGAAGAGCCCCACGGCCGTCACGACCGAGAGCAGCGTCCCGAATATGTAGTATTCCGCGAAGGCGCGGTCGTCGAGCTGTTTGAACCTTGCAACGGATTTTGCCGTAAAAACGAGCGCTATCGAGCCGTACTGCCCGAGCGCCAGCAGCGCGATGACGAGGAGCCTTTCAAGGCTGCCGACGTATCTGCCCGTGCGGACGCTCTCCGGGGTAATGCCAACGGGCTCGCCGTCGGGCTTTTGGGTGACGGCCATGCGCCTGATAAACACGTTCGCGGGCTTCATAACGGAGAGCCCGAGCGTGACGTATGCAAGGAGGCTGTATGCCTCCGCCCCCGCGGTGCGGGAGAACGCCTCCATGAACGGGGGCTCCGTGAGCTCGAACCGCGAGGTCACGATGATGCTCATTACAAGTATCACCCCGATATGCAGGGCCTGATCCGCACAGAATACGGCGCGTTCCCCGCGGACGGTCAGAGCGCCGGCCTTTGCGGAGGATATGAGTATGAGCTGTTTTACGAAGTCGATAACAAGATGAGTTCCCGCGCAGACCGCTGCCGCCCATATCTGCCCGCCGCCGAGGAACAGCAGCGAAGCCGCCATGGTAAGGGCGTAAACGAGGCTGTGCAGCAGCACCCAGCCGAGCCCGCGCTCCTTGCGCCTTGCGAGGGATTCCGGCTGGAAATAAAAGTCGCCGAGCACGTGGGCGAGCATCAGTACCGTGAACGATCTCATACTCCGCCTCCGAGCCTTGCGAGTTCCCTTCTTATATATAGGACGCCCTCGCAGTATTCGTTGAAGCCCGCTGAAACGAGCTGCGCGTTTACTGTGCTCTGCCCGATGCCGAGGGATCTGGCAAGCGCCTCCTGTGTCAGCCTTTCTCCTTTGAGCTTCGCCCGGAGCATGGCATAGGCGAGCTCCTCCTGCTTTGAGGTGCGGCCTATGGCGAGCCTGTCGCAGAGGGCGGCGACGGTGTTGACCGCCTCCTCCGCGCGGGCTTCGGGAAGGGCGAAGCGGAGCCGCGCCCCGTGATTGGGCTTCATCGCCTCGATGCGCTCCCTTGCTGCATGGAACGCGGGTCCGTCCGCGCCGAGAGCGGCGGAGCGGTCGATGCCGGTGGTTATCTCGCCGAGGGCGACGGAGAATCTTATTTCATAGGGCTTCATGGAATGCATTATCCGGAGCGCCGCCGAGACGGGATCTGCCGAGGCCAGCATCAGCCCCTGGCACTCATCCCCGAGGGTGATGAGAAAATCCGCCGCGATGGAATCGGCATACTCGCGGTTGACTTCGGCAAGCGCCGAGCGCAGGAGCTCCTGCGCTTCCTTCCTCGCGGAAGGATCGAGCTTCCTCGACGCGACCATATCGCCGATGAGTGCATAGTACATGTGTGGGTCACCTCCTGTATCCATTATACCACAAACAAGGGGCGATAATCAATCTTATCTGCTTTTTCGGCGATAAATTCCGGGGAGCAGCCCGCCTTTGACGCGGTTTTTGATGTTGACGGCAAACGGCTTTCGGATGTATAATAGATAGGTGAGACACGCAAATAAATTCGGAGGTACATTCAATGGGTCATATAAACGTGAAGAGCGAGATCGGTCGTCTGCAGCGCGTGATGCTCCATCGCCCCGGCGTTGAGCTTGCGAACCTGATGCCCGATTTTTTGGAGAGGATGCTTGCCGAGGACACGCCCGACGTTGAGATGGCGGGCCGTGAGCACGACGTATTCGCCGGTATCCTCAGGGATGCCGGAGTCGACGTCGTCTATATCGAAAAGGAATTCGCCGAGATAGTCAGGGACGAGGACGTCCGCCGTTCGTTCATCGAGGATTTCGTCGATATCGGCGTTAAGGGCGATTCGCTGAAGCCCGCGGTGCGCGAGTACCTGCTCTCCGTCCCCGCGGAGGGGCTGTTCGACGCGGTCGCCAAGGGCATCACGAGGGACGATCTCCGGAACGTTTCCGTAAAGCCCATTCAGTGCGTCGTTACGAGCGACTATCCCTTCCTCACCGATCCCCTCCCCAACATCTATTTCACGAGGGACATAAGCTTCTCCATCGGAACGGGGATCGCCATCTCAGCAATGAGCATGCCCGCCCGCATGCGCGAAACGCTGTTCATCCGCTACCTGCACAGGTATTCCGAGAAGTTCGGCAAGGGCTCCGTCGACCTGCTTTACGATTACAACTGCGGCTGCCCGATAGAGGGCGGCGACGTGCTCTCTCTTTCCGACAAATGCGTGGCCATCGGCTGCGGCGAGAGGACGAGCGTCGCGGCTGTCGAGAAGCTCGCGAAGACCCTCTTCACGAGGGGATACGAGAAGGTGCTCCTCTTCAAGAACCCGGAAAGTCGCACCTATATGCACCTTGACGTACTCATGACCCACGTTGATTACGATAAATTCCTCGCCCACCCCTGCATGGCGCACAAGTGGTTCGACGTATACGAGCTGACCCCCGCGGGCCACGGAGAGATAAACGTCGTAAGGACGACCGACGGAGTGGACAGGATACTGGAGCGCGCGCTGCATCTCGACCACGTGAGCTTCATCGAGATGGGCGGCGGGGACGACATCGTCTACAAGCGTGAGCATTGGAACATGGGCTCGAACTCGCTTGCGATAGCTCCCGGCAATATCATCACCTATGACCGCAACCACGTCACGAACGAGCTGCTCGACAAGGCGGGCGTACACGTCAACCCCATACCCGGAGGAGAGCTTTCGAGAGGGCGCGGCGGCCCCCGCTGCATGAGCATGCCGATGCTTCGCGAGGATATCCGGTAACAGCCTCCCGCGCAAAAAACAAGATCGCGATACAAAAAGGGATCCGCCGTCGGCGGATCCGCTTTTTCGTTTGGGTTTACGCGACGTTCATCGAATCGCGGAGGATGAGGAGCGCGTCGAGCGAATCGACTACGCCGTCGTTATTGACGTCGCCCCTTGCGAGATCGAGCTGGGTCCCGTCGATGAGATTCATCGAATACCTGAGCACGAGAAGCGCGTCGAGCGAATCGGCAACGCCGTCGTTATTGACGTCGCCGTCGGCGGGGCTGTAGACGCCGGAGTAGGCGACGTCGTCAACGTAGGCCGCGTCATCGAAAGAGGAGTACCAGGGATCGGAGTTGTCCTTTTCGAACGACCACTTGAACGAATAGGTCTTGTCTGCGGAGGCGGTGAATGTGTAAGTCCTCCACGCGGTGGAAGTGCCGGAAAGCTCCGTCTGCTTCACTCCGTCAACGTAGAAGCGGAAGAAGTCGTAATTGCTCTCGGAGCTCGTCATGTAGCGGAAGGAGAGCGTCTCGCCGGCGTGCATGGGCAGATCGAGCGTGAAATAACTGCTCGTGCTGTGCTCGCCCCAGTTGGAGGAGCTGACGTAATCCTGCATCGCGAACCAGGGGTACTCCGCTTCGTTCACGAACGGAAGCGAACCGCCCTCGACGTTGACCGCTGACTCGAAGGTGTGGTAGTAGGAGAAATACTTGATGAACGCGGCGTCCGCGCCGGCGGCGCCGGAGGCGTTCTTGGTGAATACGAAGGAGAGCACGTGATCGCCCTGCGAAGGAACGATGTACTCGTAATCGACGTAGCCGTCGGTCGCGCCGGAGGTGAAGACCTGCCTGCCGTCGAAGAGGAATTTGAACATATCGCCCGAGGCGGCTTCCACCTTATACTTGAAGGTGATCAGCATGCCCTTGGAGATATTGACCTGCGCGGTCATCACGGATTCGGAATTGTTCACGCCCGTGTTGCCGCTCATTGCGGCGTTTTCCGCGTCGTTGACGATCCAGGGGTAATTGCCCGAGGAGGCGAACGGGACCGTACCGCCGGTTACATTCGCCGCGGAGGAGAGCGAACGCATGACCTTCACGTTCCTGACCCAAGCCTTATCGGAGCCGGAAGCGCCGGACGCGTTCTTGTAGTACTCGAACGTGAGCTGGATGCTGCCGCTGCCGGGAAGAGCGACGGTCTCTGTCGTCCAGCCGTGCTCGCCGGAGGACTCGAATATGACCGTGCCGTTGGCCTTTACGCGGAAGAAGTCTGCGCCCGCCTCGGAGCTTACCTTATAATCGAATGTGATCGACTGCTCCGCGCCGACGGTGAGCTCGGTCTTCATGACGGCGGTGGAGCTGTTCACGCCCGCGTTGCCGCTGACGGCGGAGCTTCCGTCGACCGTCCAGACGTAGCTGCCGGTGGAGACGTAATGGTTGTGCTGACCCTCGGCATTGACCGCGGGATCGAGATCGAACATGTTGGCGGAAAGATAAGCCATGCCCGTGCCCGCGTTGGAAACGCTGATGGCCTTCGCGCCGGCCTTGATGACGGTGATCACCTCATCGGCGCTCATCTCGGGATGAGCGGATCTGATCTGGGCCGCAACAGCCGCGACGTGGGGGGAAGCCATCGAGGTGCCGTCCTTCGTGTCGTAGCCGCCGCCGGGGACGGAGCTGGAGATGCTCTCGCCGGGAGCGGCGACATCCACCAGTTCACCGAAGTTGGAGAAGTAGCTGAGGGAGTGGCTCTGCCCGATGGAAGCGACGGTGCAGAGGCGCCTGATGTTCGCGGGGCAGACATTGGCCGCATCCTGGGATTCATTGCCCGCGGCAACGACTATGGTGGTGCCTCTGTCGAAAGCCTCGTCAACTATCTCCGCCATGAAGTGATGCTCCTCGCCGCCGTCGCAGCCGCCGCCGAGGGACATATTCTCGACCTTCGCGCCGTGGAGGGAGCCGTATTCCATGCCGAGACCGACGTTAAGCGTGCTGCCGGAGCCGGAATCGGAAAGGACCTTGATGGGCATTATCTTGACGTTGGAGAAGGTACCGTCGACCACAGTGCCGCAGACGTGGGTGCCGTGGCTGTGACCGTCCTCGGGGTTGTTGGTGTTGTCGACGAAGTTCCAGCCGGGAACGAGCCTGTCAACGAGGAAGGGGTGATCGGAATCCGCGCCGGTATCGATGACGGCGACCACTATCTCGGGCAGGTTGGCAAGGTTGCTGCCGTACTCGCCATAGAGCCACTGATTGTATTCATACATGTTGATGTGCGAAGCGCCGAAGCCCCAGGACTTGAAGGAGTTGGAGCCGGGGGTCGCGAAGGCGTACATGATCTCATCGGGCTCAGCCCACTCGACCTCGTCCATGAGCTCGAAGCGCTTCATGGCGGCCTCCGCCTCTTCGGGGGTCCGGTACTGGAATACGTGCCAATCGTTATAGCCTCCGGCTTCCGCGGCGGCGGTCTCGTCATGGAGCTCGCCCGCGGCCTTGACTATGATGCGGCAGAGAGCAAATTCGCCCTCGCCCTTCTTGGCCTCGATGTCCTTGTCGTAAACCATGGTGATTCCGGCGACCTTCTCGGAAAAGCTCTGAAGAGCTTCGATCTTGGCCGCGCGCTCGGAATCCGTCATCGGACGCGCCGTCTCGGCTCCTCCGAAGGAGGAAACGAGCCCGAGCACCATGAGAACGGCGATGATAAGGGACAGGATCTTTCTTTTCATTTGGTTTATCTCCTTTGCTTTATTTTTGTATTGAAACCGCAGAACCGAGGAACGCGGCTATGCCGCGATACACCTCGTCCCGGTCGGTCTCGTTATGGATATCGTGTCTGCCGCCCGCGTAGAGCTGGAGCACGAGGTGAGTATGCCCCGCCGCGAGGAGCCTTTTGCAGACACGCACGACTCCCCTGCCGTACGCGCCGACGGGATCCTCCCTGCCGGAGACGAGGCATATGGGCACGTTCGGGACTCTTTCCGCCCAGCTTCTGCCCGAGACCTCCTCAAGGCCCGTCAGCATATCGCGTATGCCGGAGGCCGTCAGCGTGAAGCCGCAGAGCTCATCCGAAACGTATTCTTCGACCGCCGCTTCATCACGGGACAGCCAGTCGAACCGGGTGCGCGGGCGATCGACCCTTTTGAGGAACGAGCCGAACAGAAGGCGGCTCATCCGCTCATCCGGGCATTCGGGGCCGAGGGCTTTGACACGCGCCTCCGCGAGCATTTTTATAACCCGCAGCGCGCGGGGTCTGCACGCCGTCCCCGAAAATACGAACGCGGCGAACTCATCGGGATACCGGGAGGCGCACGCCCTTGCGAGGAGGGAGCCGAGGGAATGCCCGTAAAGCACCTGCGGCGCGGAGGGAAATTCGCGCTTTGCCCCGGCATGAAGGAGCATCACGTCCTCCAACAGGCGCTCCCATCCTTCGGTCGGGGCGAAAAAGCCCCGCGTGCCGCCGCTTTCGATCGAACCTCCGTGCCCGGCGAGATCCGAAGCATAGACGGCGCAGCCCAGGGAACAGAGGTATTCCGCAAGGTCCGCAAAGCCGGAGGAATGCTCCGCCGCGTCATGGATCAGCTGCACGACGGCCTTCGGCTCCCCTTCGGGAAGCCGCCTGTACGCCGCTATATCGCAGAGCCCCGTCGAGGACGGGAACGAGAACCGTTCCATTTACGCGACCGTTCGGCCTTGCCCCGCAAAGCCTTCCTTTCAAGTGGTAAATACAGCCGCCTTATGCGGCGAACGCCGACCTCTTCGCCCCAAGGGCGGCGGGTCACTGCAAGATCACGGCGATTATCGCGAACGCCCCCGAGAGCAGGAACAGCGCCGCGAGTATGAGCGCGATTATACGATAGGTCTTTTTCATTTGACGTTTTCTCCGCCTTTCCCGGCGCGAACGCCGTTATTCGCTCACGCGGAAGCGAGCCCAAGCTCCGAAAGAAAGCTGCCGTCACCGCCGAGCTCGATCCATTTGAAAACCGCATACGCCCCCGCCGCCAGTATCAGCAGCGCCAAAATGGCGAGCGCAATGCTCCCCCATGCTATCTGCCTGTGCTTTACGCGGCGCATGGGCTGAGCTTTGTCGTTATAGTGGATGCGATAGTGTCTGCGCTTCATCCGAACTCCTTTACATTAATTTATATTATACCACAGCATGGGCGCGTTGGCAAAGGCTTTTTGAACCGCGCAGCGAGAAAGAAAAAAGAATGCAGAAATGCAGAAAAAACCGCCGCGGAGTTTTCTCCGCGGCGGCACAGGGACGCCTTCGTTCATGGTTCCCCGGATCCCCATTCTTTCCATACGAAATCATCCGTCCCGACCTTCGTGAGGTCGAGATAATACCGAGGGGGCTCCGAGTCCTGATCGCCCTCCGAAGGATCGTACCCGAAAGCGAGATCACCGAGCATATAATTCATCATGATATCCTTTCCGTATACGCTCCCGTCGACGATCTGTATCGGCGTACCGTCCAATTCATAGACTCCCGTCGCAAAGGGAGCGCCTTCTACCCCGTGATGCGCACCGTATACCTTCCCTTTATAATACCTGTACCAAAGCTGAGACCGGTTATCCGCCTGAGCCAGAACGCGCGTTTCACCCGTTACGAGCGAGAACTCATAGATGGCTCCCGTGTCCCAGCCGTCGCACATTATGAGGCTGTCCCCCTCGAGCGTGCAGTCATAGAACTCCGGAACCACGGGCAAAACGCCGACTTCGATCCGCTCGCCGGTCTCAAGATCCGTCCTGTAAAGCACGTTATCCTCGTTCGAGAGTATGACCGAGTAGATATACTTATCCCTCCCCGCGATAATATAACCCAATTTGGATGAACGCTCATCCGGCGAATGGATCTCAAAGGGTTTGGCGGTAAAGCTCTCATCGGAGAGGTCTATAATAAAATATTTGCTGTATTTTGAGACCTCGGAGGTCTCGTTTAGATAGCCCCCTCTGAATGAGATCACAAGGTATTTGTTGTGGAACAGCCAGTCCCACCCTCTTGCGGTATATGCTTCATCCTCTGTGATGGGGATACTGCAAAGCCTCTCGTGCGCGCTGCCGTCGAGCCGCATTCTGTAAAGCATGGGGACGCTCTCAAATGCCGAACCATCCAGCACACAGTAGTAGATGCTCCTGCCGTACAGCCACATCATGCCGTGAGCATCGCCTTCAAGGACCGAGTCGCAGGAATCGCCTTCGTGCATACAGTTCGGCTTGCTGCAAAGGGGGAGCCATTCCTTATTGTTCTTATCGCTGAACCGGATCTGTCCGTCTTCGCGCGGGGTGAGAAAGTAAACGGCGTCATCCGTCTCGAATATCTGCTCCAAGCCCGGGGTCGATGAATTCGATTCGAAATCGCGAACGTACCATTCCGCCCCGGCATCCGAGCCGCGCCCGACTCCCGTGCAGGAGATCAGCATTCCCAGAAGGATGACGAGTATGATCGTGAAGTCAATTGTTCGTTTTCTGTTCATTGTTATTCTCCCCACTTTCTCCACGTAAAGGCCTCCGTCCCGACCTCCGTTAGGTCGAGATAATACTGAGGGGGCTCGCCGATCCGTTCGCCTTGCTCGGAGTCAAATCCGAAAGCATACTCGCCGAGCATAAACGTTATGATCATATGCTTTTCATAGCTACTCCCGTCGACGATCTGTATCGGCGTACCGTCCAATTTATAGACTCCCGTCGCAAACAGGGAGCCGTCGTATCCGTCATGCGCGCCGTAGACCCGCCCCTTATAATACCTGTGCCAAAGCTGAGACCGGTTATCCGCCTGAGCCAGAACGCGCGTTTCACCCGTTACGAGCGAGAACTCATAGATGGCTCCCGTGTCCCAGCCGTCGCACATTATGAGGCTGTCCCCCTCGAGCGTGCAGTCGAATAACTCCGGAACCACGGGCAACACGCCGATTTCGATCCGCTCGCCGGTCTCAAGATCCGTCCTGTAAAGCACGTTATCCTCGTTCGGGAGTATAACCGAGTAGATATACTTATCCCTCCCCGCGATAACGTAACCCAATGCGGATGAACGCTCGTCCGGCGAATGGATCTCAAAAGGTTTGGCGGTAAAGCTCTCATCGGAGAGGTCAACAATATACAATTTGTGGTCTTTTGAGACCGCTCCGTCCGCGCCCATATACGCGCCATAGAACGAGATAATCGCATACCTGTTATGAAACAGCCAGCTCCACCCGCTTTCGGTATATGCTTCATCCTCGGGGAAGGGGATACTGCAAAGCCTCTCGTGCGCGCTGCCGTCGAGCCGCATTCTGTAAAGCACGGGGACGATCTCAAACGCCGAACGATCCAGCACACAGTAGTAGATGCTCCTGCCGTACAGCCACATTGTCATCAATGTATCACCTTCGAGCGCCGAGTCGCAGGAATCGCCTTCGTGCGTACAGTTCGGCTTGCTGCAAAGGGGGAGCCAATCCTTATTGTTCTTGTCGCTGAAAAAGATACGTTCGTTTCCCATGCCCTTCTCAACGAGGCAGTAAACCGATTCATCCGTATCGAGCATCCGCACGGATCCACCCGTAGATGAATTCATATCGAGATCGCGAACGTACCATTCCGTCCCGGCATCCGAGCCGCGCCTGACTCCCGTGCAGGAGATCAGCGTTCCCAGAAGGATGACGAGTATGATCGTGAATTCAATTGTTCGTTTTCTGTTCATTGTTATTCTCCCCACTTTCTCCACGTAAAGGCCTCCGTCCCGACCTCCGTGAGGTCGAGATAATACCGAGGGGGCTCGTTGCCATTATCGCCTTCATCCGTATCATATCCGAACGCGAGATCGCCAACGCAATAATTCATCATTATGGGTTTGCCATATACGCTCCCGTCGACGATCTGTATCGGCGTGCCGTCCAATTCATAGACTCCTGTCGCAAAGGGAGCGCCTTCTACCCCGTGATGCGCACCGTATACCTTCCCTTTATAATACCTGTACCACAGCCGGGATCGGTCCTCCGCTTGAGCCAGAACACGCGTTTCGCCCGTAACGAGCGAGAACTCATAGATGGCTCCCGTATCCCAGCCGTCGCACATTATGAGGCTGTCCCCTTCGAGCGTGCAGTCATGCAGCATCGGAGCAAACGGCAAAACGCCTATCCGCTTTTGCTCTCCCGTTTCGAGATCGGTTCTGTAAAGGACTTCGTTCTCGTTTTCTGTACTGAACGAATAGAGATATCTGTCCTTCCCCGCAACCGGAACTCCCAGCGAACCGGGCCGCCCCTCGTCGTCGATCAATTCAAGCGGTCTCAGCTTGAGCTCCCTGTCACCGAGGTCAATAACAAACCACCCGTAAAAAATGTTTTCCTTGCCTTCATCATCTAAAGCATCCCCCGAAAAAGAGAGGATCGCATATTTATTGTGAAAGCTCCAAGTCCACCGCCATCCATTGTAAACATGATCTTCGGGAGCTGATATCCCCCGCAGCCTTTCATGCGCGCCGCCGTCAAGCTTCATTCTCCACAGGGACAGAGAACCGCTGCCGTCGTCATCCGTAACGATATAGTAGATATGCCTGCCGTATAGCCATATCCTGCCAAACGCGTCCCCCTCTATGTACGAATCACAATCGGGGCTGTCATGCGTACAGTTGGGCTTACTGCAGAGCGGGAGCCACCCCTTGTTCTGCTTATCGCTGAACAGGATCCTCCCGCCCGAAGGACCGTCAGAGGCAAGATAGTACACGGAATCTTCCGTCCCGAAAATGCGCTGCATAACGCCCTGCACGGTATCCATACTGTAATCGACGATGTAGAACACTTCATCGTTTGTTTTGGACGATCCATTCGGGAGGCAACCGAATGAAGCCGTAAGCAGGCTTGAGGCAAACAACAGCGTTATTACGATCGCGCGAAATTTAGGCAGCATACGCATTCCTTAGAAGGTTTCTATGACCTCGTTGATAATTTTAGTCCCGGCTACATAGCTGAATAGCATCGATCAAAATACCCGTTCGCAGGGAGTGCCGGATCGTACATGGTGCTGAATTGGGCATACGTCTTGTTGTACGTAACAGAGGAGCTTGTCGCGGTTTTGTAATCATAAAACCAACCAAGGTCATTCAGTTCTCCGTAGTAAACGTATTTTACCTTCTCTTTTCTTTGTCTATGCGGTAATTATATCATGATATCCTTCGCTTGTCAATATTTTATTTTGGCCTATTTTAATTTATTCACAAGACAAACGAGTTACAAACTTTTCAAGAGTGAGTCACATCACTTTTCGTCGGCGCTGTTCTCCCCACCTTCTCCGCGTAAAGGCCTCCGTATTCCGCCGGGGAGCGGAAGTCCGCCCCCGGCTTGGCTGTTCAGTCGTCCGTTTGCTCCGGGTCGATATCTGCGAGCACGGGCTGTATCTCGCTGTAGGAGCGGCGCTCCTCCCCGTCTCCCGGCGGGCTGTACATGAGGCCGGCGCACTCCGTCGCGGAGACAGCCCGCATCGTTTCGAGCTCATCCGCAAGGGTCTCGAGCCTTCTTTTGCCTGTTTTCTTCATAAAAATCACCTCCGCGAACAGTATTCGCGGAGGCGGCGGAAAAGATTCGTTTTTAAAGGAGCGAGCGAACAAGCTCCGCAAGCTCGCCGGGGTGTGTGCGCGGCACGTCATGCCCGGCGTTTTTTATCTCGACAAAGCTGCCGCGCGGGATGGCGTCCGCAATGGCGGAAGCATGCTCGCGGCGGATCGCCTCGTCCTTCTGACCGTAGACGACGGTCGTCTCGCAATAGATGGAGGCAAGATCGGAATTCGTGATATGGGGCTCCTCAAGCATCATGCGGCAGAGCTCCATGCGGATGCGGTTCCTGCGGCGCTTGGCTTCGGAATAATCGCGCCTGATCTGGCGGAGCGCCCTCGGCTTTAAGCCCGAGGGATCTGCGTTCACGCCGATCAGAATGAGCTTCCTCACGCGGATGGAGCGCAGCGCCATTATTATCGCGGTGATGGCGCCGTCCGAATAGCCGATGACGTCATACTCCCCCACGCCGAGCTTATCCTCCATGAGGGCGATGGCGTCCTGCGCCATGAGCTCGTAGCTTATCTCGGGGACGGTCTCCTCATCCGCGGCGACGGAAGCCCCCTGAAAGCGGCTGTCCATGAGGACGAACCCGCGCGAGGAGGCAAGCTGCGGCACGAAGGAATCGAAGACCTTCATGCTCTCGCCGTTCCCGTGAAGAAGCAGCGCCGGCGTGCGAAGCTTGAAATCCTTCACGCCCGCCAGCTCGTAATTGATATTCTGTCCGTTGATGATCGCTCTCGGCATAGTGTTTTCCTCCGTTTGCCATTATAACACAAGCGGATATAAAATGCAAACCTCCTGCCCGTTTTTATTAAAATCAGGCCGATTTTCGATGCGTTCCTCCCTTTTTCGTCCCTATTCGGATGAAAGGTCATTTTATGCTTGACACTCCGCATAACCTCATATATAATTAAGTGTTGAGAAACCGAAAAGGAGATCTCCATATGTGCGGAATAGTCGGATACACGGGCAGCCTCAACGCCACGCCCATACTCATAGAAGGATTGGAGACGCTTGCCTACCGCGGGTATGATTCCGCGGGGATCGCCGTTTGGGACGGCGAGGACATCCTCATGCGCAAGCAGAAGGGCCAGCTGAAGAACCTGCGTGATATACTTGAAAAAGACCCCATAAGCGGGTACTGCGGCATCGGCCACACCCGCTGGGCGACCCACGGCGAGCCGAGCTACATAAATTCGCACCCTCACGGAGACACGAAAAAGCAGCTCGTACTCGTCCATAACGGGATAATCGAAAACTACGTGAAGCTCAAGGCGATGCTCCGGGAGAAGGGCTGCGAGTTCGTATCCGACACGGATACCGAGGTCGTGGCGCAGCTTCTGGGAGACGTCTACCACGGAGAGCCCATCGAGGCCATCACCGAAGCAATGCGCCTTATTGAGGGATCGTTCGCGCTCGCGATACTGTTCCGCGACGATCCTTACCGCATCTACTGCGTCTGCAAGGACAGCCCGATGGTCGTCGGCTTCGGGAAGGACGGAGCGCATATCGCCTCCGATATCCCGGCGATGCTCGCCTACACGCGCGACGTCACATTCATGGGCGACAAGCAGATCGCCGTCCTCTCCCCCGAAGGGATCGCCTTCTTCGATGAATTCGGCACGCCGATCGACAAGGGCTCGACCCATATAGACTGGGATCTCGACGCGGCGAAGAAGGGCAGCTACGAGCACTTCATGATGAAGGAGATCTGCGAGGAGCCCGTCGCCTTCCGCAAGACGGCGGAGCAGTACGTGAATTTCAGGTCGTTGAAGCTCAAGGCGGATTGCTTCCCCTGGGCCGAGGAGGACGCCTCCGCCGTAAAGCGGATAAGGATACTCGGCTGCGGCACGGCATACCACGCGGGGCTTCTCGGGAAGAAGTATTTTTCGGAGCTGGCGAAGATCCCGACCGAGGCGGATATCGCTTCGGAATTCCGTTATTCCGGCTACGTTTTCGAGGAGGGCGAGGTGCTCATGGTCGTCTCCCAGTCGGGTGAGACGGCGGACACCATCGCCGCGATGCGCATGGCGAAGAAGGCGGGCGTCAGGACGGTCGCCATATGCAACGTCATCGGCTCCACCATCGCGCGCGAGGCGGACGACGTGCTCTTCACCTACGCCGGGCCGGAGATCGCCGTCGCGGCGACGAAGTCATATCTCACGCAGGCGGCGGTGTTCCTGCTGGCCGCGCTTCGCCTCGGCGAGGTTCGCGGGACGGTGGAAGAGGGCCGCGTCCGCGGGATGATCGAGGAGCTTGCGCTCCTCCCCGACAGGATGCAGAGCCTTATAGATAAGCGCGAAAAGATACAGTATTTCGCCAGCCGGGAATTCTCGGCGAAGCACGTTTTCTTCATCGGCCGCGGGATAGATTCGGCCCTTGCCTACGAGGCGGCGCTGAAGCTGAAGGAGGTCAGCTACATCCATTCGGAGGCCTATGCCGCGGGCGAATTGAAGCACGGCACCATCGCCCTTATAGAAAAAGGGACTCTCGTCATCGGGCTCGTGACGCAGCCCGCTCTCGCCGCGAAGACGGAGAGCAATATCGAGGAGGTCCGCGTGCGCGGCGCGAAGGTGCTCGCCCTGACGAACGGCGAAATGCCCGAGGTCGATTCCCACTGCGCCGCCGTCTGGCGCTTTGAAAGGACGGGAGAACTGCTCGCCCCGTTCTGCGCGATAATACCGCTGCAGCTCTTCGCCTACTACATGGCGGTGCAGAAGGGCTGCTCGGTGGATAAGCCGAGGAACCTCGCAAAGAGCGTAACGGTAGAATAATAATTCGGGCGGGAGCGTGTGCTTCCGCCCTTTTGAAAGGAAAGGATATGAAGAAGGTCTATTTTGCGGGCTCCATCCGGGGAGGCCGTGCCGACGCCGCTCTTTACAGGCGGATGATAGAGTTTATAAAGAGCAAAGCCGAGGTGCTGACGGAGCACGTCGGGGATCTTTCATTGAGCGCGCTCGAAGGCGCGGCCGATCGCGACGCCGCGATCTATTCGCGCGATACGGCGTGGCTCCGCGAATGCGGCCTCGTCATTGCCGAGTGCTCATGCCCCTCGCACGGGGTGGGATACGAGCTCTGTTTTGCCGAAAAGCTGGGCAAGCCCTGCTTCGTGTTCTATAACAGCTCAAACGGGAGGCTTTCCGCGATGATAAAGGGGGATCCGTATTTTAAAGTGATACCATATGAAAACGAGGACGAGCTCTTTGAAAAGCTCGCCGCGGTAGTGGAATGATATGAGCGATCAGCAAAACGGAAGGGCGCGTTCCTTCCGTTTTCGGTTTTTTGGGCTTTCCCCGTGGGTGCGAACTGTCCCTTGAAAGAGGGACCCCGTTCTGATATAACAAGTATAAACCGAGACAGGAGGTCGATCTTTATGGAAATCGGCAGAAGGATAGCGGATGCGAGAGCCTCGGCAGGCATGACTCAGCAGCAGCTCGCCGAAAAGCTCTTCGTGTCGCGGGATCTCGTTGCTAAGTGGGAGCAGGGCAGAAGGCGTCCCGATCACGGGACGATAGTTCGCATAGCCGAGGCGCTCTCGGTCAAGCCCGAATCCATCATAAGCAGGGAAGAATACGCCTTCCGGGAGCTGCGCGCCTGTATCCCCGAAAACTCCGGAATACCGACCGAAAGGCTCTCGGCGCTCATAAGCCGGTTCCTCAGGGAGCGCCCGCGGACGGAGGCCGACGTATTCATCCGAAGGTATTATCTGCTTCAATCGAACGCCGACGTCGCCTCATTCTACGGCATGGGCGAGAACCGCGTACGGTCCATGCTCTCGAAGACGGCAAAAAGACTCGGTAAATTCTTAAAGGAGGAATGCGAAAATGAAAGACTCTGAAATGTTCGACGCCATCGCGCACATAGACGAAGACCTTGTAGATCGCTGCCTGGCGGGTGAAAACACGCATTCAGCGGAAAGGGGCGCGTATTCGCGCAGAAGGACCGCGTTCTCCATAGCCGCGGCCGCCGCCTCGCTCGTATTGATCGTCGGGCTCATCGCGGTACTGCATATAGGCGGGGAGAGCCACGCAAAGCATAACGGTTCCGTTTCGGAGGCTCCCGATACGTCCGAAGACGCCGCCGACGATCCCAACGCAACAGTCGTTCCCGATTTGACGGAAGCTCCTGATTTATCAGAAGCTCCCGACTCAACGGATATTCCCGATAATACCGAGGCTCCGGATCCCGATGCGCTGCGCTTCGCGCTCCTTCCGGACTGGGGGGAGGGTCAGGACAACGGCGACTGGGTATATTACAGTTCGGTATCTAAGAGCCGGTTCAACGAATACGTTGAGCTCCGTATGAGCGAGGGTTTCCGACAGCTTGCGTGCAGCGACTCGCCGGACTCGCTTCTGCTCGTCCGGGACGGTGTCTGTATAGACGTTGTTTATGCGCCCCTGAGCTCGTCCTGCAATGTGATGGTAACGATCGATAAAGCCGTCTCCGGGCTCGACCGTGAAAACGTCATCGCGCAGATAAGGTCCGCCGAATACCCCCGGTGGAATCGTGATGGCTTCCGGGGGGAGCCCGTGCTGCTGTTTGACATCACTCCCGAGGGTATTTATGATAAGACGGGCTTAGGGTTCTACCGCGCGGTTTTCGAATCGCCCGCGGAAGGCACTCAGCGCCGGTATGAGCAGGGGGATTTCATCGTCGGCGAGAGCGGCGCGTGGAACTTTATGTATTACGACCTCATCGCGGCGGATATAGACGGGGATGGAAATAACGAGGTGATAACGCTGAGCTTAGGCCCGACCTCCGGTCTGTTCTCCATCGTGTTGGAGGTGTACGGCTCAGATAACGGCAAGCTAACGCGCGAGGCTGTTTCTGCCTTCACGCTTAAATACGGAAAGATATCCCTCTCTGCGCATGACGGCAAGGTCTACTACGTTTGTTCGCTCCAGTATCTCGTGCCCGGCAAAAAGGAGGCCGATTTTATGGAACCCGTCGAGTTTGAGCTTTCCATCGAGAACGGCAGGGTGATGATAAACGACCCCGAAGACCTGCTCGCACTATATTACTTCAACGTGGATCTTTGAAATATGAATGATGCAAACAGGCTGAGAGGAAAATCTCCTCTCAGCCTGTTGTTGTGTGCTGCGTTTTATCCGCGGATCACCATTTATTGTCGATCATCAACCGCAGGGATCACGCGAAGAACTTGCCGATGATGTCTACGATCTCGGCGCCGATACGCTTCTGAGCCTCAACGGTGGAAGCGCCGATGTGGGGGGTGCAGCTTACCATGGGATGGCTGTAGAGCGCCTCGTTCTTGGAGGGCTCCTCCGCCCAAACGTCAAGACCCGCGGCGCGGACCTTGCCGGACTCGAGAGCGGCAAGCAGAGCCGCCTCGTCGATGTTGGCGCCGCGGCTGGTGTTGATGATGTTGACGCCGTCCTTCATCTTGGCGATGGTCTCCTCATTGATGAGGGGCTTGCCGTCGAGGGAGGGGGTATGGAGGCTGATGAAGTCGGAGTTGGCGAGGAGCTCGTCCATCTCGACGTACTTCATGTTCTCGTTCTCGATGCCTTCAACGTGGTAAATATCATAGGCGAGGACCTTCATGCCCAGAGCCTGCGCCTTGCGGCCGAGGCTCTGACCGATGCGGCCGTAACCGATGACGCCCAGGGTCTTGCCGGCGATCTCGATGCCCTTAGCGTAGGCCTTCTTCTCCCACTTGTTCTCACGCATGGAGTGACCCGCGGCGGAAACGAAGCGCGCGCAGGAGAGCATGTGAGCAAGAGCAAGCTCGGCGACCGCGTCGGAAGAGGCGCGGGGGGTGTTGCGGACGGCGATGCCCTTTTCCTCGGCATACTTATGATCGATGTTGTCGATCCCTACGCCGCCGCGGATGATGAGCTTCAGCCTGCCGCCTTCAACGGCGGAGTCGATAGCGGGAACGCGGACCTTGGTCGCGGAACGAACAACGAGAACGTCAAACTCCTTGACGAGCTGAAGGAGCTCATCGGGGGTGGGGGTGGACTCGGGAAGAACTACCTCATGACCGAGCTCGCGCAGCTTGGCGACTGCGCCCTTTTCCATACCGTCGGAAGCAAGAATACGCATGATTATTTCTCCTTTTATTATTTGATTATTTGTTGGCGAGCCGATCCAACCGCGCACCCGAGCGAGTCATTATCCTTTTAAACCGAGTTTTATTCAACTCCGAGGAATCATCGGCAGCTGCCGGGATATGTCTCGCAGGAGCGGTTCGACGAGCTTGCGTTGACGAGTTCCGCGGCTCGCTCAGCTCGCATAATTGCTGATTGCTGATTACGCCATGTGCTCCGCTTCGTACTTCTTGAGGAACTCAACGAGCGCGACGACGCCCTCTTCGGGCATGGCGTTGTAGATGGAGGCCCTGAGACCGCCAACGCTCTTGTGGCCCTTGAGGTTATCGAAGCCCGCGGCCTTCGTCGCCGCGACGACGTCGGCGTCCTGCTCCTTGGTGGGAGTTACGAACGGGACGTTCATGAGGGAACGGAACTCGGGCTCAACGGTGCCCTTGAAGAGCTTGGACTGATCGAGGAAATCATAGAGGATCTTGGCCTTATGCTCGTTCATCTTGGCCATGACCTCAAGGCCGCCGATGCTCTTCAGGTACTTGAAGACCTGACCGCAGACGTAGATCGACCAGCAGTTGGGGGTGTTATAGAGGGAGTTGTTGGCCGCATGGGTGTGATAGCTCATGTAGGTGGGTACCCAGGTGGGAAGCTCGGCGGGATCACGGATGAGATCCTCACGCATGATGACGATGACCATGCCGGCGGGGCCGATGTTCTTCTGAACGCCGCCGTAGATCACGCCGTAATCGGAGACGTTGCAGGGCTTGGAGAGGAACATGGAGCTCTGGTCGGAGACGAGGATCTTGCCCTTGGTGTTGGGGAGCTGCTGGAAGGTGGTGCCGTGGATGGTCTCATTCTCGCAGATGTAGACGTAATCGGCGTCCTCGCTTATGGGCAGATCGGAGCAATCGGGGATGTAGCTGTAATTGCGGTCCTCGCTCGTTGCGACAAGGTTGATCTTGCCGTACTTCTTGGCCTCGTTATAGGCCTTCTTGGACCAGTTGCCGGTGACGATGTAATCGGCAACGCCGTTCTTCATGAGGTTCATGGGGAGCATGGCGAACTGGAGGGTGGCGCCGCCCTGGATGAACATTACCTTGTAGTTGTCGGGGATGTTCATGAGGTCGCGCAGATCCTGCTCGGCTTCCTTGATGATGGTGTCGAAGACCTTGGAGCGGTGGCTCATTTCCATGACGCACATACCGGAGCCCTCATAATTCATGAGGTTGTCACGAATGCCTTCCAGAACCTTTTCGGGGAGGACGGAGGGGCCGGCGGAGAAGTTGTAGATACGATCGTATGCCATGATTGTACTCCTTTATCTTGCCCGTTTCCGGGCATATTTTACTGACTTCATTATAGCACAACGGCAGATTCATTCAACCGTTTTTCAAGCAAAAAACGGGATATATTTATTTATGCACAATACGCCGCCCCTCATGAAAAGGGAGCGGCGCGGCTTGCAGCTTATCATATTGCGGGGGATCATCCGTCTTCGTACTGCCGGTATTTTATCCAGCGGAAGAAGAACGCGATCCTGTATGGGTAATCCGGGTCCGCGGCAAAATGCTCTATCTGATCCTTCGTAAGGTACCCGAAGCAGCTCATCGAATAATCGCTGAACGTGGAAAGGTCGATCCTGTACCCGAGCGAAATCAGCCTTTCAAGATCCGCACGGACGGCGTCGGTCATAGCCTGAGGACGCTCCGCGCGGGAGCAGTTCAGCTCCCAATACCGCTCCGCGAGCGGCCTGTAGCTCCCGGCCTTTTCGGATTTGCCGTTTTCACAGAGGTATTCGAGGAAGAGCTCGTGATAGTTCGGGTATCCCTCCACAAACAGAGTGGTGTATAAAAAGCTTTGCCAGTCCTTATAGAATTCGGCGTCCTCCTCTGGGATGAAGGACGGGAGCTTATCCTTGACGGGGCTCGTCGGATAATAGACTTCGGAAAACCAGATGTCAAACTCCTCCTGCATTTGAGCGAAGGCGGGAGAGTTTATGAGCTCCCGCTCCTTTGCAGAACGCTCATCCGCGCTCTTGAAGTATTCCCGCTGCTCCGCAGCCGACAGCTTGGCATAGGGGCGGTAATTCTGTATCTCCACCTTAAAGAGAGCGTCCGCGTTTTCAGGGTCGTCGAGCTTTGCGCGAAGCTCCGGATCGACGCCTACATACCCTCCCGGGAGCTCCCAATCCTGCGTTTCCCGGGATGGGCCGCCCTTCTCCCCCGTTACGACCTTCCATCCCGTGAGGTCGAGAAGCAGCGTTGGCTCGGGCGTAGGAAGAGGCGTGGGCTCGGGAGTATTCGCCGCGGCCTCGGCGGAAGGCATGGGCGTTTCCGAAGCGGGCTCTCCTTCCTTCACGCAGCCCGCCGCGCCAAAGAGCATCAGCGCGGCAAGAACGAATGCCGCTGTGCGGTATAAAAACGTCTTCATTTCGGTCTGCCTCCTGTGATGGATCATCCTATCATCACGTCGCCCTTATCGTGCGCATGGTCGCGCTTGCGCTTCTTCTTGACGGGGTGGCGCATATAGACGTTAAGGACTATGCCGACGCCTATCATATTCGTGAGCATGTTCGAGCCCCCGTAGGATATGAACGGGAGCGGTATGCCCGTCATGGGCATGAGGCCTATCGTCATGCCGATGTTCTCGAAAACGTGGGCTATGAGCATGCCCGTCACGCCGACGGCGAGCAGCATGCCGAAATTATCGCGGGCCTTTGTCGCGATGTAGATCCATCGGAAGGCGAGCAGGAAGAACGCGAAGATGACTATCACGCCTCCTATAAAGCCCGCGCCCTCGACGATGCCGCTGTAGATGAAATCGGTATGCCGCTCGGGAACGTATTTGAGCTGCGAGAGCGTGGTCGAGGAGAAGAAGCCCTTCCCCGTGAGGCCGCCGGAGCCGATGACTATCTTGCTCCTTGCGACCTGCATGCCCGCGCCGAGGGGATCGTAATCCGGATTGATGAAGGAGATTATACGCTTCTGCTGATAATCGTCGAATACGAAGAAATACGCGAGCGGGAGCACCGTCCCCGCGACTGCCGCCGCGCCGGCCATCCAGAACCATTTGATCCTTGCGGCGAAGAGTATGAATATCAGTATCACGATGAGCACGAACGCGCTGCCGAGATCGGGCTGAAGGGCGACGAGCATGAAGGGCAGCATCGTCAGGCCGACGGTAAGGGCGATATCCCTGAATCGGGTGATCCTGCCGTCGGCGTCCATCGCGGCGGAGGCCACCTTCGAGACCATCACGATGACGGCTATCTTCGCGAGCTCGGCGGGCTGGATGTTCCTTTCGATGCTCTCGAAAACGAACCAGCCCTGCGCTCCGCCCCTCACCTTGCCCACGACGAAGAGCAGTGTCAGGAGCCCGACGATGCCTATATACGCATACGTTATGAGCGGCTTGAAGATGTTGTAATCGAACACCATGAAGACTATCAGCCCCGCGAGCCCGATGAGGAAGTTTATGACCTGCCTCTGAACGTAGTCGAGATTGAGCTTCGCGATTATATCACCCAAGCCCTGTTCCGTCCCGTCGAAGGGCGTGGCAAGAACAGAGCAAAGGGTTATTAACCCAAAGCCCACGAGAGCGAACACGATGAGTATCGTGAACCAATCTATGCTTCTGAAGTCTTTTTTATCGTAAAGGCTCATTAACGGTTCCTTTTATCGGCCGATCTGGCGGCCTCTGTGGAAGCTCAGACGGTCTTCCTCTCGGAGGAGGCCTTCATCTCTGCGAGCTTCGCCTCATAACCCTTCTTGCCGAGAAGGGCGTAGGTCATGTTCTTGCCCTCCTCAACGCCGGGCTGATCGTAAGCGTCGATGCCCAGAAGCTCGCCCGCGTAGGCTGTCGCAAGCTCGAAGAGCATTATGAGCTGGCCTATCGTATTGGCGTTGACCTCCGGCAGGAGGACGGTCTTGTTCATATGGCCGCTCACCGTCACGGCGTGCTCCGTCGCGCGGCGCTCGGCGGATATGAGCTCGTTGAACGTATGCCCCGAAAGGAACGCGACGTTCGGGTAATCATCCGCCGCGTGGGGGATGACGAACTCGGTACGATAGTTTTCAACGCCGAGGAATGTGATGGTCTTATCGAAGGGGCCGTCGGTATAGAGCTGGACCTGCGAATGCTGATCGGTGACGCCGAGAGCCTTGACGGGGGTCTGACCTACGCGCTCCTCCCCCCTCCTCTTGCCGAGGGATTCCGCCCAGAGCTGCGCGTACCAATCCGCAAAATACTTCAGCGAATCCGCATAGGGCATGAGCACGCCGATGTTCGCGCCCTTCTTCATTGCGAGGGTCTCCAGCAGGGCGTACATGAGGGCGGGGTTTTCTTCGATATTATCGTTGTCGCAGAGCTCATCCATGAGGGCGGCTCCCTTCAGCATCTCGTCGATATCTATCCCGCAGACGGCGGCGGGCAGCAGGCCGACCGGGCAAAGCTCGGAGAATCGGCCGCCGACTCCCTCGGGCACGAAGAACGTGGTGAGGCCGTACTGCTTCGCTATGCCGATGAGGTTGCCCTTCTCGCTGTCGGTCGTGGCGATAAGGCGATCCTTCAAATGTTCCTCGCCGTAGAGATCGACGAGCATGCGCATCGCGGTGAGGAGCTGCGCCATCGTCTCGGAAGTGGAGCCGGACTTCGTTATCACGTTGAATACGGTGGTCTCCGGATCGATGACCTCGAAGAGGGCCCGCATGCGCTCCGGGTCGACGTTGTCGGCGACGTAGAGCCTGGGGCCGTTCCGCTTCTCGCGGGGGAGCTCGTTATGGAAGGGATGGTTGAGCGCCTGCTGCACGGCAATGGGACCGAGCGCGCTGCCGCCTATGCCGAGGACGACGAAGCTCTCCGCCCTTGCGCGTACGTCGGCGGCGACAGCCTTGATCCTTTCGACTATCGCGCCCTGGTTATAGGGCAGGTCGCGCCAGCGGATGGAATCGCGCTTTGCGCGGAGGGACGATATCGCCTCCGCCCCGCGGGGGAATTCGCCGCGGAGCTCCTCCGCCGTGATACCGGCGGCTCCGACCGCCGAAGAAAGCATATTCGTATAATCGATGCTGATGCGCATGAAAGCACCTCCATTCGGTATTTGGATGCATTATACCACAGGACGGGGGATTTTGTACAGACGGGAGGCATATAATTTGCCATGATCGTTAAAAAGCTGACCGTTTTTGCGCTGATCGCGGCGATGACCGCCCTCTTGGGCTGCGGCGGGAGAGCCCGCTTCGGCTCCATGCGCGTGCGCGTGCTCGACGGGTTTTCGGATCTGCCGATCGAAGGGGCTGTCGTCATCGTCCCCGAAACGGGCGGGAGCTATATCACCGACGCCCGCGGTTCAACGGAGGAGATGCTCCTCCCCGTGGAGGCCGACGAGGTCTACGAGCGGCTGCTCCCGTCGGGGGTCGGAAGGGCGACGCTCCTCGTGACGGCGCCCGGATACACGCCGTGCCTGCTGCTTTACGCGCGCGTGCTGCCGGGGGTCTGCCGCGAGCCTGAGATACTCCTCTTCCCCGACGACGGGAGCCTGCCGGTGTTCACGATGACGGAATCCCCCGACGAGGATTGGTGCCGCAGGTTCGCCGAAAAATACGGCGGATGAACGTAAAAACGCCCCGAAGGAAGGCCCTTCGGGGCGGGCTGTTATTCGGTCATTCCTCTTCCTGCCCGACGCAGGGATCGAGAACGAGGACCCTGTCCTCGCCGAGGGTGTTCGTGAATATGGAAGCCTCGCAGTCGTTCAGCTTGTGGATGCGGCAATCCTGAACGGTGGAGACGAAATTCCCGCAGTCGTCGATATCGTCAAGCGTGCAGAGGGGCGTGCGGAAATGCATCGGGATGACAACGGACGGGCGAAGCGAATTCGCAAACTCACGCGCCTCGAGGTAATCGATCGTGTACTTGCCGCCTATGGGGACGAGGAGCACGTCGACGACGCCTATCTCGGCTATCTGCTCGCGGGTGAGCTGATGACCGATATCGCCCGCGTGAAGTATGCGGATACCGTCCATCTCAAAGAGGAAGAGTATGTTGGAGCCGCGCTGCTGCCCGCCGTACTTGTCGTGGAAGGCGGGGAAGCCGGTGATCCTGACGCCGCCGACCTCATACTCGCCGGGGGCCGTGATCACCACGGGCTCACCCGCGGCGGAGGTCACGTGGTTGTGATCGAAATGATCGTGGCTTATCGTCACCGCGTCGCAATAGACGTTCTTCACGTCATAGCCCGTCTTCGGGCTGCAGGGATCGGTGAGTATCTTCACGCCGTTTTCGGCAGTGAGAAGGAAACAGGATTGTCCATACCATTTAATGTTCATATTTCAACTCCGTTTAATGTATTTCAAATGCGGACGCCATGGCGAGCGCCGTGGTCTCGCTGAGGAACCGATGCTTTCTGTTTCTGCGGAGGGTCTCCTCCGCAAGCCTCAGCGCGACGTTGACCGCGCTTTGCGAATCCGCCGCAAGCGCACAGCGAAGCGCGCGCCTCGCCGCTTCGTCCGAGGGGACCGTGGGGAGCCCTTCCCCGGCAGTGCGCGAAGCATGCAGGAGCCCGGCGCGGACGGCCCCGGCATTGAGCCCGAGCTCGAACCCATCCGGCAAAAGAAGGCTCGCCTTCGAAGCGGCCTGCTCCGCAAAGAGGCGCAGAGCGTCTTCTTCGAGATTAAAATTGATGAAGCCGTCGACAAAGTCCGCCCCCGAGAGGAGCGGCATTCCCCCGACATGTACTCCATCCATGATATTATATACCATGCTTTCGGGAATGTCAATACCGTATTTTCGAGGGAGCGGACAGCATATATCCGCTCTCCTGCCCATGAGGAGGATATCCTCCCCCGAAGCTTCGGGGAATACCTCCCGAAGCGCGGGAAGCAGGGCTTCCTCCAATTGTGAGCGCATGCTCATTTACGCTTCGCCCTCCGCTTCCTCGGCGGGCTCTGCGGGAGCTTCCTCGGGCTTCGGTTCCTCCGCGGGCTCTGCGGGAGCTTCCTCGGGCTTTGATTCCTCCGCGGGTTCTGCGGGAGCCTCTTCGAGCTTTGCTTCCTCCGCGGGTTCTGCGGGAGCCTCTTCAGGCTTCGGTTCCTCCGCGGGTTCTGCGGGAGCTTCTTCGGGCTTCGGTTCCTCCGCGGGCTCTGCGGGAGCTTCTTCGGGCTTTGCTTCCTCCGCGGGCTCTGCGGGAGCTTCCTCGGGCTTCGGTTCCTCCTGACGCTTTGCCCTGCCTATGCGGCGGAAGCGGCCGTTGAGCCAATCGTTCATCCACGCGTGGTGCTTTGTGAACGGGAAATCATACGCGAGCACGGGCGCCTTCTTCGAGAAAAAGCTGAACAGCACGACAAACCCCGCGAGCACCACCCCGAGCAGCACGATCAGCAGGACGTATGAAGCGCCGAGCGCCTTCTGCCACGCGCCGATATTGCCCGCCGCCCAGGCGAGAAGCATGTGCGAGAGCACGGCGGGGATGACGGAACGGAGCCTCCACGTGAGGACGCCGTTCACGAAGCCTATGCCGAGGGCGACCCAGAACGCGGCGAAGGCCGCCTCGGTGGAGCCGACGCTCCATCTTGTGTACGCGGCGACCATGAAGTACGCGGCGACGGCGTAGAGCACGGGGGCTATCAGAAGCGCGGCGGTGAAGTGGATCTTTTCGAGATAGCTCAATATCGCTCCGCGGAAGACGAGCTCGAACACGAGCGGGAGCATCACGACGAAGAGCAGCTTATGCTCCCCGAGGGAGCCCGTGAAGCGGATGAACTCATCCGCGCCGGGGATGATCTCCGTATCAAAGAGCAGGGCGTGAAGCGCCATTCCCGTGAGGACGGATATGAGCGCCGTGAATACGAGCCCGAGCGGATTGAAGAGATTTATTCCGCCGCAGTCATGCGGGGGCCTTATAGAGAGGCAGAATATAACGAGCGCAGACGCCGCCGCCAGAAGGAGCGCGCCGCGGAACATCGGCTCGAGATTCGCTTTCATGGCTTCGGATACGCATTCATCGACGTAACCCTCCTCGACCGTGACGCCGCCCTCCTCGATCCGGGCTTCCGTCATGCTTCGGGCCTTTTCCTCATACCTGGCGGGCTCCGAAAAGAACGGATACACGAACCCTACGAACACCAGCGCCGCAAGCAGCAGAAAGCCTATCCTCTTTAAAATACCGACTGCTATATTCATTTTAAGCCCACACAGCCGGACGGGTAACATCCTGCCCGGCCCCCTTCTGATATAATAGACGCCTGAACGCGGGGCATATTCCCCCTTATTTCATATAATAACAAAAAACCGCTGATTTTTCAAGTATGATATTCGTCTCCCGCGGAAAATCTATTGATAAAACGACCTTCGTCGATCCGCAAATCGAAAGGAGATTCAGATATCATGAAAAACGACCCGGAGACCCGCAGAAGAAGAGTCATGCGCCGCATGAAGGCGACGGCGTTCATCAAGCGAAACGGCGTATATGCCGCGGCCTTCCTTTGCCTTGCCGCGCTCGGCGGGCTGATCGCCGTACTGCCGGTCGGCAGAAAGAAAGCCGTCCCCGAGGCGCCCGCCGGGAATTCGCTCGACGAGCGTCTGGCGGAAGCCTCGCTCTCCCCCGCGGCCTCGCCGCAGCAGCGCACCGCAAAGCCGATCTTCAGCATCCCGCCTACGGCGGCGCCGACGTTCATCCCCGATATGACGCCGGCGCCATCGTCAGCCCCGAGCGAGATCACCGTCGCAAGGCTCAGCTCCCCCGTTGACGGGCGGCTGATGAAGCCCTACTCGATGGACGCGCTCATCTACTCGAAGACGCTCCGTCAATGGATGACCCATTCCGGAGTGGATATAGCCGCCCCGAAGGGGACCGAGGTGCGCGCCGTGGAGGCGGGCTTAGTCGAAAGGATATGGGACGACGACCTTATGGGAACGAGCGTGCTCATAGATCACGGTACGTTCAAGGCCCTGTATCAGGGGCTGAAGAAGGAAGTCCCCGTGAGCGTGGGAGACCCCGTTGAGAGCCGCACGGTCATCGGCTGTATCGGCGACACGGCCATAACGGAGATATCCGACGAGAGCCATCTGCACTTCGAGATCCTGCAGGACGGTTCCCCCGTTGACCCGGAGGGATTCGTGCTCATAGCAAAACAGGGGGAGTGAATCCCGACCCTATCATGTCTCCTTGGCGCCGCGGCGCCAAGGAGACAATTACTTTATTATTCCTTTCGACCATTGATTTTCCCGTTGAAAAGGGCTATAATGCTGAGGAAGACCTCTTTTCTTTACCGAAAACGCTCTTCAAGAATTCGGCAGAGCCCGGTCAGGAGGAATAATACGTGAAGGAACGGCGTTCGGCACCCAAAGCGCGGAAGATAACCGTGCTGATCCCCGCGGCTGTATTTCTCGCGGGGGTCTTGCTGTTTCTTGCCGCGCTCATCTATGAGGAGGCTTACAAGCCCTTCGAATCGGCTCTTTCGGTAATGGCGGCCCTGGGCGGGCTTTATTTCACCGGGCTCGCTCTCATCGTATGCGTTCCGCTCTCTCTGCGGTCGATCGCGCGAGGCCCGACCCCGAAATGGGTGGAAACGCTCGCGTGGGCCGAAGCGGTCGCGGCGGTCGTATTCGTGTTGCCCGTGATACTCGGGACGATCGTTCTCGTGAAAGCGCTCTTCGGTAATTGACCGGCTGAAGGAGCCGCGCTCAATTTTGTATCAAAAACAATATAAACCCCGTCAGCCCTTGACTTCCCGATAAAAAGGGCTATTATTTATATGTTTGAAAAAACGATTCACGGAGGCGAACAATTATGCAGCTTATGGTCATCACCATCGATGAGACCGATGAATTTCTCGAGACCCTCGCCGGCCTGAAGGCTCACGGCATGAACGGCGTCGTCATACAGTCGACGAGCCTCAAGCACGCGCTGTTGAATTCCACCGTTGACGCGGCTCCCATATTCGGCTCGCTCTCGAAGGTCGTTTCGCACGATTTCGAGATGAGCCACACCGCTTTCCTGCTCCTGACCGACGATCAGATAGAGCACGCGAAGCGCGTCGTGCGCCGCAACACGAAGGGCCTCGGCAAGAAGGGCGTCATGTTCACCGTGCCCATTTCGAGCTACGAGGGCATTGAGGAAGAATAAGGTTTGAGCGGGTAAGGATATGTTTTCGACTTTGCTGATGCTCGGCTTCGCCATGGTGGCGGGCCTTGCGCTGACCCGTGTGATGAAGATATTCAATCTTCCGAACGTCACGGGGTATCTTATAGCGGGGCTTCTCATAGGCCCCAATTTCTGGAGCCTCATCACGGGAGGTTCGTTCGGCGGCCTCATAAGCGAGGAGGGGCTCAAAAGCTTCAACATAATCACCTCGGTCGCGCTCGGCTTCATCGCGTTCTCCATCGGCGGCGAGTTCAAGCTCGCGACGATAAAGAAGCTCGGCGGGAAGATAATCGTCATAACGCTCGTGCAGGCGTTCACGACGGTCATCTTCGTCATGCTTGCCATGATGTTCGTCCGCAGCGACTGCGAATACTACGTCTCCCGCGCGCTGCTGCTCGGCGCCATCGCGGCGGCGACTGCCCCCGCCGCGACGCTCATGGTCGTCCGCCAGTACAAGGCGAAGGGCCCCGTCACGGAGACGCTGCTGCCCGTGGTCGCGTTTGACGACGCGGTCGGCCTCATAATATTCTCGATCTGCTTCTCTCTGGCGGAGGTGTTCGCCGTGGGCGGCTCCATCACCGCGGAGAAGGTAATATTGGAGCCCCTGCGCGAGATAGGGCTTTCGCTGCTCATCGGGTCTGCTCTGGGAGCTGTGCTGTCGTTCATGTGCAAATTCTTCAAATCCCGCGACAGCCGCCTGATGCTGATGGTCTGCGCCGTGTTCCTCGGCGTTGCGCTCTCGGAGCTTTGGGAGCTTTCGAGCCTGCTCGTCTGCATGATGATAGGCGCGCTCTTCGCGAACCTGCGCGTCGATTCCCTGCACGTGCTCTCCCACTGCGAAAAGTGGACGCCGCCCCTCTTCATGCTGTTCTTCGTGATCTCGGGCGCGGATCTGAAGCTGACCATACTCCCGCAGGTGGGGCTCGCCGGCGTCATATACGTTATCGTCCGCGCGCTCGGTAAGTATACGGGCGCGTTCGCGGGAGCGGCGATCGTCAAGTCCGAGAGGACCGTCCGCAATTATCTCGGCCTCACGCTCCTGCCGCAGGCGGGCGTTGCGATAGGTATGGCGCAGATGGTCGCGGCCTCCTCCGACCTTGCCGTGGTGGCGGATCAGGTCGTGACGGTCGTGCTGTTCGCGACTCTCGTTTACGAGCTTACCGGACCCATCGTTACGAAGGCCGCTCTCTCCGCCGCGGGCGAGATCGACAGGGATATGAGCGTCAGCCGCGAGCGCAGAAAGCAGAAGCGCGCCGCAAGGATAAAGAAGCTCGCGAGGAAGCGCTCCGCATGAGGATACTCATCGGAAAGCCGGCCGACGGGCTGAGGGCGCGGTTCATCGGGGCGTTCGTCAACACCAATGGCGAATACTACCGCTCCGCTATAAGGGAGACGCGCCTGCACGAGGACGGTATGTGCTACATCGGCTTCCTGCGGGACTGCCTGAAGGATCCGGTGACGGTGACGGAACCGGAGGCCCTTGCGGAGCTTCGTCCCCTGCCCTCCCTCTGCGCGATGTGGGATATTCACTCGAAGGATATGATACGCATCCCCGGTTATTGGAGATACCCGAAGCGCGCCGTGCTGGAGCTGACCCCGCGGGAGCTTGACGCGGTGCTGCCCACGCTTCCGAAGGACGTTTACCTCTTCGACAGGGACTGCGGCTTAGCTGCGGCGCTCACGGGAGAATACGATGAAGGCGGGCGGAGACGCTGCCTGCTGTGCAAAAACATATAGCATTCAGGCCCCGAAGACGACAAGCTTCGGGGCTTTCCGTATTATTTATTCACATTTCAGTCATTGATTCCATGAACATATTATATTATAATGGGAGTAATAAAAGAGAAGGAGGTCCTGCGATGGAACAGGGAACCAATACACGCCCCTTGTTCGAGGAAAACGAACAGCTTGCCGTCAAAGACAGCACGTATGAGCTGGTCTCAAAGGTCGCGTATCTGCTCGGCGTGCCGAAGCGCATATTCGAAAACGACCATGAACCGCCAAAGCTCGAAGTGTTCGGTCAGCTCGAATACGACAAGAACGCCAGGATAATCAGAAATCTTTGTATCATCAGAACCGCGATCGAGCAGAATTTCAAAAAAATAAGCGATATGATGCGGCTGGAATACCGAAGCATACTTTCGATGCCGGATCTCGTCCCCGGGGAAAGCATAATGCAGCTCAGCAGCGACGGGATAAGCTTCATCAAAAAATCCAGCACAAAGCTTTATCAGCACGTCATTGAGATAAACCGCCTGATATCCGACAGAATAAACAACTGCAAAAGCATATTCCCGCTGTGGGTCAATTGGGATTATATAAAGGAGCTTTTCGTTATGCCCGACGGCCTGAGCGAGGAGGGCACGAAGAAAGCAGCCGAAAGGTATTATAATTATAAAAACCGTTACCCCTATCAGATGTATATGAACTGGGAGCCGACGGACGTCGGGAACATACTCTTCAACGACAAAAAATTCGTGAGGCTGCTTTACTCCTGGCACGGGGATCATTTCGCCGAGCAGAGCCGTGTGACCGACGCGGGCAAATACGTCAAGACGAGCATTTACGACTTCGTCAATTCGAGCAGGAAGACGGTCGTGGTAGTCGACTGCGAGAACTCCGATCCTTACAACCTCTGTGCGACGCTCAACAATCTCGATTACGGCGTGATGAAGAAGATCTCGAAGATCATACTCTTCGACGACGTGCATACCGCCGTCGCCTGGCGCATACTCGAAAGCTATACGAAGATCCCCGTCGAGCACAATATGATCGACCGAATAAAGGGAAACAAATCCCTCGTCGATATAACGCTCGCCTCGCGCACGTGCAGGGAATTCTATTCGAACAGCGTGGATTCGTTCGTGCTCGTTTCAAGCGATTCGGATTACTGGGGGCTCATCTCTACCCTGCCGGAGGCTTCGTTCCTCGTGATGGTGGAGCACCAGAAATGCGGGCCGGATATCAAGGCCGCCCTTGAGGAAGCGGGGATATTCTATTGCTATCTCGATGATTTCTATTCCGGAAACAGCGACGAGATAAAGCATTCGGCTCTGCTTACACAGATGCGCGGGTATATAGAAAACGCCGTCCACCTAAACGTGAACGACATGTTCGATTCCGCCCTCGCGTATACGAGGATAACGATGACCCCCGCGGAGAAGAATCAGTTTTTCGAGAAGTATCTGCGGCAGATGTACGTCAGCATAGACGACGACGGGAACGTTTCGATAGAGCTGAAGAGAAAGTGAAACGATAAAGGCGGGCCTCTCACCCGCCTTTTTTGCGCTTTATTTCCCCGCGCCGAGTATGCGGAGCCCGTCCTTTACAGCTCCGACCCTGACCGATGCGAATTCGCCGGAGCTTTCCCCGCCGATCGACCAGATGAGCCCGGGCTCGTTCTCTATCACGATCTCATCCGCGCGGGCGAAGAAGAGGGCGGAATCATCGTATTCGCCCGTTGAGAGGCTGCGAATCACGGACCCGGCGTCCGAAAAATGCTTTATATCACGGACGAGGAGCAGCTCCAGCGCCTTTGAATTCGGCACGTCCCTGTCCCTGCCGAAGCGGACGCGCCTGCTGAGCTCGTCCGTCGCGCAGACCGCTCCGAAGAGATAATCCCCCTCGTGCGCCTCGCCGTCCGCGATCACCCTGACGTGATGCGGGCCGTTCCTTTTGAGGCCCCTGAGACCCTCCATCACGTAGGCCGAATAGCCGTAGCGGTTCTTCTTGCTCTGATCCGTGGCGTAGCCCATCCATGAAAACGCGCCGAAGGCAGCAGTCCCGAGGAAGTATCTTTCGCCGAATTTGCCGACGTTCACCCTCCGCTCGCCGCCTTCGAGTATGCGCTTCGCCGCCTCCGTGATCCTCGCCGGGAGCTTGTGCGCGGAGGCAAATTCGTTCGTGCTGCCGCAGGGGATATGCCCTATCGGCAGGTCGAGCCCCGCGCGAAGCATGCCGTTGAGCGCCTGGTAGAGAGTGCCGTCGCCGCCCGCGCTTACGATAAGATCGTGCCCGGCGGCCTGCCCGAAGGCGATGCTTTCCGCCTCGCCGGGGGAGCTTGTGAGCACGGCTGTAACGCTGTACCCGCCGCTTTCGAATATCCCGCAGACCTCGTCAAAGCGGCGCTCCATAGCCCTTTTCCCCGCGGCGGGGTTCGCAATGAGAAGGAGCCTGCCTTTTTCCGTTCCGTTCATAAGCCCTCCGCTGCTCATTTGCCGCCCATGTCGCCGGATTCTATCATGCGCCAGTAGCCTTCGAAATCATCGGTGTATTTGCCGTACGCCCCGTACCACCGCTCCTTGAGGAAGGGCACGGGCCTGTGCTTTTTGAGGCCGCGCGCCATGCGATCCATCCCCTCCTGCAGAGCTTCGCAGACGAGCTCGCGCTGTTCCTTGATGGGGATATCCGGGTCGTACTCTATAGGCTTGCCTATGGCGATGACCCTGTTGCGCCTTTCGACGTAGACGGGGTAGTATTTGAGCCTTTTGCCCGTATGCGAATAATAGTATTTGCCGAGGTCGACGAACCCGCGCTGGAGCTCGTTTACGTACTCGGAATACTTCCTCGGAGACTCGCCGAAAACGATTATGTCCCTGCCGTTTTCGAGCCTGTCGACACTCTGCCTGAAGGTCTCCGCGATGCGGCGGTCATGATACACGGGGACGGTATCGACGTTTTCGAGCAGGGGGGGCAGCAGGAGCCTTACGAGCTTCGCGAGGAACCTGTAAAAGCTCTTCGCCTTCACGCAGTTGCCGTTGAGCACGTCGTGGAAGGCGTAGCTCTCGCACTTCGAGCGGTCCATCGCGCAGTTGATGACCCAGTTCGCGTGGGGCCGGTCGAAATCGAGAGTTATCATGACCGGGCCGCGGATCGCCGAATGATTGCATACGAACAAGCCCGGCTCCCCGTCGGGAGCGGACTCGAACTTCATATTCGCCTTTGGATACGCAAGTCTTGCGACAAAGCAGATAAACTTGAAATATGCCGCCGAACTCAAACCTTTTTTACCTCAATCGGAGGGCATCTCCGATATCTCTCTTTCCTTTTCCGCGATGATCGCTTCGGCGTCCCTGCCGTCAAGATCCAGCCCGCAGGCGGAAATGAGCCGGATCTCCGGTATGCCGTAGTAGACGCCGCAGACGCCCTTTATATAGCCGAAGCCGTAATCGAAGGGAAGCCCCTCCGCGCCCATGGTCGCGACGTACCAGAGCCGTTTCGCGCGGCAGAGGCCGACGGGCTCGCCCTGCGGGGTGAACGTGAACGTCAGCCCCCTTACGGATATCCGCTCGACGAACACCTTCACCTCGGATGGGAAGGACATATCCCAGTACGGTGCGGCGAGGACTATCTCGTCCGCTCCGGCGAAAGCCTTTGCGTAACGGAAGGCGGGATCGTCATATTCGCCCGCCGCGATGCACGCCTCGCGCCGCATGAGCTCCTCATATGAGAGGGGCGTCAGGCCCTCGTCCGCAAGACGGATCTCCGTCACCTCCCCCTTCAGGCGGGAGAGGAGCGCGTCCGCCAACCGCTTAGTGCGGGAATCGGGACGGTCACAGGCGTTGATAAAGAGTATCTTTTTGTTATTCATGCTGCCTCCAGCAAAACAGGATGGCATCAGTTTACCCGGTTTTGCGCGGGTTCATTCCCCGCCGTCATCCTCTTCCGGCTCCTCGTCCTCATCCATGAGCTCGCAGAAGACCTCAAAGAGCTCGTCAAGGAGGACCTCGTTTTCAACGGGCTCGAGGGTATCCTCTCCGCCCGACTTCACTATGTGCATGAAGACGATCTCCTCCTCTTCCTCGTTGACGGAATCGGCGGGAGCCAGCGCCATATAGCGCTCATCCTCGTACATGAACGTGATGATATGCTCGAATATTATGGGAGCGCCGTCGTCGCCTATGAGGGTTATCTCCATGATCTCGTCGTTCTGTTCCATTGTTTTCGGTTCCTTTCGGGATTTTATTTTACGGGATGAAGGGTCATATAGCCCTCCAGTATGACCTGCGCGGCGATCTTATCGACCACCTTGCGGCGCTTCTGCCATTTGAGCTCCGCCTCGTAAAGGAAGCGCTCCGCCGCCATGGTGGAGAGGCGCTCGTCATAGAAATCATGCTCACCCTCCCAGCCGTCAAGAACGAGCTCCGCAAAGGCCCTGACCTTGTCGCTGGCGAAGCCGTAGGTGCCGTCCATGTTGCGGGGAAGGCCGAACACGATGCGGCAGGGAGCCCATTTCGCGGCGGCCTGCCTTATATAGGCCGCGTCGCGCTCATCGTCGCCCGTGCGGGTATAGGTCTCCAGCCCCTGCGCCGTGAAGCCCAGAGCGTCCGTCACGGCGAGGCCGATGCGCCTGTCGCCGACGTCTACGCCAAAGTATCTGAACATACTATTGATCTCCTTTTCTTATCACCCCGAGGGAAGCGCGGAGTATTATGAGCGCGTCCGCCGACGTGACGCTGCCGTCGCCGTTCACGTCGCCGAGCTCGAGCTGCCCGGGCGCAAGAGCCGTTATCCCCATGGAATACCTGAGTGCGAGAAGCGCGTCCGCGGAATCCGCGCTGCCGTTCATGTCCACGTCGCCAAGCGGGTATTCGGGCCCTTCAAAGCCCCTCGTGACGCCGAAATACCGAAGGCCCGGAGAAGCGCCCTGCGGGGGATAATAGACGCCGCCGACGGGCTTTACGCATATCGCGCCCCCGCCCTTGATGCTGCAGGACGTTCCCGTGAACACCACCGGGCAGAGCAGCTCATAAAGGTTTTCGACCCCGTGACAGCCCGCGGGATCGTACCCCTCCTGCATGGAGAAGGAGTATAGCCCGTCATATTCGTCGGGGGAGGTGTTCGCCGTCAGCGCTATGCGGAAGTTTTGCGCGAGCTCCTCGGGATCTACGCCCGTCGCCTCCCGGCAGACAGCCTGGAAGCTCCTTGCCCGGGTACCCCCGCCCATGTTGTCGATTATCCTGTGGAAGACGGCGTTGCCGAACCTGGAATACATGTACTGCGCGAAGAGCGAGACCTGCGCGTACAGCACCAGAATATCGTCCGTCGTCATGCCGCTTGACCAGTCGTAAAGCGAAAACCCGTTTTCAGCCGAGTGTTCCGCGACGTATTCCACCTCGCAGGGGGGATCGTCCCAATCCTGATGCTCGGAATAATCGTGATGCGTCCACGTCTGTATGCGGCGGTAAACGCACGATCCGGGGAAGCAGATCTCCTCCGCCGCGGAGCTCATGCACTCGTCTATCCACGTATCGACCGTTCCCACCCGGGAATAGCAGATAAGGTGCTGAAACTCATGCACCGTGGGGCTGTAGGTACCGGTGATATCCGAAACCATCACGCCGTCCTCATCCGGACGGATGACCCCGGGATAGGTGTCGATATTCAGTATCGGCATACCGTTGTAATACAGATCCGAAGCGGAAAAGTAGCCGCCGATATAGGCCTGCCCGGGCTGCCAGCCGTCGTTGATATTGTAGTACAGAATGCTCAGCCTGCCGTCGCCGTGCGCGCCGTTGGTATGTTCGCGGAACGATTCCCGCATCAGGTCGTACTTGGAATCGAACATATCCGCTGCCATCCGGGCATAATCGGGATCGATGGAATCGAGCGGATACACGTTCGCGTTGGTCGACACGGGAGTCCAAACGTAGCAGTGCTCTCCCTTTGCGAGCACCTTGAACGTCATATAAAGGCCGTCGGGCGAGTAGTTCCTGATCATGAACCGATGCGTATCGCCCACCTCAAAGGATTCTTTCGTCTGCGCGTCCTCCGCTTCGGGAAGCCCCGCGAGATGCTCCCTGTCATACTCCGCGAGCTCGGGATCGACGTCTATCATGTACGGAACGACGGGGTCGCTTTTGAAAGCGGGCCTCCTGCTGCCGACTTCCGTTTCGATAAGGCCGGTCAAAGTTCCGGTCGAAGCGGAATCGGAGGCCGACGTGGAGGGGTTGTATATGACGACGTAATCACCCGAATAGCCGTCGGAACCGTCGGAGTCGATCACGGTCCCGACCGACACTCCTGCGCGGGCGAAAACGGGCAGACAAAACAGCGTCAGCAGGAGAGCGAGTGTGACGGAAACGGCTTTATTCATGTTGCTCCTCCCCGTGTCGGATCGTTCATATGACCTTGATGTTGAATTCGGGGCACGCCCTTGCGCAGTAGCCGCAGGTGGCGCATTTCGTGTAATCGATGCGGGCGATGCCGTCGACCATCGTTATGGCGTGATTGCGGCAGGCGGAGACGCAGGTCCCGCAGCCCTGGCACCACTCCTGAATGAGCATCCTCCTGCGGACGCGGCCGAGCCTTTCCGAAAGCTCCGGATCGGGGACTTCGCCCGAGAATCGCGCACAGTTGTAATCTACCTCGTCGAGGGACTGCATGCCGATGGCGACGGTATCTATGCAGTCGAGCCCGAGGACGTAATCGAGCGCCTCCTCGCGCTCCTCTATGAGGTGGCCGCCTCCGAGCGGCTTCATGGCTATAATGCCCATATCGAGCTCATGCGCGCGGCGTATGACGGAGAGCATGTCGTCGGGGGTCCCGTCCGCGATGCCGACGCCCTTCTTGTTTATGAGCGGGAAGAGCACGTCGAATTCGGGATGCCGGATCGCCGCCTCCATGCAGCGGACGTAATGGGTCGAGAGCCCGACGGCGCCAATGAGGCCCTCCTCCTTCTTTTTGAGGAAGTACTCTATCGCCTCGCGGTGGCCGCGGATCGTGTGGGCGCTCTCCTGCTCGTGGAGGAGGAAGACGTCGATATATTCGCGCCCTATCCCCTCCACGGCCTTTCTGAACGAGGCTTCGGCTGTTGCCGCGTCATAGGAGTAGCTCTTCGTGCAGACGACGACGTCCGGCTTCATGCGGACGGCCTCGCGTACGTGGGGATACGTCTCGTATATCTCCGCCGTATCCAGAAAGTTCACGCCGTGCCCGAAGGCGCGTTCAAAGAGGGCCGCCCCCTCCGGGACGGAAAGATCCCGTTGGAAGGGCCCCATAGTAAGCGTGCCGAAGCAGAGCTTCGACACGGTCTTCCCTGTTTTGCCGAGCCGATTATAGAGCATTATTCGGCGCCGTTGACCTCGATATAGCTCTTTACCAGCTCCTCGATGAGCTCGTCCCTCTCAAGGGTCGAGATGAGGTAGCGGGCGTTGTTGTAGCTCGTGATGTAGGTCGGATCGCCGGAGAGCAGGTAGCCGACTATCTGGTTGACGGGATCGTACCCCTTTTCCTTCATGGAGGAGTACGCCTGCATCAGGACCTCGTGCGCGGTCTGCTTGTCCTTCGGCATTTTGAATTTGATGGTGTTCATGTTGCCGCTCATTTATTTCTCCTTCCTCCCGCGTGCGGGAAGTGCGCGTTGTACTTTCTTGTGAAGCCGAAAAAGACCTCACTTTATTTTAACATATATTTTCAAACCTCACAATAGTATTTTATGCTTTTGCAAAAAATTTTGTTAAGCCCCTTCGCGCGGGAGCGGGAGCGACTCCGTCCGCCCCCGCGCGGCGCGCCGTGCGGCTCACAGCATCGAGGTCACGTTCCGCCAAAGCTTCTTTCCGTCGCGCTTCATCTTCCTGGCGACTGCGGGATACATCGCCGTCACCGCCGCCGTCGCCGCGGTCATGCCCACGGCCATGCCGGCCGCAAAACCGATCATCTTCATAACGAACCTCCCTTCCTGATTCTCGTGATATTATTTTGAGCCGATATGCGTTTTCCGAAAGCAGGAATGTTTCGGAAATTCCGGTTTACAAATCGCCGCGCGGCAGTTATAATATATTTGGAAAAATATGAAAGGAGCTCCTTTGGAGAAAAAAATGGAGACCACTGTATTGAACACCATACTCGAAAGATCGAGCATACGCGGCTACACGCCCGAGAAGCTGACCGGGGACGAGATCGACGCCCTGAAGAAGGCGGCGCTCGCCTCCCCCACCGCGATGAACAGGCAGGATCAGCGGTTCATATTCGTCCTGACGGACGAAAAGCGCGCCCGCCTTGAGCAGGCGATAATCGACGGCGTTCTCGCCTCCGGCAACAGGGATTTCGCCGAGCGCATGAAGTCCCGCGGGGGGAAGGTCACCTATGACGCGCCCCTCGTCATAATCATCTGCGCGAAGCCCTCGCACTTCGCCGACGTCGATGCGGGCATCGCGGTCGAGAACATCGTGCTTGCGGCGCAGTCGATGGGGCTTTCGAGCGTCATACTTGGCATGCCCGGCAGCGCCTTCTCCGGCCCTGCGGCCGAGGAGGTCAAAAGGGAGTTCGCCTTCCCCGAGGGATTCGAGTTCCGGATCGCCGTTTCCGTGGGGCACGCCGCCGTCACGAAGACCCCTCACGAGTGGAACGAGGAGCACGTTATCGAGGTATAAACGAACGAACGCTCTGTTCCCGTTTGCGATCTCTTGAGCAAAAAAACGAAACGGCAACTGTGGAAAAGTTGCCGTTTTCGCGCTCATACAAGGGGTTTTCGTGTGGAAAACCCTGTGGAAACTGTGGATAAAGCACCGTTTTCGGTACTTTGCGACATATGTCCGCAAGTTTCCGCACGGTTGGGGAGCCCCGAAAATCATATGAAGGAACGCTCCGCGGAATGCCGCCGCGGGCGGAACTAACTCATCATCGGGCGGCTCCTCAGCTTTTTGAGGGCGGCCTCGAAATCCTCCGGAAGGGGGGCGGTGAACGTCATCCGCTCGCCGGTTTTCGGGTGGGTGAACCGAAGCTCGCCCGCGTGGAGCGCCTGCCCCGTGAGGCCGAGGCGGTTCTTTGCTCTGCCGTAGACCTCGTCGCCGACGATGGGGTGCTTGATGTACGCCATATGCACCCTGATCTGGTGCGTGCGGCCGGTCTCCAATTCGACGCGGAGGAGGGTCACGTCGCCGAAGCGCTCCAGGACGCGCCAATGTGTGACGGCGTTCCTGCCCTTCTCATCGACGGCCATCTTCTTGCGGTCGCTGCGGGAGCGGGCGATGGGCGCTTCCACCGTGCCGCTGTCCTCCCTGAAATTCCCGTCGCAGAGGGCGAAATACACACGGGAGACGGAATGGGTCTTCAGATCCTCCGAGAGGGCCCTGTGCGCTTCATCGTTCTTCGCTATGACGAGAAGGCCGCTCGTAAAGCGGTCTATGCGATGGACTATGCCGGGGCGCATCTCGCCGCCAACGCCCGAAAGATCCTTTATATGGAAGAGTATCGCGTTGACGAGCGTGCCGTCGGGGTTTCCCGCGGCGGGGTGCACGACCATGCCCTTCGGCTTGTTTATGACGGCGACGTCCGCGTCCTGATAGACTATATCGAGCGGGATATCCTGGGGTGTGACGTCCGTGATCGCGGGCGGGGGCGGCTCCACGGAGACGGAGTCGCCGGGCTTCACCTTTGTCTTTGCCTGCGCGGGCAGGCCGTTGAGCAGGACGTCGCCGCTCGATATGAGCCTCTGCACCGCATTGCGGGAGAGCTCCGTCGCCGAGGCGACGTATGCGTCGAGCCGCTTGCCCGCGTCCTCTTCGGAGACGGTCAGCTCTATGCTTTCAATATAGTCTGCCACTCAGCCTTCCCCTTTGCGCTTCTTATCCTCCTCGGGGAACATGGCGGCGATAAGCCTGTGCCCGGGCCTTGTGAATATCATCATGACGGCGAGCAGTATCGCCCCGCAGGTGATGAAGGCGTCCGCCACGTTGAACACGGGGAAGCTGATGAATTCGGTGCATATGAAATCCCTCACGAAGCCGAGGAAGACCCTGTCTATGAGGTTGCCTATCGCCCCGCCGACGACGCAGGCGAGCGCCGCCCCTATGAGGGGATGCATGACCTTCCTGTACTTCACTATGAGGAATATTATAAGCCCGACGACGGCGAGCGTCACGACGCTGACGGCGGGGACGAACCAGTTGACCCCGTTCATGAGACCCCAGACCATGCCGCGGTTCTCCGTCGATCTAAAGCAGATGAACCCCGGTATGAACCCGGAATCATGACCGAATATGAGCGCCTTCGTGAGCTGATCGGAACCGGCCGCGGCGAGCGCGATAACGAGATAGACTATTAACATAGGACCCTGCCTTTTGGTTTTGATGGCCCTATTTTAACACGCGCGCCGTATTGCTTGCAAGCCCCGGGCATGATAAAATAGGAACGAAATAATAAATCGGAGGTCGGTATGAACCGCGAATGGACTCCAAAACAGCAAGAAGCCATAATGAAGGAGGGCGATCTGCTCGTTTCCGCGGCAGCGGGCGCGGGCAAGACGGCCGTCCTCACTGAGAGGATAGCCCGCCTCATTTCCGAGGGCTGCGGGGTGGACGAGCTGCTCGTCGTCACGTTCACCCGCGCCGCCGCCTCCGAGATGAAGGAGCGCATTTCAAAGCGGCTCCGCGGGCTCTCCGACGAGGCGGCCGAGGCCGGAGATCCCGAGCGGGCGGCGTATCTTTCCCGCGCGGGGGCCGCGTGCGAGAGCGCGAACATTTCGACCATACACAGCTTCTGCACGAGCGTGCTTCGCCGCAACTATCACGAAGCGGGCGTCGATCCCGCCGTGCGCGTGGCCGAACAGCTCGACGCGGAGCTCTACGCCGCCAAGGCCATGGCGGAGGTCATCGAGAACGCTTTCCTTCAGAACGAGCGGAACAAGGACGCGGGCTTTGAGGCGCTGCTCACCGCCGTCGGCAGTCCGGAGGCGCTGGAGAAGCTCATCCGCTCGCTCTACGCCTTCGCCATTGCAAGGCCCGATCCCGAGGCATGGCTCGACCGCGCGGTCGATATGTACACGCGCAGCTTCCCCGAGGCGGCGAAAAAGGCGGCGGACGACCTCATAGGCTCCGTCTGCGAGGAGCTGGAGATACTGTTCGCTTCCGCAAAAACCCTGCGTGAGGGGGACGCTTCGGCGCATCCGCGCATTGCCGCCGCGCTGGACGACGACATGAGCTTCATGATGGCGCTCCTCTTAAACCGCGATTACGACCGCTGGGTCGGCGCGGTGAATTCGCATTCGTTCGCACGCCTCACGTGGAACACCGGCACGGATGACGCCGAGAAGGAAGCCGTGCGCGATTACCGCGAGGCGCTGAAAAAATACCTCGGCAAGCTGAAAAAGATATTCGCGCACAGCCTCTCGGAGGAGGCTTCGTTCGCGCGGCTGCTCGGAGAGCCCATCGCGGTGCTGCGAAGGCTGACGGGCGAATTTTCCGCCCGGTACGCGGAGATCAAGGCGGACGAGGGAGTCATCGATTTCAACGACATGGAGCAGCTCACGCTGAAGGCTCTGCGCAGCCCCGGCATCGCCGCCGAGTACCGCAGGCGGTTCCGCCACGTTTTCGTCGACGAGTATCAGGACATAAACCCCGCGCAGGAGGCGATACTTGCCGCGGTCTCCGACGGGAACCGGTTCATGGTCGGGGACGTGAAGCAGTCGATCTACCGCTTCCGTCAGGCGGAACCCGCCATATTCCTTGAAAAATACCGCACATACGACGGCTCCGGCGGCAGATGCCGCATAGACCTCAACAGCAATTTCAGAAGCCGCACGGCCGTGCTCGACGCCGCGAACCTGCTGTTTTCACAGCTCATGCGGGGAGGCGCCGTCGGCGAGATAGATTACAGCGACAACGCCGCGCTCGTTTCGGGCTTCCCCGGGGGCGGGACGGGTTCCGTCGAATTTGCGATAATCGACCCCGATCCCGACGCCGCGCCCGTCTTCCCGTTCTACGGGGACGAGGAGGACGACGAGAGCGAGGACGAAAGCAGCGCCTCCCTTCAGGCGGCATACGCCGCCGGGCGCATACTTGAAATAATGCGGGACGAGACCCTCTCGGAGAACGGCGCCGAAAGGCCCTACCGCTGGAGCGATTTTACCGTACTGCTGCGCTCCGCCTCGGCGACGGCTTCCGAATGGATGAAGGCCCTCGGCGACGCGGGGATACCCGTCGTCAGCGAGAGCGGGCCGGGCTTCTTCGACGCGATAGAGGTGCGGCTCTTTATCGACCTGCTCCGCGTCATAGACAACCGCAGGCAGGATATCCCTCTGCTCGCGGTGATGCGCTCCTCCGTATTCGATCTGACCGACGAGGAGCTCATACACATAAGGGCCGACTACGACGGCGAGGACCTGCTCGACAGGGTCATTCTCGCTGCGGAAGACCCCGCCGCGCCCACGTGGAGCGTCAAATGCGGGGAAATGCTCCGCCGCATAGACGGATGGCGCGGGGAGCTGAGGCTGAAAACGCTCGGCGAATTCGTCAGCTCCGTGCTCGATGCGGCGAAGCTCGGCATATTCGTCAGCTCCCTCTTCGGAGGAGAAGCGAGGCAGGCAAACCTTGAAACGATAGTCGGGCTCGCGGAAAAATTCTCGGACGGCGGAAGGGGCTCGCTCGGAGCGTTCATACGGTATCTTGACGATTCACGCAGCTCCTCCCCCGCCTCCGCGGCGGTATCGCCCGCAGTCGACGCGGTCCGCCTCATGACCATACACCGGAGCAAGGGGCTGGAGTTCCCCGTGGTCATCCTCGGCGACGTGACGAAACAGTTCAACCGCAGCGCGAACTCCGCCGTCGGCATTTTCGACGCCGAGCTCGGCATCGGGCTCTGCTCCGTCGCCGGGGACAGGGGGAACAAATCCCTCCTGCAGAGGGCGATGACATTCCGCGAGCAGCGACGCCAGAACGCCGAGGAGATGCGGATGCTCTACGTCGCCCAGACGCGCGCCCGCGAGAAGCTTATAATGATAGGCGTTAAGCAAAATTCCGAGCGATACGCCCGCCTGTACGCGCGCCCGCTCGACGGGGTGCGCATCATGGGAGCTTCGAGCTACGCGGAATGGATGCTCGGGGCTTACTTCCCAAACGGGATAGATACCCCCGTCGTTTTTCCGAACGGCGGCTCCATGGAGCTGAAGCTCATGGGAGCGAGGGCGGCAAGAGGGCGCGGCGTCGGCATGAGCGAGGACGATTTCACCCTTTGGAAGCAGGAGGCCTCCTTCGCTGAATTCGACGAGCTGACGCGCCGTTTTGCCCCGAACTACGGGGATCGCTCCGCGACGGAGCTGCCATCTAAGCTCTCCGTCACGGGGCTGACGCTGCGCTCGCCCGAGGTATCGGCGCGCCCCCGCTTCATGGCGGATGACGGCGTGATAACGGGAGCGGAGATAGGCACTCTCACCCACAGGCTGCTGCAGCTCATCTCGATAGCCCCGCACGACGGGGAGTCCGTACGCGAGGAGCTTCGCGCCCTCACGATACGCGGCCTCTTTACCGAGAGGGAGGCTTCGCTCGTGCGGGTCGGCGCGGTCGTCGGATTCTTCTCCTCCGACATAGGAAGGAGGCTCGTCGCTTCCCCCAGGGTGGAGCGCGAAAAGGAGTTCAACCTGATGTGCGAGGCCTCGCGCCTCATAGGGGCTTCGACCGACGAGCCCATTATGCTGCAGGGGATAATCGACTGCTGCTTCATCGAGGACGGGCGTTGGGTGCTCGTCGACCACAAGACCACCCGCGTGGACGGGGCGCATTCGCCGCGTACCGTGGCGGAAAGATACCGCCGCCAGATAGAGCTCTACGCCGAGGCGCTGGAGCGGCTGACGGGGATCCCCGTCGCGGAGAAGTACATCTACCTTCTCTCTGTCGGCGAGGCCGTGAAGATGTAATGATACGCAAGGGGAGCCGCGGCTGTGCCGCGGCTCCTTTGTTGACCGGTTTTTTCGTATCGGGCTCAGCTGAGACCCATTGCGAACCTGAAGAGCAGGAGCGCGTCGCCCGCGTCCACTGCGCCGCTGCAGTTGAAGTCGAGATCCGTGTCCACAGGGGGTATGAGACCCATGCACATCCTGAACAGGATGAGCGCGTCGTTCGCGTCCGCGACTCCGTCGCCGTTCGCGTCTCCGCCGAAGCGGGCCGTGTAATTGCCGCCCTCGGCGACCTCAACGACGGGTTCCGCCGAAATGAGTTCGGAATCCCTGTACCAGCCCATGAATATCTCCTCTCTGGAGGAGGCCGTCAGCCGGGAAACCTCGCCGTTGGTCGGGTAAGAATAATAAACGGAAACGCTGCCGCCGCCCACGCCCGAAATATGCATGGGCTCATCATAACGGGGGATCGTAAAATCAAGGCGCTTGAAGCTGCTGCCCCGCGTATCGATCCTGCTCAGGGGGCAGTTCATTGCGGAAAGGGTTTTGGCAAACTCCTGATTTCTGAACCGGATCCTGTAAAGATGGGAGCAGTCGTCAAAATCGATATCGTCGATATGTGTGACGCACATGTCATCACCGTTGAACTGCCCTATGCCGGTCCCGTGAAGATCGAGCGGGCCGTAGAGATCCGGGCGGACGACCACCATGGGCGTCGTCTTCATGCCGGGCTTGCCCTCCTCTTCGTCGATGGGAGTCCCATCCCAACCGTTGAGGTAGTAATAGAGATCGAAGAAGAAGACGTCGGAGTCGTAGTAATACGGCGTTTCGAGAAGATACGTCCAGTACCCGCCGTCGTACTCGGGCGCCGGCTCTTCGAGGAAGCCGTTCTCCCCAAGGACGATATCGTAGACGGCTTCACCGTTCGTCATGCCGTCATAAGAGGGCTGCTGCCAGAAGGCAAGGAGCATCTCCCGGTCGTATTCGCTGAGCTCATAGTCGGGCTCCGGCTCCGACAGCGCGGGTGAGCCGAACGCCGCTGTTAAGAGGAGCGCGAGCATCAGCGCAAGGGCTTTGTGCATTCTGTGTTTCATACAGGGGTCCTCCTTATTGATTTTTGAGCGATCCATTAGGAAAATCAATGCTCCCGCTCACCATTATCATATCTTATTTCAGGGATTTGTCAACAGATTCTTTTTTATTAATCGTTTTTTGTTGTCGTAATTAATTATCTATTCACATTTTGGCGTGTGTGTCCGCGCGTTTTCGCCGCGCACGCAAAAAAAGCAGCTCCGAAGAGCCGCTTTTTCAGATCGTATCTTACAGGTTAAAGTACTTCTCGAACTCGGCGGGATGCGGGATCCTGGAGAGCTCCGCGCATTCGGCGCGCTTCCTCTTGATGAAGTTCCCGATGAGCTCCTCGGGGAATACGCCGCCCTTTACGAGATAATCGTGATCCTTCTCGAGCGCGTCGAGAGCGTCCTCAAGCCTGGTGGGGAGCTGATGGAGCTTCGCCTTCTCCTCCTCGGGAAGCTCGAACAGGTTGCAGTCATAGGGGCCCCAGCCGTTTTCGTGGGGGTCGATCCTGTTCTCAATGCCGTCAAGACCCGCCATAAGTATCGCCGCGTAGCAGAAATAGGGGTTGCAGGTGGCGTCGGGGTTGCGGAGCTCGAACCTCCTGAGCTTGGGGGACTTGGCGTACGCGGGTATGCGGATGACCGCGCTGCGGTTGGAAGTCGCATAGCCGACGGTGACGGGCGCTTCGAAACCGGGAACGAGGCGCTTGAAGGAGTTGGTGGAGGGATTGGTAATGGCACAGAGGGAGGCGATGTGCTTTAAGAGGCCGCCCATGAACCAATGCGCCTCACGGCTGAGATGCGAATAGCCGTTATCGTCGGAGAATACGGGCTCGCCGTCCTTCAAAAGGAGCATATGCACGTGCATACCGCTGCCTGCCTCGCCGTAGACGGGCTTGGGCATGAGGGTGGCCGCAAGGCCGTATTTCTTTGCGACGTTGTGGATTATGTACTTGACCATCATGGAGCCGTCCGCCATCTTGGTCATCTCGCCGAGGAGGGGCTCAATCTCAAACTGGCCCGCTCCGCCGACCTCGGGATGATGGTATTTCACGGGGATGCCGGCCTTCTCGATCTCCATGCACATTTCGCTCCTCGCCTCATAGGTGGTATCGAGGGGCTTGGCGATATGGTAGTTCTTCTGGAAGGGGACGACGTTGCCGCTGCCCTCGGTCTCGCTGTTCCAATAGGCCTGCTTCGTATCGACGGCGAAGGATACGCGGCTGTTCTCGACGTTCCAGCCGACCCTGTCAAAGAGATAGAACTCGAACTCGGGGAGGATCTTCATCTCGTCGGCGACGCCGGTCTGCTTCATGTAATCGACGGCGGCCTTGACGATGTTCCTCGGATACTGGGCGAGGGGACGGTTCTCGGGATAATCTATGATCATGGCGTTGCCGATCATCGAAAGGGTCTTCACACCGCAGAAGGGATCTATCGCCGCGGTATCGAGATCGGGTATGTAGACCATATCGCTCTTCTCGACGACGGCGTAGCCGTAGTTGGAAGCATCGAAGCCGATGCCGTTGACCATCGTTTCCTCATTGAAGTTGGCGGCGGGGATCGTTACGTGGCGGAACTGGCCGTTGATATCAACGATCTTGAAGTCCACCATCTTGATATCCTCTTCGCGGATAAGCTGCATGATTTCCTGTGTCGTCTTAGCCATAATACACCTCTTGATATTTTATCGGGCAAATGCGAAACGCCCGTCTTTACGTTTAGTATACATGATATATATACGGAAGTAAAGGGCTAATTTTTTTATATTTACCCGTATATTTATCGCCGCCGGCAGGACTCGGCGCGCCCCGGCGGGAGCGAAGAAAAGCGGGGCTCCTGCGAGCCCCGCGAGGGTGTTATATCCATCAAGCCGAAAGTCGGTTTATTCGGGTTCGATGAGACCGAGATTGCCGTCCTTCCTCTTATAGAGAACGTTTATATCATCCGTTTCGGAGTTGGTGAACACGAAGAACGAATGGCCGAGAAGATCCATCTGCAGGACGGCCTCGTCAATGCTCATGGGCTTGATCGAGAAGCGCTTGTTCCTGACGATCCTGGGACCCTCGTCCTCCTCCTCGTCCGCATACTCGGGGATGGGCTCGTTGAAGGCCTCCGCCTTGAGGTTCTTTTCGAGCTTCGTGCGGTGGCGGATGATCTGCCGCTCAAGCTTCGCGATGACGTTGTCGATGGAAGCGTACATATCGCCGGTGACTTCCTCGCCGCGGATTATGCCGCCGCCGTAGGGGATCGTCACTTCAACGATATGACGGTTCTTTTCGACCGCCATAGTCACCTGCGCGGGCGTGTCCGCGGGGAAATAGCGCTCGAGCTTCGCCATTTTCTTCATTGCGAGATCACGCAGGTAGTCGGATACTTCGATGTTTTTGCCGTTAATGGAAATACGCATGATTTGTTGCTCCTTTCCTTGGCGCCGGGGGCGCCTATTTACAAAATCGCGGATGGGTTTTCTCACCCGCTCTTTAATTGTGGATATATTATATCACGCCCCGACGCATTTTACAAGCCCTTTTCTTGTAAAGATCTTGTAAAAATTGTGACGGCCATCATCAATTGAGGGTCTTCTCGCGGTTGCCGGAATTAACGGTGATCTCAATGGGAAGATCGCCCCTGAAGGCTCTCGATTCGACGCCGATGAGCACGACGTGGGTCTCAAAAGCGGTGGTGACTATTGCGTCGCCCGGGCCCTGCTCGGTGATGTCGATAATGATCTTATCGCTCGCCACCTTGAAGCTGTGGTAATCGACGGTGTATCCGCCCGTGCGGACGACGTCCTTGACGGCTATGACAACGATGCTTTCAAGCTTCTCGGGGCTGTAGTGCTCGGGAAGCTCCGCCGCCTGGGGGAAATCCTTCACGAGCGACTCGTAATCGGTATAGACGGTGTACGAGGTCCCCTCGACGGAGCCGCCGCCCGTGCGGAACGCGTCATGGAACGCGACGGGATCCCTGCGGGCAGTGTCGCCGGAGACGCCCGCTGCGGCCGTGTTCTCGACAGCGGGGGTGGAATCGGGGTCGAGCGCGCCGGGATCGAGAGCGCCGGTATCCACGGCGCCGGGCGCCTGCGTGCCGTCGGTTATCTTGATGGGATCGTCCTGAGACGGCCCGCCCTCATGGGGGGTTGCCGTGCAGCCCGCAAGGGCGAGCGCGGCGGCAAGAGCCAATACGGCTGCGGAAAATATCTTTTTCATGTTCTTACGTCCTTTCTCTTCAGTCGAGGGGAACTCCCCTCGTAAATATAACGAACAAGGAGCCCTTCGGGTTCCCATTATATCAACAAACCTTCCTTTTGGCAACGGGTCAATTTCAACATCGGCCTTCACGGGCAATAAACGCTTGCCAAGAGCGCCCAAAGCATTTATAATATAGGAAAGACAATTCCGGAGGTATCATATGAAACGCATATGCCTCATCGCGACCGGCGGCACCATCGCCTGCGTGCCGACGGAAAACGGGCTCTCGCCCGAGCTTACGGCGCGCGATCTTATAAACCTCGTCGGCTGTGAGACCGACGGCATAACCATTAGCTGCACGGATCTTTTCAGCATGGATTCTTCCAACATCCAGCCGGAGGAATGGTGCGTGATCTCCGCCGCCATACGCGAGAAGGTCGGCAACTGCGACGGGATCGTGCTCACCCACGGGACCGACACGATGGCATACACCGCGTCGATGCTCTCGTTCATGCTCTCGGGGCTGCCCGTACCCGTCGTGCTGACGGGCGCACAGTACCCCGCCATCTATCCGAATTCTGACGGCAGGCGCAACCTTTGCGACGCCGTAACCGCGGCTTCCACCCTGCCCGGCGGAGTCTACATCTGCTTCGGCGGGTCCGTCATACTCGGATGCCGCGCCGTCAAGACGAGGACGACGAGCCTCAACGCCTTCGAATCTATAAATTACCCGTACATCGCCACCGTGAGCGACGGCAAATGCGTCATGCTCCATACGCCGAAGCCCAAGGTCGGATTCAGCTATTCGGCCTCGATAGATCCGCGCGTCGCTCTGATCAAGATCGTCCCCGGGATGAGCCCGCAGCTGCTCGACTGCCTCAAGGACATAGGCATGAAGGGCGTCGTCGTGGAAGGGTTCGGCCTCGGCGGGATGCACAATTTCAGAAGGGATCACACCGAATCGATAAAGAAACTGATGGCGGCTGGGATACCCGTCGTGCTGACGAGCCAATGCCTGTATGAGCAGTCCACGCCCGACGTTTACGAGGTCAGCCGTTCGCTCTCCGAGGTGGGGGTCATCTCCGCCCACGACATGACGACCGAGGCCGCTATCACAAAGCTGATGTGGGTGCTCGGAAGGGCGCACGACATAGAGAGCGTTCGCCGCATAATGAACACCGACATCGCGGGCGAGCTTACAGAAGCATAATAATTTGAGAACCGGTCTTTGGAGACGGTCTATAAAGGGGAGTAAACATGACGGATCTTTATATCATTCAGGCAGGCGCAGCGGAATTAGGCTTTCCCCGCGCCCTTTTTCTGCAGGCGGAATCCCGATTTGTGCAGACGGCGGAGCATCCTTTCATAAAAAGGCTTCATCTTGAAGGAAATTACGTCACAATGGACGATCTTTACGAATCCTGCGGTGATTTCGACGAGCTCAACCGCTGCATAGCGGGCAGGCTCGTTGAGGCGGCAGAGTTCATCTCAAGCAGCGGCTATAATGAGACCGTACCCTCCGACTGCAAACGGTTTGTCGTTTACGTGACGCTTGGGCGAGTCAATCCCGATCTGCTCGCCGCGATACATGATATCGCCGACGCGGGAAAGGTCAACGTCGAAGTCGGCCCGTTCATCAGCTTTGCCGAAGCCGCTTATTCGGATGCGCTTTCGTACGGGCATCTTAACGGGCAGGAGATATTGACGGAGCTCCCCGCTAACCGTCTCGTCCGCATTCCCGATACCGAGGCGCTTTATGCGATCACCGAGATCGATTCGCCGCTTACCGCTTCTGATGTGAAGCTCACGCTTTCGGAGTACTATCCCGATGAATACGAGGTCTATTTTGCGCTTCCCGCTCCCGACGGAAGCTGTTATGAGGTAAAGACCCGTAAGCTCTATGAGATCGACCGCATGAGCGCGTATGACGCCGCGGCGGTGCTGCTGGTGCCGCCCGCAAACGAGCTCGACCTCCCCCGCCACTCCGTCGAGGGGCTTATGCAGATGATGCGCCGCCTTCGCGCTCCCGGCGGCTGCCCCTGGGACGCAGAGCAGACCCATGAGTCGCTCAAAAAGAGCCTTCTTGAGGAATGCTGGGAGGTCATCGACGCGATAGATAGGAACGATCCCGACGACCTGTGCGAGGAGCTGGGCGATCTGCTTCTGCAGATAGCGTTCCACGTCGTCATCGAGGAGGAGCACGCGGCTTTCTCCCTGCGCGACGTTGCGACGGGCATCACCAACAAGATGATATTCCGCCACCCGCACGTATTCGGGAACGTACACGTCGATAATTCCGACGAAGTGCTCGTAAACTGGGAGGTTTTAAAGAAGCAGGAGAAGCATCAGCAGACAGTGGCCTCCGCCATGGATTCTGTGCCCAAGTCATTCCCGCCGCTTCTGCGCGCATACAAGATACAGAAGAAAGCGGCGGACGTCGGCTTCGATTGGGACTCCGCCGAGGAGGCTCTCCCCAAGGTGCATGAGGAGGCGGACGAGGTGATGGAGGCGATCTCCGAGGGCGACAGGGCGCATATCGAGGACGAGATAGGAGATCTCTTCTTTGCCGCCGTGAACGTGGCAAGGCTGAAAAAGGTCGATCCCGACCTGGCTCTCACCGCCGCGACCGATAAATTCGAAAAGCGCTTCAAGCTGACCGAGAAGCTGATGCTTGAGGATGGTAAGAGGTTTGATGATATGACCCTCGCCGAGATGGACGAGTATTGGGAGAAGGCGAAGAAGCTTTGAACGGGAAACGGCTCAAAGCGAACAAAAAAATAACGGCGCGTGAAGCGCCGTTAATTTTTTGAGTAAATTACTCCTGCTCGGGAGCACCGACGGGGCAGGTGCCTGCGCAAGCGCCGCACTCTACACACAGATCGGGGTTGATCTCGAACTTGCCATCACCCTCGGTGATAGCGCCAACGGGACATTCTGCTGCGCAAGCGCCGCATGCGATGCAAGCATCAGTGATTTTGTAAGCCATTGTGAATACCTCCTGTCAGTATTGCTGTATCATCATTATAATACATTCGACGGAAAAATCAAGTGTCGGAGCAATATTTTACACCGACTTTACACAAGGGACCTTACTTGACCTCAAGGGCCTCCTTAAGGGCGTTGCCGGCCTTGAAAGCGGCGGAGCGGCTGGCGGCGATCTCGATGGGCTCGCCGGTCATGGGGTTGCGGCCGGACCTGGCGGGACGCTCACGAACCTCAAAACGACCGAAACCGACGATCTGGACCTTCTCGCCTTCCTTGAGGCTTTCAATTATGGAATCGAAAGTAGCGTTAATGACAGCGTCGATATCCTTCTTGGGGAGATTGGACTTTGCCGCTACGGCATTGATAAGCTGAGCCTTGTTCATTTTATATTCCTCCGAGTAAAAAATAGTTATTTAGCTATTGCCGCACATGACGGCACAAGAGCTATTGTAGCATAAAATACCGAAAATACAAGTCTTTTTTTTGATTTTTTCTCATATATTCCACAACAGCGCCGGATATCGGAATGGATCGTATATGATAGCAAAGCTCGGTCCCGGGACGAACAAAAACGGGCCGCGGTTTCCCGCAGCCCGTTTTGCAGACGATTCGGTTATCGATTACTCGATGATAGCGGTAACAACGCCGGAAGCAACCGTACGGCCGCCCTCGCGGATAGCGAAGCGGAGACCCTCGTCCATGGCGATCGGGGTGATGAGGTTGATCTCCATGCGGGTGTTATCGCCGGGCATTACCATCTCAGTGCCCTCGGGGAGAGTGATGGTGCCGGTAACGTCAGTGGTACGGAAGTAGAACTGGGGACGATAGCCGCTGAAGAAGGGGGTATGACGACCGCCCTCTTCCTTGGTCAGAACGTAGACCTCACCCTTGAAGTGGGTGTGGGGATGAATGGTGCCGGGCTGAGCGAGGACCTGGCCGCGCTCAACTTCGTTCCTCTGGATACCGCGGAGGAGGCAGCCGATGTTGTCGCCGGCCTCAGCGAAATCGAGGAGCTTGCGGAACATCTCAACGCCGGTGACGGTGGTGTCCTTGGGCTCATCCTTCAGACCAACGATCTGGACCTTATCGTTGACCTTGATCATACCGCGCTCAACACGGCCGGTAGCAACGGTACCACGACCGGTGATGGTGAAGACGTCCTCAACAGGCATAAGGAAGGGCTTGTCGGAAGCACGCTGGGGAGTGGGGATGTAGTTGTCAACAGCGTCCATCAGCTCGAAGATGCACTGGCACTCGGGGGACTCCTTAGCAACAGCGCCGTTGGTGAGGGCCTCGAGGGCCTTCAGAGCGGAACCCTTGATGATGGGGGTGTCGTCTCCGGGGAAATCGTAGCTGGAGAGCAGCTCACGGATCTCCATCTCAACAAGCTCGAGGAGCTCGGGATCGTCGACCTGGTCGACCTTGTTCATGAAGACGATGATGTAGGGAACGCCGACCTGACGGGCGAGCAGGATGTGCTCACGGGTCTGGGGCATGGGGCCGTCAGCCGCGGAAACGACGAGGATAGCACCGTCCATCTGCGC
>JAFWOT010000001.1 GCA_017509785.1 Clostridia bacterium
GCCGCCCGTTCAAAACCTTTTTGACCGTTCACCGGACGGTCAAAATTGCCTTCGGCAACCGGTTTTGAACCTCGAACCGCCACCAAGTGACGGAGGAACCCGGATTTCTTTCCATTTATTTCTCCCCCAAACGGGGGAGAAATAAATGGAGCGGGAAACGGGGCTCGAACCCGCCACCTCCGCCTTGGCAAGGCGGCGCTCTACCAAATGAGCTATTCCCGCAGATGGTGCCTCAGAGTGGAGTTGAACCACCGACACGGGGATTTTCAGTCCCCTGCTCTACCTACTGAGCTACCGAGGCAAATATGGCGACCCGAAGGGGGCTCGAACCCCTGACCTCCAGCGTGACAGGCTGGCATTCTAACCAACTGAACTACCGGGCCGAATTGGTGGAAACAATAGGGCTCGAACCTATGACCCCCTGCTTGTAAGGCAGGTGCTCTCCCAGCTGAGCTATGCTTCCGATGCGCCGCTTTCGACGGCTTATCTATTCTACACGAACAAAACGCCCTTGTCAATACCCGAATTGAAGAAATTTAATATATTTATGAGCGATCCCATTCACTCCTCAAACACAAGATACCTCGCTCCCTCCTTCGATATGAGCAGCCTCCCCTTTGCCCGGGGTCCGGCCTCGCGATCCCTCGCGGCGGGCAGGGCGGTCAGCTCGCGGGGGACGCCCCTGACGAGCGCTCTTCCCTTCAGCCTGCGCTCGCCCGGGCGGCGCGTCCAGACCGAATTCGGGAACGTCCTCGGGAAGGGATTCGGGATCGGCTCCTCGTCGGGGGTTTCGGGGTTCTCGTACGTTTCCCGCTCCGCGCCTTCCGTCAGCGCGCCGAACAGCGCCCTTGCGCGGCGAAGTATCTCCTCCGTTGCGGCGGCGGGGACCCGCGGCGGAGCCTCGGCGTCGGGCTGTCTCCGGTTCGGAAGCGCTCCCCCGGTCTCCTTTTGATCCGCGGTCCCCCGCGGAGGCTGAGCCTCCGTTTCGGCAGCGGCAAGGCGGAGCCGCTGCACGGCAAGGTCCCTGTTTGAAACTCCCGCCGAAAAGCCGACGGCGTACAGCCTGCCCTTTGAAGCAAGCGCCGCCGCGCGGATACCCCGCTGCCCCGCCCGCGCCGTGCTGCCCGTCAGCTTCACCGCGGTCACGCCCTCTTCGCCGAGGGTCAGCAGCACGAGGCCATCCTTCCTTCCCGACAGGGAGAGGCGCACCTCCGTCCCGTCCTCCGCCTCGCGCAGAATAAGGCTCCCGCGGAGGCTTCCCGTCAGCGTGATTCTCGTTACTTTCTCGTTTCCCATGCTTCATTATATGCGGGCAAAGCCAAAAAGGGCTTCCATTCCCCGCGGGATTCTGTTATAATTTCAATGAAGATCTCAACAGGGAGGTGCGCCGTGAAGGAAGCGACCGCAAGAACCATATTGGAAACCGCATCCGCGCTCATCGCAGAACGCGGCGTGTGGGGGATGACCCTCGGAGACGTCGCGAAGGAGCTCTCCGTCAGCAAGGGGACCCTCTCCTATTATTACCCGACGAAGCAGGCGCTCATCGACGCCGTCTGCGCCGACTGCACGAGATCCGTCGGCGACAGGCTTTTTTCGTGGGTCGATTCCGTGAACGCCGCTGAGCCCGCCGGGGATGCGCTCGGGAGGCTCTGCGAGGCGATGCTCGCGGAACCGGGGCTGCGGCTTTTCGTCGCGCTCTACAACGGGGCGGAGCCCGAGAGCGGGCTCGAGGACGCGGTCAACCGCGCAATGAACGAGTGGAACGTGATGCTGGACGTGGGCGTGATGCGCCTCGCGCCGGAGCTTTCCGCCAAGCTCCGCAGGCTGCTGCCCGCCGTGCTGCCGTTCCTCTGCGGGCTTGCCGCGCTGGACGCGGATCCCGATTACGCGAAGGAGGCTTTCACGGCTTTTGTTCTCGGATAATAAAAAATACACCTGCGCGGTCGTCCCCTGCGGCTCATACGCCGAGGCGGACGCCGCTTTGACGCGAGCCCTTGCCGCAATACACGGGCTCGATTTTGTTGCGCCCGGAATGAGGATCGTGATAAAGGCGAACCTCGTCGCCGCGATGAGCCCCGATTCCTGCGCGACTACGCATCCCGCGCTCGTAACGGCGCTCGTCAAAAAGCTGACCGCGCTCGGGGCGAAGGTCACCGTGGGCGACAGCCCGGGCGGGCTCTTCACCGCCGCAGCGCTCTCGCACAATTACAGGGTCACCGGCATGGAGGAAGCCCGCGCCGCCGGAGCGGAGCTGAACCTGAACGTCGATTCGCACACGGTCCCGATCGACGGGCTCAAAATGCGCCGCCTCACGTACACCGATTACCTTGACGACTGCGATGCGATAATAGATTTTGCGAAGCTCAAGAGCCACGGCATGGTGGGGATGTCCGCCGCCGTCAAGAACATGTACGGGGTCATACCGGGGCTCTTAAAGCCCCAGACCCACTACCTCTACCCGGACGTGAACGATTTTGCGGATATGCTCGTCGACATAAACGAGCATTTCAAGCCGCGCCTCACGCTGATCGACGCCGTGGACTGCATGGAGGGCAACGGCCCGACCGCCGGCACGCCGAGGCACGTCGGCGCGCTGATAGCGGCTCTCACCCCTTACGAGGCGGACGCCGCGGCAGCCGCGCTCATCGGTATAGACCCCGACGGGGTGCCGACCCTTTCCGCCGCAAAAAGGCGCGGGCTCTGCGATAACGACCTTTCATCCATCGCGCTTTACGGGGATCCGCACGCGCTCGCCGTGCCCGATTTCAAAAAGGTGCCGCGCAAGAGCATCACGTTCCTCAAGGGCTCGAAATTCAGCTTCCTCTCAGGGCCGCTCGAAAGGATACTCGAGCAGCGCCCCGCGGTCAGGCGCGCGGAGTGCGTCGGCTGCGGAAAGTGCGAAAAGCTCTGCCCCGCCTCCGCCATAGCAATGGAAAAGCGGGGGGGCGCCTCCGTCCCGCGGATCGACAGGAGCCGCTGCATACGCTGCTTCTGCTGCCAGGAATTCTGCCCCCGGGGAGCGATGAAGGTGCACCGCTCGGCGATCGTCAGGCTCCTACAGAAATGATATGGAAACAGGCTCTGTAAAAAACACCGACCTCACGACGGGTCCCATCGGGAGGCGGCTCATACTGTTCTTTCTCCCGATACTGGCGGGGACTTGGTTTCAGCAGCTCTACAACGCGGTCGACGCGATAATCGTCGGCCGCTTCGTCGGGCATGAGGCGCTTGCCGCCGTCGGCGGGAGCGTCGCCACGATACTGAATCTCTTTATCGGTTTCTTCGTCGCGCTCTCGACGGGAGCCGCCGTCGTCATTTCGCACCTCTGCGGCTCGAAGGGCGGCGAAAACGACCTCCCCCGCGCGACGGGCACTGCGATGACCTTCAGCCTTATCGTCGGGGTGTTCTTCTCCGTCGTGTGCTTCCTCCTCGCGCCGACGCTGCTGACTTTAATGAAGACGCCCGCCGACACCCTCGCGGACGCCGCGCTCTACCTCAGGATCTGCTTTGCGGCTATGGCGGTGGTGCTGCTCCTTAATACCGAGTCCGCCATACTCCGCGCCGCCGGGGATTCGACCCGCCCGTTCGTTTTCATGCTCATATCCTGCCTGCTCAATATCGGGCTCGATTACCTGTTCGTCGTGCGCTATGGCCTCGGCGTCGCGGGAGTCGCATACGCCACGGTCATAAGCCAGGCGGTCAATTTCATACTCCTCACCGTGACGCTGCTCACCGTCCGCGCCCCCTACGCGCTGAAGCTCAGGAACCTCCGCATCGACAGGGGCGTCTTCAAGCGTATGATGCGGATAGGCCTCCCCTCCGGGCTGGAGGCGAGCATGTACAACGTCTCCAACATAATCATGCAGACCGACGTCAACACATTGGGGACGGTCGTCGTCGCCTCATGGTCGCTCTCCGGCAAGCTCGACGGCTTCTACTGGGCGACGGCGCAGGCCGCGAACGCCGCCGTCGTCACGTTCGTCGGTCAGAACTACGGCGCAAAAAGGCTCGACCGCATACACGAGAGCGTGCGCGTCGGCTTAAAGCTCTTCATGGGCGTCACGATAGCCATGAGCGCCGCGATAATACTCGTCGCCCCCGCCGCGCTGAAGCTCTTTACGGAGGAGCCCTCCGTCCAAAGCACGACCTACACGATCATTCTCTACTTCGTGCCGTTCTATTTCGTCTGGACGAGCATCGAGGTGCTCTCCGGGACCCTGCGCGGCTGCGGCGACACGAAGCCCGTGCTCATCACCGGCGTCGGCATCTGCGCCTTCCGCGTGCTCTGGGTGCTGACCGCGTTCGCCCTCCGGCCCACGCTCTTCTGCATCAGCATCTCATACGTGCTCTCCTGGAGCCTCACGCTCGCCGCGATGATCGTCTATTACCGAAAGGGCGGCTGGGAAAGGTATTGAGGTATCTGGCAGGGGGGCGAACAAAACTTCCCCCTGTCAGAAAAAAGCGCCCCGCACGGTTTCCCGTGCGGGGTTCCCCATACCCTCCCTCGCCCTGCGGTCAGCATCGGGTGATACGGAATAAGCTTCTCAAACGAGATAACGATGCGCGAATGCGCTGTCGGGGCATGAAATGTGAGTTCCCGGCGGCCCTTCGCCCAATACGGCGAGTCCGTTTAGCCTCAGTCTCATGGAGGTTTGATGCTCGCCCCGCAGGGCTACCTGCTTAAAATTCAGATCAGATCAAGCGTCCAGTTTGCCTGCTGGAGCGCGTTGTCGGTGAGGCGCAGATCGCGGCTCATGTCGTCGACCTTCTTCTGAAGCTCGCGAACGTTCACGGTCGAGAGTATCTTTATCTCGTTCCTCGTCGCGCGGCCCGCGAGGTTCGAGGCCTCGCCGAGGAAATTCCTGTAAACGGAGAGCTTTAACGAGAGCGCGTCGCGCTTTGCGATGAGCTCCGTGAGGGTGTGCCCGTCGACTTTGTTTTCGGAATTGGTGCGGTTAATCCGCGCCATCAGCTCCTCGAGCCTCGCGACGCAGTCGTCCAGCTCCTTTATGAGCTCGTTGGGGTCCTCCGCGGGGGTCTCGCCCTCCTGCACGGTCGCGTTGCGCGAGAGGCGATAGCGCAGCTGTTCGATCCTGCGGTTGATATCCGCTCTTTCCTGTAATGCTTCTGCAAGCTTCATAATGATTCTCCTTGATATTTGTTACGGCTCATCCGTGGGTTCGGGCGCTTCCGTCGCCGTGGGAGCCGGGGTGTTCGTGGGAGCCGGAGCGCTCGTCGGCGCGGGAGTGGGCGTCGGCGAGGGCGTGTGCGTCGGCGAGGGCTGCACCTCGGGATCGGTCGGGTCGAACGTGCCCGTCCTCGGCGGGACGGGGGACGAGCTCGTCCCCAGCGGGCTGCCGTTGACGATCATCAGCTTCGTGTCCGTCGGGCAGTTATAGTAGATCCAGTAGATGGCCTTGACGACCATCCTCAGGCATCCGCCGCTGTTCGAGCCGCCGATGGGGTGGCTGCCGTCGTAATAATCGGGAATGAGGTCGTATATGTCCTGCGACCAGTAGAGCGGCCCGTGGAGGTAAACTCCGCCCGCGTACTTGACGGCGAACCTCGCGTAGGCGGGTCTGCCCGAAACCGTGAAGCGGTGCCACTTCTCCTTGGCGCCGAGCTTGAAAGTGCCCGTCGGGGTCTTATTGCCGCCATGAGCCGTGCGGTAGCGCGCGATGAGGTTCGAGTACTTCCCGTCGCTGCCCACCATGTAGATGGAAAGCGTGTGCGAGCCCTTCTCATAATAGAGGAAGTAAGGATGCCCTCCGTCCGGGGTCGGGAAAACGACCGCGGGAGCTGCGGTGGGCTTGGGCGTCGCGGTGGGCTTTGCCGTGGGCTTCGGGGTCTTCGTCGGCTTCGGGGTGGGAGTCGCCGTGGGCTTCGGAGTCTTCGTCGGCTTCGGAGTCGGAGTCGCCGTGGGCTTCGGGGTCTTCGTCGGCTTCGGCGTATCCGTGGGCGCGGGGGTCGGCTCCTCCGTCGGCTCCTCGGTGGGGGCTTCGGTCGGCTCCTCGGTCGGGACTTCCGTCGGCTCCTCGGTCGGAACTTCCGTCGGGACTTCGGCGGGCTCCTCGGTCACGGCCTCGGTCGGCTCGTCGGTCAATGTATTGGCGGCGCTCAGGCCCCTGCCGTCTTCGGCACGATCACTGCCGGCGCATGCCGCGAAAGCGAGAATCAGCAGCGCCGCGAGCACGACGGCGGTGCGCGTCACGATTCTTCTTGCGGTCAGTGTTCTCATGGTTTTCCTCCTTCGTTTTCGTCCGGGCCATGATACCACATCCCGTTGTATATTGCAACAATTTTATATTTTTGTCACTTTTTGTTTACGGCGTGTCCGCCGCGTTCGGGTCGGTCGGGTCGTGGAGAAGGCCGTGCCTGGAGGGAACGGGATCGGAGGTGGTGCCCTTCGGGTCGCCGTTGACGATCTTCAGCAGCGTGCCGCGGGGGCAGTTGTTGTAGATGAAGCGGGCGGCCTTGACGACCATGCGCAGGCAGCCCTGCGTGTTGGCTCCGCCGATGGCCTTCGTGCCGTCGTAATACCGGGGCCAGAGCGTGTTCGGGTCCTTCTCGCGGTACATGGGGCCGTGGACGTACAGCCCCGTCCAGCTGTTGGGGCTGGAGGCGGGCGCGTACATATATGCGTACTGCGCGTAGCCGTTATCTCCCCCCGCGAAGGCGTGCCAGCGCTCCTTCGAGGAGAGCACGTAAGTCCCCGCCGGGGTGCGGTTCCCGCCGTGCGAAACGCGGTACCGCGCGACGACCTTCGAATACCTCCCGTCGCTGCCGATGCCGTAGATCGTCAGCGTGTACGAGCCCTTCTCGAGATAGAGATAGTAGGGCTTCGAGGGATCGGCCGTGGGCCTCGGAGTGTTCGTGGGCTTCGGGGTCTTCGTCGGCTTCGGCGTGGGAGTCGGCGTCGGCGTCGGCGTCGGGGTAGGCGTCGGAGCGGGGGTAGGCGCCTGCGTCGGAGCGGCGGTCGGCTCAGTCGGCCGCGCGGTCGGCAGCTCTACGACGAGTTCCGTCGGCGCCTCCGTGGGCGCCTTCGTCGGGGCCTCCGTTAGGCTCACGTCCACCTCGATCCCGCGCCCGTCCGCCGCGCATCCGGCGGCAAAGGCGAACGCCGTCATAAGCGCCGTGAAAAGCGCCGCAAGGGCGATGATTCTCGATATACCGGTTTTTCCTTCCATGTGTCACCCGTCCGGCGCGCGGAATGGGCGGAGCCCTGCGCCGGACATGTCCGTATTATAGCATTTTTCGCCCCTCCGCGCAATACGCGATATGTTGATAAATCCCGCTCGTTCCCTTATAATACCCGCGATGCGGGAGGTGCGGATTGGCCTCGGAGAAGAAAAACCCCATACTCGGATTCATAAGGAACAACACGGTAATGGTCATCGCGTTCTGCGCAGCGCTCGTTACCGCTTTTATAGTGCCGCCGGACGCCGAATACCTCGGCTACATAGACTTCAAGACCCTGACCTGCCTCTTCTGCGTGCTGGGGATAGTCGGCGCGCTCCGCAATATCCGCTTCTTCTCCATGCTTGCGAGGAGCATAGTCAAGCGCTTTAAGAACGCGCGCATGTGCACGCTGGCGCTCGTCTGCATCACTTTCATCGGCTCCATGCTCATCGCCAACGACATGGCTCTTTTAACCTTCCTGCCGCTGGGGTACTTCGTGCTCTCCGCCTCGAATAAGCGCGGGCGCATGGCGTTCACGTTCGTCATGCAGAACATCGCCGCGAACCTCGGCGGGATGCTCACGCCCTTCGGCAATCCGCAGAACCTCTACCTCTATTCGCGGTTCGATATCCCCACGGGCGAATTCATGCGGATAATGGCGCCGCCCTTCGCCGTTGCGATAACGCTCATAGTCGCCTGCTGTATGTTCGTCCCCGCCGAGCCCATGGAGGTGCCGGACGAGCCCGTCCGCCTGCCGAAGAGGCGCACCGCGATCTACCTCGCCGCGTTCGCCCTCTCGATAGCGATAGTCTTCCGCGGGATCCCCTACTGGATAGGGCTCATCGTGATACCCGCGCTCCTTCTCGTGATGGACAGGCGCGCGCTCGCCGGGGTCGATTACCCGCTGCTTTTAACCTTCGTCTTCTTCTTCATATTCGCCGGGAACATGTCGAGGATACCCGCCGTCTCGCGGTTCTTTTCCGCCCTGCTCGAGAAGGACACGCTCTCGTTCAGCGTGCTCTCCTGCCAGGTGATATCGAACGTCCCCTCCGCGATACTGCTCTCCCGCTTCACGGCCGATTACCCCGCGCTGCTCGTGGGCGTGAACATCGGCGGCACGGGCACTCTCATCGCCTCGCTCGCCTCGCTCATCACATTCCGGGAGTACAGCTTCCACAATCCCGATAAAAAGCTCCGCTATCTCGGGGTTTTTTCCGCGTTCAACTTCGGTTTTCTCGCCGTGCTGCTGCTGTTCATGAAGCTCGTCATGCGCTATTGAACCCGCCCCGAAAAAATATATTTTAAAAAAGGTGTGATATTCGTCCAAAAAAAGCGTCTATATAAGTAGAGGCGCTTTTTTGATTTGTGCATATCCGGGACGGCCTGAAAAATATATTGTTCAAAAGCTGTCCACTTTGGCACATTTCGCTTGTTATATAAGTGTAGGGGTTGATCGGCCTCTGCTCCGGCAGCGAGCGGAAAGCGCTGTGCCCCGTCAAAGGGGCGCGTCCATGGACCACGCTTTCGATAGCCCCCCCTTTGGGCGAGTACCCCTTTCCAGGCTCGCCCCTTGCATGGGAGACCCGTTGATTCCCCGGGTCTCCCTTTTATTATCCTCTCTCCCCTTCCTCGCCGAAGGGATATCGGACGGCGCAAGGCGCAGATCGATAAAAACCTCCGGGTTACGAATCGCTGCCGATCGATCCCGCCGACACAGTCGCTGTTGATGAGGGAAAAAGAACCTTCTCAATGCAGCCTCCGCCGATGCTCTGTCCCTCATCCGTCGCCCTCATCCGTCGCCTTCGGCGCCACCTTCCCCCGGGGGAAGGCTTTCGGTTTCGTCCGCCGTTATCCCGATCGACCGTTGATGATTGCCGATCGATCATCCTTTCCCACACAGCAACAAGATGACTGATGAGGGATAAGCCCCTCACCACTTTTCCTGCGCTGCTGCTTTGTCCCTCATCCACCGCAAGCGGTCCCCCTTCCCCCAAGGGAAGGCATTGACGCGACCGATGAGAGTTAAGGCTTCCCTTGGGGGAAGCTGTCACCGCAGGTGACTGATGAGGGAAAAAGCCCCTCACCACTTTTCTTCCGCAGATGCCCTGTCCCTCATCCACCGCAAGCAGTCCCTCCTCGCGGCAAAGCCGCCCGGCGCTCACCTGAAAGCGCCGCACCGCGGCCCTTTCCGGGCGGTTCGCGCCCCCAAGGGAAGGCTTTTGGTTTCGTCCGCCGTTATCCCGATCGACCATTGATGATCGCCGATCGATCATCCTTTCCCTCACAGCAACAAAAAGAAGGCGCCGCCGGTTTCCCGGGAGCGCCTTTGGTTTTCCGTTCGGATCACTTCGTGATCTTCCTGCACTCGAGGTAATACCTCTTCTCATGCGCCTCGCCCATGGAGAAGGTCTTCCTCGGCAGAGCGCCGTCGAATACGACGGTCTTGAAGAAGGCGGACTTATCCATCGCGGGGAGGAGGAAGCCCATGTTGTTGACCTTGGAGCCGAGATCGTTCACGACGTCCGCGCCGTGGATGTAGTCGATGGCGGCGCCCTTGGTCGCCTTCAGGACGACGTCGAGAGCGTTCTGCAGTGTGCCGACCTCAAGCTGAGCGGCGGGACGCTTCACGGCGATGAAGCCGCGCTTGCCGCGGATGACGACGGGGATCACGTGACCGCCCTCTGCTACGGCGCGCTCGAAGCAGCGGTTGAACCTGCGCTCGGACTCGAAGAGCTGTACGTCGACGATGCCGCCGGGGTTCTGCTCCTTGAGCTTGGCGGTGAGGTCGTTGATGAACTTCTTGACGCTGACGTTGAACACGACGCGGTGTATCGGCTCGAACACGATGCCCTCGTCATGGACGTTCTCGAGCTCGACGAGAGCGTACCTTGCGGGATGATCCGCGCGCTCCTCCTCGGGGAGGGTCGCCTTGAGCTTCTCCCAGTTGGCCTTCGCGGTGGCGAAGGAGTGGTTGCCGTCGCCCATCGCAAAGAGCAGGGGCGCCATCTCGCGGCCGTACTTCATCGGATCGATGAGCGCCGTGAGCCCGTCGATAGCGTTCTTTATCATGGCTTCGTCGTTGATGAACCAGCCCTCGACGTGACCGCCCTTCTGCATGAGCTCGAAATCGTAGAACTTGGGCGTTCCCTTCACGGCCTCATAGATGGGCTCGATGACGCTCTTCTTCTCGTCGTCGATGAGGACGAGTATGTGCGGCAGCTCAAGGGGAGCGCCGTCGCGGATGCGAAGACGCGGGGGAATGCGCTCGACGATGGTGCCCTCGGTCGCCCTTATGAGGGTGGTGGAGCCCTTGTTGTAATCGTAGCACTCGAGATCCAACGCCACCACGAGGCCGTTCCTCGTCTTGCCGTCGACGGTGCGGCGGGTGAGCATGAAGCCCTCGCCCAGGTTCCTGAGAATGCCGTTCGCCATGTATTCGTCCATGGTCTTGCGGATGGCGGCGATGCGCTCATCCTCGCCCGGCTTCTCGAGATAGATCTCGGGGAGCATGATGCGAAGGGTCGAGGGAGCGTCGCCTACGATCTTCTCACAGCCGTCCCAGTAATCGGGCTGGGAGGTGTACTGGTCGCACGCCACGCACGCCCACTTGGAAAGGTCAACGCCCTCTGCGGGGAACATGATCTCCGGCACGCAGATGCCGGCTTCGTTTGCGAATTTGGGATCCATAAATGAAAACCTCCATTTGTAGTCAGTTTAATTATAAACCATCGCCCCGCGTTTTGCAATCACCAAATTTCGATACGTAACCGTCCCCGCGGTCGGTCATTCATTGTCGCTCCCCGCTCTTTACTTTTGGCGGCTGATGGTGTATTATATAGGTTGGATATGAATAACGTGGAGGTCTGAACTCACATATGCGCCCCTATTTTATAGTCAACCCGATCGCCGGCGGCGGCAAGGCGAAGGAGAAATTCGATTCGCTCATCCGTTATCTGCGTGAGAAGAAGGCTGATTTCGGCTTCTGCGAGACCACCGCGCCCGGCCAGTCCACCGAGCTTGCGGACAAAGCCTACGAGCGGGGCGAGCGATTCATAGTCGCGGTCGGCGGCGACGGCACTATAAACGAGGTCGCCTCCTCCCTCTATAAGCGGAGCGACGCCGTGATGGGCATCTGCCCCTTCGGCACGGGGAACGACTTCGCCCGGGTGCTCTCCCTTTCCACCGAGCCGGATGAAGCGGCCAGGGTCCTTCTCGAGGGCGCTCCCGCCCCCGTCGATATGGGCATGGCGGGCGAAAAGCCCTTCACGAACGTCGGCGGGCTCGGGTTCGACGTCGACGTCGTCATCAACACCGAGAAATACAAGAGGCGTTTCCACGGGATGATACCCTACCTCTTCGGGGTGATGAAGTCGCTCCTTCATCTGAGGAGCGTTCCCGTCACGATAACCGCCGACGGGCAGTCGATCCGCGAGGACGTCACCATCTGCTCCGTCGGGAACGGCTCGCACATAGGCGGCGGGATGGCCGCTCTTCCCAACGCGGACGCGCAGGACGGGCTCCTTGACGTATGCGTCGTAAAGAAGGTCGGTCTGCTCACTTTGTTAAAGCTCCTCCCCCTCTTCATAAAGGGGAAGCACCTCGGGAAGAAGCAGGTCAAATACTTCCGCGCGAAGGAGGTCACCATCGAGTGTGACCGCTGCCCCATGCAGCTCGACGGCGAGCTCGGGCAGTACGCGCCCGTGACCTTCCGCGTGCTCCCGGGGGCGCTGCGGATAATGCTCCCCAAAAAGGCGATATCTTCATGAGGTGGTAAATGGCAAGAAGAAGGCGCAAACTCGTAGTCCGCGACAGAAGGAAGACGGCTCTCCGCATGACAGCGGCGATCGTCAGCCTCATCGCGCTCATCGGCGCCGCCGTGCTGACTTTCTTCATAGTCCGCAGCTGCGGCGTGAAGCTCACCCTTCGCGAGCTCCCTCTGCTGCCCACCGACATGGTCTGCGGCGTGGGCGACGGGCTCCTTTCCGTCAGGAAGAACAGCCTGAGCTTCATCAGCTACAGGGACGAGGACGACGATCTCACAAGGGCCCTCACCGGGGCCGCGGAGCCGGAGGGCGTAGTCGGGACCTCGGGCATCAGGGTCGTATGGGCGGGGAACGCCGTGCAGATAATCGACGGGAATTTCGATATCTCCGTCGAAGGGACGATAGAGGCGGTCCGCTGCGGCTCCTCCAACGTCGCCGTGTGTATGCGGCTCCCCAACGGGGACGAGCGCGTCGGCGTCTATACCTCGGCGGGGCAGTTCCTGAAGAGCTTCGACTTCCCCAAGGGGAGGCTCGTGGATTTCGGCTTCAGCGAGGCCTCGGGTTCCACCCTCTGGACGATGGATCTCGATACCGACAGCGGCTCCCCGAGGACGACCATCTCCACGTTTGACCTCTCCCGCATGAGCTCCACCGGCGTGATAAGCGTTTCCGGTCAGCTCGTGGAGCGGATATTCTTCACAAACTCAAGCGTGTTCGTCGTCGGGACGGAATCGCTCATACGCTATTCCTCCTCCGCCAACCGCGAGATCTACCGAGTGCGCCTCTACGGCTACCGGGTCGAGGACGTCTCGTCCTCGGGCGATCAGCCCGTGCTGATGCTCCTGCCGAGGGGCTCCGCCTCCCCCGCGGAGGCAGGCTCCGTGATACTGCTGAGCGTCTCACAGAAGGACGTCGCCGGCGAGACCGCGGTCACCGTCATACTCCCCGAGGGAACGGTCGGCTGTCATCTTCTTTCCGGCTCGCTCGCGGCGGTCGGCGCCGACGCCGTCAGGCTCTATTCCCCGAAGGGCGAACTGCTTGAATCGCTCTCGCTCGGCGCTTCCGCGGTCTCGGCCCGAAAGCTCGACGAGCGCCATATTTTGATCGAAAGGAGCGGAGACCTTGCTCTCCTTACCGTGGGCAAATGAATATTCTCGATTTTGCGATAATAGGCATACTCGGGCTCTTCGTACTCGGAGGGCTCTATAAGGGCTTCATGCACACCGCGCTCGACGTGCTCTGCTACATGCTCTGCGCCGTGTTCGGGTTCGTGATGATGCCCATAGTTTCGTTCCGCGTCGTGCAGAACGAATCCATATTCAACGCCATGCTCTACTACACCGAGGGCAGCGAGAACATTTACGACGTCGAATACAGCAAGATGAACATCGACGAGATCTCCAACACCGAGCTGGAGGATATCTACTCCCATTCCGAAGTCGCCTTCCCCATGGACGAGCGCATCCGCGAGAACGTCTCCTCCGCCGCGTTCGAGTCCTCGAACATCCGCACGCTGGGCGATTACTTCAATCAGACGATGGTTCTCGTCACGATAAACATAATGGTGTTCCTCGTCATGTTCATCGCCCTGCGGGTGCTGCTGGCGTTCGGCATAGGCTGGTGGAATTACGCGAGCCCTCTTCCCGTTTTGAAGAGGCTCGAGATCCCCGCCGCCATAGGCACGGGGCTCATCCACGGAATACTCGCCGTGTTCCTCATATTTATGGTCTGCCCCATAATACTTACGGTGCTCCCCTTCGACGGGATAAGCGACCTCGTGCAGAACAGCAAGCTCGCCCACTTCTTCTATTACTCGAACTTCCTCCTCGCGCTGACGCCGGGAGTCTGACCGAATCAAACAAAAACCCGACAAGTGGGACGGTCCTCCTGTCAGAAAACGGGCGCGCCGCCCGATATGGAGCATGCCTATGTATACAGCATCCGATTGGAAAGACTACGAAATAATCGACGCCGGCGGCGGGGACAAGCTCGAGCGCTGGGGCTCCGTCACCCTTCTGCGCCCCGATCCGCAGGCCGTGTGGCCCATGGCCGCCCCCTGCCGCGAGCTTGACGCGCGCTATATCCGCTCCGCCGCGGGCGGCGGGCATTGGGAATACAGGCGCAGTCTTCCCGAGGATTGGACGATCCGCTACCGCGATCTCTCCTTCATCGTGCGCCCGACGGGCTTCAAGCACACGGGGCTCTTCCCCGAGCAGGCCGTCAACTGGGATTTCATGCGCGGGCGCGTGCGAGAATTCAAAAAGAACGAGCCCGATAAGCCCTTCCGCGTGCTGAACCTCTTTGCCTACACCGGCGGCGCCACCTGCGCGCTCGCGGCGGAGGGGGCCGAGGTCGTCCACGTCGACGCGGCGAAGAGCATAGTCCAATGGGCGAAGCAGAACCTGTCGGAGAGCGGCCTTCAGGACAGGCCCGTGCGGTTCATAGTCGACGACTGCATGAAATTCGTGCAGAGGGAGCTCCGCCGCGGCCGCTCCTACGAGGGCATACTCATGGATCCGCCGAGCTACGGCAGAGGCCCCGACGGCGAGATGTGGCGCATCGAGACGGGGCTCTACCCCCTCGTCGAGGCGGCGGTCAGGCTCCTCTCGGAGGACGCCTCGTTCTTCCTCATAAATTCCTATACCACCGGGCTCGCCCCCACCGTCCTCACCGACGTGCTGCGCGTCGCCCTGAAAAACCGCGGCGGCTCCGTCGAATCTGACGAGATCGGCCTGCCCATCACAAGGGATTCCCTCATCCTCCCCTGCGGAGCAACGGGAAGGTGGGTTCAATGACGGTTGCCGAAGGCAATTTTGACCATCCGGTGGATGGTCAAAAAGTCATTGAACGGGCGGCCTTGTGAGTGAAGCTCACAGCCCGCCCCGGAAGAAGCCGGTTGGGCGGCCTTGCCGAGCGTGAGCCGCCCGGAAAGGGACACAGTGTGTCGCTTTCAGGCGAACGCCTCGGAAGCATAGCTTCCGAGGGTGTGATAAAGCGAGCAGCCCGCCCCGGCGACGGTTGCCGCGCAGACCAATGAAGGATAAGGCTTCCCTTGGGGGAAGCTGTCACCGAAGGTGACTGATGAGGGATAAGCCCCTCACCGATTAACCTTCCGGAGCTGCTCTATCCCTCATCCACCGCAAGCGGTCCCCCTTCCCCCAGGGGAAGGCATTGACGCGATTGATGAGAGTTAAGGCTTCCCCCGGGGGAAGCTCCGCCGACGCAGTCGCTACTGATGAGGGATAAGCTCCTCACCGATTAACCTTCCGCAGATGCTCTGTCCCTCATCCACCGCAAGCGGTCCCCCTTCCCCCAAGGGAAGGCATTGGTTACGCCTGATGAAGGATAAGGCTTCCCTCCAATGGAAGGCGAAAAGCATCCTTCCGACTGCAGTGAGATATTCTGCGGTTTGGCCGAGTGCTTCACCCTCTTGAACTTTGAGTCATGCAAAATGAAAAACCTTTCCAACTCGCGATTGACTCCAAACTCTCGCCTTCTGAGAAAAGGAATGACAAAGGAGGAGCGACGTCTGTGGTATGATTTCCTCAAAAAGCTTCCATTGACGGTCAACCGGCAAAAAGTTATCGGAAATTACATCGTAGACTTCTTCTGTTTCTCCGCAAAGATCGTTATCGAGCTCGACGGCTCACAGCATTATTCGGAAAAGGGCGCAGCTTCCGACAGGCTGCGCGATGAGTTTCTCGGATCTGAGGGTATTCGCGTCCTCCGCTACTCGAACCATGACGTCAATACCAATTTCGATGGCGTCTGTGCGGATATCCTAAAGCACTTGGAACTGACTTGGGACGATTTCTGCGGTAGCGCCGCGAAGACCGATGAGAGTTAAGGCTTCCCCCGGGGGAAGCTCCGCCGACGCAGTCGCTGCTGATGAGGGATAAGCCCCTCGCCACTTTTCCTTCCGCAGATGCTCTGTCCCTCATCCACCGCAAGCGGTCCCCCTTCCCCCAAGGGAAGGCATTGGTTACGCCTGATGAAGGATAAGGCTTCCCCCGGGGGAAGCTGTCACCGCAGGTGACTGATGAGGGAAAAAAACCCCTCACCACTTTTCCTCCGCTGCTGCTTTGTCCCTCATCCACCACCGCCCTTGGCGGCGGTCCCTCCTCGCGGCAGAGCCGCTCGGCGCTCACCTGAAAGCGCCGCACCGCGGCCCTTTCCGGGCGGTTCGCGCCCCCAAGGGAAGGCATGATCTTGGAGCCCATTATGACCATCCTCTACGAAGACAACCACATAATCGTCTGCGTGAAGCCCGTTAACGTCCCCGTGCAGGAGGACGAAACGGGCGACCTTGACATGCTGCGGATGCTGAAGGCCTATATCAAGGAAAAGTATTCGAAGCCCGGCGAGGTATTTTTGGGCCTCGTCCACAGGCTGGACAGGCCCGTCGGCGGCGTGATGGTCTTTGCAAGGACGAGCAAGGCCGCCTCCCGCCTGACGCCGCAGTTCGCCGAGAAGAACGGCGCGGGCGCGGTCAAGCGCTACGCCGCCATTGTCGAGGGCGGGCCGATGCCCTCCGTCAGCCTCCGATACGAATGCTTCCTTAAAAAGGACGAGGCGGAGCGGAAGTCCCGCGTCGTACCCGAGGGCACGGAGGGCGCAAGGAAGGCCTCGCTCGACGCGCGCACGATCTGCGTGAAAGGCGGGCTCTCGCTCGTCGACGTGCTCCTTCACACGGGGCGGCATCACCAGATCCGCGTGCAGCTCTCCCATGGGGGGAACCCCATCTGGGGCGACCAGAAGTATAATCCCAACGCGGTCCCGGGCCAGCAGATCGCGCTTTTTGCTTACTCGCTCTCGTTCGAGCACCCGACGACCCACGAACGCATGACGTTCACCGCGCTCCCCTCCGGCGGGGCGTGGAAGGATTTTGCCGACGAGACGCGTCTGCTTGCGGCGGGGGTCAGCTGCGCCTATTCGGACGGGGACGTTCTCGTTGTGAACAAGCCCGCCGGGGTCACCGTCGCCAACGCCGACGGCGGCGAGGACACGCTCGAATCCCGCATCGCCTCGGCGGGAGTTGCCGCCTTCCCCGTGCACAGGCTGGACGCCATGACCTCGGGGCTCGTCGTTTTCGCGAGGAACGCGCGGGCGAAGGCCGCCCTCGATGAGGCAATGCGCATGAGGACCATCGGCAAGAGCTACCGCGCGATAGTTCTCGGCTGCCCCGACTTCGCCGGCAAACGCTTCGGAACGCTCACCTTCTACGCCGTGAAGGACGCCGAGGCCGGGCTCGTCCGGCTCTATGACAGGCCCCGGCATGGCGCGGCGGAGATGATAACGAATATCCGCGTGCTGAAGAGCGAGGGCGGCGTCTCGGAGGTCGAAGCCGACCTTGTGACGGGACGCACGCACCAGATAAGGGCGAGCCTCGCGCATATCGGCTGCCCGATACTCGGCGACGACCGCTACGGCGACCGCGCCTTCAACCGCGACCCCGCGTATAAGAAGCTGCGGAAGAGCGCTCCGCTCTGCCTCGCCGCGGTGAGGCTCCGCTTCGGTTTCCCGGATGGATCATACCTTTCCCGCCTCAACGGGAAGGTCGTCTTCATACTGCCGCCCTTCGGGCTGTGAGGCTTCCTCCGCGGAACATTTCTGCGTCTCGCGCGCCTTGCGCTCATTGAAGGCCCTGATGCGTTGGCTCAGCTCCTCCAGCGGGACGTCCGCGACATTCTCATACGGCGCTATGATCTCCTCGATCTCCTCCTTCGTGAGGGGCTTTTCCTTTTTCACGGCCTTTTCGGAAGGCTCGGGAGAGGTCTTTTCGGGTATATTTCCTATCGTTTTATCGGAAAGGTTTTTTGAACCCGTTATAGTATCTATATTATCTATATGATCTATATGATCTATATTGCTTATTTTATCTTTTTTATCTATAGGATCTATATTATCTATATCACCTATATTATTTATATTATGGGAAGCGAACTTGCCCGATGGACGGCACTCGCTCAACCCGCCCTCCAGGAAGGTGGTCTTGAGGACTTCGGAACCGCCGCTCCCCCGGGCGACACAGATGAGCCCCTTCGCCATCAGCCCCTTCAGCACCACCTGCGTCTCCCGCGAGGTAAGGCACACCCACCCCGCAAGCCACGACGTCATTCCGTCAAAACCGCCCTTGAACGTGGTGTAGGCGTGTATGACGGAGAGCGCGAGGAGCTCGGGCGCGCTCAGCCCCAATTCGGTCATCCATGACCAGATCTTGATGTATTGATTTTTCATGCGAAAAACTCCTTTAAAAAAATAGAACAGCTAATGCTGTTGTTAATATTATAGCACCTGTGTTCTATTTTGTCAAGGAGTTTCAGAACATATTTTCGTTTGTTTGTTCGAGAACGTTTTCGGGCATAAAAATGAGCTCCGCACAAGTACGGAACTCATTTTATGCGTCTTCGATCACCCGAGCGTCGCCGTCAGCACGGTCGCGCCGGAGGCGTCCTTTTCGAGGTGCAGCCCGAACCCCCCGCGGCCGAGCGAGCCCTCAAGATAGAGGTCGAGCTCCGCGAGGATATCGGAATAGGTCGCTTCATCGGAGGTGAGCGCGTGTATGCAGTGGGCGAAGAGGCGGTCCACCCCCTCCTCGCCGAGGTCCTTCCGCAGGCTACGCTCCACCCAGAACGAGACCGTCCTGATGTAGCCCTCCTCGTCGATGTTGCCGACTACGAGCATGCCGTTGGTCGTCCTCCACGCGAAGCCCGTCTCGTTGACGTCCGCCACGGGCAGGCGAAGATCCTCGCCCTCCGCCTCGCAACTCTCGTTGAAGAGGGTGCGGAAAACGGAGGCCGTTATGCCCTTCCTCTCGAAGAGCTCGTAGATGGAGGCGATCTTCTCATCGGAATCCTTATAGGGGACGCCTATCTTGCGGAACGTGGCGAGGGCGGCTTCGTAATTGCCCTCCATGTAGAAGCCCATCGCAAGCTGATAGTTGCTCTCGAAATTCGAAATGCGCTTGACGTAGGAATCCGAGTCCTCATAGCCGAGCGCCTGTGTGAAGCGCCCGAGCGCGGTGACGTAATCCTGCTTCTCAAAGGCCTCCATGCCCTCGGCGTAGCGGGCAGACAGCCTGTCGATGAAGGCGACGTATTCCGCACTGTTGCCGAAATCGGATATCGCGTCGAAGCTGTTGCGGGCGGCGCTGTACTGCTTCTGCCCGAAGAGAGAGACCGCCTCGAGATAAATGCTCTCGTACTCCTCTATTGCGGAGATGTACGAGGGGCTGTTGGCGTATCCCCCGGCCGTAAGGAAGAGAGCCTTCGCAAGCTCGTAATCCTTCGCTTCGAAAGCCGCGACTCCCTCGTTATAGTTTTTTATCTGCTCCCCGGAGACGCACGCGCACAGCGGAAGAACGAGCAGCGCGCACAGCCCCGCGAGAAGAGAAGCGATCGTTCGTTTCATCTGACGCCTTTCGGGGGCGGGAGCCCGCCCCCATGTCGGTAATTCAGATCCTCTCGACGGCGAGAGTGACCTCCTCGCCGTTGACGTCCCATTCCTTGCGGTAGGCGGATACGGGCGCTTCGCCCACGGTGAGCTCATCCGCCAGCGTGTCGCCGGCGATGGTCTGCGCGTTCCTGCAGGCAAGATCCTCCATCATTTCGCTGCCGCGGACGGTGATCCTTATATGGTCGGTGACGTTGAAATCCGCCTCCTTGCGCATGGTCTGCACCTTGGAGACGAGCTCGCGCACGTAGCCCTCCTCGATGAGCTCATCGGTGAGAGCGGTATTGAGCACGACGGTCAGCTCCCTCTCCGAAACGGAGGAGAAGCCCTCGCGCTTCACGGTGTCGACGAGAACGTCATCGGGGCCGAGGGAGATCGTCTGCCCCTCGAGCTCGAACTCGAACGGCCTGCCCTCCGCGTGCGCGGCGACGCAGGCGTTGCCGACGCCCTCGGTATTCTGCAGGTAATTGTTTATCTTCGGCAGGAGCTTCCCGTAGCGCGGCCCGAGGAGCTTCAGCTGCGGCTTCACGCGGTAGGTGATGAAGGAGGAAGCGTCGGAGACGTACTTCACGTCCTTCACGTTCAGCTCGCCCTCGATTATCTCGTCATACATGGCGGGGAGCCTTTCGACGCCCTGGACGTAGAGCTCGGAGAGGGGCTGGCGGTTCTTCATGTTGGACTGCGCCCTTGCCGCGCGCCCGAGCACGACTATGCGGTAGACCTCGCCCATGTCGCGCTCGAGCTCATCGTCGATGAAGCTCTCGTCGCAGACGGGGTAATCGCAGAGATGCACGCTCTCGGGAGCGGCTTTATCGCAGGTGCGGACGAGGTTCTGATACATCTGCTCCGCCATGAAGGGCGTGAAGGGAGCGGTGAGCTTCGCCATCGTCTCCAGCACGGTGTAGAGCGTCATGTAGGCGGCCTCCTTATCGGGGGTCATCTCGCTGCCCCAGTAGCGCTCGCGCCCGCGGCGGACGTACCAGTTGGAGAGATCGTCGACAAAGGCGGCAAGCTCGCGCCCCGCCTCCGTTATGCGGAGGGAGCCGAGCAGCTCATCCTGATGCTTTATGAGCGTGTTGAGCTTCGAGAGTATCCACTTATCCATTACGGAGAGGTTCTCTCGGCGGAGCTCATGCTTCGTGGGATCGAACTCGTCTATATCGGCGTAGAGTATGTAGAAGGCGTAGGTGTTCCAGAGGGTGCCCATGTACTTCCTCTGCGTCTCGGAGACGGCCTCGCCGCTGAATCTGCTGGGCAGCCAGGGGGAGGACGCGGTGTAGAAATACCACCTTACGGCGTCCGCGCCCTGCTTAGTCAACACGTCCGCGGGGGCGACGACGTTGCCTATATGCTTCGACATCTTCTTGCCGTCCTTATCGCAGACGAGGCCGAGCACTATGCAGTTCTTGAATGCGGGCTCGTCAAAGAGGCAGGCGGCGACGGCGTTCAAAGTATAGAACCAGCCGCGCGTCTGATCGACCGCCTCGGAGATATAGTCGGCGGGGTAGCGCTTCTCGAACTCCTCCTTGTTCTCGAACGGATAATGCCACTGGGCAAAGGGCATCGAGCCGGAATCGAACCAGCAGTCGATGACGACGGGCTCGCGCTTCATAACTCCGCCGCAGTGCGGGCACTTCATGGTGAGCGGATCCAGCATGGGCTTATGGAGCTCTATGTCGGGATCGGCGTCCGGGAAGCATTTTAACAGCTCCTCGCGGGAACCTATGGTGTGATGATGGCCGCAATCCGAGCAGACCCAGACGGGCAGCGGCGTGCCCCAGTACCTTTCGCGGGTGACCGCCCAGTCGATGACGTTCTCGAGGAAATTGCCCATGCGCCCCTCGCCTATGGACTCGGGGATCCAGTTGATGCGCTTATTGAAATCGAGGAGCTTATCGCGAAGCTTGGTCATCTCGATGAACCAGCCGCCTCGCGCGAAGTAGATGAGCGGAGTATCGCAGCGCCAGCAGAAGGGATAGCTGTGCTCGTACATGAGCTCCTTAAAGAGCCTGCCGCGCGATTTGAGATCGGCTATTATGAGCTTATCCGCCTTCTTGACGTTGATACCGTCCCAGGGGGTGCCGCCGGCGAGCTCGCCCTTGGCGTTGACGTTCTGGACAAAGGGCAGATCCCACTTCTTGCCGACCTTGCCGTCGTCCACGCCGAAAGCGGGCGCTATATGGACGACGCCGGTGCCGTCGGTCAGGGTGACGTAACCGTCGGAAACGACGCGCCAGCCCTTCTTATTGCCGTGATTCACGGGGAAATCGAAGAGGGGCTCGTACTCCGTGCCCTCGAGCTCGGCGCCCTTGCAGCGCTCTATTACGCTCCAGCCCTCGCCGAGAACGCTCTCCACCAGAGCCTCCGCCATGACGTAGCGCTTGCCGTCCTTTTCGACCTTGACGTAATCCTCGTCCGGGTTCACGCAGAGCGCGACGTTGGAGGGAAGCGTCCACGGGGTCGTCGTCCAGGCGATGAGCTCGGAACCGTCCTCCGCTCCCTTTATCGGGAACGTGATGAATATGGACGTCTCCTTTACGTCCTTATAGCCCTGCGCCACCTCGTGGGAGGAGAGCGCCGTCCCGCAGCGGGGGCAGTAGGGAACTATCTTGTGGCCCTTGTAGAGGAGGCCCTTTTCGTCGATGGTCTTCAGCGCCCACCAGACGGACTCGATGTAGTCGTCCGTATAGGTGACGTAGGGGTTCTCCATATCCGCCCAGTAGCCGACGGCGTCGGACATCTGCTCCCACTCGCCCTTGTACTTCCAGACGGACTCCTTGCACTTTGCGATGAAGGGCTCCACGCCGTACTGCTCGATCTGCTCCTTGCCGTCAAGGCCGAGGAGCTTCTCCACCTCGAGCTCGACGGGCAGGCCGTGGGTATCCCAGCCGGCCTTCCTCAGCACGTCATAGCCCTTCATGGTGCGGTAGCGGGGTATGATATCCTTCATGGAGCGGGTCAGCACGTGACCGATATGCGGCTTGCCGTTCGCCGTGGGAGGCCCGTCGAAGAAGGTGTACGCGGGAGCGCCGCGGCGGAGCTCCACCGACTTCTCGAATATCCTGTTTTCCTTCCAGAACTTCAGGACCTCCTGCTCGCGCGGGACGAAATCCATGGAAGCCGAAACTTTCTTGTACATATTGGTTTATCCTTTCGGTTGTTATTCAAATAAAAACGCCCGGGGCAAACCCCGGGGCGCAAAAGTTTACGCGGTACCACCCGAGTTCCGAAGGGAGCCCTCCGGCACTCAAAAGCCCTTTAACGGAAGCCGGCCGTAAGCGGGTACTGCCTTCCCCGCCTCCGCTCCCGGGAGATATGCCGCCGTGCCGTGCCGCTGCGCTCTCACCGCCCGCAGCTCGCTATGCGCCGTGCCTCGGCTCACCTGCCCCGCTCATCGCGTTTACAACAAATTATTTTACCACGGGAAAGCCTTTTTGTAAACCCCCGAAATGAAATTTCATTCCTCCGTTTCATCCTCCCCGAGGAGCCTGCGCAGCATGCCCTCCGGGTCGTTGAGGAAGCGCTTCGTCATTATGAAATGCTCCGTTTCAAAGTAGGGTACGCTGCGGATGCGCCCGTCCTCTATCTGCAGGACCTCCGCCCCGGGGAAGCTCATCAATATCGGCGAATGCGTGGATACGATGAACTGCGAGCCCGCCTTCACGAGCCCGTCCATGAGGCAGATGAGCGTCATCTGGCGCATGGGCGAGAGCGCCGCCTCGGGCTCATCCAGTATGTAGAGCCCGTTCCCGCCAAAGCGGTTCATAACGAGCGAGATGAAGCTCTCCCCGTGGGACTGCCCGTGCAGCGAGACCCCGCCGTAGCTTCGCAGGGCGCCGACCTCCTCTATGCCCGTCGCGAAATTGTAGAAGCTCTCCGCCCGCAGGAAGAACCCGTCGCGCAGGCGGCGCGCGCCCTTCGTCACGCGGATGAGCGAACCGAGGGAGGAGTGCGTATCCCTCGTGGCGAACCTGATGTTGCGGGTGCCGCCCTCGGCGTTGAAGCCCATCGCGACGGCGATCGCCTCAACCAGAGTGGATTTGCCGACGCCGTTCTCCCCCGTTATGAACGTGACGGGCGCACGGAAAACGAGCGGCTCCCGCTCCAGCCCCGTCACAACGCCGAGCCTGCCGAAATACTCATCCCGCGGAGCGGGCTCCGGCAGGGAGATCTCCCTGACAAATAGATCCATACGCGCCTCCTTTTCGATGATTGTAACCTCAGTCCGCCCGCCTGTCAAGCGGTTGACAAAGCATTTCCCCGATGGTATGATTCGGGTATGGAGAAGCGTTTTTCACAGGAGGAGACCGTGAAAAAGGCCGAAGCCCTGCTGAAAGAGCGAGGCGTCGGCGGCGTCAGTCTGCGCTTTGGCGCGGACGGCGTGCATATCGGGAACTCCTGCCTCGTCCGCGACAGGAGCCTGCGCTATGAGATCTGCCTCCTGCTGGAGAAGACCGAGGGCTTCTCCCGCCCTGCCGCCGAGATGAGCGCCGAATGGCTCGGCCATAACGTCTATTACCGCCTCACCCGCCACCCCGGAGCCGCCTCCGCCGACGTCGAGTTCGACGGAGATAAGCGCTGGTACGTGCGCCTCCCCGCAAAGCTCATGGCAAAACTCGGCCTGAAATAGCCCGCGGCCGCAAAACGAACGGCAAAAGCTCCCCCTCCTCCCGAAAGCCCAAATATACTTTATTTGGGGCTTGACTTTTCCCCGCCCCTGCACTATAATATTCAAGCGTTAAGAAGCGCCCTTGGCTCAGCTGGATAGAGCGTTTGGCTACGGACCAGAAGGTCGGGGGTTCGAATCCCTCAGGGCGCGCCACGGAAAAAGAGAGTTGCAAAGCAGCTCTCTTTTTTCGTCACTCGACATACTATTTGAACCCCCGTGAAATTGCCATCGGCAATTTCAGAAGGTTTCGCTCCTGCACGCCGCTCTGTATCCAAGCTGCTGCGAAACCGGGGGTTCTGAATCCCTCAGGGCGCGCCACGCAAAAAAGGGGCTGTTGCAAATGCAAGAAGATTGCAGTGCAACAGCCCCTTTTGATTGTGAGACTCAATAATCGAACTGCCTGTAGTAGCGACGGATCGAGAGCGGGTGACGCAGGAACAGCTCCATATAGGCGTCCACGCGATTGTTGACCGCGTGCATCACGAGATGCGAGATGCTGCCGCGGAACTCCTTTCGAATTCCCTCCAGCTCCAGCTCGGCCGTGTCGATGATCGTGTAGTTGGCGCAGACACGAGGCAGAAAGCGCGCGACGCGTTCTGCAAGCGGACGCTGTTCGTCCTCGCCGATGAAGAGCGTGACAGGTGTGTCGGCGACGATGATCTCCTGCATGCCGTGGAAGAACTCCTGACAGCTGATAGACTTGGTGCGGATCCACATCTGCTCTTCCCAGTAGCACATGGCGTAGGAGTAGGTGGCTCCGTACTGGTTGCCCGAGCCGATGAAGTAGTGCGGCAGATCGGGCCGCTCGCGGTGGAAAGCGACCGTCTTTTTCGCGTACTCATATGCCCAAGCGTCCGCAGCCTTTTCTACCTCTGCCAGCGCGAGGGCGAGATGGGCCTCGATCTCGCAGTTGTACTCCTCATAGGCGGCGAACTCGCCGTTTTTGTACATGAGATAGTTTGCGACCATATAGAACTTCAGCTGCTCGTTCTTAGGATAGAGGATCAGATAATCCTGCTTGTCCGGCGCAGTTAGTGTCGAACCCGGCGTGTCGATAAAGGCGAAGATCTTGCCTCCGATTTCCCGGACGCGCTCGACGAGCCGCACCATCTCCTTGGTGTTGCCGGAAACCGAGGAATAAATGACCACGGACCGTTCGGTAAAGCGGCGGTTGCCGGTGGTGAGAAACTCCGCGGCGTTTTCAACATAGATGGGCAGAGAAGAGCGGCCGCGCATATAGACCTCCGCCTGCATGGCGGAAGCATAGGTGCCGCCGATGCCGATAAAATAGATCCCGTCAAAGCCCTCCTCCCAGATTCGGTCGATGACCGCCTCGATCCGGGGACGGAGCGCCAGAGCGCCCTGCACGCTTTCAATCGCTTCTTTTTCATCAAAATTGCGAAGGTAAGGACCCTCTGTCTCCTGCCATTTTTTCGCTTCAAAACTCATAGTACGACTCCTTAATAGAATTGTCCGTCCGTCTCCAGTCCGAGGAAGAAACGGAGCGCGGTCTGAATAGCCCGATCCCAGTATTGCCAGGCGTGCTCGCCGGGTCCCTCGCCATAGCAGTGTCCGTATCCGGCCTCCTCCGCCGCGAGACGGAAGCGCCGGTTATGCTCGTAAAGGAAGTCCTCCGTGCCGCAGGGCTGAATCAGCCGCGGCCGGTCAGCCTGTGCGGCGGCTTTACCATCCGCCGAAATAGCCCAGCGTCACGGCAGCGTTTGCCGCGCCCTTTGCCATACAGTCCTCCAGCGGCAGTCCCTCGACAAGGCCGAAGAGGAACCCGGCGATATAGCTGTCGCCCGCGCCCATCGTGTCGACGAGCTTTTCGCAGGGGACGATGCCGAAGCTGTGGAAGCGCTCTCCGTCAAAGCAGAGGCTGCCCTTCTCGCCCAGCATCGCGACGACCAGCCGCGGTCCCCGCGCATGATAGTCTCTCATTTGCTCGCGCAGCGCACCGGTATCCCCTCCGTCGCTGGAGAAAAACAGTACGTCCGTAAAAGGCATGGCCGTCTGCGCTGCCTCATCCTCGGGGCGCGTGGCGCAGTCGAAGGCGGTCTGCATCCCGCGGCGCTTGAGCTCGCAAAACTGACCCTCCACCTTGCCCCAAAGATCGCAGATCACCATATCGTGTGTACAGATAAAGGAAAGATCGTCCTCCGAGAGCACGTAATCGGAAAGCACGCCCTCGTCGTAATCGCCGAAAATGCGCTCTCCATCAATCAGACTGACCTGCGTGACGGCAGTCTTTCCCTCGTGGACGGATAAGTGCGACACGTCCACACCCTTCTCGGCAACGGCGCGTCGCATCAGCGCGCCGAAATCGTCATTACCGACCGGACCGATATAGGAGGCCTCGCCGCCAAGACGCACGGTGTAGACGGCCATGTTGACCGGACCGCCGCCCGGATAGGCTTTTCCGCCCTCCACATTATTATAAAAATCCACGCAGTTGCTTCCAACCGCAGCAAGTTTCATATTCTCACCTCTCAAAGCAGCAAACGTATCCTGTCTGGCCGCAGGATCACGCGGTGGTTTTCCTTCAGAGATCCATCGTCTTCATACCTAAAGCCGCGGACCTGGATAAGCGCTTTCCCCTCCGGAACAGAGAGCAGCGCAGCCTCTTCCTTCCGTGCACGCAGGATGCCGATACGAAGCGGCCCCGCTTCGCTGTGGGGAGCGGCCATTGTCGTCGCTGCCAGTGGTGCTGATGATCGCGGTTGGTACGCCGAGCTTGCGCAGATTGACGCCGGTGTCCACCACATTGCCGGTCGGGTAGCGCCGATTGAGCGCCTTTCCGTTGATGAAACGATAGACGTCGATGCAGTTGTCTCCGATCATGGCAGCCTTCATTGCAACCGCCTCCTTGACAGATGAGTAACTGTGTTTATTGTACCACTTTCGTCCTATTATAAAAAAGGATCAGGCTGTTCGTCAAGAGGAAAAACCGAGTTCGGGGAACAGTTTTTCGTTCTGTTTGATTGTTTTATCCTGATCCGAAGGGAGAAAATGCCTGAATTTTATACCACTTTCAGCAGGAACGACAGTTTTGATAGAGCAATTTCGAGCGAGTATACAAAAAACATTCAAGCTATTGAAAATTTTGGACCAAAATGATAGGCTTAACACAGATATCCGGAAACGCTGTGTGCAGGCGCTCCGGAAGCTCATTTTCTATTCTCTCTTCTTGTGATGCAAAGCCGGAAGGGGCTGTTGCACTAAGCCCCTTTTCGATCGCCTTCTGCCCTATGCTTTTTTATATGCTCATATCACTCAGCCAATCGGCGACGTCGATCACCTGCACGCCCTCATACTGATACGCCTCCTGCATCGTGCGCGCGAGTATCATCTTGGGATAGGCGTCCTTTATGCGGAGCAGTGGATCGACCTCCCGGCGGAATGTATCCGGATCTTCTATGCTGCCGGCGACCTGAATGTAGAGCTTCTCGCTGCGCTTTATGGCGACGAAGTCGATCTCCTTCTTATAAAGCACTCCCGCGTAAAGCTCGTAACCGCGGCGCAGAAGCTCGATCGCAACTATGTTCTCTATCATGCGCCCGTAATCGGCGCTCTTGGTGCCGAGCTTTGCATACTTGAAGGAATGATCGCTGAGGTAGTATTTATCGTTGGAGGCAAGATACCGTTTGCCCTGGATATCGTAACGCCTGACCTTATAGAACGCGAACGCATTGCAGAGGTATTTGATATAGGCGCTGACCGTGCGGTCGTTCGTTTTAAGCTGCTCACCGGAGAACATCGCCGCAACGCTGCGTGTGGAGGTGAGATTGGAGATGTTGTCGATAAGGAAATCGCAAAGACGCTCCATCAGCGGCATATTGCGGATCTTGTATTTCTGACGGATATCTCGCACTATGAGCGTGTCGAATACGTCGGCGATATAATCGTACTTCGCCTCGGGAGATTTATAGAGATACGAGCCCGACATCCCTCCCTCACGGATGTAGCGGGTAAACGCGGAATAGCGATTCGAAAGCTCGAAGTACTGCATGAATTCCGCAAACGAGAACGGGTAGACCTCTATCTCGAACGTGCGGCCCGTGAACAGCGTGGCAAGATCGCTGCTCAAAAGGAAGGCGTTGGAGCCCGTTATGTAGATATCGTATTTCTCTGAAGCATGAAGGCCGTTGATCGCTCTTTCAAAGTCCTTGCACATCTGCACTTCGTCGATGAACACAAAGTTGTTTTTGCCGGGGATATACGCGCCTTCAACGAAGTTATAGAGCGCATGATATTCCGCAAGCCCCTCGGCCGAATTCATGTTGAAATTGACGTGTATGATGTTTGCCTTCGGATCGTCCTCGCGCACGTGGGAAATGAAGCTCTCCATGAGCTTCGACTTGCCGCTTCGCCGAACGCCCGTGATGACCTTGATATCGGGTGTTCCCATGACTTCCTTCAGCTTGTTCAAATAATGATCGCGCTCGATCAATCGCATTATAATCACCTCTTGTATAGTATATCACCCTATTTCGCAAAATCAAGAGTTTTTTGTTTTTGCGAAATATACGCCGCTGAGCTAAACAGGATCACTTTCATCAGAATGCCGACTCCTTAACTGTGTAAATACAGGGCTATTATTCTCTTGGCCTTATCCTGGAGTAATAGTCGTCGATCTCGTCCTTGATATCCTTTGTAAGCTTTGCGAGCGGTCTATTTCCGAGGGCGTCCGCAGAAGTGTTCATCATCAACAGGGCTTGGCGCACTTCATCCCTGGAATGGAACATGCCGCCAAACTGTTCCATTATGGAATCGACCATCTTCTCCGTTACTATGTACCGCTGAAAATACATATCGGAAACGTATTCCTTATGCGATTGATACAGTCCCTTCAGCGCAAAAACTTTCATGGAGGCCTCGACCCTTTTTTGATAAGCGTTGTCAATCTGCTTGTCCGCACAGTCAAGAATAATGTTGAACAGTTCGGGAGCGATGCGCGCGCCTGTGAGCACTTCAACTATCTTCTGCTCTGGAATGTCTGTTTTGAATTTAAACTTTTCCCCCATCCCCTCGGAGTACGGATAAAGTGTTTCATCATCCCGTTCGCCCTTCATATGGTTGCATACTCCGCAGCTTGGAATAAGGTTATTGATGGAAAGCGCAAGGTACGGATACTTGGATTTGACCTTAAAATGGTCAAGCTGCGGACGAGTCTTTGGCAGAGGTTTTTTATCTTTGGGATCGGCATCCTGCGAAGTAAAAGTAGTTATGAACTGCCGGTTGCAGTAAGGGCATATCTTCACCCCGAGCATGTCGATCAGCTTGTAAATATCTTTGTGTGACGAGAATGCATCGTAGCGGAACACGTACTTGAGCATGTCCTTCGACACAGGATCACGCGGCCCTTTTACGTTTTTAAACACGAAGTCTTTCAGCACGCCCCCCGGCATACAAACGGTAAGAAGCGCTCTAAGCATTTTGTGATCGACGTGCCCGTCAGAATGACCGTTGTATAGTTTTTTATGGAGGTCGGGAGAGTATTTTTCGATTATTTTCTCAGCCAGAACGGCGTCGTTTTTGCGTTCTTCGTCAGCAGAATCCTCCTCCGGCGGCCAACTCGTAAAGTAATCCTTCATCTTGGATTCATACTTCCGCGTTCTTTTACGCGGTTTCCGCATCCGATCAGTAACTTTCTCATTCCGATCGTACAGCACGTCTTCCGGGAAGAAGGGCACGGAATCCGCCACCATACGCAGGTACCGATCGAGTATCTCTTCCTGTTTCTCGCGTTCGAATTCGTAATACGGTGTTATCCTGATCATTTTCCGTCCTCCCCGAGCAACTCACGCAGTATGTACCGTTTCTCTTCGGGCGGCAGCTTTTTGGCTTCTTCAACGAGCTTTTTTGCCTCTTCTGAGCACAGAGGCTCGCTGAGCACTGCATTTGTCTCAAGCCACTTTCCTTCAAGCCAAACCCGAAGGATGCCGTTTGCAACGATGTCTATGGTCTTGCGTATATCTGCGAGTTCATTTTCGGAAGGCCTGATATACGGCTTGTTGTTCGCGTTTTTGTTCTTATCTTCGTTTTTTAAAACTTCTTCGCCGTCGGTCTTTTCCTTCTTTCCTTCGTTTTCGATTATCTCTTCAAGACGGTCGGCAATGCCGTTTATTCTTGCCCCCGCAAACGCTCCGACGGTTCCCGATTCGAGGAAGAAGCCGTCCCTCAAAATGGTGTGTATGTTCTGCCCGAAGGTCTCGCCGGGCACGTCATTGTCCTTTCCGAGATAGCTGATGTTTTCGCTCGGAATGTCGCCGAGAAGCAGAGGCGAATGCGTCGAGAGCACAAGCTGCATGTCCTTTACGCAGGTTTCGGGATATATGCTCGGAAGGAACGCGGTAAGAAGGCGTATCAGCCTGCGCTGCCATTCGGGGTGAAGGGTAAGGTCAGCTTCATCCAGAAACAGCATTACAGAGGAGCATTCATCCGTCTCATTATACCTGTCCATCCGGAATTCATCATTATAGATGCGGCATTCGCCGTAATTGCCGCTGCTGAAATCGCGGGTAAATACGTGGAACAGGTTTGAGAACATTCTGAGCATATTCTCCTCGCCGCTGCTCAGGCCCCAATCAAAGTCGACGGTGTAAACGGGCTCGCAGGTATACCTGTATTTTTGAATGAATTCCGTCATGAAGGAATAAAGCTTTTCGCGCGCTTCCTCATCCCCGCCGTCCGTTTTCAGCGGGATCTCGTAACAGCAGTCCTCTCCGTCAACACGGCGGAATCCGGCGTATTGTCCGTCGTCCCCGGCCGTAAAGTATTCCCCGTTTCGGGCCAGAAAGCCGATGTAATCAATGCAATAATGTCTGATTTTGTTAAGGAGCATGACTTGCGGATCGACCGACAGTATGCCGATGCAACTGAACGTATCCTTATCCCATATGCGAACGGTTCCGTCCCACGAGCCGCTGACCAAGCGCCCGTCGTCAAGGACGGCAGCGCAGATGACCGGGCCGCCGTGCCCCTCCAGAATCTTAAGGCATTTACCGGAGGCGGCGTCCCACACGCGCAGGGTGCCGTCATCCGAGCCGCTGACCACGCGCCCGTCGTCAAGCGCGGCTAAGCATCTGACCGAGCCGCCGTGCTCTTCAAAGGGTGGCAGGGATTCTCCCGTTTCGACATCCCACACACGAAGGGTGTTGTCCCGTGAGCCGCTGACCACGCGCCCGTCGTCAAGCACGGCTAAGCATCTGACCGAGCCGCCGTGCTCCTCCAGGATCTTAAGGCATTGACCGGAGGCGGCTTCCCACACACGCAGGGTGCGGTCATCCGATCCGCTTACCACGCGCCCGTCGTCAAGTGAGGTTGCGCAGTTGACCGAGCCGCCGTGCCCCTTTAGGGTCTTAAGGCATTGACCGGAGGCGGCGTCCCACACGCGCAGGGTGTGGTCATCCGATCCGCTTACCACGCGCCCGTCGTCAAGGACGGCAGCGCAGTTGACCGAGCCGCCGTGCCCCTCCAGAATCTTAAGGCATTTACCGGGGGCGGCGTCCCACACGCGCAGGGTGCCGTCCCATGAGCCGCTGACCACGCGCCCGTCGTCAAGCGCGGCTAAGCAGCTGACTGGGCCGCCGTGCCCCTCCAGAGTATTAAGACATTGACCGGAGGCGGCGTCTCACACGCGCAGGATACCGTCATCCGAGCCGCTTACCACGCGCCCGTCGTCAAGGACGGCGGCGCAGGTGACCGTGTCGCTGCGCCCCTCCAGGGTCCGCAGGCATCGACCGGAGGCGGCGTCCCACACGCGCAGGGTGGCGTCACCCGAGCCGCTGACCACGCGCCCGTCGTCAAGGACGGCAGCGCAGCTGACTATGCCTCTGTGCCCCTTCAGGGTCTTCAGGCATTGACCGGAGGCGGCGTCCCACACGCGCAGGGTGGCGTCATCCGAGCCGCTGACCACGCGCCCGTCCGTGAGGACGGCAACGCATCTGACCCGGTTGCTGTGCCCCTTCAGGGTCTTCAGGCATTGACCGGAGGCGGCGTCCCACACGCGCAGGGTGGCATCCCGTGAGCAGCTGACCAAGCGCCCGTCCGGGAGGATGGCAACGCTTTCGACCCATTTGCTGTGCTCCTCCATGGTTTGCAGGCATCGACCGGAGGCGGCGTCCCACACCCGCAGGGTGCCGTCATCCGAGCCGCTGACCACGCGCCCGTCGGGGAGGACGGCAGCGCAGTTGACCCAGTCGCTGTGCCCCTTCAGAATCTTAAGGCATTTACCGGAGGCGGCGTCCCACACGCGCAGGGTGTCGTCATGCGAGCCGCTGACCACGCGCCCGTCGGGAAGCGCGGCAGCGCATGAGACCCGGCCGCTATGCCCATTTAGAGTCCGCAGGCATCGACCTGAGGCGGCTTCCCACACGCGCAAAGTGCCGTCATCGTATCCGCCGACGACGCGTCCGCCCGGGAGCGCCGCAATACAGGTGGAGCTACTGTCCTCCTGAATGTACGGGGGTGTGAAAGCGGCGTTTGCAGCAGCGTGTATTGCGCGTTCCTGTTCACAAAACGGCGAACCGTACTCCCGCGTTACGGAGCCGACGTATTTTACCGCGTCGGCCACGGCGGTTTTTGCGTCTTTTTTGAATACCCCGGCCGCGTTTTCCGCAAAGGCCCTGCAGCACAGCGCGCCGAGAAGCTCGTTAAGCGCGGTGTTATTTATGAACGCCTTTTTCTCCTCCGCATTTTCCGGATCGAAGTCCTTAAGCGAAGGGAGCAGTTTTTGAGCGGCGCCGTCGTTCAGCATATCTATCCTGGGCCTTATCCTCAGCGCCGCCGGCATTACGAATTCATCGTTTTTGTCGGGATCGTTTCCGATCAATTTTCTGACATTGTTCCGGATCTTCATCTGATTTCCGTCAAACAGATATCTGACCTGCTTATAGACCTCGTACGGGAAGAACTGCGCCGTACCGCCCCCGAGATTCGCTCCGAGCGAGCAGTCGTATACGAAATAGCTCCTCAAGCCGCCGGACTGCCTTTGCAGATTCCTCTCATAATCCCTCTGTGTGGGGTTGTTCATCATATAGATGACCTTCATGCCCTTTATGCATTTGTTGAAGGCATTTGCGGCGGGGCTTTCGTCACGGCGGCCATGTATAACGGCGCAGGCTTCGATGCCCTCGGGCAGGGGACTCAGCTCGTCCTTACCGTCGAACAGGCATAAGAACCCGGGCTCTATCCTTGTTCCGCTCGGTTCAAGATCGAGCACGTACAGCTTTTTTGCCTCTTCAAACACCATCAGATTGTGGTTGGGGCTTACGTCAAAGCGCGCGCTGTCGGGTATGTTCGTCTTCTTGGCGCCGTAATCGAGATAGACATAATAGAGCAGATCGATAAGATAATTGATTATAGTCGATTTGCCCGAGCCGTTGCTGCCGGCTACAACGTTTATGTTGTAAAGATTGGTCTTCTCTTCTCCATTTGCCCAGAAGTTTTCGGGCAGGGGCGTTTTGCGCGGGCTTGCGGAAAGAGCGTTCTTCTTGCTGTCATAGGAAAAGACGTGTGTCGACGAAAGATTCAGGTCGATATCATGGAGTCGGCGAAAGTCCCCGGGTTCTCCTGCTCTGTTATAGAAATCGACGTGGCAGTACAGCAGTTTCATTCGTTGCCTCCTACTTATTATAAAAGGTGCCGGTCACGGCCGCATAAGCTGTCAGGGGGTTCGGCTTTGCGGTGATCGTTGCTTGATACACCGGTATATCTTCAAGCATAATTATACTTGAATATGTGACAGCTTTCAACTTAGTATAAAATGAATATGCAATTTTCTGCTGCATCATGATGAAAGTTGACCCCTAAGAAGAAATATGTTACAATTTCAGCAAAGGATCCGATGTTTGCATGAAATGGGATCAACCGTTTTTGTACGGATCCTTAAAAGTATAATGGATCAAACGATTGAGCTGAGGAGGAGCGCGAGTATGGATAAAGCAAAAGCTAAGAAAGCCGGAAAGCTGAAAAGAAGATTGGTATTCGTTTCCTTTATGCTTTTGTTCTTGATGCTGACGATTCTTTCGGTTGATTTGTCGCTTTGCTCAAAATGGTGTTCGTTGAGTACACTTCGTAAAGTGTATAAGATCGCGGTTCCCTGTGTGTTTTTTATACTGTTTATAACAGCGCTGATCCTGACGCTGAGAATTAGCAATACATGGAAAGGCGCCAAAGAAAAACCGCGCGAGATCAAATCCGTTAAGAACGAAAGTCTCGAATACTTATCGTTCTTTATGAGCTACCTTATGCCCTTGATCGGCTATGATACCGATGATCCGAGACGCCTGGCATTGACGGGGATCCTGATACTGCTTTTTGCCGTCCTGTTCTATAAAACCGGGATCTACTATAAAAACCCCGTTCTTGCAGTACTGGGGTATAAGCTGTATAAGGCCGAATTCGATGACGTTGACGCGAAGGAGGGAGTAATAATCCTCTCCAAGGATGAATTAAAAACAAATTCAAACGTGGCGTACATAATGCTTGACGAGTATGTCTGGATCGCAAAGGAGGTCAAATAATGAACGCGGCGGAGTTAAAGAACAGAGTCGGCAGCATCCTTAAACAGGCGAATTGTGCTTATCTCTACATGATCCTTAAAGGCGAAGACGGTTTTGAACTAAGGCTTGCCGATATGAATGATAACGAGGAAACGGAGGGAGCGGTAAAGCGGCTCTTCGTTGACCGGATCACAAGTGATATAGTGGAAAATGAGGAGCTGCAGGTACTCGGCGTGACCGATGATGAAAGAAACGCTGACGCTGTATTTAAGTATGACTTGAACAAACACCCGGACGAATTGGATCTATTTTTCGGATTTGATACAAAAACACTGGTATCTGATCGGACGAAGTTTGATTTCGAAAAGGATAGTCTGGACAAGTTATATGGATTTATTGCAGAGATCGGGAATCACGAGTCAAGCATAATTCTTTTTAAAAAACACTACCCGATTATGCTTTTACGGCGCGAGCTTCTGCTTGGGATGTTTAAAAGCAAAAAACGCTTTGAAACGCTGCCGGATACAGAGATCCTCAGGATCGGCGGAGGCTTCCAAATGCTTCGGGTGGACGAAGAGGTGTTTGTGACCGATCGTAAAATGCTCGATCAGATCAAGAACGACAACGTTTTTCTTGAAGAAAGGTTAACGGAATCGATCAAAGTGATCAAGGCATTGGATGCTGTTGAGGATCCTGAAAGTCTGATGGATGATGGAAATGCAGCGATAACCAGAAGGCTTTGCGGTATTTCCGCGAACTCGCCCGTGATAAACAGGGGGATATCGGCGGAGCGACTTGTAGAGTACACCAAAACTACGGAAGAACTGAAGGTCAGATTTCATTACAGCGATGACGGTAAGCGTATTCGCCTTGATACCAAAGCCTCAAAGATGGCTTTCTTGAAGCTGTTAAACGATGCTTTCCTGCGATCTGAGCTTACGGAACACTATTATGAAGCAAATGCAAAAGTGAAGTTGGAATAGCGTTTGCTCAATAATGATGTAACTGAAAGTCCATCCAAATGGACTCCCCGGTTCATAATTTCAGGAACATAGGCTCGTATTTTCCGGCAACTTTTTGGCAACTTTTTTCGTACACCACTGAACATTTACGGACATGCACTTTCAAAAAATGCCCAAAATACTGGACTTTTTTGTTCGGTGGTGTATGACTTTTGTTAACTACGGACCAGAAGGTCGGGGGTTCGAATCCCTCAGGGCGCGCCAAACAGAGAAGCACCGCAAAACGGTGCTTTTCTGTTTGGCATTTTTTGTAGGATTCGAACCCCGAAAGGGCGGACGCCGTTAAGAAAAAGCCAGCAGCTTGGCTTTTTCAGGCGGACGCCGCGGCGGAAAGCGGATGCGCCGCCGCGGAAGGGAATCCCGAAGCCGCGCGCCAGAAAAAAATAGGTGAACTAAATGATTCTTTTTAGACCCGTTGGTACAACCGAACTGAATTTGATAAAGCTGAGCAATTATAAGGAGTTTCCTCCAAGACTCCCTGAGCAACCCATCTTTTATCCTGTATTGAATGAAGAATACGCATGCGAGATAGCAGAGAAATGGAACACCAAAGCAGGCGATGGAAAAGGCTATGTAGCCTTAAATTTGAAAACTCGTCTAAATCTGCTGTTGTATTTTACGAAAGATTATGGTACAATAGTTACAGCGTAATGAAAGGAGCTATGACCATGCCCAATATTAAGCCTGTATCCGATCTCAGGAACTATAACGAAGTCTTGAAAGATATCTCTGTCGGCGAACCGGTCTTTCTTACAAAAAACGGCAGAGGGAGATATGCTATCGTCGATATAGCTGAGTACGAAAAGACAAGAGCCGTTATAAAGCTGATGAGTGAGCTTGCGAAAGGCGAACGAAGCGGCAGCGAAAACGGATGGATAGGCATTGAGGACGTCGAAAAGGAGCTTGGAATCTCCAATGACTGAAATCAAGTTTTCTCCGGAGGCGCTCTCCGATCTGAAGAACTTCTGAATGAGCAGGCTGCCGATAATACCGTGGCTGGTATTATCAAGCGCATCAGAACGCTTTCGGATCTCCCGCAGTCGGGTGCGCCGCTCTCTTCCGTAATATCCATTGAAACCAACTACAGGTTCATCGTATGTAACAATTATACCGCTTTCTATCGGTATGAGAACGGGTCCGTCTATATAGCCCGTGTTCTGTACGGACGCAGAGACTTCATGCGGATACTGTTTGAAGAGAAATAGGTTAATGCCGACTATCGTTCCTTCCTGAGAAAAAAGAGTAAGCACTTTCGGTGGAACAAGTCCATCAAAAGTGCTTTGAACTTTATGAACCAATCCTTTTTGAGAAGAATAATGAGCTTCTTATCCTTTGAGAAACTTACAGCGGCGGATGGTTGTAAATAGCATTGCAACACCATCTTCCTCGTTTATCGTTCATCCGTTGAAAAAGCTATCCACCAACAATCATCTATCTGATTGAATATATCCTCTCTTTGTGAATAATACAACAAATCGGATTCCTCGCTGCACGGACAGTAATAAAGAGTTGTGGTGGCTTTATCATCTGAGCGGTACATGAACCTTACCAACCCCTTTTTTAATTTGTAATTTCGTTCTATTCGAAATAAACCTGTTGTTTGAAACAACTTCGCTATTTTTTCCCAATCACCTTCCGAAAACAGATTTTTTCTCGATTCGGTCTCAATAGTTGCAACCCATTCATTTGAGTTGGACATAATATTGGCAAGTTCATCATTACTTAGAATAAGATCGCCAACATCCGTAAACTCAGCTTCATGTGCAATATAGATTGCCTCAAGCTCAGAAACCGTGTAGCTTTTTCTATCCCGATCGGGAATAATAAACTCGTATTTGCTGTTGAAACAGCCGAAAAGAAAGCAAGTCACAAAAGAAAGCAACAGGATCAACGCTATCTTTTTCATGTGAAATACCCCTATAATATAGTTCAAAGCCACGTATTATGCTATGAATATCCACTTCATCACCTTCCTTTGCCTTGATTATACCCCCGGCTTCGGAAGGTGTTGAGGATGTCGGCCTACTTCTTGAATATATCGGAGTGCGAACCGGTATCTACAAGGGTAAGAGTAAGTATGTTGTTCTCGATCAGATAGATCAGCAGCCAGTCCGGCTTTATATGGCACTCCCTGAAGCCGGCGAAATTGCCTGTCAACGCATGGTCGCGGTGCTTTTCATCCAGAGGCTTGCCTTGACGAAGCGTATCGACCACATCATCAAGCGCGGACATATCGAGCCCCCGCTTTTTCATGAGCTTATAGCTTTTCTTGAAAACCGAGGTGAATTTGACTTCGTACATCATTCTTCAAGCGCCGCCATAAGCTCATCCATGTCGGTATAACCGCGGACCGAAGAATCCGAGGATATGCGTCTCGCTTCCGCCATTGCCGCAAGGGTCTCGGAAGAATACTGGGGCATCTCTACCGCGAAGGGAAGTCCTCCGCGAAGGACGCACTGATGCAGGAACAGATTGACTGCCCCGGACATATCAAGGCCAAGGCTGCTGAAAAGCTCGGTGGCCTGAGCTTTAATGTCCGAATCGATGCGGACCTGAGTAGGTGTGGTAGCCATATTATCAACTCCTTTGCATTGTTCTCATCAGTATTATATGCTAAACGCTTTACATTGTCAAGCAAAAGAGCGCAATATCAACAACAAATTGGAGGTAGAATTGGAAATAAAAATCAACAAAGAAATCAGGGACTATCAGGAGTCCATCATCATGTGACTGTCGGCAAGACAGTTCCTTTTTTCTGCCGCGGCGGTCGCTGCCGCTGTCGGCGTTTATTTCTCACTCAGGAAGTCCTTGGGAAGCGAGACCGTCAGCTGGATCAGCGTGCTCGCGGCTTTCCCGTTTGCCGGGCTCGGCTTTGTCAAATACCACGGCATGACCGCGGAGCAGTTCATAGCGGCGTACGTAAAGCAGCAGATGACGCCGGAGGAGCTGCCGTCCATGCCCGATAACACCTATGCTCTGGCGCTTGAAGGGACGGAGCTCGGGGAGGTGCTGAAGTGTGATTAAGACATTGAAGAACAACCTGCACCGGGACATGGACAGCTTCCGCGTTCCGAGGAGGGTAAAGCGCTTTGCTACTCACCGATTTTTGAAAAGCTTATGTAATAGGGTCCTTCTTCAGTCTCCCTATTATAGCTGACCTTAAATTCAAAACCCATCCTTTCGAACATTTCTCCGAGCGTGATCTCGTCTACCCAAGCTGCCGGAGTCCAAACTATGCTGCAGTCAGAGTCGGATTCGAGATATGTACTTTTTGCCAGGAGGTTGAGTTCGCTTTCCGAATACGCTTGAAGGCTTTTGCCTTCGGCTTTGGCTTTTTCTTCCAGTTCCTCCATATGATCTTCTGAAACGAACAGCTCATTCTCTCCATCAAGAAAGTATTTCTGCCCCTCAAACATGTAGACGTTTACGTTTCTGTCCTGAACATCGGAGCCTGATAATTGCGCCCCGAGTATCTCCAACAGGGTATCCAACTGAAAAACCGCCCGATGATTCTCCACCTCCATCCAAGGAAGGACCGTGCCTTCGCCGTTATAATAGACCGTGTGCGCTTTTTCGTATTCGGGAGACATGCTGCCCGGAGCTCTGCTGCAGGATACCGTGCCTACAGCCACAAGCAATGCCAACAATAATGCTGCTGCTTTTTTCATATCATTTCCTCCACCATTTTATATAGTATAGACAAATCAATTCATAGCCATCCTTTGGCTTGCCATCATGGGTAGTAAAGCATTTGTGGCAATGAACTTGCCCCAAGCTGTCACCCACCAAGCGGGGAAATCCCCGCTTGGTGCAGGTATTCTACCACCGTATTCCCGCTGCTGTCAATCAGCTTGACTACGTCATTTTGATCGTTGCGGACATAGTAGTAGGTTGTGAAGGTCGTGCCGTTATCGACGGAATAGTCTACAGATACAGCATTCCCGCTCGCGTCATAGCTGAAGCAGAGGACCTTTGCAGTATTACCCGTACCAATTCTCATTCCGATGAACACGTAACCGGTGTACGTTCCCACGCAAGCCCGCGGCGGAGTCGAGCGGCGGGTCGTTCGCAGAACGATATTCGCCGCCCGGTGGAGTACGCGGAGCGGAGCTTGTCCGCTTCTTGGTCGTTTAATCCTCTTTCGACTCTAACGTTATTCAGCAGAACACGGAACCTTTTCCTGTATTGCGTTTATAACAGGTTTATCACGAGCATAACTTCTTCCTTTCCGCAACAACACTAACCTCTTTAGAGGCTATATGTAATGTGCTTCCTGAAAGCATCTCAATTAATATGTAGAGGAGCTTATCATTAGCTTGGATATTGTTACTAATAGAGCTCAAATACGAAATATCTTCTTCTACCGATATGGATAATATCGATTGGTCTTCTCCCATCCCAATATCTGTAGAATTTACGAATAGAGCAATAGCTACGCCAGAAAAAGATAGCACTATTCCTTCGTGAAAAAAATTGTTTTCTAACTTTAGCTCCAAATATCTCCGATTAATATCGGGCATAATTGAAATGATTTCAGCATCGTGACAATAGTGTTGGAATAAGTATTCCCTCAGTTTGTCAGCTTCACTATACTCATATTTGCACATGCATTCTCCTCCTTTTAGTACAATGGGAAATACAGTGTTGCGTAAGGTTCTGGGACACAATCAACTCCAGGGATGAAATGCCTGTCCGAGAAACCTATTACGTGATAATGAGGCCCATTTCAGTACACCACTGCTGTCGAGGTGCAAGCGCATTCATCGTGTTTTGGAATGCTTCACCTAATTGCTGAAAGAATTCTCCTATTTCTTCCCAGAACGTTCCTTCACTATCGATTCTTCCCGCTGAATTGTTTCCACAATACGCAAAGCTATTGTGTCCGATAACCCCCTGCCCGGTGGAGAGCAGAACGTCCGCGGAGATGAACCTGCAGGTGGTGGGATCATAGTAGCGGCTCTGGAGGTAGTACCAGCCCGTCTCCTCGTCGTAGACGTAACCCCTGTAACGGAAGGGCTGATTTGCGCCTACCGTGTTTGCCAAGCTGCCCGTTGTGGCAATAAGCTTGCCCCAAGCTGTCACCCACCAAGCGGGAGCAGCCCCGCTTGGTGAGTATATTCTACCACCGTTTTCCCTCTGACACTGTCAGAATTAATAAACTTTATAGAAGAAGAAAACCTGCGGTTCTAACCTCTCGACATAGATATAGCATCCGACATGCTCAAAATCGGTGAATGACCAGCCTTCTCCATCAGCTACAAGCTCTTGATCGCTGCAGAGATGCAACCCATGAGGCTTGTCGTCATCGCAATAATAAAACCCCCATGTTGTGGATCCAAATCGCTTGGACCCCATTTGAAACACCGCTGTCTCATTATTTACCAAAGCTTTTTGGCAGTTCTTCAGCACCTCTGAAAGATCCGTGCTGGAAATGATCCGCGGGGATTCCGGTTCGTTACCACTGTCGAATCTTTGAAGCTTTATGTTACCCTTACCTTGGATCGTCAGTTCGCTGTCCCTCAAGCTAACGGTGTTCTGTTTGCCGTATGTCATGCCGCTGTTTCCCGCTTTATCAACAAGTTCCTTGTTTGCCTCAACATAAGCTTTTACAGTATCGCGGCTCCCGGATGAGAAGGGAACCGAGGCCTCAAAGCAGCCGTTGGAAAAGAGAATAATTACCGTTGCCAAAACGATAAGGCTAAGCAGAATCACTACTATAGATTTAAACTTCATGATATATCCTCCTTATCAGCACTGATAAATACTAATTCCATATCGAATCATAGCGTTATTGTGTCAGGGGGACGGTTCTCTTGACACACTATGCTCTCAGTATCATCCCCCTGTTTATTCCGGTCAATTGCTCGATCTGCTACACAGAGCCCTTTGGTCTTTAGGATCCGCAGGGTGTGTCACCGGAGCTGTGGTGTGTCAGGAGAACTATCTCTTTGATGCTTCTTTGATACTTTTTGGACAATAAAAAGTCCTAATGAATAACCCGACATTTCAATAGTAGAAATTATTACGGACACGATTGCGTTATAAATCAGTTCTTCTATATAATCAAAAGAAGCGATCGACCTGTCGAATAAATCAAGAATCGTAAATGTCGTCAAGAAAAGAACAACAATTCCAGCAAAAGAAACAAGGATGGTTTTTCTTATTGGGAGGCAATCATCGCGATCAACAGGATAATAAAAAGCTGTCGCCATAGTAAGAAGAGGTATTCCAATAAACACAATAACACCATCTGCTACATGGCTATGAATAATACTTGCATCAAACGAATCTTCCCACGAGTTTCCAACCACAAGGCGAGAAACTTCAACAAGAATTAATAATATCCAAATTATAAAAGTTACCGTCGGAAGTCCTAACCAGTACCTTAAGGATTTCATAAATGCATCCCCTGTGTTTTTATTGATGATTTAATGTTTCCAATATTGATAGATTATTTTATCTTGCAGAAAATTAAATATCCAGTTTTTAGCTCCTATTTTTTGTCCTTCCTTGGAAAATAGGCAAAGGGCTGATTTGCACCTACCGTGTTTGCCAAGCTGCCCGTTGTGGCAATGAGCTTGCCCCAAGCTGTCACCCACCAAGCGGGAGAACTCCCCCCCGCTTGGTGAATATATTCTACCACCGTGTTCCCGCTGCTGTCAATGAGTTTTACGATATCGCCCTGTGCATTGCGGAGATAGTAGTAGATGTAGCTCGTGCCGGAGCCCACCTTGTAGACTACCGCAACAAGGTTGCCCGAGGCGTCGTAAGAGAAACGCTGCTGGACCTTGTTTTCGCCCGTGCCCGTCACCATGTACATCAGCACAGAGCCGTTGCAGCGGTGATCGTATCGACCCTGTCACTCCTGAGTGCGGCAGCTGCCTGCGTGACGCATCGTCTGCAGTTTCGCCGGGGGCGAAACTGACTGTACGAATTTCTTACTGAAATATATGCGGCAATCTGATCCTGAACACTACGATGCGGGTTTCCTGCGTGCGGCGGCTGCCTGCGTGACGCATCGTCTGCAGTTTCGCCGAGGGCGAAACTGACTGTTCTCATAGTCCTTATCGTGGTAGCGGCAATCTGTTCCTGAACAGTACGATGCGGGTTTCCTGCGTGCGGCAGCTGCCTGCGTGACGCATCGTTTACAGTTTCGCCGGGGGCGAAACTGACTGTTCTCATAGTCCTTATCGTGGTAGCGGCAATCTGATTCTGAACAGTACGATGCGGGTTTCCTGCGTGCGGCAGCTGCCTGCGTGACGCATCGTTTACAGTTTCGCCGGGGGCGAAACTGACTGTTCGAATTTCTTACTGAAATATATGCGGCAATCTGATTCTGAACACTACGATGCGAGCTTCCTGAGTGCGGCAGCTGCCTGCGTGACGCATCGTTTACAGTTTCGCCGAGGGCGAAACTGACTGTTCGAATTTCTTACTTCTGCGAAACAAAGGGAGATGTGCGCGCACATCTCCCTTTGTTTGGTAGCGGCAATCTGATTCGAACAGATGACACTCCGGGTATGAACCGAATGCTCTAGCCAGCTGAGCTATGCCGCCAAATGGTTGCGGGGGAAGGATTCGAACCAACGACCTTCGGATTATGAGCCCGACGAGCTACCTGCTGCTCCACCCCGCGATGTCGTGCCGAACGGCTTTCCGTTCAACAGCATTAATTATTTTAACATAGTCTGACGCCCATGTCAATACTTTATTCGGTATATTTTAAAAAATTCCTCCCGAATTATCTCCCGGGATCATTTTTTGTGGCAGTTGCCCGCCATGGGGCAATGCGCGCAATTGCTCCCGCAGGAGGACTTGCCCTGTTTTTTATCCCGCACGACCGCGCCGAGCGCGGCGCCGATGACGGCGAGCACCGCCGCAAGGGCGACTATCGTCACCCAATTTTCAGCCAGCCACTTGCCCATGACGATTCTCCTTTCAAACGAATTCCCCCCGGGGAGCGGCTTCAGCGCCTCCCCCCGAGGGTGCTCCAATAAAGAGGTTTCTGTTACTTGATTTTGATCTCCTTCTCGAGGGTCGTGGCCTCCGCGTACTTCTTGAAGAAGAGCATGTAGACCATGAAGCCGAGCACGGCGACAGCCGCGATGAGGCCGATCACGTTTACGCTGCCGGTGAACAGACCGCCGAACTGGTTGATCATGAGCGCGACCGCGTAGGCGAATATGCACTGATAACCGATGGCGAACCAGGTCCACTTGGCGGAGTTCATCTCACGCTTGATCGCGCCGATAGCCGCGAAGCAGGGGGCGCAGAGCAGGTTGAACACGAGGAAGCTGTAACCGGTGACTCCGTTGAACGCCTGCGCGATGGCCTGCCATGCGGTCAGTTCGCCGCTGCCGTAGAGGATGCCCATCGTGCCGACGATGTTCTCCTTGGCGACGAGGCCGGTGAAGGAGGCGACCGCCGCCTGCCAGTTGCCCCAGCCGAGAGGCGCGAATATCCACGCGATCGCGTTGCCGATAACGGCGAGAATGGAGTGATCGAGCTGATCCTCGCAGAGCATTTGGAAGGTACCGTCGACTACTCCGAAGAAGGAGAGGAACCAGACGACGATCGTGGAGAGCAGGATTATCGTGCCCGCCTTCTTAATGAAGGACCAGCCGCGCTCCCACATGGAGCGGAGCACGTTCGAAAGGGTGGGCCAATGGTAAGCGGGGAGCTCCATGACGAAGGGAGCCGGCTCGCCCGCGAACATCTTCGTCTTCTTCAGCATGATGCCGGAGATTATTATCGCCGCCATGCCGATGAAGTACGCCGATACGGAGACCAGCGCGCTGCCGCCGAAGAGAGCGCCCGCGATCATCGCGATGAACGGGATCTTCGCGCCGCAGGGGATGAAGGTGGTCGTCATTATCGTCATGCGGCGGTCACGCTCGTTTTCGATGGTGCGGGACGCCATGACGCCGGGTATGCCGCAGCCCGTGCCGATGAGCATCGGGATGAAGGACTTACCGGAGAGGCCGAAGCGCCTGAAGATCCTGTCGAGCACGAACGCGATACGCGCCATGTAGCCGCAGGCCTCGAGGAAGGCAAGCAGCAGGAACAGCACGAGCATCTGGGGAACGAAGCCCAGCACAGCGCCGACGCCCGCGACTATACCGTCCTGAATGAGGCTGTAAAGCCACTCGGGAACGCGGGGATTCCCCTCCGCGTCGAGGAGGAGCTTATCGAGAAGAACGGGGATGCCGGGCACCCAAACGCCGTCATCGGCGGGATCGGGCTCGTCAAAGCCCTTCTCCTCGAGGTAGGCGACGGCGTCCTTATAGCTCATTCCGACGACCTCGTCCTCATCGGCGTCCTCGGGCACCTCGTCGAAGTAGACGGTCTTTTCGCTCGTCTCAAGGGTCTCCTCGTCCTCGACGACGACGGTCGCCGTGCCGGAGCCCTCAACGGCCTTGATCTCCTCAAGGGCGGCTTCGGGATCGAAATCCTCGGCCTCGGTATCGAGCTCATAGAAGGCGGAGACGGCGTTCATCGCGTCTTCATACTCGCCGGCCTTCTCCTCATAGGCTCGGGAGCCTATGCCGAGCAGATGCCAGCCGTCGCCGAAGAGGCCGTCGTTGGCCCAGTCGGTCAGCTTTGTGCCGGGGGCTTCGGGCGCCATTGCGATGAAGTAGACGAGGAACATTACGAGCGCGAATATCGGCAGGCCCAGCCAGCGGTTGGTGACGATCTTGTCGATCCTGTCGGAGACCGACATGCGCGAGGTGTTCTTCTTCTTGTAGCAGGATTTGCAGATCTCCCCGATGTAGATGTAACGCTCGTTGGTGATTATGGACTCGGCGTCATCGTCGAGCTCGCGCTCGGCGGCGGCGATGTCCTTCTCGATATGGGAGAGGGTATCTGCCGGGATATTGAGGCGCTCAAGCACCTTGCTGTCGCGCTCGAAGACCTTGATGGCGTACCAGCGCTGCTGCTCCTCGGGCATGTTGTGGACGACCGCCTCCTCGATATGGGCGATGGCGTGCTCGACGGGCCCGGAGAACGTGTGAAGGGGGATCGTCTTTGCGCCCTTTGCGGCCTCGACCGCGGCCTTCGCCGCCTCTTCAACGCCGGTGCCCTTCAGCGCGGAGATCTCGACTATGTTGCAGCCGATCCTGCGGGAGAGCTCCTTGACGTCGATCTTGTCGCCGTTCTTCCTTACGACGTCCATCATGTTGACGGCGACGACGACGGGGATGCCGAGCTCGGTGAGCTGGGTGGTGAGGTAAAGGTTCCTCTCGAGGTTAGTTCCGTCGACTATGTTGAGGACCGCGTCGGGACGCTCGTCGATGAGGTAATTCCTTGCGATGACCTCCTCGGGGGTGTACGGGGAAAGCGAATAGATGCCGGGCAGGTCGGTCAGAGTGACTCCATCAAACTTTTTGAGCTTGCCTTCCTTCTTTTCGACCGTGACGCCCGGCCAGTTGCCTACGAACTGGTTGGAGCCGGTCAGCGCGTTGAAGAGCGTGGTCTTGCCGCTGTTCGGGTTGCCGGCGAGGGCTATGCGAATGTTCATACTGCTTCCTTTCTAATTAGCTTGTGCTAACTTATGTTGCCAAATAATAAGGGGTCTCCCCCCGCAGGCGGTCACCTGACTTCGATCATTTCGGCGTCGGCCTTCCTGATGGAGAGCTCGTAGCCGCGGACGTTGATCTCGACGGGATCGCCGAGCGGCGCCACCTTGCGGACGTAAACCTCTACGCCCCTGGTGATGCCCATGTCCATTATCCTGCGCCTTACGGCGCCTTCGCCGTGGAGCTTGACCACAGTCGCGGTCGAGCCGATGGGAACTTCCCTCAATGTCTTCATATTTGATCCTCCTTGTGAATTGATCGTCGCTTTGCCGCGTATTTGCGGCTGATTGATTTCGGAACGA
>JAFWOT010000007.1 GCA_017509785.1 Clostridia bacterium
CGGCCCCCCGGTTTGCCCGGGGAGCCGTTTTGCGTTCAAAGCGTCAGATGAGCGCGAATATCGCGGAGAGGTCGGAGGAGTCGACCGCGCCGTTGAGGCTCGCGTCCGCGTTGGCAAGACCCTGAGCGGTGAGCTCGCCCTTGCCGAGCAGGTACGCGGAGAGCGCGGAGATATCGCCCATGTCGACCTTGCCGTCGCAGTTGACGTCGCCGAGGAGACCCGCGGGAGTCTGGTTCTCGGTGTAGGTCGCGGTGACCACGAGATCGCTCGTCACGTTGTTGAACGCGACGTCCCAGCCGGCGAAGGTATAGCCATCGCGGGTGGGATCCGCGGGCGCGGTCGCCGCGGAGCCGTGCTCAACGGTCTGGGTCGAAAGGACCGTGCCGTCCCAATCCTTGAATGTGACGGTGTAGGTGTTGATGGTGTACTGAGCCGTTACCACGAGATCGCTCGTCACGTTGTTGAACGCGACGTCCCATCCCGTGAAGGTGTAGCCCTCGCGGGTGGGATCCGCGGGCGCGGTCGCCGCCGTGCCCTCCTCCACCTGCTGGGTGGAGAGGACGGCGCCGTCCCAATCCTTGAAGGTTACGGTGTAATACACGGGCTCGGGAGCGGAGGCGGTCACGTACTTGTAGAACCTGATGAGACCGTTCGTGTTCTTGCTCGTGGTGAAGTATGCGCTGCTGCTGCCGAGAGCGAGGTAATAATAGCCCTCGGAGTCGATCTGGTTGTTGAGATCGCCTCCGGAATACAGCCACGCGACTGCCGTATCGGAGGGATACAGGTACTCGGAGGAATCGAGGCCCATGTACTTCGAGTTGCCTACGTTCCTGAAAGTGTAGCCCGCGGAAGCCGTGCCGGACTCGATCTCCCAGAGTATGGAGTTGACGTCCACGGTGGAAGGAACCGTCACGGTGTTGTCGCTGTTGACGGTGACGCCCTTCGCGGTGAGGTAATGGTTGCTCGAATAGACGGTGTTGCCTACGGCGTAATTGCCGGAGGCGATTATGTATTGGCCGCCCACCTCGAGCTGATCCGCAAGTATGAAGCCCTCGAACTCGGTGACGTTGACCGTCGCGGAAGCCGTAACGACGGCCTTCGTTTCGATGTTCGTGGCCGTGGCGGTGATGACCGCCGTGCCCGCCCTTACGCCGGTGACGGAAGCGGAGTTCCTGGATCCGACGACGGTGGCGACCGCGGGGTTGGAGCTGGTCCACTCGATCTCATAATTGTTCGCGTTGGCGGGGACCTTCACGACGCTGAGAGCGACGGAGCTGCCGACGAGCACCTCCGCGGGATCCGGAGAGAGGGTCATGCCGGTGATGTCGATGGGGTCGGTGGAGCCGCCCTCGCCCGTCAGGGTGATGACGGAGGAGGTGTTGTGGCCGTAATCGCCGACCTTGACGTAAACGGTAGAGGCCGTCGTGGAGAACTCCACGGTGGTGTATTCGCCGCGCGCCGAGGGGGTGATGGCCTGTTCGGTGATCTTCGTCGTGCAGGCGGCGTTGGAGTAGACGCCGATCCAGGCGGCGTAATGCTCGTCATGGACGGTGACGGAGGAATTGCTTCCGTTTATGCTCCAGGCGGTCACCTCGGGGGCGGTGTTGTCTATCGTCATCGGGAGCCTGATCTCGGCGCACTCGTTCTGCTCGGGAGTGAAGCCGGGATTGTCAAGATAATGATAGAGGTCGAACACTATGTGCGTCCCCTCGGCGAGGCCGGTGGGAGCCCAGCTCGTGAACAGATCGCCGATGTTGTCGGAGCTGTGATAGAAAGCGGCGGAGGAGTTGCCGTTGGGGTAGTTCCACGCCTTCGGCATGTAGGAAAGGTCGACGTCGAGGTAGACCTCGCCGGTATCCTCGTTGAAGATCTTTATGCCGCCCTCGCCCGCGTTCCTGATGAGGTCGTAGGTGAGCTTGTCGATCTTGTCGTAGTACGTATCCCCGTTGGGGGAGAGGGTGCAGCGGTCGGCGAGCCAATCGCTCGAGGTGATATAGGGGTTTGCCCCGAAGAGCATGTAGCTTGAGCCCGAGGTGATCGCGCCGACCTCGGCCTGATAGGTGTGGATGTTGTATTTGTTGACGCCCTGTATCTCGTCGATATAGGTGTAGCGGTCGAACACGGAGGCCTCGTTCCAGTTCCCGTAGAAGGAGAGCCACGGCACCGCGAGGTTCACCGTGCCGGAGAGCGTGATGACGCCGTCGATGTAAATGCCGTGGGGGAAGAGGCTGTCGAGCTCGGACTTGATGGAGCTTGAAAGCGTTACGGTGATGGTGACCTTCTTCGTGCTGTTGGCGGGGACGGTGACGGAGGTGTCGCCGCTGACCGTGGCGTAGGAGGCGATGTTCCTGTTGGAGCCGGAGAGCACGCGCACGCCGGACTGGCTGTTGACGGTCGCCGTGGTGGTGTTCTCCGTCAGGACGGTGGTGCCGACCGTGTAGGAGAGGGCGCTTGAACCGAAGTTGACCACGTTGAACGAGAGCGTGTATACGCCGGTCTTCTGCGGGTCGTCGCCGATCTCGAGCTTCGGGCGGTCGCAGCCGTCAACGGTCACGTATGCCTTCGTGGTGATGGCCTTCTGCATATCGACTATGCCCGCGCCCTGCGTGCGGGGAGAGACGTTCGATACGGGGTTGGCGGTGCACATCAGCAGGCGGTTGATCATGTCGGTCTTGGCCTTGCCGGTTAGGGACGGGAAGGCGGTGTTGACGTAGTTTGTCATGAGGGCCATGCACCCCGCGATATGCGGGCAGCTCATCGAGGTGCCGGACATCGTGCCGTAGCCCGTGGTGGAGCCGGTAAGGGATGAATCCCTCGCGGAATATATGTTGTAGCCGGGGGCGGTGACCTCGGGCTTTATTTTGAGGTCGGCGGTCGTGCCGTGGCTGGAGAAGTACACCATGGAGGAGGAGCTCTTCTGGCAGCAGGCGACGGCGAGCGAATTCGTATAGGTCGCCGGGGAGCCGATTATGCCGTTGTCGGGGTTCATCGCAAGGGCGTAGGTCTTGTAGCTTGAGCCGTAATACTGAGTGCCGGAGGAGGATCCGTCGTTGCCGGCGGCGCACGCGAGGTTGATCCCGTGCTGCGCCATGAGCTCGAGGACCTCGTCGGTCTCCGCGTCGTCGGAGGTGTAGCCGACGCCGGAGCCGAGGCTCATGTTGACGGCGTCGACGTTCAGCGTGACGCAGTCCTCAAGGGCGGCCATGATGGTATCCCAGCCCGCTCCGCCGGAGGAGCCGAACACCTTCATTATGACGAGCTGCGCGTCCTTTGCGACGCCCGTATAGCTGGAGCCGGAATAATAGCCCGCGGCGATGCCCGCGACGTGGGAGCCGTGGTCGCTTCCCGCGTCCTTATGGGAAACGTCGGTGTCCTTGCCCGCGTAATCGAAGCGGAAGGGGATCTTGCCGCTGTAATAGAGGCCGGAGGCGGAGAGCGTGCCGGAATAGAGCTGCTCGCACTGCATGTTGTTGTTGGCAAGCAGCGAGGAAACGGAGCTCGAGCTCATCTTCTGGCCCGAAGGGGCGGTCGAGAAGGCGTTGTGGGCGACGACCGCGCCGGTGTCCAGGATGGCTATCGTCGTGCCCTTGCCGGTGTAGCCCGCGTTCCACGCGTCGTCGGCGTTGATGAACCCGACGGAGGAGGAGAGCCTGTCGTTCTCGCCGACCATGGCGGTGGGGGCGTTCCACGCGGGGGCGATATAGGCCTTTTCGACCTCGTCGAGCGCGGCGACCTTCTCTATCATGCGGCGCGGCATCGAGATGGAGAAGCCGTTGAACAGGAGCTGATAGCGGAAGTTGATCTTCATATCGGCGTCGGTGAAGAGCTCGGCGATGCGCTTCTCGGCCTTATCCTGCCCGGCCTTGAGGAGAGCCGTCACGTTGGCGGCGTCCTGCGAGCGGACGTCCTTCGTGACTGCGGCGACCGGCGAGCCCTTGAGCTTGACCATGACTGTCACGATCTCGTCGGGATCGGGCGCTTCGACGTGCCTGTCATCCGTGCGCAGGGCCTCGGGATTGACGGGCGCCTCCGCAGCGGGCGAGCCCGCGGCGAAGCTCATGGGGGCTGCCGCAAGCACCATCAGCACAGCGAGCAGCATGCATAAAAGTTTTCTCATTGGGTCTTTTCCTTCCTCCCGCGGCAGCGGGAATATAATATGCAATATCTTATCATACGGGGCGGGGAATGTCCATAGCGGGGAGAGGGGATAATGAAAATAAATAAAAAATCTTCCGCGGGGCTCAAAGGGATATTGACTTTCGGTCCTCGTTGTGATACGCTGAACAATGAAGTAATATGCTGATTTTATTCACGGAAGGAGCATTCATATGAAACTCGCTCGTTTGATGATACCGGCTGTCGCCCTCGCGGCGATGATGTTCTGCGGCTGCTTCGGCAGCGGCGGGAAGACCGTTTCGCCTTCGCCCACGCCGGCCGGTCAGGCCGCCAACACGCCCCATGCCGCGCAGCCGGGCGATTACGATAATTCCGTCACGGTGACGGACGGCAGGCTTGAGGGCTCGGCCTTCAACTGGGAATTCTTCCTCGGCAAGAGCGGCGCGGGCCGCGCGGCCGAGATAACGCTGATAAGCACCGTAAACGGCGCGAAGGAGGAGATGCTCCTTACCGGCGGCACGGGGAGCTTCACGCTGAAGCGCTCCTCCGGCGAGACGTCTTTCACCTACCTGCTCAGCTTCACTGCGGATTTTGAGGGCGAGAGCGTATCACACGCGGAGCTCTGCGTGCTGACCGACGATCCCGATCTCACGGCCGAGGCGTTTTTCGGCGGCGCGGTCCCCACGGACGCCCGCATTGGCGACGTGACGGAGCACGGAGTCGTCGTCTATACCAACTACCGCTGATCACACGGATTTTACAAAACTTTACACGCCCTTTATTGACCGCCGCAGTGCGGTCATTTATAATATCGGAAAAGAAAGGAGGATGCTTCATGGGAGCTTTTGTTGTTGTGTTTTTCGCGTTCGTACTCATCATGCTGCTTAAGATCGTAAAGCAGGCAACCGGCCTCGCGGAGGATGAGAACGCCCCGGTCGAGACCCGCGAAGCGGAGCTCGTCGCGAAGAGGACGAACGTCTCGGGCGGCGCCAACGGCAGCGTGACGAGGTATTATCTCACTTTCGAATTCGGGGACGGCTCCCGCCGTGAGCTCCGCGCCGAAGGGAGCGCATACGGCCTCCTTGCCGAGGGCGACCGCGGTGTGCTGAGGAGCCGCGGCTCCTCCCTTTTGAGCTTCAGCAGGCAGGAAAACGTCCTCCCCGCGCAGGAGCCCGCCGACGTTTCCGGCTGGCATAAGTGCGAGGCCTGCGGCGCGACGTTCCGCGGCCCCGTCTGCGATTACTGCGGGACCCCGCTGAAGCTGAATTAAACCCGAAGCCATGGAACGATGAACGAGGTCAGTTTCTCCGCCGCCTGCGCGAGAGCGCTTCTGAGGAAGCCCGGCGGCATCGGGATGCTCGGCGAAAAGGCCCTGCATTCCGCAATGAAATACTATTACGAGCCCGACGAGACCTGCCACGAGCGGGAATTCATGGGCTTCGTTGCCGACGTCCTCAACGGCGAGGGCGTTATCGAGGTGCAGACGAGGAACCTCTTCGCGATGAAGAGGAAGCTCGCGGTCTTCCTTCGGGAGACGTCCGTGACCCTCGTTCACCCCATCGTGCGCGAAAGGCGAATAATCTACATGGACCCGGAGACGGGCGAGCTCTCGCGCCCGCGCCGCTCCCCCAAAAGGGGCAGGACGGAGGACGCCTACCTCGGCCTCGTCCACATAAGGGAGGCGCTTTCGGAGAGGAACCTCGTTGTGGTTATCCCCCTTGTCGACGCGGAGGAATACCGCGTGCGCGGCGCAGGGGCGGAAAAGCGGCGCGGCGGCAGGGCGGATCTCAAGTATGAGCTCCTCCCGACGGAACTCGTCTGTGAGACGGTCCTCGTCACGCCGGAGGATCATCTGCGCCTTCTTCCCGACGCCCTGCGGGAGGGCGGGGAGCTGAAGCCCTTCACCGTGAAGGAGCTGGCGCAGGCGGGCTCGCTCCCCGTCAGGACAGCCTCCGCGATGTGCGCCGCGATGACCGCCGCGGGCGCTCTGACGAGGCGGCGGCAGGGGCGCAGCTACGTTTACGAAAGAGCGGAAGGAGAGGAAAGATGAGGATAAGTCTTATACAGATGCGCGTCACGGAGAGCGTCGAGAGGAACCTCGCCCGGGCGGAGGAGCTTGCGCTTTCAGCCCCGAAGCCGGACGTCATAATGCTTCCGGAGATGTTCTGCTGCCCGTATTCCCCGGATTCGTTCATAAAAAACGCGGAGCCTTCGGGCTCCGCGGTAACGCGCGCTCTCTCACGAATATCGAAGGAGACCGGCGCCTGGCTCATCGGCGGCAGCATGCCGGAGGCGGCGGACGGAAGGATCTTCAACACCTGTTTCGTGTTCGATCCGAAGGGGAGGGAGGTCGCCCGCCACCGCAAGGCGCACATGTTCGATATAGACGTGGAGGGCGGACAGCGTTTTTGTGAATCCGACGTCCTTTCAAAGGGCGAAGGGACGACCGTTTTCGATACGCCGTGGGGAAGGTTCGGCGTCTGCGTGTGCTTCGATATCCGCTTCCCCGATTTTATAAGGAGCATGCGCGGGATAGATTTTCTCGCCGTGCCCGCGGCCTTCAATATGACGACGGGGCCCCTCCATTGGGAGCTGCTCTTCCGGGCCCGCGCCGTCGACGAGCAGATATTCACCTTCGGATGCGCCCCCGCAAGGGACGAGGCCGGGGAATACGTCTCATACGGGAACTCGATCGCCGTTTCCCCCTGGGGCAGGGTCATCGCCCGCGCCGGGGCGGAGGAGACCGTGCTGACTATCGACGCCGACCCGGAGGAGATCTCCGCCGTCCGCCGTCAGATCCCCGTTGGCGCACCCCGCAGGCGGGGCTGAGCTCAGCCGAAATATTCGCGTATCTCCGCCATGCGGGCGCTCTGGCATACGCCGAACGGGCAGCGGGAATCGCAGTGCCCGCAGGAGATGCAGTCCTCCGCGTGAAGGGAGAGCGTGCGGTAATGCTCGGCGGCCATGGCGTCGCCCGCGCGGGCAAGGTCGTAGTATTTGTTTATGAGCCCTATATCAAGCCCCATCGGGCAGGGCTTGCAGTGGTTGCAGTAGACGCATTTGCCCTTCGCCGCGGGCGGGGCGAACGAGGCGATGACCGAATAATCGCGCTCCCCGTCGGAGGCCGAATGGTAGGCGAGGAGCTTTTTTACGTCCTCCGTGTTTGCGGCTCCCGGCAGGACGGTCAGCACGCCGGGCTTATCGAGGCAGTAGCTTATGCACTGATATTGGGTCAGCGCCCTCCCGAAGGGGGAGGCCGAAGCATCCAGCAGCTGCCCGCCGGAGAACGGCTTCATGCACGAAATGCCGACGCCCGCGCTCTCGCAGCGGCGGTATACCTCCGCCCTCTCGTCCACCGAGCCGGAGGCGTATTCGCCCTGCCCGTAATCGTAAGCGGGGTTGACGGAGAACATCAGCATGTCTATATCGGCCTCGTCCATTATCCTCTGTATTACCGCGGGCGTGTGCGAGGAGAGCCCCAGGCGCCTCACGACGCCCTGCCGCTTCAGCTCGAGAAGCCGCCCGAAAACGCCGTTGCGCTTGTAGGTCTCCCAGTCGGAGAGCTCATCCTGGCAATGGATGAAGCCGTAGTCGATATAGTCCGTGCGAAGCTCGCGGAGCTGCTTTTCGACGGAGCGCTCTATCGTTTCGGGATCCAGCGACCAGCCGTATGTCCCAGCGGAATAATCCGCGCCGAAATGGATCTGATAGAACACGTCTTTCCTCACGTCGGAGAGCGCCTCCCCCCAGATCGGGAAGCTCGACCCGTCGCCCGCCGCAAGGTCGAAATAGTTGATGCCGCCCTCATATGCCGTGCGGAGGGCCTTCACACCCTCTTCCATGCCCGCCTCGAAGAGATAGGCGCTGCCCATGCCTATCTCGCTTATCATATCGCCCGTGCGCTTGTTCTTTCTGTATTTCATACCGGCTCCTTATTTGAGATTCTCGCGGAAGAAGCTTTCCATCTTATCGAAGGGGATGACGTCCATCCTGTAATAGAGATCCGTATGGCAGGCGCCGGGTATCGGCATGAACTCCTTGTTGAAGGCGTATCTGTTCCCGTTTATCATGTTCTCGTAGGCGTCCTTTCCGAAATAGAAGGAGTGAGCATCCTCGCCGTGGATGATGAGGACCGCGCTGCGGATCTCGTTGGTATAGCGGAGTATCGGCTGATTGAGGAAGCTTATGCAGCCCGTCGTGTTCCAGCCCGCGTTCCCGCCGACGGACCTGGGGTGATAGCCGAGGGGAGTGCGGTAATACGCGGCGTAGTCCTTCATGAATTTGGGCGCGTCCTCCGGGAGAGCTTCCGGGTCGGGCACTCCGCCCGCGCGGGCGTACTCGCCGTTTTTGTAATCGGCCGTCCTCTGCGCGTTGAGGGCGAGCCTCTTTTCGTGACGGGCCTGCTCGCTGTCCTCCGCGTCAAAATAGCCGTTGGCGTTGACGCGGGTCATGTCGTACATGGTGGAGGCGACCGTCGCCTTGATGCGGGTGTCGATGGCGGCCGCGTTGAGCGCCATGCCGCCCCAGCCGCATACGCCTATCACGCCGATGCGCTCCGGGTCGGCGTCATCGCTTGCGGAGAGGAAGTCGACCGCCGCCTGGAGATCCTCGGTGTTTATGTCGGGCGAGGCCATGAAGCGAGGCTCGCCGCCCGATTTCCCCGTAAAGGAGGGGTCGAACGCTATCGTCAAAAAGCCCCTCGCCGCCATCTCCTGCGCGTATCTGCCGGAGACCTGCTCCTTGACGGCGCCGAACGGCCCGCAGACTGCTATCGCGGGGAGACGCCCATCGGCCCCCTTCGGGGAGTACATATCCGCCGCCAGCGTTATGCCGTAGCGGTTCACGAAGGTCACCTTGCTGTGAAGCACCCTCTCGTCTCGCGGGAAGGTCTTATCCCATTCGTTGGTGAGCTTGAGTTCTGCGGGTCTGATCATATTTGCCTCCTTGTATTGAGATCCCGTGGGAAATGTGTTACAATACAAGCATAACACCTAAACCTGACTTTAAGTCAAGCTTTTTTTGAAGGAGGCCCCGTGTATTCCATCGGCAGAGTTTCGGAGATGTTCGGCATACCCGTATCCACCCTCCGCTATTATGATAAGGAAGGGCTCTTCCCCGATATGGAGAGGAGCTCCGGCATACGGCGTTTTTCGGAGAGGGAGCTGGAGGCCCTCCGCGTTATAGAGTGCCTCAAGGCCTCGGGCCTCTCCATAAAGGAGATACGGCAGTTCATGGATATGGTCGGGGAGGGGCCCGTTTCCTACTCCCGGCGCCGCGCCCTCTTCGAGGGGAGGCGCGCCGCTCTCGAGGCGGAGATGGCGGAGATGGAGCGCGTCCTTGCCATGCTCAAATTCAAGTGCTGGTATTACGAGACCGCCGAGCGCGAGGGGACGGAGGAGGGCATAGAGGCCCTCCTGCCCGATTCGCTCCCGCCCGAAATACAGGTGTTTTACGACAGAGCGCACAATAAACCCAAGGAGGAATGAATAAATGCCCAGAAAGAATTTCGGCGCAAAGCCCCTCAGTTACCCCCAGCCCGTGTGGATAATCGCCACCTATGACGAGAACGGCGTCCCCAACGCGATGAACGCCGCGTGGGGCGGCGTCAGCGAGGCGAACGAGCTCTCGATCTGCCTCTCGCCGGGGCACAAGACCTGTAAAAACTTCGCCAAGACCGGCGCTTTCACCGTCTCGATGGCGGATGCGGAGCACGTCGCCGGGTGCGACTACGTCGGCATCGCCTCCGGCTGCAAGACGGAGGATAAGTTCGAAAGGGCGGGCTTCACCGCGACGAGGAGCGAACTCGTCAACGCGCCGATCATAAACGAGCTCGCGGTCTGCATCGAGTGCCGCGTGAAGGAGTACGATACCGGGACATGCATTCTGAAGGGCGAGATAGTGAACGTCAGCGTCGACGAGAACGCCCTCACCGACGGCAGGCCGGATATCGCGAAGATCCGCCCCATCACATTCGATCCCTTCAACAACGCGTATCACGTCGTCGGCGAAAAGGTCGGCGAAGCGTGGGGCAGCGGGAAGGCGCTCCTCGGCTGATATGCCCGAAAGACCGAAAAACGCCCCCTTCTCCCTGAGGGGAGAGATAGGGGAGGCCATCAAAAAGAAATACGGCGCGGACGCGGAGTACCCCTGGCTGAGGTATCCCGACTACGCCGTATTCCGCCATGCGGACAATCAAAAATGGTTCGCGCTCATAGCCGACGTCCCGCGTGAAAAGCTCGGCGCCCCGGGGGAGGGAGCCGCCGACGTCATCAACCTCAAGATACCCGATCCGCTCCTTATCGACCTGCTCATAAAGAAGGAGGGGTATTTCAGGGGCTACCACATGTCGAAGGGGAACTGGCTCAGCGTCCTGCTGGACGGCTCCGTCCCCGTGGGGGAGATCGAATCGCTCATCGAGATGAGCTTCTTTGCGACCGCCTCCAATAAGGAAAAGCAGCGCATGCGCGGGCCGAAGGAGTGGGTCGTCCCCTCCAACCCCGGGTATTACGATATAGTCAGCGCGTTTGACGGTACCGATACGATACTCTGGAAGCAGGGCCGCGGCATAAAGAAGGGCGATACCGTGTTCATCTACGCCGGCGCGCCCGTCTCCGCGATACTCTATAAGACCGAGGTCGTCGAGACGGATATCCCCTTCGATTACAGGGGCGACGGGCTGAGGATAGGCGCCGCCATGCGCGTCAGGCTGAAAAAACGCTACCCGCCCGACCGGTTCACGTTCAAGGTGCTGAACGACGTTTACGGCATCTACGCAGTCCGCGGGCCGCGAGGCATCCCCGAGCCCCTGAGCCGGGATCTGGACTTGTGAAATAAAAGCCGACGGGGACGGCTTGTTCGCACAAACCGTCCCCCTGCCGGCTCTTTTTTCAGTTGATTTTGTTCCCGCCTTGTGCTATAATCCCCATGCCGAAAGGCAAATAACGGTGTCTCTTGGCAACCACCGTAAAAAAACAAGGAGCAACAGAATAATGAAAAAAGCCGTTTCCGAATTCCGCAGCATGCTGCGCACCGTCCCGCCCATACTCGTAACGCTGCTGGTACTCTCCGTCGTGGGGATGAACCTCCTCGCGAACAAGAGCATCAATACCGGGCTCGACTGGCTTGCGCTCGACTGCGGTATTTTATTCTCCTGGCTGACGTTCCTCTCGATGGACGTCATAACCCACTGCTACGGGCCGAGGGCCGCTTCGCTCCTCTCGTTCGCGGCGCTCGGGCTCAACCTGATGATGGCGCTCGTGTTCTTCGTGGCGAGCGACGTTCCCGGCGTCTGGGGCGAGAGCTTCGTCGAGGGCTCCGAGGGGATCATCAACACCGCCCTTGACAACACCTTCGGCGGGACGTGGTTCATAATACTCGGCAGCTCGGTCGCGTTCATAGCCTCCGCCGTCATCAACAATTTCCTCAATTACGGCATAGGCAGGCTTGTTAAAAAGGAAGGCGGCTTCGGCGTTTTCGCGCTCCGCAGCTACGTATCGACGTTCATCGCCCAGTTCGCGGACAACCTCATTTTCGCCCTTCTCGTCAGCAAGCTCTTCTTCGGATGGAGCTTCCTGCAGTGCTTCACCTGCGCGGTGACGGGCGCCGTCATGGAGCTGCTCTTCGAGGTGTTCTTCTCCCCCGTGGGGTACAGGATCTCGAAGCGCATAATCGAGCGGCGCGAGGGTATAGCCTCGTGAACGCGGTCATAAGCGGGGCTTCCGGCGGCATCGGCCGGGCGATTGCGGAAAGATTCCTCAAGGAGGGGCACGGCGTGTTCGGCTTCGATATCGCGCCCGCCTCATTTCAGCACCCACGATACAGGCACTTCATCCACGACGTGCGCTCGGGCGAATTCCCCGAAATACCGGAGCCCGAAATAGTCGTTTCCTGCGCCGGCACCATCGACGAGGCCGAAGCGATCTCCGTCAACCTCATGGGCGCAATACGCTTTGCGGAGCATTTTATCGGGAGCGCCAAGCTCTCGTCCGTGCTCTTTATCGCCTCCGCCTCTGCGAGGAACGGGGCGGAGTTCCCGTACTACGTCGCCTCCAAGGCGGGGCTCGTCGGGTATATGAAGAACCTCGCCTTAAAGCTCGCTCCGCGCGGGGCGACCTGCAACAGCATCTCGCCCGGCGGGGTCGTGACGGAAATGAACCGCCACATATTGGAGAGCCCGGAGCTCTATGAAAAGGTCCTCGCGGAGACGCTGCTTCACAAATGGGCTCAGCCGGAGGAGATAGCCGACCTCGCGTATTACCTTACTGCGGTCAACCGCTCCATGACGGGGGAGGACCTGCTCATCGACAACGGCGAGCAGCTTAAATCGAACTTCATCTGGTAGCCGCGCGTTAAAGCCGCCGGATACCGGGCAACGGGAAAGGAGATCATAATGAGCTTTTACGGCAGATCCGCCGCGCCCGAAAAGGCGCGCAAAATGTATGAGGAGCTTAAAAACTGCTGGTGCGCGGAGACCTGCGCCGCCCGCATGCGCGGGGACTGGTCGAAGGAGAACGCGACCCTCGGGCAATGCTCGATCACGAGCTTTCTCGTGCAGGACGAGCTCGGCGGCGAGGTGCTCGGCGTTCCCCTGCGCGACGTGGGCGTGCACTGCTTCAACCGCGTGGACGGAGTCGTTTTCGACCTGACGAGCGAGCAGTTCGGCGGAAGGACTCTCGATTACACCGACTGCTTCCCGCAGACCCGCGAGCGGCATTTCACGGAGGATCCCGATAAGCTCAGGCGTTACGAGCTTTTGAAGAAGCTGTACGAGGAGAACAAAACCCGATAACACATGAAAAAAAGAGCCCCTGCGAAAAAACGCGGGGGCTCCTGCTTTTTAAATTCACTTGCCGTTGTAGAATTCCGTCGTCGTCACGTTAGTCTGGATGAGCACCGAGCTCTGCCGGAACGCCTCGATGAGCTTATCCGCCGCCGGACAGAGGGCGATAACGGCAATGACTGCCGCCGCCCAACCGAGTTTCCTGTTCACGCCGGTCTCCTCCGTATCTTTGCTCCCTATCACCATATGCTGATGCGCTTATCCGGCGCGATGTACATGCCGTCGTTCTCCGTCACGCCGAAGGCCTCGTACCATTCGGAGAAGTTGCGGGGATTCATGTTCGCGCGGAGCTTCGTGGGGGAATGAACGTCGCTGACGAGCAGGAGCTGTATGTACTCCTCCTTCGCCTTACGGCACCAGACGCGCGCCCAGTTCATGAAATAGGCCTTGTAGTCGGGCTCATCCAGCGTGTGCATTATCTCGAGCGTCACGCCCATGCCGCCGTTGTCGGCGATGTTCTCGGAAACGACGAGCTCGCCGTTCACCTTTCCGCCGTGGTACTCTATTCCGTCGAACTGCTCTATCATCTGCTGCGTCAGGGCCTTGAAGGCGCTGAAATCCTCCTCCGTCCACCAGTTCTTGAGATTGCCGTGCTCGTCGAAGTTCGCGCCGTTGTTGTCAAAGGCGTGGCTGATCTCATGCCCGATGACGGCGCCTATGCCGCCGAGGTTCTCCTCGGGCTTCTGTGAGAGCGAATAGAAGGGCTTCTGCAGTATCGCCGCGGGGAACGTGATGTCGTTCGCGCTGGGGTTGTAGCAGGCGTTCACCATGTGCCCGGGCATGAGCCATTCGGTACGGTCGACGGGCTTTAACAGCCTGTCGAACACGTCCTTGAAGCGCACGCGCATGAGCTTATTCATGGCGGCAAAGAGCGAGTCGTCCTCGTCGAACGTAAGGCGCGACCAGAGGGGCTTTATCTCGTCGGGATAGCCCATCTTGATCTCGATCGTGGAGAGCTTCTTTATCGCCTGCTCCTTGGTCGCCTCCGCGAGGAAGCCGTTCTTGCGCATCCTCAGCTTGTAGGTCTCGATTATCTTTTTTACGAGGTCGACGACGTCCTTCTTCGCCTCCTCGCCGAAATACGTCCTGCCGTAGTAGACTCCGAGCGGCTCCGAGTACATCTCGGAGACGGCCTGATACGCCTGCTTTTCAAGCGAGGGATCCGCGGCTACGCCCCTCAGCGCGCGGGAATACGACCTGCCAAGAGAGGCAAGCTCCTCGGAGAGGCAGGGAGTCGCCCTCAAAAGCGCCCTGACGTAAGCCCAGTGGACGTAGAGGGGGAAGTTCTCCTCGTTAAAATAGGTGTTCATCTCGCCGACGGCCCTGGGCTCGTAGACTATGAGCGTATCGGGGGCCTTTCCGCCGTAGAGGGAGTTAAGGAGCCCCTTTATGTCAAAGGGCGCAAGGAGCTCCGCCACCTCGTCCGCGGGCATCGGATTGTGGCACTTATAGTATTCCGACCACTCTACCTGGCTCTTGACCTTCTTCGCGATGAGCGCGTCGTAGGCGAGCGTGTCCGCGAGGTACTGTTTGCGCTCCTCCTCGGAAAGCGGGGCGAAGGCGAGTACCTTTTCCGCCATATCGGAATAGAGCGAGAGGAGCTGCTTGCCGGACTCGTTATCCTCGGCGTAATAGGTGGTGTCGGGGAGGATGATCTCCGGCCCGACGACGATGAAGGCGTTCTTCTCCGCGTCCTGCATATCCGCCTCGACGGACAGGCGGACGGGCAGATCGACCTCGTCCATGAGGAGCTCCGCCGCGAGCGCGTTGAGATCGTCAACGCTCTTCATGCCGCGGATCCTCTCCAGAAGGGGCATGGCGGGGGCTGTCCCCTCACGGTTGCGGCGTTCGGCGTCCAGCACTTTTTTATAGAGGGAGACGGCGTATTTGATTTCGGGAATGTCCGAGGTCTTCTTCCCCTCGGCAAGGGCGGCAAGATCCGCCATCATCAGCTTCTCGACGTCGGCGTCCAGCTCGGCGAAGCCGCCGGCCGTGGGCCTGTCGTCGGGGATCACGGCGGTCTTGAGCCACTCGCCGTTGACCGCCTCGTAAAGGTCGTCCTGGATCCTGATCTTTTCTTCGTTCACGTTTTTTCCTTTCCGCGGGAGGATCGCTCCCGTCAACAGGACCTGACCGATCCCTTCCGGGGAATGCCGTTCGTCCTGTTCGCATTTGCTTTGATCGTTTGATGTATCCGCTTCAGCCGGCCGGTCGGGCGCGTTAAAAATCAATATACGAGGTGTATTTTCTTTCGGGGTCTCTGGATAGAAGATCCCAATCCTTCCACTCATGCGTCCCAGGCTCCGAGAACAGGAACACGTGGACTTTGCCGCCCGGTGAGACGGACGCAAAAAGATCGCTTCCGGGGTAACCCCAGTTGTCAACGCCGAAACTCGATCTGCTCAGGCCCGAGTACGTAAAATCCCCCGAGCTAAGATAAAAACCTCTCAGCTTTCCCTTCTCGAACACCGCGTTTTCGGGAACCAAATCGAAGTACCCGCAATAGCAGCCCCGGGCGTCTTCGCCGCTGTCGGAGTCCGCAAGGAAATACATGGTCCCGGAGCGCCTGACGATCCATTTGTTTTTTTCTTCGTTAAAGACGTTCAGCTCCTCCGCCGTGTATTCGCTTTCGGTCAGGAATATCCTGTGCCCGTCGACAGGCTCCGCTTCGACAAATTTCCCGGGGAGCGCCTCATCAGGCGCAGAAACGATGTTTGCGTGTTTCATGTCCTTTCCTTTCTCTTTGCGCGAACGTCATATTCGTCCGATCGGAAGGCCCCGGCCGGCTTTGCGGCGCTCCCTTCCGCCGAACGGCTCACTCCCATTCGTTGTAGGAATTTACATCTTAAACAATTCTGCTTAGATATTATTTGCTCCTATTTTTTTGATTATTTTGATTGCCCATATTTTCTTAGTTGTACGATGGATGCTTATCAAAATCTTATCAGCGGTGATAAACTTCCGGGGGCGTCCTGGGTAATTGTTGCAGGTGGTTATTGACAGAACAAACTTTATTCATCGATTGTAAGATCTTCAACATCTTCAATTCTTGCGGGGTTAAGCCACATGTCATCAGGCTTGCAGATTACCCGAGCATTATTATAGGCCCAAGCCAATTCCAACACAGTTTCGGGTTTATAAAATTTTTGCCCAGCAATCACACTTTCACTTAAAACAAGCGCAAAATCGGGTAACTCGTCATACTTCGACAACATATAAATCGGCATCAAAAACTGTATCTTATTTCCAGTCGCTGCAGTACGATATTGAGGGACAACATATTTGTAATTTCTACGGGCGATTCGTTCAGATCTTCGGATGGCTTTAATGAATGTATCCGTCAGATCCTCAAGCTCGCCGTTTTCATATTGCTCTTTGCATTTCTTCGGAAAGCGGTTTCGCATTATACCTTCATCGATGCAGTGTCGCAACTTTTCAATGTCATCAGTATCAACCTCTGCTGTTGCATCGTACACAATTTGAGAAACCTGATCAAAAAAACTGACCATATCCACATCTGCGTCCGACGCTTCGAATCCTTTATCGCTCAATTCAGTCTTTCCACGCTTTAATACAATGGGATTCGAAAGCGTAATACGAGAATTCGTTGTTCTGTTCTTCGGATACACCTCACCAATAACAATGATATCTGTTGCATATTTAGATAGAAGTCCCGTGTTGAAAAGTGCATAATTGTTATCCTTTGAGAACTTTATTTTCCCATAATTCAAAGACCCTGGCTTATCGTGTTCTTGAATCAGCGCAGTAAGCACCGTGCGCAAATATGATTCAAGAATTTCGTACTCTGTCTTTTTTCGCATTCCCGTTTGTGCTGGTTCTGCGTATTTCCATGTCTCCCCGGGTAGAAGTTCAGAGTGCAAGCTTTTTATAAAATCATTAGCTAAAGCGTAGTTTTTAAATGTAAGCTTCCCGATTTTATATGTATTCATTTGGTTAAAAATTTGCTCTTCGGTATTAAAGAAAACACCTGTCCACCCACGAGGCCCCTTGCTATACTGCGCAAAAACATCGTTCTGATATCTGTCTTTTACACCCGTATTTATGGCAAAAACAGCTGTTTTCAGTGAATATATATTGCACTCAATAGGATTCCCATCTGCATCGTACTCATAATACAAGATATTTCCATTATCATATGCCATCTTTATCTTGCATTCCAATTCTTCTTGGCTAAGATCGACACCAGTCTTGCGGACAAAGAAATCAACAGCTCCCTGAATATCATTTACAAAGCCAAGCGCCATTAGTGCAGATTTCCCATCTCGATAAGGCGGTTTTGCTGAGTTGTTTGTTATACCGCTTCTGCGTTTTTCATCCATTCCTTCCACTATTATAGTATCCTGTGCCACGGCAGTTTTCAATCTGACATAGAAGACCGGCGGCTTTCCTTCGGCCGGCTGCACATCTTTGAATTCAAGCAAATCCTGGAATTCAATTAAAAACGGTCTGAGTTTCGGAAATCCATACTGTTTATACTGCACACCAGCAGCAGACAACGGGGCACCAATGCGTGCAAAATCCACCCACGGATCCAAGTCACTTTGCAAGCTTTGGATAACCTGTAAGATTTTCTTTGACAAATCAACTTTCTCTTGATTATTCATTATGACATCCCCCTCAGCTGATATATGTGTTTGCAGCGGCTTCATACATTGACTTAAATCGCTCTCTCAAATTTGTCGGAAGTAAAATCTCCGCGTCCTTGCCAAACTTAAAGAAGTAGAATTCCGCTTGTGCTGTCGTGCATTGAAAGACATATACATCATCTTCCGTTCTTACAAGCGGTGGCCGCAAATGTGTATGTCTACGGTATTTATACATTCCAGCTTTTGTCAGTTTAACATGGATTTCTGCTTCGTTTCCCACCAGAAACTGAACTCCGTGTGATGAAATTGTATGAGATAATTGTTTCCACATGGAGTTCTTAAGGAATGCACTTTTACTTTTTTCCAGCCTAACGGATTTTAGCGCTGAAATCTTGAATGAACATGGTCGCTTTTCGTCTTCCGGATAATCATATCGTGTGCAATAGCCCACAAGATAATTGGCGGTAGAAAGCGGGTCACTGAGGATCTCATACGGATATACACTATAAATCACATCTTTATCCGTCATAATCCTCAGTTGTCTTTCCTCATGGATTGCATTCTGTATTTCTGTCATAAACGGGCTGAAATATATTTTCTCTCGCTCGACGTAGGGTAATCGTGCGTATTCTTCAAGAACACTTTTGATGTACTTTCCTCGTCTTGAGTAGTACTTGTCTTCACTACATTCAGAGCTTGGTTCAGATAGATAGTTAAGATTACTCTTGTTGAGCCAAAACTTAAAAGACTTTCCCCTCTCGTATGACTCAGCCTTCTTAACAAGGCTGTCTTTTTTTTGTGAAACAAGTTTTTCTAATACCCGCTTTTTTGTTTTCTCGTCTCCTGAAATATCTGATATATACTTGGAAAGCTCTCCGTTGAGATGATTTAGTGTTCGGGAAATCGAAGCTTCTGCTATCGGGTAGTAATATTCAAAGACCGTGTTAATAAATCCAGAAAGCTTCTCCTCCCCAAAAGTGAACATATCGCTTAAAACAACTTCATATGCCAATGTGCTAAGATTGAGGTGCTGCTTGTTATTATTGCCTTTGTCTTCATCTCTTACATCAAATGCCATTTTATCACCTCGTTGATATTTTACCATACATTTTTCCAAAAGTCAACAGTAGCGGAACCAACTTCAGCAAAAAAACGGCATAATCAAGATAATCCGGAACAAAAAAATTTCCCGGTTGGCCGTTTCGGGTTGTATTGATAAGAGCTATAATTCTAATTGTCAACAGGAAGTAACTTCAGACAGGCCACAGTGTCGGAAAGGGAGGTTCTTATGAGCCGTATGAACAACCAGCAAAAAGCGAAATGCCATGCAATCATCCATTCAGCCAGCGCATCCGCAGGCGCAGTAGGAGCAGGATTGGCGCAGATTCCATGCAGCGACAATGCTGTTATCACTCCCATTCAACTGGTCATGACTGTTTCACTCGGTAGAGTATTCGGCATTGAACTGACAGACAGTGCCGCAAGAGCTGCGTTAGCATCAGTGGCTGCTGCGACTGTTGGGCGCACTGCCTCCCAGCTTCTTTTGGGTTGGATTCCTATCGCTGGCAACATCATCAATGCCGCTACAGCCGCCTCCATTACAGAAGCAATTGGATGGTTGCTCGCTGAGGACTTTGCCAGTCAAGCTTACGCCTCAGCATAACTCCAAAGCCAATACCAAAAACAAGGGCGTTTTTCACCCATATCAAGGAGGTATTTTCATGTTTGTTCTATCCACTATCCTCACAGCATCCGGTCTCGGTGCCACACTCGGGGGCGCAATTGCTACTCTTACAGGTGCATCTGTTGCCACAGGAACAGCTGTAGGAACTGTTGCTGGTGCCAGAGCAGGGCTGGTGATCGGTCTTGCGGAAGATGCAGAATGTAGCGAAAGCGCATTCGCATAATTTATGCTCCAAACCATTGAAAAGGAGGCTTTTGTGTGAGCATTAGAATGATGACTAAGAGATGTCCTCGTTGCCATCGCACATATACCTTTAACCCGTCTGTTGGAGATATGGGGCTTATTTGTAAACATTGTGGACGTCCACAGCAATCCCAGTCTCCCCATTGTCCAAACGGGCGGCCCAAGCCCCCAAATCGGTATCAAGAGAGGAGTTGAACATATAGCTTATTGCCAATCCCACGCAAAAGGCTTTCCCCACGAGGGAACAACGACCAATAAAAAAGGCTTAACAACAAGGAGGTACTGCCATGTCTGCATACAAACCCGGACGCCCCAATAAGTACAATCCCACCACTGGAGTAGGCCAAAAGCCCCCAGCTAAACCCGGCGAATATCGCATCCGTGATGCTGGTGGTTCGATTGCCTACATAGGGGAAACCAACAACTTAGCTCGTCGCACTGGAGAGCACATCCGCAGCGGTAAGCTCTCTACTGGTCAGGCGGGGGCTGGTTCCATCGAATACAAAGTTGCCGATGGACGCTCTACGTCCAATACTCGTCGTGAGCATGAACGGCAAAAAATAGCACAGCATCAGCCACCGCTGAATAAATCTAGGGGTGGAGAAGGTCGGCCCGCAGGGAAATAACCTGCGGGCCTCCTTTTGCGTATCATTCTCCAAAGCAAATACCGCCCGCTGGATTTCTCCCACGGGCGGCGTGTTGGCCAGCTATCCAAAGGTTTGTACTCGTCACGGTTTTAGATAAGTTTCGGGATCGCCATTTAGCACCAGTTCTGCGTATGCTAAGGACGCCGGAAACATCTATCTAGTGGATCACCTTCTCGGGATAGAGCCGAACGAGAGGCTCTCAAGGATAATATGCCGTATGACGAAGAGGACGATCACTTTACTTGTCCGAACGGGAAGCATTTGATCCACTCATACGACAGGAAAGTAAAGACCGATAACGGCTATCCGGTCAAAAAGAGTTATTACGTCTGTGAGAGCTGCGCCGGTTGTCCTTACAGGGAGCAGTGCTTCAAGGGACAGTACGAGAACCGGAAGATAGCGCTCTCCAAAACAATGCGCCGCCAAAAGAAAGAAGCCGAGGAGCGGATCTCGACTCCCAAAGGAATACTCCTCCGCATGAACCGATCGATACAGGTGGAGGGAGTTTTCGGGGTCTTAAAACAGGATTACGGCTTCCGGCGCTTCCTGACCCGGGGTAAAAGGAATAACGAAACGAGGCTCTTTATCCTCGCTGTGGCTTTTAACATACAAAAGCTGTGCTCAAGGATCGCAAACGGACGGTTCGGGAAAGCGCTCTTCGAGCTGAAAGCAGCGTAAAAAACCGCTTTTCAAACACAAGCCCTTATTAAGCGTACCCAAAAACAATTCCGACCCGATAAAAACCGCTGCTTTCCGAACGGTTCAAGATCGTTTTCAAAGACAAACTCGGAAAGGGCGTAAAGAAAGAGGCTGTTGCCTGCAATCTTCTTGCATTTGCAACAGCCCCTTTCCATTTGGTCGCACCGTGTCATCATTCCCACTCAACAGGACTTAATTTATTCCATTTAGGAAATGTTGTTCATCCTGTTCGTAGTCCCTTTGATTATTTGATATATCCATATTATCCAACCTATCACCCCTCCTGTTATCATTTTGTTATCAGCGTTGATAACAGAGGCGGGGAACTGCTGCGGATAATAGCAATGATATTATAACAGAAAAGCGAGCAGTTTCAAGATGCCTCGGAGCAGAAGGTTAATTAAATCTGTTTGTACCCGCTATTTCATTCCAACGAAAGAATGGGCAATCCCCAAGGACAGGTCAGGAATGGGACAGTGAGATGAATATCTACATGTGGCTTAAAAAATCAATATCTCTTGTCTGCTCATACTCGATCGCATCTAAGTGTTTATGAATCTTAGTATCATCAGTGCCGGCTTCTTTTAGCTCGATGGAAGCGTGCCACCACAAAGGACGGATACATTTATAAAGCAGAGGTGCGGCTTTCTTTTCCAGATCCGAGAATGAATAAACCTTCTTTGCGATATCCAAAGCGTGAAGCACGCGCTTAAGAAAAGTATCATCTTCTTCCAATCTTTCGTAGGTTTCGGCAGTAGAAACATAAGGAGCCTGGCGAACTATATAGTTGATATAAACTTCTCTTCCGCCTATATTGAAATCATAAACTCCCTTGAAATTACCGTCTTCATCCAGCAAAACATTTGTATCGTTTATATCAGCCTGGAACACCGATGTCGGTAACTTGTGATATATCTTTTCAAGTTCTTTTCTCGCCTCAAGCCAGTTGTTCCATATTCTATCAACCTGTACAGAAAAGCTCTCCGGCAGTGTTTTTGCTATTGTATGCCACTTCTCTGCATCTTCTGTCGTTTCATCGCATTTGTCACCAGGATCAAACACATCAAACATGCAATAAGCAGACGGCAGATCCGTATAATTAAAATGACATGCTGCCACTTTAGCGTCCATGATCATAGCGTCTTCCAAAAACATATACCATCCGTCTTTGACAAGCTTGGTATCTGAAAACTTGTCATTAATCACTTCTTCCGCAGATCTGTATTTTGAAAACTCCTCGCCCCAAGCTATACAATTTCGACCTTTATACAAAACGGTCGGAAATGTTCCATCCAAAGCGCGAATATACTGTGGGCAGTAATAACCAAGGCTCCGATACTCCTTTGCAATTCTTTCCCAAAGGATAAGATGTTTTTCGTCAGTAAAACCATTTGAGGAAAGCTTGATCACAATCTTTTCATTTCCAAAATCCACGAATAAGGCTTCTCTGAAGTCATCGTCTCCATGACTGGTGTTTTTAATCTCAATGTTCTTTGGGATTCTTTTAGAGAATAATCCCACTACATAATTTACATCCAATTCTTTTGCTCCGCGCAGTTCCATTCTATAATACCGTCAGTTCATCATTCTCTGGCCTGCTCATTATCATCCTCTCGCTTTCGGCTGCCCGTACTCCCGCTTCATAGCCTCAGTAGAGATGACCCATTGCTTGCCGTATTTGCAGGCGTCCACGCCGTTGACCAGTTTGCCGTAGGCAATCGCTTTGCGCAGCGTGCTTTCGTTCAGCCCCCAAAGCTGGGTAGCGTCGGTAAAGGCCATGAGTCCGTCAAAGGGCGTCTTGACCGTCTTGCCGTTTTCAAACAGCTCATCGCAGCTAAGGTCAAGATCATCATTCCAGATGATCCCATAGCCGCCCGTGTCGACCTCCACACCGGAAAACAGCTCCGGTGCATTTTCCAGCGACTTGAACGGCGCCCATTTCGCAAACAGTGGCTTTACATCATAGATTTTGGTTACGCCCTCCGCAAACTGTACGCTCAGGCAATAGTCCGGCAGAGCGTTGACCGCTTTCACTTTATGGAACATAGTATCAACTCCTTACTCAAGGGGAGAAAGGGACTTGAACTCCTGCGTCTCCCACATATGCAGAAGATCGGTCTTGTGGATTGCCGCCCATTCCCGCACCATGGCAAGAGCTTTAGGCGGCAGATGGCCCTCCAGCACTTCGCCCGTCTGAATGTCAATGGCGGCCATATCTTCGCCGTAAAGCGCATGGATGTGCGGCGGGTTGCTCCGCCTGCTGGAAATACATACGAATGATGATCCCGTAGAATCTGGACAATACCGGCATAGATGAAACCTCCTATTTGCGGTCACTTATATTATATCACGAAACCGTGAAAAATCAACTGCTATCTGAAATATATTTTTGACTGGATATGAAAAGAGGCGGCGGAGATTGCTCCCCACCGCCAAACCGTTATCATTTTGTTATCACCGCTGATAACAAAAGAACAGCAGGCATTCCGAAGAACGCCTGCTGCATAAAGCGATTTACGATAACTCAGCACATTTTGAGCCAAAAAGTGCATTACTCCCATTCTATCGTCCCGGTGGGCTTGGGAGTGAGGTCGTAGAGCACGCGGTTGACGCCGGCGACCTCGTGCGTGATGCGGTCGGTTATCCTCTGAAGGAGGTCAAACGGCACGTTCTCGACCGTAGCGGTCATGGCGTCGCGGGTGTTGACGGCGCGGAGTATCACGGGCCACTCGTCGCAGCGGCGGCCGTCCTTTATACCGACGGACTTAAAGTCGGGGACTATCGTGAAATACTGCCACACCTTGCCCGCAAGGCCGGCGTTTGCGAACTCCTCGCGCAGGATCGCGTCGGACTCGCGCACGGCCTCGAGCCTGTCGCGGGTGATGGCGCCGAGGCACCTGACTCCGAGGCCGGGCCCGGGGAAGGGCTGACGGAATACCATGTTATCGGGCAGGCCCAGCGCCTTGCCGACGACGCGCACCTCGTCCTTGAAGAGTATGCGGACGGGCTCGACGAGGTCGAAATTAAGATCCTCGGGCAGGCCGCCGGCGTTGTGGTGCGCCTTTATGCCGTGCTCGCTCTCGAGGATATCGGGCCAGATCGTTCCCTGCGCAAGGAAGGTTATCCCCTCGAGCTTCCTCGCCTCCTCGGCGAAGACCTCTATGAATTCGCCGCCGATTATCTTGCGCTTGGTCTCGGGGTCGGAAACTCCCGCGAGCTTATCGAGGAAGCGGTCCGAAGCGTCGACGTATATGAGGTTCGCGTCCATCTCGTCCTTGAAAACGCGGATGACCTGCTCGGGCTCGCCCTTCCTCAAAAGGCCGTGGTTGACGTGCACGCAGACGAGCTGTCGGCCGATGGCCTTTATGAGCAGCGCCGCGACGACGGATGAATCCACCCCGCCGGAGAGCGCGAGCAGGACCTTTTTATCGCCAACCTGCGCGCGGATATCCGCTGTCTGCTCGGCGATGAACTTCTCCGCGAGAGCGGGCGTGGTGATGCGTTCCATGGTTTCGGGCCTTGTGAGAATGGGCATTGTTGTTACCTCCGTTGAGTTTTTTTCGGATAGGATTATATCAGATTCCGACGCGGATGTAAATCTTTTCGGCGGAGATTTTGCCCCGATAATACAGTTGCGCGGAAGCCCGGGAGATGATATAATATACACATCACACGAAGGAGGAGCTTACAAATGAAAAGGGTATTTACCGTACTGCTTTGCGCGCTTTTTATCATGGGGGCCGTTCCGGTCTCCTTTGCCCGCACCGAGCGGGAGACCCGCTTCGATACGCCCGCGGGCTACAACGCGAACGACTATCAGCGCTGCGCCGCCTTCCTCGAACAGGAGGACGAGAGCGGCGTGAAGAACGGAGAGAAGCTGAGCGATACCTACGACCCCAACGATCCGGATTCCTGGGGCGTGTACGTCGATTCCAACGGAAATTCGACCGTCTGCTTCCGGTTTGAGGAATTCGGCGGCGAAAAGAGGCTCGTCGAGATAAAGGCCAACGGCTCCGACCTCGTCGGCACTATGGATATGAGCGGCTGCACCCGGCTGCAAACGCTGAACTGCGTCGTCAACAGGCTGAGCGGCATGGTGGTGGACGGCTGCTCCGCGCTGAGGATACTTAACTTCCTCGAAAACGAGGTCGCGTCGGTGGACGTTTCCGACTGCCCGGAGCTCACCGATCTCGGCGCGGCGGCGAATTTCGTGGATGAGCTCGATCTTTCAAACAATCCGCAGCTCCACAACCTCTTCGCGGGCAGCGGCAAGATGCGCGAGCTCGATCTTTCCAACAATCCGCTCCTCCCGATGCAGTACGTTTCCGCGGAGGGGAACGGCGGGTTCAGCTATATGTACATAGATATGGGCATAACGGATATCCTCGCGCTCTATCCCGCCCCGTATGAGGGGGCGACATTCGTGGGCTGGTTCACGGAGGACGGCGTCCTCGTCAACAGCGACCCGCAGTATTTCGAGGTCCCCGATCCCTGGTCTTATAACGAGCTCACCGCGGTTTACAGCGGCGGCAGCCTTGCGGGGGACGTGAACGGCGACGGCAGCGTTTCCGCGCAGGACGCGCTCCTCGTGCTGCGGTTCGCGATGTCGCTCGTTTCCCTCACCCCGGAGCAGCAGGCGGCGGGCGACGTCAACGGCGACGGAGCAGCCAACGCCTCCGACGCGCTCCTGATACTGCGCACGGCGATGAGCCTCGGCTGAGTTTTCGGTGAACGTAAAAGCCCGGGATCGTTTCGGTCCCGGGCCTTGCTTTGGCATAAAAGCGTTTTCATCCGCCGGAGGGGCGGAGGGAGATCACTTCTTCGCCAGCTCGTAAAGCCGCGCCTGCTCGGCCTTGGCGTTCTTGACGTCGTCCTCCTCGGTCATGCCCCACTCGTTTTCGAGCAGGTCGACGATTCGGCCCTGGGTCTCGGCGGCCTTCGCGTAGTCGCCCTTGATCTTGTGGATGTCGCGTATCGCCATAAGCTCGTCCTGGAAGCGGGGGCGGCGGTCGGTCTTCTCGAAGCTGAGCTCGTAAAGCCCTATCGCCCTGTCGTAATCGGCTTTTCCGGCGAAGTACTGGGCGGCCTCGAAGAGGCATACCCAGTCGTTTTCGTTCTTCGCGAGCAGATCCTCTATGATCGCGTCCGCGGCGGGCTCGTCGAAGCGGGCGAGGGCGATGTGCGCGCGGTAGACCTCGGTGAGGACGGGGTTCGCGTCCTTCAGCGCGCTCATGCGCTTTAATGCGGCCTCGGCCTCCTGCGCGCGGTGGTCGGCGATGAGGTTGTCGAGCAGATAGTAGTACGGGCCGAGAGTATCGGGGTTGGCCCTGACGACTTCGCCGAAGAACTCCACGGCGTTTGTGTGGTTGTGCATGTTCCAGTCCCAGGCGGCATAGCCGTCGGTCTTATTAAGTATCCACTGGCAGTGCTTCTCGCCGGGGGTGCGGCGTATCGCGTCCTTTGCAAAGCGGGAGGCCTTCCTGCCGTACTGCTCCATCCTGTGCCAGTAGAGATAGGCGATGAGCTCCGTCGCGCGCTTGCCGTTCTGCTTATCGTCGAGCTGGGTCTTCAGAAACTCCTCGAACTCCGCGAATACGTCGCGGGGGAGCTCGTCTTCGGCGTCGAGACGGTTCTCGATGCGGTTGAGGCGCTGTTCGTTGGTGAGGTCGAAGAGATCGTCTATGCTCACGCCGAACACCTCCGCGATGAGGGGCAGGGTGGTGATGTCGGGCATTGCGACGGAGTTCTCCCACTTGGAGACGGACTGCGCGCCTATGCCGATCTTATCGGCGAGCTGTTCCTGGGTGAGGCCCGCCTTGAAGCGAAGCTGCTTTATCTTCTTTCCGAGTTCCATATTCTTTCCTCCTTGGATCGTTTTTTTAGCTTGCGGGCTCATTATACAGCCGCCCGGGGAGCCTTTCAATAACGCGGTTTTCGAGTCGACCCGCCCGTTGGTTGAGCCGCTCCCGCGAGAGAAATCCCCGAAGCTGACCGACCCGGCTGCTTCGGGGAAATTACCTTCATACGTGTTTTTGAAATGAACTGTTCCCGTTCAGCGGGTTTGTCGGTGATAGAAAGCGGCGACGGCCGCCTGTATTCTATCTGAATGCTTCAGCCCCGAACGAGCCCCAGCGTTCGGCGGAGTATTATGAGCGCGTCGTTCGCGGTGACGCTCCCGCTGCCGTCGGCGTCCGCCGCCGTGAGAGCCCCGGCACTCAGCTGTATCAGCCCCATCGAATGGCGGAGTATCAGGAGCGCGTCGTTCGCGGTGACGTTCCCGTCGCCGTCAACGTCTCCCGACGCGGGTGCGGCGCCGCCTATGAGCGCCGTCATCGAGAGAGTCCCGGCTCCGCCTCCCGAAAGGCCCCGGTCGACCGCGGCCCATTTCAACGCCGCCATCACGTCGTCGGCGCTCATCTGCGGATCGCGGCTTTTCAGCATCGCGCAGGCCGCCGCCGCGTGGGGCGAGGCCATGCTTGTACCCGTCTGCGCGGAGAAGCTTCCGTTGGGCATCATGCTCGATATCTCAACGCCGGGGGCCGTCACGTCGACGGCGTCCCCGCAGTTGGAGCCCGACCACATTGCGAAACCCCGATCGTGCGCCGCGACCGTGAACGCCCGCTCTATGCAGGCGGGGCAGCAGTACGCGACGTTCGTCCCGTCGTTGCCCGAGGCGACGCAGCAGACCATTCCGGCGTCACAGCCCGAATCGATGACGGAGGCGTAGGCCTCGAGCGTCTCGGAGTAATATTCGCCCATGCTGACGTTTGCGACGTCCGCCCCGTGCAGATATGCGTATTGAATGCTGTTTATTATGTGCGAGGTAAAGGCGTTGCCGTAGTTGTCGGAGCATTTGACGGGCATCACCTTCACGTTCGGCAGCGTGCCGTCGACTATCGTCCCGGCGACGTGCGTCCCGTGGAAGTACCCGCCGGTGACGTCCGCGTCGCCTTCGGCGAAATCATAGCCGGGTACGACCCTCCCCTGAAAATAGGGGAGCCCCGTTTCGAGCCCGGTGTCGATGACGGCGACGATTATCTCGGGCAGAGCTTCGAGCCCGCCCGAGGAGCCGAGCAGCCACGCGTTATAGCCCGCGGCGTTGACCTGATCCGCCCCGAACCCCCATGAATGAAAGGAATCGACCCCCGGTTCCTGCATCGGGTCGGTGCGCATGGGCTCGCCCGCGCCGATGCTCACGACGGCGTCCGGCACGGCATAGGCCACGCCGGGCTCATCACGGAGCCTTTCGGCCGCAAGCGTCGCTTCCTCCGGCGTGCGGTACTGTATAACGTGCCGCCCGAGCCCGCTCGCGTGGGCGACGGAGCCGGCGAAGGAGGGCTTGCCCTCACATCCGACTATGAGCCTCGCCGTGGAGCAGGCTCCCCCATCGCGGGAAACGGGAGGGGCGTACCGTTCGATCATTGCGTTTATCCCGTCGTTGAATTCGATAAGCTCCCGCGCGAGGCGGTCTGCTCCCTCCGGGCCCCCGGCAAGCGCGAAAGCGCCCGCTCCCGTCCCCGTGAGCAGGGCGAAGCACAGCAGCAAAGCGATGGTCCTTCTCATACGTTGCCCCGTCGGTGCGGCGCCGACGCCGCGGGCGCGATACGCCCGCCTTCAGCGGGAGCGGAGCCGCGGGATTGCCGCCCCCGAATACATTCGATATCTATCTTATTTGATATTATCGAAACAGGGACGTTTTGTCAAGAAGAAAATGCGGGGCTTACGCGTATGATCGGGGGAGCGCCGGGAATAAGCGACGCCGCGTGTTTTGAGCCGCCCGGGTCAGGCCTCGGAGCCGTCCTTCAGCTCCGCGAACTTCGCCTGCATTGTGGGGTTGTCCTTCGTCAGCTTCTTTATGCTGAGATCCTGCGCCTTGTCGTTCGCGAGCCGCAGCTGCCTTTCCGAGCCGAGGAGCGCGTCCTTCACCTTCTGCAGGTGGTCGATGGTCTTGTCTATCTCTTCTATCGCCCGCTCGAAATGCTCCTTCGCTATGCGGTAGTTGTTGCCGAACTTCGCCTGGAAATCGAGCAGGCTGCTCTCGAAATTCGTCACGTCGACGTTCTGGTTTTTGACCTGCGCGAGCTCCTGCTTATAGGAAAGCGAATTGAGCGCGGCGTTCCGGAGGATCGTTATGAGCGGTATGAAGAACTGCGGGCGGATGACGTACATCTTTTCATACCGGTGGGAAACGTCCACGATCCCGCCGTTATAGAGCTCGCTGTCGGCCTCCAGGAGCGAGACCAGCACGGCGTATTCGCAGCCCTTCTCGCGGCGATCCTTGTCGAGCTCCTTGAAAAAATCCTCGTTGCGGTGCTTGGTCGCGGTGGCGTCCATCTCGTTCTTCATCTCGAACATTATGGAGATGAACTCCGTCCCGTCTTCCCCGGCCTCGCGGTAGATGAAATCGCCCTTGCTGCCGCTCCTCGCGTCGTTGTCCTTCTCGAAATACGCGCTGCGGAAGGCCGTCGCGCGAAGGCGCTCGAACTCCGTCATGCAGTGCTGCTCCAGACTCTCGCCCACCATCTTGGTGGACTGGCGCGCCTTGAAATCCCTGTAATAGGCGATCTGCTCATCCTTGCGGCGAAGCTCCGCGTCGTGCGCTTCCTTGAGAGACTTTTCGCTCAGCTGACGCTTGCTCTGTTCGAGCTCGAGATCGTTCTTGAGCTTCATGATCTCGCTGTCCTTCTGCTGCACGGCGTCCTTTACCGCGCTTTCGGCTATGGACTTGTCGAGCTCGATCTGCCCCTTAAGTTTTGTGATCTCGCTGTCCTTTTCGGAGAGCTTGAGGTTTTTCTCCGCCAGAGCCAGCTCCAGCTCGCCCTTCGCCCCGGCCTTCACCGTCTCGAGCTGATGCTCGAGCTCCGCGATGCGCTTGTCCTTCTTCGCCTCTGCCTTCGTGACGGCAAGCTCCACCGCGTTCTCTCGCTCCTCGTTCAGCGCGTCCTCGCGGCGCTTCAGCTCCTTCTCAAACTCCCTGTCGTGGACCTGCTTCAATATCGCGGCGTAGCCCGCCTCGTCCACCGAAAATACCTTCCCGCAGTTGGGGCATTTGATCTCCTGCATGGTGTTATCCTCCTGAAAACACAGACCTGTATTGATGTGCGTTATTTTGCCGCTTCTATCATATCAAGCTTCGGTATGATGACAGGATCATATCCGGTTCCGTATGGGATTTCAATGGGCAAGAGTGACAAAGTTGTCACTCCGCGTGTAAAAAAGAGGGCTTTGCCCCGGTTCACCGGAGCGGATCGGCGCTCTCGTTCAGCTTTTTCTCTATCCTGTTGAGGGTATCAAAGAACCTCTGCGTTGCGATCATGGGCCCGAAGCAGAGGCAGCCGAGCATATTCCACCAGAACATATGCCGCCACGAGGTGAGCTTCCCCTCTATGCCGAGGGAGCGCGCGCGGGCTTTGAGCTCCTCCGCTATGCGCGCCATCCATACGAGAGGGTATATGAACGCCGTGGGTATCCCCAGCAGATACGCTTTCCAATAGGGCATGACCCTGTGGCCGACGACCTCCTCGAGCTCGCTCTGAAGGCCGCCCAAGGGCATATAGGCGAGGAAGAAGGTCCCCGCCGTGAAGAAATCGATGAAGCCGAGCCAAAAGCCCCTTCTGTTCGTGTGTCTGAATCTCATTGACGCTCCCGTTTTGAAACGGCTCCCGCCGCGCGGGGGGCGGGGCCGGGTATTGATGATATTATATAATGGGTGGGCTCCCGCCGCAAGTGAAGGAGGCGAAATATAAAGTGAAAATTATTGCCGCGTCCCGTCCCGCGTGCTATAATATTGCAACGATCTTATGGGAGGTTGCTATGAAAAGACTGATATTGGTCCTCGCGGCGCTGACGCTGCTCGTTTCCGTCTGCCCCGTTTTTGCGGAGCAGGTACGCTTTGATAAGGCTCTGGATTATTCCGCTCCCGAAAACTGGGCGTATTACGCCGAGGGCGAGGATAAGCCCGCCGACCTCTTCTTCATCTGCCCCACGGTGGATACGAGGAGCGAATCGAATACGGAGGACATGAACGAGAAGTATAAGGCAATGTTCATGAGCGCGACCGACGCCGAGAAGGGCATCTATTCCGATACCTGCCGGGTGTTCGCCCCGTATTACAGGCAGATGTCCATAAACGCCTACACCCTCCCCGAGGAGGGGTTTGACCTTGCGAGGGACAACGCGTATCTCGATATCTCCGCGGCGTTCCGCTATTATCTCGATAAAGAGAACGGCGGCAGGCCGATAATACTCGCCGGCTTCTCGCAGGGCGCGCAGATGTGCATAGAGCTTCTGAAGGAGTATTTCGGCTCCTCGGCGGAAGGGAAGGCGCTGATGAAGAGGCTCGTCGCCGTCTACGCCATAGGCTGGAGGATCACCGACGAGGACGTGAAGGAGTTCCCGCAGATAGTCCCCGCCTCGGGCGAGGAGGATTTCGGCACGGTCGTCTGCTATGAGTGCGAGGACGGTTCCGTCACGGGCTCCATAATTATACCGGAGGGCGTGAAGACCCGCTCCATCAACCCCCTCAACTGGAGGACCGACGGCGAGAAGGCGGACAGCTCCCTCAATCTGGGCGCGCTCTTCTCCGAGGAGGATGGCCCCATCCCCGGCTTCTGCGGGGCGTATATCGACGAAAACCGCGGCTCGCTCGTGATACCCGAGGTCAGCACGGAGGATTACCCCAAGGTGCTCGATGTGTTCCCCGACGGCTGCTTCCATCTCTACGATAATATGTTCTTCTATACGAACCTCAAGCAGAACGTCGCAAAGCGCACCGAAGCGTACCTCGCCGCCCGCGAAAGCGCTTCCGTGCGCCCCGGCGCGTTCCTCATACCGATAGGGGCGGCGGTGCTCGTCGCCTGCATCGTGCTTGCGATAGTGAACAACCGGCGCCCGAAGGAGAAAGGGCAGGCGGCATAAAAGAAAAAACAGGGGCTCCGCTTTGACGCGGAGCCGCTTTTTTGTCTAAAGAGCTTCGATGTGTATAACGATCGCCGCCCGGGAAGGGTGAAGCGCGGCCTTACCTGAACAGCGAAAGACTGCTCCGCACTATCCTTTCGACGAAGGAGACGACCTCCCCGCGCGGGTACTTGTCGAACCCGTCCACGACGACGCGCATCAGCCCGTTTGAAAGATGCGTGTAGAGCATCTCGAGCTCCGCTTCGGTCGCCTTCGGGAGCTGCTTTCTCCACGCGGTTATGCCCGGCCCCCTTGCGGATTCCATCATCCGCGGGAGTATGCCCGGGCTCGCCCCGCCGAATATGAGAACACGGCAGGCCTCCTCGTGCTGCTCCACCATGCGGTAGATCGCCTCGATTAGGGCGCTCACGCCGAACCCGTCTATGAGCCCGAGCGACCGTTCGAACGCGTCGAGCAGCTCCCGCTCGATGCTTTCCATCAGGGCGAAGCAGTCGCTGTAATGGGCGTAAAACGTCGCCCGGTTCAGCTCCGCCAGCTCACAGAGCTCCTTGACGGTGATCCTGTTGACGGGCTTTTCTTTAAGCAGGGTGAGGAACGCCTCCTTTATCGCGCGCTTCGTGTAGCGCACTCTCGCGTCGGTCTTTGCCATGATTGCCTCCCGAATTTCGATTCCGTCAACACCCGGGGCGGAACTGTCGGTTATCTTTCTGCCGCCGGGATATTGTCGGTTGTCTGCCGGTCACGCATCAATTATACTTGAATCGTGAAAGATAATCAACAGCTGTATGCATAAAGACTAACTATTAAAAGTCAAGTCTGAATTTGGAAGATGTGTCGGTGTCGTCCTACACTCATCGCCGCCCTTGACAAACAGCATTCAAATGCTGAAAGAAAAGGAAGCGAGGGCGACGGGAGAACAGGAAACAAGGCTC
>JAFWOT010000008.1 GCA_017509785.1 Clostridia bacterium
CTGCTCCACCGTCAACGGCGAGCACACCTTCAAGGTGACCGTTACCGATGCGGACGTCTACCTCGTACTCGTCGTACGCGGCGACGTCACCTTCGACGGCAGGGTAAGGGCTCTCGACGCGACCAGGGTCAACCAGGCCGCCGTCGGCAACTCCACGCTGACCGCTCTCCAGATCTTCGCCGCCGACCTTAACCGCGATGGCATCATCAAGGCGATCGACGCTACCAAGGTAAAGCAGGTTGCTGTAGGGAATCAGACTTACACGTGGTAAACAAAGAGACGCCAAAGGAAGACTTGCAAGGGTATTTTCTTCCCTCGTTCTTGGTACGTTTGCGCTATTATGTTTTTTTACGAGCTGATTCGAACTCTCAATTTGCACAGCAATGCAGTAGTTCCGTCAATCAAACAACTTCGGTCAGCAGATACGACGGAACTCGGAGTTCGTAAATCTCACTGCTTAGATTACAAAAAACCTTGAAGCATTGAACTTTTGGGTAATCAAGAATTTGTGGAGCTTTTTGAGACTATTCCTTTTTCAAGAAAATCGGCGCGGTCGGAAAACGCGCCGGTTTTTTCTAAGCTCCGTCCCGATCGATCCCCGCGCTTGATTTCTCCCGGAAGTTATTGACGCGATCCGCAGCTTTTTTTCATTTGAAACGGTGCGCGCCGTATGGTATAATCATCATGGTTACATGATCAAAAGGGTTCGACGCTTTATTGGACCGGCTGCGAAACCGGCGCTTATGCCGTTCGAAAAACAGCGGGCGGATCAATGCCAAGGAGGAATAACGATGATCTACAATGACTTTCAGGACGTCCGTCTTTCCGCACTGGGATTCGGCGCCATGCGCCTTCCGGTGATCGGGGGCGATGACAGCCGGATCGATGAAGCTGCGGCGCTGCGCATGGTCGATACGGCTATGGCGAACGGCATCAATTATTATGATACGGCATGGGGATATCACGGTGGGAACTCCGAGCTTGTCATGGGCAAAGCCCTTGCGCGCTATCCGCGGGAAAGCTTTTACCTGGCAACCAAGTTCCCCGGCTACGATCCCTCCAACTGGAGCAAGGTCGAAGAGATCTTCGAGACTCAGCTGAAGAAGCTGAACGTCGAATACTTCGATTTTTACCTGTTCCACAACGTCTGTGAAATGAACATCGACGCTTATCTGGACGATGAAAAATATCACATCTACAGCTATCTGATGGAGCAGAAGCGCAGCGGCCGCATCAAGCATCTGGGGTTCTCCTGCCATGGGAGCATATCTGTTCTCAAACGCTTCCTGGACGCCTACGGCAGGGATATGGAATTCTGCCAGCTTCAGCTGAACTATCTGGACTGGACCTTCCAGCACGGTAAGGAAAAAACGGAGATGCTGGGCGAGATGGGTATTCCCGTTTGGGTGATGGAGCCCCTGCGCGGCGGCAAGCTGGCCGGACTTGCCCCGCAGTATGAAGCGGAGCTGAAAGCGCTGCGCCCCGATGAAGAGATCGCCGCGTGGGCTTTCCGCTTTTTGCGGAGCGTTCCCGGCGTGACGATGATACTCTCCGGCATGTCAAACCGGGAGCAGCTTGAGAAAAACCTTGCAACCTTCGCGGAGGACCGTAAGCTGAACGAGACCGAGATGCAGGCTTTGCTTGGCATTTCGGAGAAGATGCTCTCCGCCGGCACGGTGCCCTGCACGGCCTGCCATTACTGCGTCAGCCATTGCCCGATGGGCCTGGACATTCCGCATTTGCTGTCCCTTTACAACGAGCACGCGTATACCGGCGGCGGGTTCATCGCGCCCATGGCGCTGAGCGCACTGCCTCCCGAGAAGCAGCCGTCCGCCTGCCTGAAATGCCGTTCCTGCGAGCAGGTTTGTCCTCAGCAGATCAAAATATCAGAGGTGCTGGCGGATTTTTCCGAAAAGCTCGGATAATGAGATCGCCTGAATAAAGCCCGGTTGGTTCGTCCGGAATTATCCGGGCATGAATCGGCTTCAAACCGGACGGTATCGGAGCCGAAACACAACGCCAAAGAGGGATCGCTGTACGATTATTCGGAAAGGGATCGGGGTGTGAAAAAGAAAACCGCTCACTGGATACGGAGAACGCATCTGTTCCGCAAGGATGAGTACGAATGCTCAGCCTGCGGCTTCTGTGCCGACAAACCGTATAAGACCTGTCCGCACTGCGGCCTGCCGATGAAAGGCTCCGAGTACGATCCTTACTGGGTGGACGAGATGGCGATATTCGACGACATTTTCGGTGACTGAACCTTGAATTGTGTTGAAGCAACACACATCGGACGCGAGTACGGCGAGTACGACGAAGATCATGCGGAATATGCAATGATACCACAAAACCCGCTGACGGAGGAGAACGCGCAATGATCATCGAACCATTCGAATTTGAGATGAAGGACGGCAGGACGGCGCTGATCCGCAGCCCCAATTACGGGGACGTGCCCGGCCTGATAGAATACCTGCGCGTTTCCGCGGGGGAGACGGAGTTCCTGATCCGATACCCCGAGGAATGCGGCAAATACACGGAGGCCGCGGAGCGCGCCTTTGTTGACCGGGTCAACGCATCCGGTTCTGAGGCGATGCTGACGGCCATAGTCGAAGGCAGGGTCGTCGGCACCTGCCAGGTGCTTTGGAGCGGGAGCATAAAGACGAGGCACCGCGCGCAGGTCGCCATAGCTATACTGCGCGATTGCTGGGGTCAGGGGCTGGGAAGACGGCTCATGCTCGAGCTTATCAGGATCGCGGAGGAGAACGAGGATATCATCCAGATGGAACTGGATTTCGTCGAGGGCAACTCCCGGGCGAGAGCCCTTTATGAGAGCTTGGGCTTCAGGATAACGGGCGTGAAGCCCAACGCCATAAGGCTGAAGGACGGCACGCTTCTCAACGAATACTCCATGGTGAAGGTCCTCCGACCGGGAGCGGGGACGGGGGAGAGATGAACGCGAATTTCGATCTGCTGGTTTCCGGCTGCAATACCCGGTGCGCACACTGCTACGTGAATGGCGGGCCGGGAGGCCTGATGCGCACGGAGGACGCGCTCTTCTGCATCGACTGGCTCGATGAGCTCGCGTCGCTCCTTCCGTTTGAGGCGAGCTTCACCCTTGACAACGAGCCGATGAACCATCCCGATATAGCCCTCATAGTTAAAAAGGCCGCGTCTGTCGGGCATATCGAATACTTCCATCACGGGATGACGAGCGGCATCGCCCTCATGCGGAGACCGGACCGCGAGGAGGTCCTCCGCACATATCTGGAATGCGGCTTCCGGGAATTCGGCATAACCGTCCACGGGAACGCCGCCCATCATGACGGCATAGTCCGCCGGGAGGGCGCGTACCGCCTTGCCTGCGAAGCGGCGGCTTTAGCTAAGAACGTGGGAGCGGAGGTGTCCGTCTCGCTGATGTTCAACCGCTTTTTCGCGGAGGACGCCGATGATATCGACGGGCTTACAGAAAGGCTCGCCCCGTCTTACGTCTGGTTTGCGATACCGAACTACACCCCGCACGTGAACATGCCGGGTTACGAAGGATACCGGGGAACGGAGGCGGACCTCGAAGCACTTTCGCCCATGCTCGAAAAATGGGGCGTTAATGCGGAAGCGCTCTTAAAGGAAGCCCGCACCGTCGCCCGACTTCGGGAGGAGCTTATCGCGGTGCTCGATCCGGCGGAGCTCTTCGCCCGCCCCCAGGAGGAGCTCTACCTGAGCATCCGTCAAAACGGGGATCTTTACGTCGGGAACACGGGCGCGGAGACGGAACTCCTCGGCAATATAAGGGCTCTTGACCCCGCCGCGGCTGCCGGGCGCATAGCGCGCCTCCCCGGGAACCGCGACTTCGGCGCCTTCTATGAGGCCGACCGCATCCCCGGGCGGGAGACGCTCGTTTCCGCGGCGGAGAGGCTCCCCGGGGAGTTGCTTTACAGCGATCTGCCAAGCGCCCTCTATCGCGTGCTGGCGGAGCTCGGCATCCCGACGCGAATAATAAAACCGTGACCGCATAACGAAACGGCGCCCGATCGGACGCCGTTTTTCATGCTTTTTCGCTCATTCTTCCCGCAGGTTTTCAAGCTGTTTCCCGCGGAGGGCCGCGATGAGCCCTATCGCGCAGGAGGCGCACCAGATGAACACGAACGCCCCGCAGAGGGCGAGCGAGACCGCCTGCCACGCTCCGCTTATCAGGCGCGAGACAATGAGCCCGAAGCCGACTCCGGCTGCGCAGAGCAGCGCCTGCTCGCAGAAGAAGTTCAGGAATATCCTCGGCCTCTGCGTGCCGAGGGCGCGCATGTCCGTTATCTCCTGTCTGCGCGAATGAGTGAGCAGCCACGCGAGCGCCGCGCCTATCATGAACGCCGCGGCATAGAGGCTGTAATAGAGCGCCGAGACGTACTGGATCTGCCTCTGCATGGAGTGCGTGGTGTTGAGGAATACCGCGTCGTCGATGACGGCGTAATTCTTCAGCCTGTCGCCGGAGCGCACCCAGGTATAGCCGCTCTCCGCAAGCGCGTCGCGCAGGGCGTCAATGCGGGAATTGTCTTTAAGGCGGAACGTGAAGCTGCTCAAAGACTGCTCCGGCCGCGTAAATTCATAGGAATGCCCATCGATTTCGACCGTGCCGTGATCCTCCTCAAAGCCTTCGAGCTGCCACGAGATATTCGTGTCGAGCGTCGGCCTTTCGGCGTCCTCCGGCGCGGGTACGAAATCCATACCGATCTCATATTCCTCATACGGATTTCGGCCTGAGATTTGAAGATACGGGGTGAGCGGAATGTACACTGTTTTCGAGGTGGAGGGCGAAATGTAACTCGCCGCGACCTTAAAGAGCGCGTGCCCCAGATACAAGCCTCCTCTGGCGTCCTTTTGGCTCGTGAGCAGCATTACGGCGTCGCCGAGGCGTATGCCGTGTTCGCGCATCGCGGCCTCGCTCATGGCGCAGACGGGGCCCATATATTTGAGCGAGAACGAATCCTCATACCCTTCGAGCCAGGTGATCTCCGGCTCGGAGGAGCGGAACTGCGGGCTCCTTTCGACCGAGGGGGTGGAGACGAGCGGCCTGTCGCGCATGACGCTCATCCCAAGCGATTCATACGCGAATTCCGATGCGGGAAGGCTGAGATCCAATTCCTTTTTCTCGCCCTCGGCGGTGATCCCGACGCCGAGAACGGTGCAGCCGCCGAGGTTGTACGTGGCGCAGAAACGCTCCGCCTCGCCGCTTTCGATGAGCCTTATCATGGGCGTGGGGTGCAGGAGCAGCTTGTCGGCGCTCCGCCCGTAAAAGTCGGTCGCGTAACCGGAGATCACCGCCGACGATTTATATTCCTCAAGCTGGGCACGATAGCCGTCCAGCGAGGAGGTCAATCGCCCGAAGAACAGAGCGGCGGCGGCGCAGACGGCAAGCACCGCAAGGGTCCTGACGAGCCCTCTTCTTATAGAAAGCACGGAGTATTTGAGCGGCCCGGAAAGCTTCGAGGTGCCCCCGCGAAGCACGGGAGCCGCGTGTTTTTTCGGGAGCCTCTTCCGGCGTTTTTCCTTTATGGCCGAAAGCGCGAAGCAGAGCGTGAAAACCGCGGTGCCGAGCAGCAGCGTCCCCGCGGCGGCGGCATAAACGCCGGGGCCCGATTTCGGCGCGAATTCGAGCGTGCGCGTTTCCGCGAGCCTCGTGTACGAGAAGCGCAGATCCTGCTCCGCGAACTGAGTTGCGAACCTCTGCATAAGGGCGAACACGCGCCCCTCTATGAGGCGGCTTATCACGCAGCCGAGAAGCGCGGCGACGAGCGCAATGATGAGCGCGGCGCTTATGAAATAGACGCAGATGCGGCGTTTGCCTGCGCCGAGCTTATCCATCGTCTGCGCCGTTTCGCGCTGCCGCGTGACGAATATGTGGCTCTGCAGTATCAGCGTGACGAGCGTCAGCAGAAGGCTCACGGCAAGGAAGATCATCGAGATGAACTGCAGCTCCTTTATGGGTTCCGTCGCCGCCGAATAGCCCTGATCGTAGATGGTTACGCGGAAGCCCGCTTCGGTCAGAGGGGCGGACGCCGCGAGGAAGTCGGAAACCTTTCGGTTTTCAAGCAGGAAGCGCCCGAGCGAATAGCCCGTGACGGGAGTGAATCCGCGGCTTCTGGCTCCGGGAAGGAATATCTGGTAGGGGTAATTCTCAACGTCGGCGAATATGCCGATTATCTCATACTCTCCGGAATCGACTTCCAGAAGCTTCGACGGGTCGTAGATATCGGCCTTGGAGGTGTAAATACTCATATCGAGCTTGTCGCCCACGTCCAGATCCAGCAGGCCGGTTATCTTGCTCGAAACTATGCACACCTTCGCGCCCGAGGCGTACTCCTCCTCCGTGAAGAGGCGGCCTCCCTTTTTGACTCGCATAATTCCCAGATGGAAGGGTATCGTATCCTCGATGGAGTCGGTGTATGTCACACGGCAGCCGTTGTTCTGTACGTTCAGTATTTTGGCGAGGCGGACGAACGGATCGTCGTCCGAAAGTTCGATCCCGTCGGTGCGCTCGAAGAAGGGCGTGGTCACTATACTGCCCTCGTCCTCAAAGGATATCTCCTCCGCCATGACAAGGTCGGCGGAGGAGAACCCGCTGGTCAGCCAGCCGGCGATAAGGTAGTGCCCGCCTGTCTCAAGATCCACATTCTGACCGAGAATGTATGTCACGGAGCCGCCTCCGCCGATGCTTATGCTCGAGCCCACGCCCGAGCCCTGATCTCCGGTCTCCCCGGAGGGAGACTCGGTCGGCAGCAGGTCTTCGACTTCGCTTTCATCCAATGCGGTCGCAAACTCCACCTGAACGAGCTTGTCCTGCATATTGCGCACGGAGTATAAAGAGCGGGAGACGATGGCGTTATATACCCCCAATTGATCGTCAAAACCCAATATGCTGACCTCAAGCACGCAGGCCTTCGGGTTGTAAACGCTCCCGTCGCGGCGGAAGAGGCCTTCGACTATGGAAAGACAGCTCTCGTCCGGCTCGAACCCGAGCACGGCGTCATGGGAAAGGAGCCGGGAAAGCTCCTCCGAATGCGCCTCCATCGCCGCGGGAACGGCCTCGTCCCAGACGGTCCGGTCGGGGTACTGCTCCCCCATGAACTCTATCTCCGCGACCGTGTGAAAATACTCCTCCGCGCTGTGAAGATATCCCGTTACCGCGCCCAGTATGCAGAACGAGACGCATAAAAGCACTGAAAGCCCCGTAAGGAGCACCGTGAAAAGCGCCGTTTTAAGGGGCGTCCTGACGATCGATCTTATGCCGTTTGCGATTGACTGCATGCCGTACCTCCTGCCTTGGGCGATCCAGCCGCCTCTAAGAATAAAGACGCAAATGCCGACCGGGGTGTGACGGATAATTTAAATATATTATTCGGAGGCTTATAAAAAGAGCGACCCAAATAAACGGGCCGCCCGTGTTGATCCGCTCAGATCCCGATAAGGATCAGTCGACTTTTTCGATGGGGGAATCGGCGTTCCTCTTTACGGAGTCGATGCCGTTGAGGCAGCTCTTCATGGCCTTATATCCCTCGCTCGTGGCGATGATCTCGCCGTTGCGGGCCTTCAGGCGGAAACGGAACTCGCCGGCCTTGTCGGTGTAGATCTCGAACTTGGGGTGCTTCTCCTTGGCGAAGCCCTCGACGGTCTGATCCTCGATGTTGGCGATGGGGGCGTTATTCATGACGCTCGCGATGCCCTTGCGGCAGGAAGCCTCGGCCTTGTAGACCTCGCTCGTGGCGATGATCTCGCCGTTGGTGGCCTTGAGATCGAACTTGATGCCGGTGTTGGTGTTCTTGATTATATACTTACCCATATGTGATTCCTCCTTGATAGGCTGTATCTAATATACAACATTTCTCCCGCTTTTTCAATAGGCAATCGAAATTTTAATTTTTCGGGCTCGCGGGGCCCCGCCGCCCGTCTTGAAATGGCGTGTGCGCTGTGGTACAATATACTCCACAGCAATCACGGAGGTAACGATAATGTCCCAAGCTATAACCCAGAGCGGCTTTTTTGCCTGGCTTATGGAGATGCTTCGCTCCATAGCCGGGGTGAGGACGCCCTTCCTCGATTCCGCTATGAGCGCGTCGACCTGGTTCGGCGAGGAGATGGCCTTCATCGTGATAGGCCTCATAATTTTCTGGTGCGTCGATAAGAGATTCGGCTATCGCTTCCTGTTCATGTATATGGCGGGCACGTTCGTCAATCAGCTTCTGAAGGCGATATTCATGATACCGCGCCCCTGGGATATCGACCCGAAATTCGAGATCGTCGAGTCCGCGCGCGAGGGCGCTTCCGGCTGGTCGTTCCCCTCGGGGCATACGCAGTCGGCGGTCATAATGTACGGCGCGCTCGCCCATCGCGTTAAAAAGGGCTGGGCATATATCGCTGCCGCCGTGCTCATCGCGCTCGTCGGGTTCTCGCGGATGTATCTCGGGGTCCACACCCTGCTTGACGTCGGCGTTTCGCTCGTGACGGGTCTCCTCGTGATAGCGCTCTGCACGGCCATCTTCAACAGGATCGGCGACGGCGCGAAGCCCTTTGCCGTCGCGTCCGGGATAGTCGCCGCGCTCTGTCTCGGCCTCATCATATTCATTCTTACCGTCACGAAACAGGGCGCGCAGGCCGGCCAGCTGAAGGACGCTTCCGTGCTCTTCGGCACGGCGTTCGGCCTCTTCGCGGGGAGCATAGTCGAAAGACGCTTCATCGATTTCGATACCAAAGCCCGCTGGTGGGTGCAGATAATAAAGGTCGTGCTCGGCCTCGCGATAGTTCTGGGGCTTCGCATGGCTCTAAAGCCCGCGCTCGCTCTCATATCGGATTCTCCCCTCATGGACGGGGCGAGATACTTCCTCATGAGCTTCGTCGCGATCGCCGTGTACCCGATACTCTTCAAGGTGCTTGCGCCCCTCGGCGGCAGGCGCGGGGCGTAACAGATGGAATTCTGGCTCATCAACGAGAAGCTCACCCCCTGCACGAGGGCGGAGCTGAACGGCGGCGCGCAGTACGTCGCCCTTATGACGACCGACGAGTGGAAGCGCGAGCCGGACTTTTTCGGCATGGTCGTCGATATGGGGGCGGATTTCCTCGACCACAGGGAGACGAAGGCGATAGTCAACCTCGACTCGCTGACGGGAAGCTTCCTCATTCCCGACAGGACGGATATCGCGGGGAAGGAGCATTCCTTCTCGTTCGCCCTCGATGAAAGGGGCGTCGTCCTCATAGACGACGAGGGCTACGCCGCCCGCCTCGTGAACGAGATCGGCCGCACCAAAAAATGGCGCCTGCCGAGCCTCGAACGCTTCATCTACGATCTGCTGGAGGCCGTGATCGCCGACGATCTCTACCTGCTGAATTCCGTTGAAAAGCGCCTCGATTCCGCCGAAAAGCAGATACTCGCGGGCGGGGCGGAGGAGTTCCCCGCCGAGCTCAACGACATAAGGGGAGATCTGCTCGATCTTCGCCTTCATTATGAGCAGCTGCTCGACCTCGGGCAGGAGCTCGAGGAGAACGAGAACGAGTTCTTCAAGGAGGAGAACCTGCGCTACTTCCACCTCTTCACCGAACGCGTCTCCCGCATGAAGGACACCGTCACAGGCCTCCGCGATTACGTCGCGCAGCTGAGGGAACTCGTCCAGTCGCAGCTCTCCGTCAAGCAGAACAGGATAATGACCCTGCTGACGGTCATAACTTCGATCTTCATGCCGCTGACGCTCATAGCCGGCTGGTACGGCATGAACTTCAAATACATGCCCGAGCTCGATAAGCCCCTCGCTTACCCGATAGTCATCGCCGTGAGTATCGCCATCGTTATCGGCTGCCTCATTTGGTTCAAGAAGAAAAAGTGGATGTAAAAAAGCGATATAACGCGAATAAGCCGGGGCGTTCCCGGCTTATTCATTTTAGCGTTCATTCGCGGATAAAGCGGAATTCGGTCACTTCCCGCAGCGGTTCCCCCGGCTTCAGCAGAGTTGTGGGGAAGGAGGGCTTATTCGGGCTGTCGGGCAGATGCTGAGTCTCAAGACAGACTCCGCCGTAACGCGCGAGAGGAGCCCCCGTGCGGGATATCCCGACGGCGTCCCCGTCGAGGAAGCCCGCCGTATAGACGTGCACGCTCGGCTGGGTCGTGCGGCAGATGAGCGTGAGCCCCGTTTCGGGCGAGTGCAGCCGCGCCGCCTCGCGAAGGCCCTTCCCTTCCAATATAAAGCTGTGGTCGAGCCCGCGCGTCGCCGTCAGCTCCGGGGCGGATATCGCCTCTCCCACGGGCCGCGCGCTCCTGTGATCGAGCGTGGTCCCGCCGACGCCAGGCAGTTCGCCTGTCGGTATGAGGCCGGGCCCGACCTCGGCGTATCGTTCGGCGTGAACTGTGAGCAGATGCTTTTCCGTCGCTCCGCCGAGGTTGAAATAGCTGTGATTCGTGAGGTTCACGAACGTGGGCGCGTCCGTCTCCGTCTCATAGGTCAGGCGCAGCGCGCCGCCGGAAAGCTCATACAGGACGGAAGCCTTCACCTTCCCGGGGAAGCCCTCGTCCCCGTCGGGGCTTACGAGCGTGAATCTCACGCCGTCCGCGGTCGTTTCCGCTTCCCAAAAGCGCTTTGACCATTCGCCGTGCAGATGGTTCCCGCCGTCGTTCTTCGCGAGGGAAAAAGTCTTCCCGTTCAAGGAAAAACCCGCGCCGCCTATGCGCCCGGCATACCGCCCGACGCATGCGCCGAGAAAGCACGAGCCGCGCCCGTAAAATGAGGCGTCCGGGTATCCGAGCACGGCGTTATGGCTCCCGCCTCCGGGGAGCGGGACTATGATATCGGTCACGCACGCGCCGAAGTCCGTCACCCGGACGGTGAGCAGCCCGTTTTCCAACGTATAAAGCTTCGCCGCGCGCCCGCGTACGGAGCCGAAGAGATCCTCAAATATATTCGTCATGAGGGCATTATACCACGCGAAACGGCATTTGAAAAGCGCCGCGCGAAAAACCCCGTCAAAACGCGGAGTTTTTGCGGCAAAAACCCCTTAAAAACCGAATCTTGCACCCGTTGACAGGTTTTTTCGCGGATGCTATAATTTTTCCCGCAATACATTGAGAAAGGAATAATTCCATGCTTGAATTCGTATCTACCTGGGCCTTCGAGAGATTCGGTCTCGCCGGCTCCATAATACTCTTCGTGATAGGCCTAGCCGCGCTCATAAAGGGCGGGGATTGGTTCGTCGACGGCTCCGTCGGCATCGCAAAGAAGTTTCACGTGCCGGAGCTGCTCATAGGCGCAACCGTCGTCTCCATCGGCACCACCCTGCCGGAGGTCATGGTCTCCGCCACCTCCGCGGCCAAGGGCATCAGCTCCATCGCCTACGGCAACGCGATAGGCTCCGTTATCTGCAACACCGCGCTCATAGCCGCGCTCACCGTCGCGATAAGACCCTCCGGCATCAACAAAAAGGCGCTGACGCTGCCCGTCGTCTGCTTCTTCGTCGCCGCCGCTTTTTACGCGGGCGTCGCGTATTTCAAGCGTGAATTCACAAGACCCGTCGGCATAATACTGCTCGTGATGTTCGTCATATACATGGCGCTCACCGTCCTCCACGCGAAGCGCCACCCTGACGAGGCCGACCTCGAGGAGGAGGAAGGCGCTTCCTCCGTCGCCAAGAGCATCGTGCTGCTCATCGTAGGCGCGGCGCTCATCGCGATAGGCGCGAATTTCCTTGTCGATAACGGCACCGTCATTGCCCGCAGCTTCGGAGTGCCGGAGACGGTCATCGGACTCACCTTCGTCGCGCTCGGCACTTCGCTTCCCGAGCTCGTCACCGCGATCACCTCCCTCGTGAAGGGGCACGGCGCGCTCTCGCTCGGCAACGTGATAGGCGCCAACGTATTCAATCTCGTGCTCGTTTCCGGCATGGCGGTCACCATAAAGCCCTTCGCCCTCCCCGCGGAGAAGCTCATCGGCGGCATGAACGCCTCGCTCATCGTGGATCTCCCCGTGATGTTCGCCGTCATGGCGATACTGACCATCCCCGCCGTTATAACCGGAAAGCTCAAGAGATGGCAGGGCATAACGCTCCTTGCGATATACGCCGCTTTCGTCGCGTTCCAGTTCATAGGTTGATCGTATGCCGTTTATTATCGAAGAGAACGATATAACGACTGTCAGCGTCGACGCCATAGTCAACGCCGCCAACAGCTCGCTCCTCGGAGGGGGCGGGGTGGACGGCGCCATCCACCGCGCCGCGGGCCCGGGGCTCCTTCGCGAGTGCAGGAAGCTCGGCGGCTGCGGGACGGGCGAGGCTAAGGCCACGCGCGCATACCGGCTGCCCGCGAAATACGTCATCCACACAGTCGGCCCCGTTTACAGGGGCGGCGGCTTCGGCGAGGAGGAGCTGCTTCGCTCCTGCTACCGCAGCAGCCTGCGCCTGGCTTGTGAGCTCGGCTGCGAGTCCGTCGCGTTCCCGCTCATCTCGGCGGGAGTCTACGGCTACCCCGCCGATGAGGCCGTCGCCGTTGCCCGGAGCGAGATACTCGCCTTCCTCGAAGAGCACGAGATGCTCGTCAAGCTCATCATATTCGACAGACGGAGCTTCCGCATAGATCCGGAGCTCCTGGGCGACATACGCGAATACGTCGACGATAATTACCGCGGGCCCCGCGCCGAGCCGAACAGTATCCTCACACAGAAGGAGGATATCGTGCAAGATAAGGCGCATCGGCCGTATTCCGCCGCCGGGCTTCCCTTTGCCGCCCCCTTCCGCCCGAAACAGAAGGAGAGCGCCGCGGCGCCCGCGCCCGGTCAGGCCTTCGGCGGGTATGCCGGGGAAGCGGCCGCCGAAGCCGCCGCGTACGCGGATCCCGATCTCGACGAGATGCTCTCCCGGCTCGACGAGAGCTTTTCGCAGAACCTCCTGAGGCGCATAACCGCCTCCGGCATGACGGACGCCGAATGCTACAAGCGCGCCAACGTCGACCGCAAGCTTTTCTCGAAGATAAGGAGCGACGCGGGCTACCGCCCCTCGAAGCCGACCGTGCTGGCGTTCGCCGTGGCGCTGAAGCTCAACATCGAGGAGACGGAGGATCTTCTCCGCCGCGCGGGCTTCGCGCTCACCCGCTCCAAGAAGTTCGACGTCATAGTCGAGTATTTCATCCGCCGGGGCAGGTACGACCTTTACGAGATAAACGACGCGCTCTTCGCGTTCGATCAGCCCCTTCTCGGAAACTGAACCCGATAATGAGCCTCTCCGACGCCCGGCCGCATCTGCGGCCGGCGTTTTTTTGCGGGCGCTTCCGGGTTGCCCTTCGCTAACCGCCGAGGGAGCGTCAAATCCTATGAAAACACTCGGAATTTTCGAATCTATATATTTTGCCGAAATTTGGCTTTTCGGGCGAAATATACCAAAAAATGCATCAAATGATTATGGAATAAACGGATCGGATGTGTTATACTCTATGTTGGCTGATGATGGTATGCCATATCCTGCCTTTTGTGCACCCCGAAGCGAGCTTCGGCGGGGAGCATGGCGGGGGTGGGAGCCGTCTCGGCATAAAAAGCAAACCTAATATTATCCGCTTAAAGCGGTACAAGGAGGACTGTCATGGCAAAACAAATCACGGCAATTCCCTTTAAGGGCACCCCTGAGCAGGAAAAGGAGCTCAAGGATTTCATCGCCACTTGGAAGGGTAAGGACGGCGCTACGATGCCCGTTCTTCAGAAGGCTCAGGAGATCTATGGTTATCTTCCCATAGAGGTCCAGAAGATGGTAGCCGACGGGCTGGGTCGTTCGCTGGAGGAAGTCTACGGTGTTTCCACCTTCTACTCCATGTTCAATCTCGAGCCCCGCGGCGAGCACCTCATCAGGGTATGTCTCGGCACGGCCTGCTACGTCAAGGGTTCTCAGAACATCCTGGACGAGCTTGCCCGCGTTCTCAACGTCGAGCCCGGCCACACCACCTCTGACGGTAAGTTCACCCTCGAGCCCACCCGCTGCCTCGGCTGCTGCGGTCTGGCTCCCGTCATGACGATAGACGGCGAGGTATACGGCCGTCTCGTTCCCGCGGACGTAAGGGACATCATCAAGAAGTATCAGTAATCGAAATCCCTGTTTTAAAGGAGAAAGTCCGGTATGAAGATCAGCGAAGCTGCGGAGATACTCAACGCCGTCGTATTAACGGGCGGAGACAAGCTTGACGAAGAAGTGCATTCCGCCTGCGGAAGCGACATGATGAGCGACGTTCTGGCCTACGTTAAGGATCAGGGCGTGCTCCTGACGGGACTCATCAACGTGCAGGTCATAAGGACTCTGCTCATGATGGACATGAACTGCGTGGTTTTCGTAAGGGGCAAGGTCCCTCCCGAGGGGATCGTCGAATTTGCCGAGGAAAACGGAGTGGTCGTCCTTCAGACCAAGCTCCCCATGTTTGAGGCGTGCGGCAGGCTCTACTGCGCCGGTCTCGGACGCCGGGAGGACGAAGGAGCGCCCGAGGTAAAGGACGAGGGCGCGGATCATGAATAATGAGGCCCTGCACTATCACTTCGACGTAGACGGCGCGAGCTTCGCGAACGCCGGAAGAGCCTCGGTCGAGACGAAAAAGCTCCTCAGGCAGATAGGCGTTTCGCCGGACGTGATCCGGCGGATATCCGTCGCGATGTACGAGGGCGAGATCAACATGGTCATCCACGCCCACGGCGGCGACGCGGACGTCTATATCACCGAGGATACGATCCTCATCCAGCTGAAGGACGTCGGCCCCGGCATCCGCAATGTTGAGGAAGCCATGAAGGAGGGCTTTTCCACCGCCCCCGAGAACATCCGTGCGCTGGGTTTCGGCGCGGGGATGGGGCTGCCCAACATGAAGCGTTACTCGGACGACATGCACATAGATACCAAGGTCGGCGTCGGAACGACGATCGAGCTCTGGTATCGCCTGAAGTAAGGGCGCGTCCCTTCGCAGGCAATCGAAATCATTGAGGAAAGGAAGAGCGGCATGGCGGTTTACACTCATTCCGTTACGATAGAGCCCGAAAAATGCACGGGCTGTACGACCTGCCTTAGAAGGTGCCCCGTAGAGGCCATCAGGATCAGGAACGACAAGGCTGTCATCAATGCGAATCAGTGCATCGACTGCGGCGAATGCATAAGGGTCTGCAAGCACAGCGCCAAGCGCGCGAGCTACGACAGGCTCGACGAGCTCGACTTTTCCAAGCATCTTATCGCGCTGCCCGCGCCCTCGCTGTTCGGGCAGTTCAACCACCTTGACGAGGCGGATTACGTCATCCAGGGCCTGCTCGACATGGGCTTCTCCGAAGTCTATGAGGTCGCAAAGGCCGCCGAGTACGTGACGGATCTTACGAGGATCTACATCAACAGCCCGGAAGCCGTCAAGCCCGTGATAAGCTCCGCCTGCCCCGTTGTCGTGAGGCTCATCAAGCTCAGGTTCCCCACCCTCTGCGAACAGCTTGTTCCCATAATGCCGCCGTATGAGCTGGCGGGCAAGCTCGCAAAGGAGGAGGCCCTCAGGAAGCATCCCGAGCTCTCACCCGAGGACGTGAAGACGGTATTCATCTCCCCGTGCCCCGCGAAGGTGAGCTGGGCTAAGAGCGTCATGGAGGGGCAGACCGTCTACGTCGATTTCATCACCTCGATGAACGACGTCTACATGGAACTGCTCTCCAAAATGAAGGGCTCCGAGCCCGGGCCCGAAGCCGCTCCCGAAGCGGGTTCGGTCGGCCTCAGGTGGGCAATGACGAGCGGCGAGGCGGCCTCCCTCATGAACGAGGGGTACCTCACCGCGGACGGCATAGACAACGTCATCAAGGTACTGGACGATCTTGAAAGCGGTATGCTCGGCGACATAGGCTTCGTTGAGCTCAATGCCTGCAGCCCCGGCTGCGTAGGCGGCGTGCTCGCTCCCTCGAACGGCTACGTCGCAAGGCTCCGCCTTCAGACCCTGCAGAAGACCGTCGTGGTCAAGCCGAACAAGCTCGAGGACATCGACAGCATGGATTCATTCGGCGAAGGCATTCCCGATGAATACACCGAGTCCGAGGCGTTCACCTATATGCCCGACGGCGCGCCGAACATGTTCAAGCTCATGCTTGCGATGAAAAAGGCCGACGCACTCGCCGAAAAGCTCCCCAATAAGGACTGCGGCGCCTGCGGCTCGCCCACCTGCAAGGCTTTCGCGCTGGACGTTGTAAACGGCGAAGCGGATCTTTCCGACTGCAAGGTCAGGTCCCAGATGGAAGGCTGAACCTTCCGCAAGGCTATTTATTGGAGAAAACAATGCTGACGGTAGAAAAACTCGTTGAAAAGCTCGGACTCCGCGTGATCGAGCTCCCCGACGGGGAGCGTGAGATCACGGGCGGCTACGCGGGCGATCTCTTGAGCTGGGTCATGGGCAGGGCGCAGGAGGGCGACGCATGGGTCACAATAATGACCAACATGAACGTCGCCGCCGTTGCGCAGCTGACCGACGTCGCGTGCGTCGTCTTTGCCGAGGGCGTCGAGCCGGATAAGGAGGCTGTCATAAAGGCAAGGCTCCACGGCATCAACCTTCTCGGCAGTCCCAAGGGCGTGTTCGAGCTGTGCGGAGAGATCTCCGCCGCGATGAACGCCGCCCCCGAAACGGAAGGAGAATGACATGGCGCTCTTTACCTACGATCTGCATGTGCATTCATGCCTCTCTCCCTGCGGGGATGACGAGATGACCCCATGCAATATCGCGGGTATGGCGCTCATTGCGGGGGTCAGGATCGTCGCTCTGACCGATCATAACTCCTGCAAAAACTGCGGGGCTTTCTTCACGGCCTGCGAGGAATACGGGGTAGTCCCCGTCGCCGGCTGTGAGCTGACGACCTCTGAGGAGGTCCACATGGTATGCCTGTTTGAAGGCCTGAAACAGGCTATGGCGTTCGATGAGGCGCTGCAGCCTTACAGGATGCCCTTACCCAACCGTGTGGAGATCTTCGGAAACCAGTACATAATGGCCGCCGAGGACGAGATCGTCGGTCAGGATCCGTGGTTCCTTCCCGCCGCTACGACGCTGTCCCTTATGGAAGCGGCCGAAATGGTCCGCAGCATGGGCGGCGTTGCGTATCCCGCCCATATAGACAGGGAATCGAACGGCCTGCTCGCCATACTGGGGAGCTTCCCCGATGAGCCGGTATTCGAACTCTGCGAGGTAAGGGATAAGGAGAACGCCCAAAAGCTCTCCGGGGGCAGAAGGGTGGTCGTCTCGTCGGACGCCCACAGACTCACGGATTTCGCCGTCACGCTCAACCACATGGAGCTTGACTGCGGCCCGGAGGCCGAACCGGAAGAGATACGGCACGCATTGTTTGAAAAACTGAAAGGAGGCGCCCGATGAAAGAGCTCTCACTCAATATCCTCGATATCGCCCAGAACTCGATCCACGCCGAAGCTTCCCTCGTTGAGATACTTCTCACCGAGACGGAAGAGACGCTGAAGCTCGAGATAAAGGACGACGGCCGGGGCATGAGCGAGGAATTCCTCTCCCGGGTCACCGATCCCTTCTCCACCACGAGGACGACCCGCAAGGTCGGTCTCGGGCTCCCGCTCCTGAAGCTCGCCGCAGAGCAGACGGGCGGCTATATGGAGATAACCTCCCGTGAAAGGGCTCTCCACCCCGAGGATCACGGGACGGAGGTCACCGCCTTCTTCTATAAAAACCATCTGGATTTCACCCCCCTCGGGGACGTGATCTCCACCGTCGTCTCGCTCGTGCAGGGCAGCCCGGAGGTCGATTTCCTCTTCCTGCATGAGATGCCCGAAAGGACCGTCCGCCTCGATACCCGCGAGATCCGCGAGGTACTGGGCGACGAGGTCCCGCTCTCCTCGCCGGACGTGCTCGTCTGGATAAGGGAGTCGCTCGTCGAGCAGTACGGGGACGGCGAATAAAATTCTTTATATCCCGGGGAACCGGTCAATAAATTTTCAGAACATCAAAAATCACCGGAAAGGAAAAGTGATTATGAAATCTTTGGAAGAACTCAAGGCAATCCGCGAGAGGATGCAGAACAAGGTCGTCCTCCGCGAGGGCGGCGCTGAGAAGCGTATCGTCGTCGGTATGGCTACCTGCGGTATAGCCGCGGGCGCCCGTCCCGTTCTCAACACCTTCGTTGAGGAAATCGCAAACCGTGGTCTCACGGGCACCGTCGAGGTCGGTCAGACCGGCTGTATCGGCATGTGCCGTTTCGAGCCGATCGTCGAGGTCTTCGAGGGCGATCAGCGCGTTACCTACATCTACGTCGACTCCGCCAAGGCGAAGGAGATCGTTGAGAAGCACATCGTGGGCGGCCAGCCCATCGTCGAGTACACCATTGGTGCTGCGGAAAAATAAACGGAGGGTATTTAAATGATTCGTTCACATGTTTTGATTTGCGGCGGTACCGGCTGCACCAGCGGCGGCTCCCAGGCCATCGCCGACGGCCTCAAGTCCGAGCTTGAAAGGCTCGGCCTCCAGGATGAGGTCCAGGTCATAAGGACGGGCTGCTTCGGTCTCTGCGCCATGGGCCCCATCATGATCGTCTATCCCGAGGGCACCTATTACAGCCGTGTCAAGCCCGAGGACGTCAAGGAGATCGCCGAAGAGCATTTCCTCAAGGGCCGCGTAGTAGAGCGCCTCGTCCATAAGGAAGTGGAAGGCCAGAAGCTCGAGGACGTTCCCGCCCTCGGCGAGACCAATTTCTACAAGACCCAGCTGCGCGTTGCGCTCCGCAACTGCGGCGTCATCAACCCCGAGAACATCGATGAGTACATCGCCATGGACGGCTACGCCGCTCTCGGCAAGGTCCTCACCGAGATGACTCCTCAGGAAGTCATCGACGTCATGAAGAAGTCCGGTCTCCGCGGCCGCGGCGGCGCGGGTTTCCCCACCGGCATGAAGTGGCAGTTCGCCGCTGCGAACGAGGCCGATCAGAAGTACGTCGTATGTAACGCGGACGAGGGCGACCCCGGCGCGTTCATGGATCGTTCCGTTCTCGAGGGCGACCCCCACGCCGTTCTCGAGGCTATGGCCATCGCCGGCTACGCCATCGGCGCTTCCAAGGGTTACATCTACGTCCGTGCGGAGTACCCCATCGCCGTTGAGCGCCTCAAGATCGCCATCGGTCAGGCCCGTGAATACGGCCTCCTGGGCGAGGACATCTTCGGCACCGGCTTCAACTTCGACGTTGACATCCGTCTCGGCGCGGGCGCGTTCGTCTGCGGCGAGGAGACCGCGCTCCTGACCTCCATCGAGGGCAACCGCGGCGAGCCCCGCAACAAGCCCCCGTTCCCCGCGAACAAGGGTCTGTTCCAGAAGCCCACTATCATCAACAACGTTGAGACCCTGGCCAACATCCCCCAGATCATCCTCAAGGGCGCCGATTGGTTCGCTTCCATGGGCACCGAGGACAGCAAGGGCACCAAGGTCTTCGCGCTTGGCGGAGCCATCAACAACACCGGCCTCGTTGAGATCCCCCTCGGCACGACTCTCCGTCACATCATCTATGATATCGGCGGCGGCATCCCCAAGGGCAGGCAGTTCAAGGCCGTTCAGACCGGCGGTCCTTCCGGCGGCTGTATCCCCGCTCAGTTCCTTGATACCCCCATCGATTACGCCAACCTCACCAAGATCGGCGCCATGATGGGTTCCGGCGGTATGATCGTCACCGACGATTCCACCTGTATGGTCGACTTCGCAAGGTTCTTCCTCGACTTCACCGTCGACGAGTCCTGCGGTAAGTGCACCCCCTGCCGTATCGGCACCAGGCGTCTTCTTGAGCTCCTCCAGAAGATCACCGACGGCCGCGGCGAGCCCGAGGATCTCGACAAGCTCGAAGAGCTCTGCTACTACATCAAGGCGAACGCTCTCTGCGCTCTCGGTCAGACGGCTCCCAACCCCGTGCTCTCCACGCTGAAGTACTTCCGTGATGAGTATGAGGCTCACGTATTCGAGAAGCGCTGCCCCGCCGGCGTCTGCAAGAACCTCATGCATTATGAGATCCAGCCCGACGTCTGCCGCGGTTGTACGGCCTGCGCACGCAAGTGCCCCGTCGGCGCTATCAGCGGCACGGTCAAGCAGCCCCACACCATTGATGTCAACAAGTGCATCAAGTGCGGCGCCTGCATAGAGACCTGCAGGTTCAACGCCATCGTCAAGAAATAAGGAGACAGCAATATGGATATGATCAACATGACAATCAACGGTCAGGCCGTACAGGTGCCTGCCAACTATACGATCCTTCAGGCCGCGGAGTCCGTCGGCATCCGCATCCCCACCCTTTGCTACCTCAAGGATATCAACGCCATCGGCGCCTGCCGTATGTGCGTCGTTGAGGTCGAAAAGGCGAGGAGCAACCCCGTCGCCTGCCTGCAGCAGGTAGCCGAGGGCATGGTCGTCCGCACCAACACCCCCGCCCTGAGGAACGCCCGCAAGACCACCCTTGAGCTCATGCTCTCCAACCACCGCATGGACTGCCTCGGCTGCTCCCGCTCCACCAACTGCGAGCTGCAGACCCTGGCTCAGGAGTATGGCTGCGATAACCATAAGTTCGAGTTCGGCGAGCCCATGAAGCCCGACATCGACGATTCCGCCATCCACCTCGTGCGCGATAACTCCAAGTGCATCCTCTGCCGCCGCTGCGTCGCCGTATGTAAGCACAACCAGCACTGCTCCGTCATCGGCCCCAACCAGCGCGGCTTCAAGACCCACATCGCATCCGCTTTCGAGATGGATCTCGATGAGACCGCCTGCGTAAACTGCGGCCAGTGTATCGCCGTTTGCCCCACCGGCGCCCTCACCGAAAGGGACGACACCAAGAAGGTCTGGGCGGCTCTCGCCGATCCCACCAAGCACGTCGTCGTCGGTCCCGCTCCCTCCGTCCGCGTACAGCTGGGTGAGGAGTTCGGTATGCCCATCGGCACCAACGTCGAGGGCAAGATGATCGCCGCTCTGAGGCGTCTCGGCTTCGACCGCGTCTTCGACGTGGACAACGCCGCCGACGTCACCATCATGGAGGAAGGCACCGAGTTCATCAGCCGCCTCAAGAACGGCGGCAAGCTCCCGCTCATCACCTCCTGCTCCCCCGGCTGGATCAAGTTCTGCGAGACCTATTATCCCGAGTTCATTCCCAACCTGTCCTCCTGCCGCAGCCCGCAGGGCATGTACGGCGCTCTCGTCAAGACCTATTACGCCGAGAAGGCGGGCATCGATCCCAAGGATATCGTAGTCGTATCCATCATGCCCTGCACCGCCAAGAAGTTCGAGGCGGCCCGTGACGAGCTTTCCACCAACGGCCTCAGGACCATCGACGTTTCCCTCACCACCCGTGAGCTCGCCAAGATGATCAGGGAAGCCGGCATCAAGTTCACCGAGCTCCCCGACGAGGAGTGCGATCCCTTCCTCGGCATGGCTTCCGGCGCGGGCCACATCTTCGGCGCGACCGGCGGCGTTATGGAGGCCGCTCTCCGTACCGTTTACGAAGTGCTTGAGGGCAAGCCCCTTGAGAACCTCGACATCCACGCCGTCCGCGGCACCGACGCCATCAAGGAGGCGACCATCCACGTTGCCGGTATGGACGTCAACGTTGCGGTCACCTCGGGCCTTGAGAACGCTTCGAAGCTCCTCGACATGGTCAAGTCCGGCGAGAAGAACTATCACTTCATCGAGGTCATGGCCTGCCCCGGCGGCTGCGTAAACGGCGGCGGTCAGCCCCACCAGCCCGGTTACGTCCGCAACTTCACCGACCTCAGAGCTGTCCGCGCTGCGGGCCTCTACGGTGAGGACGCCGCGATGACCCTCCGCAAGTCCCACGAGAACCCCGAAGTCAAGCAGCTCTACTCCGAGTTCCTTGAGGCTCCCGGTTCCCATAAGGCTCACGAGCTCCTGCATACCCACTATCAGGTACGCCCCATGTATCGTGACTGATAACATTTGACCCGAAAGCGCCTCCGCAGAAAGCGGGGGCGCTTCTTAATATATTGTTAATCGCTCTTGCGGATAACGCTGATATGTGAGATAATATACTCGTAAAAATATGCACAGTCGTCTGTGCGTAAAGGAAGGGAGAACCATATGAAAACAAAGAAGCTCACAGCTATCGTATTGGCTATGCTGATGCTCATCGCTCTCATTCCCGTCTCCGCCCTTGCCGAGGGCGTCGGTCATGCGATGATGAACGTCAAGATGTGGCGCGACACGGACAAGATCTGGGCGAGCATCGACGAGACTGTCGCCGAGCTTGACGCGGCGGGAGCCTCGAAGTCCGATATCATAAAGGCGATCTACGAGATCGCGAGCGAGGGCGAAGGCATCGTCTCCTGCGAGATAGAGGGAGAGGACGTCGTCCATTTCGTCCACGAGAGCGGCATGGAGAACGCCTATGACTGGAAGGTCAACCATTCCGCCACCGCCATCAAGGGCGAAAAGACCGGCTCTGTGGAGACCACCCTCCGTTCGCTCGAGACCGCGACCGATCTCGACGTGCTCCTTCTCGGGCCGTACTACGGGCAGGATTCGTCCTTCACCAACCAGTACCGCAACGAGGCTCAGTCCATCGCCAACTACACCCAGGGCAATTACACCGTCTACCAGGGCACGGGAGTTGACGCGAACGCATGCCGCGCCGCCGAGGATTACGGCATAATCATTTTCGATTCCCACGGCAGCTGCGTTGGCGGCAGGAGCTATCTCTGCCTCACCACCGCCAACGGCTTCACCAACGAGGATTACACCGAGCATCGCGCGCTCCGCTCCGGCAGCGAGGCGTGGGTCACCGGCGCCTTCTGGGAGTATTACTGCCCCGACATGAAGGCTTCCTGCGTATGGATGGCTATCTGCGAGGGCATGATGACGAACACGCTGGGTCAGCCCCTTCTCAACGCGGGCTGCGCCGTGGTTTACGGCTATTCCCAGTCCGTCACCTTCTCCGGCGACTATCTGTATGAGGCCACCTTCTGGAACCATATGAAGCAGGGCGAGACCTTCGCCGATTCCTATGACGCCATGATCGCCGCCCACGGCATCTACGATCCCTACGGCGACGCTTACCCCGTAGTCATGAGCGAGGATGACGCTTACCCCGCCAACCCCGATTCCCACCAGACCGTCTACTGCCAGTGGCATCTGCCCACGCCCTCCGATCTCGTCGTCACCGACGTGACCTCCGTCAGCTTCCCGCAGAGCAATTACGGCATTGCGCCCACGTTCTCCGAGCAGATCGTTCCCAACATCAACCCTGAGGGCGCGAACAACTACACCGCCACCTGGACTTCCTCCAACACCAACGTGGCGACGGTCAACAAGAAGGGCGTAGTCACCGGCGTCAACCCCGGCACGGCGACCATCACCCTCAATATTGCCTCCAAGCCCACCTCCAACTCCACCTATAACTACACCGCGACCACCACGGTCACGGTATCCAATTCGTATCTGCCCGCCGAGGTCATGTACGTTCCCGTTTCGGAGGTCGTCCCCGGCGAGACCTACCTCATCGGCTACACCCACGGCACGAAGACCATGGTGATGGGCAACGAGTATCAGAACGCCGCCAACAGCCGCAACCTCCTCTCCGTTGACGTTACCCTCGGCGAGGTAGGCGGCAAGACCTGCGTCGTCAGCGAAGTTACCGCGGGCGAGGAGTGGGTCTGGAACGCGGACGGCAGCATCAGAAACGTTGAGAACGGCAGGTATCTGAACCTCTCCGGCAACTACCTCTCCACGGGCAGCAGCCCCATCGAGTGGACCTTCACTCCCAATGAGGAAGGCGGGACCGGCACCGTCACGAACGACGTGAGCAGCTATTTCAGGTATCTCGGCGTAAGCAATAACGATACCTACTTCGGCGTGTTCATGGGCGCTTATGAGATCCGCCTGTACCGCAAGCTCGTCCGCGCCGGCTCCGGCACGATGGGCGACGCTAACGGCGACGGCAGCGTCAACAGCATCGACGCGCTGCAGGTGCTGCGCTTCTCCCTCGGCGATACGGCAGCCATCCCCTCCGACAGGCTTTCCCTGTGTGACGTCAACGGCGACGGCGTTGTCAACAGCCTCGACGCGCTCGATATTCTCCGCAGTGCGATGAACCTCAGCTGAGTTCTAACGCGAAAGCCCCGGCTCCAAATCGGAACCGGGGCTTTTTCGTCGTTTGGGATCAGAACGCCCACTTCCCTCCGCGGAAGATGGGTACGGTCCTGCCGTCGCGGGTGACGGCGTCGATGTCGAGTCCCTCGTAGCCGATCATGAAATCGACGTGGATCATCGACTCGTTTATTCCGAGCTTGCGGCACTCATCAAGGGTCTTGTTCTCGAAGCCCTTGATCGTATCCGCGAACCCCGCGCCGAGCGCCAGATGGCATGCCGCGTTCTCGTCAAAGAGCGTCTCATAGAACAGCAGCCCGGATTCGGAGATCGGGGAATTCACGGGCACGAGCGCGCATTCGCCGAGGTACGCCGCGCCCTCGTCCATGGATATCATCTGCTCGAGGAGCGCCTGATTCCTCTCCGCCTTGACTTCGACGGCCTTGCCGTTCTCGAAGCGGACGGAGAAATTCTCGATGAGCTGCCCCTGATAGGAGAGCGGCTTCGTCGCGTAGACGATACCATCGGCCTTGCCCCTCATCGGGGAGATGAAGCACTCCTCGGTGGGGATGTTGGGGTTGAAGAAAATGCCCTGCAGGCTCGTGTCGCCGCCGCCCTTGAACTCGCCCTCGGGTATCATGCCAACGGTGAGATCCGTGCCGTTGGCGCCCTTGTAGCGAAGCTCGGCTATGCCGAGGCCGTTAAGATATTCGCAGCGGTCGTGAAGATCCTTGTTGTGGGCTTCCCACGCGGCGACGGGATCTTCCGTCACGCGGGAGGTAAACAGGATCGCCTCCCAGAGCTTTTCAACGGCCCTGCCCTTGGGCAGCTCGGGGAAGAGCTTCTTCGCCCATGCCGCGCCGGGAACGGCGGCTATGCACCACTGATACTTGTTGTCCATCGCGTCGCGGTAGGGCTTTATGATGGGGTAGCGCTTCTGCCCGGCCTTGGCGACCTTCTTCTGGTTGACGCCCTTCAGACCGTCCGGATCCTCGGAAGCGAGATAGATGCGGCAGGGGAGGGTGTCGACGTAATGCTGAAGCCTTGCCTTCTCCCATTCCTCGACCTTCGCCATCGTGGTGACGCTCTGGTGGCGCACGTGCAGCTTTTCAAGAGGCTGATGATGGAATTCCACCCGGACCTCCCTTGCTCCGGCCTTATAGCACTCGTCCACAAGAAGCTCGACGAACCTCGGCTGGTCGAGCTCGCAGACGATGATGACGTCCTGCCCCTTTTGGACGTTGACTCCGACCCTCGCGATGAGGCGGGCGTACTTGCGCAGTATGGTTTGTTTCATATCCTGTTCTCCTTAATGAAGCGGTCATGCTTCGGTTTATCCGAATAATTATAGCATATCCACGGGCGGCGGGCAACAAAAACATGCGCCCGTCCGCCAAAATGAACTTGATACGATCGGGGCTTAGTGCAACAGCCCCTTCTTTCATGGGAAAGAGCGCGCAAACGTACACCAAAGCATAGAAAGAAGGCCTAAAAGTATACCAGTACAACATAGATCGCATCTTTGACCTTGTATATAGAAATACCTTTAAGTACTGATTTTATCTATTCCGATCGAGTGAAGCAGTTTCTCGCCCACGTCATAGACCATTTTAAAGGCGTCTTCCTTCGGCAGCCTGTAACTGTCGTGCATCATCATGACCGCCAGGCCGTGGGTGTAGATCACGATATCCTTCACAGTATTGCCGATCGTCTCGGGCGGGACGTCATATTCCCCGGCAAGCAGATTTGCCGCGTCGGCGTCGAATTCAAACGAAAAGATGCTTTTGTTGTCCCGCACCGGCTCCCCGATGGTATCCATCGGGTCGTCCACAGTGATGAAGCGAAATACATTCGGGTGCTCACAGGCGATGGATAGATAATAGACTCCGGAAGCAAAGAAGGCGTCGATGGCGTTTCTTCCGGTCATCTGCTCCGGGAGCCCTGCAAAAGCCCTCGCGTTCGCATATCGGAACAACTCCTTTTTCAGTTCCTTCATGCTGCCGAAAACCCAGGAAACGGGCTGCGTCGAGCAGCCGAGCCTTGATGCGATCGCCTTGATCCCGACAGCCCCGATCCCGGATTCGTCAAGGATTTCGTATGCAGCCTGCAGGATCATTTCCCGAGTGATCCGAACTTTTCTGCCCATATCGGCCTCCTGTTAATACGGTTTGAAGTCGAGCGGCTTGTCACATTCAAACGCCGCCGCTATCTGTTCAAAGCCTTTTGCGGCCTGTGTCTTCAATATGTGCCCGACGTAGATACGCACGGGGAGAGGGAATTTCTCGTGTCCCGTGAACTTTTTGCACGCTTTGGAATTGAAATCTCCGTTAACAGCATATTCCCGGCCCATGTCCGCATAGGGGTCGGTGACTTTTTCCCGCCATTCTCCTTCAAAGAAACGGATCATGAAGTTGTCGCCCTTTACGAGCGTTCCCATGTACGCGCATCCGAGTTTGCCCGCCAAGATCTTAAGATAGGCCTCTCCGCAGCGAAGCTGAACGCCTTCCATGAAGCCGCCCTGCAGGAGGAAGGCCAGTTTCGAGCCGTCGCTTTTGGGCGTGAGGGTCTCCAGAAATTCGATCAGAAGCCCCGGGATGCACTCCACGTAGAGGGGAAGCGCGATCAAAATGACGGTGTTCCGGTCAAAGGCCTGCCGGATCTGATCCCAGGATCCTCTGTCGGAGATCTCGTACTGCTCAAAGGAGGCGCCGTTTTCACGCAGGCCTTCGGTGAATTTTACCAGGATATAATTCGTGTTGCTGTATTTCTTGACCCGCGGGCTTCCGTTTATGATCAGCACATGCATGATACCGCCTCCTTCAGTTCGTCTCTCTCAAACACGCCCAGCGACTTCCGCTTGAAGTTCAAGGCGGCTCTCTCATTCCAACGTTTCAAATACTCCTTTTCTCCGCTCCCGAAATAGATAAGCCCAACGTCGGGCAGTTTATGATATCTTGGCACATGCCGCAGCTGCCCTTTGTAAAACGTCAGATACATCGTCAGGATCGGAAGCATCCTGTCATAGACGTTCTTTCCTTTATGGTCCAGGAACCCGAGGGCCGTGTCCGAAATGACCCACATCTGGTCCGCGTGCACGATCTTTTTCAGGATCCTTTCAAAATCATCCTTGATCGAGCATTCCCCGGGGGTTTTCAGCCAGCAGTGATTGCAGCCGATGCAGGGACTGATCCGAAGACCTCCGGCCTCGATGATCTCAAAGTCGGCCCCGCGGCCTGCCAGGGAATTTTTCAGATCATCCGTTACGGATGCGTCTGCAGTGGTATTTACGATCAGTATCATTCTTGTCGAATCCGCCTTCCCTTTCGTTTTATAAACGCGTTTATATTAACATGTTTATATTATAACGGATCCCCGGATTTGTCAAGTGTTTTTTTCTCGATTCGCAAAAAAAGTAAGATGACATTGGGGACGGTTACCTTTTCAAGATATCTCCTGTTCTGGAAGGTTCAAGTCCTGCCTCCTACACCTTTTTGTTCTTTCTTTACAGAGCAAAGAAACGCAAAAAGTACACCAGCGTTATTGCCCGTTTCCGGGGCTTGAACGCAAAAAATCGGGCTCCGAAGCAGCTGATCGACCGCTCCGAAGCCCGATTTCACTGTATTATGCCCGTTTTTCGCCCAAAATGCAAGAAAAAACCTCTCTTGCCTTGGTAGACAAAAGAGGTTCCTTTGATGGCGGAGGAGGAGAGATTCTGAACTCCCGCTTCGCAGGCTGTTGATACGGCATGAAACCTGCGTGAGCGAAGCTTTGGGAATTTGCTTCGCAAATTCGGAGTTCGAATCAGCAGCTTTCACGACAAAAAGCAGGGAGGAGAGATTCGGTTTTTCTGCGAAAATGCGTCTCACTGCTTGTTCTCCGAACTGCGCGCTCGCGCCGCAGAAAAACACGGGGCGGGCGAACCATCCACCGGATGCTTCGCCGATCCGCCCTTCGAATCTCTTTCGAACTACGGCAAATAAAACGGGTACCAAATGGTACCCGTTTTATTTGGCGGAGGAGGAGAGATTCGAACTCTCGAACGGCTTATGACCGTTACACGATTTCCAATCGTGCGCCCTCGACCAAACTAGGCGACTCCTCCAAAGATCTATGCGGTTGTTTGCTTCAACAGCGACGATTATTATACAGCATGGCGGGGGAAATTGCAAGCGTTTTTTTTGATGAAGAAAATATATTTGATTGCGCGGCGTTCGGCGCCTGCGTTGACAAATCCCGATGATGAGGCTATAATGCGGGTGCGGTCCCTTAGGGGATTTGCCCTCCGCAACAGAGGATCGTAAAAAAACGACCGGAAAGGATCTTGATCGATATGGAACCCCGTTTTATAAACCGATACACTATGACGAAGGAAATGATCCGCGAATTCCAATGGAAGGTCGGAAGGTTCAACGTGCTCGCGATACTCTGCGCGGTCGCGGTCGTTACGAGCACGCTGAGCGCGATTTTCAACACCGGCTCCGGCAGATTCAGTCTGCTTATATTCACGGTATTCTTCACGGCGCTGCTCGCGCTGATGTTCTTCATGAACGCCAACGGCACGTGGAAGCGCATCGTCGAGCAGTCCGGCGGCGCCCCTCGGGAGGAGACGGTCGCCTTCACCGAGGAGCAGGCGTATAACGATTCCGCCGCCACGGGCGGAAGGGTGAATATAGATTACGCCTCCCTCAAAAAGGTCATCGTCACGAAGAACCTCATCGTCCTCAAAACGAAGGCGAAGCTCGGCTACATTCTCCGCCGCGATTCGTTCGTCCTCGGCACGGAAGAGGAGTTCATCCGCTTCATCAACGCGAAGATCGCGCTCAACAGCCTGAAATAGTTTGCGAGCTGAGCGAGCCGCGGAGTGTGGCCGAAAAATGTTTTTTTCGAGCCGAACGAAGCGCCGCGGCGCGTTAGCCGCGGAACTCGTCAACGCAAGCTTGTCGAACCGCTCCTGCGAGACAATTCCGCTGTAACTGCAAAATGAAAAGCCTTTAGAGGGAATTGCCCTCCAAAGGCCTTTTTATCTATTGCAGACTATTTTTCCGTCCGCCCTACAAGATAATCCAAACTTACTCCGTATAGATCGGCGATCCGCATAAGGATCTCAAGCTTGGGCTCGCGGCTCACTCAGCTCGCAAGTCAATCCTCGCGCCCGTTCATCCGCTTTATACCGGCGGCGATGAGCTTGCCGGTGGGCGTGGCGGCAAGGCCGCCCTTGGCGGTCTCGCGGTATTCGGGGCGGATCTCGCGGCCAACGGAGTACATCGAGGTCACCACCTCGTCAAACGGGATGAGGCTCGTGATCCCGCAGAGAGCCATATCCGCGGCAAGGAGCGCGTTTGCGGCGCCCATCGCGTTGCGCTTGATGCAGGGGCATTCGACGAGCCCCGCGACGGGATCGCACACGAGCCCCTCGATGTTCTTTATCGCGATGGATGCGGCGTCAAGACATTGGAGCGGCTCCCCGCCCGAGAGCTCGACGAGAGCGGCCGCGGCCATTGCGGCGGCGACGCCCGTCTCCGCCTGGCAGCCGCCCTCCGCGCCGGATATCGTCGCGTTCTTCGCAAAGAGCATGCCTATCGCGCCCGCGCAGAAGAGCCCCTCGACGAGCTTATCGTCGTCCCAGCCCCGCGCGTGGCCCGTTTCAAGAAGCACGGCGGGCAGTATCCCGGATGCCCCCGCCGTCGGCGCGGCGACTATGCGCCCCATCGCGGCGTTCACCTCCACGACGGCCATCGCGGCGGCCGCGGCGTGGCAGGTCTCGGAGCCCGAGAGCGGCCCGAAGTCGGCGTAGCGGTAGAGGGTCATAGCCTCCCCGCCGGTCAGACGTGAGACCGACTGTACCTTCTCGGTGAGGCCCTTCTTTACGGATTCGCGCATGACCTTCAGGTCGCGCGTCATCTCCGCGATTATCTGCTCACGCGTGGATTCGCCTATCTGCACCTCGCGGCGGATCATCGCCTCGGAAATGCCTATGCCCTCCTCGTCGCAGAGCTTTATAAGCTCGACCCCGGTATTGAAATCGTAATTCATAGACACCTCCTCAGATGATCATGAGTTCGTGCACGGCGGGGCAGAGGCGCATCAGTATGCCCTTCATCTCGGGGGTGACGCGCTCGTCCGTCTCTATGCACATGAAGGCGTTCGAGTCCCCGCGTGAGCGGCGGAACACCTTCATGTTCGCGATGTTCACCCCGAGCTGGGAGAGCACCCGCGCGACGTCCGATATGACGCCCGGCTCGTCGTGATGCTGTATGATGATCGTCGGGTAATCGCCCGTGACCTCGACGGGCAGGCCGTTTATCTCGGTAATGAGTATGTTCCCCCCGCCGACGGAGCGCCCGACGACCTCCGTCCTGCGCCCGTTGACGTCAACGGCCTCGATCCTCACGGTGTTGGGATGGTCGGCCGGTTCGTCGGAATAGACGAAATCGACGCTCATGCCCTCATCCCGCGCGAACTTATACGCGGAGCGTATCCGCTGATCGTCCGGTGAAAAGCCGAGTATACCGGCGATGAGCGCCTTATCCGTGCCGTGGCCGCGCCCCGTCTCCGCAAAGGAGCCGTAGAGCGTGAACGTGACGCTCTCTATCTTCCCGCCTATTATGAGCCTCGCGATATAGCCGAGCCGCACCGCCCCCGCCGTATGGCTGGAGGAGGGCCCCGTCATCCGCGGGCCGATTATGTCGAATACGGAATAGTTTTCCATCTGGATTCTCCGATCGTTTTTCTCTCCTGCATTATACTCCATTCATTCGGGCAAAACAATACCGCAGAAGAACATTCTGCGGCATGCGGATAAGCCGGATCCTCCGGCGGCGCTTATCGCGTCAGAGCCTGCGGTCGGAAACTATCCTGCCATCCTCGATCCTCATAACGCGGCCGCAGGCCTCTGCGACCCGCTCGTCGTGGGTGGCGATCAACACGGTAGTGCCCCTTTCGCGGTTCAGCTTTAAAAACAGGTCGACGATCTCCCCTGCGGTGGTTGAGTCCAAAGCTCCCGTGGGTTCGTCGGCGATGAGCAGCTTAGGTCCATTCGCCATCGCTCTTGCTATCGCGACGCGCTGCTGCTGCCCGCCCGAAAGCTCGTCCGTGCGGGAATGGAGCTTTTCCTTCAAGCCGACCTCCCCGATGAGATCGGCGCAGCGCTGCTTTATTTCCCCGAACCCGATATCCCCGTTGAGGAGCAGAGGGAGCGAGACGTTCTCATACACCGTCTGAGAAAGAATGAGCCCGAAGCTCTGCATGACGAAGCCTATCGATCTGTTCCTGTGCGCGGCAAGGGCGCGCTCGCCGAAGGCGGAAACGTCCTCCCCGTCAAAGCGATAGGTCCCCTCGTCGAAGGAATCCATAAAGCCGAGAATGTTCAGGAGCGTCGTCTTGCCGGAGCCGGAAACGCCCATCAGCGCCGCGGTCTCCCCGGCCTCTATCTCAAAGCTTATCCCGTGAAGGGCATGGAATTCGGATCCCTTGCCCCTGTTATAGTATTTTTCGAGGTCCTTGACTTCGATAAGGCTCATGAATAAAACCTCCTTTTGATCAGTTGGACGGGGCTCTGCTTATTGACGTAATGGAGCAGCGCAAGGCTTAACAGGCAGCTTCCCGCGAAAAGATAGACGAACGGAATGAGAAGACCGAGCGGCCTCACCCGGACGCCGAGCGCCGCGGCCAAGGCCAAAGCGGAGACGAACGGAACGATCAGCCAGAAGAGATCCGCGGCAAGCTGGGCGAAAAAGCATGTCCTTCGCGGGGCTCCGCACATATAGAATACGGCGAAGGTCTTCGTCCTCTCGGAAAGCGATAGGAACTGCTCCCCCAGATAGCCGCAGGTGAAAAGCACGAAGAGCGCGGCTGTGAAGAACCATAGCGGGGCAAGGGTGTGATCGCGCTCGCTTTTCTGCGCCTCCGCCATCATGCCGACGGTGACCGCCCCGGCCTTCTTCAGCTCCGCGGGGTCGGCGTTTTCAATAAGGGTATACGAATAGACTCCGATCGTGGGATCCGGCTCCAGTGCGCCGTTCGGGTCGCAGAGCAGTATCACCCTGTTTGCGCTGCCGAAGTTCACGAAGCCGGAGTTCGCGAACGTCACGTCGGAGCTGAGGACTCCGCTGATATAGACCTTCTCCCGGCCCATGCCGACCAGATCGAGCGTCCGGGTGCTGCCGCACGGGAAACTGTTCCGCAGTGAATAGGGGACGACCGCGGCGAGTCCGGTCCCGTCGGGATCGAACCACTCCCCGGCGCAGAGCTCAAGCGGGGTGTTGAGGAAGAGCTCCTTCCCCGCAAGGAATACCGAGACTTCGTCCATGCCGCCGCCCGGCTCGAGCTGCAGCTGATAGGCTGCCCCGAGGGGCGTTCCGTGTGATTCGGCAAAGGCTTTCGCTTCGTCGTCGAAGGTCTCGTACGCGGCTATGCCCGAAAAACGTTCCGTATAGCGGGCGGCCAGGTCGAAGTCCGCAAGCCTGTTTACTGTATGGAAGAGTATCAGCAGCCCGATGAGCAGTTCAAAAGCCGTCAGGATCTTTCCCGTTATGGATCGGAGCGCGAAGCTCTTTGCGATGGTAAGAAATTTCATCCCGTCACCTCCAAAGCCTGCGTTCGGTCACGGAGGAACGGATCGTCCTCCGCGCCGCCGGAAGCAGTACGATGAAAAGGAAGAGCAGCGCGAGCGCATAGATCAGAAGATACTCCGCCGCGTTCAACGGCGCGTAACCCAGCCGCTCCGAAAGGAACCCATCGAAGAAGCAGAGATGCGCCGCAAGCCCCAAAAGATACGCGGCCGTGCAAATGATGAAGGGGAACGCGTAGATCGTCAGAAGCAGTTTTCCGGCGCCGCATCCGCATGCCTTCATGACGGCGGTGCGGTAGGCGTCCCTGCGGAAGACGTGAATGAACAGATTGCGGATGTTCATCACGGTAATGAACAACAGCCCTCCGAGAACGGCAATAAGGAGCAGTATCGAAACGATATAGCCCGAGCCCGTGATCTCTATCTGACTGTGGATCTCGGCGATCCCGCTCTCCCTAAGGGAGGAAAGCTCCTTTGAGTTCAGCGGGCGCGAAAATACGCAAGTGAACGAATCGACGCCGAAGCACGCCGCGCCCTCCCGCGTGTTCTTTATGAAGCCCCATGGGAGTATGTTGGTCTCTTCGCTCACCGCAATGACCTCCGCTTCCCGTCCCAATATGCTGATGCGGTCTCCGGGCTTCACGGCGGGGTAATCTTTTACGCTGACTACGGCAGCGTCGTCCCTTCCTTTGAACTGAGGGTCGGTAAACCAGCCGCCTTCGGAGTCCTCGCGCCATCTTTCGGAGCGGTCGAGAGAGCTTACCTCGTCCGTATAGACGTTCCATGAAATGAATGGCACGAAGCCTTCGTCCGAAAATATCCTGAAGACGGGTTTATCGTGGCATTGACGGGTCTCGGGGTATTTTCCGGAGAAGAAAACCTCGTCGAACAGCTCCAGACTCTTCCCGGCCTCCGAGCTGCTTTGAGGGAAGACGTTGAAATAATAGGTCGCCATATCCTGCGCCGCGCCGCTGAGCTGTTTTGTTTCGTCCTTAAGATACGCCGATATGGGGAACAGGACCGCGAGCGAAAGGGTAAGCGAAAGCAGAATGATCAAAAAGCTCAGAGGGTCACTGCGCAGCTTCGCCGTGAATTCCCTTCTGAGCAATTCAAAAGTTTTCATTTGGAACTGTCTTTCCCGCCGGCCTTCTTTGCCAACGAAGCGATGATGAGATACAGGGCGTATCCGATAAAGTAGGCGGCAATGAAGAATATAATGTACGTAACGTCGGCGCATTTATACATTGCTCCCGTAAAGAGCCTTATCAGCGCGTGGACGGCGAACACGCAGAACGGGATGATGAACGATATAAAGAGATTCTTCAAAGGCTTCATCGGCTCATTGAACGCGAAGTTTACGGAGAACCCCGTCAGCGCCGCTCCGATGAAGAGGAGGACGAGCTCGGCAAAATAATAGTCGAGATGATACCTGCTGTCGAAGGCAGAGGCAAACGGAACGAGCCTTACCGCCTCCGCAAGGGGGAGTACGTCGTCTGCGATGGCGCTGAACCCACGCGGGTCGAGGGGGAAGGGCATAAAATAGAAGTTGAACAGTATGAAGCACCCGCCCGTAAAGAGCAGCCTCACGATAAAACGGACGACCGTTTTGGGCTTCGAGAGGACGTTCCATACCACGAAAAGAATCACCGCAAGGGCCGCCGGGATATAGGGCTCGAAAATGACCACTGACTATTCACCTCTCTTTTTTTTTAAGCGTACATAAGCATTTCAAAAATGCTTAATACTATTGTAAACGATTTTCGCATCCGGTGCAAGCCCTATAAGACATAAAATAATAATATATTTTACCGGCAGCGTGATCCGCTCAGAAACAATTAGCCCTTTACAATCTATATACAAAATGGTATAATGACCCAAACGCCGATCCATTAAGGAGGGAACGCAATGATAAAGCTTGAAAAGGATGGGCATATCGCCGTTCTGACCGTATCCCGGCCGGAGGCGCTCAATGCCCTTAACAGCGCCGCTCTTGAGGAGCTCAGGCTCCGGGCGGAGGAGGCGGAGGCGGATGATGAGATCCGCGCGCTCATAATAACGGGCGAAGGGAAAGCCTTCGTCGCCGGAGCGGACATAGCCGAGATGAAGGACCTTGACGAGCGGGCGGGGCGTGAATTCGGCCTGCGCGGGCAGGCGGCGCTGACCGCCGTCGAAAGGCTCTCCATGCCCGTCATAGCCGCGGTGAACGGCTTTGCTCTGGGCGGCGGGTGCGAGCTCGCCCTCTGCGCCGATATCCGCATAGCCTCCGAAAAGGCCAAATTCGGTCAGCCGGAGGTCGGCCTCGGCATCACCCCGGGGTTCGGCGGCACTCAGCGTCTGCCGCGCGTCGTCGGGCTTTCAAAGGCGATGGAGCTCATCCTGACCGGCCGCATGATAAGGGCGGAGGAGGCGCTCTCCATCGGCCTCGTCGATAAGGTCGTTCCGCCGGAGGAGCTCATGAACGAGGCGATGAAGCTCGCGGCGATGATAGCGGCGAACGCTCCCGCTGCCGTCAGGAGCTCAAAGGCGGCGATAAGGCTCTTCACCGGAGCCGCGCTCGACGCGGATCTCGAACGCGAGGCGGAGCTCTTCGGCGCGTGCTTCGCGACGAACGATCAGAAGATGGCTATGGAGGCCTTCGTCAATAAGACGGAAAAATCCGAATTCACAGGCAAATAATTTTACCGAAAGGAACACTGTATGAAGAACATTTTTGTAGTCGGCGCGGGCACTATGGGCCTTGATATCGCGCAGGTATTCAGCACGGCGGGCTTCGCCGTAACCATCTACGACATGACCGATGAGATAATCGAGAGGAGCGCGGCGAGGCTCGAAAAGGGCCTGCAGAAGCGCGTCGACAAGGGCAAGCTCACGCCCGAGCAGAAGGCGGCCGTCATCGGCGGGATAGAGTTCACCACCCGGTACGACAACGCCAAGGAAGCAGATCTCATAATCGAGGCAATTATAGAGAGCGTAGAGGTCAAGAAGACCGTGTTCCGCAATCTCGACGGCATCTGCCCCGAAAGGACCGTATTCGCGACGAACACCTCATCCATCTCCATCACGGAGATAGCCTCCGCCACCAACCGCCCCGACAGATGCATCGGCATGCATTTCTTCAACCCCGCGACGGTCATGAAGCTCGTCGAGGTCATAAGGGGGATGGCTACCTCGGACGAGACCTTCGCCGCCGTTTACGAGCTCTCTCAGGCCATAGGCAAGACCCCCGTAGAGGTCTCCGAAGCGCCCGGCTTCGTAGTCAACCGCATACTCATCCCGATGATAAACGAAGCCATCGGCCTCGTCGCCGAAGGCGTCGCCTCCCCCGAGGATATCGACACCGCGATGAAGCTCGGCGCGAATCACCCGATGGGCCCGCTGGCGCTCGGCGATCTCGTCGGGCTGGACGTCGTCCTCGCCATTATGGACACCATCTTCAACGAGACGAAGGATCCGAAGTACCGCGCTCATCCGCTCCTTCGCAAGATGGTCCGCGCAAACCTCCTCGGCAGGAAGACTGGCAAGGGCTTTTACGAGTATTGATGAGATTTGATGAAGGCCGGCCGCTCATGCGGCCGGCCTTTTGCATAAAAGTCGTCAAACCTTCAACTCGAAGCGGATCCGGTCCTCCTGCTTGTTGGAATGCCCGAGATCCCTGCCGGGCTCCGGCGCGCCGAGGCGCCGGTAAAAGCCGAGCGCGGGCAGGTTATGCTATTGCTTCGTCGGGATAGACGCCGCGATAGACGTCCGCCCGGATCTCACGCCTTGGCGCGGAGCTCTTTTTTTATCGCCGGGGACGGCTTTTTGGATCCGATGCTCATGAGATCGTCTCGCAGACTTCGGCAAAATCGCAGTCGCAGAACACCTCTGACGCGGCGTTTGCCTCCGCCGCGCTGCGGAATATCCCGAAGACCGCCGCGCCGGAGCCCGTCATGGATGCGCCGAGCGCGCCGGACTCGAGCATTCGCGCACAGTATTCGCCTATCTCGGGAGCGATCGCCTCAGCGGGCTTTTGCAGCGCGTTCCCGACCTGCTTGGCAAGAGCCTCGGAGTTGCCGGCGGCGATGGCTTCAAGCGCGTTATCAAGTGCGTTTTCGCGCAGGCGGCTTTTTATTTCCGGCCCCATAGAAAGCGAGCGGAAGAGCTTGCCCGTTGAAACGCCGCGCCGCCCCTTCACGATGAGCAGGGGCAGTTCGAGCCCCTTTATCGGGGTCAGCTCCTCGCCAACGCCGCGTGCGATCGCACAGCCCCCGGCGAGGCAGAACGGCACGTCCGCGCCGATGCGGAGGCCGAGGGTCATCAGCTCGCCGCGGCTGCGTTCGAAAGCCGTGCCGCGGAACATCAGGTTGAGCCCCGAAAGCACAGCGGCTGCGTCGGCGGAAGCGCCGCCGAGCCCGGCTTCGGAAGGTATGTGCTTCCTGACCTCTATTCGCACGCCGAGCCCGCTCTCCCCGAGGAATTCCTCCGCCGCCGTGCGGCAGGTGTTGAACTCAGGCAGCGGCTCGCTGCATACCACCTCTATGTCCTCCGCGGGGGTAAGGAAAACCTCGTCCGCAAGAGAGATCGACTGCATTATACCCTCCAGCTCATGGTATCCGTCGGGCCTTTCGGCCAGCACGTCGAGCAGGAGATTCACCTTCGCGTATGCGTTTATTTTGAGAGTTTCGTTTTTCATACCCTTATTATGTATTTTTTTCCACCCGTTTGTCAATGCTAAATTCAGGCAAATAAACAAAAAGAGGTGGATCATGGCAAGATTTACTGAACTCGCCGCGGGGCTCGTCTGCGCGGCGGCATTGACGGCGGCCCTCGTCTCCGGCGCGGGATCCTCCCCGGCAAGGCCGGAAGCGCTTCGCCTGCACGTCATTGCGAACTCCGACGACCCCGAGGATCAGCGGCTGAAGCTCCTCGTGCGGGACGCCCTGCTCGAAACCTACGGAGGGGCGGAGGCGACCTCGAAGGAGGAGGCATGCTCCCGCCTTCTTGCTATGGGGTCGGAGCTCCAGGCCGCGGCGGAGCGGACCCTTCGCGAGAACGGCTCGGATGACCCAGTAGTGCTGGAGGCGGGGGAATTCGATTTCCCCGACAGGACCTACGGAAGCGAGACGTTCCCCGCGGGAAGATACACGGCGCTCCGTGTCGTGATAGGCGCGGGCGAGGGGCAAAACTGGTGGTGCGTGATGTTCCCGCCGCTCTGCGTCATAGACGATGGCTCCGGCGTCCGATACGATGAGGACGGCACTTTGGCATTCAGGAGCTGGATCGCCGAGATATGGAGGGGTATATTCGGATGAGATCGGTCAAGAGGACAGCGTTCGCGCTCCTTCTCGCGGCGGCGCTCCTGCTGCCGCTCGCGGCGGGAGCTTCCGTGGGGTACGGCTCCCGCGGGGAGGAAGTCAAAAGTATTCAGCAGCGGCTTAAAAACTGGGGCTATTACAGCGGCGCCGTCGACGGTGTTTTCGGCAGCGGGACTCTTGCCGCCGTGAAGAGCTTCCAGAGGAAGAACGGTCTCGCGGCGGACGGTATAGTCGGACCGAGGACGGCGGCTGCCATGGGGCTGACGCTTTCCGGCGGGAGCGCGCCCGCTTCTGCCGGGACGACGACGAACGAAGTATACCTGCTCGCCCGTCTGATCAGCGGCGAGGGGCGGGGCGAGCCGTATAAGGGGCAGGTCGCGATAGGCGCGGTGGTCCTTAACCGCGTGAGGAGCGCTCAATTCCCGAACACCATTGCGGGCGTCATCTATCAGCGGGGAGCGTTCGACGCCGTTTCCGACGGGCAGGTGAACCTCGCCCCGACCGAGAGCTCCGTCCGCGCCGCCCGAGACGCGCTCAACGGCTGGGATCCTACGGGAGGGTGCCTCTTCTATTATAATCCCGCCACGGCGACGAGCAGATGGATGCTCTCCCGCCCCGTAAAGCTGAGGATAGGCAACCATTCCTTCTGCTGAATATCATACGGCGCGGACCGCCGGGAAAGTGAGTGATGAAATGAAAAGATTTTTGCTTTATACAGTGCCCGTTCTCGCGTCCTTCGCGGCGCTCGTCGGAGCCGTGTGGGGCAGGGGCCAGGCCGCCCGCGCGGATGAGCTGGCCCTCGTCGCGGACGAGTACGTCGGGCTTTGCGTCGATTCGTGCGCAAGATGCGCCGAAGAGCTCTCGGGATCCGTCGACGAGATGAGAGTCTCGCTCTCAAAGCTCCGCGTCACGGCCTCGGACTCCGGGCGCATACTCGCCCTGGAGGACATAGTCCGCGAGAGCGCGGAGGCGCAGGCCTTCCTCTCGCGGATACCGGGCTCGCAGGTGAAGGCTATGGAGCTGACGGCCTTCCTCACCCGGGCGGGGGATTACGCAAGGACGCTTTCGAAAAAGCTTCTCTCCGGAGGCGGGCTCGACGAGGAGGATATCCGCGCGCTTGACGGGATGCTCTCCTCCTGCGAAAGCCTGAACGGGCTCCTCTGCGAGAGGATCGCCTCCGGCAGCATGCCCTGCGGCACGGAGGAATTCGACTATTATGACCTCCCCGAGGGGAGCGGCGCGGAGGATGGGCCTTCCGAGCCGGAATACCCCACCCTCATATATGACGGCCCATTCTCCGAAGCGACGGAGAGGCTCGAGCCACGCGGACTCACGGGCGGGGAAGCCTTCCCCGAGGAGGCCGCCGCCGAGGCGCGAAGGCTCTTCGGCGAGGGCTTCTCATACGAAGGACGCACGGAGGGGAAGCTCCCGACCTACGATTTTTCCGATGAGGAGGGGCGGGCGTATCTCTCGCTCAGCGTGCGCGGCCTGCACGCCGTCCGCTGGATGAGCGGGTCCTCGGGCGAAAAGGAGGGCGTCCCCGGCGAAGCGGAATACGGGCGGCTCGTTTCCGCCGCGGAGGAGCTCCTCGAAAGGCTGGGCTATGACGCCATGCGGCCCACCTGCGCGCAGTATTACGGAGGCGGCGCGCTCATCTCCTTCGTACGGGAGGAGGAAGGAGTCCTTATCTATAACGACCTCGTGAAGGTCACGGTCGACCGCGAAACGTTTGAGCCCATCGGGCTCGACGCACGGAACTATCTCTTCAGCCACACGGAGAGGGAGATCCCGGAGCCCGTCCTCACTCCTTCGGAGGCGGAGCGCCGCGCAAGCCCTGAGCTTTCGGCGGAGTCCGTCGGGCTCGCGCTCATTCCGCTCACCCCGCAGACGGAGGCCCTCTGCTATGAGCTTCACGGGAGCTTCGGCGGCAGCGATTACGTTGTTTTCGTGAACGCTCTGACGGGGGAAGAGGAGCAGATATTGATCGTCGTCAGCGACGGGAACGGCGTTTCGACGCTCTGAGCGGCTGTGGGATGTGAAAAAACCAATAAAATCTTGAGGAAAGCGGGATATAATTTCGCTTTCCAAAAATTTTTTTAAAAAAGGGGTTGCAATTTTCGTTCAAATGTGTATAATAGGAATGCACTTGAAAAGCGCGTGGGGTTATAGCTCAGCTGGTTAGAGCGCTACGTTGACATCGTAGAGGTCATTGGTTCGATCCCAACTAACCCCACCATTTTCTTTATCCTGCGGTGTGCGTCACGCTTTGGGTATAAACCCTCAATACACATTTTCGGGTTTTGTCGGCTGCAACAATGGTGTGCGGCTGCGGGCCCCATACCTGCTGAGAAAGCGGGTCTTATACACGAAGCGAACGGCACAATGGGATCTTTGCCGAATTGTGTAATGGTAGCACCTACGACTCTGACTCGTATTGTCTAGGTTCGAATCCTAGTTCGGCAGCCAAAAAAAGCGTCTTTTGTCTATCGGCAAAAGGCGCTTTTTTGAGCGATGTGTTCCGCGTTCTCAATGCGCAGGAGAGGGCAAGCCTGCCCGTATCATTGACCGGTTCGTTTGAAAAAACGATCGGTCCAAAATATATTTCGATAAATATCAAAATAGATATTGACGAGCTCCCCGTGCAGCGGTATAATTGATTCGATGATTATGAAATCAAATTATCGCTGCGGAGGTTTTAAAATGAGATCGTTTATTGAATATTTAGACGGCAAGCTCAATGAGGGCAGGGCGGAGATAGAACGCCTTTCTGCCGAGGGCAGGAAGGATGACGCCGATTTTGCCAAGGTGAGCACGAACATTTACGAAGTCTGCAAAACCGTTTCTCAGGCGCTGATAAGCCGCCCGGGAGCGGGCGTCAGCGCGATCGGCGCCAAGTTTGAACACTTCAGGGCGAGCTGGGGAGCGGCTCTTGACAAGGCAAAGCAGCATGACGACGCCAAAGCCGTTGCCGTTGAAGAGATCAAGCTCGCCGCGCTCGATGACGTCATCGCCCATTTTCAAGAGGTGAAAGAGGCATGACCCGGGAAAACGCGCTGAAGCTTTTTAAGTGCCTGTCGGATATGTCGCGCCTTCGCATAGTTCAGTCTCTGACTCTCGGAGAGATGTACACCGAGCTGCTGGCAGAACGTCTGGAGCTCACCCCTTCGACCGTATCCTTCCATATGAAAAAGCTGGAGGATGCAGGCGTCGTCGTTTCCCGCAAGGAGCAGTATTATACCGTCTACTCCCTCAATCGCGGCATTCTCGAGCAGACCGTATTCCAAGTCGTCACGTCGGAACCCGACGAGATCGACGAACAGCAGAAGAGGGAGGAGCAATACCGTCAAAAGGTCATCAAGGCGTTCTTTGATTACGACAAGCTTCGCTCGATCCCCGTGCAGCGCAAGAAAAAGCTGATCTGCTATGAACGGATCGCCGAACGGTTCGAGATAGGCAGGGTGTATGAAGAGAAGGAGGTCAACGAGATCATATCCCCCATCCATGAGGATTATTGCACCATCCGCAGGGATATGATAAGCGAAGGCATTTTCAAACGTGAAGACGGCCGCTATGTGCGCTTGAAGTAGAAACTCTTTCGGCAATATAGCCCGCGTTCGTTAAGTTCGCGGGCTTTTCCGACCGCAAAAACCGCGGCGTCGGTCGTGACGTGTGCCCGCGTGCGCGTGAGCGGCGCCGTTTCTTTGCAGCAGGTTGAAAAGTTCGTTTTTTTGAGTATAATTATCCATAAGAAGAAATCGCCAAACCGGCGTTTGAGGAGGAGTTATGAGCGTCAGATCGGCTTTGGAGACGGTGGAAAACGATTTGTGGTCAAATGCGCGCGTTTCTATCCGACCGCTCAAAACAGAGGCGGACCTGATCTACGCGGCTTTTGAATGCCAACTTGACGACGGGCAAAAAGAACTTGTCAATCCCGCGTGGTTTTCCATCGGCAGAGCATACCTGTTCAGAGACGACAACTATCCCTGCATCATCTGCAATGAGCAAATGTCGCCCGTCGGATTCATCGATCTTTGCAAGTGGCTCGGTGAAGGCGAAGCTTTTACGTGGAGCTATTATATTGACAAAAACCATCAAGGAAAAGGATATGGAAAAAGCGCTGCCGAAGCGGCCGTTCGGATACTGAAAGCGGCAAGTCCCGAAACGCCGATAAAGCTCGCGGCGGAGCGGGGCAACGAAAAAGCGCAGCGTCTGTATGCTTCGCTTGGCTTCAGGCTGCTGCCGGAACTTGATGGGGACGATCTTGTATTCGGCTTATAGAAGAGAACCGACCCGGCAGATCGTGCTTGAAGACGGGACACGCTTCATAGGAAACGAAGGATGAAGCGTGAAACCGGCCCGCATGATGAAAAGGCCGCGGCTCCACGCCTGCGGAGACCGCGGCAGACGGAGGTCTGAGGAGAAGTCATGAAGAAACTCATGAAGGGGATCGCGTTCGGGACGCTTGCCGCGGCGGTTATTTTTGCCGTTCTTTTCCGGTTTTATCACGCGGGCGTTTTTTTGTCGCTTGCCATCACGGCGGGTACGGTCTGCTATCACGTTGCCGTGAGATTGCTGACCGGTTTGGCGTATGACCTTTTCATGGGGAACAGAGCGGATCCCGAGAAGCCCCGATACGAGATAAAACCGTGGGAATCGGCGCTTTACAGAAAGCTTCGCGTCAAGGATTGGAAGGGCGGGATACCTACGTTCGATCCCGATGTATTCGATCCGCAAAAGCACTCCTGGGACGAGATCGCGCAGGCGACATGCCAGGCGGAACGCGTGCATGAGACCTCTGCCGTGCTGAGCTTTCTTCCGATGCTTGCGGGCATATGGTTCGGAAGCATCGGCGTTTTCGCCGTGACGTCGGTGATCGCGGCGGCGATCGATATGATATTTGTGATCGTGCAGAGGTACAACCGGCCCCGGATCGTAAGGCTCGCAGAGAAAAAACACGGTTCAAAATCCGGCCGGCATGTGATATAATACGCAAAAAGGTTCAAGGAGATCCCCATGGCATTTTTCCCGGAGGGGCAGGGCAGGGTGAAGCTGCTCATGCTCTACATAATAAAAAGGTTCCGCACGCCCATCTCGCGCGAGCAGCTCTATACCGCGATGGCGGAGGTCGACGACGCCACCTTCTTTGAAGCGAGCGAGATACTTGCCGAGCTCGAGAAGGAGATGTATCTCATCGCCGTCCCCGCGAGGGATCAGCATCTGCTGTACCTCACCGAGAGGGGAGAGGAGCTCCTCTCGACGTTCGAGATGGAGCTGCCCCGCTCCGTCCGCGACGAGATGGCGGGCTACGCCGACGAGCACCGTGAAGGGATCCGCCGCTCCAACAACATATTCTGCGACGCTCTCCCGAGGCCTGACGGCTCGTGGCAGGTGGAGCTCGCCCTGCTTGAAAACGGGAGCACCCTGTTCGAGATCGACCTTCACATGCCGGACGCGAGGACGGCCAACCGCGCGAGGGAGAACTGGCTTCGCGGCGCGGATTCGATATACCTCGAAATACTGACCCGCCTTTCAAGCGAGAACGGCGCGGAATGAACCGCGGCGGGGTGTTGAGTTTTGCCCTGCGCCGTGATATAATTACGCCGTGAGAAGCCCGCGTGACGGGCGATTTACGGAGGGCATTATGAACAGAATCATCAAATCGGTCATCGCGGCGCTGTTGGCGGCTGCGATTTTCCTTTTGGCGGGAGCGCCGGCCCGCCGTTTCGCGTCGGCGGAAACGAACGGGCGGCCGGCGTCTGAAGCGAGGGATCCGCACGAACGGGTAAATATAGTCGTAAAGCTCGAAGGCGCGCCCGCGCTCGCGGCTCCGGGGCAGGAGGATGAGGCGGTTTCCCGGATCCGCCGGGAGCAGGATCTTGCCATGGAGAGGATACGTTCGCTTACGAAAGGGAGCGAAGCCAAGCTCCTTTACAGGTATGCGGAGGTCTTCAACGGGCTTGCGTTACGCGCCGAATACGGTCTCATAGATGATATCGCCGCTCTTGAAGGAGTGGCCTCCTGCTACGAGAGCCCGGTCTTCACCCTGCCCGAAAAGGTCGGGCCCGAGGGAGAGGACGAAAGGCTCGCCTCCTCAGTCGGATTTATCAACGCCGATGAGCTCTGGGCAATGGGCCTGACGGGGCGGGGGATGACAGTCGCCGTCATCGACACGGGCGTTCTTACTTCGCATCCCGCGTTTGCCGCAGTGCCTCCGGAGCCCCGCTTCGATGAGGCCGGGATAGACGCCGTGCTTTCCGAAAACGATCTCTGCGCGGAGCAGAGGTATTCCGGCACGCTCACGGGGGGCGACCTCTATCGCAGCGGCAAGATCCCCTTTGCATTCAACTATTTCGCCGGAAACACGGACGTTTCCCATTCATACGCGCAGAACGATCACGGCACTCACGTGAGCTCCATAGCCGTCGGCAATTCCGATGGCGCGAAGGGCGTCGCGTACGACGCGCAGCTCATACCGATGCAGGTATTCAACGGCGGCAACGCCGATTGGGTGGATATAGTCGCCGCGCTGGAGGACTGCGCGTATCTCGGCGTCGATTCCGTCAACATGAGCTTCGGCGCGGACTGCGGCTTTACCGAGGATGAGGATCTCGAGGAGGTCTTCGCCCTGCTCACCGAGCACGGGGTCAACATCGCCGCGGCCTCCGGCAACGCCGGTACGGCGGGCGGAGGCAACATGTTCAACGGCACGACGCCCACCTTCAATTACGATAACGGCACGACCTCGACCCCCGCAACGCTTCGCGGAGCGCTCTCCATAGCCGCGAGCCTCAACGAGGCGGACGCCATTCCCACGAGCTATTCGAGCTGGGGCACGACCTCCGATCTGCGCATCAAGCCGGAGATAATGGCCCCCGGCGACAATATCGAAGCGGCTGTCGATCCGGAATACTCCGGCGGCTACTATGATATGAAGAGCGGTACCAGCATGGCGACCCCGCATATCGCGGGGGCGATGGCGCTCGTCAAGCAGTACGTCAGGGAGAACTTCCCCGGCCTTTCCGCGGGTGAGACCATGAAGATGGTCAACACCCTTCTCATGTGCACGGCCCGCCCCGCGGAGCTCAACGGCACGCTCTGCAGCCCCAGGCAGCAGGGCGCGGGCTGCGCCGATCTTGCGGCGGCCGTTTCGACGAAAGCCTATATCGACGTTCCCGGCTGTGAGAGGCCGAAGCTCGAGCTCGGCGACGACGACGATCGCAGCGGCGTATTCTCGTTCAGCTTCGACGTCGTCAATTTCGGCGACCGCGCGCAGACGTTCACCGTCGATACGCGCGTGCTGACCGAGCAGATAAACATGTGGCTGATAGGCTACAGCCTCGTCAACATAATGAACCATGCCTCCGAGGATATCACCTCCGAGGTCTCCGTATCCGCTCCCTCGTCCGTGACGGTCCCCGCCGGCGGGCGCAGGACGGTCGGCGTCACGATAAACCTCGGCTCCTACGCTTCCGTCATCGACGGGCAGTGCCCGCTCGGCATGTATATAGACGGCTTCGTAATGCTCCGGGGCGAGACGGATCTTTCCGTGCCCTTCCTCGGTTTCTATGGGGATTGGGAATACGGCGCCGTGTTCGACCGCAAGAATTATTTTGACCAGTATACGGGAGCGACCCAGGCTTACCCCAACGAGTGGGGCACGAACCGCGCCGTCGCCTATATGGGGGAAAGCACGGTCCTGCTCGGCATGAATCCGTTTGTGAGCTCCGCTGATCTCCTCCTTGACCGCGCCTCCCTCAGCCCCAACGGGGACGGCAATATGGACAGCATCGGCTTCGTGCATACGTATCTGCTCCGCAACACGGAGGTCTTCCGCTACGAGGTCGTCGACGCCTCGACGGGCGAACAGTACTTCGTGCAGGATCTGAACCTCGTCGGCAAGGCGGTGCAGAACACGTTCGTCACGTTCTATCAGCCCGTCGGCGCGGAGCCGTGGAGCGCGATGGAGCAGTGGGGCGGGGAGGACCTTCCCGAAGGCACGCACTGCATACTCCGCATGACGGGATACCTGCAGGGCTTTGACGAGTTCGATCCCGACGAGAACGAGAACGCCGTGTGGGAGGTCCCCGTCACGATAGACAGGATCGCCCCCGAGATCACCTTCGCGAGGCTCGTGAACGGCTCCCTCGATATCGCCGTGAGGGACGCTCATTACACCGCCTTCATAGGCGTCTACTCGAACGCCGCCTGCACCTCCGTGATATCGGAGACCGCCGTAGCCGAGAGCTCCCGCGGGGCGGTGACGGAGCGGAGCATTGCCGTAGGATCGAACGAGAGCGTCTGGGTCAAGCTCGGCGATTACGCCGGCAATACGCGTGTCGTCCGCATAGACGGCGGAACGGCCTTCCTCAAGGGCGACTGCGACCTGAACGGCACGGTCACCGCGGCGGACGCGCTGCTCGCGATGCGCAGCACGATGGGCCTCGAGGAGCTCGCGGGCGCGGGCTTCGAGGCGGGCGATCTTAACGGGGACGGGGAGATCACCGCTCTTGAGGCGCTCACCATAATGCGTTACGTGCTCGGCCTCGTCGACGAGCTGTGAAAGTAAAAAAACCAACGGGCTGCCGATCTCGGCAGCCCGTTTTCACACTGCGGCCCGATAGTCTTTTATTTCCAAAGCCCTTCGGGGTAGAGGCCCTCCTCGGTGAACTTCCTCAGCGCCTCGACGACCACGGGCTTATCCTCGCGGTTGGTGACGCCGTACCATCTGTCGGGGGTCTCGAGGACCTTTACGGAATACTTGCCGGAGGCAAGGCAGCGGCGCACCGCGTCGGGGAGCAGATCCTCGCACTTTAAGGGGTTCACGGGGATGTTCTCCTCAAGGAATTTGGGGAAGTGCTTCCGGATCTCGTCAAAGAGCGAGGGCTTGAACCCGAAGAAGTTCATGCTGACGCAGGTCCCGGCGGGCATGGGGATGAAGGTCTCGTCGTCGAGGGTGTACTCGGCGTTTTGAAGATCCGCGGTCTTCCTCAGCTTCTTCCTCTCGACTATGTCGGTGAGGAAGTTCTTTTCATCGACCGTGCATTCGCCGCGGGCGACGAAGCCGCGATCGGGTATGGTGTTCATCACGTTGTAGCCGATCATGCCCCACTCGTTCTCCGCGGGGTGCTTTACGAGGAAATCGTAAATGATCCTGAAGCCGTTCGGCCCGAAATAATCGTCCGCGCCTATTACGGCGAAGGGCCCGTCCACGACCTCCGCGGCGCAGAGTATCGCGTGGCTCGTGCCCCAGGGCTTTACGCGCCCCTCGGGGATGGTGAAGCCCTCGGGGATCTTGTCGAGCTCCTGAAGGACGTAATCGACCTTCGCGTACTTCGAAACGCGCTTGCCGATGGTGGATACGAAATCGTCGTATATGGCGCTCTTGATAATGAAGACTATGTGCTCAAACCCCGCGCGGATCGCGTCGAAGCAGGAATAGTCGATTATGAAATTGCCATATTCGTCAAAGGGATCGAGCTGCTTCAGGCCGCCGTAGCGGGAACCCATGCCCGCCGCCATTATGACGAGAGCGGGTTTTTTGTTTTTGAGAATGTCGCTCATATTCAGCCTCCTGTTGAATTATAATATACGCTCGTTAATTATAGCAGATTTCCCCTTTATATTGTTGGAAAAACGCAAATATATTTTGAAAACCCGCCGCCGCCCCTCTTGACTATCCGGCCCGCACCCGCTATAATACGATACTGGATTAATATGGGTGATAATGCGGATATAGCCCCCTCCGCGTTTTCAGGCAGGCTGTCGAAGCCGAATTTTTCCTTGTTTCAAGCGGGTTTTCGGCGATGCGCCATTCGGGGGCTTCATGAACAGTTATAGTATTTCATGCGGTGGGTCTCCGCCGCCGGGAAGGAGTTAAACAGATGGTACATCAGGTAGAGATGGGGAAGACGAAGCGCATGAGCTTCTCCCGCATCAACGAGATCTTGAGTATGCCCGACCTCATCGAGGTGCAGAAGGATTCATACCGCCAGTTCGTTGATCACGGATTCGGAGAGGTCCTTGAGGATATTTCCCCCATCAAGGACTTTACCGAGAAGCTGGTGCTCGAGTTCACCGACTACAAGATCGACAAGGAGCATCCCAAGTACGACATCTCCGAGTGCAAGGAGCGTGACGTCAACTATTCCGCGCCCCTCAGGGTCGGCGTTCGCCTCATCAACACCGAGACGGGCGAGGTCAAGCAGCAGGAGGTCTACATGGGTGATTTCCCGCTCATGACCGAGCAGGGCACCTTCATCATCAATGGAGCCGAGCGTGTCATCGTCAGCCAGCTCGTCCGTTCCCCCGGCGCTTACTATACCGATTCCATCGATAAGCTCGGGCGCCACCTCTTCAGCTCCCAGGTCATCCCGAACCGCGGCGCATGGCTCGAATATGAGACCGACGCCTCCGAGCTCCTCTACGTCAAGATCGACCGCCAGAGGAAGCTCTACATCACCACCTTCCTCCGCGCCCTCGGCTACGGCTCCGACGCGCAGATCCTCGACCTCATGGGCGAGGAGGAGCGCCTCGTCGAGACCCTGAAGAAGGATACCGGCACCCACGACACCGCCGAGGGTCTCATCGAGATCTACAAGCGTCTGCGTCCCGGCGAGCCCCCCACGGAGGAATCCGCGAGGACTCTTCTCAATTCCCTCTTCTTCGACAAGAGATACGACCTTGCCCGCGTCGGCAGGTACAAATACAACAAGAAGCTCGCCATCTCCGCCCGTATCGAAGGCAAATACGCCGCCGAAACGGTCATCGACTCCAACACCGGCGAGATCCTCGTTGAGGAAGGCAAGCTCATCGACGGCGAGACCGCTCTCGCCATCGAGAACGCGGGCGTCCTCGGCGTTTGGGTCTACACCAGCGAGCGCTTCGATAAGAAGATCAAGGTCCTCGGCAACCAGTTCGTGGATCCCAACCTCTATCTCCGCTTCGTCGACGACGAGGCCGAGAACGATAAGATATTGAAGTCCCTCGGCGTGAACGAGCACGTCTATTATCCCACCCTCATGGGCATCCTCGCGGAGCGCCCCAACATGGAGGATGACGAGGATTTCCGCAGGTACGTCAGGGAGAACGCGCTCGAGCTCTCTCCCCGCCACATACTCCCCGCCGATATGATAGCCTCCATCAGCTACCTCATCGGCCTGCCCTACGGCATCGGCAAGACCGACGATATCGACCACCTCGGCAACCGCCGCATCAGGTCCGTCGGCGAGCTGCTCCAGAACCAGATCCGCGTCGGCCTCACCCGCCTCGAGCGCGTCGTGCGCGAGCGCATGAGCCTGCAGGATATGGAGGTCGCGATGCCCTCGAACCTCATCAACACGAGGCCGGTCATCGCCGCCATAAAGGAGTTCTTCGGCTCCTCGCAGCTCTCCCAGTTCATGGATCAGGTCAACCCCCTTGCGGAGCTGACCCATAAGCGCCGTCTCTCGGCTCTGGGCCCCGGCGGCCTCAACCGCGACCGCGCGACTTTCGAAGTCCGTGACGTTCATTATTCCCACTACGGCCGCATGTGCCCGATAGAGACCCCCGAAGGACCGAACATCGGTCTTATCAACTCCCTCGCTACCTATGCCCGCATAAACGAGTACGGCTTTATCGAGGCTCCCTACCGCAGGATCGACAGGGAGAACCACCGCATCCTCGACGAGATCGTCTACCTCACCGCCGATCAGGAGGACGGCAAGATCGTCGCCCAGGCGAACGAGCCCACCGTCACCGACGAGAACGGCAATACCTGGTTCGCCAAGGACAGGCTCGTCGCCCGCCAGCTCGATCAGATCATCGAGGTAAAGGCCGATGAGATCGACTACATGGACGTTTCGCCCAAGCAGCTCGTCTCCGTCGCGACGGCGATGATCCCCTTCCTCGAGAACGACGACGCGAACCGCGCTCTGATGGGCTCCAACATGCAGCGTCAGGCGGTCCCCCTCCTCATTACCGAGGCGCCCGTCGTAGGCACCGGCATGGAGTATAAGGCGGCATACGATTCCGGCGTGCTCGTCCTCGCGGAGGAGGCCGGCGTAGTCAGGTCCGTCTCGGCCGATAAGGTCGTCGTCGAGTCCGACGCCACCCATGAGCTCAAAACGTATAAGCTCATCAAGTTCAAGCGCTCCAACCAGGGCACCTGCATAAACCAGCGCCCCGTCGTATCAAAGGGCGATCACCTCAACAAGGGCGATCAGATCGCCGACGGCGTCTCCACCTCCAACGGTGAGATCGCGCTCGGCAAGAACATCCTCATAGGCTTCATGACCTGGGAGGGTTACAATTACGAGGACGCGGTCCTCATCAGCGAAAAGCTCGTAAAGGAGGACGTTTACACCTCCATCCATATAGAGGAGCATGAGACCGAGGCCCGCGACACGAAGCTCGGCGCCGAGGAGATCACGAGGGATATCCCCAACGTGGGCGAGGAGGCCCTGAAGGATCTCGACGACGAGGGCATCATCCGCATCGGCGCGGAGGTCCGCTCCGGCGACATACTCGTCGGCAAGGTCACCCCGAAGGGCGAGACCGAGCTGACCGCAGAGGAGCGCCTGCTCCGCGCGATATTCGGCGAGAAGGCGCGCGAGGTGCGCGACACCTCCCTCCGCGTTCCCCACGGCGAGGACGGCATCGTTGTCGACGTGCACGTCTTCACGAGGGAAAACAAGGATGAGCTCTCCCCCGGGGTACACAAGCTCGTCCGCGTATACATCGCCCAGAAGAGAAAGATCTCCGTCGGCGATAAGATGGCGGGCCGCCACGGCAACAAGGGCGTCATTTCGAGGATCCTCCCCGAGGAGGATATGCCCTTCCTGCCCGACGGCACTCCCCTCCAGATCGTTCTGAACCCGCTGGGCGTTCCTTCGCGAATGAACATCGGTCAGATACTGGAGCTCCACCTCGGCAAGGCGGCCAAGGCCCTCGGCTGGAACATCGCCACCCCCGTTCTCGACGGCGCGACCGAGGAGGATATAAAGAGCCTGCTCGCCCTCTCCAATAAGGACAACAAGCCCGCTCAGGAGCTCCTCGCCGAGTTTGACGGCGACGCCGAGCGCCTCATGCAGGCCGCCGCGGAGGATGAGCAGATCCGCGCAAGGCTCTATGACTGCGCAAAGTACGAGGACGGCAAGACCGTTCTCTACGACGGACGCAGCGGCGAACCCTTCGAGAACCGCATCTCCGTCGGCTACATGTACTACCTCAAGCTGTTCCATCTTGTCGACGACAAGATCCATGCAAGGAGCACGGGCCCGTACTCCCTCGTCACCCAGCAGCCTCTGGGCGGCAAGGCGCAGTTCGGCGGCCAGCGCTTCGGCGAGATGGAGGTCTGGGCGCTCGAAGCTTACGGCGCCGCCAACACCCTCCAGGAGATACTGACTGTCAAGTCCGATGACGTCGTCGGCAGGGTCAAGACCTACGAGGCGATAGTCAAGGGCGAAAACGTGCCCGAGCCCGGCGTTCCCGAGAGCTTCAAGGTCCTCATCAAGGAGCTCCAGTCCCTCGGTCTCGATATAAAGGTCCTTGCCGAGAATAAGGAGGAGATCAAGATCTCCGAAGTCTACGACGAGGATGAGGACACCGCTCCCCTCGACGTCCGCATCGACGGCATGGAGGACGATACCCGCGAAAGGGACGACTTCAACATGTTCGACGACGACGAGGACGACGAGGACGGGGAAGACGGCGAGTTCGACTCCCTTGACGATGAGCCTTCCGATGAGGAGCTTGCCGCCGAGGAAGACCCCGAGCTTTGAGCTCCGCCGAACTGCCGACCGACTTAAACGACGAGTCAGAAGGGAGAATTCAAATTGTTTGAGCTTACGAATTTCGATGCTATTCAGATAGGGCTCGCATCGCCCGAAAAGATAAGGGAATGGTCCCACGGCGAGGTAAAGAAGCCCGAGACCATCAACTACAGGACTTTAAAGCCCGAGCGCGACGGCCTCTTCTGCGAGCGCATTTTCGGGCCGACCAAGGACTGGGAGTGCCATTGCGGAAGGTATAAGCGCATCCGCTACAAGGGCGTCGTCTGCGAAAAGTGCGGCGTCGAGGTAACGAGGGCCAAGGTCCGCCGCGAGCGCATGGGTCACATAGAGCTCGCCGCCCCCGTTTCCCATATCTGGTACTTTAAGGGCATCCCCTGCCGCATGAAGATGCTCCTCGACATGAACCCGAAGGATCTCGAAAAGATACTCTATTTCGCCTCCTTCGTCGTGACCGACCCGGGCACCACCCCCTTTGCGCACAAGCAGCTCCTCACCGATAAGGAGTACCGCGACGCGCAGGCGGAGTACGGCCCCAAGGCCTTCCGCGCCGGCATGGGCGCCGAGGCCATAAAGGATCTGCTCCAGCAGATCGATCTCGAGAAGCTTGAGAAGGAGCTCCGCGAAGAGGTCGAGAATTCCTCCGGCCAGAAGCGCACCAACGCCATCAAGCGCCTTGAGGTCATCGAGGCCTTCATAAAGAGCGGCAACAAGCCCGAGTGGATCATAATGGACGTCGTCCCCGTCATCCCGCCCGATCTTCGCCCGATGGTCCAGCTGGACGGCGGCAGGTTCGCGACCAGCGACCTCAATGATCTTTACCGCCGCGTGATCAACCGCAACAACCGCCTGAAGAGGCTGCTTGAGCTCCACGCTCCCGACATCATCGTCAGGAACGAGAAGCGCATGCTCCAGGAAGCGGTCGACGCCCTCATCGACAACGGCCGCCGCGGCCGCGCGGTTACCGGCCCCGGCAACCGCCCGTTGAAGAGCCTCTCCGATATGCTCCGCGGCAAGCAGGGCCGCTTCCGTCAGAACCTGCTCGGCAAGCGCGTCGACTATTCCGGCCGTTCCGTTATAGTCGTCGGGCCCGATCTCAAGATGTTCCAGTGCGGTCTTCCCAAGGAGATGGCGCTCGAGCTCTTTAAGCCCTTCGTAATGAAGAAGCTGACCGAGAAGGGTTACGCCCACAACATCAAGTCCGCAAAGCGCATGGTCGAGCGCGCCAAGCCCGAGGTCTGGGACGTTCTCGAGGGCGTCATCAAGGATCACCCCGTGCTGCTGAACCGCGCTCCCACGCTCCACCGCCTCGGCATACAGGCCTTCGAGCCCGTTCTCGTCGAGGGACGCGCCTTGAAGCTCCATCCGCTGGCCTGTACCGCTTACAACGCGGACTTCGACGGCGACCAGATGGCGGTCCACGTACCCCTCTCCGTTGAGGCGCAGGCAGAGGCAAGGTTCCTCATGCTCGCCGCCAACAATATCCTTAAGCCCCAGGACGGCAAGCCCGTCGTCTGCCCGACTCAGGATATGGTCATGGGCTGCTACTACCTCACTCTCCGCTCCGATGAGCTGAACGAGTGGAACCGCAAGTCCGTCGCCGAGATGCTCATGAAGCATACCGAGGTCGGCGAGGTCAACGTCAACAAGGCCGTCAACGAGTGCTTCTCCGACTCCGAGCTGACCCGCCTCTTCGGCGAAGCCGATTACGAGGGCGCCCTCGCGGGCAAGGTCACGAACCTCATCGCGGATACCTCCTGCGTCGGCTACGACGGCGAGGATATCACCCGCCTCATGATGAACCCGACCCTCCGCCGCATCCATAAGGGCGAGGGCAAGGCGTACTCCTCCGAGGAGGAGGCTCTCATGGCCTACCAGACGGGCTCGCTTTCCCTGCACGCCTGCGTGAAGATCCGCGTCGAGCGTGAATTCGAGGGCGAGAAATACAGGAAGGTCATAAAGACCTCCATCGGCCGCCTCATATTCAACAACGCCCTGCCGCAGGATCTCGGCTTCGTAAAGAGCCGCGAGACCGTTGACGATATGTTCAAGCTCGAGGTCGACAAGCTCGTCGTCAAGAAGGACATAGCCAAGATAGTCGATTACTGTTACAGGAAGCACGGCCCCACGATCACCAGCCAGGTGCTCGACAGGGTCAAGAAGCTCGGCTTCTCGTATTCCACGAGGGGCGGCATCACCGTAGGCTTCCAGGATATAACCGTTCCCGAGGAGAAGAAGGAGCTGCTCGCGGCGGCCGACGCCGCTTGCACCGAGATCGACGAGATCTACCGTGAGGGTCTCCTCTCCAAGGAGGACAGAAGAAAGCGCGTCATCGCCGAGTGGGAAAAGACCACCGGCGAGGTCACCGACGCCCTGATGAGGAAGCTCAGCCCCATCAATCCCATCTACATGATGGCGAACTCCGGCGCCCGCGGATCGACCGCACAGATCCGTCAGCTCGCCGGCATGCGCGGCCTTATGGCGGATCCCTCCGGTCAGACGATCGAGGTGCCTATCCGCGCGAACTTCCGCGAAGGCCTCTCCGTTCTGGAGTTCTTCATCTCCTCGCACGGCGCGCGCAAGGGTCTTGCGGATACGGCTCTGCGTACCGCGGACTCCGGTTACCTCACCCGCCGCCTCGTTGACGTTTCCCATAACGTCATCGTCCGCGAGCAGGATTGCTTCGCGGAGCGCGGCGAGCCCGTTCGCGGTATGGTCGTCCGCCAGATCGGCGAGGGCGAAAAGCCCATCGAGCCCCTCGGCGACAGGATACTCGGCCGCTACACGGTCAAGCCCATCTATCATCCCGAGACCGGCGAGCTCATCATCGGCGGCAACGAAATGATCACCTACGAGATCCGCGACAAGATCATCGCCGCGGGCATCACCGAGGTCGAGATCAGGACGGTCTTCACCTGCCGCTGTGAGCACGGCGTTTGCACGAAGTGCTACGGCTCCAACCTGACGACCGGCAAGACGGTCGATATCGGCGAGGCCGTCGGCATTATCGCGGCGCAGGCCATAGGCGAGCCCGGTACGCAGCTTACGATGCGTACGTTCCACGCCGGCGGTATCGCGACGAGCGAGGACATCACTCAGGGTCTTCCCCGTGTCGAGGAAATATTCGAAGCAAGGAAGCCCAAGGGCCTTGCCGTCATAACCGAGATCAACGGCGTCGTTCAGCTCAAGAACGACGGCAAGAAGACCGAGGCCGTCATCTCGAACGACGAGCAGGAGGTCGAGAAGTATCTCATCCCCTTCGGCTCCAAGCTGAAGGTGCATGACGGCGATTACGTCGAGGCCGGCGACGAGCTGACCGAAGGCTCCGTCAACCCGCACGACATACTGAAGATCAAGGGCGTAAAGGGCGTTCAGGCCTACATGCTCAAGGAGGTCCAGTCCGTCTACCGTCTGCAGGGCGTTGAGATCAGCGATAAGCATATCGAGGTCATCATCCGCCAGATGCTGAGGAAGGTCCAGGTCGAGGAATCCGGCGATACCGAGCTGCTGCCCGGCGAGATCGTCGACATATTCCGCTTCGAGTCCGAGAACGAGCGCATCGTGGCGTTGGGCGGCACTCCCGCCGTCGCCAAGAGGAAGCTCCTCGGCATCACGAAGTCCGCTCTGGCTACCGATTCGTTCCTGTCCGCCGCCTCCTTCCAGGAGACGACCCGCGTCCTCACCGAGGCCGCGATAAAGGGCAAGGTCGATCCGCTGGTCGGCCTCAAGGAGAACGTCATCCTCGGCAAGCTCATTCCCGCGGGAGTCGGCCTTAAGCGCTACCGCAACGTTGACGTCGTCGCCAACGTCGAAGCCGAATAACGACATTATTGGGGATCGTCCCTTCAAGGGCGGTCCCCTAATATGAATCAGCTATGGAAAACGAAGTAAAATATTCCGAAGAGATCGAGAAGGTCATTAACCGTAAGGATACCTCCTGCGCCATGTACGGGACTCCCGAGTGCAGGTTCCTCAACGCGGAGAACTGCGCCGAATGCGCCGTCGGTTCCATGAAGAAGGAACGGCAGGAGGAGGCGAAGTCCGCCCTCTCGAGGCTCATGCGCGAGGTCCCTCAGCATGAGCTCGAGCCCCTTTACACGGGGAACGAGTGCCTCTTCTGCAAGGGATCCCGCAATAAGGCCGACCGCTTCGGTCTGCTCGATCTTTCAAAGCCCGATCCCGAGGGCGACTGGACTTTCGCCATCGGCAAGAGGAAGATCGGCGTCAAGGCCGCCAACATGATACTCCCGCTCCAGATGAGCGCCTGCCCCGAATGCGCCCGCAGGCACCGGGCGATTGCCTATATCCCGGGCCTGGTCGGCGTGGTCATCGCGGCGCTCGGGCTCATACTCACGACGGGGACCGGCCTCTATAAGATACTCTTCGAGGCGGCGTCCTTCCTGCCCGCGCTCACGATGCTCGGGTTCGTGCTCCTCGCGATAGCCACGCGCTTCGGCATCCGCGCCGCGATGAAGGCCTCTTATTCGAAGCACACCCACCTTGACGTCACCGAAATACCCGAATTGAAGCCCTTCCTCGAAAGGGGCTTCGAGGAGGTCGCGGAGAGGAAGCAGGGCGTTTCCTCCGTCGTATTCACAAAGACCTTCCGCGAGCACGGCGTCGGCTCGCTTATAACGGGCGAGTTCGGCGGCGAAGAGCCCATGCTTATGGGCATCTGGCCCGCGGAGGAGCCTGCGCGCTCCGATGACGAAAACGAAAACGCGGATGGGCGCTCCGCGGAATAACAGCATGAACGCGGGGCGGGAGACTGCCCCGTGAAATATTAAAAGGGGGATTTTATTATGGCGTATCTCAAGAAAACAGCAGCTCTCATGCTGGCTCTGCTCTTCGTGCTGGCGGCGGTGGTCGCCGAACCCGCCGCGGCGATCGCCAAAACGGTGAGGCCCGCTGAAGCCGGAACGGATTCCGACTACGACGGCATTCCCGACGAGTACGATCTCGATCCGCAAAGCAACGTCTTCACCGGCAAAATGAAGAGCAGCCACGACGGAACGACGACCGTCAGCTTCTCGGTCGACTTCCGTGATTTCTTTACGGACAACACCGTCTATCAGCCCTCGCTCGCGAGCTTCTCGTCGATAGGCTCCGCGCTTGCCTACTATAACGTCGATCCCAACGATTCCGATCCTACGTGGATCCGCTTTGACGATTCCCAGACATGGAGCGGCGGCATAGCGACCCAGGTCCAGGGGCCGGAGCTCATGCCCGTTTTCGGCTTTGAGGATATCGCGAACTACACCCTAAACCATTACGGCGACGACGATATCTGCGAGATCACCGTCGGTCACCGCGCCTATACCTTCGGGGGCGAGACCAAGGAGATAGTCGCCGTCTGGGTGCGCGGCACCGAACCCAAATCCCTCGAGGAGTGGAGCTCCAACTTCAACGTGGGCGATCTCGTCCGCTTCTTCGAAGCCTACGATTCCGAGAACGGCAAGACTCCCCGCCAGTCCAACGCCGATTGGACCCGCAAGACGAATCACCGCGGCTTCGACGTCTGCGCAACGAGGCTCCTCAACTACCTCAAGACCTATTATCTCGACGAATACGTCTATCCCGAGCTCGAGGAGCTGCCCGGAGCGTCCCTCGCGTTCTGGCTCACGGGGCATTCGAGGGGAGCCGCCGTCGCTAACCTGATGGCTTCCTATCTTATTGACGAGGGCGAGGAGGTCTTCGCTTACACCTACGCATCCCCGTTCAACACGGCGAATGCCGAAGCCTCCGCGGAAAAGTACGACTGCATATTCAACCTCGTCAACGAGAACGATTTCGTTCCCATGCTCCCCATGCCCGAGTGGGGCTTCACCCGCTACGGCAAGACGGCGACGGTCGACGCCTCTCAGTGGGCTTCCGAGATAAAGGCCGCCACGGGCGTCACCTACAGCGGCAACTACATCTCCGCCTCCGATATGAGCACGCTGCTCAACAAATTCGTCTGCATCACGGGCGAAAATGCCGACCGCAACAACCCCGGCAAGATACTCGGCTGGCGCGAGGTCTACGTTTACCACTGCGGGCACGATCACGCGGGGGAGACCAACGGCAATTATCAGTCCACCACGGTATGCCCTTGGGGCATTTTCGGCCCGTATGAGACCGATTGGAACAACAAGTACCCCGTCCGTCTCCGCAAATACAGCTATTGGGACGGCGGCATCTGCGAAACTCCCGCGTATTGTCTGCAGGTGCTCGTCGAGCTGCTCGCGAAGGTCGGAAACGGCGAGACCATCTCCGGAGCCTCCACCTATATCACGAGCAACAAGCTCGCGGATAAATTCGATTTCGATAAGTGGAGCCTCGTTTCCTACGCGACGAAGCTGACCGAGCCGCATTTCATGGATACCTACTCCGTCATACAGGCGCAGATCAACTCCGCCGGCAACCCCGGCGCGCGCTTCGCGACCCTCGCTTACTATACGGCGGAGAACGCATCCGGCGGCCGTCCGATCCATACCCACACCTATACCTACGTTCCCTACGATGGGCACGAGCCCACCTGCGAAAACCCCGGCCTCGGCTACCGCTACTGCCTCTGCAGCGAGCATGACGCCGACTGGTACGACGATTATCAGAAGAACGTCGTCATACCCGCTCTCGGCCATGATTGGAGCGATCCGGAGTATGAGTGGACGGACGGCGATACGGTGACCTGCACCGCCTCCTGCGTGTGCCTGAGGGACGCCTCCCATGAAGAGACGGAGACCGTCGCCGCGGAGTACGTCATCGTGACCGAGCCCACCTATGAAGCCCCCGGCCTTGCCCGCTGGGTCGCCGAATTCGAAAACGAAGCGTTCGAAACGCAGCACGTCGACGTTGAGCTTCCCATGCTTGAGGTCCCTCACGTATTCTATACGGTCGAATTCCTCGATTGGGACGGCTCTCTCATAAGCTCGCAGCAGGTGGAGGAGGGGCAGAGCGCCGCAGCTCCCGCCAACCCCGTGCGCGAGGGCTATACCTTCGTCGGCTGGGATAAGCCGTTCGACAACGTGACCTCCGACCTCACCGTTACCGCCGAGTATACGATCAACGTCTCCCTCCTCGGCGACGTCAACTGCGACGGAAAGGTCGATATGGGCGATATCTCCGCCCTCTCCGCGTACCTTCTCGGCAAGGGCGAGCTCACCGCGCAGGGCCTTGCGAACGCCGACGCGAGCCTTAACGGCTTCGTCGATTCCTCGGATCTCTCCGCGATATTCTCGCTCATCTGACAGGAGACGGGACCCGTTTCGGGAGCCCCGCCGTGGGCTCCCGGACTGAAAGCTTCGTCAAGCTTTGCCGGCCTTCCCCCATGAGGGGAAGGGGGACCGCTTGCGGCGGATGAGGTGGTAAAAGCCATTGATCTTACATGTGTTTTGAACTAATTTGGAGCCCGCCCGAGGGCTCATTTTTATTTTGAAACTGTGAAAACATTTCAACAATGAAACTGATTTACGGCGCTCGAAATTGTACCGAAAATTCCATATTTATTCGGCTGATTTTTGTTGTGCAAAGTGCATAAATATGCTATAATTTGCACATCTGTTCACAGAAAGGCAGGATACTATGAAAAAAATAATTGCTGTAATCATCACGGTCGCCATGCTCGCCGCGGTCCTTCCCGTTTTTGCCGCGGTCGAAGCCGGGCAAAAAGCCTCTCCCGCGCACGTTCGTCTCGAAGGCTATGCCGCCGCCGATAAGGAGGGCTCCACCTATTCCGAGTGGATCGGCTTCTTTGACGACGACGTCACCGTGCTCGATCATTACGATTACATGATCTCCACCTATGCCGGCGCTTACTATGACGGTTACGTCTACGGCTTTATTTACGGCTATGATGCCTCGAGCACCCTCCATACCGAGTTTTACCGTGTAAGCATGAGGGATCACGGCGTAGAGTTCATCGAAGGCGCGTCCGCAAACGGCGAGTTCGTCTTCGCGATGGCCTACAATTATGCCGACGGGAATATGTACGCCCTCTGCAATGAGAACAACCCCTACATCGCCACGGTCGATCTCGAGACCGGCGCCCTCACTCGCGTCGTCACCATCAGCCAGAGCGATCCCGTCAGCCTCGGCCTTCAGTGCATGACGATCGACGGCGACGGCAATTTCTACGGCCTCTCCTTCGCGGCGGTCAGCTCAAAGCTCGTCAGCATCAATATCAACACCGGCGTTTGCACGCAGCTTGCCGATACCGGTCTCGATACCTTCTACGCCCAGTCCATGGCGTATGACCGCGTCAACGACAGGATCTACTGGGCCCATGCCGACAACAATTCCAGGAGCAACAACGGTCTCTACATAATCGACGTCAACAACGGCTATGAGCTGACTCATCTCGGCGCCATCGGCGACAACGGCTCCGATATCGAGGTCACCGCCCTCTACGTCGTCGAGGATTACGTCGCTCCCGCCGAGACCCATACTCTCACGATCAACTACGTCGATACCGCGGGCACGGTTCTCGAGGCCCCCTACGTAGGCGAATACGAAGAGGGCGAGACCTACTCTGTCGCGAGTCCGAGCATCCGCGAGTATGAGACGGAGATGACACTCGTCGAGGGCGTCATGGGCACGGAGGACGTGACAATCAACGTCGTCTATACCCCGATAACCGACGAGCCCGTGTACCACGCGCTCACGATCGGCTACGTTTTTGAGGACGGCAGCGCCGCCGCTACCGACTACACCGCTAACTTTGCGGAGGGCGAAGCCTACTCCGTGGAGAGTCCCGCCATCGAGGGCTATACCGCGAGCGTCCCCGTCGTTGAGGGCGTCATGGGTACGGAGGACGTCGTCGTCACCGTAACGTATACGAGGAACGGCCCCGCCGTCAGCCTCCTCGGCGACGTCAACTGTGACGGCAAAGTCGATATGAGCGATATTTCCGCGCTCTCGGCGTACCTCCTCGGCGTCGGTCAGGTCACGGAACAGGGCCTCGTCAACGCCGACGCGAGCCTTAACGGCGCCGTCGATTCCTCCGATCTCTCCGCGATATTCGCTCTCGTCTGATAAACCGAACCAAAGCAAACGGGCTTCCCTCAGCGGGAAGCCCTAATTAATGAAAGGAATTGTATTTCAATGAAGAAAACGATCGCTTTTTTGCTCGTTGCCGCAATGCTCCTCGCCTCAACGCTCGCTGCCTCGGTGAACGTTTCCGCCCTTCATACGGGCTCCGCGCCCTCCGCCGGGGAGGTCTCCGATGAGAGCGGCCGCGGCATCAACACCGGCGTCACGATCGACTCCGACCCCGCAGGAGGTTACGCGGGCGATTACGTCGTCATCTACAATCCCGGCTCCGCTTCGGAAAGCGCAAGCACGGGCTCGCTTGCGGGCAAGGTGGTGACGGACCTCACCGCCAACGTGCTCCCCGCCCGTTCGGCAGAACCCGCGGATCGGGATATACCCTTCGTCATCGACGTGGATCGCGAGGTCTCCCTCAGCACGCCCGACGAGCCCGCTCCCGTTTTTGAGGAAGCAAGGGCGGATTACGCCGTCGGTTCCACCCGCAGCTTCGGGCTTTACAACTATCCCCCCGTTTCCGGTGAAACGGATTTCACGTTCAAGCTCCTTTACATCGGCGAGCACTGCCGCATATGGACGCCCGTCGTTTCGGATTATCATCCGCTGGATCTCATCAACACCGATTATGCGCATACCGCAGCCGACAGATTCGACGAGAAGTTCGAGCTCATGCAGGCCTCATACGGCGATTTCTACGATATCTCCGGCGACGGCAGGGTGGAGCTCCTGTTCTATGATATCGGCGACGGCTGGCAGCCCGGTCAGGGCTACGTCGCGGGCTATTTCTGGCAGGACGATTACCGCTATAACAATGCCGCCATGCTCCACGTCGATACTTACCCCGGAGTTGCCTACACCAATTCGAGCGGCGTCTACGTCGATCATTTCGATTCCTGCTTCGGGACGATAGTGCATGAGTTCCAGCACTGCATCAACTATGCGCAGAACCCCGACGGCATGGCCACGTGGCTCAACGAGGGTCTTTCCGGCTCCGCAGAGGAGCTCTGTTTCCCCGGGAGCGGCCTCTCCGAGCGCATATTCAGCTGGCATGATCAGAAGCTGACCACCCTTTCCGAGATACAGAATCCTCCCGTCGAGTATGAGTACGATCCCGGCTTCGGCCTTCACACGGGCGGCTCCATCACCGCGTGGGATTCGACCGAGCGCGACTATCTCGCGAGGTACGCCGAGGTCATGTTCTTCACCCAGTATCTCTACACGAGGTACGGCAGCACCGATATTTATAAGAAGATAATCGACGCGAACGAGGGCTCCGATATAGAGGATTCCATCAACGCCGTACTTGAGGCCACGGGCTGGACGGCGGAATCCCTTTGGCAGGATTTCTTCATAAGGATGGTCGCCAACGATCCGGAGTCCGGTTACGGCTTCAGAATGAACGAGGGTTACGATCCGGAGGAATACTGGGGACTCGAGTCGCTCTACTCGCTGCTTTCCCCCGTCGTCTATACGAGCGAGAACGCGGCCGATATCTACGGCGGAGGCTTCATAACGGTAAAGCCCGTCGGCGGCGTGTTCACGCTTCCATCCGACGCCTCCCCGAGCCTTCGCTGCGCGGGCGTCACCATTGGCGAGGTCGGCCTTGAGGGCATTGAGATCACTCCCGCCGAGACCGAAATGCTCCTTGATGAGACGGCGAAGCTCGTCGTCGCGAGGACGCCCGTCGGCGCAAACAATTACGAGATGGTCTGGACGAGCTCCGACGAGTCCGTTGCGACGGTCACGGGCAACAGGTTCTCCGCCGTCGTGACGAGCCGCGCCCCGGGCGCCGTCACCATCACCGCGAACGCCACGGATAAGCAGACCGGCACGGTATACACCGCGTCGGCGCTCGTCACCGTCGCGGACGGGCAGTCCTACACCAAGTACGTTCCCGTAAACACCATCGAGACGGGCAGGGAGTACATGATCGGCCAGCAGTACGGTGATGACGTGTACGTCCTCATGAACTACAACCCGAACCCCCCGGAGAACGGCTATTACGGGCTCAACAACTACTATGTCAACACCCAGCTCACCGAGTATTCCTACGGCATAAGGGCGGTCCTCAACGACGAGGGCGAGATCACCGGCCTCGACACATCCGCCTATCCCGACGCCGCTGTCAGAAACGCCGAGTGGCTCTTCTATGACGCGGATGAAGGATACTACTATATCCGGTCGGCGTACAACCGCAGCTATCACCTCCGCGTCGCGAATTACGACGCGTACAGCGGCCTCTATCCGCAGGACGGTCAGAGCTACGCGTACAAGTGGGTCTGGGATGAAACGGGCAGCGGTCTCTACTACGCATTCAAGACCAACGTGAAGAAGTACGTGACTTTCATACCTTCCGTCAACGGATTCACAAACCTGTTCTGCGCGCCCAATTCCCCGAATTCCATCCGCCTTTACAAAAAGGAGACCGGCGTCATAATGAACGGGGACAGCTTCACCGTCACCTTCCGCGATTGGGACGGCGCTGTTTTAAAGACCGAGCGCGTCGAAGCGGGCTCCTCCGCGTCGGCTCCCGACGATCCCGTCCGCGAGGGGTTCACGTTCACCGGCTGGGACGTTGATTTTTCAAACGTGACGGGAGACCTTGTCGTTACGGCGCAGTACAGCGTCAACAGCTACCGTCTGACGATCGATTACGTCTATGAGGACGGCTCCGCCGCCGCGGAGAGCTTCGTCGGCGAATACGTTTACAACACCGCCTATTCGGTCGAAAGTCCGGAAATACCCGGCTTCGTCCCCGACAGGGAGACCGTGTTCGGCACCATGCCCGCGAATGACGTCGGCGTCACCGTAACGTATACGAGGAACGGCCCCGCCGTCAGCCTCCTCGGCGACGTCAACTGCGACGGCAAAGTCGATATGAGCGATATTTCGGCGCTCTCGGCGTACCTCCTCGGCGTCGGTCAGGTCACGGAACAGGGCCTCGTCAACGCCGACGCGAGCCTTAACGGCGCCGTCGATTCATCCGACCTCTCCGCTGTGTTTGCCCTGATCTGACGATCATGTATTCGGGCTCCCGCGATCGCGGGAGCCCGTTTCCTTTTTCCGGAAAAAAGTTCCCTGCCGCTATGGACAAGAGCCGCGTAAAGTGGTATATTTATATCATCTTAACGGGAGCGCGCCTCCCGAATATTATGAGAAGGAGATACCAATGAAAAAGTTCAGGACAATGACTGCTCTGCTGCTCACGCTCTGCTTCGTTTTCGCGATGCTCCCCGCTTTCGCGATCGGCGCGGATGAGCAGCCCGAAGACCGCCTCGTGCACTCCGGCATCACCGTCGATACCGACGCCGCGGGCGGCTATGAGGGCGATTACGTCGTCATTTACAATCCCGCGACTTCGTCATCGACCTCTTATTCCACCGGCACAATGACCGGTCTCATCGAGACCACCGCCGGCACTTCCTCCAAGCAGATCGCTGCGCCGGAGGGAAGGGACGAGTTCTACAGGATAGACGTCGACGGCTTAATCGCCGAGCGTGAGCGCAAGGAGCTCGGCGACGCTTACGGCAAGATCGACGTTAAGGGAGGCACCCGCGCTTCCTATACCGTGGGCAGCACCAAGAGCTTTACCATCTCGAGCTATAACCCCGGCAGCGGCACGAGCCTTGTCTTCAAGGTGCTCGCCGTCGGCGAACACTGCTATATCTGGACTCCGAGGGACAACGTCACAAACTACTATACCCTCGATTCCATCAATGCCGATTACGCTCAGCAGGCCGCCGATGAGTTCGACAGGATGTACGATCTCATGAACTCCTCCTTCGGCAACCACAGCAACGGCACGAACGGCGACGGCAAGGTCAGCCTGCTGTTCTACAATATCGATGACGGTTGGGCGGGCTCCGGCGGCTTCGTCGCGGGATACTTCTCCAGCGCCAGCTACAGCTATGACGGCATGCCCATAATCAATATCGATACCTACCCCGGCGTCTATTATAAGACCACCAGCGGCGCCGAGGGCAGCAGCATGGATATAGCCTACGGCACCGCCTGCCATGAGTATCAGCACTGCATCAACTACTCCAATACCTCCGGCATGAGCACGTGGCTCAACGAGTGCTTCTCCGCCGCCGCCGAGGAGATCTGCTATCCCGGCAGCTCCATCGTCAGCCGCATCCAGTCCTGGGAGAATTACTTCTATTCCGATAACAACGATTGGCATAATCCTCCCGATGAATTCGCCTATACCTCCGCGCTGACCCTGCATAAGGGCTTCTCGATGTATAACTGGAACAACAATCTCGAGATGGACGACACCCTCGCGCTCTACGCGCAGGTATCGTTCTTCGCCCAGTATCTCTACACGAGGTTCGGCAACAGCATCTATAAGCAGATCTCCAACAAGTTCTCCTCGAGCGAGCCCACGGCGATAACCAACGCGACGGGCGTAAGCTGTGCGGATCTTGTCAGGGATTTCCGCGTTGCCGTTACGGCAAACGCCGCTCAGACCGATTATAACGGCGTTTACGGCTTCATCCCGCAGGCAGATTACGATCCCTCCCTCTATCATGACGTGGAGAATCCCTACAGCCTGCTCGCTCCCGTTGTATTCACCGGCACCTCCTGCTCCATAAAGGGCGGCGGCGCCATCACCGTCAAGCCCGTGAACGGCGTTTACAATCCCCCGTCCGGCGCTTCCTCCAGTCTCAAGTACATCGGCATAAAGCTCGTCAACTACACCGTGACCGCCGAATCCAACAACACCGCTTACGGTACGGTCTCCGTCAACGGCACGACCATTACCGCCACCCCGGCCGCCGGCTACTACGTAGAGAGCTGCACGCTCGTTTCCGGCGAAGCCACCTGGACGATCAGCGGCAACACCATCGCTGTAAAACCCACCTCCGACTGCACCATCCGCGTCAACTTCGCCCCGAAGCCCCAGTACACCGTGAACTTCGTGGCTTCCGGTACGAACGAGGGCAGCCAGACGGCCTACGTCAACGACTCCATCACCCTCCCCAATACCGTCTCGGTCGATCCCGATGGTTGGACGTTCATCGGCTGGGTGGACGCTCAGCTTGCGGAGACCACCGATGAGCCCACATATTACGCTCCCGGCGCCTCCTACACCGTGACGGGCAACGCCACCCTCTACGCCCTCTTCACCCGTGTTGAGGACAATGGCGGCACCGAGACCGTGTACGAGCTCGTGACCTCCGCTCCCTCTTCCTGGGAGGGCAATTACGTCATCACCAACAACACCACCAACCTCACCACGACCGGTCTGTACGTGTTCAAGGGCGTTACCGGCAGCTCCTCCGGCACCAACGTTGAGGCTGCCTCGAACTGCACCGCGTTCACGGGCACCGGCATCACGATGGAAGGCAATACGCTGAAGAACGTTGCGAACGATTACGTCTACACCCTTGCCGCAAACGGCAGCTACTACACGCTGCGCAGCGCTTCCACCGGTTCTTACGTCGGCATGAACTCCAGCTCCTATCTGTACGCATACAGCAACGTCAACACCAGCTACTGCAGGTGGACTCCCGCTGTTAACGCCAGCGGCCTGGCACAGATGAAGAACGCGGCCAACGGCAGCTATCCGTATCTCGGTTGGAGCACGTCCAATACCTACTTCTGGAGCGCAAGCACGAGCAACGCAAACGTCCTGCGTCTCTGGAAGGAGAATCAGACGAGCACCGCGATCAACTACTACACCACCGATCCCGTCGTGGCTCAGCCCACCTACTACACCGTCACGTTCAAGGATTGGAACGGCACGGTGCTGAAGACCGAAGAGGTGCTTGAAGGCACGGCCGCCACCGCGCCCGCGGACCCCACCCGCGAGGGCTACACCTTCACCGGCTGGGACGTCGCGTTCAACAACGTGACGAGCGATCTCGTCGTCACCGCGACCTACACCGAGAACCAGACTCCCGCGGGTCTCCTCGGCGACGTCAACTGCGACGGCAAGGTCGACATGGGCGATATCTCCGCGCTCTCCGCGTACCTGCTCGGCAAGGGCGAGC
>JAFWOT010000009.1 GCA_017509785.1 Clostridia bacterium
TCGAGAGGTACCTGACCATTCCGGTGGTTAAGCTGAGGGGTCCCACCTGTTCCCATCCCGAACACAGAAGTTAAGCCCTCATACACCGAAAGTACTGTGCTGGCGACGGCATGGGAGGATAGGCAGCTGCCGGATCCCAAACGAAAAAGAGCATCCAACGGATGCTCTTTTTCGTTTCAGAAACAGTATTTGCCTATCCTCCCGCCGTCGCGTAAAAAGCGAAGCTTTTTACCTGCGACGTGAGAATATCCGAACCCCGTGAGGATATTCTCAGTGAGCAAACCAAAGGTTTGCGACGCATGGTGAGGATAGGCAGCTGCCGGATCCCAAAACAAAACAGTCACCCCTTGGGTGGCTGTTTTGTTTTAGCATTCAACAATTGTTTATCCTCCCATTATCCGCCGCGTTTTAGGCGGAGCCTAAAACCAAGCGACGTGAGAATATCCGAACTCGTGAGGATATTCTCAGTGAGCAAACCAAAGGTTTGCGACGCATGGAAGAGGATAGGCAGCGTCTCTGTTTTTTCTTTCCCTTTGGTCTCCGTCACCTGCCCATCCCCCCATTATCCGTCGCGTTTTAGGCTGAGCCTAAAACCAAGCGACGTGAGGATATCCGAACTCGTGAGGAGCTTCTCGATGAACAAAGAAGCGGAAGCTCATGTTAAATCTTTCTTTTCGACCGAGAATACGGAGGGGGACCCCCGACGGATTCTCGAGATCCAAAGGCTCCGGCCTTTGGATAGCATGGAAGAGGATAGGCAGCTGCCGGATTATCCATTATCCTCCGACCCCGTGACCTACGACGACAACGGTGACATCATCCCGCTGTCGGAGAGGTTCAACGAGGAGAATGAGGATATCAGGTATCAGCATCGCGTCGTTGATGTCGATTCTGGCAGCGCAGTTGTGGAATTGTCGGACGACAGCGAACTTGCTAAACTGCTTATAAATCGAGGCAACAAAAGCGTATCGAAGGTTATAGCGGATTATATTTTTGATGTATTCCGTGGCAAAATCATTACGTTGCAAGATGGGCGAGAGATAATTGTAGATCGTCACGATGCGAAGAAGCTGTCGCAGTATCCTAAACCGAGAAAAACTGCGGAGCTGGCAAGTATCGAGCGCATTATTCAAAATGCAGTTTTACATCATAGCGATCCTCGACCGTCACACAATAAATTTAAGACTTTCCACTATTATCGCTCGGCAGTACGATATGGCAACACAGTTTTCACCGTGGAGCTAAATGTTGGAGAGGCAAAAAACGACGGACGTTCTCATCTTTATGACTTGCGAGAGGTAAACGAAAACACCACCGCCCCGTCTAAAACGGGAACAGCAATGCCCGGTCAAGAGACTGGCGTAATGCTCACAAGTGGTGTCTCTAATGATAGAGTACCACAACCCTCCAACGATGTCAACCCCGTTTCGCAAGAAATTTCGTCTGCGGGAACGAGCATCAAGCAGATACCCGCGTTGTTCAAGCATCCGAACGTCGAGTTTGGTGAAACGAACATCGACATCGGCGGCGGCAGATTTGACCTTGCGACCAATTACCTTGCGGAGCGCGGCACGAAGAATATGCTGTTCGATCCCTACAACCAGAGCGAGGAGGTCAACAGGGCGACGCTCGACTATCTGATGCAGGGTAACAAAGCGGATACCGTCACCTGTGCGAACGTACTCAACGTCATTGCTGAACCAGACGCGAGGGCAAACGTCATACTCGAAGCGGCGAAAGCCGTAAAGGAGGACGGCAAAGCCTACTTCATGGTCTACGAGGGCGACGGCTCCGGCGAGGGCAAGCGTACAGGCGCGAGATGGCAGAACAACCGCAAGACCGCCGACTACATGGGCGAGATCGGGCAATACTTCAATTCCGTTCAGCGAAAGGGCAAGCTCATAATAGCATCCGAGGTCGATGAGGATCTCACCGCCGCAAGTTGGGAGACCACGCCGGGGAATGCGACCCGCTACCAAGACCGTGACTTCCGCATCGACTTCAACGTCCCGCAGCTCGACACCAAAGCTCTCCACGAAGCCGTTAAGGGCGGCGAGGGTACGGTCGAGAACCGCTTCGAGGTCAAGTGCGAAAAGACCGACAGCGGCTTTGCCGTGTATATCACAGACAAGGACAGCGGCAAGACCTACGACCGCGCCGAGACCGTGACCGAGGGCAACGCGAAAGCCGAAGCCGAACGTGCGGCGGCGGTCATAAGGAACATCAAGCGCGGCAGAGCGGACAGCACAAGCCGGTCGACGGCGGGGATCTATATCGAACCCTGCACGAACGCGGCAAGGTCTTCTGCTGTTCCCGTCAGCTATGAGGACGCGGAGGGCAGTATTCGCCTCGTTCCAAGGCAGCCCGCACAGCGATCGGAGCGCGCGGCTCCGAGCCCGCCTTCCGCATACAAAAATATCCCCGCCCTTGGTTTCCGAAGGCGGGGATAATGACCTATTTGTTATTTGTTCAGGCGACCCTGTTGAATACCATGGGCAGCATGCCGGAGCTGATGTTCGCGCCCTCGCCGCTTTCGATCGCGTCGAAGCTGAGCTCGTTCTCGCCCACGGTCACCGCGATGACCTCGACGTCGCCGTCGGCATTGGTGATGCTGAGCTTGCCGTCCTTGAGCTCATAGGTGCCTTCCTCGACGAGTTCATCCTCGTTCTCATCGAGATCGGCGAGCATCTGTTCACCGAGCTCATCCCAGGACTTGATCTCGAGAGCCTCGAGCACCTGTTCCTCGGTCATCTGTTCGCCGTCCTCGGACATCGCGGAGAACATGGCCATCATGAGATCCTTCATAGCGGGGACCATTTCCTTTGCGGCGGAAGCAACGGCGGCCTTGTAGCTCTCGGCCTCGGGCTGAATGACGTAGGTGCCGTCCTCGTTGAAGGTCATGGTGAGAGTGAAGAAGGTGTCGGTGATGGTGACGCCGGAAAGCATACCGGTCTCATCCTCGGCGAAGGCCTGGTTCATCTGATCGGCGATGTTGATCTCGCCCTCCCAGGTACCGACGATGCTGCCTTCCACAACGGGAGCGGCCTCGGTGGGCTCCTCGGTGGGTTCATCGGTGGGGGCTTCGGTGACCTCCTCGGTCATGACGGGCTCCTCGGAGGGAGCGGGGGTGTTCTCCTTATTGGTGCAGGCGGCGAAGACGGTCAGTACCATCATGACTGCCAGCAGGAGAGCGGCGATGCGGGCTCCGTTTGCGGAAAAGAGTTTCATGTTTATTTCCTCCATGTTTTTTTGCGTTTTTTTCGCTAAGTTGTATTATAACATAAACTCTCGTTTAATCAACATATATTTTATTTTTGCCTGCGTGCGGCGGATTTGCGAAATATGTCATATATATTCGTTCCGGGCTTGATTTGCAACGGCGTTTGAATTATAATCTATCCGACTCATAACAGGAGGTTTATCCATGTCCGTATTAAAGAAATGCATCAACTGCGGTGCAATCGTCTCCCCGGAGGAGGATTCCTGCCCGATTTGCGGCTCCATACATTTTGAGGAGACCGACGCCATCGCCGAACCCGGCTTTGAGCCCGCGGCTCCCGCTCAGGCGCCTGTGCCCCAAGGGTCCGAGAACGTCGCCGCCGGTATCGCGGGCGCATTCCTATTCGGTCTTATCGGCGCAGCAGTCTATTTCGGAATATATCAGCTCGGCTACATAGCCGGCATCTGCGGATTCATCATATTCTTCCTTGCAAACTTCGGCTACGGCCTCTTCTGCGGCAAAAAGGACAGCGTCTCCGCTGCCAGGATAGTCACCTGCATCGTGATCACGATCGTTATGATATTCCTTGCCGAGTACGTCTCCGTGGCGTTCGATATCTACAGAGCGTTCAAGGAGGAGGGCGAGACGATGTCATTCGTAGACGTACTCCGTGCGCTTCCCAATGCCTTTACCGATAAGGAATTCGTCATTGAGTTCATGAAGGAGCTCGGCATCGCGCTCGCAATGGCCGCTCTCGCCATCGCCGCGAACGTCGCCAAGATGATAAAGGACCGCAAGGCCCGCAGGTAAAAGAATACGCGCAGATCAAAAAACCGCCCGATGAGGCGGTTTTTGATTTATCCGATCACATAAGAACGACGTTCCTCACGACTCCCCAGATAAGGAGCAGCCCCGCCAGCACCCATGCGAGCGCGGAAGCTGCCTTGCCGGACGCCTTGGTTCCGAAGCGGACGTACCGCACCGCGCAGTGGATGAGCAGCGCTGCGATCGCGGGGGAGAGGATGAGCACGGCGGCGTTCGCCCTGAACGCAGAAGAAAGATCGAGCCGCAGCAGGCTCGCCGCCATCCTCGTCACGCCGCAGCCGGGGCAATTCAGCCCCGTCACGAGGTGGAAAACGCAGGGGATCCCCAGCCCCGTTTTTGAAAAAAGAAAAGCATAAGCGCAGCCGGCTAAGAGCAGGACTGCGCTTATCACTATTACCTTTTTGAGCCGCGCCTTCACGTCAGGCGTCCATGGCGACCTTGTTGAGCTCGGACTGGATGAGCGCGTAATCGACTATCGCAAGCCCGACGATGGCAAGTATGAGATAGATGAGGGCGGAGTTCGAGGGAGCCTCGCCGTTGCTCTGCTTGATCCGGTCGACTTTCTCGCCGGCCTTGTAGAGCCAGATCCACCCGTAGATGCCGCAGGTGATAATGCTGAGAAGCAGGATGACGCCGGGGGTCTGATCGTCGGTATCCCCGGCGGCGGTGTTGAGATCCGTCACCAGATTGAAGAACCAAACGAGCCCGTAGATGCCGCAGGTCACGACCGAAAGTATTATCGCGACGGCAATATCGCGCTTCTTTATATTCGCACGATAACCGCCGGGCGTGCCGCCGGCCGCATTCTCACGGGCGGGGGCGGCGGGAGCGCCGTTGTCGGTGCCGCAGTTGGGGCAGAAACGGTTGCCCTCGGGAATATGAGAGCCGCAATTTGTGCAGTATGCCATGAATAATTCTCCTTGTTTTATTTGGGATAACGAGCCGATAAAGCATATGCCCGAGATCCCACGGATAGAATATAGCATATTGCGGCGGAATTGTCAACGGAAAAAGGTTGACAGCCGCCCGAGCTCTGCTTTATAAGTTTCGCCGCTGATGAAAGAGCATCGGGAGCCGCTGCCTGCCCGTGCGCCCGCAGATAAGGCGGGAGTGCCCGGGAACGAGCGCGTGAAGCGCTGCGGGCGTTTTTTTCGTACGATCATCATTCTTTATTCGTTGACACGATCATTAACCGTTCTTGCCTTTCAATCTCTTTTTATATTAATTTTTCCGCTTGATTTAACGTGCGCTTCTGCTATAATACAGTTGTATTGAAAATGGGGAGAAATTCGCATGAGATACCTGATCGCGTCCGATATACACGGCTCGGCATACTTTTGCCGGGAGCTGCTCACGGCCTTCCGGCGGGAGGGAGCGGAAAGGCTCATACTCCTCGGCGACCTGCTCTATCACGGGCCGCGCAATCCTCTGCCGGATGAATACTCCCCGCAGGAGACCGCGTCGTTGCTGAATTCGATGAGCGGCCGCGTGCTCTGCGTCCGCGGGAACTGCGATTCCGAGGTCGATCAGATGATGCTCGAATTCCCCATAATGGCGGAATACGCCCTCATGGAGGCGGGCGGCAGGCTCATCTACGTCACCCACGGGCATATCCGCGGGAGGGACGATCCGCCGAAGCTCCGTCCCGGCGACGTGCTCCTTCACGGGCACACGCATATACCCGCCTGCGAACGGCTCGGGGAGATATTCTATCTCAACCCCGGCTCCGTGAGCCTTCCGAAGGAGGGCGCGAAGCGCGGGTACGCGATACTCGAAAACGCGGTCTTCTCGTGGAAGGAGTTGGGAGGCGCCGAATACATGCGCTTCGATATAAACAGCTCAAACGCCGAAAGGCTTTAAAATACCTTGATCAAGAAGGGAAGTAAAATGTACAGGATAGTCAGGAAGAAGGTCCTCAATCCCACCGTCACTCAGATGGAGATAGAGGCGCCGCTGGTCGCAAGGAAGGCGAAGCCCGGGCAGTTTATTATACTGCGCGTGGATGACGAGGGAGAAAGGATCCCCCTCACCGTCGCGGGGACGAATGCCGAGGAAGGCACCGTCAAGATCATTTTCCAGGTCGTCGGGGCGACGACCGAGCTCCTGAACCATAAGCGCGAGGGCGAGTCCATTACGGATTTCGCGGGTCCGCTCGGCGTGCCGACGCATCTTGAGGGGCTTAAGAAGGTCTGCATAGTGGGCGGCGGCGTGGGCTGCGCCATCGCGATGCCCATCGCGGAGGAGCTCCACCGCCTCGGCTGCGAGGTGACGAGCATTATCGGCTTCCGCAATAAGGATCTGCTCATACTCGAGGATGAGTTTACGGCCTGCTCCGACAGGCTCTTCGTCATGACGGACGACGGCTCCTACGGGCGGCACGGCAACGTCACCGTCCCCTTAAAGGAGATGCTCGAAGCCGGGGAGACCTTCGATATGATAATCACGATTGGTCCCCTCATAATGATGAAATTCGTGACGCTGACGGCGAAGCCCTTCGGTACGCCCGTCACCGTTTCCATGAACCCGATAATGATCGACGGCACCGGCATGTGCGGCGGCTGCCGCATAAGCCTCGTTCGCGGGGGCGAGCGCATAACGAAGTTCGCCTGCGTCGACGGACCCGATTTCAACGGTTATGAGATAGATTTCGACGAGGCCATGAGCCGCGGCAGGATGTATTTCGGTTTCGAACGCCGCGCCCATGAGCAGACCTGTAACCTTTTAAGGAAGGGGGAGAGCGAGAATGCCTAACATGGATCCGAAAAAGAACCCCATGCCGGTTCAGGAGCCCGAGGTAAGGGCTCATAATTTCAGCGAGGTCGCCCTCGGCTATTCCGAGCAGACCGCCTATGATGAGGCGAACCGCTGCCTCAACTGCAGAAACATGCCCTGCGTTTCCGGATGCCCCGTCAACGTGCGCATCCCCGCGTTCATAGAGAAGATCCGCGAGAGGGATCTCGAGGGCGCGTATGAGGTCATCCACCGCACCTCCTCCCTGCCCGCCGTCTGCGGCAGGGTCTGCCCGCAGGAGACCCAATGCGAATCGAAGTGCGTCCGCGGCATAAAGGGCGAGCCCGTCGGCATCGGCAGGCTCGAACGCTTCGTCGCAGACCGCCATAACGAGACCTGCACCGCCGAGCCCGTCAAGCCCGAGCCCAACGGTCACCGCGTCGCCGTCGTCGGCTCCGGCCCCTCGGGCCTGACCTGCGCGGGCGACCTCGCGAAGAAGGGCTATTCCGTTACCGTTTTCGAGGCGCTCCACAGGGCGGGCGGCGTGCTCGTCTACGGGATACCCGAGTTCAGGCTCCCGAAGGCCATTGTCGCCAAGGAGGTCGAGACGCTTAAGAAACTCGGCGTCGACGTTCAGACGAACGTCATAATCGGCAAGACCCTCACCGTCGACGAGCTCTTCGAGCAGGGCTATGAGGCCGTCTTCATCGGCTCCGGCGCGGGGCTGCCCAATTTCATGAACATCCCCGGCGAGAGCCTCAAGGGCGTTTATTCCGCCAATGAGTTCCTCACGAGATCGAACCTCATGAAGGCGTATCTCGACGATCCGCATACCCCCATAATGAAGGGCGGCAGGGTCGCCGTAGTCGGCGGAGGAAACGTCGCGATGGACGCCGCCCGTACGGCGCTGCGCCTCGGGGCCGAGCACGTCTATATAGTCTACCGCCGCTCCATGGAGGAGCTCCCCGCCAGGCGCGAGGAGGTCGAGCACGCCATGGAGGAGGGCATCGACTTCCGCCTGCTCAACAACCCGGTCGAGATACTCGGCTATAATAACCCCGAGGATCCGCGCGACCCGAAGAACGGATTCGTCACCGGCATGCGCTGCATAAGGATGGAGCTCGGCGAGCCCGACGAGCGCGGCAGAAGGAGGCCCGTGGAGATCCCCGGCAGCGAGTTCGAGCTTTCGCTCGACGTCGTCATAATGGCCATCGGAACCAGTCCGAATCCCTTGATAAAATCCACCACGAGCGGGCTTGAAGTCAACCGAAAAGGTGGTATAATAGTGAATGAGGACGGGCTCACCTCGCGTGAGGGCGTCTTTGCCGGAGGTGACGCCGTGACGGGCGCCGCCACGGTCATTTCCGCCATGGGAGCCGGCAAGACGGCGGCCCGTGCCATAGACGAATATCTTAGTTCCAAGGAGGAATAACAATGAGCAAGTGCCCCAACTGCGGCATTGAAACGGACGGCAAATTCTGTCCTCAATGCGGAAGCTTCGTACCCCAGCCCGCGGCAGAGCGCGCGGCTGCCCCCAACCCGACCTACACCGCTCCCGTTATCGTCAACGCCAATCAGGACACCCGGATACCGGAGCAGTACCGCCCCCTGAGCCCATGGGCCTACTTCGGATACTCACTGCTGTTCTCCATTCCGATCGTCGGCTTCATACTGCTCATCGTCTACTCTTTCAACGATTCCAACCTCAACCGCCGCAACTACGCAAGGTCCTTCTGGTGCGCGCTGCTCATTTCCGTGATCATCGCTCTGATCACGCTGGGCATCTTCCTCCTTGCGGGAGGCTCCTTCAGAGAGATCTTCGATAACGCCGGACGCTATTACTATTGAAGCTGAACGGAAAAACCGGAACGGCGGGGGAGCCCCCGCCGTTCGTATTTTGCGCGAAGGCGGCTTTTTCTCTCTAATATATTGCTTTTTTTGCCGGAAAAAGCTTGACAAACCCCTTTTCGGTGCTATAATAGAAAGGCTTGAAGCAGAAGCTGCCCGCTTCTCACTCGCCGTGTTCCGTCATGGCGCAGTCTCAATGGCAAAACGCTTATATCAATAAGTCTTTTTATGCGGGCGGCGGAATGCCGTCCGTTTTGTTTTTGCTTCGGGCAAATTATTATCGGAGGTGAAACACCATCGCAGCTAATGAATTGATGATCAATGAGCAGATCCGCGACCGCGAAGTCCGCCTGATAGGCGAGGACGGGGAGCAGATGGGCGTCGTTCAGATAGCCGTCGCGCAGAGAGTCGCGGAGGAAAGAGGGCTTGACCTTGTCAAGATCGCGCCGCAGGCGAATCCGCCTGTGTGCAAGATAATGGATTACGGCAAGTATCGTTTCGATCAGTCCAAGCGTGAGAAGGAACAGCGCAGGAATCAGACCGTCGTCGAAATGAAGGAGGTCCAGCTTTCAGCGACCATCGACACGCACGACATGGAAGTCAAAGCCAAGGCGTGCAACAAATTCCTCAAGGCGGGCAACAAGGTCAAGGTCTCCATCCGCTTCAGGGGAAGGCAGGCTGCTCACGGTGATATCGGCCTCGAGGTAATGAACACATTCCTGGAGATGGTTGCGGAGAACGCTGTCGTTGAGAAGCAGCCCAAGCAGGAAGGCAGGAACATGTACATGTTCCTCGCACCTAAGATCAACAAATAATTTATTTAATGGAGGAAATCCCATGCCGAAACTTAAGACCCACAGGGGCGCCGCAAAGCGTTTCAGCTTCACAAAGAGCGGCAAGATCAAGAGGGGCAAGGCCTATAAGAGCCACATCCTTACCAAGAAATCCACCAAGCGTAAGCGCAACCTGCGCCAGACCGGCTTCATTGCGGAAGAAGAAGCAAAGAAGATCGGCGCTCTGATACCGTACAAGAAGTAAGGGAGGAAATGAATCATGGCAAGGATCAAGAGAGCAGTCAACGCCGCCAAGAAGCGTCGTAAAGTTTTTAAGCTGGCAAAGGGTTACTGGGGCGCCAAGTCGAAGCTCTACCGTGCTGCCAGCCAGCAGGTTATGAAGTCCCTCGCCTACGCTTACGTCGGCAGGAAGCTCAAGAAGCGCGAGTATCGCCGTCTCTGGATCGCCCGTATCAACGCCGGCGCGAGGATCTGCGGCACCAACTACTCCAAGCTCATCCACGGCCTCAAGCTCGCGGGCGTAGAGGTCAACCGCAAGGTCCTGGCGGATCTCGCCGTCACCGACATGAACGCCTTCAACGAGCTCTGCAGCGTTGCCAACAAGGCGCTCGAGGCGTAAACCGATCGAAAAACAAAGGAACGGTCGCTCCGATCGTTCCTTTTCCATACAAAAAACTCCGGCGTCATCCGGCGCCGATCGCCCATGCGATGAGCCCGACTATCGCCGAGCTCGTTATCCCGTATACCAGAACCGGCCCCGCGATGGTGAACATCTGTGCGCAGACCCCGGTGACGATCCCCTCCGCGCGGTGCTCCATCGCGGGGGCGACTACCGAGTTTGCGAACCCCGTTATCGGCACGACGGAGCCCGCCCCGGCAAAGCGGCCTATCCTGTCGTAGACGCCTATCCCGGTCAGAAGCGCCGCGATGAATATCAGCGTCACGGAGGTGAACGCCCCGCGCGCCGCCTCGTCAAGGTGAAGTACGCTTCCTCCGAAGTCGCTTATCGCCTGCCCTATACAGCATATGAGGCCCCCCGAAACGAACGCGAGCAGACAGCGGAGCCGCGTCCTGCTCCGCGGCATGCGCTCCTTCACGAGCGCGAGGTAACGCGCCTGCTCCTTTATTTCGGCCGGGCCGATCTTTCTTTTCGGCTTTGCCATGTTCCCTCCACGAATTCTTTTTCAACAGTATTTCCTTTTTTAAAATTTTTAAACAGCTTAACGCCGCTCACCTGAATATATATTTGAGAAACATGCCAAATGAGCCCGATTTGCACTTGACTGAAATGACTTTCAATTATATAATAGTATGAATGTCTGTATCATGGGCGAGGACCGTGCTCCGCGCATCCACCGATAGGCGCACCGTGCCGCGCATGTTTGGCATATTACATATATTGGAGGAATTGACTTTGGAATGGTGGCATTGGCTGCTGATCGTTGCCGGGCTTCTTTTGGGCGCGGGCATCGGTACAGCGATAGGTTACAGTTACCGGAAGAACATCGCCGAGGCTAAGACGGCCAAGGCGGAGGATGCGGTCAAGAAGATGATCGACGACGCGCAGAAGCGCGCCGAGACCCTCAAGAAGGAGACCATACTCGAAGCAAAGGAAGAAGTCTACCGTATCAAGACGGAGCAGGAGCGTGAGAACAAGGAGCGCCGGAACGAGGTACAGCGCGCGGAGCGCCGCCTCCAGCAGAGGGAGGAAAGCTTCGACAAGAAGCTCGAGGGTCTCGAGAAGCGCGAGGAGCAGCTCAACGTAAGGACCAAAGAGGTCGACAAACTGGAAGCTGCCGCTCAGGAGCTCTACGATAAGCAGAAGGGCGAGCTCGAGCGCGTCGCCTCCATGACGGCGGATGAGGCGAAGGCCATCATCCTCAACAACGCCGAAAAGGAAGCCCGTCATGACGCGACACTCATGATCCGCGATATCGAGTCCAAGGCGAAGGCCGAGGCGGACAGGCGCGCGGTCAACATAATCGCCTCCGCGATACAGCGCTGCGCGGCGGATCACGTCGCAGAAACGACCATATCCGTCGTCCCCCTTCCCAATGATGAGATGAAGGGCCGCATAATCGGGCGTGAGGGCCGCAACATAAGGACCCTCGAGACGGCGACCGGCGTCGATCTCATTATCGACGATACCCCGGAAGCGGTCATACTCTCCGGCTTCGACCCCGTCCGGCGCGAGGTCGCGAGGATCGCTCTCGAGAAGCTCATTCTCGACGGGCGCATACATCCCGCCAGGATCGAGGAAATGGTCGAGAAGGCCCGCAAGGAGGTCGACAACCAGATCCGCGAAGCGGGCGAATCCGCGATATTCGAGGTCGGCGTGCACGGCCTGCATCATGAGCTCGTAAGGCTGCTCGGGCGTCTCAAATACCGCACGAGCTACGGCCAGAACGTGCTGAAGCATTCCATCGAGGTCGCGCATCTGGCGGGCCTCATGGCCGTGGAGCTCGGCGTGAACGTCCAGCTCGCGAAGCGCGCGGGCCTGCTCCACGATATAGGCAAGGCCGTCGACCATGAGGTCGAGGGCAGCCACGCCCAGATCGGCGCCGATCTCGCGAAGAAATACCGCGAGAACAACCAGATCGTTCACGCGATCCAGGCGCACCACGGGGACGTCGAGCCCAACACCGTTGAGGCCGTCCTCGTCCAGGCGGCGGACGCCATCAGCGCCGCAAGGCCGGGAGCAAGGCGCGAAACGCTTGAGAATTACATCAAGCGCCTCGAGAAGCTCGAAAACATCGCCACCTCCTTCGACGGCGTCGATAAGGTCTTCGCCATCCAGGCGGGGCGCGAGGTGCGAATCATGGTCAAGCCCGAGAACGTCAACGACGCCGACACGCTCCTTCTCGCGAAGGAAATCGTCAAGCGCATCGAGGCGGAGCTCGAGTACCCCGGCACCATCAAGGTCAACGTCATCCGCGAGACGAGGGCCGTCGAGTTCGCCAAGTGATCTGACAAAGGAACGGCTCCCGTGGGTCACCGTGGGGGCCGTATTATTATGAAGTTCAGCGCGAAAAAAGGAGTTTCCCCATGTATTTTGCAGACGGGCATTGCGATTTCCTCTATGGGCTCGTGAACGAGGGATATGATCTCGATTCCCCGAAGGGTATGCAGTCCGTGGCGCTCCCTCGCCTCAAGGCCGGCGGGGTGCGCCTGCAGCTCTTTGCCGCGTGGATGGACGCGAAGCATCGCTTACCGTATATCCAGCAGTTCCTCGCCATGGCGGACGCGTACGACCGCATGCTCGAAACGCATGAGGAGCTCGTTCCGCTGACTGAGGATTTCGACCCCGATTCCGGAAAGATCGCCGCGATGCTCACCATCGAGGGCGGCGAGGCCATAGAGGGCAGGGCGGATATACTCCGCTGCGCCCATCGCCTCGGCGTGAGGGCGATGTCCCTCACCTGGAATGAGAGGAACGAGCTTGCTTCCCCGGCCCTCGGCAGGAGCAGGCACGGGCTGACCGAGCTCGGCCGCGAGATCGTCCGCGAGATGGCGAAGCTCGGCATGGCGGTGGACGTTTCTCATCTCAACGACGCGGGCATAGACGACGTCCTCTGCGAGGATGTGAAGGTCTTCGCCACGCACTCCAACGCGCGCGCGGTGTTCTTCTCGCCCCGCTCCCACAGCGATGAGCACATAAGGGAGATAGGCCGCAGGGGCGGCACCGTCGGGGTGAACTTTTATTATAAGCAGCTCACGGAGGGGCGCGTCGCGCAGATATCCGATATAGTCCGCCACGCAGAGCATATCCTGAAGGTGGGCGGGGAGAGCTGCCTCGCCATAGGCTCCGATTTTGACGGCATGGGCAGATACCCCGTCGGGCTGGAGGATCCCTCCGGGCTCCCGAAGCTCGCGGGCGCGTTTGAGGCCGCCGGTATCACCGGGGAGCTGCTCGAGAACGTCTGCTGGAGGAACCTCATGCGGTTCGCCAAATCGATCTGCTGAAAGGAATTTGCCTTTTTCTGTCTGCGGATTGACACAGCTTTGAACATGCGGATTCATATTGAAATGGTATAATCCTGTCGAACGGAGGGAGATCCCTCCGACAAGAGGGACGGCATATGGAAGCGACGACTATATTCGAGCGTAAGGAAATAAAGTATCATCTTACGAAACAGCAGCATGACGAGCTTCTGCGCCTCATTGCCGAACACATAGCTCCCGATATGCACGGGCTGACGACCATCTGCAACATCTACTTCGACACCCCCGATTCGCGCCTCGTCCGCGAATCGATAGAGAAGCCCTTATATAAGGAAAAGCTCCGTCTGCGCTGCTACGGGGTCCCGAATGCGGAAAGCCCCGCGTTTCTGGAGCTTAAAAAGAAGTTCCGCGGCATAGTCTACAAGAGGCGCGAGATACTCCCCTATGATGAGGCGATGGACTTCCTCGTTGGGGGCAAGCGCCCCGAAAGACGGAGCCAGATTTTCGAGGAGATAGATTGGGTCCTGCATTTTTACAGAGGGCTTGCTCCCGCGATGGCTCTCTTCTACGATAGGATCGCCTTTGTCGGCGTCGAGGATCCGGAGTTCCGGGTCACTTTCGACAACAACATCCTCTACCGTACTGAGGATTTGGATCTCTCCCACGGGGCGTACGGCACGCCGCTTCTCGATAAGGATACCTATATTATGGAGCTCAAGATATCCGAAGCTATGCCGCTCTGGCTGACGGAGGCGCTCGATAAGCTGAAGATATTCCCGGCGTCGTTTTCAAAATACGGCACGGCGTACGGGCAGCTCCTGCAAAGGGCGGAATTGATAAAGCAATAAATCAGAAAGGGCGGCCCCTTTCAAGGAGCCGAAGGAACGAAACATGATCTCGAACGGAATATTCACAAGCCTCCTCCTGCATGACGGGTACATCGTCCCCAACGCGGCGATGATAGCCATCTGCTGCGGCGCCGCGCTGGTGCTCGGTGTGCTGACCTCCATACTCTACATGTACAGGAACAGCTACAATCGCGGCTTCGCGGTCGCGCTCGTGCTGCTGCCCGTCGTCGTGGCGGCGGTAGTCGCAGTCGTCAACGGCAATATAGGCATCGGCATAGGCATAGGCGGCGCGTTCGGGCTCGTCCGCTTCCGTTCCGCTCCCGGCACGGCAAGGGATATACTCGCGATATTCCTCGCTATGGCGGCGGGGCTCATCTGCGGCTCCGGTTACGTGCTGCTTGCTGCCTGCGTCGTGGCGTTCGTTTTCATAGTCGGGTTCATAATGCTCACCCTCGGCTTCGGCACGAGGAACATGAAGGAGCGCGAGCTCCGCATAACCGTTCCCGAAAGCCTCGATTACACCGATTCCTTCGACGAGGTCTTCTCGGAATTCCTCTCCGCCTGTGAGCTCGAGAAGGTCAAGACCACCAATATGGGCAGCCTCTACAAGCTCTATTACCGCGTCACCCTCAAGGATCCGAAGCGGGAGAAGGAGATGATCGATAAGCTCCGTGTCAGGAACGGCAATCTCGAGATCGTCTGCGGCTTCATCGATACCTCGAAGCCCGAGCTGTAAGGATGATCGAATACACGGCGCAAAGGCAATGCCGATGCGCCGTTTTTTTGCGGATGTTATGGGGCATAGGTTATTACCGAAAAAACAAAAAAGAAAAAACGCTTGACAAACTCAAAGCGGCGCCTTCCGGGGCAGGTTTATACTGCGCGACGGGTGCGTCATACAGCAGAGGACGGAGGACGTCGGCCTGACTGAGATCATACCACGGTAAAGCTCGATGAATTCAAAAGGCTCATAGGCGAATAAAATAAGGCGGCTCCGTTTTCCCCGGAGCCGCTTCGCGTCATTGAACCTGTTTTGCGCAGGCCCGCATAAAACGCGGACTTTTGTTTTTATAAAGCGTTTCCGCCATGCGGTCGGCGGCGGGTATCAGTGCGCGCTCATGCACGCACTGGACGGGCGGCACCTCGTGCATGTTCCCCGTCATCGAATAATTGAGGCACGCGCAGTGGTGGCGACAGCGTTTTTCGAGCGAACAGCCATCGCAGGAGGTCTCCTGCGCGAGCGAGGCGTTGTAGATCCGCGCCTGCGCCCGAGCGTCGATCCCGCTCCACACGTCGCCCATCAGGTATTCCTTTACGGCGACGAACTGATTGCAGGGGTAGATCCGCCCGTCCGGGGCGATCGACGGCTGCTTTATCCCGAGCCTGCACTCGATGCAGCGCCTGCCCTCCAGATGGGCGGATATCTTCGATTCGAAATTGAGCAGACTCAGAGGGCGCGGCGAATCATAGAGCTCCGCGCAGAGATCGGCAAGCGCCGCGTACTGCTCCCGCAGGACGGCGATAGAGCCATCGTCCCAGGCGTTGTCCGGACGATAGTCTATGGCGACGTTTATTTTTGAAAACCCCCGCTCGTAGAGCCATTTGACGGAATCAAAAAGCCTTGCGGCATTCTCCGGCAGAAGGGTCAGCATTGCGACCGCCCCTGGCTGATAGGAGAGCAGCAGATCGATCTTCGGCTCAAGCAGCCGCGCCGTGCCGCTCCCGTCCGGGAATACGCGCTGTTCGTCCTGCAGGAGCCCGTCGTGCGAGAGCGCGATGCTGACGTCGTTCTCGGCGGCAAGGCGCAGGAAGCTCTCGTCGAGCAGGAGCCCGTTCGTCGTGATCTTATATGAGAACTTCCCGCCGATCTCCCGGGTCCTGCGGGCGCAATCGGCGAAGACCCGCTCGATCACGCCGCGGCAAAGCAAAGGCTCCCCGCCGAAAAGCGAGAAGCCGTTCGTTTTATGCCCGTACGAAAAGAGCAGTGCGCAGGCGGCTTCCGCCGTGCGCGCTTCCATCCTTTCGGGGGAATGCGTTTCGTAGCAGTAGCGGCAGGCCATGTTGCAGTCCGCCGTCAGATGCAGGGTAAAATTCACGGCGTGACCTCCGCGTCGGGGAAGGCGACCTCGCCCATCCACTGAGGCTCGTCGGAGTCGTCCGGCACGGCCGTCCCGACGCAGGGGGAGGTCGCGTTCGGGTCGAGTGTGATCCCGCCCTTATAGTCCGGCGGAGCGGCCTGAGTCTCGTTCGGGTCGACGACAGGCTCGCCCATGTATTCGGGAAACTCGTCCGTCGGTGCGGGGGATACGACCGCGCCGCTCTCATCGATGGAGCCGGGATCGATCTGCATATCGCCGTCTATCCGGGGCTTGCAGCCGATGAGGCTTCCCGCGGCAAGCGCGGCGGCAGCCGCGAAAGCGCCTATCTTCGCGGCGGTCTTATCAGGGTAGGAGGGCTTGTAGCCGGTGAGTTTTTCGACTTTCATATGGGTATTCCCGTGCCTTTTTATCGCAAAGGCTTCCTTTCTTGCAGGATCGTTATGAGCCTTCATATATATAACGCATGAAGGCCCCCGCAGGTTCCCTGAAAAACGGTTTTAATCCTCGTCCTCCTCGCGCCTGTCGTCCGCAAGCTCGACCACGCAGTCGGAAGTCCCCATTATAGCGCGGAGCTTCGCTTCGAGCTCGGCGGCGACCTCGGGGTTGTCCTTCAGGAACTGCTTCGCGTTCTCGCGGCCCTGGCCAATGCGCATATCCCCATAGGAGAACCACGCGCCCGTCTTCGAGACGATCTTGTTGTTTACGCCCATATCGAGGAGCGAGCCCTCGCGTGAGAAGCCTTCCCCGTACATGAGGTCGGCCTCCGCAACACGGAAGGGCGGGGCGACCTTGTTCTTTACTACCTTGATGCGCACGCGGTTGCCGACGGCCTCGCCGCCCTGCTTCAGCACGTCCACCTTCCTCACGTCGAGCCTTATCGTGGCGAAGAATTTCAGCGCACGGCCGCCGGTCGTCGTTTCGGGGTTGCCGAACATGACGCCGACCTTCTCGCGCAGCTGGTTGATGAATATGACGCAGCAGTTGGATTTGCCGACTATACCGGCGAGCTTCCTCAGCGCCTGGCTCATGAGCCTCGCCTGCAGGCCGACGTGCGAATCGCCCATGTCGCCCTCAAGCTCCGCCTTCGGAACGAGGGCCGCTACGGAGTCGATGACTATGATGTCGACCGCGCCGCTCCTCACGAGCGTGTCCGCGATGTCGAGCGCCTGCTCGCCGTTGTCGGGCTGGGAGACGAACAGCGAATTGAGCTGCACGCCGAGCTTCGCTGCGTAAACGGGATCCAGCGCGTGCTCCGCATCGATGAATACCGCCATCCCGCCGAGCTTCTGCGCCTCCGCTATCATGTGGAGAGCGAGCGTAGTCTTACCGGAGGACTCCGGTCCGTAGATCTCGATTATCCTTCCGCGGGGGATGCCGCCGACGCCGAGGGCGTTGTCAAGCTCGATACAGCCCGTCGGTATGACGGAGACCTGTATCTTCTGCGCGGCATCGCCCATCAACATGATGGCGCCCTTGCCGAATTCCTTTTCGATCTGTGTGAGGGCAAGATCCAGTGCTTTTTCCTTATCCATATAAACTCCTCCATGGAATATTTTTCTTGTATGTATCGAGCCCCGGGAGTCATACGAGCTCCGAGAGCTTATAAAGCAGAGTCAGCGCGCTCAACGCGGCTTGGAGCCGTATCCCGCGCCTTGAGCCGGCAAGCGCCAGCTCCTTCGTGACGGAGCCGGATCTCGTCGCCCCGCCGATGAATACCAGCCCTTCGGGGTGCCCGTCCGCGTCCGGCCCCGGGCCGGCGACTCCCGTTGTCGCGACGGCTATATCCGCCCCGGAGCAGCGCAGCAGCCCTTCGGCCATGGCCCGCGCCGTTTCTGAGCTGACGGCCGTACTGCGGCGGAGTATATCCTCCGGGACGCCGAGTCTGCGCATCTTCGCCTCGTCCGTATACGTGACGCAGCCCTCCGTGAACCATTGAGAGGCGCCGGGTACGTCAACGATAAAGGAAGAGACCATTCCCCCGGTCAGGCTCTCGGCGGCGGCGGCATGCGCCCCGCGCTCCGTCAGATTCCTGCCGGCGGCGGCGCTGAGCGCACGGCAGGCAGCGGACAGATCGTTCTCATTCATCATTCGTCAAACAGCCTCGCTGAATATCTCACGGTTGCGGATCATGTAATCGAGCCCCGACCATATAGTCATCACGACGGAGGCCGCAAGCACAATAAAATCGAGCGGCACGCCTATCGCGCGGAAGAAGGGCCCCGCGATGAGCACCATCGGCAGGCCGATCGACTGCAGTGTCGTCTTTATCTTGCCGAGAGTTCCCGCCGCCATAACGCGCCCCTTCGAGGCGGCGACGAGGCGCATCCCGCTTATCATGAATTCACGCGCTATGACGATTATTGTGAAGAGCGGCATGAGGAAATTGCATATGCTCATGAGGTCCCGCCCTATGAGCATGACCATGCAGGCCGCCGTCAGGAGCTTATCCGCGATCGGATCCATGAGCTTGCCGAAATCGGTGACGAGCCCGCGCGCCCTTGCGATGCGCCCGTCGAGCGTGTCGGTGATGTAGGCGAGTATGAATATCACGCCGGCGATCAGGAACTTGGTCTTGATTTCCGCCCCGCAGATGGTGAAAGCCGTCCAATCGGGCAGATAGAAGCAGGCGATGAAGAAGGGTATCGCCGCGATTCGCGCGAGAGTGAGCTTGTTGGGAAGATTCATTTTAATTGTCCTTTCAAAAGCGTCCTTTTATTCAAGGATGAGTTCCGCGTCGAGGTCGTAGGCGTGCGCCGCGGTGACGCGGACGCGGACGTAATCCCCACAGGAAACGGCCGAGCCCTCGGGCAGAGCCACCCGGATGAAGCCGTCAACCTCGGCGGCTTCCGCATACGAGCGGCAGAGCGCCGTTCCGTTCTTGATCTCGTCGACGAGCGCTTCGTATTCGCGGCCGACGCGCCCCCGGTTCGAAGCCAAGGATATCTTCATCTGTTGGCGCATGAGCCTGTCGAGCCTTTTCTGCTTGAGCTTTTCCGGTATCTGCCCATCCATGAGAGCCGCCGGCGTCCCGTCCTCGGGCGAGTAGGTGAACGCGCCCAGACGGTCATAGGGACTCTCGCGGAAGAACTCCATCAGCTCCTCGAACTCCTCGTCCGTCTCCCCGGGGAAGCCGACTATCGCGGTCGTCCTCAATATGAAATCCGGGTTCGTTTTTCGTACGTAGTCCGTTATATCGCGGATATGCTGCGCGGATCCGTGACGGTTCATCGCCCCAAGCAGGCGCGTGTTTATGTGCTGTATCGGCATATCGATATAGTTGCAGAGCTTCGGGTCAGCGTTTATCGTGTCGATCAGCTTTTCGTCAACGGTGTTGGGGTAGGTATATAAAAGCCTTATCCAGTGGAGCTTTTCTATCTTCGCAAGCTCCGTCAGAAGCTCCGCCGTCTTCGGTTCGCCATATATGTCGATCCCGTATGCGGAGGTGTCCTGCGCGATCACGGTGAGCTCCGTCACGCCGCCTTCCGCCAAACTCCGCGCCTCGTCGACGAGCTGCTCCATGGGGTAACTCACCCGTCCCCCTCTAATGAGGGGAATAGCGCAGTAGGTGCAGCGGTTGTCGCACCCGTCGGCGATACGAAGATAAGCGCGGTAGGAGGGGGTGGTGACCACCCTTTTCGCACAGCAGGCCGGGGAGGAGATCTCGCCCGTCAGCCTCTGTTCGATCGCCTCGGCTAAGCCGCGGTGATCCTTCACGCCCCAGATAAGATCCGCCTCGGGAAGCTCCTCCTGGAGCTCGTCGTAGTAGCGTTCCGAGAGGCATCCGCAGACCACGAACAGCCTGCACGCGCCCTCGGCCTTGTATCTGACCATCTCGAAAACGGTATCGAGCGAATCGACCTTCGCGCTCTCTATAAAGCCGCAGGTGTTGATAATGATGACCTCCGCCTCGGCGGGGTCCGAAACGGGCTTTCCACCGCGCAGCGCGAGCTCGCCCAATATCTCCTCGGAATCCACCCGGTTCTTAGAGCACCCGAGCGATACCATTCCGACCTTGAATTCCATCAATCCGCATCCTCCTCAAAACTCTCGGCCGGCGCGTAACCGCCGCCGAAGAACTCGCGGTAGCCCGCCTCGTCGATGAGCACCTTCCTCGGCTTCGATCCGTCAAAGCCGGAGACGAACTTGTGCTGTTCCATTATGTCGACGAGCCTCGCCGCCCTTGCGTAGCCCACGCGCAGGCGCCGCTGTATCATTGATATGGAAGCGGAGCCCGAATCCATGACTATCCTCACCGCGTCGGGAAGGAGATCGTCCTCCTGCTTGCCGTTGCCCTGCGCGGGCGCTCCGGTGAGATCGGGTATCGCGTCGAGCACGCTCTCGTTCTGCGGGATCTCTATGCGGTTCTCCTCGAAGAAGTGCATTATGTTCTCGACCTCCTCGTCGCTGACGTACGCGCCCTGAGCCCTCGTGGGCTTCGCCGCGCCGTTCGGATGGAAGAGCATATCGCCGTGCCCGAGAAGCTTTTCCGCGCCGCCGCCGTCCAGTATGACGCGGGAGTCGATCGCGGAGGAGACCGCGAAGGCGATCCTCGAGGGGATGTTCGCCTTTATGAGGCCCGTCAGTATGTCGACGGACGGGCGCTGCGTGGCGACGATAAGGTGTATGCCGCAGGCGCGGCCGAGCTGTGCGAGCCTCGCTATCGAGTCCTCAACGTCCTTCGCGGAGACCATCATGAGGTCGGCGAGCTCATCGATGATTATCATCAGCCTCGGCATGCGGTCGGCGGGATCCTCCTGCAGGGAGTTGTATCTTTCAAGATCGCGCGCGTTGATCTTGCTCATCTTCGTGTAGCGCTGATCCATCTCGTTGCAGGCCCACTTCAATACGCCCGCCGCCTTCTTCGGGTCGGTGACAATGGGGCAGTAGAGATGCGGCACGGGCGCGAAAATGGAAAGCTCGACGACCTTCGGGTCGATGAGTATCATTCGCACCTCGTCCGGGGTCGACTTATAGACCGTGCTCAGTATGATGCTGTTTATGCAGACCGATTTACCGGAGCCCGTTGCGCCGGCGATGAGCATATGCGGCATCTTTTCAAGATTCGCGTAGACGGGCTTGCCCGCTATATCCTTGCCGAGAGCGAAGGTCAGCGGCGAGGACGCGGTCGAGAATTCCCTCGTGTCGATGACCTCGCGCAGGCGCACCATCGCGGTATCCTTGTTGGGTATCTCGATGCCGACGGCGGCCTTGCCGGGTATGGGCGCTTCGATCCTGACGCGCGGCGCGGCAAGCGCCAGAGCTATATCGTTCGAAAGCGAGGTGATCCTGTTGACCCTCGTGCCGGGGGCAGGCTGTATCTCGAACCTCGTTATGACGGGGCCTACGGAGATATGGCTCACCTTCGCGCTTATATTGAAGCTCGAAAGCGTCTCGATAAGGAGGCCCGCCTTCTCCTCCGGGGAATCGTTCGCTATGGATTCGGACCTGTCCGGCAGGCGAAGCAGCGATATGGGCGGCTTCCTGTAAACAACGGGAGGCGCGGAGGTCTCGGGCGTTTCACCCTCCGCAGGAGCCGCTTCCCCGTCGGGAGCGGGCTTTGCGGGCTCCTCCGTGACGGCTTCCTCCTCCGAGGAGGCGAGCTCCGTCACGGGAGGGAAGCTCACGTCAAAGGGCGGGAGATCGACAAACGCGCTCTCGCTTTCCGCGCCGGTTTCGGGATGTATCTCTATCGTTTCGAACGGGTCGTAATCCTCGACCTTGGGCTTCGTTTCGTTCTTCGGGGGTTCCGCCTTTTTTATGACGGGCACGTTCAGCGAGGAGGACTTGCGGTAGCTCCTCGGCAGCCTGCCGGAGGTCGGCAGGAAATCGAGCCCCGGCTCCGCGGGGTCGGCCGACTCCGCGGAGGAGAGCACGGAATCGAGATCCGCCTTCTCCGCCTTAAGCTTGCCGCGTTTGCGGAGAGCCTCGTAGGTCTCGCGCAGGTCGCCTTCGCCGTTCCCGATGCGGAGATCGTCCGGCTCATCTGCGGGCTGCGGCGCGGAGACCGTTTCCGCGGAATGCGCGCGGCGGCGTCTTCCGACGGGGATATCGTCGCCCACGCGCTCGTTTATGAGGCGGGCCTTGCGCCTGTCCTCCATCGCGTCGACCTTGGCGACTATCTTTCTGCCCGCGCTCCTTATGGAGGTGCGGGTCGCCAGCAGCAGCAGAACTATCGCCGCGGCGATGAAAACGACTATCGCTCCCGGCCTTGAGAGGAGCTTCACAAGCCCGAACACGGGCACGGAGGCGAGCACGCCGCCGCCCTTTCCGCTCCGCCCGAGCTCATACGCGGCGGAAACGTAAGCGCCGAACTTCTCGTCGGCGAGCCCGACGGAGGCTATATGTATTACGCAGCTCACGCACCAGACGGCGCCGAGTATCATCAGCACCGTCCCCGTGCCCGCCTGGCGGCGGGGAATGGCGATGAGCATTATTCCGATAACGACGAACAGCACCGGTACAGCGTACTGAACAACGCCCACCAGCCCGAAGCACACGCCTATGAGCCCCTTTGCTATCGCGGCGGCGTTGGTGTAGGTGAGTATGCCGAGCACTATGCCGAGCGCTATGAATATGACGCCGACGACCTCGTCCATGTGTTCGAAACGGGGCTTCGCCTCGATCTGCTCCGCCGCGGGAGCGGTCCTCGAAGCCTTCCTGCCGGGAGCCTTCGCCGCTGGCTTCGCGGCCTTTGCCGCACCCCTGCCGGAGCCGCTCTTTTCCTTAACGGAGCCTTCCGCCTTTGCGGAGGAGCGCGTTCTCTTTATATCGGGCAGCTTCAGCTCCCTTTCGGGGGCCGCAGCCGATCGTTTGCTCGTTTTCTTAGTTGCCATTCGATCCCTCCGTGGAAATGGGTCCATCCGTGTTTTCGGGAGCCTCCGTCTCCGAAGGGGCCTCCGTACCCGCGGGCAGAGGCGACTCCGAGGTCTCCGGCGTTTCCATGGGCTCCGGCGACTCCGCCGGCTCCTCGCTCATGAAGGGGAACACGGCGTCCTCCATGCTTATGAGCTCCCTTGCTATATCGAATTTGAGATACTTGTATTCATCGGCCGTCGGGATCTCCAGCATGACGAGCACCAACAGCTCGTCCTCCGGCTCGACGCCCACGCGGAACCCGACGAACCACGAGATCTCGCGGCTCTTGTCGGAGCCGATCTCCGCCGTGCCCGTTTTCCCCGCGACGGTCACTCCGCGCGCCCTCAGGCGCTTGCCGGTGCCGTTGTAATCGCGGCTCATTATGTTCTCCATCATGGGGATGAGCGTGTCGATCGTGTTCGGCTGGAACGCGCCGGAGATCCACGTCTTCGTCTCGAAGGTCTGAACGGGGGCGTATTCTATCCCCTCCGTGCGGTAGAGCGCCGAGGTAAGTCGCGGCGTCGGTATGTTCCCCCCGTTGCGGAAGGCGCAGTAGGTCGCCGCAAGCTGTATGGGCGATATGGTCACCTGACCCTGTCCGTAGCCCGTCTCGGCGATGCTTCGCAGGTTCCAGAGCTCCTCCGTTTCGAACCGGGTCTTGAGGGTGGACTTCGCCACGCTCAGCTCGAACGGGAAGCTCTGCTCCAGCCCGACCTTCCTCAGGTACTGGAAGAACGCGTCCTCACCCATCATAAGGGCGAGATTCGCAAAATAGATATTATCGGAATGCAGGAGGCAATTCTCCATATTCATGGGCTCTCGGCGCTTCTTGATCTCCGTCCTCTTTATGGGGGGCCAGACCCACGTGCCGTAGCCGGTGGGCGTCCAGTAATCGTCCTTTATCTCGCCGGTAAATACGTAATCCGGCGTGACGTAGCCCATCTCGAGCCCCGCCGCGGCGGTCAGTATTTTGAACGAGGAGCCGGGCGCGTAGAGGCCGAGCGTCGCGCGGTTCTGCAGGGGGCGGTTCTTCTGCTTCGATATGGAATCGTAGTAATCCCTGTCGGCGGAGATCGCAAGCTTGTTGAGGTCGTACGAGGGGTAGGAGAGCATCGTCTTCACCTCGCCCGTCTTCGGGTTCATGCAGATGACCGCGCCGGCGGTGTCGTCGCCCCAGAGGACGAGATCCATGACCTCCTCCGCTCTGCGCTGCATATCGAGGTCGATCGTCAGATGCACGTCGGAGCCGTGCTCCACGGGCTTGCGGTAGACGGTGGAAACGTATTCGCCGTTCGCGTCGCGCACGGTGATGTTCAGCCCGTCCCTGCCGCGGAGCGTCGTCTCATACGCGCGCTCTATGCCGCTCCTGCCGACGATCGAATGCGTCGTGTAGAGGCCGTCGGTCTCCGTCCTGCCCTCGTTGAGGGCGGGGAGCTCCTCCTCCGAGACGTATCCGACGTACCCGATCGTGTGCGCCAGCGTCTCCCCCAGGGGGTACCAGCGGTCGGTCCCGTAGTTTTCAACGAGCGTGAGGGCCTCGTTTTTGTCGATCGCCTCTCGCATGTCGGGGGTGAGCTCGCGCTCGTTCACGGTGCAGACGAGGGCGCTTTCGCCCTTCGCGTTCTGGAGAGAGTTCATAACGTCCATCGGGTCGACGGGCAGTATCTCCGAGACCTCGAGCGCGAAATCATCGTAAGCCTCTATCTCGCTCAGCTTCACCGTGACGGCGTGCAGCGTGACAGTCTCCGCCAGCAGCTCGCCGGAGGCCAATATGTCGCCCCTGTTCGCGGCGACGGTCGTCACCCGCACCGTCGAGCCCCAGGTCATATCGGGGAATATGAGCGCGGGCGTCCACTCGACGCGCCATGCTTCGCCGTCGGCGACGACGTTCATTTCATACTCGTTGGTTATATCGCCGTACTTCTCGGTCGAGTAGGTGGCGTTGTATTTAATGACCCTGCGCTCGTTGTTGACGCTCTTAACGGAGAGCTTGTCAAAGCTGACTCCCGTCACACCGACGCCGTCGAATATGTTGGTGTACTTTTCGATGAAGGCTTCCTTCGTGACGAATCTGTCGGGCTCGGGCGTGATCGCGGGATCCGCAGTGGGCGAGGCGGTCTCCACGGCGTCCCCCGCGGGGGCGGGCGGAGTTTTGCTCTTTTCGGAGATCCAGCCGAACGCGGCCTCGAAATCGAGCTTCGATATAGCGGAGGTGAACTTCTCGAAAACGTCTTCGTCAAGGTATTTTACGCTCCTTCCGGAGCACCCCGCGAGCGTGAACAGCGTCAGCAGAGCCAGAGCCGCCGAAATGATTTTTTTATATACGCGTTTCATTGAAAACCTCTTTATGCAAACATATCGGTATTTTATACCAATTATATTATAACATTTTATGGCCCGCGTGTAAAGGATTAATTCCCCCTTTGTACAAAAATGTTTGGGCCCCGCAAGGGGAAAAGGCCCGCGCGTTCCCGTCCCGCGCAGGAAAAAAGAGCGCGAAAAAGGGCGTGAAGCCCGCTTCACGCCCCGATGGATCGGATCTTATTTCTTTATTCCGAAGGCCGACTGCTCCTTCAGGACGACGTCGTGCGCCCCTCCCTCAACGATGGAGGTGGGGGAGACGAGGGTGAGCCTCGCCGTGCGCCTGAGCTCCTCTATCGTAAGAGAGCCGCAGTTGCACATGGTGGAGCGGACCTTCGCGAGAGTCACTGTCACGTTATCGTGGAGCGAGCCCGCATAGGGGACGTAGGAATCGACGCCCTCCTCAAAGCTGAGCTTGCCCGCGCCGCCCATATCGTAGCGCTGCCAGTTGCGAGCCCTTGCGGAGCCTTCGCCCCAGTATTCCTTCATGTAAGTGCCGCCGACCATGACCTTGTTGGTGGGGCTCTCGTCAAAGCGGGCGAAGTACCTGCCGAGCATGCAGAAATCCGCGCCCATCGCAAGCGCGAGGGTTATATGGTAATCCATCACGATGCCGCCGTCCGCGCAGATGGGCACGTAAACGCCGGTCTTTTCGAAATATTCGTCACGCGCCTTCGCGACTTCCATGACGGCGGTGGCCTGCCCGCGGCCTATGCCCTTCGTCTCACGGGTGATGCAGATGCTTCCCCCGCCGATGCCGACCTTGACGAAATCCGCTCCGGCCTCCGCGAGGAAGAGGAAGCCCTCACGGTCGACGACGTTCCCGGCGCCGCACTTGACGGTATCGCCGTATCTTTCGCGGATCCACGCGAGCGTCTTCGCCTGCCACGCGGTGTACCCCTCGGAGGAGTCTATGCAGAGCACGTCGGCCCCCGCCTCTACGAGGGCGGGAACGCGGGTCTCGTAATCGCGGGAATTGATGCCCGCGCCGACGACGTAGCGCTTGTTGCCGTCAAGCAGCTCCATCGGGTTCTCCTTGTGGACGTCGTAATCCTTGCGGAATACGAAGGCGACCATGTTGCCGTCCTTATCAACTATGGGGAGCGAATTCAGCTTGTGCTCCCAGATAATGTCGTTCGCCTCCTTTAGGGAGACCCCCTCCGGCGCGGTGACGAGGCGCTCTATCGGCGTCATAAAGGTGCCGACCTTGGCATCCGGGCTTATGCGAGTGATGCGGTAATCGCGGCTCGTTACAACGCCGAGCAGCTTTCCCGTGGAGCTTCCGTCATGCGTGACGGCGACGGTCGAATGCCCCGTCTTCTCCTTCAGCGCGACGAGATCCGCGACTGTGTTCTCCGGCGTGACGCAGGAATCCGAAACGGAGAACCCGGCCTTGTAGGCCTTGACCCGCTTGACCATCTCCGCCTGGTTTTCAACGCTCTGCGAACCGTAGATGAACGAGACCCCGCCCTCGCGCGCAAGCGCCACCGCGAGCGTGTCGTTAGAGACCGACTGCATTATCGCGGATACGAGTGGGATGTTCAGCGTGATGGGGGAGCGTTCGCCCTTTTTGAACTTGACGAGCGGCGTGTTGAGGCTCGTGTTCTGTGGGGTGCATTCCTCGCTCGTGTAATTGGGGATGAGCAGGTATTCTCCGAAGGTGTGGGAAGGTTCGTCGTAGATGAACGGCATGGTTAACGCTCCTTTCGATTGATCATATCTTACGTCTGACGACTTTGTGCGCGATTACCCCGTCTATATAGTATTGGCGGGAATACATGACGGGCTCCCCTTCGAAGTCGTAATCGACCTCGTCCATGAAGAGCAGCGGAGTCCCGTCCGGCACTCCGAGGTGCCTCGAGACGGCTCCCGCCGCAAGGTAGGGGCGGATCTCCGTCACGTCGAGATAGGCGTCCTTCCCGCAGTAATCCGCAAGGAAGGCAAATATGGGCTTTTCAAGCTCGGCGGCGGTGAAATCCCCGCGCCGAATGAGGCGCTTGGGGATGAAATCCTCGCAGTATATGACGGGCTTCGAGCCGTCCAGCACCACGCGCGAGACGAAGAGCATCTCGCCCGTGCGCTCCAGACCGAGCTTCTCCGCAGCGTGAGCGGAAAGCACGCTGCCCGCCTTGACCAGCCTCTCGGAAGGCTCCCCTCCCGAACGGCGGACCATGTCCATGAATTCGATCTCAAGATCCATCCTGACGGGCACGTTCAGCACGTGGCGGTTGATTATCGTCCCCACGCCCTGGCGGCGGCTTATGAAGCCCTCGCGCTCCAGCTCCGCGAGCGAATCGCGCAGCTGCGTGCGGCTGATACCGAGATCCACCGCAAGCTGCGATTCCCTCGGCAGCCTGTCAACGCCCGAAAAAGCGCCGTAACGCATCTCGTGAAGGAGCAGCTCCTGAATGTTGGAAAGCTCCGCCTTATTCGGTTTTTCGGGGTTCCGATCCAAGGGCTCCTCCTCGCCGCGGCGCGCCTCCCGGCGCCCCGTGCCGCAAATGGCTATACTCCTCAAAGGTAGTACCTTTCACAAAATCATACCATCAAAGCCCCGGGTTGTAAAGGGGAAAAGGAGCATATATTTTCGCCCGTCGGGGAGAAAACGAAAAGCGCGGCCGCGGCCGCGCCCGCACCTTTCGTTTCTCATTTGCGATTGACACCCGTCCCGATCGGGCATATAATAAGGTGAGTTTTTTTACGGAGGTCTCTTGATGAAAACTATCGTAAGGACGGCGGCGCTCGTACTCTGCGCCGTGCTGTTCGCGGCGGCGCTTCCCGCGCTTGCCCTCGGCACATTCGATTACAACGCGCACGACGCTGCCAAGCTCCGCGCTTTTTTCGCGCAGCAGGGCAATTCCCCCTACACGAACGGGCAGGCCGTCAACGGCAGCTCCTATGATATAGACGATCCCTCCACGTGGTCCTCCTGTACGTGGACCTCCGCCGGAAGGCTGCAGACCATCACTTTCGAGAACCGCGGCTGGCAGGTCGTGGGAGATCTCGATCTTTCCGGATGCACGGGGCTGACGACGCTCACCGGCACCGATTGCTATCTCGAATCGGCGGATGTTTCGGGCTGTACGGCGCTGACCCTCGCCAACCTCACCGGCAACAGGATCACCTCTCTCAACGTCGAAAACACGCCGAATCTCGACCTCCTCTGGTTCAAGCAGAACGAGCTCGCCTCCTTTGACGTGACCGGCTGCTCAAAGCTCCGCAGCCTCGACTGCTCCTACAATCAGCTCACCTCGGTCGATATCTCCCATAACCCGATGCTGCAGGTATTCCGCTGCACCAACAATCAACTCACGGAGATCGACCTTTCCCATTGCCCTGCCCTGACGGAGGTCAATCTGAAGACCAATTTCCTGACGGAGCTCGATATCTCGATGCTGACCGGCCTCACCAAATTCGCCTGCTTCAACAACCGCCTCTCCTCACTGGACGTTTCCGTATTGAACGGCGGCCAAAGCTATATCGTCGACGCCGTCGGCAACGGATGGATTGGCATGCGCTTCTACGATCTCGGCACGAGCGTCCGCTTCACCACCTCCAGCAACCCAGCGGAGGGCGAGAGCCTCATCGGCTGGTATTCCGGCACGACCGCCGTCACCACCGAAGCCAACTGCCCCGTCACTTTCGGCGAGGGCGCGGAGCACCTGACCGCGCATTTCACCGCGCCGGATCCCACTCCGACGCCTACGCCTACGCCGACTCCGACTCCGACTCCGACTCCCACTCCTACGCCGACTCCGACGCCGACGCCGACTCCGACTCCCACGCCGACGCCGACTCCAACGCCGACTCCGACTCCGACTGCCACACCCTCATACCTGCTCGGCGACGTCGACCACGGCGGCACGGTCAACACGATAGACGCGCTGCTCATGCTGCGCTATTCCATGACTCTGATCGGCGGGAACGACCTGTACCTTGACGTCGCGGACGTCAATTTCGACGGCGCGTACAATACCCTGGACGCTCTCGTTATACTGCGCTCGTACATGGGCCTTTTATGAGACAGCTTCCCGAAAAATTCACCGCGAGGATGCGGCGTGAGCTCGGCGATGAGTTCCCCGCTTTCCTCGCCTCGTACGAGGAGCCCCCGAAGAGGGGGCTTCGCGTAAACACGCTGAAAAACGAGCCGGAGGAATTCCTGCGGGTCAGCCCCTGGGCGCTTGAGCCGACGGGTCTGCTCGAAGAGGGCTTCGTCGTGAAGGGAGGCGAGGGCTTCGGCCGCCACCCGTATCACGCGGCGGGCCTCTTCTATATGCAGGAGCCGAGCGCCATGAGCGCGGTCGCCGCCGCTCCCGTTGACGAAAGCGGCCTCAGGGTGCTCGATCTGTGCGCCGCTCCCGGCGGCAAGACCGGCGGGGTCGCGGCCCGGATGCGAGGCGAAGGCATGCTTATCGCCAACGAGATAGTCCCCAAGAGGGCGCGCCTCTTAGCGCAGAATGTCGAGCGCCTCGGCATAACGAACGCCGCCGTCATCTGCGAGCGGCCGGACTCCATAGCAAGAGCGCTTCCGGAGTTCTTCGATATCGTAATGGTGGACGCCCCCTGCTCCGGCGAGGGGATGTTCCGCAAGGATGAGACGGCGGTCATGGAATGGTCGCCCGAGCACGTCGCCGCCTGCGCAGAGAGGCAGAAGCTCATACTGCAAAGCGCCGCCGAATGCGTCCGCCCCGGAGGCTGCATAGTGTATTCGACCTGCACCTTCTCGCGTGAAGAGAACGAGGGAGTGATAGAGGATCTCCTTGTCGGGCATGAAGACTTTTCCGCGGAGCATATGGAACGGCTCTATCCACACACCTCCTGCGGGGAGGGGCATTTCGTCTGCCGGCTGAGAAGGAGCGGTCATCCCGGCGGGAGAGAACGATACAAAAAGTTCCCCGCCCGGTGCGACGCCGCTTCGTTCAAGCTGTTCTCGGAATTCCTCGGCTCGACGTTTGAAAACGATCTTATCGAACCCCACAGCGGGCGCTTCCATGAGCGCGGCGGCGTTTTGAGGCTGATCCCGACCGGCCTGCCCGAAGCGGTGCTCGGCCTGCACCCCGTTGCATGCGGCGTGGAGCTCGGCGAGCTGAAAAAGGGGCGGTTCGAGCCCGCGCACACTTTCTGCATGGCGGCGCTCGGGCAAAAGTTCCGGCACATGCTCGAATATGAACCCGGCGACAGGCGGCTTGCCGCTTTCCTCGCGGGCAACACGATCCCATGTCCCGAGGATTGGCGCGGCTGGTGCACCGTCTGCGTCAAGGCGGGGGAGCGCTCGTATCCCGTCGGCCTCGGCAAGGCGGTGGACGGCGTAATGAAGAACCATATACCCAAGGGGCTCTATATCAACTGAAATGAAATCATCCCGCGATCTTATAGCCGAATACTCTCTTACCCCGAACAAAGCGCTCGGGCAGAACTTTTTGACCGACGCTTCGGCCATCGAGCGTATCGTCTCCGCCGCCGCGGAGCCGGGTCTCTCCGTATTGGAGATAGGCCCCGGCCTCGGCGCGCTGACGTTCCCGCTCGCGGAAGCCGTAAAAAAGCTCGTCTGCGTCGAACTCGATTCCGCGCTCTGCGGGATACTCGAAAGGGAGCTCCCCGTAAACGCCTCCGTGATAAACGCGGATTTTCTGAAGACGGATATCGGTAAAATCTCGGAAGAGCTCGGCGGCGGGGAGATAGTCGCCGTCGGGAACCTGCCCTATTATATAACGAGCGATATCGCAATGAAGCTCGCGAGCTCGCCTGTCGGGATACGCCGCATGGTCCTCATGATGCAGCGTGAGGCGGCCGCCCGCTTTACCGCGCAGCCGGGGGACAGGAACTACGTCCCGCTCACGGTGCTGTCAAGGCTGAGGTTCCGCGTGAGCGTGCTCGCGGAGCTCTCGCCCGCATCATACTTCCCTCAGCCGGAGGTATCGTCAACGGTGCTGGTGTTCGATGCTTTGGGCTCGAAGCTCCCCGCGGATCTGCCGCGCTTCCTCAAGGCCGCATTCTCGATGCGGCGCAAGACGCTCATCAACAATCTCGCCGCGCTCGGATACGGGAAGGAGGAAACGGCGGCGAAGCTGAAGAGCCTCGGGTTCGATCCCTCCGTCCGCGCGGAGGCTCTCTCCCCGGAGGAGCTGCTGAGCCTTGCCGAAGCCCTGTAACGCGAACCGAAAAACGCCCCGACCGAATGGCCGGGGCGTTGTCAACATCATATTCGGGTGAGTGCTTTATTCCGCGACGTAGGGCAGAAGAGCTGCCTGGCGGGCGGTCTTGATGGCCTTTGCAAGCGTCCTCTGATGCTGTGCGCAGACGCCGCTCATACGGCGGGGCATGATCTTGCCGCGCTCGGTGATGAACTTGCGGAGACGTGCGGTATCCTTATAATCGATATGATCGACGTGATCCACACAGAACTGGCAAACCTTGCGCCTGGACTTCTTGGGGCGGGGCCTCATTTTGCGTTCTTCCATGAGATTACTCCTTTCTCTATATCAGAATGGCAGATCGGAATCGGTTATCTCGGTGAAACCGCCCGCGATGTCGCCGAAGGCGGTGCCGTTCATGTTGTCGGGATGCTGAGCGGCGGGCTCGTTGTTCCAGCCGGAGTTCTGATGCTTCTCGGTGTAGCCGCCGGAGCTCTGACGGTTCCCCTCCTGGGGATAGCCGGAGCCTTCCATGCGGGGGCTCAGGAACTCGACCTCGTCAGCCGTTACCTCGAGAGAGGCGCGGAGTGTGCCGTCCTTGCCCTCGTAAGCGCGGGCTGTTACCTCGCCGATGACGCATACCTTGCGGCCCTTGGAAAGATAGCGGCTGCAGGTCTCGCCAAGCTGCCTCCACGCCGCAACGCGGAAGAAATCGGTCTGGCGATCCTCCTTATTGCCCCTGCGGTTCACCGCGACGGTGAAGGTGCAGACGCTGACGCCGGAGGGTATCGTGCGAAGCTCGGGATCCGCTGTGAGATTTCCGATTATTGTAAGCTTATTCATTACGGTTCCTTTCTAAAAGACGGGTGAGGAAGGGCGTTTACGCCTCCCTGCGCTCAACGACATAACGCATGATTCGCTCGTCATTCTTAAGGTTACGCTGCAGCTCGGCGGGGACGGAACCCTCGCTCTCGAAGAGCACAAGCACGTAGTAACCCTCGGTCTTGTAGTTGATGGGGTACGCAAGACGACGCTTGCCCCACTCATCGACCTTTTCGATCTCACCGCCGTTGTCGGTGATGACCTTCGAGAACTTCTCGATGACGGACTTGATCTCCTCATCGGTCAGCTCTGCGTTGATGACGTACAGATTCTCATACTTATTCACTGTTTTCACCTCCTTGTGGACTGATGACCCCCTTCAAAGAGGGGGTAAGTATGGTGTTGACAGTGCATTATAACACAGCTTTTTGCGGGAAACAAGGGGCAAAATGCCCGTATTTACAGTATATTTTGAAGAAGTGAATTCCCAAAGTAACTTCCACAGTGGAAGTTACTTTGGGAATTCACTCGGCGGTCATGCTTGACGGCCGGCTGATAGGGCCCCGTTTGCTTTTTTTCTTCGGCGTGGTATAATCAACAAAAACCAACGGAGGCTTTTTGAATGTCCGAGATATGCATTATTCCGAAGGGATCCTTTAAGACGACCTCGTGGTCCGGCGGGACGACGACGGAGCTTTTGATACTGCCCGAGGGCGCCTCCTATGCCGAACGCAGGTTTGAGGCCCGCATCAGCACGGCAAGCGTCGATATCGACGAATCGGTATTCACGCCCCTTCCCGGCGTTACGCGGTTCCTCACGCCGCTCTGCGCGGGGTTCGATCTTACCGTTAACGGCGAAAGCGTTTCGCTCCCGTTTGGTGAGGTGCTGGAATTTTCCGGCGACGACGCGGTCGCCTGCCGCGGCCGCGGGCGCGATCTCAACCTCATGCTGAAGGGCGTCGGCGGCAGTATGGAGATCGTCTCCGGCGCGTTTACCGTGGGGGAGGGGCTCCGCGCCTTCGTGTACGCCCCTTCGCAGACCGTCGTTTCCTTCTGCAGGGAGGGGCTCTCCTGCTCGAGCGCCCTCATGATGGCGGGTGATTTTGCCGAGCTCTCCGCGGGAGACCTGTCCGCTTCCGGACCGCTCGTGCTCTTTTTGATAGAAACCGCCGCGGGGTGTTGACAAACGCCGAAGAAAAGTATATAATAAGGCATCGGATAGTAAAAAGGGAGGCGTATACCATGAAACGCGTAATAACCATAAGCCGTCAGTTCGGCTCCGCAGGAAGGACCATCGCCAAGGCCGTCGCCGAAAAGCTCGGCTATGCGTACTACGATAAGGAGCTCATAAAAAAGGTTGAGGAAAAGACCGGCTTCTCCCCCGAATACATCGAGGAACACGGCGAGTACGCTCCTTCGAAGAGCTTCTTCGCGCTGGCTTCCTCCTATATCGGAGCGCCCCGCGTGATGGGCGGCATGAGCGCATACGATTACCTCTGGGTCGTGCAGAGGAACGCCATTCTCGAGATCGTCGAGAAGGAGCCCTGCGTCATTGTCGGGCGCTGCGCCGACTTCATATTAAAGGACAGGAAGGACGCGCTCCACGTTTTCATCCACGCTCCCATGGAGGCGAGGGCGAAGAGGATCGTCCGCCTCTACGGCGAGAGCGAGAAGAAGCCCGAGGATCGCCTGAAGGATAAGGACTCGAAGCGCGCCATCAACTACAAGCACTTCACCGGCGGCACCTGGGGCGACAGCAACAACTACGACCTCTGCCTCAACAGCGAGACCATCGGCATCGACAAATGCGTCGAGCTGATAACCGAGCTGGCGAAGCTCGACTGACGCAATATGAACTGCCCGGGCTGCGGGCGTGCGATAACGCCCGAAAGAGACGAAGCATACTGCCCTTACTGCGGCTCCGCCATCGGCGGCAGGCGCGTGAGGGGCTGGTTCAGGGCGGCTGTTCTCGGCCTCGTTACGATGATACTCGTTTCGGGGCTTCTTTTCGGCGTCGGAGCGCTTGCCGCAAAATACGTCGGCAGGGCGGGATCGGTCTCCGGCGAGGTGAGCCGCGTCTCCCTGTCTCTTGCGGAGCATGAGGGCCTCCTTTACCCCGGCGATACCGCGAAGCTCGCGATGGAGTTCTACCCCGAGGTTCGCCGCGCGCCGGAGCTTTCGTGGAGCTCCTCGGATGAATCCGTCGCCGTGATAGACGAGACGGGTCTCGTCAGCATACTCTCCGAGGGCGAGGCGGAGATAACCGTCGTCCTCTCGAACGGGGTCAGCGCAAGCCTCCCCGTGAAGGCGCAGAAAAAGCCCGAACTGCTCACACTCGGAGAGACCGGGCTCATTATCAAAAAGGGCGAAACGCGCGTGCTCGAGGCGGTCGCCGCGCCGAGCGGCTCCGCTTACGGCAGCATCGAATGGAAGAGCTCCAATACGAAGGTACTCACGGTCGACGGCAACGGCATTATAAAGGGCGTCTCCCGCGGGCGGGCGCGCGTCACGGCAAAGCTCGACTGCGGCGTCGAGGCGGAGACGGAGGTGTTCGTCTACGAATACGGGTTCGACGTGCTTGCCGATCTCATAGCCTCCACCGGCGAATTCGACAGCGAAGCCGAGTGCTTCTTCCGCGTGCTCGATCACGAGCAGGAGACCAACGAGGACGGCCTCCTCATCCACCGCTATACCGAGCTCATCTATTTCCCGGATGAGGACGCGATATCCGTCTGCTGCGATATCTACGACGACGACGTCACCATGTATTATGAGACCTGCGCCGATATCTACCGCGACGAGCGCTACAACGCATACATATCCTTCCAATGTGCGATGGATACCGCCGGCCTCACCTCGCACATGACCCCGCTTTCCTCCGGCACATATATGGAGGCCGAGGGCGGGGGCGGGTTCTATCTGCCCAACTACACGCCCGGCTGCAGCGCGGTGTTCCATTGGTACGACGGGGACTCGACCTTCCGCGAGACGGCGCAGCAGATCTCCGATGAGATGCTCGGGTATTCGATGCTGAAGCTGAAGGAGAAGTGGCCGGAGCTCGGTCTCCCCTTCACCTATGCCGAGATACTGAATCTCGACAGCCTATAAAAAAACGGCGGGGGAGCCCTGCCGTTAAATATCCAATATCACACGCCATGCCTCGACGAGCCCGCCGAGGCTTTTTTGCGCGTTGGCGGGGGATGTGGAGGGCAGGCACTCCGCGTGCACGTTCGTCAGCGGGAACACGTACTTTTCGTAGCAGGCGTGAGAGGCCTTCCCGTTGCAGAACACGCGCCGTATCGGGTACTTTGCGAAGAGCCCCGCAATATCGTTCGGGACGGCGTCCCGGATGGATGCGTCGGATGAGCCGACTATCGTGCACGAGGCTATGCTGTCCCACAGGGCGATCCGATGCTCCGAAAGAAAGCGCCGCTTCCCCTCGATATCGGGGGGAACGGCGCATCCGTAAAGGCATTCAAGCACCTTCCAGAACCGGTTGCGCGCGTGCCCGTAGTAGAACCCCGCCTCGCGGGAGGCGGCGGAAGGGAACGAACCGAGTATCAGCACGCGTGAATCCTCATCGCATACCGGTGGGAAGGGGTGGATATGCTCCTCTCTCTTCATTTGCTGAATATGAGCTGGTAAACGGCGGAGATGTCGGAGGCGTCGACTCTGCCGTTGCCGCTCGCCTCGGCGTTTATGAGGCCCTGCTCAGTGAGGGTGGCCTTGCCGAGCAGATATGCGGAGAGCGCGGAAACGTCCGCCATGTCGACAACGCCGTCGCAGTTGACGTCGCCGAGCAGGCCGGTATCGTCATCGCCGTTGAATATCCACACGTCGATGGGCGTGAGCTCGGGGACGGAGCCCGCGGTCGAGCCCGTGCCGAGCTGACCGTGGTTGTTCTGACCCGCGACGAGTATCTGACCGTTCTCGCCGAGGACCATGGTCGCGTAGTAGCCGCAGTTGACAGCAAGGTAGGTGCCGGCGGTCTGAACGAAGGAGGAGTTCGCCTCCGAATAGCCGGAGTTAGTCCCGCTGCCGAACTGACCGCGCCAGTTGTTCCCGCAGAACCAGAGCGTGCCGTCCGTCTTGATGACGGCGGTGTGGAACATGCCCGCGCTGACCTGCGCGGCGCCCGTCATCACCTGCACGGGGGTCTTGGTCGTGGTGGTGTTCCCGCGGCCGAGCTGACCGTAGGTGTTGGAGCCCCATGCCCAAAGGGTGTTGTCGTTCTTTATCGCCATTACGTGATCGCCCATGCAGCTGACGGTGTACACGTTCGTGAGCACCTGCACGGGGGTCTTGCAGTCGGTGGTGGAATTGTTGCCGACCTGACCGTAGGAGTTGAATCCCCATACCCAGAGCGTGCCGTCCGTCTTTACCGCGGCGGTGAGACAGTCGCCCGCGGCGGCGTAGGAAACGTCGGTGAGTATCTGCTTCGGGGTGTAGGAGTTGTTGGTCGTGTTGTCGCCGAGCTGACCGTGCGCGTTCTCACCGTATACCCAGAGGGTGTTGTCGTACTTAACGAAAACGATGTGGTTCATGCCCATGGCGGCCGAGCGCACGTTCGAAGCCAGCAGATAGGGCTCGGTATAGACGTAGGGGGTGGGCATATCGGAGCTTCCGCCGATGCCGAACCAGATCTCGCCTATGAGATAGAGGTTATCGTTCGTGTCTATGAACATGGTCGTCTTGGAATTGGCGTACACGGCGCGCACGCCCTCGCCCCAGTTATAGGGGGTGAGCGTGTCGGAGGAAGAGGTTATTCCGTTGCCGACGGCTCCGTCGTAATTGAAGCCCCAGGCGTAGCCGAGCCCCGTGGGCTGGATCGCAGCCGCGTGAGTGACGCCGAGATCAAAGCTCGCCAACTCGTGGGAGAGCGATACCGAGGCCGTGCTTATCTCCGCCATTACGCCGAGCGCGGGCGTCAGCGCGAGTGCAAGAGCAACCAAAAGGGATACGATTCTTTTCATGGATCTGCCTCCAAAATGATATTAAGAGAATTATATCACTTTTTTTGCCTATGCACAATATGCCGAGGGACTTTTTTTGAAGGAAGGGGCGGGCGAAAAAACCACGCGCCCCTTCCGTGAAATGGCTGAAACGCGCCTTCATTCGTTTCAGTTCATGCCCTGCACCGTGCCGGAAACGGTCAGCGAAGCGCTCCCCGGCTTGACGCCGACGGAGCCGTCCGCGTTGTGAGTGAATACCGCGGCCGGTACGGTGATAACTCCGGATACCGTCGCGAATTCACCCGTCAGCTCGTCGTAGGTGTAGCCTGTCGGCGCAGAAAGAGGAGCGCCGTCGAGCTTTACCGAAAGCCCCGAGAGTATCGGCGAGAAAGCGTCGCTGAGCACGAGCTCCGCGTCCGCTCCCGCTGCCGTGCAGCCGGAGTTCTCTATCGTGAAGGTGTAGGTGAGGGAGCCGTTCTCCATCACGGTCAGAGGGCTCATCGCCTTCGTCACGCTGAGTTCGGGCTCGTTCGAAACGCCCAGCGTTTCGGATCCCGTGACAGGACTGCCGACGTTGGGGCTCTCGGCGGTCGCCGTGTTCGTAATGGAGGAGCCCGCCTCCAGCGGCGCGAAGCGGTTGATCTCCGCCTCGTAGATGACGAGCGCGTTCCCCTTGGCGGGGACGGTTATCCCCGAGAAAACGAGCGTGTCCCCCGCTGTGACCGAGGGAGCGCCCATCGGGACGCCGTCCTCAAAGAGAGCGGCGCTCCCCGCGATATAGGTGAGCGGCGTTACGCTCACGCCCTCCGTGCTGAACGCGCCGAGGTCGTCCGTCAGTGTGAGATCGGTTATATCCGAATCCCCCGAGTTTATGAGGCTTATCGCATAGGTGACGGTATCGCCCGCCGCGTATGAGCCGGCCAGAGCGGTCTTCGTGACGGAAAGCGCCCCGAGGAGCTCTCCCGTCACCGTGTTCGAGGCGGCTGTCCCGCCGTTATATGAAAGCATGGCCCGATTCGTAAATACTGCCATAGTGTCCTCCTTGAAATTATTGGGGTGTTCCCTGTGTACAATATGAAAAAACCGGCTCGGGCGTGAAGACTCGGGACGGCGGATTATATATCATTTTGACACATTTTCCGTTTGATTTCGACCCTGCCGTATGCTATAATAACGCGTAAGCTGCCGGTGTGATGGAATTGGCAGACGTGACGGACTCAAAATCCGTTGGTAGCAATACCGTGTGGGTTCGAGTCCCACCACCGGCACCATACCTTATGGGGTCACCGACCCCATAAGGTATGGTCTTTTATTGGTAGGGACTCGAAGGGTCGTTAAGAAAACGCGAAGCGTTTTTAGACCCCGGGATTTCGTCACGGCCGAAATTGCGCGGCACGGAGTGCAAGCAATGAGAGCCATGTGCGAAATCGAGTCCCACCACCGGCGACGGCAGAGAGAGACTCGAAGGGTCGTTAAGAAAACGCGAAGCGTTTTTAGGCCCCGGGGATTTGATCCCGGCACTTTTTGAGCAGTTCGGAGAACAAGCAAAAACGTGCAATAGGGTCAAATCGAGTCCCGCCACCCATGAACGCAGTTAAGTCACCGACCCGATAATCATGCACCCACTCCGAATCCGAAAGGCAGGAACCAATGAAAACAGGCTTTGACAACGACCGGTACATTAGGATGCAGTCCCGCAACATACTCGAGAGGATCGAGCGCTTCGGCGATAAGCTCTATCTCGAGTTCGGAGGGAAGCTTTTCGACGACTATCACGCGGCGCGCGTCGTGCCCGGCTTCAAGCCCGATACGAAGATAAACATGCTCCTTGAATTGAAGGACAGCGCCGAGATAATCCTCGCCATCCACGCGGGGGATATCGAGCGCAACAAGATAAGGAGCGACATCGACATCGCCTATGACCGCGAGGTCTTAAGGCTCATCGACGCCTTCCGCGCAAGGGGGCTGCTCGTTTCCGGCGTCGTTATAACGAGATACCGCGAGGGGCATTCCGCGGTCGACGGCTTCATCGGCAGGCTGGAGCGTCTCGGCGTGCGCGTTTACCGCCACTACCCGATAGAGGGCTACCCCAAGAACCCCAAGCTCATAATCAGCGAGGAGGGCTTCGGCAGGAACGATTTTATCGAGACGACCCGTCCTCTCGTCGTCGTGACGGCTCCCGGTCCCGGCTCGGGCAAGCTCGCCGTCTGCCTCTCCCAGGTATATCAGGAGTACCGCCGCGGAGTGAGGGCGGGCTACGCCAAGTTCGAGACATTCCCCGTCTGGAACCTTCCTCTCACGCATCCCGTAAATCTCGCGTATGAAGCCGCCACGATCGACCTCGACGACCTCAACATGATCGACCCCTTCCATCTTGAGGCCTACGGGGTCTCCACGGTCAACTACAACCGCGACGTCGAGTCCTTCCCCGTGCTCAACGCGATGTTCACGCACATATACGGCGAGTCGCCATATAAATCCCCGACGGACATGGGCGTCAATATGATAGGCAGCTGCATCACGGACGACGAGGTCGTCTGCGCCGCCGCCCGGCAGGAGATAATCCGCCGCTACTATCAGACCGCCTGCGCATTCAAAAGGGGCAGGGCGGATATGGACATGGTCTATAAGGCCGAGCTCATAATGGACCGCGCCGGCATCAGTGTTGACGACCGTCCCGTCGTTGCCGCGGCTCTAAAGAGGGCGGAGGAGACGGGCGACGCCGCTATGGCGATAGAGCTCCCCGACGGCAGCATGATAACCGGCAAGACGGGCTCCTTTATGGGCCCCGCCGCGGGCGCGCTCGTCAACGCGCTGAAGGCCCTCGCCGGCATTAATAAGGATATCGATCTCATCTCGCCAATAATCCTCGAGCCCATCAGGAAACTGAAGACCGATCATTTCGGCAGCGAGAACCCGCTCCTTCATTCGGACGAGGTGCTCTACGCGCTCTCCATCTGCGCCGCCACCAACCCCACTGCGGAGCTTGCCATGAAGCAGATACCCCGGCTCCGCGGCTGCGAGGCGCATTCCTCCGTAATGCTCACCCCCGCCGATAATTCCGTCTACCGCAAGCTCGGCCTCAACTGCACGAGCGAGCCGATAAGGCATGGCAACAGGGTTTACGTATAAGCTGAAAAGCACAAATCAAAGGAGCCTCCGTCTGCTTTTTCGGAGGCTTTCGGTTTATTTGCGAAGAGTTCTGAGTTCCGAGAGGAGCGGCCGATACAAAGGCCTCCCTGTGTAAAGGGAGGCGCAGCCGCAGGCGGGAGGGATCGTTGTGTAACGATGGTTTATGATCCCTCGGTCAACAGCCAAACCGACGGCTCAGGAGAAGTACCCTTCCCCGAGGCGTTTTTTCGCTTTGAAAAGACAGATGATGAGCATGATCTCCCGCGCGAACGTGAGGGTAAGGATGATGAACGGAACGAATGCCGGCGCGGCGCTTTCGGCGGCGAAGAGCACGACTGTCAAAGCGGAATTCAGCACCGCTGTGGAGATCACGGCTATTCTCAGTGCGCGATCCCATTTCAGCATCTCGCCGTAGTTTTCAAAGGTGACGGAGAGGATGCGGACGCCGTTCAGGATGCAGAGATCCACAGCCATGATGAGCAGTTCGGATAAAATGGCGCTTGCGATACCTATCCCGGCAGGTCCGTTTTGCGGTAAAAGATTCCCGAGAAAACGGATGATGAACCCGGCAACGATGAGCAGCAGCGCCGTAGTGAATGACGGTTCGTTCCTCGAGGCACGGGCGAGCCCCTGCACGTACTTTACGATCGCCGCGATCGAGATCCCCGCCAGCAGTATATAGAACAGCTCGGCAGACCCCGTCGGATCCCTGAGGGAAGCGAAAATGAGGAAGAGCGCCTGATAGATGAGCGCGAGTATCTTTGCGGCCGCGATATCCCCGACGCCCTTGTGCGCGTCGGTATAGAACCTGCGCTCCCGCCTTCTTTCGCTGGCGGGGGAGACCCTCTCCGCCGCGCCGCCGGGAGCCGCGGGCGCGAGCCTGCGTCCCTGCAGAAGCTCCTCGCGGGTGCAGCCGAGTATATCCGAGAGCCTGTCAAGATGCTCTATCCGCATCATCGAAGACCCGGTCTCCCACTTTGAAACCGCCTTGTCGCTGACGCCCATAAGCCCGGCAAGCTCCCTTTGGGTCAGCCCCTTTTCCCTTCTCAGCTCATAGATGAAATTGCCTACGGCAAATCGTTTTTCCATTTGCATCACCTCGCCGAAAGCATAACATGAGGCCCCGCAAAATGCAACGATTTACGGGTAGAATTAAAGTAGAACTTTTCTACCCGACGAAAAAAACCGAGAGTTTACATGGCTTTTTGATAAAACAAAGGCTCCCTTCGCGCCGGGGAGCCTTTCGCCGTTCACTTTGAGCTAATTGCTGATTTTTTCCGCTATCTTCCTTGCGACGAACACCCCGCTTGCGGAAGCGTGCGAGAGCGAGTGCGTGACGCCGCTGCCGTCGCCTATCACGTAGAGCCCCTTATGGCGGGTCTCGAGGTTCTCGTCAAGCTCGACCTCCATATTATAGAACTTGACCTCCACCCCGTAGAGGAGCGTATCGTCGTTGGCGGTGCCGGGGGCGATCTTGTCGAGCGCGTAGATCATCTCGATTATGCCGTCGAGTATCCTCTTCGGCATGACGAGCGAGAGGTCGCCGGGCGTCGCCGAAAGGGTCGGGTTCGTGAAGCTTTCCTGTATTCGCTTTGCGGTCGAACGCTTGCCCGCGATAAGGTCGCCGAACCTCTGAAGCATCACGCCGCCTCCCAGCATGTTGGAGAGCTTGGCTATGTTCTCGGCGTAGGCGGTGGAATCGTTGAAGGGCTCCGTGAAATGCTTTGAGACGAGCAGCGCGAAATTCGTGTTCGCCGTATGCATGGCGGGATCCTCGTAGCTGTGGCCGTTCACCGTCACTATGCCGTTCGTGTTCTCAGTCACGACCGCGCCGTGCGGATTCATGCAGAAGGTGCGGACGAGGTCGCCGTACTTCTCCGTGCGGTAGACGATCTTGCTTTCATAGAGCTCGTCCGTCAGGTGAGAGAATATCTCCGCCGGCATCTCGACCCTGACGCCTATATCCACGCGGTTCGATTTCGTGGCTATTTCAAGCTCGCGGCATACGCTTTCCATCCACTTGGAGCCGCTCCTGCCCACGGAAACGACGCATTTATCGCATTCGTAAACGTCCGCGGCAGTGTAGATGAGGAAGCCCTCGCCGTGCTTTTCGACCTTGTCGACAGGGGAGCGGAAGAAGAAGTCGACCTTATCCTTCAGAAGCTCAAACAGGTGCTCCAGCACGATATAGTTCTTGTCCGTCCCGAGGTGCCTCACGGAGGCGTCGAGCAGGTGGAGCTTGTTCTGCATGCAGAGCTTCTTGATGTGGGAGTTCGCCGTGGAGTAGAGCTTCGAGCCCTCCCCGCCGAGCGACATGTTTATGGAGTCGACGTAGTTCATCAGCTCCGTCGCCTTAGCCTTGCCTATATACTCGTGCAGATTCCCGCCGAATTCGTTCGTGATATTGTATTTCCCGTCGGAAAAAGCCCCCGCCCCGCCGAAGCCGTTCATTACAGCGCAGGTCGGGCAGTGTATGCAGGAGCGGATCCGTTCGCCGTCTATGGGGCATTTGCGCTTTTCAAGCGGGTTGCCCGCCTCGAAAACGGCGATGGAAAGCCGGGGCGCGGTCTTTACAAGCTCATAAGCCGTGAATATCCCGCCGGGGCCCGCGCCGATAATTATAACGTCGTAGTGTTTCATGGGATCTCCTCGGATATTTCTTTTTATTCATTATACCATGAAACGCGGGGATTATCAAACAAACCTTTTCATCTGCCCAAGCGCCCGTTTTTCAAGCCGGGAGACCTGCGCCTGGCTTATGCCTATCTCGCCTGCGACCTCGGTCTGGGTGCGCCCCATGAAGAATCGAAGCTCGATTATCCGCCGCTCGCGTTCGGGAAGGTGCTCGAGCCCCGTTTTAAGGGCGACGGAGTTGAGCCAGTTTTCCTCGGTGGCCTTCTCGTCGCGCACCTGATCCCCCACGAAGACCGCGTCACCGTCGTCACGGAACACGGGCTCGTTCAGCGAAACGGGATCCGCTATCGCGTCGAGGGCGAATACCACGTCCTCCTCCTTCGCGCCGAGCGCCCCGGCGATCTCGCTCATAGTCGGCTCCCGCCCGAGCTCGTATTCGAGCCGCGCTCTCTCGCGCAGGGCGTGATAGGCGGTGTCCCTTATCGAGCGCGAGACGCGCATGCTGCTGTTGTCGCGCAGATAGCGTCGCACCTCGCCTATTATCATCGGCACGGCATAGGTCGAAAACCGCACCCCGTGTGAAACGTCGAAATTGTCTATCGCCTTTATGAGGCCTATGCAGCCTATCTGAAAGAGGTCGTCCGGCGCCTCTCCGCGCCCGGAGAACCTCTGTATGACCGAGAGCACGAGCCGCAGATTCCCCTCGATGAGCTCCTCGCGGGCGGAAGCGTCCCCGCTGCCCGCAAGGGCCATGAGCTCCTCGCTCCGCTCCCGGGTGAGCCTCGGAAGCTTGCCCGTGTTTATCCCGCAGATCTCGACCTTGCCCGTTGCCATCGCAGTATCCTCCGTTCGTTTGCTACAATGATTATTCCCCCGCAGGAGCCGCGGTATGCCGGCGCGCCCGTGAAAAGAACGGCGAAAAATGCCGTGAAAAAAACTTGACATTTTTTCGCTTTGGCTGTATAATATATATTGAGGGATGATTATACGAAAGGAGTGAGTGATATGTCGAACGTGAAAGAGATGATCGAGAAGGTCGGGCAGGAGATAGACGAGCTCGGCAGGACGGTGGCAAACAGCGAAGTGACAAGGAAGATCGAACAGGCCGGCGCGGACGTCGGCAAGGCCATCGTCGAGACTGTCAAAAAGGGCATAAGAGCCGTTAACGAATGGGCGAACGACGACGCTTCCGAAAAGAAGCAGCCGGAGCCCGCGGAGCAGCCGGAGAGCTCCCCGAAGGAGGGTGAGCGTCCCGCATCGGCTCCGGAAGAGTCCGCCGCCGACGAGCCCGAAAAGAAGTACGAGATAATCTACGATTGAGTCTTTTCCCGGCGGGGGGCCGGGGAAGGGCGAAAAAAGCCCGCGGAAGGGCAAAATGAGGGGTGCGGCCGACAGCCGCGCCCCTCTTGTAAAGAACGCGTAAAGATTGTGTAAAAACTGCCGTAAAGCCTTGACTTCCGCTTCGGGGTCTGATAGAGTAGCGGCAGACAAAGATCCATCAATGAAAGGAGAATTGCTGTGACTACTGTCAAAAAGGCCTGGGAACAGGTAGGTAAGGATCTCTCCGAAGTCGGAGAGAGCATCAAGAAGAGCGGCATCGGCGAGGGGATCGCGCAGTTCGGTTCCGATCTGGGCAAGTCCATCGTGACGACCGTGAAGCACGGGATCAAGGCGGTCTCCGAATGGGCGGATACCATCGACGACAAGCCCGAAAAGGCTGCGGAGAACGCCTGTGAGAACGCCGCCGAGGCGGCTGACGTGATCTATGCCGAAGCTCCCGCGGAGGAAGCCGCCGAAGCCGTTGAGGAAAAAGCGGAGGAGGCCGCCGAAGCCGTGACCGAGGCCGCCGAAACCGTTGAGGAAAAGGTGACCGAAACCGCCAAAGCCGCAGAGGAAGCCGTGACCGAAGCCGCCGAAGCCGTCGGGGAGACGGTCGGCGAGATCGTCGAAGATATCAAAGACTGACAGAAACCGAAAAAACGCCGCAGGGAGCAGCCTCCCTGCGGACTCTTTTTTTATGCCGTCCCACATCCCTTCGGGGAGAAAAAAAGCCCTCCCGGGCATTGGGAAGGCTTCGTTTCGTTCCGTCGGTTTATTCCCCGCGCACTATCGGCATGGCGTAGCTTTCGACCTCGCGCAGGGCGTCTTCGATATCGATCGTCAGCAGATCGTTGCCGTCCCAGAGCACGCGCCCGCGCACCATCGTCATGCAGACGTCGGAGCCGTGAGCCGAGTAGACGACCGTTGCGATCGGGTCGTAGATGGGGCGCAGATGGGGCGCAAGCGTGTCTATCATTATCAGATCCGCGTCGAAGCCGGGCGCGATCCTGCCCGTCTCATTCGCGCGGCCCTGGGCTTTAGCCCCGTTCACGGTCGCCATCTCGAGCGCGTCATATGCGGGCAGCGCGGTCGGGTCGAGCGCCTCGCCTTTAGCGAGAAGGGCGCTGAGCTTGATCTCTTCAAAGAGATCGAGCGAATTATTGGAGCAGACCCCGTCGGTCCCGAGGCATACGTTGACGCCGTGATCCTTCATGCGGCGCACGTCGGCCATGCCGCTGCCGAGCTTCAGATTGGAGACGGGGCAGTGCGCGACGCTTCCTCCGTGCGAGGCGATGAGCCGCATATCCTCGTCCTCCAGCCAAACCCCGTGCGCGAACAGCACGGGCGTGTCCATTATACCGTATTTGCAGAACGCGGCGGCGGGGGAGAGCCCGTGCCGCTCCTTCGCTTCCTCATGCTCCTTCGCCGTTTCGGAAAGATGTATGTGGGTGATGGCTCCGTGCTTCACCGCCCATTCGTGCACGCGCCGCCATATCTCGGGCGGGCTCGTGTACTCGGCGTGGATGGCGACGTCGGCGCGGACGGCGCCGGTGTTCCCGTACTCCTCGAGGAGCTTTCGCGTTTCAATGACGGCGCGGTCGGCGTCGAAATCATATCCGTCGCCGAGGGCAATGACGGCGTTGCAGAGGTTCGCCTTCATCCCGATCCTTTCGACCGCCTTCGCCACGGCGGGCTGGCAGAAGTACATATCCGAGAAGGAGACCGTCCCCGTCCTTATCATCTCCGCCATTCCGAGCACGGCGCCCGAAAGTATCGCCCTCTCGTCGAGCCTCGCCTCAACGGGGAATACCTTATCGAAGAGCCAGCTCTGCAGGGTGTAGTCGTCGGCGTATCCGCGCATGACGCACATAGCGGTGTGCGCGTGGGCGTTGATGAGCCCCGGCATTACGACGCGGCCTTTCGCGTCGATCACCTCTGCGGCCTCGGGGCAGTCGGGCCCGAGGTACGCGATCTTCCCGTCCTTTATGCCGACGGAGGTCCCGTAGAGCACGAGCCCCCTCTCGGTCATCGGTATGACGGAAGCGTTCTTTATCAGCGTATCAAGCATCATAACCTCTCCAAAAACTCGGTAACGTAGGAAGAAAGCCTCTCCGAAGCGGCGTTGCCCGCCTCTATTACCTCCTCGCCGGAAAGGGGCTTATCGAGTATGCCCGCCGCCATATTGGTGACGAGAGTCACGCCCAGTATCCGCATCCCGCAGTGGCGGGCGGCTATGCACTCCGGCACGGTGCTCATGCCGACGGCGTCGGCGCCGAGTATGCGCATCGCGCGGATCTCCGCCGGGGTCTCATACTGGGGCCCCGTGCAGTAGAAGTACACGCCCTCGTGGACGTTCTCCCCGTGAGAGACGGCGATCTCGCGGAATGCGGCCATGTATTCGCGGTCGAACACGCGGCTCATGTCGGGGAAGCGCGGACCGAACTCCTCCATATTGGGGCCTATGAGCGGATTGACGGAGTTGAGCTTTATAAAATCGCTTATCAGCATCAGCTCGCCGGGCTTGTATTCGGTGTTTATACCGCCGGCGGCGTTCGTGACTATCATCTTTTCAATGCCGATGAGCTTCGCGAGCCTTATGGGGAAGACGGCGTCCTCCGCCGCCCAGCCCTCGTAGAAGTGGAGCCTGCCCTGCATCATGAGCACCTGCTTCCCGCCGAGCTCGCCGGCGAGGAACCTGCCCTTGTGTCCGGGCGCGGTCGAGTATTTCATGTGCGGCACGCGGCTGTAAGGCACCGAGATCGGATCGGTGAGCCTGTCCCCCAGGCTGCCGAGGCCGGAGCCCAGTATTATGAGCACCTCGGGGCAGAATTCGCCCAGCTCGCGGCAGAGCGCCTTCGCGCTCTCGACGTAATCCTCATACTTCAGCATCTTTTGTTTCCCTCCTCGATCTTTTTCTTTCAAACGCGGCGCGGAAATTCTCCCCGAACGGGGGATAAACCACGCCCTCCTCGGTGACTATGCCGGTGATGAGCTCGTGATCCACGACGTCGAACGCCGGGTTGTAGACCTTGACGCCCTCGGGCGCCATGCGGTGCGTGAAGAAGAGCTCCGTCACCTCCTCAGGTGCGCGCTGTTCTATCCTGATGTCCTTCCCGGTTGCCGTGTCCGGGTCGACGGTCGAGAGCGGCGCGAACATATAGAAGGGTATCCCGTAGTGCTTTGCGAGCACCGCAAGCCCCGAGGAGCCTATCTTGTTCGCGGAATCGCCGTTCATCGCCGCGCGGTCGCAACCGATGAACACCGCCTGCACGCGGCCCTCCTTCATGACCTGGTTCGCCATGTTGTCGCAGATGAGAGTCACGTCGACGCCCGCACGGTGCAGCTCGAATGCCGTGAGCCTCGCCCCCTGGAGGAGCGGCCTCGTCTCGTCGGCGTAAACGTGTATCTCCATGCCCCGCTCGTGCGCAAGGAGCATGGGCCCCAACGCCGTCCCGTACCTGCTCGTCGCAAGAGGCCCGGCGTTGCAGTGGGTGAGTATGCCCATCCCATCCCCGATGAGGGGCAGAGCCGCCTCGCTCATGCGGAGGTTCGCCTCCTCATCCTCGCGGCGGATGGCCTCCGCCTCGAGCCGCAGGCGCGCAACGACTTCCTCCCGCGGGAGGAGCGCGTTCTGCCTCAGGCACTGCCTCATGCGGGAAAGCGCCCAGAAGAGGTTCACCGCCGTCGGGCGTGAGGAGCCGAGGTAGCGCTCCGCGTCGTCCATGCGGCGGAAGAAATCCTCCTTCTCCGCGTCCTCGAGCGCGCAGAGGTAATACCCGTAAGCGGCTGCTATGCCGATCGCGGGCGCGCCCCTTACGCGGAGCTTCGTTATCGCCTCGAAGAGCTCCTCGCGGCTCTTCAGTTCAATATAGACCTCCTCCAGCGGGAGGCGGGTCTGATCGAGTATTATGAGCGAATTGCCGGCCTCGCTCAGCCGAATGTTGATAAGTTCTTCCATAGATCAAAGTATGAACTGCAGTATCAGCAGCAGTATGACTCCCGGCACTCCGAGCACTCCTGCGACGGCGGAATTCAGCCACGTTATGGGGATGTAGAAGAAGGGCATCCGCAGATACGTCACGAATACGATATCGAAGAGTATCAGCATCCCCGCGCCGATTATGCCGTTGATGAGCAGCCGCCAGAGGAACCTGACGGATACCCCGAACAGCTTGAAGCAAACGAATATGATCGCCAGCACCGCGCAAACCGCGATGAGCGGGACGTAATCGCCGATCTGGATGTGCAGAGTCTTGTCGGCGGCGGAAAGAAGAATCGGCATTGGTGTTTCCTTTCGCGTTGTTGATCGGTAATAATGTAGGCGGGGGAGCTGCGGACTATTCGTCCGCCGGGACTATTCGTCCGCCGGGACTATTCGTCCGCCGGGACTATTCGTCCACCCGGACTTCGGAGCCCGAGCATACGAGCACGGGCGAGCCCTCTTCGGGGAAGCCCTGCGCCGCCGGGTCGTAACGCCCGGCGCCTTCGATGCGCGCATAGCGCAGGCCCGATGAGGTCAGCTCCGTGACTCCCGTCCCATCCGCAGAAGTGACGGCCGTTATGAACCCGTCTCCGAGCGGAGCCAGCACGATCTCCGACTCGCCGTCGGAGCAGGTGAAAACCCCGTCCTCGTATGAGCCGCTGAGCGTCAGGCCGTCCTCCCCAGTGAAGGAGAAGCTCCCGTTGGCGTGCAGCCGGCCCTCGCCGGGTATCGGCGCCGTCACACTGCCCGAAAAGCCGTTCCCGTCCTCCGAAGGGGGCAGCATCCCCACGGCGGAGAACGCACCGCAAAGGCGGGCCTCGTCGCTCATCATGAGAAGGAGCAGCCCGGCGGCGGCCTCGTCCCCGGCGGCTCCCGTCACCGCCCCGCGCCATGCCGCGCGGTAGAGCGGTATGACCTCGCAATACAGCGCGAAAACGGGGTTTATCGCGACGTCCGCCGCGGCATCCTCCGTTAACGCGGGCGTTTCCTCCGGCGTTATTTCCCCGTCGGAAGGCTCGGGCTCCTTCGCGGGCGCGGCGGGGCCGCAGCCGGAGAGCAGGAGCGCCGCCGCGAGTGCAAGTATGAAAGCCGCCCGAATGACGCGCCTCATTGCGCGTTGAGGTATTCGATCTGCTCCGGGGTGAGCTCGTCGAGCCCAAGCTCCATCGCGCGGATCTTTATCAAGGCGACCTCGCGGTCTATCTCCTCGGGCACGTTGTAGAGCCCGGGCGCGAGCTCCTTCCCGTGCTTTACGAGATATTCGGCGGAGAGCGCCTGTATCGCAAAGCTCAGATCCATTATCTCGGCGGGGTGACCGTTGCCCGCAGTTATATTGACGAGCCTTCCTTCCGCCATGAGGTTCAGTATCCTTCCGTCCGGCATGACGTAGCCGTCGATAAACGGCTTGCGGTTTATCTTTTCAACGCACATCGCCTCAAGATCGGTCCTTGAGATCTCAACGTCGAAATGCCCGGAATTGGCGAGTATCGCGCCGTCTTTCATCCTTTCAAAATGCCTCTTCGTGATGACGTCGCGGCAGCCCGTCGCGGTGACGAATATGTCGCCGAGAGGGGCGGCGTCGTCCATCTTCATTACGCGGAAGCCGTCCATCGCGGCCTCCAGAGCGCGGAAGGGGTTGACCTCGGTGACGATCACGTTCGCGCCGAGTCCCTTCGCCCGCATGGCGATCCCGCTCGAGCAGAACCCGTAGCCCGCTACGACGACGGTCTTTCCCGTCACCATGTTGTTCGTGGTATACATTATCGCGTCCCAGGTGCTCTGGCCGGTGCCGTGGCGGTTGTCGAACAGGTGCTTGCAGTTAGCGTCGTTCACGGCCATCATCGGGAAGCGCAGCGTGTTGTTCCTCACCCTCGCCTTCAGCTTCAGTATGCCGGTGGTCGTCTCCTCGCACCCGCCGATGAGGTTCTCTGCGTATTCGGGATGCTCGTCGAACATCGAGACGAATTCGCCCCCGTCGTCTATCGCGATATGGGGCTTGAATTCAAGCGTCCTCCTTATATGCTCGTGATACTCCTCCGGCGTGGCGTTGAACCAAGCGTACACGTTCATGCCCTCGTCGGCGAGCGCGGCACAGATATCGTCCTTCGTGGAGAGGGGATTGGAGCCCGTTATAGCGACCTCCGCGCCGCCCTCGCGCAGAAGCAGCCCAAGATACGCGGTCTTGGCCTCGAGGTGCACGCAGACGGAAATGCGCATGCCGGAAAAGGGCTTTTCCTCGCGGAAGCGCTTTTTTATCTCGGCAAGCACGGGCATATAGCTCTCCACCCACGCGATGCGCTTGCGGCCCAAGGGGGCGAGGGAGATATCTCTTATGGAACAGCTCATGGAAATTACTCCTTTTTAAGCATATTAAATCAGTATGATTATACCACGGCTCCGCATCACAATCAAGCCCGCGCCGCAAAAGAGGGGTATTTTTTATTGTTTCCAAACCTGTCTAAAACCTGTTTAAAACCTATTGACAAAGGCGGTGAACGGCGGTATCATATCCTTGCTGAAGAGTAAAGCTGTGTTCGTTAAGTGTTGGCCGGACGGGGAGTTGACGGCCGAACGAAAAGCCCGCGCGGGTCTCCGCGTAAGAGGCTTGCGGAATACGGCTTGCATCCCGCTTCATAGGGCAGCCAAACGGGGTCTTACGGCCTCCTTTCCCATGTCGTATGAATGAGGGGAAGGAGGTTTATATTATGTCAGCGATACTTTCCGCAATAGGTCTCATACTCTTTGCCATTGGCGCCTTCGGGCTGTATTCGGGGCTATACTCGGGCGATAACGCCGCCGGCGAGCTTGCCGCCCGCGTGCGCGAGGCGCTTTCGTCAGCCTTCGCGGAGCCGAAGACGGCGCTCGTGATCGCCGGAGCAGCGGCGGCTGTGATCGGTATAGTGCTCGTTTTCGCGGGTGCCGTCCGCGCCCGCAGGGAGAAGAAGTCCCGAGCGCAGATCAGCATCCGCGTTATGACGGTGCTTGCGATGCTCCTTGCAATGACCGTCATGCTCGACAGGCTCCCGGGCCTTTCCATAAAGACGGCGGGGTGGAAGATAGGCTTCTCCTTCGTGCCGCCGATGCTCGCCGCCATGCTCTACGGCCCTCCGGAGGCCGCGCTCGTCTACGGGCTTTCCGATCTCATCGGCGCGACGCTCTTCCCGTTCGGGCCGTATCACCCGGGCTTCACGGTCGTCGCCGCGCTCATGGGCTTCGTCATGGGTCTGTTCCTCAACAAAAAGCCCTTCGCGTTCGTAAAGGGGAGCTTTGAATGGAAAAAGCTCCGCTTCTTCCCGAACCATCTCATGCCCGTGCTCATAAACGCGATAGCGCTCGGGCTCTTCGTCAATACCGTTTGGGTCAGCCAACTCTACGGCTCGAAGACCTACTGGGGCTGGTTCGCGTACCGCCTCGTCGAATACGCGATACTCGTGCCCGTTCAGCTCATACTGATCCCCGCGCTTTTAAAGCTGTGCGAGACGCTCAAAAAGGCGGGCCTCGCCGGGCGTGACCGCAGGCGCGGCGCTTCGGACGAGCGCCTTCGGGAGATCTCCCGAAGCGAGAGCATACTCGGCCTCGAGCGGGTGACGGAGCTGCTCTCCCTCATGGGAAGGCCGCAGAACGCCGTCCCCGTCGTGCACGTCGCGGGGACCAACGGCAAGGGGTCCTTTACCGCCATGCTCGCTTCCGTCCTGCGCGAGGCGGGGCTTAAGGTCGGCTCGTTCACCTCCCCGGCGATAACGGGCGTCACGGATTCGATCCGCATAAACGGGGAGCCCGTTTCGGACTCCGAGCTCGACGCGGCTTTCAAACGCATTGCGGATATCTCCTCCGCGATGAAGGAGCGTCCCACCGAGTTCGAGGTGCTGACAGCCGCCGCCTACGGCATATTCTCCGACGAGAAATGCGATATCGCGATAGTCGAATGCGGCCTCGGCGGAGCGGGCGACGCGACGAACGTCGTCGATAAGCCTCTGCTCGCCGTGATAACCAACGTACAGCTCGATCATACCGACCGCCTCGGCGGCACCACCGCCGAGATCGCGGCGAAGAAGGCGGGCATAATAAAGCGCGGCCGCCCCGTGCTCTGGGGCGGGGACGACCCGGAGGCCGAGGCCGTTGTAAAAGCCGCCGCCGCAAGGCAGGGCGCGTCCGTTATCAAGACGGACCGCACGAGGCTAAGCGTCATTTCAGAGAGCATCGACGGTACCGAGATCGGGTTTTCAGGCTTCGGAAGGCTCCGCCTCTCTCTCATCGGCGCCTATCAGCCGGAGAACGCCGCGAACGTGCTCACGGCGGTGGAGGCTCTGCGTAAAGAGGGGCTTGATATCCCGGACGCCGCCGTCCGCGCGGGGCTTTCCGAAACTTCGTGGCCCGCAAGGTTCGAACTCATAAGGAAGGATCCTCCCGTCATATTCGACGGCGCCCATAACCCTGCCGGGGTGTCCCTCGCGGCGGAGAGCATAAAGCGGATATTCCCCGGCACGAAGGCGGTACTGCTCGTCGGCGTCATGGCGGATAAGGATCACGCCAAATATCCCGGCCTGCTCGCGCCCGTCTGCGATAAGGCCTTCTGCGTAAAGCCCTCCAACCCGCGTTCGCTCGCGGCGGATGCGCTGGCTGACGAGCTCCGCTCCGGCGGAGTGGAGGCCGAAGGCTTCGATGAGCTTTCGGAGGGAGTCGCCGCGGCGTATTCATATGCCAAGGAGAAGGGGCTGCCCCTCGTCGCGATGGGCACGCTCTACATGTACGGGCAGGTGATCGCCGCCCTCGATGCCGTTCAATAGGGAGATACAATTATGAGATGCACGTTCTGCGGTGAAGAAAACGAGAACGACGCCCGCTTCTGCGTGAACTGCGGGAGAGCCTTATCCTCCCCTGTGAGCATGCCCGCTGCGGCTCCGCGGGCGGAGCGCTGGAGCGGAGCGGTGATCGGCCTCTCCGCGGCGGGGCTCGCGTTTACCTGTGTGTACGCCGCGCTCTATATAAGGTTCGCCCGCCTTACGGGCAGTCCGCCTGTTTCCTGTTTGATGCCGGCGATATCGGTCACGATCGCGCTTGCGGCGGTCGCTCTCTTCATTGCTCCCACAAGGCGGATCCCGATCGTTACAGCCATCCCGCGGATACTCTCGCTGATAATGTCGTCGTATTCGCTGATAATGCTCGCCGTGCACGGGTCTGCGGCGCTGCCCAGGGTCGCGGTGAATTACGTGCTCGTGCTCGCTCCCGCCGTGCTGTACGTCGTCTGCGCGGCGGCGAAGCCGCGTTCGTCCGCGCTCGCGGTCGTGCATATAGTGCTGACGGTGCTGCTCTTGGTTTTCGGTCTCCTTTCCGGCGACTACGCCCATATGTTCCGCGGCGACACGGTCATGCGGCTCGTGGCCTTCATGAACGCCGCAAGCTGCTTCGCGGCGCTCCTTTCGGGGCTTGCGTACAGCCTTGCGATGCTCCAAATGAGGAAAAAGCCGGAGCAATAATAAAACCCAACGGTATAAATAAGTAAGCAAAAACGCGGAGACGCCCGCTGAGGAGCCTCCGCGTTTTCATTTACGGTCTTTAGATTTTCACGAGCTCATACTCGTTCGTGCCTATGCCGAGCTTTTCCGCGTGGATGAGGCCCGCCTCCCAATCGGTGTCGGGGTGGACGATGCGGAACACGTCGTGCGCTTGCGCGTGGTCGTGCGCTTCATCCTTATCGGCGGCGGAGCCGGGGACTATGGGCGCGCGGTTCGCGGCGTCGACGCAGGCCCGGTCGAGCGCGACGGGATCGAACGAGGCGAACATGCCTATATCGGGTATAACGGGCACGTCGTTGCATGAATCGCAGTCGCATTCGGGCGAAACGTCCACGACGAGGCTCACGTGGAAGCCGGGCTTTCCCGCGAGGACGGCCTTCGTGTACTCGGCGATCTTCCTGTTCATGACGGGCTTTGCCTCGTCCCACTTCGTCATTATGGCTCCCTTCGGGCAGTAGGCGATGCAGTATCCGCAGCCGACGCAGTTCGCCTCGTCTATCACGGCCTTGCCTTCGACTATATTCACACCCGAGTTGTTGCAGTGCCTCACGCACATTCCGCAGCCGATACAGCGGCTCTTCGATATGCGCGGCGTACCGGAGGAGTGCATCTCCATCTTTCCCTTCTTGGAGCCGCACCCCATGCCTATGTTTTTGAGGCACCCGCCGAACCCGGCGTTGACGTGCCCTTTGAAATGCGTGAGCGAAATGATTATATCCGCCTCGGCTATCGCGGCGCCTATCTTCGCCGTCTTGCAGTATTGCCCGCCCTCGATGGGGATCTCCCGCTCGTCAGTGCCGCGCAGGCCGTCCGCTATTATGGTGTGGACGCCCGTCGCAAGCGGGTTGTAGCCGTTCATGTACGCGGCGTCCAGATGCCCGAGCACGTTGTTGCGGTAGCCGACGTAGAGCGTGTTGCAGTCGGTGAGGAAGGGCTTCCCGCCGAGCTCCTTGACGCGGTCGCATATGACGCGGGCATACTGCTGGCGCAGGAAGGCCATGTTTCCGTACTCGCCGAAATGCACCTTCACTGCGACGAACTTATCCTTAAAATCGATAGAAGCGATCCCCGCTTTGTCTATCAGCCTGCGGAACTTATCGAGCAGGCTCGAATTCATTCCGACGTGCATATCCGTAAAATAAACCTTTGAAGCCATAAGCCACCTCCGTGATCGTTTGTTTAATTATATACTGAAACGCGGCGGGAAGCAAGAGCTTTGTGCCTGCAAGGCGGGAATATTCACCTTCATATTCATCCAAAGCTTTTTTTCAAATCCCCCAAAAAGGGTTGACAGAAATATTAGGATGGTATATGATATAAAAGGTAAATGTATTTCACAAACCGGTTAGAGGTAAAGAGCTCGAATCAAGGAGGATTTTTCAATCAAAATAGAATAGCTTTAGTGATTGCCATACTGACTGCCCCGGTATTTGTTCTCCCTATAAATTAGAATGCAGCAGGAAATTATGTTATTATTCTGATTCCAACAAAAACACAGGGAACAAAGACGGAATGGTGCCGGGCATGCGGAGGCACTTATGATAAAAATATAATTTCAGTTTGTTTAGGAGTGATGATGCTAATGCTGATGATCTCATGCTCTGCGGAAGTTGAGAAGCCCTCTATCCCCGAAGATGTTTTGAATTATGCACAGAGCGTAGCATTACCTGAGATGAAAACATTTATGAAGGCCAATGATTACGTCGGGACCGTTTTTGATTCTGCTGAAGAAATAGATTCATTAAGATTAGGTGAGGCAATACCTTATATGGGGTATGCCGGCGAGAAACTGTCGAAAGGATCTGTCGTTTGCCTTGACAGAAGCTGGACGTTCGTTGCAGAGGGAAACAAAGGTCATTCCGTGCTGTTCTATGTTTATCGGACAGAAGAAGGCCTTTCGTTCAGCGGTGCGCAGAACGCGAAGAATTATCTTGACGCCAAGGAAATAATGCAGAAGCTAATGAAAAAGGCGGGGGTCGAGGGTGAACCCCGTTTCATCGATTGCTTTTACTGCAGCGTTATGTATGCGGATTTCAACGGCGACGAAAGGATCATCACCGTTCTTACCGACGCCTGCCCTTTAAATGAAAAGTATTATTCCGTTACGGATCACAGGGAATTACCGACGCTTGAAGAATTCAATTCCGCAGTCGCCAAGGAGCGTGCGAAGCCGATCGTGGATGAGAACGGTTCTCCCATATTCGGGTCCGGACAGATCGACATTTCACCGCATCTTTCACCGGCATACGGCTTGGGAAAAGGAACCTCATGGCCGATCGCCGTATCGGCCTCTGCAGTTTTCGTGATCGCGGGCGCTGTTGGGGTCGGCGTGCGCAAACGCAGGAAAAAAACGGGAGAATGATTCGAATGAACGTTTGGCGGGCGAAAGCCCGCCGTTTTTTTATCCGTCCCCTTTTCTTTATCTTCGGCTTATGATATAATGTTAATCGGGGCATTCCGTATTGCCCGTACAGGAGGTTCCATGCGTCGGGACGCTTTTTCCGATATTCATCCGGCCGTGAGCTTTGCCCTCTTTGCGGCGGTGCTCGTGCTGACAGCGTTCGTACTGCACCCCGCGGTGACGGGTATATCGCTCGTTTCGGCCTGCATATATACGATCGTATTAAAGGGCAGGCGCGCCCTGCTCTTCGATCTGCTGGCGGTACTGCCGTTCATAATCGTCGTGGCGGCGCTCAATCCCCTCTTCAATCACGAGGGGGCGACCCCGCTCTTCTACCTTTGGAACGGCAACGCCGTAACGAAGGAGGCGGTGGTCTACGGGCTCGTTTCCGCCTGCATGTTCGCTGCGCTCATAATGTGGTTCTACTGCATGAACGCCGTTATGACGTCCGATAAGGTGATATTCCTCTTCGGGCGGGTGCTGCCCGCGCTCTCGCTCATATTCTCGATGACGCTCCGCTTCGTGCCGAGGCTCGTCTCCCGAATAAGGGAGGTCTCCGCCGCGCAAAAGAGCACGTCTCCCCCCATGAAGAAGGGCGTCGTTTCGGGCGTGCGGCACGGCATAAGCGTAATTTCCGTCACCGTCGGGTGGGCGCTCGAAAGCTCGGTCGTCATGTCCGACAGCATGCGCTCCCGCGGGTACGGCGGGCGGGGGAGGACGGCCTACGCCCTCTATCGCTTCACCGCGCGGGACGCCTTGCTCGCGGCGCTTGCGGCGGCATTTACCGCGGCCTTCGTATGGGCGGCCGCCTCAAAGGCGGTCTACTTCCGATCCTATCCTTCCGTCAAGTGCGCTCCGATGAGCGTCGGCGCAGTTATCGGACTTGCGGCTTTCGCGGGGCTCTGCCTCATGCCCGCGCTCCTCAACGCATGGGAGAACGTAAAATGGCGAATTTTAAGTTCGAAGCTTTGACTTTCACATATCCCAACGGCCCGGCTCCCGCGCTCGAAAGCGTGGATCTTTCCGTGCGCGATGGGGAGTTCCTGCTCGTAATAGGCCCGTCCGGCGGGGGAAAATCCACCCTGCTCAGGCATTTTAAATCCGTCCTCGCCCCACACGGGGAGAGGAGCGGTTCCGTCCTCATGGACGGGGTCCCGCTGTCAGACGTCCCCGAGCGCGAGCAGGCGGCGAAGATAGGTTTCGTTTTCCAGCATCCGGACGATCAGCTCGTCACCGACAAGGTCTGGCATGAGCTCGCCTTCGGGCTGGAGAGCCTCGGCTGCGGCAGGGAGAGGATGCGCGTGCGCGTCGCCGAGATGGCGAGCTATTTCGGGCTCGAGGGCGTCTTCCACAAGGACGTCGCGGAGCTCTCCGGCGGGCAGAAGCAGCTCGTCAACCTCGCCTCCGTGATGGCGATGAACCCATCCGTCCTCGTGCTCGACGAGCCGACGAGCTCGCTCGATCCCATAGCCGCGTTCGATTTTCTGACCACGGTGAAGAAGCTCAACACCGAGCTCGGGCTGACGGTCGTTTTGAGCGAGCACCGCCTCGAGGAGGCAATGCCCTTTGCAGACCGCGTCGCAGTGTTGGAGGAAGGCCGCCTCACCGCCATAGGCGAACCGAAGGCCGTCGCGGAGGAGCTCCATAAAAGGGGCTCGGGGATGGCGCTCGCAATGCCCTCCGCCGCGAGGATCAGCTGCGCCATAGGCTGCAGCCCCGCCGCCCTCACCGTAAACGAGGGCAGGCGCATGCTCCGCTCGATGGGTCTTGCCCGCAAGACCCTTCCCGAAACCCCCGCCCCCGCGAAGGGCGAAACGGTTCTTCGGGCAAAGGAGCTCTTCTTCAGATACGAAAAGGATTCCCCCGACGTGCTTCGCGGGCTCGATATCGAGCTGCGCGCCGGGAGCGTATACGGCCTCGTCGGCGGGAACGGCGCGGGCAAATCCACCTTATTGAAGGCGCTCTCCGGAAGCGCCGTCCCCTACAGGGGCAGGGTGGAGATATCCGGCAGGCGCATGAAGGGCAGATTCTCCGCCTTCGAGGAGCGCGTCGGCCTCCTCCCGCAGGATCCGAGGACGGTGTTCTATCCCGTCTCCGTCGGCGAGAACGTCAAAAAGGCCGCCGCCGGCAGGGGAGCGGGGGAGGAGGAGATCGAAAGGATCGTCTCCCTCATGGGGATAGGCTCGCTGTCGGAGCGCGACCCGTTCGATATCTCGGGCGGAGAGCAGCAGCGTACCGCCATCGCGATGATACTCCTCACGAAGCCGCGCATACTCCTCATGGACGAGCCGACGAAGGGCATGGACGCTGGCGTCAAACGCGCCTTCGGGCTGAAGCTGCGCGAGCTCGCCTCCGAGGGGCTTTCCGTGATGCTCGTCACGCACGATACCGAATTCTGCGCCGAGTACGCGGATACCGCCGCCCTCATGTTCGACGGGAGCATATCCGCCGAAAACACCGCGAGGGAGTTCTTCTGCGGAAACACCTTCTATACTACGGCGGCCAACCGCATCGCGCGCGATATATACCCCAACGCCATTCTGACGGAGGAGGTGACCGCTCTTGCAAAACGCGGATAAAAAGCGCCTCCATCCCGGCGTGCTCGCGCTGATACTCGCGCTCCTTGCCGTCCCCGCGCTCATAGCCCTCGGCGTCGCCGTGTGGGACGACCGCAGGTTCTATATAGTGAGCCTGCTCATAATACTCGTTTCGATGGCGCCCTTCGTGCTTCGGTTCGAAAAAAGGCGCCCCGGCGCGCGGGAGCTGACCCTTCTCGCGGCGATGACGGCGATAGGCGTCGCGGCGAGGGCGGCGTTCTACATGGTACCGCAGTTCAAGCCAATGGTCGCGATAGCCGTGATCACGGGAGTCGCGTTCGGCGCGGAATCGGGGTTCATAGTCGGGGCGATGATCGCCTTCGTCTCGAACTTCATATTCGGTCAGGGCCCGTGGACGCCCTGGCAGATGGAAGCGGCGGGCCTCATGGGGCTCCTGGCGGGGCTCATTTTTCACAGGAAGGACGGCTCCCTTCCGAAGCTCCTGCCGCTCTGCGTATTCGGCGGGCTCGGGACGCTGATACTTTACGGCCTCATAGTTGATACCTCGACCGTGTTCACCACCCAGAAGGAGATAACCTGGCAGGCACTCACGGCGGCGTACGGCACGGGGCTCGTGATGAACCTCATACACGCGGCTGCAACGGTGGTATTCCTGCTCCTGCTTGCACGGCCGATGCTTAAAAAACTCAATCGCCTGCGCGTAAAATACGGCATGCTTCAATAAAAGGATCTATTATCACAAACCCGTAATACAGGATCGGAGGTAACTATGGCAAATCCATTGAGTGAACAGAAATGCCCGGCATGCGGCGCGCCGCTGAGGTTCGACCCAACGAGCGGCAAGTCCGTCTGCGACTGGTGCGGCATGAGCTACGACATCCCGACGGAAGCCGACGAGACCCTCGCGGAGGGCTCCGCTCCCGCCGCGGAAGCGGAGGAGCTCCCCGTCTACAACTGTCTGTCCTGCGGGGCGGAGATCGTGACCGACGCGGTCAGCGCCTCCATAAAATGCCCCTACTGCGGGAACAACATAGTCCTGACGGAGAAGGTCTCAGGCGGTCTCCGCCCGGACGGCGTCATCCCATTCCGCATAGACAAAAAATCCCTGCCCGCCGCCGTGCAGAGCTTCTATAAGGATAAGAAGCTCCTGCCGAGGAAGTTCTTCAGCGAAAGCAACATAGAGGATCTCGCGGGAGTCTACGTGCCCTTCTGGCTCTATGACTGCGAGTACAGCGGCGAGGTCTCCTATGACGCGACCCGTTCCAGCGCCGCGAGGACGGGGGATTACATAGTTACTACCACCGCCCACTACGATCTGACGCGCAGCGTCGGCATGCGCTTTGCGGATATCCCCGTCGACGGGAGCGCGAGGCTCGACGACGCCCTCATGGATTCGCTCGAACCCTTCGACATGAGCGACGTCAAGCCATTCCGGATGAGCTATCTTTCGGGCTTCTTCGCGGAGCGCTTCGATAAGGATTCCGACGAGGTCAGGGCCCGCGCCGAGGACAGGATGCTGACTTCCGCCCTCGGTATCGCGGATGCGAACGTCCACGGGTACAGCACCGTTTCAAGACGCTCCCACGCCCTCGCGCCGACCTCCGTAAACGCCAAATACGTGCTGCTGCCGGTCTACACGTTCAACGTCGGCTGGCATGGGCAGAAGTACAGCTTCGCGATGAACGGGCAGACGGGCAAGGTCGTTGGCGATATCCCGACCGACAAGGGCAGGTCGCTCCTGCGCCGCTGGGGGACGTTCGCCGCCGTGTTCGCCGCGGTACTGCTCCTGATATCATTCATTTCCTGCTGAGGAGGCGCGCCATGAATATTATTAAAAGAACGATCGCTCTCGTCTTCGCGCTGGTGCTCGCGCTGAGTATCATCCCCGCCGCCGTGTCCGCCTCCTCCGAATGGAGGGACGATCTGCGCCGCATGAACGACCTGACGCGGGTCCTCTCCGAGGAAGCCGCGGACGAGCTCAACGAGCGCGCGTGCGACGCCGTCGAGCAGTATGAATTCGATTTCGTGATGGTGACCTTCGACGAAGAGATGAGGGGCGGCGATACGGACGAAGGCTACGTCAATTATCTCTACGAGCATAACGAGCTCGGCTGGGGCGAGAGCCGCGACGGCATAATGCTCGCCGTCAACACAGAAACGAACCTGTTCGTCCTCCGCACGAACGGGCGCGGCAGATACGTTTTCGGGGACGGCGTCCTTGAAAACGCCGCGTCCTCCGTAAAGAACGGCTATGCGGAAAACGGCTTCGGGGGAGCGTTTGAAGCGTTCCTCGATACGGCCGTGTCCGAGGTCGAGCGCGCCGATATCCCCTACATGCCGCCCGAGGAATGGGCCGCGGAATACCCTGACCTCACCGATATGACCCCGCTCATCATCACCTATGAGCTCGGCGGCGAGACCCGTCCCGACTGGTATCCCGACGATATCTCGACGTGGGAGTGGACTGCCGCACCCGCCGGCGCTTCCCGCGTCATAGACGAGGCCGACCTCTTCACCGATGATGAGGAGGCTTCCCTCCGGGCAAGGATAGCCGAATTCACGGAGAGGAACGCCGCCGACGCGGTCGTGCTCACAGTCCCCTCCACGGGGAGCATCGGGCATATGGAATATGCCGACGATTACTATGATTACAACGGCTTCGGCGTGGGCGATCAGCACGACGGGTTCCTGCTCCTCGTCTGCATGGATCCCGCTCACAGGGGCGGCTGGTGCACCGTCACCGGCTCGAGGCCCATGCGCCTTTACACCGAGGAGATCGCCAACGAGATCGACGACGTGCTCTACGATCATCTCGGCTCAGCCGAATACTACGAGGGCGCTTACGGCTGGATAGAATGCATAGACACCCTCCTTGACAAGGGCGTTCCCTTCGCTCCCGATTGGTTCCCCTCCGCGAACGAGCAGTTCGTCAGGAAGCATGACGAGTCCGCTCCCCGTCTCGTCGACGAGGCGGGCGCTCTCACGGCGGAGCAGTACGCTGCTCTTGAAAAAAAGCGCGCCGAGATCAGCCTCAGGCACGGCGTCGATATAGTCGTCAATATCCCGGAGGATACCTATCTGCTCACGTGGCAGCAGTACACGGACGCCTTCTATAAGTATAAGGGCTACGGATACGGCGAAAACTATGACGGTATAATGTACACCTTCTTCACGCCGAACAGGTCCTTGACCACGGTGTACGGCACGCCGCCCGCAAAGCTCACCGCGAGGAACCTTGAGCTCATCGACGAGGGCGTCGCGGGTCCCACCGAAGCCGGCGACGTATACGGCTCGGTCGACCGCTGGCTCACATATCTCGATAAGACCCTCCGCACCGGGCATACCCCGCGCACGGGCAAGGTCTGGACCCTGCGCTCCGTCGTCTCGGGCGTTGCCGCGCTCATCGTGTCCTCCATCTCCATGGCAGCCGCGAAGAGCAGCATGAAGACCGTCCGCACGGCGTATGACGCGAACAGCCACCTCGTCGCCGATTCGCTCCGGGTAGACTCCGTCGACGACAGGTTCACCCACAACACGGTCACAAGGGTCTACAGCCCCGTAGACCGCGGCGGAAGCTCCGGCGGAGGCGGCTCCTCCGGAGGCCACTCCTCCTATTCCGGCGGGCATTCGAGCTCGTCCGGCAGCTCGCATTCCGGCAGCGGAAGGAGCTTCTGATAAAACCGAAAGGAGCAAACCATTGAAAGCATCTGTCAAAACGATGATCGTCTGCGTCCTCGTCGCGGCGCTGGCCGCGCTGACCGCTTTCCCCGGCTGCACGGCTAAGAGCACGGAACGCCCCTCCGCCGAGATCCCGGCGAGCGAAGCACCCGCCGATCCCGCGGAGCCCACCCCCACGCAGACGGAGGAGGAGCGCTTCTCCTTCCGCACGACGGACGTAAACGGAAGCCCCATCGCCTTCTCCGATTTTTCCGATAAGAAGGTCATAATGGTCAACTTCTGGGAGACATGGTGTCCTCCCTGCATGGGGGAGATACCGGAGCTCGTCGAGCTCTATGAGAAGTACAAGGACGAGGGATTCCTTCTGCTCGGCGTGTTCTCGAATTCCGAGGAGCCCACCGTCCGCTCGACCGTCATGCAGTACGGGATAAGCTATCCCGTCCTCGCGGCGACGGAGGATTTCACCCCCTATCAGACCGAGTACGTCCCCACTACCGTGTTCTTCAACGGCAGCGGCGAACAGCTCGGCGGAAAGCCCTACATCGGCGCCCTGAGCGGAGAGGATTGGGAAGCCATCATCACGGGCTTCCTCGGCGACTGATATGGCGGAGCTCAGGGAATACCTCCCGAAGCTCCCGTTCTGGGATTCCCTCGGCGAGGAGGAAAAGGTCTTCGTCCGAAGGAACGCCGGCATCAGAAGGGCGGCTGCGGGCCAGCTCATTTACAGCAGCGACTGCGCCTGCGTCGGCCTCGTCTACGTGATATCCGGCAAGCTTCGCATTTACTCCCTCTCCTCCGAGGGGCGGGAGATAACCCTCTTCACGATCTGCGGCGGGGATTCGAGCGTCCTTTCGGCCTCCTGCGTCGTGGAGAAGATCAGCTTCGACGCGCACATGGTCGCGGAGACCGACTCGGAGCTCCTCATAGTCAACGCCGAGGCGATGGCCGCCCTCACGCAGGGCAATATCCACGCCCGCTGCTTCCTGTTCGAGCGCGCGGCGGAGGATTTCGCCTCCGTCATGCGAACGATGGAGAGCATACTCTTCTCCGGGTTCGATTCGCGCCTCGCGTCGTTCCTCACGGCGGAGTGCGAAAGAACGGGGAGCCGCGTCCTGCCCCTCACGCGGAGCCGCATAGCAGAGCAGGTCAATTCCGCAAGGGAGGTCGTCACCCGTATGCTGAAGCGCTTCTCGGCGGAGGGGCTCGTCGAAACGGGACGCGGGACGGTCACCGTGCTCGATTTGGAGGGATTGAAAAAATATATTCGATAAAGTGTGACTCGGTCACGGTACAGCCTGTCCGGATGGGGTACAATATGCTCGTAAAAAATATGAAAGGCGCCTTTATAAAGGCGAAAGGTGAAAAATATGGAGACAGACGTCAGCTATAAGACTTTCGATGATGAGGTAATGCAGTCCGATAAGCCCGTCCTCGTGGATTTCTGGGCGACCTGGTGCGGCCCCTGCCGCATGCTCGGCCCGGTCATCAGGCAGATCGCGGAGGAGAACCCCGATATCAAGGTCTGCAAGGTCAACGTGGACGACGAGCAGGAGCTCTGCATGCAGTTCAACGTGATGAACATCCCGACCGTCATCGCATTCAAGGGCGGCATGGAGACGGGCCGTTCGGTCGGCTTCGTACCCAAGCAGCAGCTTCTCGATCTTGTAAAGTAAAAACGGAGGAAAGATAATGAATAAGTATAAGGGAACACAGACCGAAAAGAACCTTTGGGAGGCCTTCGCGGGCGAATCCCAGGCAAGGAACAAGTACACCTACTTCGCTTCCAAGGCGAAGAAGGAGGGCTATGAGCAGATAGCCGCTCTCTTCCTCAAGACCGCCGATAACGAGAAGGAGCACGCCAAGCTCTGGTTCAAGGAGCTTGAGGGCATCGGCACCACGGCGGAGAATCTCGCCGCCGCCGCCGAGGGTGAGAATTTCGAGTGGACGGACATGTACGAGGGCTTCGCCAAGACCGCCGAGGCCGAGGGCTTCCCCGAGCTTGCCGCCAAGTTCCGCGGCGTCGCCGCCATCGAAAAGGCGCATGAGGAGCGCTACCGCGCGCTGCTCAACAACGTCGAGATGCAGCAGGTCTTCGAAAAGTCCGAGGTCAAGGTCTGGGAATGCCGCAACTGCGGGCATATAGTCGTCGGCACGAAGGCGCCCGAGATCTGCCCCGTCTGCGCGCACCCCATGGCGTATTTTGAGATCAACGAGAAGAATTATTAATAATCTCAACGAAAGGAGCTTTTTACCATGAAGTACGTTTGCGAAGCATGCGGCTGGATCTATGACGAGGAGCTCGGTGATCCCGAAAACGGCATCGCCCCCGGCACCAGGTTCGAGGATCTGCCCGAGGATTTCGCCTGCCCCCTCTGCGGCGTGGGCAAGGATATGTTCAGCGCCGAGTGATTCGGCAAGTCTCATCGGAGCCGGGAACGGCTCCTTTCTTATACTTCTGGCAAAGATGATATATTATATTGCCCGTTTACTTTCCAACTCTTTTATGCTATAATAGCAGCCGAAAGGATAGGGGGTGAGAACCGTGAAAAAGACCTTCCGGACTCACAGGGCTATCCCATCAATTACCGCATACTCGATAAAGACCTTCCCTGACCCGCATTCACGCTCCGCGGCCGCCTTCCCCGACGGCCGCTTTTTGGTGCGGCCGATATGGGCATATCCCCCTTGCGGCGGGAGGACGGTTTATGATATAATAAAAAGGTCGATTTTCAGGGGGTCTCCATGCATCTTGATTCAGAAACGATCTATATACCGTCCGAAGCCGGGCAGATGAAGCTCATAGTGCTTCGTCCGCGCGGGGCGGAGCGCGCTGTTCCCGGCATGCTTTGGATACACGGCGGCGGCTATTTCGAGGGCATGGCGGAGATGGTCCATTTCTCCCGCGGGAAGGACGCCGCAAAGCGTTATGGCGCGGTGGTCGTCTCGCCGGAATACAGGCTCTCAGTAAAGGCGCCTTACCCCGCCGCGCTTGAGGATTGCTATACGGCGCTCCTCTGGCTGAGGGATCACGCCGAAGAGCTCGGCGCCGATCCGGGGAAGCTCATCGTCGGCGGCGAGAGCGCGGGCGGCGGTCTCGCGGCGGCGCTCTGCATGCTGGCGCACGACAGGGGAGAGGTGAACGTATTCTATCAGTTCCCCATCTACCCGATGCTCGACTGCTTCGATACCGATTCCTCGCGCGATAATCATTCCCTCGGCTGGAACACGAAGCGCAATCACGAGGGCTGGCGCAGATATCTCGGCCCCCTGTGGGGGAGGGAGGACGTCCCCGCTTACGCTTCCCCCGCAAGGAGGGAGGATCATACCGGCCTTCCGCCCTGCTACACATTCGTCGCAGACGGCGAGCCATTTTACAGGGAGACCCTCGATTACGTCGAGGCGCTGAATAAGGCGGGCGTTCCCGCCAGGGCCGACGTCTTCCACGCGGACATACACGCGTTCGACCTGCTCCTTCCCCTGACGAAGAGCGCGAAGGAAGCGAGGGAGGCGTTCCTTTTGAATTTCGGCAAAGCGATAGGAGAGGAGGCTCCCGATGAATAAGGAGATAAAGCGCACGATCAAATACGTGCTCATCGCCGCCTCGGCGGGGATCATCCAGTTCGGTTCGTTCACGCTGCTGAACGAGGTGTTCCGGCTCGATTACTGGGTCAGCTACCTCATTGCGCTGGTGCTTTCGGTGCTGTGGAATTTCACGTTCAACCGCAAATACACGTTCAAGTCCGCCTCGAACGTCCCGAAGGCAATGGCGCTCGTGTTCGCGTACTACTGCGTGTTCACGCCCCTTTCCACTATGCTCGAGCATTACCTCACGACTAAGCTCGGCTGGAACGAGTACGTCGTTACCATCATCAATATGCTCTTGAACCTCGCAACGGAGTTCCCCTATCAGCGGTTTGTCGTGTTCAGAAAGACCATCGACACGAACGACATCGCGGAGCGTGAGGAACGCGAAAGGAATTCAACGGCTCCCGCCGATACGGATAAAGAAGGAGAAGACAAATGAAAAGATCGAGGATACTCGCACTTTGCGCAGCGCTCATAATGCTGTTCGTGCAGATACTCCCCACGGCCGCATCCGCCTCCGGCGAGCGCGCGGCGAACGTCGCCGTAACGCCCTTCGCGGGCGACGGCGTCACCCTTGAATACGACGCCTCCCAGTTCGGCCTCCGCCTGAACGAGCAGTTCGGGATGTACGTCGTGGACGAAACGAAGACCATCACGCTGACCGCCCGCTTCGAGGACGGCTGGACTTTTAACCCCGATTTCACGAGCTTCTTCCCGGAGCACGCGGACGACGTCACGCAGACGGAGAATCCCGACGGCTCCGTCACGTTCGCCTATCACGCCGTGAAGGGCGACTACATATCAAAGGACGAGCTGCTCACGGTCGGCGTCTACGCCACCCCGGCGGAGCTTCCGAAGCTCGAGATAACGGCCTCCGTGCCCTTCTCCCAGATCGATAAGGAGACCTGGGTCACGGCGAGCTTTTCGATAACCCTCGGCACCAAGCAGTTCGAGAGCGGCAATTATGAGGGTACGGGCTCCATAAAAGGGCGCGGCAACACTTCCTGGGGCCAGCCGAAGAAGCCCTATTCCATAAAGCTCGATTCGAAGGCTTCCCTGCTCGATATACCCAAGACCAAGAAATACGCCATAGTCCCCAGCTATTCGGATGATTCCCTCCTCAGGAACTACATGACCTACAAGGCCGCAGCCGGCTGCGAGGGCATAGATTACGTCCCCCGCTGCGAATTCGTGGAGGCCTACCTCAACGGCGTGTACAACGGCATCTATCTGCTCGTTGAAAGGGTCGATATCGAATCCAACAAGATAGATATCGAGGAAGCCACCGCCGAAGAGCTCACGGGCGGCTACCTCATCGAGAAGGACGTCGACAACAAGATCGACTTCGATTCCGATCAGTGGTTCAACTGCCCCTACTGGGCGAATCAGGGGCATGATTATTTCGTTCTGAAGACCCCCGAGCCCGATGACCCGGAGCTCGTTTCCCAGATGCTCTCCTACCTCACGGAATATATGCAGTCCCTGCACGACGCGGTCGTCAACGGGGCGGAGCCTTATACGAAATACGTCGACTCGGATTCCTGGATGGATTTCATGATCCTTCAGGAGATCGCCAAGAACATCGACGGCAACCTCAAGACGAGCTGCTACATGGTCAAAATGGCGCAGGACGACAAGCTCTACATGACTGCCCCGTGGGATTTCGACCTTGCCTACGGCAGCCCGGACGTTTCGTGGAACAACGCCGACGTCAACCACAACGATTATTTCGACTGCCCCGACGCCCAGAGCTATGCGAGCTTCATGGTGATCAACTCCTCCTGCCCGTGGTTCGATCATCTCTATGACGATCACGCCGAGTTCCGTGAGGAGCTCATGGCCCGCTATGCCGAATACCGCAGGACGCTCGTTCCCGAGATGATGCGCCTTCTGAACGGCGGCGCGGCATACCTCTCCGGCGCGATCTCCCGCGACGAGGCGAAGTGGGGCGTGCGCTTCCGCTCCGGCGTGACGCAGCTCTCGACCTGGCTGCGCGGCAGGCTCGAATGGCTGGACGGGCAATGGCTCGAGTCCGAGACCGTCGACCTCAACTATGCCCTCAACACCGAGGGCGGGCATCTCTCGTTCACCTCCGAAGGCAGCTACCCCTTCACCGGAGTCATTAAGGACGGGCGCATCGCCGCCGTCAGCGGGAACGCCGGCGTCGACAGCTCCGACAGCGTCGTGACGCTCGTGCTCGATATGCAGGCGGGCGATTCGATCTCGTTCGATTACAAGGTAAGCTCCGAATACAACTACGATAAGCTCCTCTTCCAGGTCAACAACAACACCGTCATGGACGTCCACGGCGAGCACGATTGGCAGACCTACACCTACACGGTCCTCAACGCGGGGCAGTACACCTTCGCGTGGAAGTACAGGAAGGACTACTCCGCCGCCTCCGGCACGGACTGCGCGTGGATCGACGAGATAATCTGGTCGGGCGACGAGCCCGGTCTCATCGGCGACGTCAACGGCGACGGCACGGTCGATTCGAACGATGCGCTCCTTCTCCTCAGGTACACGATGGGCCTTATCGGCGAGCTCCCCTGCCCGGATAACGCCGATTATGACGGCGACGGCTCCGTCACCTCGAACGACGCCCTTGCCATACTGAGGGGCTCCCTCTCCATAGGCTGAAAAATCCCGCGCGAACCGCGCTCCGAAGCAGACGCGGCCGAAGAATGAGAAAGGAATCCGATCATGAAAAGAAAGATAGCCCTGCTCCTTGCGGCGCTCATGCTGCTGCCGGCGATACTCGCCTCACATGCCGGAGCGCGGTTCGTTAACGCGCCGGCTTCCGCTGCTGCGGACTCCTCGTCCGAATTCGAAATGGACGTCGGCGAGGAAGGCCTCGTAGAGCCGCCTCTGCCCTCGAAGGACTCGAAGCACAGCGTTTCGAAGTTCATCAAGTGGGGCCTCAAGCGCATCGACCCGGCCTCCATCCCGACCAACGCGAACCTCTATCTCGCGGCTTCGAGCTGCGGCACCTCCCCGTGGGAGTATCTCTACGGCACGGTGCGCACCTCGACCTCCAACACCAACATACTCAGCCGCTTCAACAACTACTATACCAAGTACATGAACCGCGCCCAGTATGACGAGGTCACCGAGGACTGGAGCCGCTCCACCTACGCGACGGACTGCCAGGGCCTGCTCGACGCGTGGATGACCTACGAGGAAGGCGTCACGACGGACATAAACGTCCAGATGAATTACTCGAACTGGTGCACCGCAAAGGGCGAGATCGCTTCCATCACCCGCGATTGGGTCGTGGGCGAGGCGGTGTTCGTCTGGTCGGAAAAGCTCCAGAAATTCGGGCATATCGGCTGGGTCTGCGGCTTTGACGAGAACGGCGAGCCAATGGTGCTCGAAGCGCGCGGACTCTCTTTCGGCGTCGTCGTGACGAGGCTCTCCGACAGGGCGTGGACTCACCGCGGCCTCATGACCGTCATGTTCAATTACGACGCGTCGATGAAGGGCTCCTTCACAATGCCCGCCGAGACCGAGCCTGCCGAGGGCGGACGCGGGATGAACGTTTCCGCCGTGTGGGACGGGTCCATCGCCTCGAGCTACGCGGGCGGCACGGGCACCGAAGCCGATCCCTACCGCATCAGCACCCCGGCGCAGCTCGCCTATCTCGCCTATAAGGTCAACAACGGCACCACCTACTACGGTAAATACTTTATAATGACGACGGATATGCAGCTCAACGACACCACGGACTGGACGAGCTGGGATTTCTTCAACCGCCCCGCCAACGAGTGGACGCCCATAGGCATATATACGGATAACTCCACCTATACGCAGTTCCGCGGCAGCTTCGACGGGCAGGGCCATACCGTTTACGGGATGTTCTTCTCCGAGAACAAGAAGAGCTTTTTCGGGCTCTTCGGATACGTCGGGGCGAACGCCGACGGCTGCATAAAGAACGTCCGCGTGGACGATTCCTTCATGGAGGCGGTCAACAACGTCGGCGCGATAGCGGGCTACGTCAAAGATTACGGCTCCATAGTCAACTGCCGCAACTCCGGCAAGGTGCGCGCCTCGCTCTGGACGGGCGGCATCGCCGGGTTCGTAACCAATACCTCCACGACCACGAGCATCACGGGCTGCGTCAACGATACCTCCGTCCGCGGCTCCTACCATACCGGCGGCATAGTGGGCTATGCGCATGAGAACTGCGTGATCTCCGGCTGCTCCAACACGGCGAGCTACGTCAAGGGCTATGAGTCGACCGGCGGCATAGTCGGGCGCGTCAACGCCTCCACGGTCGAAAAATGCCGCAACAACGGCGAAATGCGCGGCACGGATCATATAGCGGGCATAGCCGCGAACGCCACCGCGACGACCGTCCGCAGGTGTTACAGCGCAGCCTCCTTCACGGCAAGATACAGGTCGGGCGGCATAGTCGGCGAGGCCTCCTCCTGCACGGTCGAGAACTGTTTCAATACGGGCAGCATCACCTGCATCGAGCGGGTCGGCGGCGTGATCGGCACGGCGGCGGATACTCCCGTTTCGAAGGTCTATTCAATAGGTACGGTCACGGCGAAGCGTCAGCGCGGCGGCATACTCGGCGTCAAATCCGGCAGCACCTCGGTGGCCTCCGCCTATATGCCCGATGGCTGCTGCTCCGGCGGCACTTCATACGGCGAATACCTGCCCTTGGCCTCCTTCGCGCAGGCGAGCTCCTATCAGGGCTTCGATTTCGATTCCGTCTGGAAGATCGATCCCGAGACCGCCTATCCCTTCGCCGAGCTGACGACGCCTTCCTATACGTCGTCCAATATCCCGGTTTTCACCCCCGAGCCCACGCCGACTCCGACGGCCGATCCCACACCGACGATCGAGCCCACTCCGACAACGGAGCCCACACCGACGATTGAGCCCACACCGACGGCGGAGCCCACACCGACGGCGGAACCTACTCCGACGGCGGATCCCACTCCCGGGCCCGAGCCGCTTCCCGGCGACGCCGATCTTAACGGCACGGTCGACGCGCTCGACGCGCTTCTCGTGCTGAGGTACTGCCTCGGGCTGGAGGCGGAGCTTCCCTCCGTCCTCAACGCGGATATCGACGGCAGCGGAACCGTAGACACGAACGACGCCCTTGCGATACTCCGCGCGGGCATGGGACTCTGACGGCGCTGAAAAATAATCTAACGGTTTCAAAAACGGAGGAACGATGCTTAAGATCCAGATCGACGGGACACAATGGGAAAAGGTCCTGTACTTTGCGATAGCGATAGTCGGCGCGGCGGTGGTCGCGTGGGTGTTCTCGTTTATAAATGGGAAGGTCTTCAAGGCCATCGGCCGTAAGCAGAAGGGCATACACCTCGCCTTCTTCGAGAGGCTGAATAGGGTCATAATCGTAGTCGGCGTATTCGTCATTGCTTTCTCGGCGCTCGACGGGACTTCCTCGGTCTGGAAGACCATGCTCGGCGGGACGGCCGTCATCAGCGCCGTCGTCGCCTTCGCCGCGCAGGACGTCATAAAGGACATACTCGCCGGGCTCATGATAAGCCTTCAGCGCCCGTTCGAGATAGGCGACCGAATCGAGCTGGAGGACGGCACCGTCGGCATAGTCGAGGATATGACGAACCGCCACGTGGTCCTCGCGGGGGTCGATACGACCAAATTCGTCATCCCAAACAGCCGCATCAATTCGATGAAGGTCACCAATTTCAGCTTCATGCGCGGCAACCGCTCTGCATGGTTCGATTTCCCCGTCGGTTACGACACCGATACGGAGCTTGCGAAGTCCGTCATAAAGGCGGCGATAACCGCCAGCCCGAATTCCATACCCGGCAAGACCGGCCCCGAAGGCGAGCCGGAATACGCGGACGTCTACTTCCTCAAATTCGCCGACAGCGCTCTCATACTTTCCACCACAGTCTATTATGAGAGCGGCGTCCCCTCCGAGAAGCTCATTGACGATATCAACACCCGCGTGCGCGAAGCGCTCAACGCCAACGGCATTGAGATCCCCTATCAGTACGTCAACGTCATAACCGCCCCGTCGGAAAATAAAGTCGAATAAAGCCGCATAGATTGAGTATCGAATAAAGCATCGGAGGAACTGAAATGCTTGAAGCGATACTCTCTTTTTTAAAAGGCCTTTTTGTTTTCGCGGGGAGCGTCGGGCGAAGCTCCATGCCGGGCGCCCTTTCTCCGGAGCGCGAGGCCGAGCTCCTGAGCCGCCTCGCCGAGGGCGATCCCGAAGCGCGCGACGAGCTCATCGAACGCAATCTCCGCCTTGTCGCGCACATCGCGAAAAAGTATGCCAACCGTTCACGCGAGCTCGACGATCTCATCCAAACGGGCTCCATCGGCCTCATCAAGGCCGTCGGCACCTATACCCCGAACCGCGGCAGATCCTTCGCCGCTTATGCCGGACGCTGCATCGAGAATGCTATCCGCTCATAAACACAACGTTTGGCTCAAAATCCGAATACCATTCCCCAAAAAAGGCTGTCTGGCGCGTATTCCGTCGCGTCACAGACAACCTTTTCATTATGTGCCGAAGTTGCGGAACCCAAGTAAGGCTTGCCCCACTCTACATCCATTCCTGCCGGACAAGAGCCGAGGAGCAGGTCATCAGAGAAATAGTGCTGGCATAAAGCGAAAGGACTGTACCCGCTCGGTGCAGTCCTTTTCAATCATTAATAGGAAAAATACTACCAGTATCTTCGTGTACGAGGCAAAATTATGTACTCCTCGACGTTCGTAACCTTGCCGACCGTCTCAACGTAATTATCCGTATTCATGCCGAGCAGGATGATGCCGAAGATGATGAGGATGAGCCCTACGGGGATCAAAAACCTTGCCGGGCCGGTGTTTCGTATGAATCTTGCGAATTTGTTTTCTGTGTTTATAGACTTTCTCCTTCCAATCTGTTTTATTTGCTGCCGAAGCTGCTGAGCTTTGATCAGTTCTCCTGCTTATACCAATCGGAAATATCGGGGACCGTTACGGCCGCGGAGCCGTACTCGATCGTCATATCGGTGATATAGGTCTGACCCTCCTCGATGCGGGTGATCGTGATGGTCTTGACAAGATCGTTCTCGGAGGAAGCCTCGAACTTGATGCTGCCAACGTTGGCTTTGAACTCAAACGTCAGGTTGTTGGTGCTGTTCCCGTCCGTCGTGCCTCCCTTGACTTCGCAGGAGTAGGTCGCGCCTTCCTCGGGGAGCGCTTCGAAGATATTCAGACTGTGCTTATAAACCTGGTAGCCGTGGTCATAGTTGTCTTTGCCGACCATATAGTAGTTCGAGTCGTCGCCTGTCATAGCGTAGATGTACTCCTCATCCTTGATGAAGGAATAGGTCTCGGCGCCGGTGGTGGCGTAGGTGATGTAGTCGCTCGTGCCGTCGATAGTTTCGGTGGATACGGGATTGCCGTTGCCCTTCATGGTCACGATCATATTCGTGTTTTCAAAGGTTTCCTTGAAGAAATCGTTGAAGAGCTCTTCGCAGCCTTCCTTGGTATCCGCGCTGTATTCCCAAGTCTCGTCGCCGCCGAATTGGATCGTGCAGGCGAGAAGCGAGAATGCCATGATGAGCGCAAGCGAGATGGTCAGAAGGGTCTTTGTGAGTTTCATTTTGATTTTTCTCCTTTATATTTATTTGTTTTTTCTGTTCTTGGTCCTTTCGAGGAAGGCTTCGGTGAAGCTTGCCCACGAATATGCGTTCATGTACTCCCCACGGTAGGAATTGACCGCAGCGGAGTCGCCGCTTAAAAAGCGGAAAAGATCGCAGTCGATTTTCTCGGGCAGTATGCGCATGACGCCGTTTTTGAGCTCGAAGATATCCTGCGCGCCGACGGATTCCAATGCCGTGCGGAGCGAGCGGATGATGACGTCGAGCTGCTTCTGCATGGAGCGGTCGTAGGGCTCATCCTCCCAGAGCACCGCCGCGGCGGCCGCCCTCGTGATCCCGCCGCCCTGCCTGTCGATGAGATAGGCTAAGAGCTCCTTGGACTTGGAGCGCGGGAAAGACAGGGGCTTGCCGTCCACGAAGATATCGAATTCGCCGAAGGTGCGGGCGGAAACGCGCGCCATGACGCCCGGCTGCGCTTCCTGCGAGACGCCGCGGTTTTTCGCCGCATGCGCTATCTCTTCCGCAAGGCGCTGCTTATTGACAGGCTTCATGAGGTACCCGGAGGCATGCAGTTTGAAGGCGTCCACCGCATATTCGGAATAACCGGTGAGAAAGATTATCGCGGTCGTCGGGCCGAGCTCACGGATCCTCGCAGCAAGCTCAAGCCCGCTCATCCCGGGCATGTTGATATCGAGGAGTGCGACGTCCGCCGAGTGCGCGTTAAGCCATACGAGCGCGTCACCGGGCTTTGTGAAGCCCACGACCTCCGGCCCCTGCGGGAGCTTCTCACATAGCTCGACAGTCATATTCAGTATGAGCGGTTCGTCGTCTATACAGATTATCCTCATAAATACGCCCGTCTCCCGTCGTGTCAGTTTTTAAGAGTGTTGAACAGCGTCTTGCGGTTGCCGCCGTTATCGGCGCTTGCTCCGGTCCTTGCAAAGGCAAGAAGCGTGACAAAGAGCAGATCGAGGTTTCTCTCGCGCGTCCGGATGCGGAAGAAGCCCTGTACGGGTACGGAGCTTACGACCCTATGCTCCTCGGTATCCTCCTCGTGAGGGTACCTGCCGGTGCTCTCCGCGCGGGCGCTCGGTGATGGAGGTGATCGTCGCCATGGTCTTCTCAAACCCCTTCGACCGGAAGAAGGTGAGGCAGACGCCCGCGATAATGGCGATAACGGCGATCGCCATGGCAAAATACCTGAACCTGATACCTCTGACTGACATAAAAGAAACTTCCTTGCTGTTTGCATGATCGGCTTACACGATTATAATTGGCCCTGTCCAACAAATGTCCAACAAAACCCGCAAAGAATACGAGCACAATATATGTTGGACATTTGTTGGACAAAGCACCGCATTCGTCCGGCGGTGGGCGTCTTTTTGTTTTTTACAGCGAAAGAGTTCACTGCTTGCCGTCCTTTTCAGCGGGGATGCGGATCGTGACTTTTGTTCCCTCACCCAAAAGGCTTTCAATGGTCAGCGACCCGCCGCACAGGCTTCGGAGTCTTTCGCGGACGTTGCGGATGCCGATATGCGTCCCGTCGGCGCTTTCGGCGGCGGACGTGTCGAAGCCCCTTCCGTTGTCGCTGATAACGACCTCGTGGAAGCTGCCCGCTCTTTTTGAGGAAACGCGGACGCACCCGTTTTCAATTCCGCGCAGGCCGTGGCGGATCGCGTTCTCAACGAGGGGCTGAACGGTCAGCGCCGGAAGGCGAAAATCCCTGTCCTGCACGTCGTATTCTATGCGTATCGACGGAAAGCGGATCATCTCTATCTCCGAGTAAGTGCGGGTGTGCTCGAGCTCCTTTTCAAACGGGATGAGCTGGGGCTGATCGAGCGAGCCGAGGTTTTGCCTGAGATACGAGCCGAATTTTTCCGTAACGTCAAAAGCCTTTTCGGGATCGGTCAGGCACAGCGCCTGGATGGACGACAGCGTGTTGTAAAGAAAGTGCGGCTGTATCTGGCTCATCATTATCTTGATCCGCTGCTGGGCTTTAAGATCCTCCTCGTGCATCCGCACGAACCTCAGGTGCAGCCAGATGTAGCAGAACACGCTTCCTATGACTATCGCATAGGTCAGGAAGGTCACGGGCTGATCCTCGCCGCTGACTTTTCCGTCCATATAGATGGATACGAGTATCGTCAGCACCACAAAGATATGGATAAGTATGCCGCGCTTCTCGGTGCCTTTGGTATCATGATAATTGCGCAGGTTTCGGTACAGCCAGTAGGCTATCAGTATCAGGCTGATGTATAGGCAGGTCTTGGAGAGCGGACCGTGCAGATAATGGTTGTCAGTGCTGATCCAGAAGCAGATGTGCGAGAAATACGCCGTCAAATGAATGAGGAAGTTGACGACCGCCAGCGCCCAGCAGCCGAGGTGTTTTTCATCCGGGAAGACGATATAGAGAAAAAGTATAATGAATATGGGACGAATGGTATATCCGTAAACCGACCATGTGGTACGCCAAAACCAACGGAGCTCACCCGCAGCAAGCGCGTTCTCTAAAAGGTTCTGAGCTATAAGGGAAAGGCTGAGCCCGATAATAATGAACATCACCCGCCGGTGCTTTTTGCCGATATAAGGGTCAAGCGCCACGGTGATCGTCAGCCCCGTCAATAAAAAGCACAGCGGGAGAAGCAGCGCAAAGGTGTAAATACTCCATACCATAGCCGAAAGCTCCTCCTTGATTTTTGCCGGTGAATGAGGCTGCCGCTCGCTGTGCGTTTATGATACACCATGCAAATTTGATTGTCAAATCGGCATGAGGAAAAACGCAATTCCGCCCTTTGAGTAAAAAGTTTTTTCAAATAAAAGGAAGGATTAGTTGGACATTTGTTGGACAGGACGTGTTAAAATACAACCGAATACTATACTCCCGCAAGGCGGATGAGCCAAATCATACACAAGGAGGAAGTGTAAAGCATGAATAAGGGTGGATCAAAGCTCTTGGCGGCGTTGCTCGCGGTGATCATGGTCTTAGCCGAGCTTGTGACCCCGGCGCTCGCGCTTGAAAAAGCTCAAGGCGTCACGAAGGTCGTCAGCACCGAGGCTAAGGTTTATGAGACGAACCGTCCCGAAGCCAACACGAATTCGGGCGAGACAGCGGCTGACGCGGAGTACGAAGCCGTCTCCGATACTATGAACATTGTCGGCGAGGTGCTGGCAAACGCATTCAACAGCATTTCGGAGGATCCCGAAAGGACAAGATCCTTGCTTGAATCGTACCCCACGGAGGAACACGAACCCGAGTATTATGAGGATTCCCTCAGGATACGTTACCTTGCTGACGGCGGGGACGAGCCCAATTATTTGGTTTACAGGGACAGCTTCCTTATTATACCCGAGGAGCAGAGCGCAGACTACGAGACAGCCTATTCCGAGGACGGGCTGACGGTCATCATCACCCCGGCAATTCCCGCAGAAGCCCTTGCGGACAGGACGGGTATAGTCTTCCTGCATGAGAATATCGGCTGCGACGAGGTGCTGGTATTTGCCGAAGAGCCGAAGCTTGCCGAAGACTCTGTGACTCTTCGATTAAAGAGCCCGCAGGATATAGCCGTGACCGAGCTTTTTTCCGACGGCAAGTTGGAGTATAGCGGCGACGGCTCGCAGGCGCCCGGCAATCAGGGCGTTAGCGTGGACTTTGAAACGAACCCCTCCGGCACCAACTGGGAGGGTGAGATAACGAGCTTCGAGCCCTCCTGGCCCTCGGCAAGCGTTTATGTAAACGTATGGAAGCTCAAGTTTGAGCTTGTTCTGAATCTCAAGTTCGATATGGATTTCAGACTCCATACGACCGGCGCGAGCGGCGGTCGTGAGAGCGTTACCATCGCGGGCGTTCACGTACCGATAAAGCTCTTTACGATCAACGTGCTGTACAAGCTGCAAACGGAGTTCTATGACAACGTGCCCATTGAGATGGAGGGTACTATTTCGACCGATATCGATATCACGATGAACCTGATCTTCGGTACGCGCATCTCCAAGTACAGGAACCCCGTCGTATTGAACAGGCTCAACATATTGGATGAAAGCTGGGTAAACAGGGACGTTCGTTTCTATATCGGCTCGCAGCTTCTTATTCAGGGCGGTTTCCTTGAGATCAGCATCAATCTATGGTTCTATACCGTGCAGATAGGCCCGGTGCTCTCGATCAATTACGATAACCGCGGCGGTTGCTACATAACTGCAAGGCTCGAGAAGGATACCTTTACCCCGGGGCAAACGGGGCAAACGGGGCAGACCGGCATACATACCTGCGCGGCTGTGGGAGAGCCGGGCTGTCTTGGCATCACGATACGCGAGGTGCACCGAAGTTCCGTCTATTTCAAGGTCGATCTTTATTTCGACGATTGGTCTTTCTACTTTGTTGATTCCGGTGAGGTAGACGACGGCACGAGGTATTTCTATAATTCCCTCACATTCAATTCCGGCATGAAGGATGGGACCTGCCCGCACATTTTCTACAAGGTTCCCGTCGCCGTATGGCAGGATGACAGCAAAACTCAGCCCGCGGCGAACATGGCGGTGGGCGTGGGCGACTCGCTGACGCTTTCGGAGGCAGAGCGCACACTGGTTTCCGCTGTCAGCGACAGCCAAGGCCGCGCGACGATCTATCTGCCTTTCAGGAGGCTTCACAGCTATACTATTATTGCAAGCGGCGAGCTGGACGGGATGACCGTTGCCGGATCCGCACTGCAGCCCCAAGATATGCAGGCGGGTGAAAACCAAACCGTCAACGTCATTCTGCATTCCGAATCAAAGCTTACGATAAAGACGGACATCGTCTGGCGTGCCGACGCCGACAATAAGGATATCCCCGCTTGGGATGAGGATTACTTCCTGCGGCTCGTGCTGTTAAGGCGCGAGGCAGGCTCGAACGCCGAATGGCAGCAGGTCGGTGATTACTTCTACGCAAGGTATTCAAACGGCTGGCAGGTAAACGACCTTACTCCGCCCAAATTCGGCTTTAGGGACGGCAGGGCCTTCCTCTACGAATACCGCGTCCGCATACTTGATGAGTACGTGGGCGTCGTCACTCCGGAGAATGACAACGTCATTTTGAACATGCCCATCCCCGCATACACCGATGCGACCGGCAATACCGAGCAGAGCCACCGCAACAACTTTTATATCTCCTACCATGAGGAAAGGACGGACGATAACCTTTCCCTGACTGTTACGGCGGAGGCCGTTATGGAGATACGCCTGCGCAAGAGCTGGGTGCTGAGCGACAGCGCCAACAAGGCGGAGCAGGTTTATCTTGCCCTTTTGCAAAAGCCCGCCGCCGGTTGGGAAAACAAGGCCGAGGAGCGTGCGGTGCCGGACGAATGGGTCGTGGCTCTCGACCCCCTTGGCGGAGGCTCTGAGACGATAAAGAGCCTGATCGCGGCCGACGTGCTTTCCGTGGGGGATGACCTCAGCAGCATTGAAAACCGCCCCCTTGCCATTGTAAAGGTGAGCGACGATAACAACTGGTACCAAAGCTGCATCGTGCCCAAGTACCGCAGCGGCGTAAGGCTGCAGTACATGGCATATGAGCTTGACAGCTCGGTTATGGAAAACATGCTGAGGTATGAGTACGACCTTACCTCGCGGGCGACTGTCAAGTCCTTCGGTGATTATAACTCCCTGCCCGGCGCGGCCACGCTCGATTACGACGCCGTAATGACGGCAATAGTCGTAAACACCGACCCTCTGCCCGAAAACACCATCTCCGGCATCATCCGGTGGAAGCCGACTTCATATGCGAACTATTCCCCAACGGACTACGTGGTGCTTTCCATCCTTAAAGATGACGTTAAGATTCGCGAGCTGACGCTCAACAAGGAAGAATGTACGATCCAGACCAACCTCTGGTACTGGAAGCTTACCCTTGACGACTACGACCCCGAGGCGGAATACACTGTACAGGAGTACATACCCTTCGGCGACGAAGGGCCCCTGTGGGTGGGCATGGCCTCCGGGCTCAACCTTTTAAACCACGCCATTGAGTATGAATCCGTCTTTGCAGAGGCGCAGGCGGTATTCGATATCCCTCCGGAGGACATAAGCCAGATCAACATCGGCGCGGTGGATTCCACGACCGGCAAGGCCGGATGGGACTTCACCCTGAACAAGCAGAACGATTGGTGGACCTACAACACCGACAGGAAAAAGAACGAGGTCGCCGACATATCGAACTATTTCGTCGAAGCGCCGAACATATACGGTTACACCACCATCAGGGAGCGCCCCTATGCCTACACCAACGCCGGCATAGGCAACCTGTGTTACAGTTTTACCGTCCGTTATATGCGCTTGAGCGATAATTTAAAGCTCCATATCTCCAAGGAATGGACGAACACGGACGAGAGCACCGTTTATCCCGACCACGTCGATCTTGAGGTCTTCAAGGACGACGTGAAGATCGCCGACGTTACCCTTCACCGCGAGGGCGAGGGTTGGAGTACCGCCATTGTCGATAAGGACGCGGAGGGCAACAACCTGACACGTTCCACGTACTCTTACAGCACTTGGAGTAACATTACACATGTTTACACCATAAGAGAGAAGGCTGTTGAAGGCTTCACCTCAAGCGTTGCAATGACCCTTGACACCGGCGACGATATCTACTACACCGTCACCAATAAATGGGTCGGCTCCGACTACATGAACGTATCGGGAACCGTCACGTGGGAGGGCGACGAGGGGCATGAAAGCCTCCGCCCCGAGAGCGTGCAGCTTTCCGTCGTCAACAAGCACGAGGAATACGTGAAGACCATCACCGTTCCCGTAAACTCCGACGGCACCTATGAGGCCAAGTATCTGCCGGGTCATGACGCGAAGGGCAATGAGCTGACCTATTCCGTCATCGAGAGCCACGTTTACGGTTACACCGCGACCTATTCCGAGCCGGTCTTCGACGAGGAGACCCGCACATGGACGTGCGACGTCACGAACAAGCTGACGGGCTATTACCCCATGACCGTCAAAAAGGTAGTCGAGGGCGTTCCCGATAACGAGGAGGAGGTTTACAACTTCAAGCTCGAGCCGAAATTCGACTACGAGGGCGAGGATCAGACCTACCCACAGCCGCTCAAAAACGACCTCAGCATCACCGGCGCGGGCGAGACCAAGGCCGAGTTCTTCATCGACGAGGACGGCATTTACATTTATTCCCTTAAAGAAATAAAGGGCGAGGACGAAAGCTGCGAATATGACGAGGCCGTGCGCGAGGTGCTTGTCGTCAGGAGCACCAACCCCGACGGCACAGTCGAGTTCAAGAGCTGGGTGACCAAGGAGGGCGACGATACCGTACCCAACGATGAAAACTCAACGAATACGGCCGAATTTACCAACCGTTACCCCGGCTTCTACATCGAGAAAAAGTGGGACGTCGACCTTGAGGGCAAGGACAGGCCGGACAGCATCGAGGTCGTCATCCAGAAGAAGGACGGCTCCAAGTGGGAGTCTGTCAAGCTCGTTGAGCTGAATGAAGACAACGATTGGAAGAAGTGCATGCGTCTTGACGGCATGGACGACGCCGAGATCCGCGTGCGCGAGCTTCGCGAGGAGACTGCCCTTCAGGAGCTCATAAGCACCTTGAAGCAGACGCTTGCACAGGTCACGGAAGACACCTATGATTCGTGGATAGCGCAGATCAAGGAGGCCGCAGGCTCCTATTACGACGCGCTGCCCGACGCCATAAAGTCCGCCGCAGATCAGGGGATCGATAAGCTCAAGGAAGCCCTGAACGCGGAGGAGGGGGACCTCTTCGATAAGCTCATGGAGAGAATAGGTCTCGCCTCGGCTGAGAACCGTATCGTCTACGATAAGGATGACAGCGACAAGTCCGGCAAGACCAACGAGGTCACCTTCCACGTTGGCGAATACGTTTCCGCGCTCTCCGGCGGAACCGAGGACGCGCACGTCACGAAATACAAGGTCTCCTACGATAAGAGCGGCAATACCTATAAAATCAAGAACATGGCGATTCTCGAGATCGACGTTATAAAGCGCTGGATAGGCATTGGCGTGGACGACGAGGATATGCCCGATTCCGCGTGGGTCGCGCTCATGTGTTCGCCGAAATCCGGCGCGCTCGATAACGCGGCGGACTTAGCAAGTGCCGCGGGGATAGATATTGGCGGCGTGCTCGATTACGAGTTCCCCGTCATAAATCCCGAAGAGGGCGGCAAGGACGCGCTGACGCTCCTGAGCGAGCTGACGATCGGCCTCGATATAAGCATGATCGGCACGCTTGCCGAGAAGATATTCGGCGTCAAGATCCCGAAGCTTGCGGTAGCCAAGGTCGACAAGGACTGCGATTGGACGGCAAACTTCGTAATAAGCAAGTACAACATGGGCGTTCCCATGGATTATAAGGGCGCCGAGCTTTGGAGCGAGGTCATCAGGCAGATAATCAAGTACCTTATCGGGTTCTCGCTTCCCGTATCCTTCAACCCGTTCGATGGTTATTTCAGCATCCCGACAAAGGCCATCCGGACCGTCGCGGGTATCGAAAACCCCTCCGATATCCTCGACCTTTCGGGTCTCGCCGGCAAGGCGCTTGAAAAGGCGCAGTCCCTGACGATGGACGATATCAGCAATTTCGGCTGGGACACCCTGCTCGACGATTACCACCTGATGGCGAACGTCATCAACGTCAAGATAGATTGGGAGACCGAGGACGATAACACGCTGCACGGCGCAAAGATCTGGAAGAACGACGACGAGAGCAAACGCCCCGACTATATCACGATCCACGTTAAGGACGGCGACAGGGAGCTTAACGGTTCGCCGATAATACTCCTCAAATCCGATTTTGCGGGTAAGGACGAATGGGATTGGACGCTGTATCTGCCCGAGGATCCCGACGGGCTGTTTAGCGGCGCGACCTACGTCGTATCCGAGGAATACCCCGAAGACTTTGAGAACGCGGAGCACTACTCCGCCGAGATCGACGGGCTCGATATCATCAATACATGGAGCGATGATATCCCCGACGCCGTTACGATATCCGGACAAAAGATCTGGCAGGACGAGAACGATAAATTCGGTTACCGCCCCGACAGCATCACCGTGCGCCTTTACGCCGACGGCGAGGAGGTCGGCTCCGTTGTGACGAGCGCTGCCGGCGAGTGGAAGTATTTCTTCCCCGCAATGCCCAAGAAAGACGAGGACGGGCATGAGATAGTGTACACCGTCGCCGAGGACGAGGTCGATCACTACTCTGCAAGGGTCGACGGGTTTAATATTATCAACGAGTTCACGCTCATCCCCCCGACGATAGAAGCCTCAAGAGCGGAGCTGCGCACACGCCCCGAGGCCGATTCCCGTGCCGATCTCAGGTTTATCTACACGGTGCACTTCAACGATTCTTGCATTGATTACCGCGGAAACACCTACGGTCCCAACGAGAACGCCTATAAGATAGAACGCATCTGGAGCGTGCTTTCGGCAGAAGGACGCTCGGTCACGGTTGAGGGTAGGAATATCTTCGCTATGTACGAGGATGCGGACGGAGGCGAGGATGCCAACTGCTTCACCTTTACGGCTGTGCTCGTCGGCATGAGACCCGAAAACTTCGACGTCGACGTTACTGCCGTACCGTATATGACCTATTCGCTCGATGGAGTGCCGGCGACCGTTAACGGGAACGATATCACCGACTCCGTAAACGGCGCGCTGAACAGCGATTAATTCAAGCGTACTATGACAATTTACAGGAGGAATAACGATATGAAGAAGTATGAAGAACCGGAACTTGAGATAGTAAGCTTTGAGGTTGAGGACTTCACGAATTTCGGCGGGGATAACGAGGTATCGGCAGCCGAGCTCTTCCCAACCAAGCAAATAGATTGGTAACGCCAAAGGCAAAAAGAAATCGAGATAGGAGGTGAACTCTTGTCTCGATTTTCTTTTGCAAAAAACATTTCGCATATTCGTCAAATCGATAACGGTCTGCTACTCCTGCTTTGCATTCCGTACTATTGAATTGAACAGCTGCAGCTTCTGTTCTGTCGTACAGTCAAGGACGGATATCCCCCTAACTACAGCGTCGGCATGAACTTGTGCTATGCGCTCTTCAAGCTCAAGCTTTCCTTCGGGGGTTTTCGGGAGATAAACTATCACGTTGATCTTATTGGCTTTTGAAATATCGATCACCGCCTTCCATATAACCAAGGCTATTGAAGCGGGGTTGTCCGTTATTCCAAACGGACGGCAATAAGAAAACTGCCAATGAATGTCCATTGGCCTTCGCTTATGGCGTGTGCAGATATAAGACCAAATAAGCGTCGTTTGACTCTTTTCATATTCGTTACGCTATATTATGATAACAACGAAGATACTACAATGGGTTTGAAGGAGTGATAAGTTTGAAAAGGAACGAGGACAGCATAGCAGTTTACTCAAGAAAGTCCCGCTTTACGGGCAAGGGTGAGAGTGTCGGCAACCAGGTCGAGCTCTGCCGCGAATACGTGAGGGCGAATCTCGGCGAAGAGGCTCTGAACAAAATAGTCGTTTATGAGGACGAGGGCTTCTCGGGCGGCAATCTCAACCGTCCGGCCTTCAAAAAAATGCTTGAGGCGGCGAGGGAGAGAAAGCTTAACAGAATAATCGTTTATCGCCTTGACCGCATCAGCCGCAACATCGGCGATTTTGCAGGGCTCATCGAAGAGCTCGACAAGCTCAATGTAGATTTCATTTCAATAAGAGAACAGTTCGATACGTCGACCCCTATGGGCAGGGCGATGATGTATATCGCCTCCGTTTTCTCACAGCTTGAGCGCGAGACCATCGCAGAACGAATCCGCGACAACATGCATGAGCTGGCAAAGACAGGCCGCTGGCTCGGGGGCACTACGCCGACCGGCTATACTTCCGAGGCCGTCAAGACCGTGACTGTTGACGGCAAGACGAAAAAGACCTGCAAGCTGAAGCTTCTGCTGGATGAAGCACAGACCGTTCGACTGATCTTCTCTCTATATTCTGAATACGATTCCCTTGTCAAAACCGAAGCTGAGCTCTTAAAAAGAGGCGTCAAGACCAAGCTCGGCAACAGATTTACGCGCTTCGCGATAAAAGGCATACTTCAAAATCCCGTCTATCTCATAGCCGACGAGGACGCATACGATTTCTTTATTAAACAGGGCTCCGACCTCTTTTCCGACAAGGCAGCATTCGACGGAGAGCACGGCATTCTCGCCTACAACCGCACCGATCAGGAAAAGGGGCGGGCGACCGTCTATCTGCCGACCTCCGAATGGATAGTCTCCGTCGGTCAGCATCCGGGACTCATCCCCGGTCGTGATTGGATCGGGATACAGGAGGCAATCGAACGCAACAAATCAAAATCTTACCGGAAACCGAGAAGCAATGTGGCTCTGCTCACGGGGCTCCTTTACTGTACCTGCGGCAGCCGCATGTACCCAAAGCTCGGCAGGCAGAACCCCGACGGCAGCTTTAAATATTGGTACGTCTGCAAAATGAAGGAGCGCAGCCGGCGGGCGGTCTGCAACAATAGGAACGTTAATGGAGAGGCACTCGACACTGCCGTTTCCGAGGAGATAAAGAAGCTCAAGGAAAACGGCGCGGCTTTCATCGATAATCTCGAAAAGAGCAAGAAATACTTCACCGGCAGCCGTGAGGAGTACGAGATAAAGCTTGAGGATATGAGGAAACGCAGGGCGGAGCTGGAAAGGAGATCCGCTGCTCTTGCCGATGCTCTTTCCGACGTCGGCGACAGCAGTGCGAAGCCTGCTATATTGAAGCGAATCGAACAATTAAGCTTTGAGGCCGACGAAGTTCAGGCTCGCATCAAAGAACTCGAAAGTATAACCGGCGAACATGCTCTTTCGGAGATAGAGTTCGACCTTATGCGGCAGATGCTCGGTGCTTTCAGTGCGAGCTGCGATAATATGACCGTTGATCAGAAGCGCGCTGCGATTCGGACGGTCGTCCGAAAGGTCGTCTGGGACGGAAAATATGCCCATCTGTTCCTTTTCGGCTCGGATGAAGACGCCGAATTCCCGAAGATCGGGTACTCACATCCTGAAACACACGATGAGCCCGATGCGGAGTATGAAAGCTTTCCCGATCTTGACGGGGAGGACGATCACATGCAGGATACGTTGTGTTTGGGAGAGGATAGCAAACGAGATCCTCATGTCCATCCGCGCCGAGCGGAAGAGGAGGGGGGAGATCAGCCTTGAGGAGCCCATCGGCGTCGACGGGGAAGGCGGCGAGATCACCGTCGGAGACGTCCTCGGCACGGATGAGGACGCCGTATTCGGCGACGTTCTCGGCAGGCTCTCGGCTGAAAAGCTGAGGCGCACCGTCGACGATTCGCTTAAGGGGCGCGAGCGTTCCGTCGTGATACTGCGCTACGGGCTCGACGGCGGAGACCCTCTCCCGCAGAGGGAGGTGGGCGCCGTTCTCGGCATTTCCCGCTCCTACGTCTCCCGCATCGAGAAGCACGCGCTCGGCGTCCTCCGCCGAAGGCTTTCGCCCGACTTCCGGGACCCCGGCGGACCCCGCCTGAACGGCTGAAAATGAAGAAAAATACACGGTTTTTTCGGTGTACAAATATTCACGGAAATGTGCGGGATCGGTAAAATAAAAATGTAGCAATCTTGTGAAATCTGAGCAAAATCTATTGACAATTATATTTTTGGTGGTATTATTGTTGCATGGGTATTTTTATACCAAATTTATAGGAGGAAAAGAACAATGACAAAAAGACTTCTGAGCTTCGTCATTGCGGCACTCATGGTACTCGCACTCGTACCTATGAATATGTTCGCAGCGAATGAAAGCAAGACCGTTGCTCCTGCAGCGATCGATCCGCCTGTGACCTTCTCGGGCGCCGTCATCGAGCAGGAGGATCCTCAGGTCGGCGACACCTTCATGTGGCCCCTCGTGATCAGCGAAGGTTCCTCGTTCGATACGCTCGATATTCTTGTCGACTATGACGAGAACTATCTGACCTGCTCCGGTCTCTTCTGGGACTTCGCGACATACCAGGAGGAGTATCCCCAGCTGCATCTGCAGATCGACGGCAACGAAGCGGCCCTTCAGAGCGACGATTTCAGCATTGTCGGCTCTAACCTCACCTACGCCGGCGGCACCGGCGGCGATCCCGCGGGCACTTCCGGCAACACCTACGCCAGGTTCCAGGCGCTCTGCGTCGGCTCGGAATATGACGGCGTTCAGGCGGGCGGCAATCTTTGCTGGCTCAGGTTCAGGTGGACTGCTATCCCCGCTGCGGGTCAGCTGCCCATCACCATTGTTCCCTACAAGTGCTGCTACGCGATCGATACCTATTATACCAACGTCACCGCCGATAACGATCACTCCTACGTCAACGTTACCAGCAGCACCGTTGTCGAGCCCACGACTCCCCCCGCAGAGGAGGATATGTTCTTCTATCAGATCGACAGCACCGAAGATCTGACCGATGAGTATTACGTGCTCGTTGCCCCCAACGACGGCACCCCCAAGGCGCTGAACAGCACCTGCACCTCTCAGAGGATGGGCGCTTCCGATGTCACCGTCAACGATGAGAACGTCGTCGTCAATCCCGACGCCGACACCATCTGGTGGCTTGAGAAGCAGACGAACGGCACCTGGACCATGTTCAATGAGGAGACGGGCGTTTACTGCTACATCAGCAGGAACAACTCCAGCGGCTATGCTGTAAACGCGGATACCTCCGCAAATACGTACACCATCGCCTTCGATGCCGATGCCAATGTAACTATGGCGACCAACGCTACGGGCAACCGCTGCATCAGCTATTATGCTGCCAACAACGAATTCCGTGCGTATGCACAGGGTGCCGCTGAGCGCGTTCCCCTCTACCTCTACAAGTACATGGAGGAAGCTCCCCAGCCCACCACCATGGACGTCACCTTCACCGGTGAGGAGAAGGACGCCGGCGAGGTCAACGTAAACGACACCCTTACCTGGGATCTCAGCGTTTCCGAGAATTCCGGTCTTTACAGCGGCGGCTTCTACGTAGACTACGATGAGAACTATCTCACCGTTGAGTCCGTAGATACCACCTTCACCGGCAGCGTTTACGCTCTCATCCAGCAGGATATCGCAGCCGACACTCAGGATTCCGATACCCCCGCCTTCATGACCAGGCTGAACTATGAAGCCACCGCGGAAGATCACGCCAAGTACGACGAGCTCGTGGCCGGCAACATGTACTCCATGGTCGGCATGTACCTCAGCTCCTTCGGCTTCGGCGGCGTTCAGAAGGGCGGCAAGCTCTTCCGTCTGAACCTCAAGTGGGTCGCTGTTCCCGAAGAGGGCGGCGAAGGCGTCCTGACCGACACGACCGGCTCCTACCTGCCGATGAACACCGTTCTCGGCGGCGTATACCATGCCGATCCCACCAACAACGCCAACAAGCTCGAGTACGACAACATCACCAATATCCCCGGCAAGATCTACTTCAAAGAGGCCGAGCCCGAAGAGTACGAAGTGACCTTCACCGGTGAGGAGAAGGACGCCGGCGAGGCTGTCGAAGGCGCCGTCTTCACGTGGGATCTCTCCGTTTCCGAGGCTTCCGGTCTCGTCAGCGGCGGCTTCTACGTAGATCAGGATGAGAGATATCTCACCGTTGAGTCCGTTGACACCACCTTCACCGGCGGCGTTTACGCTCTCATCCAGCAGGATATCGCAGCCGACACTCAGGATTCCGATATTCCCGCCTTCATGAGCAACATCAACATGACGGCTACCGCCGCCAACGCCGCCAACATACCCGGCATCGTTGAGGGCAACGTGTACTCCATGGTCGGTATGTACCTCATGTCCTTCGACTTCGGCGGTCTCCAGAAGGGCGGCAAGCTCTTCCGTCTGAACCTCAAGTGGACCGCTGTTCCCGAAGAGGGCGCAGAGGGCGTCATGACCGATGAGACCGGCACCTATCTGCCGATGAACACGATCCTCTCCGGCGTGTATCATTCCGATCCCGCCAACGCCTCCTCTTATATCGATTACACCACCATAACCAACATCCCCGGTAAGATCTACTTCACCGTAGCTCAGACCGCGACCCTGACCATCACCTACACCTATGCCGACGGCACCACCGCCGCTACCACCTATGAGCAGGAGTACACCGTCGGTGACGCTTACAGCGTGACCAGCCCCGTCATCGAGGGCTACACCGCCGATCAGCCTGTCGTTTCCGGCACCATCGAGGGCAACGTCACCGTTAACGTTGTCTACACCCCCAACATGTACACCGTGACCTGGATCGTCGATGACGAGCAGACCGTTGAGCAGTACCCCTACGGCGCGATGCCCAGCCATGCCGATCCCGTCAAGGCTCCCGACGCTCAGTACACCTACGTGTTCGCGGGTTGGAGCCCCGCTGTGACCACCGTCACCGGCAACGCCACCTACACCGCGACCTGGACTCAGACCGTCAACACCTACACCGTAACTTGGGTGATCGACGGCGTTGAAGAGACTGAGACCTATGAGTACGGCGAAATGCCCACCCATGCCGATCCCACCAAGCCGGCTGACGCTCAGTACACCTACGTGTTCGCGGGTTGGAGCCCCGCTGTGACCACCGTCACCGGCAACGCCACCTACACCGCGACCTGGACTCAGACCGTCAACACCTACACCGTAACTTGGGTGATCGACGGCGTTGAAGAGACCCAGACCTACGAGTACGGTGCTACTCCCACCCATGAGGATCCCGTCAAGGAAGGCTACACCTTCGTCGGCTGGAATCCCGAGATCGTCGAGGTCACCGGCAATGCCACCTACACCGCGGTATTCGAGGAGAACGCTCCCACCGGTTACCACATCTACGTGACCGATTATACCAACGGCGTTGGAACCACCAGCATCGATCCCGAGATGCTCTACAACGGCGAAGTCACCTTCACCGTGACCTGTGACGTAGCCTGCGCCGTAGGTATCGACAACGGCAATGACAGCTACACCCGTCTTACCTGCTCCACCGTCAACGGCGAGCACACCTTCA
>JAFWOT010000010.1 GCA_017509785.1 Clostridia bacterium
GAAAGGACCGTGCCGTCCCAATCCTTGAATGTGACGGTGTAGGTGTTGATGGTGTACTGAGCCGTTACCACGAGATCGGAAGTGACGTTGTTGAAGGCGACGTCCCAGCCGGTGAAGGTGTAGCCCTCGCGGGTGGGATCGGCGGGCGCGGTGGCGGCGGCGCCTTCAAGCACCTCTTCGGTCTTCAGCACCGTGCCGTTCCAATCCTTGAACGTTACGGTGTAGTAGGTGGGCTGAGCCACGACGGGATCGGTGGTGTAGTAGTTGATCGCGGTGCTCGTCTGATTCTCCTTCCAGAGACGGAGCACGTTTGCGTTGCTCGTGCTTGCGCTCCAGAAGTAGGTATTGGACGTGCTCCATCCCAGATACGGATAGCTGCCGTTGGCCGCGTTCTTCATCTGTGCCAGGCCGCTGGCGTTAACAGCGGGAGTCCACCTGCAGTAGGTGGTGTTGACGCTGCTGTATGCGTACAGGTAGGAGCTGGAGTTCATGCCGATGTAAGCTCCTGTGGAAGCGCTGCGCAGCGTATAGTAGCTGCCGTTTGCGGCAAGGGTGTAGACGTAATCGTTCGCAACGTTCTTAAGCGTATTGCCATCCATCGTGATGCCTGAGCCCGAGAACGCGGTGCAGTTGGAGGTTGCCTCAACGTTGGTGCCGGAGGAGCTGCCGTTGACGCCCTTGAACACGTACAGACCGGTCGTGGTGAGGTTGGTGGTGTTGTTGGTGATGACGTAATTGCCCGCCCAGGAAGAGGGAGCGGAGGTCACGAGCTCGTACACGGTCTCGGCGCCGCCGTTTTCCTCAACACGGGTGAAGAGGGCGTAGAGGGTGGCGTTGCCCGTCACGGTGTAGGCCGCGCCGGGAGCGTAATATGTGGGCTCATCGGTGGTCTCCGCAAGCTGAGCGTCGACCCAGCCGATGAAGCTCCAGCCCTCGGGATCGACGGTGACGCTGTTGGGAAGCGTGATGGAATCCTGTACATAGGCCGTCTGGCTGCCCTGAGCCGTGCCGGAAGCCACGAAGTTCACGGTGTACTGAGGCTTCGGGGCGAAGTTGACGCGGATGGTGCAGTCGGAGGTGGGGTTTACTGCGATGGTGTTGCCGCTGATCGTCCAGGTGGCGGTACCGGAGACGAGCGTGCAGCTCTCTACGTAATAGCCCGCGGCGGGGGTCGCGGTGATGATGGTGCCGGTCACGGAGACGGTACCGTAGGAATTGTTGTTGGAGACAGCGTCAACGGTGTAGGTGACGGTGTAGTCGTCCGTGTACGCCTTGATGCGGTAATCGCCGTTGTCGGGGCAGTCCGTCCAGGAACCGTTGGGCTCCTTATAATAGGAGGTGTTGCCGTGGTTGGCGTGAGTCCAGTTGGCCCAGGATACGACTTCGCTGTTGTTGAAGGTCGCGTCATAGGGGGTGTGGACGTAATAGCCGTCTTCATCGGCGGCGGCGACGTTCTGGGTGATGACCACGGAGAAGGTATCGCCCGCGTTCAGCATGACGGGAGTATCAAGGGGAATGGTGTAGTAACCGGAATAGGTCAGGTAGCCGGAGGCGGTGGAGACCTTGGTGCCGGAGGAGGGATTGCCGGTGGTGGGGTTCTTGTAAACGTCGACGGTGTAGGTCATGGCCTCGTCCCAGCTACAGAACGCGATGGCGCGGAGCATCTCGGAGCCCTTCGCGGTGAAGACGTTGGCGACCTGGGTGTTGTTGGCAAAGCCTACGTAGTAATCGGCGCTGGAAGGCCAGCCCTTGCCGTAGCAAACGGGGTTGCAGGTGCCGTCGTACTGATAGTTATGATCGTAGTTGTCGATGGCTTCCGCGTCGTAGAAGTAGATGTAACCCTCGAGAACGGAGGTGTCCTCGTAGGAGATGTACATATAGCCGTTGTTGAAGTAGTCGGTGCCCCAGCTGTTCTTGCACAGCCATGCGCCGGGGCTTGAGGGCTTGTTGGGGGAGAAGCTCGAAGCGGCGATGGTGTCGTCCCAGCCGACAAGCGTGATGGCGTGGTTCGCCCACTTATGGGAGGAGCTGTCCTGGCTGGTGGTGTCGATGGTGCACTGATAGGTGTAGGTGTAGGTAGAATAGCTGCTGCCGGCATAGTAGCTGATGTTGCCGGCGCCGTACTTCATTATGGCGTTCTTGACGCCCTCGATATCGGTGGCGGGGATCCACTCGGAATTCTGAACGTGGGTCACGTTGGAGCCGTAGGCGTACTGGCTGTTGAGGCCGGAGGAAGCTACCGTGCTCGCCTTGCTGTAAGCAAGAGCGGAAGTGGTCTCGCTCGCGGCGCCCGTCCAGCGCTGGAGGGTGTAAGCGGACATCTCGCCGTTGCCGCCGCAGTTGAGGCCGTTTTTGGCGTCGGAAGCGGTGACGGTGGTCTTGTCGCCGGTGAGCATGCCCTCGGCGTCATAGGAGGTGGTATAGTTGAAGAAGCAGTGCTGCGTCTCGGAAAGGTTGACGTTCGTCGTGGCGGCGGAGCCGGTGCCGACGGGAACGCCGAACTTGATCATGTAGCTCTCCACGCAGGCCATCGCGGCGTGCGCCCAGCAGGAGCCGTAGGGGTTCTGGTCCTTGACGGGGGTAACGTAATTGTAGTTACGGCTGTCATATGTGGAGGGGAGGGTATCACGGGTCTTCCCGGTGAGCTCGTAATACGTGTCCATGTCGCCGCGCTCGTATGCGGTGGAAACCGCGCGCGCACCGTGCATATCCGAATGGATATAGCCGGTCTTGAGCGGCATTGCGGAGTCGATAGCGTCCTTGACGATCTCCGCCATGGCCATGACGGGGACCAGACCTACGACCATGACCGCGGCCATTAAGAACGCGATCAGCTTCTTGAGGGATCCTTTCATTTTTCTTCTCCTTTTCTGTTTTCGTCCTGACCCGGACGTTTGTATGATTATATCATATAACGGAGCAATTGTCCATATATGAAAAAAAGAATCAGGGCGCTCCGCACCGTTTTGACAGCCCGACGAAAGCCCGAAGGCGTCCGTCGTTCGCGGGCGCTGCGGCGGCTGCGGAAACGTCGGAAAATATATTAGCGTGTCCCGGACGCCCGATCTCCGAAATATATAGCAGAAACCGCAAAAACCCCTATTGCGCGGGGCAAATTTGTATGGTAAAATATTTGATGGCATAAAACTCACCCGTGTGGACTCAAGGGCCCGTCCGCAAAAAAGCGGTACCCTTGGGGTTGAAGCGCGGGGAGGAATAAATTAACGGGAGGTTATTTTTATGTCAGTCATTTCTATGAAGCAGCTCCTCGAGGCGGGCGTCCATTTCGGTCACCAGACCCGTCGCTGGAACCCCAAGATGCGCGAGTATATCTTCACCGAGCGCAACGGCATCTACATCATCGACCTTCAGAAGACCGTCAAAAAGATCGACGAGGCCTACAACTTCGTCCGCGACGTTGCCATGGATAACGGCACCGTTCTTTTCGTCGGCACCAAGAAGCAGGCTCAGGAGAGCATCGAGCAGGAAGCAAAGCGCTGCGAGATGTTCTACGTCAACCAGCGTTGGCTGGGCGGCCTTCTCACCAACTTCAAGACCATCCAGAGCCGTATCGCGAAGCTCCGCGAGATCGAGCGCATGGAGGAGAACGGCGATTTCGACCTTCTGCCCAAGAAGGAAGTCGTTAAGCTCAAGTACATCCAGGATAAGCTCGAGAAGAACCTCGGCGGCATCAAGGAGATGAAGAAGCTCCCCAGCTGCATGTTCGTTGTGGATCCCCGCAAGGAGCACATTGCCGTTCAGGAAGCTCGCTGCCTGAATATCCCCATCGTCGCCATCGTCGACACGAACTGCGATCCCGATGACGTCGACTACGTCATCCCCGGCAACGACGACGCCATCCGCGCCGTCAAGCTCATCGCCTCCAAGATCGCGGACGCCGTCCTCGAAGGCAAGCAGGGCGAGCAGATGACCGACCACGCCGTGGACGTCACCATCGACAAGGCCGAGGAAGAGGATAATTTCTGATCCCAAACCGAATCTTAACCCAAGGGAGGAAAATACTATGGAATTCACCGCTAAAGACGTTATGACTCTGCGCGAGCGCTCCGGCGCCGGCATGATGGATTGCAAGAAGGCGCTCAAGGAGTGCGACGGCGATATGGAGAAGGCTCTCGACTATCTGCGTGAGAAGAGCCTTGCCGCCTCCGCGAAGAAGGCCCTGCGCATTGCCGCCGAGGGTATCGTTGACTGCTTCGTCTGCGACGAGTGCAAGGTCGGCGTTATCGTCGAGGTCAACTGCGAGACCGACTTCGTTGCCAAGACCGACGCCTTCAAGGAGCTCGTTGCCAATATCGCGAAGCACATCGCGAAGAAGGCTCCCGCCTCCGTTGAGGAGCTCATGGGTCAGACCTACGCTTTCGATGAGAACATGACCATCGAGAACCTCATCAACACCTCCGTTGCCAAGATCGGCGAGAAGATCACCATCCGCCGCTTCGAGCGCATCGAGGGCGTCTGCGACAGCTACGTCCACATGGGCGGCAAGATCGGCGTTCTGCTCCAGGTCTGCTGCAAGGAAGATGCCGCCGCCGTTCACGACGTCGCCATGCAGATCGCAGCCGCAAGGCCCACCTGCATCGACAAGGACGACTGCAACCAGGCCGAGCTCGATCATGAGCGCGAGGTCCTCCGTGCCCAGGCCCTCAACGAGCCGAAGCCCAAGCCCGCCGCCATCATCGAGAAGATGGTCGAAGGCCGCATCGAGAAGTACTACAAGGAGGTCTGCCTGCTTGAGCAGCCCTTCGTAAAGAATCCCGATCAGTCCGTCCGCGACATGATCAACGGCCGCTTCACCGTTAAGAAGTTCGTCCGCTACGAGATGGGCGAAGGCCTCCAGAAGCGCGAAGACAACTTCGCCGAGGAAGTCGCCGCTCAGGCCGCGAAGAACAAGTAAATCGATCGAGACCCACAAAGGGGGCGGTTTGGATACAAGCCGCTCCCTTTTTATGCTTCGTACCGGGGTTGACTTCGGTTTGAAAATATATTAAAATTCACATAAGGATTTCGGTCCTGTCATTCGTATAAGAAGCGAAGGGGTCGGACGCGGCCCCGCGCGGGAGGAAAAAGTGAGGAAGGTCATGGACGACGGCGCCTGCAGCTACCGCCGTTTCCTTGAAGGCGACGAGAGCGCGGTCGCCGAAATAATGGAGAGGTCGTTTCTCAACCTCGTCTTCTTCATCGACGGGTACGTGCATGACGTGCACGAGGCGGAGGATATCGCAATGGACGTCATGAGCGACCTGTTTGTAAAGCGCCGCTATAATTTCAGATCCTCGCTTAAAACCTACCTCTTCATGCTGGGCAAGAGCCGCGCGATAGACCGGCTCCGCCGCAGGAGGACCCGCGCCGAGGCCCCGCTTGAGGAGGCGGAGCGGATCGCGGACGAGCGGGCGGATCTTGAAAGCCGGGTCCTGGAGGACGAGCGCAGCCGCGAGCTGAACGAGGCGCTCCGCTCCCTGCCCGGGGAACAGCGCACCGCCGTGCGGCTCGTTTACTTCGAGCGGATGACCTATGAGGAAACGGCCCGCGTAATGGGCAAAACGCGCAAGCAGATCGATAACCTTCTTTCAAGGGCGAAAGAAAAGCTCCGCGGGCAGCTCGGCGCGAAGGAAGAAGCCCCCGCCGGGCGGAGGAAAAAGGCATGAGGGAAATGAGCGAATACACGGCGGAGGTGCTTCGCCGCATAGATGAAAAGAACGCCGCCCGAAGGGCGGCAAGGGCGCGGGCGATAAAGCTCGGCGTACCGACGGCCGCGGCAGCGCTGGCGATCGCGTTCCTGCTCCCCGCGGTGCTCAGGGGGAGCGCCGGTATGGCTCCGCAAGCCGTCCCGCAGGATGGGGAAAGCCCCGAGTCGGCGCAGGTCACTATCGCTCCGCAGGATGAGTCCGACGGGCTCGAGACTGTCGACGGCGTATCCTTCACCCTCTCGGTCAGCGTAACTGACGCCTCCACGGGGGAAAGCCTCCCCTTCTCCGGGGACGCGGAAGCGCTCGCGGCGCTCATCGGCGAGATCGCCGAAGGGGGATCGCATGTGGACGAGAGCATCCCCGAACTGCACGAATGGGATCAGCGAAGGCTCATCATCGAGATCACGACTCCCGAGGGCGCGGAGCGATGGCTGCTTGCGGAGGGCGTCCTCAAAAACGAGTCGACCGAGGTCGATCACCCGCTCACCGCCGTACAGCTGGCGCGCATGAACGAGCTGCTCGGACGGGATTAAAGGAACAGATCATTCTTTCGGCGAAAAAGCCGGGAAAGGGATATTATGAAACGCATCATCAAAACCGCTGTATGCATACTTCTTCTGGGCTCTATGGCGCTGCTTGCCGCCTGCGGGAAGACGCCGGTCGACCCCAAGCCCGTGAATACGGATGCGTCCTCCGCGGAGCCCTCCGCGGAGCCCTCTGCGGAGCCCTCCGCCGAGCCCACCGAAAAGACCGGGAACCTTCCGTTTCAGCCGGTATCTGCCGTGAACCTCATGGCGGGGATAACCGCCCGTGAGCTCGGCGAGCCCGAAAAGCCCGCCGATACCGACGCCGCCCGCTACGCGGATTTCGCCGTTAGGCTCTTCAAGGCCTGCGCCGCCGAGGGGGAAAACACGCTCGTCTCCCCCCTCTCCGTGCTCTGCGCGCTCTCGATGACGGCAAACGGCGCGGAGGGCGAGACTCTCGCCCAGATGGAGAGCGTCCTCGGCATGACGCGCGAGGAGCTGAACGCCTTCTACCGGAGCTATATCTCCATGCTCCCGAGCATGGAAAAATCGAAGCTGCAGCTCGCAAATTCCATCTGGTTCACAAATGACGAGCGCTTCACCGTGAACGGGGACTTCCTCCAAACGAACGCGGACGTATTCGGCGCGGATATCTATAAGGCGCCCTTTGACGAGAGTACCCTGCAGGATATAAACGGCTGGGTGGAAAAGAATACGGACGGGATGATCCCGAAGATACTCGACAAGATACCTCCCGCCGCCGTCATGTACCTTATAAACGCGCTCGCTTTCGACGCCGAGTGGGACAGGATCTACAAGAGCAACGAGGTCTGGAAGGGGGAGTTCACCCTTGAGGACGGCACGAAGCGCGAAGCCGAATTCATGCACGGGGATGAATACACCTACCTTAACGCAGGCAATGCCGAGGGCTTCATGAAGTTCTACTCCGAGGGGAAGTACGCGTTTGCCGCGCTCCTGCCGAACGAGGGCGTGAGCGTGAATGAGCTTTTGGCCTCCCTCGACGGGGCGAAGCTGATGGAGGTTTTGAACGGCGCGCAGCCCGAGACCGTCGTGACCGCCATACCCAAGTTCGAGACGGAATACTCGGCCGAACTCTCCGAGGCGCTCACGGAGATGGGGATGCCCGACGCTTTCATTTCCGAGCTGGCGGATCTTTCGGGCCTCGGCTCCTCAACGGCCGGGAACCTCTACGTCTCCCGCGTGATACATAAGACGTTCATCTCCGTCGACGAGAAGGGCACCCGCGCGGGCGCCGCGACCGCGGTGGAGATCAGCGACGAATCCGCCATGCTGACGGAGCACACGGTCGTCCTCGACCGCCCCTTCGTCTATATGCTCATAGACTGCGAAACGAACCTGCCGTTCTTCATCGGCACGCTGATGGACGTCGGGGAATAAACAAAATCAACTAACCAATGGGGACGGTTCTAAATGGTGAGTAAAGGGCTTTCGACCACGTTTGATAAACACTCACCACTTAGAACCGTCCCCATTGGTAAGTAAAAGAAAGGAGCACCGCATGAAACTCGCAAGGACAGTAAAATCGCTCGCCGTGTGGCTTATACTCGGAGCATTGGCGCTGGGCTGCGCCGCCTGCACGAGGGCCCCTTACGGGACCGACCTGATGCTCGGATTCACCCCCGCAAAGCGCGAAAGCGGCGAATTGGATCCCGAAAGCCGTAAAAGCGCCGTCGGGTTCGCGCTCGACCTCATCGGCGCCGCGCATACCGGGAATGAAAACACGCTCGTCGCTCCTCTCTCGGTGCTGAGCGCGCTGGCGATGACCGCCAACGGCGCAAGGGGAAACACGCTCGACGAGATGGAAGCCGTTTTCGGCATGAGCATAGAGAAGCTCAACGAATATTTCCGCCTCTATCCGGAAGCCTCCGGCCAGCTCAACAGCGCAAACGCCATCTGGTTCCGCGACAGCGGGGGCTTTGACGTCAAAAGGGAGTTCCTTCAGCTCAACGCCGATAATTACGGCGCGGGGCTTTATAAGTCCGCCTTTGACGATACCACCTGCGACGAGATCAACCGCTGGGTCAAGGACCATACGCACGGGATGATACCGAAATTTCTCAACGCGATCGACCCCGACACGCTGCTCTTTATCGTGAACGCCGTCGCATTCGACGCAAAATGGGAGGATCCCTATACCCGCGAGCAGGTCAGAGAGGACGAGTTCACGCTTGAAAACGGCGTATCAAGGAAAGTCGACTTCATGTACAGCGAGGAAAGCGTATACCTCGAATGCGGGAACGCGACGGGCTTTATAAAGCCGTATAAGGGCGGGCGCTATGCGTTTGCCGCGCTTCTGCCGGATAAGGGAGTGAGCATCGAGGAGCTGCTTCGCTCGCTTGACGCGGATACGCTCATCTCGATGCTGGAGGATCCGAAGAAGGGCGTCGAGGTGAACACCTCGATCCCGAAGTTCGAGATCGAATTCAGCTGCGAACTGAAGGACGCTCTCACCGCAATGGGCATGAAGGACGCGTTCGGCTCCTCGGCGGACTTTTCCGGCATATACCCGGGGCTTTTCATAGGCAGCGTGACGCATACGGCCAAGATCCTCGTCGACGAGCACGGGACGAAAGCCTCAGCCGCGACGGGCATCCAGATGCCGACCGAGGCGGATCCCATCGCCGAGCCGTATGAGGTCTATCTCGACCGCCCCTTCGTCTATATGCTCATCGACTGCGAAACGAACCTGCCGTTCTTCATCGGCACGCTGATGGACGTCGGGGAATAAAAGGATTTAACTAACCAATGGGGACGGTTCTAAGTGGTGAGTGCTTTTAATCAAACCGCATTGAAAGGCATTCACTCACCACGGAGAACCGTCCCCATTGGTTATTGTTTTAAGCTTTTGCGCGGCGCTCCTCCATTAGAGCGCGGTCATAGCCGAGAAAATACGGCTCCAGCTTCGGGTAGAATTCGAGGAATTTGGCTTTATCCGCGAACACCGCGTCACACCCGCGGTCGTCGTAGATGAGCAGCACGCACTCGTTCTCAAACGAAACGAAGCCTATATCGGGGTTGAAGCGGTCGTCGACGCAGAGCTTTATCAGCTTTTCGTTATCGAAGCCGCGCCCGTCTGAATAGCAGATAACGCGGTTATTGAGCACGCACCCGTCCCCGATCCCGAGCGCGGACCGCGTGCCGCGCAGAACATCATGCCGGTACCTGAGCTGATTGTCGAGGAGAAAGCGCGTCATCCGTGTGACGTCTTTGAGGTACCCCGCGTGAACGCTCTCCGCCTCGCCGGGGAAGCCGAACTCCTCCCACGCCGGGCCGCCGCTCTCCGAAAGATCGGTCAGCCGGTAGTTGAAGGCGATCGCGTCCGGGCGGCCGTCAAAGAGCAGGGCGAATATTTCCCTCGCCCTTTTGAGCGCCGAGCGCTTTGAGCCCATCGAGAGCTCGCAGCGAAGCGAGAGCTCGTGCCTGTAAAAGAAGGGCGGGTAGTATTGAAAGTCCCTGTCGAGGAGGAGTTTTTCGATTTTGCTCATACCGGTTATAAGAGATCGGAAGCCCCTTCGGTCAGTCCTCGGTCCACTTCCAGTTCGGAACGTCCTCCGGCGAGGCGCCGTGAAGGCCCGTGTAGATATTCATGTAGGGCGCTTCGGGGGAAGCCTCGTCATATACGACGTAGGTTGCGATGTTCGTAAAATACTTCTTCGCGTCCGGATAATCGGCGAAGGGATCGCCGGTGCTCGTTTCCGCGACGAGATCCTTCGTGCGGTCATACATCACGTAGCCCTTCGGGGATACGCAGAGTATGTACCGCGGAACGTCCTTCACGTCGTAAACGACGTCGAATCTCATCGGCTCCGCTTCCAAATCGCGGACCCGCATCTTTTCGGCCACCGTCTCCTTCTCGGAGTCCTTTATCTCGGCGGTCGGGGCGGCGCAGCCGAAAACGAACACGGCAGAAATAACCGCAATGATAATCAGCAATGCTTTTTTCATGTGTTCTCCTTTCTTAACTGTTCGGTATTGTGAAATAGTATCCATATGTAGCATATGAATAGGGGAGCCACAGGGTTTTATGATAATATTTATTCTGTGCCATCGAAAGCATCATTCCGCCGCCATACCAACCCGTATGTACTAGCAACTCTTTCGAGTTATCGCTATTAGTTCTGCACCCGTAAACAACCATTGTATGCCAACTGTAATCACCGGCAATAGTCGACGTGATAAGCACAGGCCTGTTTGCAGTAATGTTATTTTTTATCGTGTTGTAGTTTGGAAACAACGTGTATGATACGGTCGGTCTGTCGCTTGCATTTGGTATCATAAACTGAAGGTAGTTGTTCAACGGATTCACTATACCGCTAGCATAGCTTGCTGTTCCCATGTTGTAATCATCAACTAAACGATGATGTAAATTATAGGCAGCAGGATAATGACCAGCAATGTAATTCTGACCCGACTGACTACTTGTTGGTATGCCATCATTAAGTAACTCGGAAGATTGGAGATTCGTAACTACGAACAAATTGAATTGTCGTTTAATATAGTTCAACGCAATTCCGCAAGCTACTGCAGAACAAGTACCGTCATCATTATACCCAAAGGATCTCCTGCGTATATAATTGTAGTTGTTTTCCAGATAATATGTATCAAAAGCACGTACGCTCTCATTTGTATCAGCCATAAATTCGTTATTTTTCATAACGTCTATATTAGACTGGTATCTGCCATTGCAAATATTGAAAAATCGCCCCTCTTTTTTTAGGCTGTTTTCTCCACCTCCAATGAAATAACACAATGGGCCTCCGTAGTACTTTTTCTCATCGAGATAATCTGAGTATGGATTTCCCTCTCCCCACTCACAGACAAGGTCGTTATCCATACAGTAAATCAAATAGTCTGTTTCAGTCACACTCATAACAAACCCGAGCTCGTCGTTTTCGTTATAAAGAGGATAAAAAGAGCACTCCTCTAACCAGATGCCCCTATCCTTCATTTTAAGCTCGACAACCTTCTTTAGCGATTCGCTAATCGTTGAGTTAGCTGAGGTATCAATGTAGCTACCCATCATCACCATCATCGAAAAAACAATTGACATAACAAGACTCATAACACGCTTAAACATACAAATCTTTCTCCTTTTGTTTGATATACCTGTATTATACAGTCTTATTTTAGAATAGTCAAGCAATTATTTAAAAAAATTTCAATTATTTTTCTAAGAGTGAAATCCAATGGCGATTTCAACATTGAAGGTTACTCTGGAAATTCACTTTTTTCTACAAGCTTCGGCGCGAACCCCAGTGAATCAGCCGAGCAGAGATCGTAATCCACCCCGTTCAGTTCGCCCTTGAAGCCGACCGCCCAGGCAATGCTCCCGTGCAGATGCCCGTAGAGGCAGCGGGAAACGCCGTACTTTTCCAAGAGAGAGGTAAAGCCGGTGGGGTTGGCGTCCCGCATGACGGGCGGGAAGTGGAGCATAGCTATGACGGGCTTCGAGGCCCCGTCCCTTTCCGCGAGGCGCTTCGCGGCGGAAAGCGAGAGCTCCAGCCTGATGAGCTCGCGCTCGTAGATCCTCCTGTCGTCGGCGGAGAAATCCGAATCGGAGGGCAGAAGCCACCCCCTCGACCCGCAGACGACGAACGGGCCCATATCGACGGCGTCGTTCTGTATGAGGAACATCCCCCCGGGCAGGGCCTCCCTCATGCGCGACAAGGAGCTCCACCAGTAATCATGGTTGCCGCGCAGCAGCACCTTCTTACCGGGGAGCTCCGAAATTGCCATAAGATCGGGCAGCGCGTCCGCAAAGCGCATCGCCCAGGAGATATCGCCGGGGATGAGGACGCAGTCGTCCTCGCCGACGGTCTCCCGCCATGAGCCGAATATGCGTTCGCTGTGACCCGCCCAGTGGGGACCGAAAACATCCATGGGCTTGCCCGCGCCGCCGTCGAGATGCAAATCGGCTATGGCATAGAGATTCATTATTTGCTTTTCCTTTTTTTGTTTTTAATCAAGGGGCTCCATCACATCCAGCTTGCCCGCTTCAAAACACCATACCTCTTTACCTAATGCGATATGTCTCGCGGAGCGGTTCGACCTGCTCTTATTATCGAGATCCCGCGGCTGTCGCGCCGCGGACGCGCTGACCCGCGCGGCTCCCTGCGGTCGCAGATGCAAATCGGCTATGGCATAAAGATTCATATAATCACTTTCAGCGGTGTTTCCTTTTCGCGGGGGTGAAGCCCTCGTCTATCTCGTCATCGTCGTCGGGCTCGTTGCCCTCGTCCTCCTCCATCTGCTCAAGGGAGAGGCCCTTCGTGAATTCGATCTCACCCTCCTCCTTGGGAGGCTCGGGCGCGGGCTCGTCGCCGAAATCGACGTCGATCTCATCGGGCAGGGTGCCCATCGGGATCTCCTCATCGGGAAGCGTGACGTCCGTGACGACGTCGACGTCCTCATACTCCAGAGCGCCGCCCTTTGACTTTGTGCGGTTCCTCAGACGGATGCTCTCGCGGTAGCACTCGGCGCACAGCTCCTTGCCCTTTAAGGCGGGGTGCTCGCCGCACTCGATACAGACGGTCTCCTCCTCGCTTTCGTCGGAGAGCTTCGCGGAGCGCCTGCACACGTTGCAGAGCTTCTCGTCATCCTTAATATAATTAAGTTCACACCTGGGACATTTCCTCAGACCCATAACGATTCCTCCGGATCATGGTTCGGCATTAAGCCTCCCCGATATCGATACTTATTATGCGCATCTATCCGCTGTATGTCAATAGGGTTTGAAAAAATATTATTCTGCCGCCTCCGGGTCGACTCCGGCCTCCGGATGGACGACCGCTTCGATCCTTTGGAGGAGCTCCCGCCTGCCTTCGCCCGTTTCGGACGACCACGCTATTGCGTAGGGCGGAGCGCCAAGCAGCTTTGCCGCGGCGTTGGCCGCCTGGCGGCGCTTCGTCTTTGCGAGCTTATCCGCCTTCGTCGCTATGAGCGTGTAGGGGATGCCGTAGTAGATTATGTAGCCGAACATCTGCCTGTCGAGCGCGGTGGGCTCATGGCGGACGTCTATGAGCATGCAGATATGGCTGACGCGGCCGGAGGAAAGATACCCCTCCATGAGCCTGCCCCACTTCGCCTGCTCTTCCTTCGGGGCGGCGGCATAGCCGTAGCCGGGAAGATCGACAAGGTAGAACTCCTCATTGAGGAGGAAGTAATTGATCAGCCGCGTTTTGCCGGGCTTTGAGGAGGTCTTGGCGAGCTTGTTCCTGCCGCAAAGGGAATTGATGAGCGATGATTTGCCGACGTTCGATTTGCCGACGACGGCTATCTCCGCGCACTTCGGCTCGGGAAGCTCGCTGCCAAGACCCGCGCTCGTTATGAATCTGGCCGTGTTTACAGTAAAATCCATGTGATCAATCGAGAAGCTGATCGCCCTTTTTGATGAGGCCGATCTTCCTTAACAGTTCGGATATGCCGAAGGATATCGCCGCGGGGAGCACGATGTGCAGCGCAAGCACCTTCAGCGTGATGGAAAGCCACCCCTCGCCCATGCCGAGCATGGTTATGTAGGTGCCTATCTGCCCGACGAAGCCGCAGGTGCCCATGCCGGCGTTGATGCCCGTGTTGAACATGGGCAGGAGCGTCGTCGAGATGGGGCCGAGTATCGCCGCCGCGAGCGTTGGCGGGATGAGTATCGCGGGGTGCCGCATTATGTTGGGGACCTGCAGCATGGAGGTGCCGATCCCCTGGCTGACGAGGCCGCCCCAGCGGTTCTCACGGAAGGAGGCGACGGCGAAGCCGACCATCTGGCAGCAGCAGCCGACCGTAGCCGCGCCCGCCGCGAGCATGAGGCCGTGGCTCGTGTTGGCGTCCATCTCGGCGGTGACGACGAATATCATGGAGCATATCGCCGCGCTCGAAATGGGAGCCGTCAGTATAAGGCCGATCACGACCGAGATTATTATGCCCATGGGTATGGGGCTCATGTATGTCGCAAGGCCGATGACGCCGCCCAGCCAGCGCATGAACGCGCCGAGAGGAGCACCGAGCAGGTACCCTACGAGGCCGCCCGTCAGTATCGAGACCGCGGGCACGACGAGGATATCCACCTTCGTCTTGCCCGAAACGAGGTTGCCGAGCTCCGCGCCGACGATGGCGGCGATATACGCCCCGACGGGGCCCGCTCCGCCCGCGCCGGAGGTATAGCCCACGGCGCCCGTAACGGCGGCGGAGAATATCGCGAGCGGCGATACCTTCATGCCGTGGGCGATGGCGATACCGATCGCCGCGCCGACGACGTGCCCGTTCTGGGCGACGGCGACTATCGCCTTCAAGAAGGCGACGATATGATAGAGCAGGGCCGCCCCGAAGCCGGCTTCGGAGAGCATCCGGCGTATCGCCTCCGGCGCGGAGCCTGCGGCTGTGACGTTCTCATAGAGCTCCTTTATGGGGAGGGTCAGCAGGGTAGCTATCGCGCCGAATATGGTGCCTATGAGGAGCGTCGCAAACAGGCCCTTTGCCATCGCGCCGAGGGCGTCGATGAAGTACCTTTTAGCGTACCGTGAGATCCACGAAGTCTTTTTTTCGGTTTCCATCTCAGTTGCTGCCGGAGTCCTTCTGCTCCTTGTCGATGTCGGCGAGGACCTCGTCGAGGGTGGGCTCGGTGCCGTCGAACTCGAACGCGGCGGAGCTGGGCGCCTTGCCGTACTTGGAGCTCTCGGCCTTGTCGCGCTTCTGCTTATCGGTGAAGAGGCTGTTGACGACGGCTATGCCTATGAGCAGTACGAACGCGAGGCCGAGGCAGACGTACCTGGCGACGGTCGTCCACTCGAGATAGCTGAAGCAGATGGAGAGAACGGCGGCGGCTATGAGCGCGAGCCCCGAGAGTATGCCGGCCAGCAGGGCGAGCTTGCGGAAGAGGGGCTTTTTCTCATCCTTGATGAACTCGTCGCTGAACGTATTGCTCTTTCCGCGGATGGCGTTGACTATGAGGTAAATGCCGACGCCCGCGATGAGCAGCTCAATGATGCTGAAATTGAAGCGGGTGACCTGCGCCGTGTACTTGACCTCGCCGCCCTCGGCGCTGGGATCCGCAATGCGGACGGTGAAGCTGAACGCGTCGGGAGCGGGCTCGATGTTGATGACGTTCCCCTCATAGGAGAGGGCGGGCGCGTCGCACTCGACGTCGATGAGGAGCTTGTCGCTCGTCTCGACGATCTTGTTGTTGGCCTGCTCATAGTAGCAGGCGACGACGCGGTACTTGTGGTTGACGAAGAGGGTCGCCCCCCCGGTGCAGCCGGCAAGCCCGGTGCCGCCGACTATATTGCCGTTCTCGTCATAGGGGACGAGGACTATCTGACGGCCGTTCGTCTGCGCGGCGGCGGTCTCCGTCACGGCGGTCTCCGTCACGGCGGTCTCCGTCACGGAGGCTTCGTCGGTCCCGGCGGGAGCCTCCGTCGGGGCTTCGGCGGCAAATGCGGCTCCGCAGAGCGTGAGGCAGAGCAGGAGCGCCATAATCAGCAGGGAGATCTTGCGAATGCGTTTCATGTTTGTTTCTCCTTTTCGGGATATCTTTGTTATGGTCTCGGCGGCCGTGACCGGCTGCCGAAGCTTTGTTTTCGGATCCGTTCGGGGCGGCTCAGAGCTTCTTCAGCTTCGCGCCTTCGGGCGTGTCGACTATCATGTAGCCCGCGGCCTTGACCTCGTCGCGGATGGCGTCGGCGGTCGCCCAATCCCTGTTCTTCTTCGCCTCGGCGCGCTTTACGAGGAGCGCCTCGAGATGAGCCGTGTCGTCCGCGGGCGGCGTTGCCGCTTCCTCCCTTATGAGGCCGAGGGAGAGCACGGAATCGTAAAGGGCGATTATTTCGAGCTTGGTCGCGGCGTTAAGATCGGCCTTCAGCACTTCGTAAAGCAGGGTGATCCCGAGCGAGGTATTGAGGTCGTTCCCGACGGTCTCAATGAATTTTTCTTTATATTCATTGACCTTTTCGGGATCCGCCGCGCCGCCCTCCTTTTCGGCGGCGGCCTTGATCGCGGCGACCCTCGAGAGGAGCTTCGCGTATGCGGCGGATGCGTTGTCGAGCGTCTCGTAGCTGAATACGAGCTGCTTCATGTAGTGGCTCTGCAGGCAGAAGAAGCGGTAGGCGAGCGGGTCGTAGCCCTTCTCCTCGAGAACGGAGACGGTGAGAATGCCGCCCTTCGACTTCGACATCTTGCCCGATTTGTCATTGAGGTGCCTGGGATGGAACCAATGGCGGCACCATTCATGCCCGAGAGCCGCTTCCGACTGCGCGATCTCGTTCGTATGGTGGGGGAATATGTTGTCGACTCCGCCCGCGTGGATATCGAGGTATTCGCCGAGGTACTTCATGCTTATGGCGGAGCACTCTATATGCCAGCCGGGGTAGCCGTAGCCCCAGGGGGAATCCCAGCGGAGCTCCTGCTCGCCGAATTTCGAGGTGGTGAACCAGAGTACGAAGTCGGACCTGTTCCGCTTGTTGGCGTCCTCGGTGACGTCGTCGCGCACGCCGACCATGAGATCCTCCGCGTTATGCCCGGTGAGGCGGTAATAATCCTTCGCCTTGGAGGTATCGAAGTAGACGTTGCCGCCCGCCATATAGGCGAAGCCCTTATCGAAGAGCACCTGTATGAGGTCGATGAATTCCTTGATGCAGTCCGTCGCGGGGACGACGATCTCCGGCTTTTTGATGTTGAGCTTCTCACAGTCGGCGAAGAAGGCCTTGGTGTAGAAATCGGCGATCTCCATGGCGGTCTTGCCCTCGCGCTTTGCGCCCTCGAGCATCTTGTCGGCGCCGGTGTCGGCGTCGCTCGTAAGGTGGCCGACGTCGGTTATGTTCATCGCGCGCTTTACCTCGTAACCCGCGAGCTCGAAGAGCTTCTGGAGGACGTCCTCCATTATATAGGTACGCAGATTGCCTATATGCGCGTAGTGGTAGACCGTGGGCCCGCAGGTGTAGAAGGTGAGCTTGCCGGGCTCGTGAGTCTCAACGGGCTCGACAGTGCGCGTCGCCGTGTTGTAAAGCTTTATCTGATACATTTATTACCTCCGTTTTTTCAGACGTCGATCAGTTCGGTAAACTCGGAGCTCACTCCGAGAGCGTGTATTATGGTCACCGCGTCGCGCGGGGGATCCTCATCGGGGGCTACGGGGTAGAGCCCGTAATCCATGAATTCGGCGAGCGTGTCCGGGCCGCCCGCGCTTATCCTCGAACGGATGGAGCGCACGTCCGCGTTCCTGAGACCCGCCACCTGATAATGAAGGCGGCCGAGCGACGCGACGCCGTCGAAATGGGTGGCTATCACGGCGAACGTATTCACCCGCGCGTTGAAGAGCTTTGCGGCCGCTCTTACCAGCGCCGCGCCCTCATGCGGGTTGGTGCCCCTTGCGAATTCGTCGAGCATAACGAGCGAGCACAGCTCCGTTTCAGTCTCGCGGAGTATCGAATCGAAGGCCTTCATCTCGCCGCCGAAGCTTGAAAGCCCGCTCATCGCGTCCTCCCTGTCCTCGCTGAGGAGGCTGACGCCGTCGAGGAACGGGAGCTCCGCTTCCTCCGCGAATACCGCAAAGCCGCTCATAGCGAGGCAGGCGTTCAAAGCGAGTGTCTTTATTGCGATGGATTTGCCGCCCATGTTCGCGCCGGTGATGACGACGGCTCCCCTTTTAAGCTCCAGCGAAACGGGCACGAACGACCTGCCCTTTTCCTCAAGGGATTCGGCGAATTTCGGGTTGGTCATCCCTCTCATGCGGAATTCGCTCCCGCTCAGCTTCGGCGTCACCGCGCCGTACTTTTCGGCCAGGCGGGCCTTCCCGAGGGCGAGATCGAGCCTGCCGACAGAATCGGCGTTTTGAAGCAGCCTTTCGCGGTATGCGCGGAGCCTTCCGCAGAGCTCCGTGCGGACGCGGGCGTTCTCCTCATCCTCGGCGGCGGCAAGGCGCGTGCGTTCCGCCATGAGTTCGTCGGAGGCTCCCTCGCGCTTCATGCGCTCGTCAAGGAGCCTGCGCTCGCGCCTGACGGAAGCGAGCACGGGCGAGAGCCTGTCCGAAACGAAGAACGAGGGCGAGCGCATGCCGTCCGGGTCTATGAGATCGAGCGCCGCGGGGAGCGCAGTCACGCTCACGCCCTCGAGCCCGAGGCGCATCCCGTCAAGCTGCGGGGCTATCAGCTCCAGCTGCAGGAGGAAGCGCTTTATCTCGAAGAGTTCCACCTCGGTAAGGGTCCGGAGGCTGAGCGAATCTATCGACCTTCTTATATCCTTCACCGGCATCAGCAGGCGCATCAGCGCGTTGACTCCGGGTGTATCCTCGCGAACGGCGCGGCGGAGCGCCTCGACGTTCCTCTGCTCGGCAAGCAGCTCCCCCTCCTCCCCGCGCACGTAGAAGCGGGGGCGGCGGGCGAGCGCCTCTCCGTATGGGGTCATTACCTCCAGATGCTCCGTCACCCAACGGAAGCCTATCGAATTGAGCTGTGAATTATCAAGCATCCTTTACGTCGAAAACGGGTATATCGAGCCCCGCCGCCTGAAGCGCGGACTCTACCCTCTCCTTGAATTCGTTCTTATCGTAATGCAGCCCGTAAGCGGAGAACGGATTCACCGTCACCGCGGCGAGCCGCGTCCCCTTCAGCACGCCGAACCCCTTTGTAAAGCGCAGGAGCTTTTCGAACGAGTCGGGCTTCAGGAGCAGCCTTGAAGCGTCCTCCGCAATAAGGGTCGTGTTCCCGAGGAGCTTCCCGTATGCGAGGAGCGCCTTTGCGGTGCTGTCCGTCACGGCTCCGCGGAGCATGAGCTTCGAAGCGCCCGAGCGGATGACCTTCGCCAACCCGTCGAGCTCATCGGAGCCGAAGCGTTCCCCTTCCGACTCAGCGGTGAAGCGGAGGCAGGTCGGCTCCATCCCGACCTGCGGCAGACTGAAGAGCCTTGCGTAATAGGCGGTGTCCTCCGCCGTGCGGGCGACGCTCGGGTCGTACGAGGCGCCGGAGCTCAATATCGAGGCGTCAGCAAGGGATGGGTTCCCGAGGGACTTACGGCTGATCGCTCCGTCGATGAACACGCGATCGCATCCGAAGGCGAAGAGCTTATCGCGTATGAGCCGCTGATGCGCCGTGATGGAAGCGCCCCCTATCTGCACGAAGCCCGACGCCGTCGCGCGGACGATTATTATCTCCCCCATCGGGGTGGGGACTCCGGTCGAATCGAGTATCTCCATCGAGATATCCCCCTCGCGCAGGAGATCCTCCGCCGTGGCGACTATCGCCCCGGCGCGGACGAATATCTCGGGCTTTTTGGTGTTGGTCACAAGGTCGCTCCGTTCGCCGTCGCGCCCTATGGAGGTGAGGCCGAGTATCTCGCCGCGGGCTTCGCATTCGGATATGAGGGAATTGAGCACGGTCGTCTTGCCCGCGTTCTTGCACATGCCTATTACCGAAAGCGTCCTCACGCCGGAGATGTATGGATACAGCATGACCGAAAACCTCCATCTTTTATTATACCATACGCCAAGGGGTGATTTCAAATACTATCGGCGAAAAGAAGTAAAATATTTGGCGGAACGGCTCGCGCCGTACCCCGCCCCCGCCATACGCCGTCGGACGCGCGTCCGAAAGTCTCCGTGCAGCGCTGTCGGACGTTCGTGCGGCAGCGACAGGGTGGGGAAGCATTCGCGTTAAAAGGGATGATTTCATCAAGTTATCTCTTATTCTGCGATTATTCGGGATTTTGCTTGAAATCCGTCGGGAGGCGTGCTATAATGCGCAAAAACAGGGGAAAGGCACGGAAACGGTCATGAAGATAGGAAGAAAGCTCACGGCGCTGCGGCGCGCGGCGGGGCTCTCGCAGCAGGAGGTCGCCTCTTACATATCGGAGCGGCTCTCCCCCATCACGAACAGGGCGGTCAGCAAATGGGAGACGGACGTCTCCTACCCGGACGCGGCGCAGTTCATACTGCTCTGCGGGCTCTACGGGGTGGCGGACGTATCGGGCGAATTCATCGGCGAAGCGATGGACAGCCCCTATTCGGGGCTCAATCGCGAGGGCGTCATGCTTGCGCGTGAGCTCATCGGGCTCATACGCTCATCCGAGAGGTACAAGGCGGAGGAGCCGGCAAGGGCCGCCGCTCCGCGCGAGAAGCGGACGATCCCGCTCTACGATATGACCGCCTCACAGGGCACGGGGATATTCCTCGACAGCGACGCGTTCGTGCCCTATGAGTCCGAAAGCATCCCGCCCTCCGCGAATTTCGCCGTGCGGATGGTCGGGGATTCGATGTCGCCCGAATACCGGAACGGGCAGGTGCTCTTCGTCCGGAGCGTGACGGAGCTCGAAACGGGCGACGTCGGCATATTCATAGTCAACGGCGACGCCTGCTGCCGACGGCTCGACAGGGTCGACGGGGTGAAGCTCATCGCGCTCAACCCCGGTTACGCGCCGATAAGCGTCAAGTATTCCTATGAGCTGAGAACGGTCGGGAAGGTGGTCGGAGCCGCATAAAACAGCGGACTCTCAACAGGCAGTCGGAGCTTTTGATAAACAATAGAAGACCGGTGCAGGGAGTTGAGTTCTCTGCATCGGTCCTTGTTTTTGCAGTTACCGGGGTATGACCCGCGGGTGCGGTTCGACGGAATTGAAGGATCGCGGTTATGCAGCGATCACTTTATGAGCTGCTGGGGCTCCTCCTCGCCGGGGCGCTCCTTTTTTCCGGAGAGCATGAGGTTGGTGATGATGCCGAGGATGAGCGCGCAGGCGACCTCCGTCACGGTGATGGTCTGGCCGCCCTTCAGAGTGAAGTTCAGCGCGAGACCGCCGACGCCGGCGATCAGTATGACGGACGCGACGAAGAGGTTGCGGTTCTCGTTGAGGTCGACGGGCTGGAGCATCTTCAGACCGGAAACGGCGATGAAGCCGTAGAGGGTCATGCAGACGCCGCCCATTACGCAGGCGGGGATGGAATCGAGGAACGCCACGAACGGGGAAATGAACGCGACGATCACGGCAAGAGCCGCCGCGCAGGTGATGGAGATGACGGAAGCGTTGCCGGTGATGGCGACGCAGCCGATGGATTCGCCGTAGGTGGTGTTGGGGCAGCCGCCGAATATCGCGCCGACGAAGGAGCCCACGCCGTCGCCGAGGAGGGTGTTGGCAAGGCCGGGATCCTCAAGCAGATCCTTGCCGATGATGCTGGAAAGGTTCTTATGGTCGGCTATATGCTCGGCAAATACGACGAACGCGACGGGCACGTATGCCACGGCGACGGTGCCGATGTAAGCGGGGGTGAGCTCGCTCCAGCCGTTCCACGCCTTTATGACGGTGAGATCGGGCAGTGAGATGAACGTCGAGAGCTTTACGCCGTCCGCGACGAGGTTCTTGAACGGGGTGAAATCGATTATCTTGAGGGCGTCGATATCATTGGCGTTGCCGATGAGCGTGAAGACGAGCGCCACGACGTAGCCCGCGAGTATGCCTATGATGAAGGGGATGAGCCTTATCTTTCTGCCGCCGTAGGTGGAGCAGAGAATGACGACGAAGAGCGTCACGAGCGCGCAGACCAGCGCGATGAAGGGAGAAGCGACGGGAACGGCGGTCTCCTCGATCATGGTGGTGACGTCGCCCTTCATCATATCGCCGACGGCGTTGCCCGCAAGCGAGAGGCCGATTATGGCGACGGTCGGCCCGATGACGACGGCGGGCATGAGCTTGCCGATCCACCTGACGCCGACGGCCTTGACGACGAGAGCGATCACGACGTAGACGAGACCCGCGAAGCAGGCGCCGATTATGAGGCCGAGATAGCCGAGCGTCATCGAGGCGGCTCCGGCAAAGGCGGCGAACATGGAGCTCAGGAACGCGAAGGACGAGCCGAGGAAGACGGGGCTGCGGAACTTCGTGAAGAGCTGATAGACGAACGTGCCGATACCCGCGCCGACGAGAGCGGCGGAGGCAGTCATGCCGTTGCCGACTATGGCGGGGACGGCGATCGTCGCGGCCATTATCGCCAGGAGCTGCTGGAAGGCGAAGACCAGGGTCTGACCGAACCCGGGCTTATCCTTGACGTTGTAGATGAGATTCATTGTTTCTCCTCCTCAAATTGTTTTATTTGAAAGCAAAAGCTTTTCAAATCTTCCTCTCGTACAGTCTGACTCCGAAGGGCTTGCCGTCGATCTCCGGGACGGTGACGGCGATGAGCTCGCTCCCGGAGGTCGGTATGTTCTTGCCGACGAAATCCGGGCGGATGGGCAGCTCGCGATGCCCGCGGTCAATGAGCACGGCGAGCTGTATCATTGAGGGCCTGCCGTGTGCGAAGACCGCCTCGATAGCGGCCCTTGCCGTGCGGCCGGTGAATATCACGTCGTCGACGAGTATGACCGTTTTGCCCCCTATATCGCAGGGGATGAAAGTCTCGCCCGCGTCGGGCAGATCGGTCGTTTCGGTCAGGTCGTCCCGATAGAGAGTCACGTCTATAAATCCGACGGGGACGGGCGACTCCCCGAAGCGGGCTATATTGGCGGCGATATGACGCGCCAGCGGCAGCCCGCGCCGCCTTATGCCGAGAAGGACGACGTTTTCCGTGCCGTGATCCCGCTCGATTATCTCATGCGTTATGCGCGCAAGGGATCTCGTCACCTCGGCTTCGGTCATTATTTCGGATTTGAATACCATTTCGCTCCTCCGCGGGGGACGGCCCCATAAAAACCCGGCTTCCCCGCCGGATCGAAGATCGCCCGCGGGGGCCTGCCCGCCGCTGCAATTCTACCATACGGCGCGAAAAATGTAAATAGCTGCGCGGGGCTTATGCCCGCCGTTTTCCCGAAGGCGCGGCGGGGCGCTTCCCCCCGCCCGACGCTCCGTTTCTAAGAACGCTTCTTAAAAAATCAAAGCCCCTTTACCTTGTGCGGAAGGGGCAAAACGCTTTTTATCTCAGCGTTGAGATCTGTATGTCGGAGACCATCGAGTCGGTCCCCAGCACGACTATGAGCTTCGTCGCGCCGTACTCCGCCGCGAGCTCCGAGGGCATGGGGAGCTTGCCGCGGTAATAGCGCGTGTCGATCATGACAATGCGGCTGTAATTCATCGCGAGCAGGGGCGCTATGGAATTGCCGTAGCTGTCCTTCACGAGAATGGCCGTTTCGCCGTTGCCTTCGGGGTTTTCGATCACGGTGAGGGCGTTGTTGGAATAGAGGTAGGCGGCGTAGCGGTCGACCTCGCCCGCCTTGAGCTTCTCGGGATCGTAGACGCCCGTATGCTCCTCGGCGAATTCCTCGGGGCCGATCGTCACTGGCATTGAATCGAGCGCCTCGCAGCGCCATATCTCGAGCCCGTCGGGCGCGGTGAGCCAGAGACCGGCCTCACGGTAGAAGCTGCCGTAGAAATTGTATCGCTCCACGAGGAATCCGCTCCTGTCGACGGGGGTCAACCCGAGTTTTTCGGCGATGAGCCTGTAGCACTCATAGGCGCCGCTCATCGTCCAATGGTGATCCGTGCGGTAGAAGAGGCGCTCCGGGTCGGCGTCCGAGCCGTAGAGCGCGAGCAGATCGGGCACGTAGGAGGACGAATTCGCCTGCGCGAAGGATATGAGGTCCGCGTCGTTGTAATCGAGGTGCAGCGCGGGGAGCGACCCCGTGCATACGAGCGCCGACGAGGGCACGATGACTATGCAGGAATCGAGCCCGTTCTCCGCCGCGAAGGAGTCTATCCTCTCTATATTGGTGCGGGCGCGGTCGAGGTCGATGACCTGCGGCGCGTCGAAGAGCCTGCCGTTTTTCCCGCGGACGACGCCCTGATCGGCGTTGCGGCCCGTCAGCCGCGTCGAATAGGAATTGAGCGCGATGAAGAAGCTCCTGCCGGGGAAATGATCCTCCAGGAAGGAATCGACGTTCGCGGAGGCCTCGCCCTTGACGAGCTCGCCCGCTATCGTCTCGGCGGATTTGCCGCGGAAGGGGTAATCGGCCAGGGACCTGAATTCGAGCGGAGAGAGCTCGCCCGCGTGCTTCGGCAGTACGAGCAGCAGCACGAACAGCGCGAAGAGCGCGGCGCAGAAGCTGATTATGAGCGCGAGGCGCGCGCTGTTTTTTACATCCTTGCTTTTCAAATTACTTCAGGAGCCCCTCGATATAGGAGGCGGAGGCGGTGTTGTCTGCGGTGATGGCGATCACGACGTAAGCGCCGCGAACGATCTTGACGGCAGTCTCCATGAAGGGGACCTTCTCGGGCCCGTAGGTCTTATAGCCCTCGATATCCTCGAGTATGCGGTTCTGGATGAGCTCCATCGCGGTGTTGGCGGAAGCCTCGTCCACGGCCTTGAAGCAGATGACTCCCTCGGGGCCGGAGGAAGCGACGTATACGGCGGCTTCCTTCGCGCCGGTCTCCCCCGCTATGAGGGCAGGATCGACGTTATAGAAATTCTGAAGGGTGAACTCCGCGTTGGGAGCTTCCTCGATATAGGCGTCCTCGAACGTGCAGTTCTCGGCTATGGACTTGGCGAGCGCGCGGACGTCATAGTCCTTCGCGGCGGGAGCGCCGGTGCAGGCGGCAAGCGCGAAAGCGATCGCCAGAACGAGCAGGGCGGATACGATGAGCTTCAAATTCTTCATGTTGTTTCTCCTTTTCGTGTGTTATCAGTTGCCGTTGACCTTCCGGGTTATGTATTCGGCCCAGATGCGGTCATACTTTAAATTGAGGTGGATCCCGTCGGAGGAGGCCTCCGCGGGGAGAGCGCCGTCGTTATCGTACATGGCGGAGGGGAGGCCTATGTAGTACGCGCCCTTTTCCTGCGCCATCTGCTTGAATTTGGCGTTCGTGCGGACTATATTCTCGTTCGTGAGGCCGTTCTCGTTCCTGTCGGATCTCGCCTTGGTGACGGGAGGCATCCCGCAGACGTATATCTCAGCGTGGGGCTGACGCTCCCAAATGGCGTCGAGCAGCTCCGCGTACCTGCGCATGAACGTGGATTGGCTCGGCCAGCCTATCTCGTTCTCGCCGAAGAGGAGTATGACCTTACCATAGGAGCCCGTGTTGAGCTCGTCGATCACGGGGACGCTGCTGCCCTCGATATGCGCCGTCATGACGGTGTTCACGTTGAGGCCGACCTTCGTGAAGAACCTGCCGTGCGTGATTATGCCGAACTTCCACAGCCCCTCGAAGAGGGAGTTGCCTATGAAGGCCGCGTCGTCGAATACGGACTGATCGCCCGAGCCGGAGGGCTTCGGGGTGGAAGTGGGCTTGGCCGTGGGCTTCGGAGTCTTCGTCGGTTTTGCCGTCGGCTCAGCCGTGGGCTTCGGAGTCTTCGTCGGTTTTGCCGTCGGCTCAGCCGTGGGCTTCGGCGCTTCCGTCGGGGCGGGAGTGGGCTTCGGCGCTTCCGTCGGGGCGGCGGTCGGCCCCTCCGTCAAAACGGGCGCCGCGGGAGTCTCCTCCGCGGGCTCGGTCGGCTCCGGTGTTTCCGCCGCCGGCTCCCGCGTATCCGCGGGGAGTCCGGTCGGGAGCATCCCTTCCTTATGATCCTCGGGCAGGCTTCCGCCGCATGCGAAAGCGCCCGCAAGGCAGAGCGCCGCCATGAGCAGCGCCGCCGCGCGTTTTATCGTTTTCATGGGCATACCTCAGATCGCGCCCATGACCTTGAGCGTTATGTGATCCGCCCAGAGACGGTCGTACTTGAGATTGAGATGGATCCCGTCGGAGGAAGCGTCGTCCGGCAGGGCGCGGTTGGAGTCGTAGAGGCTCTCGGGCACGGGGATGAATATCGCGCCCTTCTGCGCGGCGAGCTCCTCGAGCATGCCGTTCATCCGCTCTATATTGGAGTTGGTGATGCCGTTGGTGCTCGTGTCGGAGGTGTTCTTCGTCACGGGCGGGAGGGCCGTCACGTAGACCTTCGCCCCGGGCTGACGCTGCCAGACCGCGTCGAGCAGGTCGGAATACTTCTGAATGAAAGTGGGGTAGCTGGGCCAGCCGAGCTCGTTCGTGCCGAGGAGGATTATCACCTTGCCGACTTCGCCGTTCTTCAGCTCGTCGATCACGGGGACGGTGCTTCCCTCTGCGTGATCGGTCATCACGGAGTTGACGTTGAGGCCGACCTTCGTGTAGAACCTGCCGTGGGTGATTATGCCGAAGCGGTAGAGCCCCTCGAAAATGGAGTTGCCGATGAAGACCGCGTCGTCAAATACGGTCTGATCGGGCTCCGTGCCCGCGCTCTGGGTCGGATCCCCGGAAGGGATCCCCTCCGTCACCGCGGGGGAGTCGCTCGGCTGCTCCGTCTGCGGGGCCTCCGTCGGGACGGGGGTCGGCGCGGCGGTCGGAGCGGGGGTGATATCCGGCACGTCCGTCGGGACGGGGACTATCACCGAATCGGGTTCGGGGGTCCTGATATCCACTATGACCCCCTGCTTGGAGCCGCAGCCGCAGAGCGCGGCGGCGAGCGCAGCTATGATCACGATCGAAACGATCCTTTTCATGTTTGTTGACGCCTCTGTTTTAATTATTCCGGGCCGCGTACGCAGACCCGCAGATATAGTTATTATATCAAACGTCCGTGCAACTTGCAACATCAAAAATGGGTCGGCGGCAATATATGGGCAAAAGAAAACGGCTTCCGCCCTGAAAGCCGCTTTTGCGCCGGGAGCCCGACCGTTACGATCCCCTCTTCAGGGACTCTGCGAGCTCATCAAGGGAAAAGATACGGTCGAAGCTTCTGTCGATCCTCTCCCATATCCCGTCGGATCGGACGAGTTCCTCGGAGACCTTCTCCGTCAGCCGCAGATCGTACGCGAAATTATCGACTTCTTCGGGGTAAAATTCATCGTCGAGGGCGCGCCGCGGGATCGCGTAGCTTTCCCCCGAATCGAGGGTGACGATATCGAAAACGGTCAGGAAGGCGCCGGAAATATAATAAGCGTCATCCGAAGTTTTCCCACCGTAGCCGGGATGCGGCCGCGTCTTTTTCAGCAACACAAGCATCTCGTTTCCCGCTGTAAAGAGAGGATAATTCGTGTACGTATATTCACTCGTTCCGTCCTGATGGAGTACGATCCTTTCCGGCAGCTCACCCTTTACGATCCTCGTGACTTCAGCCTCGAACATTGTGGTCACCTTATCCTCATGATCACCGAGCCAGTCGCCAATGCGGACGCAGGCTACGGCATCGGAGGCTTCGGCAGCTTCCTTGAGGGAGCCCAACGGACCGCCGATGCTTCCGTTTGCAGGATGGTCGGACATCCGGATCGGCGGCAGGACGGCCTCGCGCCCCTCCTCCTTACAGCCCGGAAGCATCAGCGCCGCCAAAAGACAGCAGATCAACGCCGCAGCGGCGATCTGCCGATAAAAACGGGTCATGTTGTTCATGTTTTTCATGGTTTCAATTTCTCGCTTTCGATTATTTTTCCCCCCCTTGAAAATAATTTTACATTAACCTCCGACATTCGTCAAGTATTTTTTTATATATTTTCCTGTCGGCGGCAATATATGGGCAAAAAGCAAATCCCCGGAGCAACCTCAACAACGGCTGTTGTCCCGGGAATTCACGCAGCGCCAGCACATATGACAACAAGAGCTTACATGCTCCCGTACTTCTTCGCTGCGCTTTTCGCCAAAACAGCGCTCGTTTTCTCAAAGAAAGCGGTCTTTCCCGCGTAAAGAAGGCGCGGGCGCGGGCATAATAATGAACGGACAGGCAAATCTATCCGGGAGGAAAAACGAAATGGCTCTTTTCGATATGACCGTATGCGCGGATCTCGGCTCCGCGGCAACGAAGCTGAGCGCCCATGGGAAGGTATCCGTCAGCGAGACGCGCGCCGCCCTCGATCCGGAGAACTGTCGGCGGGTGCTCGCCGTCGGGGACGGCTCGAGGAAGCTCCTCGGGGCGACGCCCGCTTACCCCGTGCGGGGATGCGTTTCGGATATCCCGCTGGCGGCGCTCCTTCTGCGAAGGCTCGCGCTCGATCTGCTCGGCAGGCGTTCGCTCTTCGGGGCGGAGCTGCTCCTTGCCGTGCCGGGGGCCGCAACGGGCGTTGAGCGGGCGGCGGCGCTGGAGGTCGGCTGCGAAGCGGGCTTTAAAAGGACGAGGCTCATAGACGGCCTTTTGGCGGGGGCGCTCGGCGCGGGGCTCGACGTGTTCAGCCGCCGCGCTCAGATGATAGTTAATATAGGAAGGGAGACCCTTTCGACCGCCGTATTCGCGAACGGCGGCGTCATTTCGCAGAGCGTTTCGCGCACGGGGAGCACGACTGTCGACAGGAGGCTGATGGATCACTTTGCCTCGGAGCGGAGGCTGCTCATCACCTCGCGCACGGCGGAGGCGATAAAGCGGAGCCTCGACAGGCCGGCGGTGAGCGTCAGCTGCCGGGACGTTTCCACCGGCATGCACACCGTGCGGAGGATAGTTTCGCACGAGCTGCGCGAGGCGGCAGGACCCGCGCTCGCCCTCATGTGCGGGAGGATAGCCGCCGCGATCGAAGCCGCCCCTCCCGACGCGGCGGCGGATCTTTGCGACAGCGGGGTGACGCTCATCGGCGGAGGGGCGCTCCAATACGGGCTTGCGGAGAGCTTCGAGCGGAGGCTCGGCATACCCGTGCGCACCGCGGAAGGCGCACAGACCTCCGTCGTGATGGGGATGAAGGAATGCGCGGAGCTCGGAGCGGGCTTCTCCGCGCCGCCCCGAAGGGCGCTTTACGGCGAGAAAAGGGGCTGAAAGCCATAATGCAACCGCAGGTTGCGGGTTTTTTGGCAAATGCAACCTGAAATTGCTTGCATTTGCCTCCTCCGCAGTGTATCATCTTGGCATCATCTGACAGGAGGACGAACAAATGAACATAGAAACAGCGGACAGACTTATAGAGCTTCGCAAGCGCAGGGGGCTTTCACAGGAGCAGCTCGCGGAGCTGCTCGGCGTATCGCGCCAGGCGGTCAGCAAATGGGAGCGGGCGGAATCCGGCCTTGACGTTGACAACGCGATCAGCCTCAGCAGGCTCTACAATATCAGCCTCGACGAGCTCTTCGGCAACAAGCCCGAATACGAGCGCGAGCTCGACATGATGGAGCCCGACGTGAGCGAGACCTCGGCGCCCGTTGATGAAGAAGACCTCCCCGAGGACGACGAATTCCCCAAGGACGACGAGCTGCCCGAGGACGACGAGCTGCCCGAGGACGACGAACTGCCCGAGGACGACGAGCTGCCCGAGGACGACGAACTGCCCGAGGACGACGAGCTCCCCGAGGACGACGAGCTCCCCGAGGACGACGATTTCTCCGGCGAGAATAACAAAAAGGCCGAGTTCAGGGAGTTCACCCTTGACCTCGGAGGGGATATAAAGCAATACGTTCACGGGTTAGGCGACGCGGTCGGCGCTTTCGTTTCCGACGTGATGAACAGCGTATCCGGAGCCGCCGATATGGGTAGCCGCGCTCCCGAAAGCGCCGTGTACGGAAACGGAGTGAACACTTTTACCGGAGTGAAGCGCCTGCGCTGCGATGCGCACGCCGACCTCACGCTCAATGGCACGGACGAGCCCTATTGCACCGTAAGCGTCGAGGGCCCCAAAAAGGAGATCGAGCGCTGCAGCTTCCGGCAGGAAGGCGACGAGCTGATCATAAGCGCCGTTCAGGAGCGCCGCCAGTTCTTCTTCATAGGCCGCACTCGGCTGAAGATATCCGTATCGCTCCCCCGCCCCTTCGACAGCGTGGAGCTCGACCTCAAGGGCGGAGACCTTTCCGTTTCGGGCGTTGCCGTGGGGACTCTCTGCGCGCGCACGGGCGGCGGCGATATCGGTTTAGAAGGCTGCCGCTTCTCCGTGCTGGAAGCCAAGACCGGCGGAGGGGATCTCGGCCTTGACGGAGTCGCGGCGGAGCGCGCGGACCTCGTCTGCGGCGGCGGCGATATAGAATTGAACGGCGCGGACGTCGCCGGAACTCTCCTTGCGAGGACGGGCGGCGGCGACGTCGGCGGGCGGGTCTCCGCCTCGGTTGCCGAGATAACGAGCGGCGGAGGGGATCTCGATCTCGCGCTCGACGCCCGCACCGTTGAGGTCAGGACCGGCGGCGGCGACATAAAGCTCGTCTGCTCCGGCGCTTCCGTCGTCAACGCCAAAACGGGAGGCGGCGACGTCGCTCTCACTCTGAAGGGCTGCACGGGCATCACAGCCGACGTCGCGGCGATGGGCGAAGCCGTCGTCGAGTTCGGCGGCTCCATCGTCGGCGCGGGGCGCAAGCTCGGCCTCACCTGCGGGGACGGCTCGACGAAGCTCGGCCTCCGCTCCGGCGGCGGGGACATACGCGTGAGGGCGTAAAGCTCCGCCGCGGGATATGATCTTGCAGCTCCCAAAAAACAATATCGGTGCAGGAACTCAACTCCCTGCACCGTTTTTTTGTTGACTCAAAGCCGCGAGCCGCATTTTGCATAAGCCGGGATGCGGCTTTTTTCACGCCCGCGGCAGTATCCCGTACCTTTTCAGCTCGCGGTAGACCAAATGCACCGGCAGGCCGACCACGGTGAAATAGCTGCCGGAGACGCTCTCTATATGCACGGAGAAGCGCCCCTGTATGCCGTAGGCGCCGGCCTTGTCCATCGGGTCGCCCGTGTTTACGTAGGCCGCTATCTCATCATCCGTCAAAACCGAAAAGCGGACTTCGGCGCTGTCATGCAGGACCCGCGCCGAAGGTCCCCCGTCGGGGCCGAGCGCGACGAGCGCGAGCCCGGTATAGACCGTGTTCGCTCTGCCGCTTTCCTCGCGAAGCATGCGGAAAGCCTCCTCCCCGGAGCGGGGCTTTCCTATTATATTGCCGTCCAGCGTGACGACGGTGTCGGAGCCGAGCACCACCGCCCCGCGCTTCCTCTCCGCGGGAAGGGAGCGGAACACCGCCTCCGCCTTTAAAAGGGAGAGCCGCTCGACGAGCTCGCCCGGTGAATCGGCGCGGACGCCCTCCTCCTCCGCCCGGCTGGGCATGACGGTAAATAAGTAACCGCAGTTTTCGAGCAGGGCGCGCCTCCTCTGCGACGCGCTCGCGAGGATCAGCTCCTTCGCTTCGCCGTATCCTTCCATCGGGACCTCCTTCAAAGCTTTTTGTCGCCATAATTATAGCGCGTAAAGCCATCCGAGGCAAGTGGGGCTTAGGGGCAAATAGGTTCGTTTCGGGAAAATATTTGATAAAATAGTCCCATTTAGGGTTGACATTGGGGCATACAGGTGGTACAATAACTTTACCCTCATAGTATCAGCGGAATAACCGCAGTCATTATGTAAAACAAAAGCAAAGGAGGTGAGAAAAATGATCGTCGGAAGCTATACCGTAGCGGTCGATGCGCAGGGCAGGCTCATAGTGCCGGCAGGCTGGCATCCCGATCTCGGCGAAGGCGTGGTCGTGATACGCGACCTTGCTCCTTCCGGTGAACATTTCCTCACCGCCCTCACCGCGCAGGCCTATGCCAGCACGCTGAGCGACTTTGCCCACAACCGCGCTTCCTACGGCGGGCGCAACGCGGACGCGACGAGGAGCATACTCCAGTACGCGTGCAGCTGCAAGTTCGATCAGAAGCGCCGCATCTCCGTCGACGCGGCGAATCTCGCCTACGCGGGGATCACCGCGAACGCCGTTCTCACCGCCAACATCCGCTCTGACAATCCCGTGTTCGAGATCTGGGAGCCCGAGGCGCTGGAGCGCAACAACAAGTCCTACGACGAATGGCAGCTTCAGGAGGAACTGAAGCGAAACGCCGAGGAAGCGAAGAATCTGCAATGACGGAAAGCTCCTACCACACGCCGATAATGCTCCGGGAGGTCCTGGAGCTGCTGGACCCCGCATCCTGCCGGGTGACGGTGGACGGGACGCTCGGCGGCGGAGGCCACAGCGAGGGTATACTGGAGCTGCTCCCCCGGGACGGGGTGCACTTCGGCATCGACCGTGATCCGGACGCGATAGAGGCCGCGGGAAAGCGGCTCGCGCGATTTGATAATTTCCACCCGATACACGGGAATTTCTTCGACATGAAGAATCTACTCCACCTGAACGAGTTTGGGGCTGACGGCGCGGACGGGATACTCCTCGACCTCGGCGTCAGCTCCCACCAGCTCGACGACGGAAGCAGGGGTTTCTCATACGGGACGGAGGCTCCGCTCGATATGCGGATGGACAAGACCTCCCCCTTCACCGCGTACGACGTCGTGAACGGCTATCCGGCCGCGAAGCTCTATGAGGTGATACGCGATTACGGCGAGGAAAGGTTCGCCTCCCGCATCGCAAACAGGATCGCCGCCGAGAGGGAGAAGGCTCCCATCGAAACGACGACCGCGCTCGCGGAGATCGTCAAAGCCGCGATACCCGCCGCCGCAAGGCGCGAGGGCCCGCACCCCGCAAGGCGTACGTTCCAGGCGATACGCATCGAGGTGAACGGCGAGCTCGAAGGGCTGAGGCAGGCCGTGAAGGACGCGGCCGATCTGCTGAATCCCGGCGGAGTGCTCTGCGTGATCACGTTCCACTCGCTTGAGGACAGGATAGTCAAGAACCTGTTCCGCGAGCTGAAGGATCCGTGCACCTGCCCGCCTTCCGCTCCGGTCTGCATCTGCGGGAAGAAGCCCGAGGCGCAGATACTGACGAACAAGCCCATCACCCCCGGCGAGCGCGAGCTTGCCGATAACCCGAGATCGAGGAGCGCGAAGCTCCGCGCGATAAGAAAGCTGCCGTAAGGCGGCCCCACACAAGCATATCAGACCGTGAGGATGAATAAAATGAGTATGCCCGAGACCACCGGAAAGAGAAAGAACCTTGAAGCGCTGAGAGTCTACGCGCCCAGCCGCGGGAACCTCGCCATCGACAGCGAGGCCCTGCCCTATACCCGCGTAGCCGAGCCGGCTCCCGCCCGCCCGGCGCGCCGCCGTCCCTCGCTCGTGCCCGCTGCTCCCTCGCAGGAGAAGCGCACGTTCGCCGACGTCGTCCGCGAGAACAAGCTCGTCGCCAAGGTCGTTTCCGTCGTCTGCATACTTGCCGCCGCTTTCGCGCTCATATTCATGATCCACGGCTACAACGGCATTTCCGCGGCGCAGAAGGAGATAAACGAGCTTTCCAAGCGCGTCGCCGATATGGAAGGCGTAGTTGAGAAGACGAACGTAGAATACCTCTTCTCCATCGACGTCGGTTCCGCGCGCGAGGCAGCAGGCGCGGCGGGCATGACGTATTCCGGCGTCGGAGGTTCCGGTAATTAGGAGGTGTTTTAATTGGCGGAGAAGCGCGCAAAGAGACGGCGCCTGACCATCGCGAAAACCGAATCAAAGCCCAAAAGACCCTTGAAAGCGCGCTTGACCGTCACGCTCTTTGGCTATGGACTCGCCTTCCTGTTGCTCACAGGAATTTTGTTTGTTATACAGGTTATTTTGGGCCCGAGCATACAGCGCAAGGCCATCTCGCAATGGACGAGGACGACCACCATCGCCGCCTCCCGCGGGGAGATATTCGATTCCGAGGGTAAGGTCCTCGCGACGAACGGCAAGGTCTACAAGGTCCTCGTGTGGCCGAAGAACATAGCCGAGAGCGACAGGGCGCGCATCGCCTCGGAGCTTTCGCGGCTGCTCGGCCTCGATTACGAAACGGTGCTGAAGCGCTGCTCGTTCACGAAGTATCAGGAGATCGTCCTGAAGCGCCAGATAGATTCCTCCACCCGCGACGCGGTAGAGGCCCTGAAGCTCGGCTCCGGCGTCGGCACGGCGGCGGACAGCAAGCGCTATTACCCGATGGGGAGCCTCTTCTCCCAGGTGCTCGGGTTCACGAACGTCGATAACGTCGGCCAGGCCGGGCTCGAGCTTTCGTACAACGAATACCTCGCCGGCGTCGACGGGAAGCAGATATCCGAAACGGACAATTCCGGCAATCAGCTCGCCTTCGGAACGACCGAATACATAGAGCCCATAAACGGCGACAAGATCGTCATAACCTGCGACAGCGTCGTGGAGAGCTATCTTGAAAAGGCGCTTGCCGAGGCGGTCGAGGTGAACAGCGCGAAGAGCGCGCAGGGCATCATAATGGACTGCCGCACGGGCGCGATACTCGGCATCGCGAGCAGCCCGGGCTACGACCCGAACGACCCGCCGAGGAGCGACATGGAGCTTCTCAATTCGCTTTCGAGGAACCGCATAGTCGCGGACGTATACGAGCCGGGCTCCACTTTCAAAATAATCACCCTCTCCGCCGCGATAGATTCCGGCGTGACGGAGGGATCCTATTACTGCGGAGGCAGCTATAAGGTCGGTTCCGAGAGCATACACTGCTGGCGGCGCGCCGGCCACGGCAGCCAGACGCTGACCGAGGCGGCCGAGAACAGCTGCAACTGCGCCTTCATGCAGATGGCGCTCTCCCTCGGGAAGGAAAAGCTCTACGATTACATCTACGCTTTCGGGTTCGGCGCTTCGACGGGAAGCGGCCTCATCGGGGAGGCTTCGGGCATAGTCACCCATGAAAAGTACGTCTCCGACAACGATCTGGCGAGGATAGGCTTCGGTCAGAGCATCGCGGTCACGCCCATACAGCTCTGCACGGCCGTGAGTGCGGCCGTGAACGGCGGCAGGCTTTACCGCCCCTACATAATCGAAAGCATAATCGACGACAGCGGCGAGGCCGTCTATCGGGCGGACACCGCGCCGATACGGCAGGTCATCTCGGCAGAGACCTCCGCCGAGGTCAGGCGCATACTGCAGTCCGTCGTGGACAACGGCACCGGCAGGAACGCGAAGATAGAGGGCTATGCCGTCGGCGGAAAGACCGGCACGGCTCAGAAATACGATGAATACGGCCGGATCGACGGAGGGCGGTACATCTGCTCGTTCGTCGGTTTCGCGCCCGCGGACGATCCGCGGTACGTCTGCCTCATACTGGTAGACGAGCCGCAGGTCGATCAGATATTCGGAAGCACCGTAGCGGCTCCGTTCGTCAAGTCCGTGCTCGAGGACGTCCTCCATTATAAGGGCGTCGCCCCCGCGGAGGGAGCGAAGACCGTCGAGGTGCCGGACGTGACAGGGCTTTCGGCGGAGGCGGCGAGGGCCGCTCTCGAGGAGGTCGGGCTCACGGCCGTGCTCCAGTCGAACGACGAGATAGTCTCGCAGCTCCCCGTCCCCGGCGAAAAGGTCGTCGAGGGATATCAGGTCCTCCTCTACACCCACAAGGAGGATGAGCCCGAAGACGATGAGCCCAAGCAGTACGTCAAGGTGCCGGATCTTTCCGGCATGACGCCGCTCGAGGCTCACGACGCGCTGAACGTGCTCGGGCTCGAGCTCGTGTTCGAGGACGACGATCCCTCCGGGTTCTGCTATTCGCAGTCCCCCTCGGAGGATACGGTCGTCGAGGTCGGCCGCAAGGTCAAGGCATTCTTCAGATTCAGCCCCGCAGCGGATTGACGCCGCGCGGATTCGACGAATAAAAAGGCAAGCAAAGAAAGGGGCCCCGTTCGGGGTCGGGTCAACGAATATGCTTTTTTCGGAACTGGTAAAGGACATGGGCTTCGGGCTCGTGAATTACACGGAGGATTTCGAGGTCACGAGGATCGAGTATGATTCCCGCCGCGTGAAGCCGGGCGAGATATTCTCCTGCGTGGTGGGCACCTTCATGGACGGGCACACCTTCGCGGAGAGCGCTTACAAGAACGGCGCGAGCGCGCTCATAGTCGAGCGCGAGCTCCCCATCCCCGTGCCCCAGATAATCGCGAAGAACTCCCGCCGCGCGATGGCGGAGCTCGCGATGAAGCTTTACGGATACCCGGCAAGGGGCCTCCGCATAATAGGCGTCACCGGCACGAACGGCAAGACGACGACCACCTACATGATAAAGACCATCGCCGAGAAATGCGGCCTCAAGGTCGGGCTCATCGGCACCATAAGGAACATAATAGGCGACCGCGTGATCTCCACGCAGCGCACCACCCCCGAATCCACCGAGCTGCAGGAGATACTCCGCATGATGGCGGACGAGGGAGTCGACCTCGTCGTGATGGAGGTCAGCTCGCACTCGCTCGATCAGGAGCGCGTCTACGGGCTGGAATTCGAGATAGGCGGATTCACCAACCTCACTCAGGATCACCTCGACTACCACAAGACCTTCGACAACTATCTCGCCGCGAAGAGGAAGCTCTTCGAGCGTTCCGCATTCGCCGTCGTCAACGCGGACGATCCCTACTCGAAGCGCCTGCTCGAGGGGCTTGACGTCCCCCGCATGACCTACGCCGTGCGCGAGCCCGCCGACATTTACGCCAACGATATCGAGATCTGCGTCCGCGACGTTGAGTTCGACATGACGACTCCCGAGGGCTCCGCGCATATCACCGTGCCGATACCCGGGCTCTTCAACGTGTTCAACGCGATGCTCGCCGCCGGTATGTGCCTGCGGCTCGGGTTCCCCGTCGACAAGATCGCGGAGGGTCTCGCGGACGTTTCGGGCGTCACCGGCAGGATGGAGAGCCTGCCCACCGAAGGGTTCCCGTTCTCCGTCATACTGGATTTCGCCCACACTCCCGACGGGCTCATAAATCTTCTGACCTCCGTCCGCGAGTTCGCGAAGGGCAGGGTCATTTCGGTATTCGGCTGCGGCGGCGACCGCGACCACGCGAAGCGCCCCATAATGGGCGAGGCGGCGGGCCGCTATTCCGATTTCTGCGTCGTCACCTCGGATAACCCCCGCACGGAGGATCCGATGAGGATAATCGGCAACGTGCTCGACGGCGTCAACAAGACCGCCGTTGAATACGTCGTCATCCAGAACCGCCGCGAGGCGATAAAATACGCGCTCACCCACGCGAGGCCCGACGACGTCGTCGTCCTCGCCGGCAAGGGACACGAGACCTATCAGGAGATCAACGGTGTGAAATACCCCTTCGACGAGAAGGTCGTCGTCGCCGAGCTCCTGAAGGAGATCTCCGAAAAGCACTGACGGACGCCGGTCAGCCGGCAGCCATCTACCAAGGAAGGAAGGCTCCCCACGGAGCCGGAGGAAGCTGATATGCAGGACATTACGCGGGTAATACTCTCTTTCATCGTTTCGGCGGCGGCCGTGATGCTCATCGCGCCGTTCTTCATCCCCATGCTCCGCAGGCTGAAATACGGCCAGGTGGAGCGCGAGGAGGGCCCTCACGCCCACTCCGCGAAGGAGGGGACTCCCTCCATGGGCGGCGTGATGTTCATAATCGGCATAATTCTGGCTTCGCTCGTTTTCTCGAAATACTCGATCGCCCTCCGTTACACCGTGCCCTCCCTCATCATGATGGTCGGGTTCGGGCTCATCGGCTTCCTTGACGATTTCATCAAGGCAAAGAAGAAGCGTAATCTCGGCCTGCGCGGCTACCAGAAGATAATAGGGCAGTTCCTGCTCTCGGCGGCCGTCGCGGTGTTCGCTTATAAATACATCGGCTCCGAGGTCTGGTTCGCGATAGGGAACTTCAAGGTCGATCTCGGCTGGTTCTATATCCCGCTCGTCATGTTCACGGTGATAGCGATAGTCAATTCGACGAACCTCACCGACGGGCTCGACGGGCTCGCCTCGGGCGTGACGCTCATCTACTCCGCCGCGATGGGAGTCATATTCCTCTATCTCGGCCGGGCATTCGCTTCGGGCTTCGCGAACGAGCCCGTATTCCTCGCCGAGGCTGACGGCATGACCGATATGGCGGTGTTCTCCTTCGCCGTCGCGGGCGGGTGCATGGGCTTCCTCTCGAAGAACAGCTACCCCGCCAAGGTGTTCATGGGCGATACCGGCTCCATGGCGCTGGGCGGCGCGATGTGCGCGATGGTCCTCTACTCAAGGCACCTGTTCCTGTTCCTGCTGATGGGCTGCTGCATAGTCGCCTCCGCCGTGAGCGACGTGCTCCAGGTCGGCTCCTACAAGCTCCGCCACGGGAAGAGGATATTCAGAATGGCCCCTCTGCATCATCATTTCGAGCTGAAGGGCTACCCCGAAACGAAGATCGTCACCGGCTACATGATAGTCACGGCAATCGCCTGCCTCATCGCCCTGATGCTCTTCATGTGAAATAGTTGATTTTGCCGTTCGGCTCAGCGCAAGGCGCCCTGTTTCCTGTTGGCACTTGGCATGGCACCGACGGTCGGATCGAGGTAAGCTTGCAGCATGCTTGCCCATGCAGGGTGCTTGCAAGAGGGAGGCTCTCCTCCTGCAAGCTCCCCGGATCCGGGGCCGAACGGCTTTTTTACGGTAATCAGCGGGCATTGCCCGCATTGCATATGGAGGTACTTCTATGAATTCTCAAAAAACAGCCCTTATCGTCGGCATGGCGAAGAGCGGCGTCTCCTCCGCAAAACTGCTTTACAAGGCGGGCTACCGCATCATAATCAACGATCTCAAGAGCGAGATAGACGGCCTTGAAGAGGCGCTTTCCGGCGTCGAATACGAGAACCGTCTCGGCGTCGCGCCGGAGGCTCTGCTCGAAGGGGTCGATCTCATGGTGCTCTCCCCCGTCATTCCCATATTCCGCCCCTTCGTGAAACAGGCCATCGCGCAGGGGATCGAGGTCATAGGCGAGATCGAGCTCGGCTGGCGCTTCTGCGCGCGCGGGGCGCGATTCGTCTGCATCGGCGGCACTAACGGCAAGACCACGACGACCGCCCTCACCGGCGAGATATTCAAGGCGGACGACGAAATGAAGGCCGACGGCCGCAGGACGTTCGTGCTCGGCAACATAGGCGTGCCGATCACGGAGCACGCCCTTGAAACGCGTGACGGCGACACCGTCGTCGCGGAGACGGCCGCCCTGCAGTTTGAGTCGATAGTCGATTTCCGCTGCAACGCGGCGGGCCTTCTCAACATCACCGAGGATCACATCAACCGCTTCGGCTCGATGGAAGCATACATCGCCGCCAAGATGCGTATGTTTGAGAATCAGACCGAGGACGATATCGCCGTGCTGAACGCGGACGACCCGATAGTCATGTCCGCCGTGACGAAGGCGAAGGTGCTCACGTTCTCCCGCCTGCACGAGGTAAAAAACGGAGCCTTCGTGCGGGACGGCATGATCGTCTACCGCCGCGGCTGCATCGAGGTGCCGGTCATACCGGCGGATGAGCTCGGCATACCGGGCGGGCACAACCTCGAAAACGCGCTCTGCGCCGTGTGCCTCAGCCTGAGCATGGGCGTGCACGTCGAGGCTTTGCGCAGGGTACTGCGCGAGTTCCGCGGGGTCGAGCACAGGATCGAGTTCACGAGGGTGCTTGACGGCGTCACCTACTTCAACGATTCGAAGGGCACGAACCCCGAATCCACCATCAAGGCCATCGAGGCCATGAAGCAGCCCACCGTGCTGCTCCTCGGCGCGGGCAACTACGATAAGCAGTCCGATTACCGCCCGGTCTTCCGCGCGGCAAAGGGCGTAGTTAAGGCCGCCGTCGTCAACGGCTCGAATACCGAGGCCATCATGCAGGCCGCCGTGGACGAGGGCTTTACGGAGATAGTCGCCGTGGGCGAGGATTTCCGCGAGATGATACTCACCGCGAAGGGTTTGGCTTCGGAGGGCGACGCGGTGCTGCTCTCCCCCGCCTGCGCGAGCTGGGGCATGTTCCGCGATTACGAACAGCGCGGCGAGATATTCAAGGACATTGTAAATTCCCTCTGAGAGGAGCCCCCGCGGGGCGGTTCGAGAAATGGAAGCTTCTGCCGAAAAACAGAAAAGCAACGGCAAGACCGAGCTCACGAGGCACGGGATCGATTTCCCGCTGTTCATCGGGATACTCATCATCTGCGCCTTCGGGCTCGTGATGATGTATTCCGCGAGCTATTACTACGGCCTCACGAAGCTCGGCGACGGCGCCTATTTCCTGAAGCGTCAGGCGATATTCCTCGGGATCGGCATGGCGGGGCTGTTCATACTCTCCAACATCAAATTCACGTTCTACCGAAACGGCGTTGTCGCCATACTGATGTACGCGGGCGTCATCGGGCTGACTTTCTTAACGCTGCTCTTCCCGCCCATAAACGAAGCGCGGCGCTGGATACCGCTGGGGTTCTTCAACCTCCAGCCCACGGAGCTCGGCAAGCTCGTCGTCGTGATAGCGCTCGCCAACATAATGAGCCGCAAGGTCCCCATGCAGAATTTCATAGCCGGCATGGCGCCCTGCCTCATAGTCCTCGTCGGGCTCTGCGTTCCGACCATACTGCAGCCGAATTTCTCGATGGTGGTCATATACGCGCTCATCACCTATCTGATGCTCTATCTCGGCGGGACGCGCCGCTCCCACAGGCTGCTGCTCGTTCTGGTCGGCGCCGCAGCGGGAGCCGCTCTCATAATAAAGGAGCCGTACCGTCTGACGAGGATACTCACGTTCATCAACCCCGAGGCCGATCCGACGGGCGCGGGCTTCCAGCCCCTCCAGTCGAGGATAGCTCTCGCCAACGGCGGGCTCTTCGGACAGGGGCTGAATTTCAGCCGCCAAAAGCTGCTCTTCCTCCCCGAGAGGGAGAACGACTACATACTCTCCATAATCGGGGAGGAGCTCGGATTCATAGGCATAGTGCTGCTGCTCGCGGCCTACTTCTTCGTGATCTGGCGCTGCATCAGGATCGCCCTCTACTGCCCCGATAAATTCGGCAGGCTCCTCGCGGGCGGGCTCACCGGCGTGTTCGCGATGCAGGTGATAATAAACGTCGGCGTCGTTTCCGGCGCGATGCCCTCCACCGGGCAGACCCTTCCGCTCATCAGCTACGGCGGAACTTCCATGATAGTCTTCCTCGCGCTGTTCGGTATGATACTGAACGTTTCGAGGTACACCGAGGTCGGGATGAAGAATGCAAAACGGACAAAGGAGTAAAACCGGAGAACGCATGGCGGAGGCAAAGCGCTTGAGAGCTTTGGCCGAAGCTTCGCGCGCCGAAAAAAGCTCAAAGGCTCCCGCTCCCTCAAAGGAGGAGGACGGGCTCATAACGGCCGACCTGCATCCCGCCGCGAAGGAGCGCCCGCTCGTGCTTCCGGAAGACGCTCCCGAAACCGAAAAGAAGGATACCGCCGAAGCTCCCGCTCCCGAAGGGAAGCGGGCCGAAGAGAAGGCGAAAGCCGAAAGAAAGCCCAAAGAGCCCCATGAAAGGCCTCTCAAGCTCCCCGCGGACAACGTCACCGATATCCGCATAGCGAAGAAGCGCAGGAAGAAAAAGACCTACGTCATGCACAAAACGGCGAAGCGCGAGGCGGATCACGAAGCCGCTCCGCGTAAAAAGCACGTTGCCGCGTTCATCGCGCTCGGCCTGCTGCTGGCCGCGGCAGGCGCGCTCATCGCGCTCTACTTAGTCGCGGAGGTCGAGACGATCACAGTCAGCGGGAACAGCCGCTTCACCGAGACGGAAATAGTGAACCTCTCCGGGCTCTACACGGGGAAGAACCTCTATCTCTACGAGCTGGGCGAGGCGAAGGCCCGGATCGAGAGCAACCCGTATCTCGAATGCCCCGCGATACACCGCGTTTTCCCGCACGAGCTGAATATCGAGGTCACGGAGCGCGAGGAGTTCCTCGCGATAGCCTCGACAGGCGGCATGTACACCGTGACGGACAGGAACGGCTTCGTGCTTGACGTGAGCCGCAGATCCTCCACGGAGGGGCTCATCCCCGTTTACGGGTTCGGCTCCATGGGCTTTGCGACGGGGACCTCCATAATCTCCGACAGGACGAAGCTCCGCCCCTACACCCTCATGCAGATAGTCGAGGCCGTCGGCGAACGCAGCGGCTCGATCGCCTCGATAGACCTTTCCAACACCGCAAGCGTCCGCATCATCACGAAGGACGGGACGACCGTTATGCTCGGGGATTCCGTCGACGTCGCGGAAAAGATAGGTTATATGTTCAACGCCCTGGCAAAGGCAGACGCAGCCGGGCTTTCGGGCGCTGTCATCTACATAAATTCAAACGGTACCGCCGATATCTCCCACCCGACGCCCGCTCCCACCGCGGAGCCCGCGGTCACGGACGAGCCCGACGATACGGACGAGCCCGACGATACGGACGAGCCCGATGAAACGGACGAGCCCGGCGGGACCGACGACCCGGAGGTGACCGACGAGCCGTAAACGGCCGCATGGCGGGATGACGCGCCCGCTGTTGTCAAAAATTTCACATGGAGCCTTCCAACCTGACACCAAGGGAAAAAAACCCCGCCGTCAGGCTAAATAGGTTTCATAATTTATTCAAAATAAATCCCAAATATCCGTTATATTAGGGTTGCACAAGATATTGTGGTTATGATATAATTAACCAGCCTAAAAGCAACAATATGTCTTGTGTTCGGGGCTTCGGCCCGGAACCTGCGGCCAGAATCTTTCGGAGGGCATAAAATGCGTCATTGTGCCATTCTTGATATAGGCAGCACGAAGGTCGTCTGCATGATAGTTTCTGCGGAGCCCGACGGCGCCATGATAGTACACGGAACGGGTATAAGGGAATATTCGGGGTATCGCATGGGCGAGATCCCCAATAAGAGAGAGCTTGCCAAGGCGATCTCCGGCGCGGTCGACGCGGCGGAGAGGGCTTCAAAGCTCCGCGTCAAGGAAGTGAGCGTGGGCGTGCCCGCCCCGTTCATGGAGGTCGTGAGCTCCCCCGGCTCGGTCGAGATACTCTCCCGCAGCGGGCGCGTCACGGCTTCGGACGTCGAGCTTCTCATCGACAGCTCATTCGGGTTCGAGGCGCCGGCAGGCTGTTCGCTCATCCATTCGACTCCCGTCTCCTTCACCGCCGACAGGACTCCCGTCAAGGGCTCGCCGGTGGGGCTCCCCTGCTCCACGCTGAGCGCGGACGTATCGCACTGCTACGTTGACGAGGATTTCACGAGGGCGGTCAATTACGGGCTCGATTCGCTCGGCATAACCGCGGACAGCTTCGTTTCGGCGGGGTTGGCTGCGGCCTGCTTCACGGTGCCGGAGGATATCCGCGCCGAATCCGTCTTCATCGTCGACTGCGGCGGCACACATACGGACGTCACCCTTTTAAAGGGGAACGCCGTCGTGGACTGTGCGAGCATCCCCATCGGCGGGAAGCACTTTACGAACGATCTCTGCTTCGGTCTGAGGCTGCCCGAGGGCGTTGCCGAGGACTTAAAGCGCCGCTACGTGTTCTCCCTCGATTACGGCGACAGCTGCGAGCGGGTGAGGATCCCCGGCGAGGGGATATTCGATATCGAGCACAGCTTCATCCAGCTCATACTCGAATCGAGGGCGGACGAGCTCTGCGATCTGCTCATCGAAAAGCTCGACCCGATGGCGGAAAGAAGCACCCCCGTCTGGCTCGTCGGGAGCGGGCTCGCCCTGATGAGAGGGGCAAGCGAGTTCGTCGGGGAGAGGATCGGCCGCAACGTCGCGGTCTCCATGCCGAAGGTCAGCCGAAACAGCTCGCTGTCGTTCGCGGCGGGGCTCGGGCTCGCGGATTTCGCTCTTTTCCGCACCGGGCGCTCCAGCGCGATAAAAAAGACGGAACGCTATCTGCGCCGCGCGTTTGACTGGCGCACCTGATAAGGAACATTCAGCCACTTACACTATACACGGAGGAAACAATTATGGCATTTGATTTTGAACTCGACAACGAAGCCGGCAATCTTGCCCAGCTCAAGGTCATCGGCGTCGGCGGCGCGGGCGGCAACGCGGTCAACCGCATGATCGAAGCCGGTCTTGACAACGTAGAATTCATCTCCATCAACACCGATAAGCAGGCGCTCAACAATTCCAAGGCGGACGTCAAGCTCCAGATCGGCGAGAAGGTCACCAAGGGCCTCGGCGCCGGCGCGAAGCCCGAAAAGGGCGAATCCGCGGCGGAGGAATCCGTTGAGGAGATCACCGAGCTCATGCGCGGGGCCGATCTCGTCTTCATCACCGCCGGCATGGGCGGAGGCACCGGCACGGGCGCCGCTCCCATAGTCGCCAAGGCCGCCAAGGACATGGGCATTCTCACCTTCGGCGTCGTGACGAAGCCCTTCTTCTTTGAGGGACGCGCCCGCATGAAGAACGCCATGAACGGCATAGACAAGCTCCGCGGGGTCGTGGATGCGCTCATCGTCATCCCGAACGACCGCGTGCTGAAGGTCGCAGGCGACATGCCCGCAAACGACGCCTTCAAGGTGGCGGACGACATACTCCGCCAGGGCGTGCAGGGCATCTCCGACGTGATCACGAAGCCCTCCCTCATCAACTGCGACTTTGAGGATATCCGCACCATCATGCAGAACAGCGGCATGGCGCACATGGGCATCGGCGTCGCCAAGGGCGACAAGGGCTGCATCGAGGCCGTCAAGCAGGCCGTAGAATCCCCCCTGCTCGAGACCACCATCGACGGCGCGAAGGGCGTGCTCATCCACATCGTCGGCGGCAACCGCTTCACCCTCAATGAGTTCAACGAGGGCTGCATGCCCGTGCAGGAGGTCGTCGATCCCGACGCCATCATAATCGTCGCCATGAGCAACGAGGAGGACATGGGCGATACCGTCCGCGCGACCGTCATAGCCACCGGCTTCGGCTGGGGCGAATACGATCTCTCCGGTCAGAATCCCTCCCCCGCCCCCAAGGCGGAAGTCAAGCCCACAGCGGCTTCCGTATTCGCGGCGGCGACCGCCCCCGCCTATACCGAGCCCGAAAAGCCCGTATTCGAAGCCCCGAAGCCCGAATACCGCGAGCCCGAGAGGCCCGCTTACGAAGCTCCGAAGCCCGAATACCGCGAGCCCGAGAGGCCCGCTTACGAAGCTCCGAAGCCCGAATACCGCGAGCCCGAGAGGCCCGCTTACGAAGCTCCGAAGCCCGAGTACCGTGAGCCCGAGAGGCCCGCTTACGAAGCTCCGAAGCCCGAGTACCGCGAGCCCGCGCAGCCCGAATACCGCGAGCCCTCCATCCGCAAGGCGACTGAGAGCTCCGATCCCGCTCCCTCTTACGAGAGGCCGAGGAACTTCCGCGGTTATGAGGCTCCCGCGGACAACGCCGAGCGCCCCGCTTACCGTCCCCGCTACACCGAGGAGGACGAGCTGAAGACCACGAATCTCGGCTCCGTCAGGGGCTCCCGCCGCGATCAGAACGAGCCGCCTTATTATTCCGAGCAGATCAAGGAAAAGGCCGTCCCCCGCCGCCCCATGACCGGCGCCGACTACGACGACGACAACGAGTCCGATTCCGGTTACACCCCGCGCGGAGGGCTCGAGGTGCCTTCCTTCCTGCGCCACAAGAGCAAGAAGGGCAGGAAATGATCCAGCACTTTGAGGGGATGCCGGCCGTGCCGCATCCCCTTTTTTAAATCCAGGAGGCTTGAAATGGGTTACGGTTTTTTTGATTACAAATACAACATCCCCGATTTCGGCTCGGATCTCTTCTGCGGGGCGCACATAACCTATATCGTGCTCGTTTACGTTATGGGCGTGCTCGTCTCATATCTGCTGAGGAGGACGCGGCATGAGCGCATCTCCGTTCTTTTGAAGGCGCTCTCGATAGTGATGGTGCTGCTCGAGGTCTGCAAGATCTCATGGGAGAGTTACTATGATATCACGACCGGGCGCGGGTTCAATTACTTCGGGCTGCTGCCCGTCTACACCTGCTCGCTCTTCATGTACACGCTGCTCGTCGCCGCGTGGGGCCGCGGGAAGGCGCGCGAGGCCTCGCTCTCGTTCATAACGACGATAGGCCTCCTCTACGGGGCGATAGGCGTCGTTTACTGCAACGGGCTCAATTTCTACCCGTTCTGGACTTTCGGCGCGTTCTATTCGCTCATGTTCCATTCGGTCATGTTCCTGACGGGCGTTTTCCTGCTGATGACCGGGTATAAGGAGCTTCAATGGCGGGACGTTCCCCTCTCGTTCATCCCGATAGCCCTGCTCGCGCTCGTCGCGATCCCCATCAACTACGCGATAGGCTCCGACTACATGCTCATCTACAGCGGCGGCGGAGTCCCCCTTTATGAGGATCTTGCCGCCTCCCTCGCGGAGCGCGGCCTCAGGCCCGTCTACACGCTGATAATGCTTGCGACCCACCTGCCCCTCGCGGCGGTCGTCGTCGGCGTCTATAAGCTCATCCGCTCTGCCGCGGGGCGAAGGTGCGCTTCCGCCGCAAAGGCGGGGTGAACCCCTCCACGGGGAGTGCGATACATCCCGGCATGCCGGCATTCGCAGTATGCGGCCGCCGCGGTAAATACGAATAACAACGGATCGGTGCAGAGAACGGTTTCTTTGCATCGGTCTTTGTTTTTGCTTCGCCCGCGCTATATATAAATAATATAGGTAATATAGTTAATATAGATAATATAGATAAAAAAGATAAATAGAACATATAATTCATATCTCTATATATATTATAGCACACTCGTTCTACACTGTCAATAGCTTTTCCGTGGGTGACGTCCGTTCGATAGAAATATATTTTTTATTTATGTTGACTTATTCATATGAACGTATTATCATATGAATATAGATTCATATGAAAGAGGATTCATCAATGGCACACAAGCACGATCATTCACAGGTCATCAGCCGTGTATCGGCGGAGCTTCCCTCCGACGAGCTGCTCTGCGATCTCGGGGATCTGTTCAAGCTCTTCGGCGACACGACGCGCATAAAGATACTCTACTCCCTCTTTGAGAGCGAGCTCTGCGTGTGCGCCATTGCGGAGCTTCTGAAGATGGAGCAATCCGCCATTTCGCATCAGCTGAAGATATTGAAGGACGCGAAGCTCGTCGGCTCGCGCAGGAGCGGAAGGCTCAACATGTACTATCTTGCGGACGATCACGTGAGGACGATAATCGGCCAGGGGTTCGAGCATCTGACCGAAGAGGAAGAGTAACGGAAAGGAGCAATGAAATGAGAAGGACTTTCGAATTGGAGGATCTGGACTGCGCCAACTGCGCGCTCAAGGTGGAAAACGGCATCAAGAAGCTCGAGGGCGTCAGGGACGCTTCCGTCAGCTTTATCCGTCAGAGCATGACGATCGAGCCCGAGGAGGGCGTCGATCTCGACGAGCTGATGAATCGCGTGAAGAAGCTCTGCCGCAGGATCGAACCGGACATGGTCATAAAAGCATGACTCGAAAGCAGAAGAAAAACCTCATACGCATAATCGTCTCCGCGGTCCTTTTCGCGGGGGCGCTTGCCGTTCGGCATTTCGCTTCGCTACCGTGGTGGGCGGAGCTCATCGCGTTCCTGCCCGCCTACCTCACGGTCGGGTACGACGTTCTCATAAAGGCCGCCCGAGGGGTCGCTCACGGGCAGGTCTTTGACGAGAGCTTCCTCATGGGGATAGCGACGGTCGGCGCGTTCGTGATAGGCGAATACCCCGAAGCGGCGGCGGTCATGCTCTTCTATCAGGTGGGCGAGCTGTTCCAAAGCGTCGCAGTCGGCCGCAGCCGCAAGTCGATAACCGCCCTCATGGATATCCGCCCCGACCACGCGAACGTGATAAGGGACGGCGGGGAGATCGAGGTCTCCCCGGAAGAGGTCGCCGTCGGCGAGACCATAATCATCCGCGCGGGCGAGCGCGTGCCGCTTGACGGCGTCATAGTCGAGGGGAACGCATCGCTCAACACATCGGCGCTGACGGGCGAATCCCTCCCCCGCGAGGCGCTCCCGGGCGAGAACGTTATGAGCGGCGCGGTGAACGTCGGCGGCGTGATAAAGCTCCGCACGACTTCCGCATATGAGAACAGCACCGTCGCGAGGATACTGGAGCTCGTCGAATCCGCCTCCTCGAGGAAGGCGCGTTCCGAGAATTTCATCACCCGCTTCGCAAGGTGGTATACGCCCGCCGTCGTGATATCCGCCGTGCTGCTCGGCGTAATACCGCCGCTGTTCTTCGGCGGGGAATGGGCCGATTGGATCCACCGTGCGCTTATATTCCTCGTCGTTTCCTGCCCCTGCGCGCTCGTCATCTCGGTGCCGCTCTCGTTCTTCTGCGGCATGGGCGGCGCTTCGAAAAAGGGCATACTCGTCAAGGGTTCCTCGTACATCGAGGCGCTCAGCCGCACCCGCACCGTCGTATTCGACAAGACCGGCACGCTCACGAAGGGGAGCTTCTCCGTTTCCGCCATACACGCCAACGGCATGAGCGAGGCGGAGCTCCTCGACATAGCCGCCCTTGCCGAGAGCTATTCCAATCACCCGATCGCGGAATCCATAGTCCGCGCCCACGGCGGGCATATCGAACCCGCCCGCGTGAGCGGCGTGAGTGAGAAGGCCGGGCTCGGCATAGAAGCCTTGATCGACGGGCAGAAGGTGTATGCCGGGAACCTCCGCCTCATGGAGAGCCTCGGGCTCACGCCCTCCTGCAGCCACGGCTGCAGCTGCGATTCCGGCACCTGCGTGCACGTAGCCTTTGAGGGCAGGTACTGCGGGCACATAATGATATCCGACGAGATGAAGCCGGGCTCCCGCGAGGCCGTCTCCCGCCTGCGGGAGGAGGGCGTCGGGACCGTCATGCTGACGGGCGACACCGAAAGCGCCGCCGCGCCCATCGCCGCCGCCGTCGGGGTGGATTCATTCCGCTCCGGGCTCCTGCCGGAGGATAAGGTCAGCATAGTCGAAACGATGCTGGGCGACGAGAGCGCGCGAAAGCTCGCCTTCGTGGGCGACGGGATAAACGACGCGCCCGTGCTCTCCCGCGCGGACGTCGGCATAGCCATGGGTGCGCTCGGCTCCGACGCGGCGATAGAGGCGGCGGACGTCGTCCTCACCGACGACGACCCCCTGAAGATCCCCCTCGCGATAAGGATATCGAAGAAGACGATGCGGATAGTCCGCCAGAACATCGCGTTCGCCCTCGGCGTGAAGCTGCTCGTGCTCCTTCTCGGGGCGCTCGGCTTCGCGAATATGTGGATAGCCGTTTTCGCCGACGTCGGCGTCGCCGTGCTGGCGATACTGAACGCCGTGAGAGCCATGCGAGCTGCGTAAGCGAGCAAAGCGGGCGTCGCCCACGCTCGTCACAAAAAAACATTATTCGGCCACGCGTGAGAAAAGCACGGGATAGTTTCCGTGCTTTTCTCGATAATGCTTTATACCGTTCTCCCGGGGTTGACATCGGGCGCAAACGCATATATAATAAGATGTTAAATTGGGTGAATGTGCCCGCCTTATAAAGGAGGAACAGCAAATGGGGAGTTGCATGAGATTCTGAGTCTGGTCGAGAACCGTTCCTTCGGGGAGCTTCGGGGTGTGCTGGTGGATATGAACCCCGCCGACATCGCGGAGCAGATGGCCGAGATCGACGACGACAAGGCGCTCGTTATCGTCTTCCGTCTTCTTCCGAAGGAGCAGGCGGCGGAGGTATTCTCATACCTCGAATCCGAGGATCAGCAGCGCATAGTCGAGGGCATAAGCGACAGGGAGCTCGCCTCCATCGTGAACGACATGTTCGTCGACGACGCGGTCGACTTTACAGAGGAGATGCCCGCCAACATAGTCCGGCGCGTGCTCTCCACCGCCGACCCGGACACGCGCAAGGCGATCAATCAGCTTTTGAAGTACCCCGATTCTTCCGCGGGAAGCCTCATGACGACGGAGCTGCTCCGCTTCAAGAGCGAGTGGACCGTCGCGGAGGCCATCGCCTACGTGAGGAGCACCTGCGCGGAGCTCGCTTCGATCACCTACGCGTTCGTGACGGACGATTTCCGCCACCTGACGGGAGTCATCTCCATGAAGGATCTGCTCGGCGCGAAGGACGACGAGCTCGTCGCCAACATAATGGACGACGACGTCATATACGCAACGACGCTTGAGGATCAGGCGGACGTTGCCGAGCGCTTCAAGAAGTACGACGTTGTCAGTATGCCCGTCGTGGACGGCGAGGAAAGGCTCGTCGGCCTCATCACGATAGACGACGTGGTCGACGTCATCGAGGACGAGACCACCGAGGATATTTACAAGATGGCGGCTATGGCCCCCATCGAGGACAGCTACATGTCCACGAGCGTGTTCTCCCTTGCGAAGAAGCGCGTCGTGTGGCTGCTGGTGCTCATGATCTCGGCGACTTTCACCGGGCTCATAATCACGAAGTTCGAGAACATGCTCACCGCCGTCGCGATACTCACCTCGTTCATCCCCATGCTGATGGACACCTGCGGCAACGCGGGCAGTCAGGCGAGCGTTTCCGTCATCCGCGCGCTCGTCCTCGGCGAGGTGAAGTTCTCCGGCATATTCAAGGTCATCTGGAAGGAATTCCGGGTCTCGATCATTGTCGGTATCTGCGTCGCGATAGTCAACTTCATCCGCATCGTAGCCTTCTACTACATGGGCATGTACACCCTTGAGCCCGGGCAGAGCATATACCTCATAGCGGGGGTCGTCTCCATGACGCTGATACTCGCCGTCATTTGCGCGAAGTTCGTCGGCTGCACGCTGCCGCTCCTCGCGGATAAGGCGCATCTCGACCCGGCTCTGATGGCAAGCCCGATGATAACCACCATAGTCGACGCCGTTTCCCTGCTCGTCTATTTCGGGATCGCGTCGCTGGTGCTTCTCTGATAAAAATATAAACGAAAGGTATTCTTAAATGGGTCTTATTGATAAACTGCTCGGAAGGACCTCCGAACAGCAGGTAAAGAAGATGGCGCCCACCGTGGCGAAGATAAACGCCCTCGAGCCCGCGATGAAGAAACTCTCCGACGCGGAGCTTCGCGCGAAGACCGATGAGTTCCGTGCGCGCCTTAAGAAGGGCGAAACGCTCGACGATCTCCTGCCCGAGGCGTTCGCCGTCGTGCGCGAGGCCGCCGTGAGGACGGTCGGCATGCGCCATTTCGACGTTCAGCTCATAGGCGGGATAGTCCTCCATCAGGGGCGCATCGCCGAGATGAAGACGGGCGAAGGCAAGACTCTCGTCGCAACTCTGCCCGCCTACCTCAACGCCCTGCCCGGCGAGGGCGTGCACGTCGTCACCGTGAACGACTACCTCGCCTCGCGCGACGCCTCCTGGATGGGGAAGATCTACACCTTCCTGGGGCTCACCGTCGGCTGCATAGTGCACGACCTTGACGCCGCCGAGCGCCGCGCCGCCTATAATTCCGACATCACCTACGGCACGAACACGGAGTTCGGCTTCGATTACCTCAGGGACAACATGGCAGTCTACAACACGAGCCTCGTCCAGAGGAAGCTGAATTACGCCATAGTCGACGAGGTGGACTCCATCCTCATCGACGAGGCGAGGACGCCGCTCATAATCTCCGGCAGGGGCGATAAATCGACCGATATGTACGTCCGCGCGGACAGGTTCGTCCGCAGGCTCGAGCGCGGTGAGGACGTCGAGAAGAAATCGAAGGCCGAGCTGATGCGCGGCGAAATCCAGGAGGAGAGCGGCGACTACATGTGCGACATAAAGGCCCGCACCGTCGCCCTCACCGACCGCGGCATGAAGAAGGCCGAGGAGTATTTCAACATCGAGGATATCTCCGCGACGGACAATTCCGAGCTCAACCATTACATAATCCAGGCGCTGAAGGCGAACGCCCTCTTCACGCGGGATAAGGATTACATCGTCAACGACGGCGAGGTGCTGATCGTCGACGAGTTCACGGGCCGCATAATGCACGGGCGCCGCTATTCCGACGGGCTCCATCAGGCGCTGGAGGCGAAGGAGGGCGTGAAGGTCCAGAACGAGAACCGCACCGTCGCCACCATCACCTACCAGAATTACTTCCGCATGTTCGCAAAGCTCGCCGGCATGACGGGTACCGCCAAGACCGAGGAGGACGAGTTCCAGGGCATCTACGACCTCGACGTTGTGGAGATACCCACCAACAAGCCCCTGAAGCGAATCGACCTCAACGACGAGATATTCATGAACGAGGCGGCGAAATTCCGCGCCGTCGTCGAGAAGATAATCGAGATCAACGCGACGGGGCAGCCGCTGCTCGTCGGCACGATCTCCGTCGAAAAGAGCGAAATGCTTTCGGAAATGCTGAAGAGGCGCGGCGTGAAGCACGAGGTCCTCAACGCGAAGCAGCACGCCAGGGAGGCGGAGATAGTCGCCCAGGCGGGCAAGTACGGCAACGTCACCATCGCCACCAACATGGCCGGCCGAGGCACGGATATTCTGCTCGGCGGCAACCCCGATTTCCTCGCGAGGCGCTCCATGCGCAACGACGGGTATGAGGACGAGATGATCGAGGCCGCGACGAGCCATCAGGATACCGACGACGAGGCCGTGCTCGAGGCGAGGAAGGTCTACAACGACCTCTACGCCAAATACAAGAAGGGCACCGACGAGGAGCACGAGAAGGTCGTCGCCGCGGGCGGGCTCTACATAATCGGCACCGAGCGCCATGAATCGAGGCGTATCGACAACCAGCTCCGCGGACGCGCCGGCCGCCAGGGCGACCCCGGCACGACCTGCTTCTACGTCTCGATGGAGGACGACCTGATGCGCCGCTTCGGCGCCGACAGGATGAACGGCATGCTCGACAAGCTCTCCGGCGGGGAGGATATCAATTTCAATTTCAAGATATTCAGCCGCAACATCGAAACTGCGCAGAAGCGCGTGGAGGCGCACAACTTCGATATAAGAAAGAACGTCCTCCAGTACGACGACGTCATGAACCGTATGCGCGAGATAATCTACGGCCAGCGCAGGCGCGTGCTGATGGGCGAGGATATCCACGATTCCGTAGCCACTATGATCGACGAGGCGATAGACTCCCGCGTGGATCTCTACTGCCCCCCGACCGAAAAGTCGGAGAATTGGGATCTCGGCGGGCTGATGCACTCCGTGCGCGATCTCATCGGCGTGGAGATACCCCGTTCGGCGTTCGAATCGAAGGATCCCGCCGCATTGAAGCAGATCGTCCACAAGGCTTCCGAGGCCGTCTATTCCGCAAAGGAAAAGGAATTCGCCGAGCATGATATCGACATGCGCGAGGTCGAGCGCGTGATGCTGCTCCGCTCCGTTGACGAGCGGTGGATGGATCACATCGACGCGATGGATCAGCTCCGTCAGGGCATCGGCCTGCGCGCGATGGGCTCCAAGGATCCCGTCATCGAGTACAGGAACGAGGGCTTCGATATGTTCGACGAGATGGTCGCCCAGATAAGGGACGACACCGCGCGGCGCATCTACCACACGGTCCTGCGCACGAACGCCCAGCCCATAAAGCGCGAGCAGGTCGCAAAGCCCATCGCCCCCGCCGGCGACACGAAGCAGAAGCCCAAGAAGGTCGGCGCGAAGATCGGCCCGAACGATCCCTGCCCCTGCGGGAGCGGGAAGAAGTACAAGAAGTGCTGCGGCAGAGCAGAGAACTAATTCTTTAAGGAGTTACACATATGTTAGACATCAAACGCATTCGTAAGGATCCGGAAGCGCTCGTCGAGGCGATGCGCAAGCGCCGCAACAAGGGCGCGGACGTGACGGAGCTTTTGGCCTGCGACGCAAAGCGCCGCGAGCTTCTGGGCAAAGTCGAGGCGATGAAGGCCGAGCGCAACGCCGTCTCCTCCGAGATACCGAAGCTCAAGAAGGCGGGCGAGGACGTGACCGAAAAGCTCGCCGCAATGAAGACCCTTGCCGACGAGATAAAGGCGCTTGACGCCGAGGTGAACGAGCTCGACGCGAAGCTCGAGGAGCTTCTTCTCGCCGTGCCGAACATCCCGCACGAGTCCGTCCCCGAGGGAGCGGACGACAAGGAGAACGTCGAGATCAGGCGCTGGAGCACGCCCCGCGATTTCGGCTTTGAGCCGAAGGCGCATTGGGATATAGGCGAGGATCTCGGGATACTCGATTTCGCCTCCGCGGGCAAGATCACCGGCGCGAGGTTCACCGTCTACCGCGGCCTCGGCGCGAGGCTCGAGAGGGCTATAATAAGCTACTTCCTCGACGTGCACACCGGGAACGGCTACACCGAGATACTCCCGCCCTACATGGTGAACCGCGCCTCCATGACGGGGACGGGTCAGCTCCCCAAGTTCGAGGAGGATGCCTTCAAGGTCGCAAACACGGATTATTTCCTCATCCCGACGGCGGAGGTCCCCGTGACGAATCTGCACCGCGGCGACATTCTTGACGGCGACAAGCTCCCCATCAAGTACTGCGCCTACTCCGCCTGCTTCCGCTCCGAGGCGGGCTCCGCCGGACGCGACACGCGCGGTCTCATCCGCCAGCACCAGTTCAACAAGGTCGAGCTCGTGAAGTTCACGACCCCCGAATCCAGCTACGAGGAGCTCGAAAAGCTCACGAACGACGCCGAGCGCGTGCTGCAGGGGCTTGGGCTCCCCTACCGCGTCGTGTGCCTCTCCACCGGGGATTTAGGCTTCTCCTCCGCGAAGACCTACGATATCGAGGTCTGGATGCCCAGCTACGGCAGGTACGTCGAGATAAGCTCCTGCTCCGATTTCGAGGATTTCCAGGCGCGCAGGGCGCAGATCCGCTTCCGCAGAGACCGCAATTCGAAGCCCGAGCTCGTCCACACGCTCAACGGCTCCGGCGTCGCCATCGGCCGCACCGTCGCCGCCATTCTCGAGAACTATCAGAACGAGGACGGCTCCGTCACCGTGCCCGAGGCTCTCCGCCCCTATATGCGCTGCGACGTGATAAAATAACCTCTTCCGATACCCAAACAAAAAAGCTTGGAGCCGCATGGTGTATCCAAGCTTTTTCGTTTCGCAAAGGCCCTTGGGCCGTTAAATCACTCCGTCCGTCATTCCGCGGAACCGTCGATCTGCGCGGGGTTTTCCGCGGGGAGGGACTCCACGTCGCGGAGCTTCCTCAGTATTGCGCGGGTGCGGGCGCCGATGAGCTTTTCGAGCTCGTCATTGGCGCTCGAGATGCGGCTCTGCGCGGTGGTCAGCACCTTCTCGAAGGTCATGAATTCGTTCTTGACCGCGCCCAGCACCTGCCACGCCTCGGCGGAGCGCTGCTGCATCGCGACTATCGAGAACCCCATCCGCAGCGAATTCAAAAGCGCCGCCATAGTGGAGGGCCCCGCTATGTTGACCCGCGCCTCGCGCTGGAGCTTTTCCACCATGCCGAGGCGGACGACCTCCGCGTAAATGCCCTCCGTGGGAAGGAACATGACGGCGAAATCCGTCGTCCTCGGGGGCGCGACGTATTTCTCGCGTATGTCGCGGGCGAACTTCATGATGACGTCGCAGAGCCTCCTCTGCGCCCCGGCGACGGCCTCCGGCTCGCCCGAATCATAGGCTTCCGCAAGCTGAACGTACGCGTCGGAGGGGAACTTGGAATCGATCGGCAGATACACGGGCTCCCCCGCCCCGGGGAGCTTGACGGCGTACTCGACGCGCTCGCGGTTCCTGAGCTTGGCGTCGAAGTTCCGCTCGAACTGCTCGGGCGTGAGGATCTCCTCCAGTATGGCGCCGAGCTGGACCTCGCCGAGGGTGCCGCGGGTCTTGACGTTCGTCAGTACCTTTTTCAGATCCCCGACGCCGGAAGCGAGGGTCTTCATCTCGCCGAGGCCACGATAGACCTCCGTCAGACGCTCGTTGACGAGGCGGAACGATTCGGTTATGCGGCTGTTCAGGGTCTCCTGCAGCTTCTCGTCGACTACGCCGCGCACCTCGTCAAGGCTCTTTTTCATCGTTTCGCGGACGTCGTCCATGTGCCTGTCGTTCTCCGCCTGCATGAAGGAAAGCCGCCGCTCGACCGTCTCGCGGATATCGTTGAGATCGGCCGTGTTCTTGCTCTCAAACGTGCGGAAGCGATCCTCCGTGCTCTTGGCGCTCGTCTCGAGGCTTTGGTTGATGGCGGCCTGCTTTTCGGTCATGAGGCCGAAGAACGCCTCCTGCTTCTCGGAGAGCCGCTCCGTCTGCCCGGACTGCGCGACGCGCAGGTTCTCGCCCATGAAGCGGATCTGCTGCTCCACGTCCTCGGAGATATCCCTGCGGGTGCGGTCAAGGCTGCGCTCGTTCTCGTTCTTGTAGGTGACGAGCATATCGAAAAGCTCGCCCGTCCTGTCCCCCTCTCGCCGGCGCGAAAGCAGCACCGCCAGCACCGCGCCGCCGCCGGAGAGAAGTACAGCAAGTATCAACACAATGAATTGCCACGTCTGCATGTGTAACCTTTCTTTAAATCAAACGTATTTGCGGGCCTGCATTTCAAGCCCGACGCAGAGGTCATAATAGGTCTCGTACAGTTCCTTGCCGACCATCACCGCGCCGTGACCGCGCAGAAGCACGGCGGAGGCCTCTCCGAGATGCCTGACGCAGCCCTCCGCAAGCTCCTTCGAGCCCACGGGGTAGACGGGCGCCACAGGCAGCCCGAGCGGATTTTCGTCCGTTTCAGCAAGCTTCTTCAGCGCCGGCGAATGCGTGTGTATGACGGCGTTCACGTCGGGCCTCGCCCTGTAGATATTCAGGTGCATCCAAAGCTCCATGCTGGGCTCGTGGGGCTTCTCGATGGGTTCGCCGTCGATCGTGTAAACGGGGATGTCGTTCTCGGTGATCTCGTTATAGGGCATTGTCGTCGGGGTTATGTAGACCCTGCCGGAGGCGCGGTCGTAAAAGCTGATGTTGCCGCCCGTGCCCGTGGTCAGGCCGTCCTCGATCATCGTGTCGCCGATATCCGTGATGGAGCGCTTTATGTCCGCATCGGGGCGTTCCGGGTCGTCACCGGGGTTTGCGGGCCTGACGCCCCTTCGCGCGGCGACTTCGCCCCTGCCGAATTTTACGACGCCCGCCCGCTCGAACGCGATGAAGAGGAGCATCCCCGCGGCGGAGCCGAACGCGTACTGGATAAGGTTCGTCCAGAGGCCGAAGAGCGCCGTCTCCGCCCCGTAGAGCGCGGCCTCGTAGGCAAAGTATCCGACGGGCATCACGAGCCCCGCGGCAAAAGGCGGCACGCGGCGGAGCTTCTTTAAGAGGGCGCCGCAGATGAGCGCCATGACCGCCTTTATGACGAGCGTCACCGGCGCGTAAATGACGGAGCCGTGCAGCACGTCCGCAATGGCGGAGCCGAGGCCGGAGACCACCGCGCCGCCCACGGGGCCGAGTACGTAGGCCGACGCGTACACCGCCGCGTCCCCCGCGTTGAGGTACGCGCCGCCGTCCCCCACGGGCAGAGGGATGGACGCGAAGAGCGTGAGCAGAGCGACTATCGCCGTCAGCATGGCGTAAACCACGAGACGCTTTATATCCGCTTCGGTTTCCCGGTTTTTCGTTTGCGTTTTCATGGTTTCATTATAGCATATCCGCCGCACAAAAAAAAGGGGTGCGCGGGAGAAGCGCGCCCGGCTCCCCCTCCCCCGCACGAAACGCGATTTTATTTGCGTTTTCTGCGCTTTTTGTATTGCATACAAGAGTATATTATGATAGAATACCCATAACCTATTTGGAGGTGAGCAAATGAGCATACTTTCCGGTCTGATGGACAAATTCAAAAAGGAAGTCGTCGACAAGGTCGCCGAGGCCGTTAAGAACGGGATCGACGAGAACAAGCCCGCTTCACCCGCGCAGGAGGAATTCCCGACCGGGACGGTCATCCCCGGCGGGGCTCCGAACGGCTTCGTGATCGGCGGCGGCTCCGCGCCCGCTCCCGCCGCGCACGAGAGCTCATGGTACGACGCCGTTCCCGCGGAGGAGTGCCAGTACAACTTCAACGGGACGTACCTCGATTACTTCTCCAAGGTGTTCCGCGAGGAGTTCCCCGGGTATGAGACCTCGCTTGAGACGATCGATCCCTCCCGCAGGTACAAGTACACGTTCAGCAGGGGCGGCGCGGCTGTGCTCGTCGTCGAGCTGATGACGGAGCGATCCGAGGCGAACTCCCTCCGCCGCGAATGTCTCAAAAACGGCATGCCCTACGTGCGCTTCTATTTCGACCATGAGGGCTGGTGGAACACCCGCGGCTACGTAAAGGAGCGCGTCGCACAGAAGCTTCCGTGATCATCCCCGCTATCCGGCGGGGGAACGCGCTGCGCCTGTGATGGGCAAGGCACGGTTATTAAGCGCGGTCTCGCGCGGCTTCGCAGGCAGCCTTCCGTGTACGGTCCGGTACATTCAGGAACTTCCTGAATTTAAAGATTTCCCCCGCTTGATCAAAAAGCCGATCCGCGCCTTCTCCGCGGGTCGGCTTCCCATTCGATATGAGCATACTCGATCTCCTCTCGGACTCCTCCCAATGGGAGCGGTTCCTCGAATACAAGACGCGGCTCATCTGCCCGAAGGCGTTTGAGCGGAAGCTCTCCCGCTTCATAGAGGCGGGGGCTTATTCCCGCGTATGCGATCGGATCGCCCGCGGGGAGCGGTTCGCTCTGCCAAAGAAGTCCGTAATCTCGAAGATCTATTCGCAGAAGAAGCGCACCGTCTACACGTACCCCGACGACGAGAACATGGTGCTGAAGCTGCTGACGCATCTGATACTGCGCCGTTACGACGGGGAGTTTTCGCCCAACCTCTACTCATTCCGCCCCGGGCGCACGGCAAAGGACGCCGTAAGGTCGCTCCTCTCCGTACCGCAGATCGCCGGGATGTACTCCTACAAGGCGGACGTGAGCGATTATTTCAACTCCATCCCGATAGATATGCTCCTGCCCGAGCTCCGCGCGGTCCTCGCCGACGACCCGAAAGCGTATTCCTTCCTTGCGGGGCTTCTCGGGGAGCCCTTCGTGCTGGAGAACGGGAGCCCCGTCTCCGAGCGAAAGGGCATCATGGCGGGGACTCCGACGGCCTCGTTCCTTGCGAATCTGTATCTTCGCGGGCTCGACCGCCTCTTTTACGAGGCCGGCGTCCCCTACGCCCGCTATTCCGACGATATTATCGTCCTCGCCCCCACCCGCGAGGAGGCGGAACGCCATGCCGGGACGATCCGCGGATTCCTGCGCGAACGCGGGCTGCGCGTCAACCCCGCGAAGGAGGAGCTCCGCACCCCGGAGGAGGGCTTCGTGTTCCTCGGCTTCCTCTGCCGGGGCGGCGTGATAGACGTCTCCCCCGCCTCCGTCGATAAACTGAAGGGCAAAATGAGGAGGAAAGCCCGCGCCCTCGCCCGCTGGCGCGACAGGAACGGCCTTGACGGCGAGAAGGCGGCGAAGGCGTTCATCCGCATTTTCAACCGAAAGCTGTTCGAGAACCCCGCCTCCGACGAGCTGACCTGGACGTATTGGTTCTTCCCCGTTATAACGACCTCCGCAAGCCTCAACGAGATCGACCGCTACGCCCAGGACTGCGTGCGGTTCCTCATCTCCGGCACGCGGACGAAGGCGCGCTTCAACGTCCGCTATGAGGATATGAAGGCGCTCGGCCTCAGGAGCCTCGTCCATGCCTACTATGATTTTCCCGGGGAGGAGCGCGCAGGAAGCCGCCGCTCATAGCCCGGACCCATATATTTTCATTCGACCTCCTTTTTCAGCTTGACAATCGCCCTTCCGTTTGATATGATAATAAATGGCTCATGTGGTCCGTGAACGATCCGATCCGTTCATCTCTCCGCAGCTCAGCAGGATAGAGCGTTCGCCTCTTAAGCGAACTGCCTGTCAGGACCTAAAAACAGAACATGCACTTGTAGCTCAGCAGGATAGAGCGTCCGCCTCCTAAGGGGAATGTGCTTGTGTCAAATAAGGTCAAAGTGCGACCGCATTGGAAAATGAAATGCACTTGTAGCTCAGCAGGATAGAGCGTCCGCCTCCTAAGCGGAAGGTCCCGGGTTCGAATCCCGGCAAGTGTGCCACGAAAAAGCCTTGAAAACATTAAGTTTTCAAGGCTTTTTCTTTTGCTGTTTTTGGCCAGAAAACGACCGCATTAGAACCAAATCTCCACTCTTGCACAACTCAAATCAACTCAAAAATGCTCTCTTAGACGACCGCATTAGAACACCTTTTGACGATTCTAATGCGGTCAGGCAAAGGCCACTTTACTACAATTTTACTGTCCTGCACCCCAAAAGTGGACAGTTGATACACCCCCTGCTCAAAGCTCAATAGATTCAGAGAAATAACGCCAGTGTCGTCCCTTGTGGATTTATTGTTTCGCCGATCATTGTGCACCCCTCGATAGTGATACGTTTTATGTTATACTTATGATGCGAACGGGGGGTGCAGCATGAAAAACTATTCGGTCGAAACAAGGCGCGAGGTGATCCGCCTTTACTTTCAAGAAGGGCTCGGAGCAAGAAGAATCGTAAAGAGGCTCGATCTCAGCAGCACCGCTTTGGTGCGTCAGTGGGTGATCAAATACATCGAATACGGAGAGGACAGTTTCGTGAGAAAGCGCCGGAGGGTCGCTCCATCCGAATGTTCTCTTTATGAGTATCAAAAATACTGCGACCGTCTGGAAAGGGAAAACAGGTCGATATTGGCTGAGAACACATTCCTGAAAGCCGTTTTGAATGCAGACACATCGGGAAAATACGGGCTGATCGACCTTGCCCCTTCCGGATCGATATCAGAATTCTGCCGACTGGGAGAAGTATCAAGAAGCGGTTTCTATAAGTGGAAAGCTTCACAGCAGAAAAGAGACCGGCAAAAAGAATACTCCGATCTGCTTAGCACCATTCGCGAGATCTACGACGCAAGCAAGGGAACTTACGGCTACAGACGAATAGACAAGGCACTCAGAGAACGAGGGATCGTTGTAAACCATAAGCGCTTGCAGAAGATCCTGCGTGAAAATGATATGCGTTCCAAGCTTTATGTAGAACGAAAAGCGGCATGGAAATCCGATGTGTCGTTTCCTAATCTTCTAAGACAGAACTTCACGGCGGATCATCCGAACGAAAAATGGACCACTGACTTCACATCAATGTCCGTTAGCGGAAAACAGTTGCAGTTGATGTGCATCATGGATCTGTATAACGGTAAGATCGTTTATCATGATGCTAAACGGTCCTTTACGGCAGAGGACGCTTCTCAATGCGTCAGAACGGCTGTTGAGAAGCGCGGAGTTACAGGGGGGTTGATACTGCATTCCGATCGGGGAGCTCAGTTCAAAAGCAAGCGGTATTCAAAACAACTGAAAAAGCTCGGTATCAGGCAAAGCATGTCTCGCGCCGGTAATTGTTTCGATAATGCAAGGATCGAATCCTTTTTCAGTCATATGAAAGCAGAGCTGCCGATCATGTTCCCGTGCTCGTCTTTGCGTGAGCTGAGAGACTCGATCGACAGCTATATTGATTACTATAATAACCATAGAATAAGGAACGGTTAAGCCATAGTTTTTTAAGCACATGATGAGCGTTACAGACAGAGCCAACATCCGAGGTCTTACCTTTCCGTCGGCAAACGGTAACGAGCTTTACTCCTTTTCCGTCTCCGAAAGGGCCTTCTCGATAGCGAGCGAAAGCTGATGCGGACAGGAATTGGCCCCTTGGCAGGCGATGCCTCGGAGCATATCCGCCACCTCGCGCGCGTCCCTGCCCTCGGCAAGTATCGCCACGCCCTTCGTGTTACCGGAACAGCCGCCGACAAACTTCACGTGATGAACATAACCGTCCACGATATCGAACGAAATATTCTGAGAACAAACGCCTTCAGGCGTATATTCAACGTGCTTAAACATAATTATATACTCTCCTTTTGTTAGTGTCAAGTTCAGCTTCTTAATGAGTAAGACTCGATCCCGACGGCCGAAAAGCTCGTGATCGACTTATAGTATTCCCTGATAGCGCCGATGCCGTACTGAAGATAATAGCTCATCAGCGCGGTATCGAGATCCGCCTCCTCCTCGGTCTTCTCGAACATGAGGCAGTAATAGCCGAGCGCCTGCTTGGTATCGGCTTCGGTCGGCTCCGCGCCGCGCAGCTTTGCAAGATCCCTTCCCCAGACATACATAGAAAAGATCCTTCTGTTCTCGTTAAAGAAAAGCTGTTTGCATTCCTCAGGGGTCTTTTCGCCGTTGCCATAGGCCTTCATGAGCCTTTCATCGGCGTTGCCGCTGATGTTTCCGACCATTACGAGCTGCATGGCGTTGTAGTCATCCAGCTCCTTGGGATCGAGATGGATCTCCGACATATCAAGCACCTGATCTATAAGTCCCGGCTGTATCGCGCGGAATACGCGGCCCATGATCTCGTCGCCGTGCTCGTCTAAATACTTCCTGCGATAAGCCGCCAGGTCGGCGGCTTCGGGTATGCAGAGCTCCGCGATGGATTCGTCGGTAAGCGGGTATTCGACCGGTCTGCAAACGGATACAACGCGAGCGGTGATATCCCTGCCGTTGGCGTTCAAGCGGAGCTCCTGTCCGGGCACGCAGCCTATGAGCGCCTTTACATAATCGGGATAAGCCCTTCCGCCGAGCTCGATATGCAGCTTCTTTTTTACGCCGTGACCGTCGTCGGTCTCGACAAGGACGTAATCGCCCCTTTGGGCAGGACTTTCCGCGTCCGCTATGCGCCTATGCTCGTTCCTCAATTCGCGGAAGATCTGCTCGTCGGAAACGAACAGCTTCGTTTGCTTTTCGGGTATGCTCAGCCGGTCAAGCTCCGGCATGCTGATAACGTAAGATGAACTCATTTGCAGCCCTCCTTTTCGTGATAATACTAACTTTTAAGCCGCCCGAATGCAAGCGTTTTTCGCATTCTGTCCCTGGCTAAGGCTATTCGGGTGCAAACGGGAGCCGATCGGTAGAATGCGCGCTTCCCCTCTGAGGACCGCATATGAAAACAGCGTACCGAACGGGCGTTAATCCGACCGAATGGACCGCGAACGATACCAAATAGACAAACCCTGTTGACTTGCCCGGCTTGCGGGTGATAATATCACGCCGAAGTAATCTCCCGGAGGTCGAAATATGGAAAGGAACGACAAAACCTACGACCAGTTCATTCAGATCATGAATGAAGAACTCCGCCCCGCCATGGGCTGTACGGAGCCGATCGCCATCGCCTATGCCGCCGCGAAAGCGCGCGAGGTGCTGGGGGCAAAGCCCGAAAAGCTCCTCATAGAGGTCAGCGGGAATATCATAAAGAACGTGAAATCGGTCGTCGTGCCCCATACGGGGGGCTTGCGCGGGATCCCCGCCGCAGCCGCAGCGGGAGCCGCCGCGGGGGACGCGGAAAAAGAGCTCGAAGTTATCTCGAACGTGACCGGGGAAGGCATCGCCGCGATGCGCGATTTTTTGAAGGCCGTTCCCATCGAGGTCAAGTTCGCGGATACTCCGCATATCTTCGACATAATGATAACCGCGTCCACCGGGGAGGAAAGCGCATACGTCCGCATCGTGGAATACCACACGAATATCGTCTGCATAAAGAAGAACGGCGAGACTGTATTCGAGAATGAAACGGTCGAAAAGGCCGACGGCCTGACCGACAGGAGCGTGCTCTCCATCGAGCGCATAGTCGAGTTCGGCGAGATAGTCGATATCGAGGACGTAAAAGAGCTGCTCGAAAGGCAGATAAACTACAACATGGCCATTGCCGAGGAAGGCTTAAAGAACAACTACGGCGCGAACGTCGGCAAGACGCTGCTTTCCCAAGGGGATGATATCCGCATGAAGCTGCGCGCTTACGCCGCCGCGGCTTCGGACGCGAGGATGAACGGCTGTGAGATGCCCGTCGTGATCAACTCCGGCAGCGGCAATCAGGGCATCACCACGAGCGTGCCGATAATCGTTTACGCGAGGGAGCGCGGACACAGCCATGAGGAACTGCTGCGCGCTCTCACCGTCGCAAACCTCGTCACCACGCATCTCAAGACCGGCATAGGCCGCCTTTCCGCCTACTGCGGAGCCGTCAGTGCGGGCTGCGGAATGGCTGCGGGGCTCGCCTTTATCAGGGGCGGAAGGTTCCGCGAGATCGCCCACACCGTCGTCAACGCGGTCGCCATGAACTCGGGCGTCGTCTGCGACGGAGCCAAGGCGAGCTGCGCCGCGAAGATCGCCTCCGCCGTCGAAGCGGGCATTTTGGGTCTTGAAATGTTCGAAGCGGGCAATCAGTTCTTCGGCGGCGACGGCATCGTGAAAAAGGGCGTCGAGAACACCATCGCCTCCGTCAGCCGCTTAGCCAAGCTCGGGATGGCGGAGACGGATAAGGAGATAATCAGATTGATGCTGGAGGAGTAGTCAAATGAAGATACACTATTTTTTGGAAAATATTGATATGAACTTAACGTTTTCTCCTTCGATTGGAAACCGGCTCCCGAAAAAGCTATACGTTTCTTAGGTTTTTTGAGACGATATCATCTAATTGTTACCGCATTGGAACGCATTTTTCAGTGCTCCCCGGATCGTCCCCTTATCCATTTCACGATTTCCTTCCGGTTCCCTCACATTCTCCCGCGGAATTTGTAGATTAGGCAAGCGGGACCGGGAGACGGGGAATGGAGGATGTTCTCGTCGTTCTCTTGCTGCCCGGTGCCGATTGCCTCCTCCCGCCGACCCCGATTTGCAGGGTTTCTTTCGCTTGAAAGGCGCGCCTTCCTCCTGTCGTCCGTTGGCAATCAACCGGGCAAAGGAAGCGGGACAGGGCGGGATTTCTCCGTACGCCCAACCGATCAGCACAGCCCGTGCCCCAGCGGGATGGCTGGGGATAACCGGACTTATTCCAGCCGGGCAAACCTGTCCCGCAGCAGAGACACCATATCCATATATTTCTCCCGGCTGACGGCGATCTCTCCGTCCAGGCCCACGAAACGGACCCCATAGTGCTTGCTGTCGTTGTCCGACTGGATCATGGCAACCTTGGCCAGGTTCACCAGAAAGGACTGGTGGCAACGGAAGAAGCCCCGCTTTTTCAGTATCCGCTCCAATTCCGCCATGCTGTAGCCCACCAGCTCCACCTGCCGCCCGTCCTCCATGTGGATGCGGCAGCTGCGGCCGATCCGTTCCAGAAAGAGAATTTGACGGACCTGGAGCATATCGTAGCCGGAGCGGGTCTTGATCATCAGGCTGCTGTAGGCGGTCTCATCCCGCAGACGCTGGAGCTGATAGATGTAGCAGAGCCGGTTCACGATGCGGTGCAGGTCTACGGGTTCGGCAGGCAGGGTAAAGAAACCGGAACAGCCGTTCCGCACCGCGGAATAGGCGTCCTCCGGGGAGCCGCTGTAGGCGATCACCTGAATATCCGGATACTTGCTCTCCAGCATCAGCGGCAGACAGGTTCCCTGGCTGGTGCGGCTTGGGTCCGCGGGCTGACAGTTGATGAATACCACGTCCACCTCATGGGTCAGAATGTGGTCCAACGCTTCCTCGGTGGTCTCCAGCTCCGCCTCCAGGCGGAAGCAGTTGTGCATATTCAGAAGTTCCAGCAGATTAAAACGGATGATGGGGTCGCTGTCCACCATCAGCAGACGCAATTTTTCCATGGGGTCTTCCTCCTTGCCGCTCAGTGTCCGAAGGCCTTGAAGGCCTCCTCCAGGGCATTGACGTCCCCCTCATAGTAGGTGGAGACCAGGCCGAAGGGTCCGTTTTTCGTGATGGGCATAAACCAGAGGCCCTTGCCGTAGAGGTCGATCTGCCCGGTCTCCAGCATGTCCATATAGGCCCGGTACTCAGGGGAATCCTCGTTGGGATCCTTCAGGTTCCACCAATAGATCTCTACGTGTTGGCTGACGAAGGCCTTGTCCGCTACGCCCTCGCTGATGGGCAGCGCGTCCTCCGGGTCCCAGAAGCCCTTTTCCTCCAGGTAGGCCATGAGATCCTCTATGGTCAGATCCCAGACCGGGGCGTCCGGGTCCTCGCCCGGGGTGACGATGGCGGCGGGAGCCGTGAAGTCCGGTCCCACCAGCAGATAGGTCACCGTGCCCGCCAGGGCCAGCACCAGAAAGATCAGAAATCCGACGGTCAGCTTTTTCATTGGAGCGCCTCCTTCAAGGTCAGGCCCTGCTTTTCCAGATAAGCCCGATAGGTAGGGCTGCGCCGGAGCAGCTCCTCGTGGGTTCCGGCTGCCTCCAGGCTGCCCCGATTCAGAACGATGATGTGGTCCGCCTGGACCACGGAGCGCATGTCATGGGCAATCAGGATGATGGTGCGGCCCTGCAGGGCCTCCCGCACAGCCCGGAAGATGGCGGCGTCGCTCTTGTGGTCCAGACTGGCGCCGGCCTCGTCCATCAGCAGATAGCGTGGCTGGGTCAGCAGAGTTCGGGCGATGGCAACGCGCTGACGCTGGCCGCCGGAGAGCAGCTTGCCGGACTCTCCCACCTGGGTGTCGAAGCCCTCCGGAAGCTCCCGGATGAAGCCCAAAGCGTCTGCCAGCTCCGCGGCGGCGGCGATCTCTTCTTCGGCGGCCTCCGGGGCTCCGTAACAGATATTATCACGAATTGTGCCGGAAAACAACGGGTTGTTCTGCAAAATATACCCGAATTGCCGCCGCAGCAGGTGGGGCTTCAGGCTTTGCAGCTCCATGCCGCCCAGGCGGATGGAACCGCTGTCGGGGGTATAGATGCCCTGCAGAAGCTTCATCAGGGTGGATTTGCCGCAGCCGTTGTTGCCGATGACGGCGGTAACCTTGCCCTCGGGAATGGTGAGGCTGAGATTCTTCAGCACCGGCGCGCCCGGCTCATAGCTGAAACTGACGTTGTCCAAAACCAGATCCCCGCTGCCCGAATCCTCGGGCAGGGGAAGGCCTGCGTCCAGCTCCTCCAGGGGCTGCTCCAGCAGCTCTCCCACATATTGCAGGGCGCCCTGGGTGTTCCGGAGAATCTGATAGTGGGTCAGGATCTCGGCGGTGTACTGGTGGACCTTGTCCATATAGGTGCTGAATTCGTTGATGCCGCTGTCGGCCATCTGCTGCTGCCGGATCATGCGGGAGCCGAAAATCGCAATGAGCACGGTGCTGAAGCTGCTGTAGAGGGAGAAGGCGGTGGTTTGCACCACGCTCATAAAGGCCTCGAAGACGTCCGCCTTGAAGCGTTTGTTGATCTGGGCCAGGCCCTCCCGCTCCTCCCGGTCCTCCAGGGCCTGGGTTTTCACGTTCTTGGCGGCGGAAATATGTTCGGAGAAGAATTCCGTCATCTGCCGCAAGCTGTCATACTGCCGCCTGGCCACCGCGTGCTGGGTCCTGCCCACAACGGTAAACACCAGAATGCCCAGGGGGATCAGCACCAGCATCCAGCTGGCCAGAGGCGCGCTGTACTGAAACAGCACAATCACTGCCCGGACAAAGGCATAGAGAGAGGAGACCAGGCGGAAGGCCATGGCCAGCACCTCGCTGGCGGTCTGCACGTCATTGACCACACCGGAGATCAGGGCGGAGGGCTGCCGCCTGTCCACCTCGGCCTGCGGCAGGCGAAGGATCTTGTCCCAGAGCATTTTTCGGGCCTGATATGTGATCCGCAGGGAGGCGGTTTCACTGAAAATATTCTGGATCGCCGCAATGACGCTGTTGCCCACGGTCAGCAGAACGTAGCCCAGGATCACGGAGTTGTAGAGCTCGCCCTTGTTGAAGGACACCAGGGCTTTGGCCGCCAGCAGGGCCAGCTCCGCGTAAGCCAGTCCCGCTGCAAGAGAGATGGCGTACATCCACCAGGGGATGGGAAAGCGGGTGTAGAACTTCACCAGCTCCTTCAGAGAGAAGCCGTAGCGTTTTTTCTTCATATCAGCCTGCCTCCTTCCCGGTCTGCTCCATCATTTCCAAGCAGTAGGGATTGCTTGCCAGCATGGTATCCCGGTCGCCGGCGGCCTCTGCCTTTCCGTCCCGCAGGACGATGATGTAGTCTGCGTTGCGGACCGTCTGGGCGTCGTGGGCCACGAAGACCACGGTTTTCCCCGCCATCCGCTGCCGGATGCTGGTCCAGACCAGATCCTTGCCCTCGATGTCCATGGCGGCGGTGGCCTCGTCCAGCAGCAGATAGTCCGGCTGCCGGAGCAGAGCCCTGGCTACGGTGAAGCGCTGGCGCTGGCCGCCGGAGAGGCTGGCGCCGCCCTCGCCCACCGCCAGATCGTAGCCCTCGGGCTGCATGCGGACGAAGTCCAGGATCCCGGCGCCTTCACAGGCCCGGTCCAGATCTTCGTCGGTGACGCTCCGCTCGATCCCCTGGGTCAGATTCTCCCGCAGGGTCCCGGCGTACATCACGCACTCCTGGGTCACGTAGCCCAGGGCTCGCCGATAGCTGGCCAGGGTGAAGCGGGCCGTGTCATCGGCTCCCACCGTGATCCGGCCCTCCCGGAGGGGATAAAGCCGGTCGATCAGATTCAGAACGGTGGATTTTCCGGAACCGGAGGGACCCACCAGGGCGGTGATCTTTCCGGCGGGGATCTCCAGATCCAGATGCTCAAACAGCGGCGCCTCCCCATAGGAGAAGCAGACGTCCTCCAGACGGATGCCGCCGGAAAGGGTCGTAACCGGTACCCCTTCCCTGGTGTTCTCGTCGGGGGTGTCCACCACCTGGGCTACCCGGTCTGTAGCGCCCTGGGCGGATTTGAAGCTGGTCCAATCGTTGAGATAGCCGGTGATGGTGTTGGCCAGCTGGGTGGCAAAGCCGTAATAGGCGATCCACTCCGCCAGCGAAATGCGGCCGGCGGAATAGAAGCCCCGGCCCACCAGTATGATGACCACCACCTGCAGAGCCCCGGCAATGGTCTGAACAGGGCCTGACAGCTGGTTCAGCAGCACGCTGGATTTTCCTGCGGCAAAGCTCTGTTCCATCAGGACCTCGCCCTGCTTGCATTCCTTTTCCTCGGTACCCATGGTTTTGATCAGCAGCGTCTGATTGGCCCGCTCGGCGATGCCGGCGGTGAGTTCAGCGGTGGCCCGGTTGACCCGGTCGCTGACGCCGAAATGCAGCCGGCCCAGGATGAAGCTGATCAGCACGTTCAGCGGGATCACCGCAAAGAGAGACCACATGAGGGCGCTGTCATAGCTGCTGACCTTCCGCAGCAGAACGAAGGTGGAATAGCCCATGGTAATCAGGGGCACGAAGACCTGCATGGTCAGCTGGCTGATGACAGTGGTATCTGTGGTGACACGGGAGATCAGCTGCTTGGGCTCGTTGGATTCATAGAAGAACAGGGGCAGCCGCACCGCCTTGCGCCAGACCATCCGGCGCAGATTCCGGTTGATGAAGGCCCTGCAAATTCCGTTCACCAGGCCGGAGGCGGAACCGATCAGCAGGCTCAGCAGAGTCACCAGCAGGAAGGGGATCACCACGCTGACCGCATCCACGTCCCCGGCGAAGAGCCGGGCGCTGTACTCTGTGGCGCTGACGCCCACGTGGGTCAGGGCAAAGCTGACGCCAATGTACGCCAGAATCCAGAGGAAGGGCAGCGGCGCCTTCCAGAGCATCCGGAAAAAGCGCCGGAAGCTGCCGTATTTCTTTCGGAACAGTGGATTCTGATCCATAACAGTCTCTCCTTTGGAAAGACCCCTGCTTTAACTTGACGGATAAAGCAGGGGTGTATTTTCATTTACTTGTTGGGAAGGGCATTGAAGTCCGCCAGAACCGCGTCCTTCTGGGCGTATCCCTCTGCGAAGGCCACTGCGTAGAGGCCGTTGATGGCTTCCGCCTGCAGCACACAGGCGCCGCCCATGTAGACCAGCATATTGCCGTTGGCAGGGGCGTTGACGAAGACGCTATTGTAGGCCTCGCTGTCCTTCTCCCAGTGGAAGAGCCACAGACCGCCGAAGTCCTCGGCCTTGTCGGCCATGGCTGCGTAGGGAATCTCGCCGCCGGTGTTGTCGGTGACGTAGCCCTCGGTGGTGTTGATATCCACGGGGGCGGCGTCCTTGGCAATGTAGCCCTTGGCGGTCAGGTAGGCCACCATCTCTTCATAGCTGCAGGTATTGGTGTTGACGGGATCGGGGGCCTTCTTGCCGCAGGCGGTGAAGAGGACGGCCAGCAGCAGAAGGGCCAGGCTCAGGCAAAGGACTTTTTTCAGGGTACGCATGATTGTTTCCTCCTTATCAGTTCAACTGTTTTTAATGTATGATTCAGGAATACAGGTATTCCGAGATCACTTGTCGAATCTCATCCGGCTGCATGACGCCCACATGCTCCTTGACCAAGGCTCCGTCCTTGTAGATGTGAACGGTGGGCACTGCCTTCACGCCGTTTTCATCGGCCAGATCGGGGTTGTCGTCCACGTTGACCTTCACAATATCCATGAGGGGCAGCTCTGCCGCCGCTTTCTCCAAAATCCGGGAAAAGACCTTGCAGGGGCCGCAGGTGGTGCCCCAGAAGTCCACCAGCACGAAGCCCTCCGAAGTGAGCTCCTTGAAATTGCTCCCGTCTGCCTGATAGATTGCCATGTTATACGTCCTCCTTCATCA
>JAFWOT010000011.1 GCA_017509785.1 Clostridia bacterium
GGATAAAGCTGTGCCGTGCCATCGTTCACCTCCGTTCTTTCGGCCTTCGTCTCCCGTCCTCCGTCCCCGTATGTTGTCACGCCGCCGCAGCGGTGGGATAACACCGGAAAGCGCCGGGCGGTTTCCGGCTGCGTCTATGCCCATCCACGCCGGGGCAGAGACGCAGGCCCTCCGCAGGAGCGAAATACCCCTTGTACAAATCGCCAGATTTGTGCGAGGGGTGTATTTCGCTCTCAAACGGCGAGGCCTTTTACCTGCTGTGTCCATCCTTTAACGCACCTCCCGGACGTCAGCCTGATTGAGTAGGTTTCTCCCCTGATTGACGGTCATGAAGCTCTCCAGCGCATCCCTTCGGATGATCGTCTTTCGTCCCACTTTGAGTACGGGGATCTTGCCCCAGTCTACCAGCTTGCGCATGGTGTTCCGTCCGATCCCGGACATTTCAGCGGCTTCCTCGATGGTCAGTCCCATTTTGACATCTTTCACGTTATCACCTCCATTCTGCAAATACTTGTTTTGCAACCATTGCACTGCCATTATACTTATTTCGCCTCTGCTTGTCAACTCATTCTGCAACTGTTTAAGAAATAATTTTGAAAATATACGCAAAATAGGGTTGCAAACTGAGTTTGTATGTGTTATACTTGCATTCGTTAGGAGGTGAACGCCTTGAAAACAAAAGAAATGTTCAGCCCGAAACAGGTCGGAGAACGGATCAAGGAGCGCCGGACAGAACTCAAGCTGTCCATGCCAGAGCTGGGAAAGCGGATCGGCGTCAATAAATCCACCATCCAGAGATACGAAGCGGATGGGGTCGATCCGAAGCGCACCATGATCATCAACGGTCTGGCGGAAGCGCTGCTCACTACTCCCGAATGGCTGACGGGACTTTCCGACGATAAGGAATACAGCATCTATACTGTCTGCCAAATGGATTTGGAGAAGCACATCAAGGGCTATCTGGAAACGGTGACCTCTACCGTAAACGGAGAGCCGCACCAACAGCTTTTGACCACCTTCCTCGGTCAGATCGTTGACCTTTACACCATCCTCGCAAAGTATTGGGCGGTGTCCATGAAGAAGGTCGATGAAGTGGCGGAGGACGAAGGGCTGAAAGAGTCCATCGGCAAATATGCGATCCAAATCGGCTCCATCACCGAGCAGGTTTACCAGAAGGAAATGGAAGCCCCGATAGAGGACATGAAGCGATACCTCGACGGCATCCTACATCTGTACGATGAAGGCCGGACGAAGGTATCTATCCCGGAACTGTTCGGGATCGTCGATCAGGCAAAACAGAAGCTGATCGAAAAAGGTACATAAGTACCGTGGCACCTTGAAATACGAATACGGGAACGAAAAAAGCCGGTCATAAAGACCGGCGGATATGGTAACACGCACACCATATGTCACAGACCCGATTGCCACGGATACGGAAAGGAGAATTACGATCTATGGCAAAAGGATCTGTCAGAAAGAAAGGCAAAAAGTGGTACTACCGCTTCTACGTGGAAGACGAGAGCGGAAATCTGGTGCAGAAGGAATACGCCGGGACGGAAAGCAAGTCCGAAACGGAAGCCCTGCTCCGAAAGGCGATGGAGGACTATGAGGCAAAGAAGTTCGTTGCCAGGTCCGAAACCGTCACAGTGGGCGATCTGCTGGATACGTGGATTGAGGAAGAAGTCAAGCCCGGCAATCTCTCCAACGGCACGGTAATGGCCTATCAGGGCGCAGTGGGACGCATCAAGCAATTTCCCATCGGCAGCCGGAAGCTCAAAACCGTGACCTCGGAGCATTTACAGGCGTTCTTCGATCTTCTGTCCTTCGGAGGCACCAATGCCGACGGAACAGACGTCAAGCCTATCAGCAAGGGCTATATGCGGCAGTTTTCGGCGGTGATGCAGGGAGCGTTCCGGTTTGCGGTCTTCCCCAAGCGACTCTTGACCTTCAACCCAATGCAGTATATCAAGATCAGGCAGAAGCAGGAAAGCTACGAGCTGTTCAACGAGGACAGCGAGGACGGCCTGGCCGTCCCCACGATCTCCTATGAGCAGTACAAGGCATTGACGGACCATCTGAAAAAGAAAGAGAATCCGGCGCTCCTGCCCGTTCAGATTGCTTACTACACCGGGCTTCGGATCGGCGAGGTCTGCGCTCTCACATGGCAGGACATTGACCTGAAAGAGCAGACCATCACGGTGCGGCGCAGTATGCGCTACAACGGGGCGAGACACAAGACGGAGGTCGGCACCACCAAGCGGAACAAAATCCGCACGGTGGACTTCTGCGACACGCTGGCGGCGATCCTCAAGGCAGCCAAGATCGAGCAGCACAAAAACCGCATCAAGTACGGCGAGCTCTACAGTCTGAACTACTACAGGCAGGTACAGGAGAAGGGCCGCAGCTACTATGAGCTGTACAGTCTGCAAAGGTGGTCAGAAGTGCCGGAGGACTACAAGGAGATCGACTTCGTTTGTCTCCGCCCGGACGGGTGCTTTGAATCGTCCAGCACGGTCGGCATCGCCTGTCGGACAGCCTCAAAGAAGATTCCAGGGCTTGAGGGCTTCCACTTCCATCAGCTTCGACATACGTTCACCAGCAACCTGCTCTCCAACGGGGCAGCGCCGAAGGATGTACAGGAGCTTTTGGGACACGCCGACGTCAGTACCACCATGAACATCTACGCTCACTCGACAAGGGAAGCGAAACGCTCTTCGGCCCGCCTGCTGGATAAGGTAGTAGGCGGCGACTGATATAAAAGTTTCCCTTGTTTTGCCCCACAAGGGCAAAAACAAGGGAAAACGGAGCTTTTTATGGTAGCAGACCTGCGGGAAATGCAGGAAAATCAATGGGTTTCAGAGATTCAGATAGATAAATTCTGATTTGTCTCACAGTTTCAACACAGCGGGCATTTCGCCGTCGTCCTCATCATAAGCTTCGGGAACCTCTTCAAAGCCGAATCCCGCATACATCCTGCGGGCGACTTCATTCTCATTCGCATAGCACAGCCAGGCATATTTTGCCTTTCGGCATGGGCCGGAGCGGATGAAATCGAGTATGAGTTCCAGCGCTTGCTTGCCGTAGCCTTTTCCCTGCCAGCGCTTGTCTATCATGAAACGCCAAATAAAGTAGCTGTCCCTTGTAAACCAGTATTTTTCATTCAGGTCGTCTTCCACATCAAGGGGTATATCATACCCGATCATTACGAACCCGATCGGCTTTTCTCCCAAATAGATCCCAAAGGTAAAGACGTGAAAGCCCGCTTCACGGATCACGCCTGCCAGAGCAAGGCTGCCGACATTGTTGTCCAGATAGCCCTTTTGTTCTTTGGTCAGACGAAGCTCTTCAACGTCGTGCCAGTTGAGATAAGTGATCTTTTCCAAATGCAGTTGATCCATGTCTTTCATGCCTCCATTCATTTCGATTTGTCTGTTTCATTGTTATCCATGTCACGCACTCCACATGCCTTGGGACAACAGCGTGAATAAAATGACTGCTGCTTTGATTCAGATATTCTTGTAGAGCTCGTAGCAATCGTGGCCTTTCGGCACGTCCTTGAGCTCGCCTCTGAGCAGATAGCCGTTCTTTTTGAAGAATTCGACGTTCCAGTCGCCCGCATTCGTCAAAACCATGGAAGCGCCGTTTTCCTTTGCCAGTTTTTCCACTTCCTGCATAAAATACGTGCCCAGACCCTGACGCCGGAGCGGCTCTTCCACAAACAGTGCGCTGACAAAGCCGTTTCCGCCCTTGTCCACGTCCGCCATCACGCCTGCGATAAACCTGCCGTCTTTGTCCACAAGCTTCTTGTAAAAATCAACGCTCTCGTATTCCGGCTCGTAGGCTTCGCTGTATGTCCGAATGCCGTTTTCGATAACGTCCGCGTCGTCCCCGCTGCCGAGCGAGACCCTGAACCGCGCGCCGCTGTTGTCCGACGGCACGTATTCCGGCGTGTCCCTGTCAAGATATTTGACCAGGGAATAACTGATATAGCCGTTTGCCTTTTTCAGCGTCGTGAAAACCGTGTAGCCGTGTTTTTCATAGAAGGGTCTTGCCATATAGCTGGCGGTTCCGAGCGTCACGACCCGACAGCCCTTCTCTCTCGCGATGCGCTCGACTTCGCGGATGATCATGGAGCCGAGCCCGTGATGCCGCCAGCGCTCATCCACCCAAAGGGTGTCAAGAAACATTCTCGACCAGCGGTATTCGTAGGCCCGGGCAATACATCCGCCGACGATCTCGCCGTTTTCGTTCTCGACCTTGAGGACGAATTCTTCTTCATCAGCATCTACCTCGTGCGGCACGATTTCATTGATCTTCCCGCCGATATAGGCGGCCTCTTCTTTTGTCAGATCCTCGATTTTGTATTCCATTTTTCATTTCCTCTTATTCCGCGGCGGGGAGCGATCCCCGCCGCCCTGTTTCAGTATTCTTACAGCTTTTTGCAGGTGAAATCGTCGTACATCACGCAGCCGTCGCCGAAGGTCAACTTGAGCATTCCGTCCTTCCTGCCGAACTCGTTTTCCCCGATGGGATAGAGACGGAAGCTCATCTCGTCCCCGTCCTCGTCGATGGATCTTGCGTAAAGCTCGCCGTCCTGCATCCAAACCTCGTCGATCATGAAATCGGCGTCTTCGGGATGCTCGTATTTGCCGCAGAAGCTCTCCCACTTCGACTTGTCCGGATCCTTGATCGCGATATCCTCGATCGTAATGACGGGCTCCGGCTCCTTGTCCTTCGCGACAGCTCTCATCCCCCGCTCAAAGGTCAGGAACGCTCTTGCGTCCGCAAAATCGCGGCAGGTCAGGATGACAAGCATCCTGTCCGCGTCGATAAAACGCTCCAACCAGGTGGCAACGCCCGGCATGCCGCCGCTGTGACTGACGATGCGCCCCAGTTCCTCGTCGCGGCCGACGAACCAGCCAAAGCCGTAGCCCAGCCCCTCGTCTTCGTCGTAAACGGCGTCCTCGCCGTTGTTGAGTTTTGCGGGGGTGTACATGAGTTTCTGCTCCTCAAGCGTAAGCACCTTGCCCTCGCGCAGCGCCCTGTCCCAGCGGAGCATATCGAAGATGTTGGTGTACACGTAGTCGTCGCCGTTCAGTCCGTCAAAGGCGGCCACGTCGCCGTACTCCTCGGAGTCCACGTCGGCCACACATTTGCCGTCATCATACACCGTTGCCCGCGCGTAATTGTCAAACGGAACGCCGTCCCTGCGGATATGACAGCAGCGGGTGGAGCCCATGCCGGCGGGTTCAAAAATGTTCTTCTGCAGAAAGTCTTCGTAGGGAACGCCGGAGAGCCGCTCCACCAGCAAGGCCAGCAGGTTGTAGCCGGTATTGGAGTAACGCAATCCTTCTCCCGGGGCGAAGTACGGTTTCGCCTCGGTTTCGCAGAGGAAGCGCAGGATCTCGTCGTTGCCCGGCACCCGTTTTTCTTCCTTCCAGATTTTGATGAACCAGTCCGCGTCGTCAAAGTAATCGGGAATGCCGCCGGTATGGGTCAGCAGATGCCGGATCGTCACGCCCGGATACGAGATCTCCGGGAAGTACTTTGTGATCTCGTCGTCGAGCTCGAACAGGCCTTCCCGCCGGGCCAGCATGACCGCCGCCGCGGTGAACTGCTTTGTGACCGAAGCCAGCTGAAAGATCGTATCTTCCTTGATCGGCAGCGTGTTTTCGGGATCCCGGAAGCCGAGAGCTCCTTTGGACACGATCTCGCCCTTTTCCGCATAGAGCCACGCCCCGTTGAGGCCGCCCTTTTCGTAGGACTCACGGGCCAGGTTTTCCATTGTTGTTTTTTTATCCATTGGTTTGATTCTCCTTACAGTTTTTTGCAGGTAATCCCGTTGAAGGTCAGGCAGTCTTTGCCGAAGACAATCTTGGCAAAGCCGCCCTTGCGTCCGAAGGTCTTCTTCCCTATGGGATAGAGCTGGCCGGTAAATTCACCGTCGTCGCCGAGGAATTTTGCGTACAGCTTTCCGTCCTGCATGAAAACCTCGTCTACGCAGATCTCGGCGTCATCGGGATGCTCGTATTTGCCGCACAGGGCTTTTAAGCTCCGTTTGCTCGGTTTCTCTGCCAGGTCTTCCTCCGCGGTTTGGAACAGCTCGATGGCGATATAGGATTGTTTCCAGTCAAGTTCGTCAGTGGACCGGTTGAACATCACGGCCACGCACAGATCCTCCCGCAGGGAGAATAGCCAGGTCGTCAGGAAGCCCTCGTTCCATCCGTCATGATAGCCGATATCACCCCGGAAGCTTTGAATGCCCAGGCCGTAGCTATCCATGAACGGCGTCAGCATGCGCCTTGCGGTTTCCTTCCTGAGAAGGCCGCCCTCGCGGTAGCTCTTGGAAAGGGCGCGACCGATCTTGACAAGCTCTGTGGGCGTCGTCCAAAGGCCCGCAGCCGCATGCTCCGGATAATAGTGATAACCGTGCGCGGGATCTTCCTTTTCGGCAAGTCTGCCGCCGAATGCTGCGCCCCCGACCAACTCTTCGTCCAGCGGCTGGAAAAAGCCGGTGCGCTTTAGTCCCAGAGGCTCGACGACCTCCTTCCGGAATGCCTCCCGCAGCGTCGTTCCGGTGATCCGCGTGAAGGCGAGCTCGGCAAGCGTGTAGCCGCCGCCGGAGTACATGTGCTGCTTGCCGTAAGGACGAATCCTTCTAAGCTTCGGCGTGACGCCCTTGCCGTTCAGCACGTCTTCAAGTGAAAGCGGCTCGTGCTTTGCGGGATAGCCGGGGAAGCCGTGGAGGTTGTAGCCCGCCGTGTGAGAAAGCAATGCGGGGAAGGTCACCGGGCCTTTTTTGACGAATTCCGGCACGATTCCGGAGATGTCCGCGTCAAGGTCGATGAGGCCCTTGTCAACGTATCGGAGCAGCGTCAGCGCAAACATGGGTTTCGATACGGAACCCGCCTGGAACAGCATATCCGGGTTCACCGGGAAATCCTGGCCGTAGCGTCCGCTGCCGGCGCAGTAGGTCTCGAGCTCATCTCCGTTTGCGATCGCAATGCTCACACCGTAGCCGCTTTTCTCCCTGATTCGCAGACGCTCCTTCACGTTGACGCCGTGCCAAAGAAATCTGTTCTGTTCTTTTTTTTTTTTTCTTCTCCAGCCACAGTCTCAGAACGGCCTCATCATCCTCGATGACGCCGGTCTCCCGGAAGCCGGCCTTATGGTACACGTGCAGGCCGCGCGCATTCGCAGGCGCAGTAGACAGATAGACCGTGTCCACGCCGTTCTCTTTGAAATACCGGATGATCTCTTGAAGCGCCGCCTGACCGTAGCCCTTGCCCTGTTCGGTTTTGTCGATCATAAAACGCCAGAGACAGTACCTGTCGATGGGGTTCTTATCCTCGGGGTCCAGAGCGAGCATACAGAAGCCGACGATCTTTTCCCCGGCACAGATCGCAAACGGTCTCGCCGTGCCGGGCGCCTTGGCATTGGCCTCGGCTGCCTCTCTCAATGAATAGTCGTTCGTCGCGACAAAGGGCTGATCCTCTCGTACGGAAAGGGCTAAAACCGCATCTCTGTTATTATCATTGATAGGTTCCAGTTTGATTATCATCTTTGGTTATCTCCTTGAATATATAATTTAGTGTGAATTGTTCCGATAATTAACATGTCGGCATCTGAAAACAGGCGCAAAATATCGCAGCGAAGCATCTCCCGTCGTGGCTGCATCCTGCGGTTCCCACTATCCGAAAGTTACTCAAAAACGTCGCACTAACCCAGAGGGGTATACCCCTCAGTCATGCTCTGCGCCTTTATTCAGTTAATCAGCGATAACCACTCAATTAATCATTGGTTTACGCTCCTTTCATGGATTCGCAAAAAAATTATACATGATATCTCCTTGAAAAACAATGCTCAAGTACGATCATACCACCTCGTAAGCCGCAGCGAAAGGAATGCCGTATCCTATTGTCGCCTCAATTCTAACTCCCGGTTTATTCTTTCTGCCAGTTTTTTCTGCCGGCGATAGGAAAAAACCGAAATGACAAATGCCGTCAATAGCATGGAACCAACCGTCAGAAGCGCAGGAAGCAGGCCTTTATCTGTCGGGATCCAGCCGACGAGAAAAGCGATCGTCAACATGATCGCGCAGCCGGTCACCATGTGGATCGCAATCTGCACGGAACGGCTTAGCTTTTCGTTGGTGTAAATGATACAAGGAAGGCCGAATCCGAGGCCGATCCCCAAGCTGCCGAGAGCCATTTTGGTGACGGAATAACCGGAAGCGGAAATGACGCCGCCCATGTTAAGATCGGCGATCAAGAAGCCGAGCAGAAACAGGAAAGAGGAGATCGCCACAGTTGTTTTGGTACGCCGGACTAAATATATGATACTATCTTTCTTCTTCATCATGATTCCTCCTATAATCCCAAATAGTTTTTAAGATCAGGCAAGTACTTTCGGGAAACGTAATCAGACAGCCCGTTTCTCATTTTCAGGAGCAGACTTCCCCCGAAACCGGCTTCCACGCTTTGAATATAAGAAAGGTTGACGGCGCAGGATTTGGATATCTGCATGAAGCCGCTGCCCAACTGATCCAATACTTCATACAAGCGTTTTCGCGTCCTGAACTCTTCCTTTTTCGAATAGAGCTTTGTTTCCCCGCCCACTACCCGGATCATGTAGATCTCCTGCTCTGCAAGAAGGAACGTACGTCCGTCACGCTCCGCCAGGACAGGGGCGTCCTTTGCCTGCAATATGTCCAAAGCCCGTTGTATCTCCGGGGTTATTCGATCCGTATAAATGACCGCCCGCGGAGGCGTGTGCTCCGGCGAAACTTCGATCTTGACCTGCATAAGAGATCCCCTTTCTTGTTGAGTGCGCATCAACTCAGATGAGAACAGTATAATCGGGTAAATAGCGTTTGTCACCTGTTTGGCGCTAAGAGGTAAATAATTGCAGGTGAAATGCAAGGAACCCCTGCCAAAGCAGAACATGACAGGATGCATCATATTATGGTAAAAAATTGGGCGGTGGGAGATTTCTCCCTGCCGCCCGGTACATTATGCACAGATCAGATCGTTGTTCACGATTTCAGTTGCCCGATCCCGGATACTGTTCATTCGCTGTACCCACAGCATTTGATCCTGTGCCTTGAGCAGTTCGGTGACGCCCTCACGCTCGGCCATCTGCTTAACCGGCTCAAGAAACACAGATTCAGCCCGTTCGTTCAGATCGGCAAGATAACCGTTCAGCTTGCCGGTGATCTGCAGCTCTGTGTACAGTGCAGGTGCCGCTGACCCCAAGCGCCGATGGGCCTTTGTTCTTCAGCGGGCAGCTTCAAACATGGAATGAAATAATCGCCTTGCAGCTCATACCAAAGTCCGTTCTTTTCGTCGTAGATGTGTTTTATGTAATCCTCAAAATTTGATTGATTCCTGCAATTCAATCACTCCGGCTGATTACAAAAGCCACAAGGGAGGCAGCTTCCTTACGAAGTGCCTCCCTTGGGCGCCTTCTTTATCATCGTTTTCAGTATTTCCCTTCAAGCGGGGCGACGCTGCGGGCGAGTATCCCGTGCATCGCGGCGATGGCGACGCCGTAATTGACCATGGGCACGCCTGCCGCCGCCGCCCGCTCTGCTCTCGAATGCATCTCGGCGGGCGGGAGCATACAGCCGCCGCAGTGGACGACGAGCTTCACGCTCCCGAAGTCCTCCGGGAACTCGCCGCCTGACGTGAACGTGAAGCGGGGCTTTGCCCCGGAATACGCCTCGATCCAGCCGGGGAGCTTGACCGTGCCGATATCCCTGCACTGGCGGTGATGGGTGCAGCCCTCGGAGATCATTACGAGGTCGCCGTCCTTCAGCTCACCGAGCACGCGCACGCCCTCCATCTGGGAGCGGAGCTCCCCGCGAAAGCGCGCCATGAGTATCGAGAACGAGGTGAGCGGGACGCTCTCCGGGACGATCTTCGAGACCGGGCCGAACACCTGCGAATCGGTGACGACCATGTCGGGCGGCTCCGCAAGGCTGCGCAAGACTCCCGAAAGCTCCTCGGGCTGACAGCAGAGCGCCGTCATGTGGCTGTCCAACAGCTCGCGCAGTACGAGCTGCTGAGGCAGTATCAGCCGCCCCTTGGGGGCGGATTCGTCGACGGGTATAACGAGCACCACGCGGGCGTTATCCGGCAGAAGGTCGCGCAGTATGAGCTTCTCCTCCCGGCGGCCGAGGGCGGCGATGCGCTCCTTCAGCTCGTTCACGCCCTCGCCCGTCACGGCGCTGACCGCGACGGCGTTTTCGGGCATATCTTCGGGCTTTGCGATATCGCTCTTGTTATAAGCTATAATGAGCGGGAGCTTCCTTTCCGTTATTATGCGGATGAGGTCGCGGTCCGCCTCCGTGAGCCCGCGCGAGGAATCCACGACGAGCACGGCAACGTCCGTGCGGGCGAGTATCTGGCGCGTCTTTTCCACGCGGAGCCGCCCAAGCTCGCCCTCGTCGTCTATGCCGGGGGTGTCTATGATCACGACGGGCCCCAGCGGAAGAAGCTCCATCGCCTTCCTGACGGGGTCGGTGGTGGTGCCCGCAACGTCCGAAACGACGGCGAGGCGCTGCCCCGTTACCGCGTTGACAAGCGAGCTCTTGCCCGCGTTGCGGCAGCCGAAGAACGCTATCTGCACGCGTTCGGACGATACTGTTTCGTTAAGTGACATGGCTGTGGTTCCTTTGTGTGTAGTTCCGTGAAGGGGGCTTTCTTCTCCCCTTCTCCCCGAAGGGATATCGGGCGGCGTTATCCCAATTGCAAATTGGCAATTATCTTAGAACCTGAAGTCCCTCGCGTTCTCCTCGCGGATCTTCCTGAGGTTCTCCGCGGCGATCTCGCGGACGCGGTCGTTGGGGACCTTTTTAAGCTCACGGTCGATGAGCTCATAGCCGATGCGCTTCGTTTCGGGCGTGGCGTAATCCTCAAGGTACTCGGCAAGGGTCATGAGCGCGTTCGGGTGGCAGCAGTTCAAGATCTGGCCGGACTTGCAGAGGCTCATGAAACGGTCGCCGGTGCGGCCCTCGCGGTAGCAGGCGGTGCAGAAGGAGGGGATATGCCCGTTCTCCATCAGCCAGCGGACGACCTCGTCAAGGGTGCGCTGATCGGAAACGTCGAACTGCTCGGTGTCGTGGGGGCGCTCGTTTGCGTCATAGCCCGCGTAGCCGCCGACGGAGGTGCGGCTGCCGCCGGAGACCTGCGAAATGCCGCAGCGCAGGAGCTTGCTCCTGACCTCCTCGGTCTCGCGGGTGGAGACTATCATGCCGGTGTAGGGCACGGCGAGGCGGATGCATGCGGTGATCTTCTCGAATATCTCGTCGGAGATGGAGTTGTCGAACGCGGTGGGGTCGATGTCGTCGGCGTGCTTTATGCGCGGGACGCTTATCGTGTGCGGGCCGACGCCGTGGACGGCCTCCAGATGCTCCGCGTGCATGACGAGACCGGCGAACTCATACTTGTAGAGCTCGAGCCCGAAGAGCACGCCGAGGCCTACGTCGTCTATTCCGCCCTCCATTGCGCGGTCCATCGCCTCGGTATGATAGGCGTAGTTGTGCTTGGGTCCCGTGGGATGGAGCTGCTCGTAGCTCTCCTTGTGGTAGGTCTCCTGGAAGAGGATGTACGTGCCGATGCCCGCGTCCTTGAGCTTTTTATAGTTCTCGACGGTGGTGGCGGCGATGTTCACGTTGACGCGGCGGATGGCGCCATTCTTGTGCTTGACCGAGTAGATGGTCTTGATGCAGTCCAGAATGTACTCGATGGGGTTGTTGACGGGGTCCTCGCCCGCCTCGATCGCAAGGCGCTTGTGACCCATGTCCTGCAGGGCTATGACCTCCTCGCGGACCTCGTCCTGGGTGAGCTTCTTCCTTGCAATATGCTTGTTCTTCAGGTGATACGGGCAGTAGACGCAGCCGTTCACGCAGTAGTTCGAAAGATACAGCGGCGCGAAAATGACTATGCGGTTGCCGTAGAAGGCGAGCTTGATCTCCTCGGCGATGTCGAACATGCGGGCGATGCGGGATTCATCCTCGCAGGCCAAAAGCACGCTCGCCTCGCGGTGGGTGAGGCCGGAACATACGTAGCCCTTGCCCTTCTTCACGGGGCGGGCCTTTTCGAGTATGGAGTCGATAAGCTCAAAGTCGTTCTTGTGCTCCTCGGCGTAGGCGAGGGTCTCGCGGATCTCCTCATCGTTGATGAATTCTTCCGCCTTCAATGATTTGGGGTCGTACTTGTAGGATGCCATGGGGTTTCTCCTTTATATAGATTGTGGTTCCGGGTTGCTTGCCAATTGCTGATCAAGCGAGGAAATCTCCTCTTTCGCTCACGATCTCGTACCCGATATGCGCCATTCTTCTTTCGAGGCAGCCGCGGCACTCCGCCGCCTCCTCGCCGGTGCATATCTTGTTGTCGTAGAGCTCGTACTTCTTCCGCACGGAAACGGGCGAGAGATTCGGCATTACGACGTTCGCGCCGCACAGTATGCCGCGCTCGCGGCCCATGGGGTCGATGGTGCCGAGGGCGGTCGTCGCGGGCAGCAGCACGGGCGGATGTATGATACGAATCACCGAGAGCAGGAAGCATGTCAGCTCCAGCGTGCCCGCCGTATGCTTTGCGAACGGCGTTTCGTGATGCGGGACGAACGGGCCTATGCCGCACATCTCGGGCTTGAAGCTCTCGATGAATTTGAGGTCCTTGGCGAGCGTCTCGGGCGTCTGGAAGGGCGAGCCCACCATGAACCCGCAGCCCACCTGGTAGCCGAGCGCCCTTAAGTTTTTAAGGCAGCGCATACGGTTTTCAAAGCTCATCTCAGCGGGATGGAGCTTCTTATAGTGCTCCTCATCCGCGGTCTCGTGCCGGAGGAGGTAGCGGTCGGCGCCCGCCTCGCGCAGGCGCTTATAACTGTCATAGCTCCTCTCCCCAAGCGAGAGCGTCACCGCGCAGTCGGGATGGCGGCGCTTTATTTCGGTTATGAGGGGAACGAGCCTCTCATCCGTAAAATAAGCGTCCTCCCCGCCCTGCATGACGAACGTGCGGAACCCGAGCTCATACCCGCGGTCGGCGCATTCGAGTATCTCGTCGGGGGTCAGGCGGTATCGCTCGGCATTCGCGTTCGACCTGCGTATCCCGCAGTAGAGGCAGTCGTTTTTGCAGAACGAGCTTATCTCGATGAGCCCGCGCGTGAAGACTTTGTTCCCGTAGATGGCCTTGCGCTCCCTGACGGCCGCGCCGCGGAGGGTATCGCGCACCTCCTCGCGCGAGCGGATGAGCGCCGCGTACTCCTCTTCGGTGAGGGAGTGGGTATCGATGAGCTTTTCAGCGAGTTTTTCCGATGCTTTCATCACGCCTCCGCTGTTCTGACGGGGGAATATGCCGTCTTGACGGAGACCCCGTCGAGCCTGCCTATCTTGCCCGAGAGGGCGGAGATGACGTCCTGCGGGGCGTCGACGGCGATGGAGATTATGCTCACGCCCTTCTCACGGTAGGGTATGCCCATCCTGCCTATTATGTATTCGCTGTGGTCGTGGAGTATGGCGTTGAGCCTTTCGGTCGAATCCGAGTTCTCCACTATTATTGCCATTACCGCAACTCTTGTCTGCATCGTGCTTCCTTTCTTCCCCGCGGGATGCAAAAGCCGCGCCCGGGCGTGCGGGTGCGGCAAAAGAACTCGAAAAAGAGCCAAGCTTATTCGCACCTTCCGCTTCAGGGGCAGTTACTGCGCCTTGCCGTCAGGCATGTATTCATTATAGCATGGGGCTTGCCCAAAGTAAAGCCGCCCCGCGGGATATATTCGCGCGTCAGGCCGCGCAGCAAGGTCCGCGGCCCAATAGCTCGCTCAGACCCTGTACGGGCGCAAAAGGCGCGGGACCCCGCGCCTTTTTTATCCGCGTCCTAATTCCGTTTGATGTGCCCATGTTGGTAGACCACTCTCTCAAAAGCATTGCTCACAACATCCGCAAGCTTCCACATAGCGTCGTGATACTTGGTGCCTCCGTCCCATCCGCCGCTGTTTGAAGGGCAGACGCCCACACTTTTTGCCCAGCTGTCGGTAAAGCCCTCGGAAGGGTACTTCATAAAGACGTAAGGCGCGTCGTCGGAATCCTTGAACTTATTGTAATGCTCGAGCGCGTCCAACGCGATGCCGCGGAGCTTGGTATAAAGCTGACCAAGCGCGGTAAGTACGTTTTTGGAGGAGGGGTGCTGGATCTTATCAAGAAGCTTGCCGGCAGAGGTCATCAGCTCGCTGCACTTATCCGTAAGCTCTTTTATTTCATCCCCGGCGTCCTTGTGTTTGCTGATGGCTTTGGTATATCTGTCAATGATCTGCAGCCTTGACAAAACGCTCCAAAGGGGATAAAACGGGCCGTCGCCCGACACAGCATTTCTGAAACGGGTTAAATTGCTGTCGTTTTTTAAAAAGTTGTTGACGTCCACCCTCCTGAACTGCCAATAGGTATGCGCCATCTGCTTATCATCCAGCACATCGTGATACTTTGAATAATAATCCTCCGAGAGCGGGAACAGGCTTGGATTAGAAGAAGAAAGCATCCTGCTATGCGCCAACTCTCCGGCCATAAAGATTATTTGGAGATTCTCGTAAACCTTTCCGGAAAAGCCCTCGGCTTCAAGGTTGTCGTGTGCCATCTTGAAGGCGAACAGAGCTTTAAGATCCACCATGTCGCCCAGCATCGCGCCCGTATCGTAGAAAAGCGTATTGAAAGCCCCTGCGTCCAAATACAGCATTTTGCCCTTGGTAAAGTCCGGCGAGAGATTGGGCGTGAGCGACTCGAACATCTTCTTATTGGCTTTGTTTTTTGCGAAAAGGGGGATATAGCCCGTCATAGGGTTCATATCCGACTGCTTAAAAGCTTCCAAAGTGTCTTTCGCGGTTTCATAGCTCGAACCGCCGTTATAGAGCTCGTCGAGCTTCTTTATGCAGTTTTTGCAGCGCGTGGCTACGTTGTCGAATTCTGCCGCCACGGCGTCGGCGTCGGTGTTTTCGAATTTTAACGCGTCCTCGGCGTCCTGCATCAGCTTTTTGACGTCTTCCGCCGCTTCTTCATCGGTGAACGTGATCCCGTTTTCAAATTCATCCATGTTGATATCTCCTTTTGATATAACTCTTTTGACCGTATCAGAACCTGATCTCGTAATCGCGGACGTACCAGCGGCCGCCGTTCGTCCTTATGCAGTTACGCCTTACGGGGCTGCCAAGCTGCTTGCCGTTCTTGTCGAACGAAACGGTTTCGACCGACGCGTATTCGACCTTGTCGCCGTATCTTTGGGCTATCTGCTTCTGATCCTCTGCGGAGAGGAAGAAGGAATCGAGCCCGTTATTGTCGTCATAGCCCTGCACGACGGTTATCTTCGTTGCGTCGGGATTGACTATCGCGTGGACGTATTCCCCGTGCAGACGCTCCTGATGCAGATCCCAGTGATAGAGCATGAGGGATTCCTGAGTCGGGTTCTGGCGCCTCTCGGGCTGTATGCAGTCCTTATAAAGCTCGTAATTCTTTTCCTTGATGGCCTGGCGGAATATCTCGACCAAGCCCTCGGGGGTGACGTCCTCCGGCACGGACTTGACGGTGTACCAGCTGGATTTGATCGATTCGACCTCTTCCTCGCCGATGAACGTGCCGCTCGTCTCGCTTTCTTCGGAATAGACGCCCAGAACGTGACCGGGAACGTAAAGCGCGATCGGCTCCACGATGTAAGCGTAAACGAGGCTGCCGACCTTCTTTTCGCCTGCCTCAGGCTGCTCCATGGTAACTCCCGACACCTTGCCGAGCACCGTCCAGCAATCGACGTCCTTCATCGTGGTATCCACCAAACGCCTGTAGCGCTTGACGGCCTCATACGGCCCGAGCCATTTCCTTGAATCGATCTGGACGAAATACATGCCCGTGGAGCGCTTGCCGACGTAGATGAACTCGCCGGAGACGCCCATGAACTGGTTCATGGGATACCTGACCTCGTCGAGGATTATGTATTTATCGTTGATGTTCTCGCTGTCATCGTTTTGGGGATCCGGCGCGGGGAATACCCTTTGGACCATATTGTCTGCGTATTCCTCCTTGAGCTTGGCCCAGCCCGCGGCGCTCTTTTCGGCATAGAGCTTGCGCATGTTCTCCTCGTTCACGAGGTAGATCGTCATGTCGTCGGTTATCGTGGTGAAGTTGCCGGTGGAGCCCATAAGACATGCCTTTGCCCTGCTGTAAAGCTCCTTTACCCGCGGATCATTCGGCGCAAACTCGCTCAGTATCTTGATGCGGCCCAGCGCGTCCTCCTTTGAACGGAACATGCCCGTCGCGCCCTGAGCGCGCTTGACCTCCGCCTCGAACTCCTTTAAGTACATCTCCGCCTGCTGGATGCGCATGGTGAGATTGCTGTCGTTGACCGAGAAAGTAGTACTGTCGACCATATTTGCCATCACTCCTTTTCGATGATAAGAAATTATATCATCCGATATGCGGTTAGTCAATCCTCCGCGCTGCGCAGTATTTATAAATATGTATGGATTTTCGCGCCGAAATACGGTATAATCTAAATTGAGTAAATATATGCGGGGGAAAGATGATAATCGTTTCAAAATGCTTCACCGGCGAATGCTGCCGCTATGACGGCAGATCGAACTACGACCCGGAGATCGCGGCTCTCGTTGAGAGGGGCGAGGCGACAGCCGTCTGCCCCGAGCAGCTCGGCGGGCTGCCCACGCCGCGCACGCCGGCGGAGCTCACGGGCTCCGGCGAGCTCGTGCTTTGCGGCCTTGCATCCGCCGTCACCCGCGACGGGCGCGACGTCACGGAGCATTTCATCTCTGGAGCCGAGGAAGCGCTTCGCACGGCCGTCTCCCATGGCTGCACCCGCGCGATATTGAAGGCAAAGAGCCCCTCCTGCGGGGTCGGGCTCATTTACGACGGAAGCTTCTCCTCATCGCTCGTCCCCGGGGACGGCGTGACAGCCGCGCTCTTCAAAAGGGCGGGCATAGAGGTGGAAAGCAGGTAGATCGATCGGCGATCGGCAATTAACAATTGGCGGTTGCCGGATGACGGAAGGAGGTTAATATGGAAACCAAAACGAAGGTGCTCGTCGTTGACGACGACAAGCGCATACTGCAGATACTGCGGCTGTACCTTACGAAGGACGGCTACGACGTCGTCACCTGCGAGCGCGGGGACGACGCGCTGGATCTCGCGCTCGACCCGACGGTCGGCATACTGATACTCGACATAATGCTCCCCGGCATGGACGGCTGGGAGGTGCTGAAAAACATTCGCAGGACGAGCAAAGTCCCCGTCATAATGCTGACGGCAAAGGGCGATATCTCCGACAGGATCAACGGCCTCGACTGCGGAGCGGACGATTACATAGTCAAGCCCTTCGAGCCGAAGGAGCTCCTTGCGAGGGTGAAGGCCGTGCTGCGCCGCGCCGCCGCCGCGCCCGACGAGCCCTCGGTCATAAACGTGGGCGAGCTCTCCGTCTCGCTTGACAACTACACCGTGACCCTTGCCGGCAAAAAGCAGGAGATGCCCCCGAGGGAGATAGAGCTCCTCAATTTCTTCGTCACGCACCCGAACCGCGTCTATACCCGCGATCAGATACTCGACAACGTGTGGGGCGTCGGCTATTTCGGCGACAGCCGCACCGTCGACGTGCATATCAAGCGTCTGCGCGACCGCCTCGGCGAGAGCCCCGATTGGAATATCGAGACCATCTGGGGAGTCGGGTACAGGATGAATATCAAGACGGAGTAAAGATCAATTACCGATTGGCGATCTGCAATCGGCAATTGGGACGTTCTCCTTACCGCGGACCTATTACGGAGCTTTCATGTTCAAGACCGTTTATTCCCGTATGCTGACATCCGTCCTGGCACTCGTGCTGGGGCTTTTGGTCGTGCTCGGGGTGGCGGTCTCGGTATCGTTCCGGTCGCTCTACAAGGATGAGATCGAGAACCGCCTGATGCGCGAGGTCGAGGACATAAACAGCATCGCCGCGAACCAGTACGTAGACGTTGACAAGCGCCCCGCCGCGCAGGAGGCGTTCCGCATGATAGTGCGGCTTTACGACGCATATCTCCAGATCTGTTTCGATTCGGCGGAGCTCGGAAGATACAGCGTTTACAGCGAGCCCTCCGGCGAGCGCTGGGCCCTCGCGGAGGAGGCGGATCTCACCTCCGTGCCGGACGGGGCGGAATTCCGCTACGGGCTCCTTTCGGACACGGTCGGCTTCTACACGCTGACCGTCGTGCGCCCGCTGACGACGGATTCCGGCGAACGCATCGGCAGGATATTCTTCCACTATGATATGACGGGCGTCAACAGCTCAATCAGGAGCGCGCTCTCCAGCGTTGCGACGTTCTCCGCCGTTGCGATACTCGCGGCGATACCGCTCGTCACGATACTCGTCCGCGGGATCACGCACCCGATATCGAATATAACCGAGGTCGTCAAGGAATTCACCCGGGGGAACTTCTCCCGCCGTGTGAAAACGAAGGGCAGGGACGAGCTCTCGAACCTCGGCGCTTCGTTCAACACGATGGCGGACGAGCTGAACACCCTCGAGGAGGCGCGGAGAAGCTTCGTCGCGAACGTCTCGCACGAGCTTCGCAGCCCGCTCACCTCGATGCGCGGGTTCCTCGAGGCCATGGCGGACGGGACCATTCCTCCCGAGGATCACGGCGAATACATTGGCATAGTGCTTGACGAGAACCGCCGTATGACCGTGATGGTCAACGACCTGCTCGACCTTGCGAGGATCGAATCCGGCCAGTATAAAATAACCATGAGCGTGTTCGACGTCGGCGAGCTCATAAGGCGGACGGTGCTGACTTTCGAGGCGCGCATCCGCGCGAAGGGGCTCAGCGTCGGTTTCTCCGTCCCGGAGGACGCGGTCTTCGTCGAGGCGGATGAGACGCGCATAACGCAGGTGCTGCACAACCTCGTGGACAACGCCGTCAAGTACACCCCCGAAGGCGGCGAGCTCGGAGTCGCCTGCAGGGCGGAGAGGCATACCGTGCGGATAAGCGTCACCAACAGCGGGCCGGGCATCCCGAAGGAGGATCTGCCCCACGTGTTCGACCGGTTCTACAAGGCCGAGAAGGCGCACACGCCCTCCGGCAGCTCGGGAACGGGGCTCGGGCTTTCGATAGCGAAGCTCATAATCGATCAGCACGAGCAGGAGCTCACGGCCGATTCCACTGAGGGCAGGACGGAATTCGCCTTCACCCTGAAGCGCGCGGCAAAGCCCGCCGCAAAGAAAAACTCGGAGAGAGCATGATGAGGATACTCACAGATATCAACTATATTTCCGACCGTCCGACCTCGGTCGCGCTCGGCACCTTCGACGGCGTGCATATCGGGCACAGGGCGGTCATTCGCGCAGCCGTCACGGGCGCGGCGGAGGAAGGACTCACCCCCGCGGTATTCACGTTTTCGGATCTGCCGAAGAACGCTTTCCTGCCCGAAGGCGGCAGGATCCGCCCGCTCTGCACGGCTTCGGAGAAGGCCGCCCTCATGGAGGAGCTCGGCGTCGAGCTGCTGCTGACGCCGCCCTTTTCGGAAGAGATACGCGATATGCCCGCCGGGGATTTCATACGCGAGGTACTCATAGGCCGCCTTAAAGCCCAGCGCATAGTCTGCGGGTACGACCATCATTTCGGTCGCTTCGGCGCGGGGGACCCCGAGATGCTTTTAAGGGTATGCCGCGGCTGCGGAGCCGCCGTCACCGTGATACCCCCCGTCACCGTAAACGGCACGAAGGTCTCCTCCACGCTGATCCGCTCCCTCATTGAAGAAGGCCGCTCCGATGAAGCGGAAGCGCTGCTCGGCAGGCCGCTCCGTTCTTCCCCCGAAAAATAAAAAAGCTCGGCTCCCGGATCAGCCCGGGAGCCGGTTTTTATGCCGATGCGTTATCAATCGCCAACGCCGTCGTCAGGCACTTCGGTGGGAAGGACGTTGAGATCGTCGACGATATCGTCGACGGCTTCGGAAAGCTCGATCTTAGCGGGCTCCTCGCCGTTCTCCTTGGCCTCTGCGTAGCGCTTGATGCAGAAGGAACAGAGCCTCGCGCGGTTGGCCTCGACGGCCTGCTCGATGGTGCCGTCGGTGCAGTTGTCGGGGTTGGAGTTCTTGATCGACTGGCAGTCGGAGAAGATGTGGTAGCAGTTGCCGTACTTCGTCCAGCGGACGCCGTCGCCGTCGGTAAAGCCGTAGCCCTCAGCCTCATCGGTGAGCTGCTGAACGACGGAGTCGACCTCGTCCTGGGTCACGGGGTGATAATCCGCGCTGCCGGCGGAAGCGCCGACGAAAACGAGCGCGAGCACCGCCGCGACGATCGCCTTGGTCTTCTGCGGGAGATCCTTGCGGTTGGCGATGAGGATGATGGCAAGGGGAGCGAATATTATGCCGGCCATGATTACGCCGAGCTGGTTCCAGATGAACTGGACGACCTTGTTGTGAGACTTCGTGGGATGGATGTGGTTGGCGTGCACCCAGAGCCTCGCGCCGACAACGCAGAGCACGCCGGCGACGATTATGTCGATTATGACGGGCAGCCAGTTGCTCGAATCAAGGAACAGTATGCGCACCGCGCCGAAGGGCAGGTTGAGCCCAATGTACGGCAGGTACATTGCGGCAGCCGCCAGTATCCAGCAGACGAACGCGAGTATCCTGAATATGACCGTGTTCTTTTTCTTGCCGGTCTCCTGCTCCTCAAGCTGAGCGAGCGCCGCCTGCAGAGCGGCCTTCGAGGCCTTCTTCTCCGCGGGTTTTTCCGCGGCGGCCGCGGCCTTGGGTTTCTTGTTTTCTTCCATGTTGATTCCTCCCTGCCTGACGGCAAATATGGTATACGAAAATTATATCATCTTATGTGGGATATTGCAACCGTTTTGAGAATTATTTGATCGCCCGGCCCCAATTGCCGATTATTTTCCGTGTTCCTTCTTCCACTGTTTTATGGCTTCGAGCCTCTCCTTGAATCTGCCCTCGACGCCCTGCGTGGTGGGCGAATAGTATTCCCTTCCGAGGAGCGAATCGGGCAGGCACTGCATATCGGTGAGCTTATCCTCGGTATTATGGGCGTATTGGTAGTCTCGGCCGTAGCCGACCTCGCGCATGAGCTTCGTGACGCCGTTCCTTATGTTGAGCGGGACGGGCTCGGCAAGCCGGGTGAGCGCGTCCTTCTTCGCGGATTCATACGCCATATAGAGCGAATTGGATTTGGGCGCCAGTGACATATACACGACGGCCTCCGTCAGATGCACCGAGCATTCGGGGTAGCCTATCATATGGCAGGCGTTGAACGCGGCGACGGCGATCTCCAGCGCGCGGGGATCGGCAAGGCCGACGTCCTCGGACGCAAAGCGCGTCACCCTTCTTGCGATATAGAGGGGATCCTCCCCCGCCTCCAGCATACGGGCGAGCCAGTAGACGGCGGCGTCGGGATCGGAATTGCGCATGGATTTATGCAGGGCGGATATGAGATTGTAATGCTCCTCGCCCGTCTTATCGTAGAGCAGGGATTTCTTCGACGTGCACTGCTCGACGGTCTCCTTCGTGACGATGGTGCGGCCTTCGACCATATCGCCGTTCAGGACGGCCATCTCAAGCGTCGAAAGCGCGGTGCGCGCGTCGCCGTTCGCAAAGGCGGCGATCATCCCGATCGCTTCCTCATCCATGCCGACGGGCGTATCCCCGAAGCCCTTCGGGCTCACGAGGGCGCGCTTTATGAGCTTCACGAGATCGTCCTCGGAAAGGGGCTTTAATACGAACACCTTGCACCGCGAAAGAAGCGCGCCGTTCACCTCGAAGGAGGGGTTCTCCGTGGTGGCGCCGATGAGGATTATGCTCCCCTTCTCGACGAAGGGAAGGAACGCGTCCTGCTGCGCCTTGTTGAACCTGTGTATCTCGTCGACGAACACGATGGTCTTCTCACCCAGACGGCGGTTCTCCTCCGCCTGCTGCATGACGGCTTTTATCTCCTTTATGCCGCTCGTGACGGCGGAAAAATCAATAAAGCTCGCCTGCGTGCGGTTGGCTATGACGGAGGCGATCGTGGTCTTTCCGACCCCGGGAGGCCCCCAGAATATCATGGAGCTGATCTGATCCCTGTCGATGAGGCGGCGTAAAACGCGTCCCTCGCCGAGGAGGTGCTGCTGCCCGACTATCTCGTCGAGCGTTTCCGGGCGGAGCCGCGCCGCAAGGGGCCGGGGAGCGTTCTCGCCGAAAAGAGTCAATTGTTCCTTCATGGGGTTGCCTTTCGTTCGGGGGTGGGTTATAATCTTGAATCATGACCGGGAGGTGCGCATGAGCCGCTGCGTGGTATTCGACGTTGAAACGCCCAACTCTCATAACGACCGCATGTCCTCCATCGGGGTCGTCATAGTGGAAAACGGAACCGTTTGCGGCACGTATTCCTCACTCGTCGATCCGGAGACTTATTTCGATCGCTTCAACGTCATGCTGACGGGGATAACTCCCGAGTCCGTAAAGGACGCGCCCTCCTTCGACCGCCTGTGGGAGGATATCGGCCCCGTGATGGAAAGCGGCTTGCTCGTCGCGCACAACGCGCCTTTTGACATGAGCGTGCTCGCAAAATGCCTGCGTGCGTACTGCATCGAAGCGCCGCGCTTCATGGATTACGCCTGCACCGTCCGCATGGGGCGCGCCGTGTACCCGCGGTTTGCGGATCATAAGCTCGACACCATGTGCGGGAATCTCGGGATCCCGCTCGACCATCACCGCGCCGACAGCGACGCGCTTGCCGCGGCAAAGCTCCTCATCGATTACGAGCGTATGGGCCTCGTCATCGACGACTACGTGAGGACTTACGATCTCGCCTCCTGCCGGACGCTGAGAAGCGCACCCTCAAAAAGATGATACCACGATGATACCCAAATTACAAGCACGACCCGCAGCAAAAAAGCCGCGGGCCGTTTCTTGTTTATCATTGAGATCAAACGTAATACGGGTTCGGTTTTGCGAGAAGCGAGATGAGATCGACGAGACACCCGATACCGAAAAGCCCCATCGTGAAGAAGTAGAGCACGCCCATTCCGCCCTTGCCCTCATAGAATTTATGCAGGCCGAAGCACCCGAAGAAAAGGCAGAGGAAGAACGCCGTCCATTTGCTCTTCCTCCTCCCGGCGGGAACGGGCGCGGGCACGGCGTAGTTGTTCACGATTATCTGCTGAGGCTGCGCGGGCGCGCTCCGCTGAACGGAGATCGCCGCCTCCCTTTGCGCGCGGATGCGCCCCATCTCGAAACGGTATCCCGCGTCCTCGGGGTTATCGTATTGGATATGCCGGACCTCGTCATCCACCATGAGCTTCGCCCCGCAGTACCCGCAGAACGCCGTGCGCCCGGTCGGATCCGTCCCGAGCTCCGCCCCGCAGTTGGGGCATTTCAATTGAACGAGTTTCATAGCGATCCCCCTCGAAATACGATCTTTAATGATTATACTATAGAACGACCGCCGAATCAACGGTTTTTCCGATCAAAACGGGCCGTGCTGCTCAAAAAAATATAAGATCGGTGCTTGACAGCGCCCCGACGGAGTGCTATAATCGCTTACATGTTTTTAATATATGAAACGCCCGTGAGGGCGCTGAAAACAGAATACTTCCGCGGCACGGCAAAAGATGAACGTCAAGGCGCTCGTCCGTAGGGGCTTCTCCCCTCGGCGGGCGGCTTTTCTTTTGCGTGCGCGGCATGACGAACGGTATCATCCGGGAAAGGAAACACACATGGCAAAATTCATTTTCGTAACGGGAGGGGTCGTTTCCGGCCTCGGCAAGGGCATCACCGCCGCTTCGCTCGGGCGGCTCCTGAAGGCGCGGGGGCTGAAGGTGACGGCGCAGAAGCTCGACCCCTATATCAACGTCGACCCCGGTACCATGAGCCCCTATCAGCATGGCGAGGTCTACGTCACCGAGGACGGCGCGGAGACCGATCTCGACCTCGGGCATTACGAGCGGTTCATCGACGAGGATCTGAACCGCTACTCCAATCTTACGACGGACAAGGTCTATCAAAACGTGCTCTCTCGCGAGCGGAGCGGCGGGTACCTCGGAAGCACCGTGCAGATGATACCGCACGTTACCGACGAGATCGAACGCTTTATATTCGCCGCGGCGGAGAGATCGAACGCGGACGTGATAATCACCGAGGTGGGCGGCACGATAGGCGATATCGAGGGGCTGCCCTTTCTTGAGGCGATACGCCGCGTCGGCAGGAAGGTCGGAAGGGAGAACTCGCTCTACGTTCACGTCACGCTCGTACCCTACCTTAAAGCGAGCGGGGAGCATAAATCCAAGCCCACGCAGCATTCCGTAAAGGAGCTGCAGAGCCTCGGTATAACGCCCGATCTGATCGTGCTGCGATGCGACGAGCCCATTGAGGACCGCTCGATTTTCGAGAAGATATCGGTATTTTGCGGAGTTGAGCCCGATTGCGTCATCGAGAATCCGACCCTGCCCGTGCTTTACGACGCCCCTCTGCATCTGGAGGGATCGGGCCTTTCCGGCATAGTCTGCCGAAAGCTGGGGATAACCGCTCCCCCGCCGGATCTTGCGGATTGGCGAAGTATGACCTCCGCGCTGCGCCGCGTCAGCGGAAGCGTGCGGATAGCGCTCGTCGGCAAATACGTGCGGCTGCACGACGCGTATCTTTCCGTGGCGGAGGCCCTCCGTCACGCGGGATGGGCAAACGGCGTCGGCGTCGATATCGACTGGATCGATTCCGAAACGGTCACCGAGGATGATCTTCGGGATGCTGACGGCGTCCTCGTGCCTGGAGGCTTCGGCGGGCGCGGTATAGAGGGCATGGTGAAGGCGGCCTCGTATGCCCGGAACAACGGAGTGCCGTATCTCGGGATATGCCTCGGGATGCAGATAATGTGCATAGAATATGCGCGGAACGTGCTCGGTTGGAGCGACGCGAACTCGCGAGAGTTCGACCCGGGCAGCACCCATATGGTTATTGACTTCATGCCCGGCCAAAGTGATGAAGTGGAAAAGGGAGGCACGTTAAGGCTCGGCAGCTGCCCATGCGCTATAAAAAAGGGAACGAAGCTGTACGAATGCTATGGCGGGGAGATGATCCGCGAGCGGCACCGCCACCGCTATGAAGTCAACAACGAATTCAAAGCCGCTCTGCAGGAAGCGGGGCTGACGTTCTCCGGCAACGCGCCGGACGGCAGCCTTGCGGAGGCCGCGGAGGTCACCTCGCTTCCTTATTATATCGGAGTCCAGTTCCACCCCGAATTCAAAAGCCGCCCGACACGCCCGCATCCGTTGTTCATGGGCCTGATCAAAGCGGCTAAAAAGATAAAGGGAATGGAGTGAGCGCAGCGCGCGCCGGCGCTCACAGCAGATCCATTGCGAGCCTCATCACCATGAGTGCATCCACGGCGTCCAGAGCGCCGTCGGCGTTGATATCACAGCTGACGAGCAGCTCCTCCCAGGGCTCGGCAATTCCCGAAACGCACCTGAACAGCAGCAGCGCGTCGGTCATGCTCACGCTGCCGGAACCGTCGCTGTCGCCCAGGAGGAATTCGGCGTCCTGCGGCACGAAGCGCGCGGTGAAGCGGGTCTCGCCAATTTCGGTAAGGGGATCGGGGATCGTAACAAACTGGAGCTCTCCGTCGACCTCGAAATAGCCCGAGATGAAATACCCGCCGAGATACGCCTCCTCCGAGATAAGCCTGCCGTTTTCGTTGTACCAGCCGGCAAAGCGATACCCCTCCGCGGGCTCGGCGTGAACGAAATGGGTCTCCGGCGTCTCGCTGACGTCCTCATAGAAGTAGGCTTCGTAACCCACCGTGCCCGGCCCCAAAGCCTTGACGGACTGCGTCCGCATGGAGGTCCCGCTGAAATCGAGCTCGGTGAACCTGTTTTCGCAGGCCGCGACGAGTTCAAGCCGGGGATTGGACGAAACGTCAAGCTCCGTGAGGCGGTTCCCGTTGACGTTCAGCTCCCTCAGCTCTTCGAATTCGGAGAGGTCCAGCCCGGTCAAAAGATTGTTCGCAAGGCGCAGGTCTCTCAAAAGCGGGCAGTCCTCCGCCTCGAATCCGGTAAGGCGGTTGTCGTTCAGGTTGATCAGGTACAGCAGCGGATGCCCGGAGAGGCATATGCTTTCAATTCGGTTCCCTCTCAGGTCGACGGTCTTCAATGAGTCGCAGGCCCCGGCGGAAAAGTCTTCAAGCATGCTTTCGCTGATACGGACGTTTTTGAGCTTTTCGCATCCGCTGAACTCGGCCGAAGATACGAGGGTATCGTTGAATATCACCGTCCTGAGCTCCGGGCAATCCACGGCCGAAAAGGCTCCCACGCAGGGAATACCTTCAAGGTGCAGCGTCGTCAGCCTTTTCGGTTCCTCCTCCGTCCAGCCCGCGAAACGGTAGGTCGTCCCGTATGGGGACGCGAACGCCCAAGTCTCAGGGTCGCCGGGATCGTATGCTTCATTCAGCTTTTCGCCGTTGCGTACTCCATCCACGTCACAAAGCTCCAAAAAGGCCGCGGCGATCATGTAATCATGCTCATCGTACCCTTCCGGCACGGCCGCCGACTCATCGGCGCTGCCAAAGCGAAAGCCGGCGAATACTAAAACCAGCGCGAGCAGCAGTCCGGCTGCAGCTTTTAAAGTACTGTTCGTTCCTTTCATGTTGCTTTTTCTCCTTTTCACATTATCGTGTATTCAAGTTTCCCGTCCGGCTGCTTTTCAGACCGTCCTTCTCACGGCGATGCAAAAATCCTCAACGGCCTCAAAATCCGTCGATCCGTAAACGCGTACGCAGAACAGTTTGCCGTACTGCTCCCACCAGACGCATATGGCGGGACCGCCGCCCGAAGCAAAATGAACGTAACGATCTGCGTGCCATTCACCGGGATAGTGCGAAACGATCTCCGAAATATAGGAGCCGTCATGCACTCTCGACCATCCGAATTCCCACCATACGGTCTCTGCGGCGCGGTACACGACCACGACTTCGTCCTCGGTAACGCAGATGTAAGCGAATACCACCCCCTGCCCGATATTCTTCGGTACGTAATAAGTATCGAGCCCCTCGAGCAGCGAATGCGCATGGTTCCTGACGTCGGCCTCGAAATCCGCAAACGAGAAATAAGTCAGCTCTTCCGGCTCCGCGATCCCCGTAGGCTGCGGCAAAATGGAAGGCTCCGGCTCATTTGTGGGCGTCGCTTCAGGCGTAGGCGTTGGCGTCGCGGCTGCGGAGGGCGACGGGGTCGGCGCTGCCGTGGCCGTTGGCGTGTGTGTCGCCGGAGGCGCGGTCGTTTCCGCGGTTGGATCGGGGGTTTGCCCTGCCGAAGGACGTGTGGTCTCGAACGGCGTGAGCGAAGGGGACGCCGTAATGCCGTCCGTTGGATACGGGGTCGGAAGCTCAGTCCGCGCCGCTTCCGTTTCTAACCCGCTTGAAGGCAGAACTCCGGGCGTTACGAAAACAGGATACGCGGGCGATGGTGAAGCGGCTTCCGTTTCGTTGTAACCGTCGGTCGGCGGCACGGTCACAACGGATCCTTCGGTCCGCGCCGGAGACGAAGGATCCACGACGGCTGTCTGCAAGGATGGCTTCCCGGGCACGCGCAGCACGAATATCAGCGCAAGGGCCGCAAGCACAGCCGCCGCAGCGATCAGAAGGCGGAGCCTTCCCGGTCGGGATCTGCGCTCTTCCTCCCCGCATGCTTCGCAAATCAGCTCGTCGTCCATCTCCGTCATCGAAAGAAAGACCGAAAATTTATTCTCTTTACTCATTTCAGAGATCCTTTCCTTCGAGATACGTTTTAAGCTTCCTGCGAAGCTTGTACAGCATGTTCACGACAGCACTTTCGCTCATACCATAACGCTTCGAAATTTCGGAGATGCTGTCCGCGAACCAATAGCGCCTCATAAAAACCTTTCGTTTGAGCGAAGGCTGCTCCTTCAAAAACCCGTTGATGAGATCCGCGGTAAGCCTTGCCTCAGCCTCCCCTTCGACGGACGGGATCGAAGCCTCGAGTTCCTCAAAAGAAACGAGCTCATCAAGCCTTCTCGACTTGTTGGAGCGGTAGAGCATCAGAGATTCGTTCCTCGCGATCTTTGCAATATATGCGGTGAGATTATCCGGCCGTGCCGGAGGGATGTTAGACCATATGCGCATGAAAACGGAGCTGAAGCATTCCTCGGCGTCACGACGATCCGGGAGGACGCCGTTGATCAGGGTAAGGCAAAGTCCGCCGAACCTCTCGGTAAGGGCGTTGATCGCGCTTTCATCCCTATGATAAAGAAGGCCAATGATCTCTTCGTCGGACATGAAGCTTCTCCGGAATTCTTCTTTCACTATTTATGATGCATACAAATGCCGAATATCGCCGGCTCAAACAAATATATTTTAATATGAGAGCGAATGAAATGCAAGGGATGGGGGTAGGCGGATGACGGAGAAAAAAGAAAGAAAAACGACCAGCCGTTTGGTTGGTCGCTTTCTTTGGGATCCGGCAGCTGCCTATCCTCTCCATGCTATCCAAAGGCCGGAGCCTTTGGATCTCGAGAATCCGTCGGGGGTCCCCCTCCGTATTCTCGGTCGAGTCGCTTGGTTTTAGGCTCCGCCTAAAACGCGGCGGATAATGGGGGATAGCAAATGTCAAAATACTAAAACAAAACAGCCATCCAAGGGGTGACTGCTGCCTATCCTCTTCCATGCTATCCAAAGGCCGGAGCCTTTGGATCTCGAGAATCCGTCGGGGGTCCCCCTCCGTATTCTCGGTCGGAAGGAAAATATAACCTTTGGTTTGCTCACTGAGAATATCCTCACGAGTTCGGATATTCTCACGTCGCTTGGTTTTAAGGCTTTGCCTTAAAACGCGACGGATAATGAGAGGATAAACAATTGTTGAATGCTAAAACAAAACAGCCACCCAAGGGGTGACTGTTTTGTTTTGGGATCCGGCAGCTGCCTATCCTCCCATGCCGTCGCCAGCACAGTACTTTCGGTGTATGAGGGCTTAACTTCTGTGTTCGGGATGGGAACAGGTGGGACCCCTCAGCTTAACCACCGGAATGGTCAGGTACCTCTCGA
>JAFWOT010000012.1 GCA_017509785.1 Clostridia bacterium
CCGCACCCATTACACTTTTCTTCATCGATCTTTATGATTTTACGGATCATTTCCTTGCTCCTCCTTGGTTTCTCTTGATTCTGTGCCTTGATTATAGTATGATATTTCAAACGTGTCGGTTGTATTTACAACGGAAAGGGATTTTTATGAAAGAGTTTATTCCTGTGCTGAAGAGGACGAAGCTGTTTTCCGGCGTGGGCGATGATGATATCAGCACCATGCTTTCCTGCCTGGGGGCAAGACTGCTTCCATACAAAAAGGGCGAATATGTGCTGCGGCAGGGCGAACATCTCAGTGACATTCTCGTCCTTGCAGAAGGCAGGCTGCATATCCAGAGAGATGATTACTGGGGGAACCGCAGTATCCTCGGGCACATCGGTGTCGGAGAGATCTTCGGCGAAGCTTATGTGGCACCGGAGAGCGGAACCCTTTTGAATGATGTTATCGCTGTAGAGGACAGTGCCGTCTTTTTCTTTGACGTGAAGCGTGTGATTTCGACATGTTCATCTGCATGCCGCTTTCATACCATGGTCGTACAGAATCTGTTCTTTGCCATATCCGAAAAGAACAGGGGCCTTGTGCAGAAACTGGACTACATGTCAAGACGTACAACAAGAGAAAAACTGCTTTCATATCTGTCTGAGGAAGCCAAAAAGCAAAACAGCGCCAGCATCACCCTTCCATTTAACAGGCAGCAGTTGGCGGATTACCTTTCTGTTGACAGGAGCGCCATGTCAAACGAGCTTTGTAAGATGCGGGACGAAGGGCTCCTGGAGTTTGAGAAAAACCGCTTCAGATTGTTCTGATGAAAGGATTCACATATGGATTACTCAAAAGAAAATCAGAATTGGGATTCGCTCTCGTATGTAGAGAAAAACCATCAGTTGTATCTTAAGCAGAAGGCTCTTCTGGATCAGTTTCTGGAGAAAGGTGCAATCTCTCAGGCACAGCATGATAAGAGTCTCCATGATCTGATCGAAAAGATGGACAAAAAAGAATAAACAAACAGATATTTACATAGCGCCAAGGATCACAAGTCCCTGGCGCTGTTTTTATGCCCATTTTTGAAGAAGGAGGATGCACGAATGAAACTTGTTATTGCCGAGAAGCCCAGTGTGGCCCAGTCTCTGGCCAGGGTGATCGGCGCAGACAAACGCCAGGACGGCTATCTTGAAGGAAACGGCTATCTGGTCAGCTGGTGTGTAGGACATCTGGTGGAGCTTTCCGCGCCGGAGCACTATGATGAGCGCTTTGCCAAGTGGCGACTTGAGGACCTGCCGATCCTGCCGGAGCGATGGCTGTACGAAGTCTCTCGAGCCACCAGGAAGCAGTATCAGATCCTGAAGTCCCTGATGGAGAGATCCGATGTTACGAGCCTTGTCTGTGCCACTGATGCCGGGCGTGAAGGTGAACTGATCTTCCGGCTGGTCTACAATCAGGCCCGATGTAAGAAACCCTTTGAACGGCTGTGGATCTCCAGCATGGAGGACTCAGCCATCCGGGAAGGCTTTGAGAAGCTAAAACCGGGAACACAATATGACCTCTTGTATGAGGCTGCCCTTTGCCGGGAGCGTGCCGACTGGATTGTCGGAATGAACGCTACCCGGCTTTTTTCATGTCTGTACGGCCAGACTCTGGCTGTTGGCAGGGTGATGACGCCGACGCTGGCCATGGTTGTCATGCGGGACGCCCAGATCGCAGCCTTCAAGCCGGAACCTTTCTGGACTGTCCTGTTGAAAGCCGGAGACCTTACTGTGTCCAGCCGACGTTTTTCGACAAAAAACGACGCCGAGATAGTCCTTCAGGAGTGCCAGGCTGCAGGTGAAGCCGTGATCGAAGCTGTTGAGACGAAAGAAAAGCTGGAGAAGCCGCCTCTTCTGTATGACCTGACGAGCCTGCAGAGAGACGCCAACCGCATCCTCGGCTTTACGGCTCAGCAGACACTGGATCACACCCAGAGCCTTTACGAAAAGAAGTTGGTCACTTATCCCCGCACCGACAGCCGGTATCTTACCGATGATATGCGGGAGATGCTGCCGGAGCTGATCAATGCAGTTGCACGCAAATTCAAATACAACGGCAGTGCGCTTCGCAGTGAGCCGGTCCGCCCTGCAAGCATTTTCAACAGCAGCAAGGTCAGCGACCATCATGCCATTATCCCGACAAAGACGATGACCGGGAGTGATTTCAGTGAGCTTTCCTTGGGAGAAATGGCAGTTCTGCAATTGATTTCCGCAAGGTTACTCTGCGCAGTTGCTGAAGATTACCGGTATGCGGAATCAACCGTAAAGTCACGATGTGGAGCTGAAGAATTCACCAAGAAAGGCAGAACAGACCTGCAGCTTGGCTGGAAAGCCATCTGGCAGCATTTCTATCCGGATAAGAAGAAGGATGAGGATTCCATCGGCCAGATCCCGGGCCAGGGAAATCGGCTTCAAATCGATTCTTCGGCGCTGAAAGAGGGCAAGACCTCCCCGAGTAAGCACTTTACGGAAGACACCCTTCTCTCGGCTATGGAGACTGCCGGTGCCGATGAAACGCCGGAGGAAGCGGAACGCAAGGGCCTTGGTACCCCGGCCACCCGTGCCGCAACCATCGAAAAGCTGGTGCAGCGCGGCTTCATCGAGCGAAAGGGCGACAGGAAGACCAGACACCTGATCGCCACAGACAAAGGCAATGCCCTGATCACGGTCATGCCGGAGCAGATCCAGTCGCCTTCCATGACTGCAGAATGGGAGCAGAAGCTCCTGGGCATCGAACACGGCGAATACGACGCTGCGGATTTCATGGACGGGATCTCCGGGATGATCGCCGGGCTTGTGACAACCTATGAAAAAGCGAAAGGAGCAGATGCGCTTATGAGCAGAAACAAAGTGATCGGTACCTGCCCCCACTGCGGGGCCGAGGTGCTGGAAAAACAGAAGGGCTGGTTCTGCAGCAACAGTGAATGCCGGTTCATTCTCTGGAAGGACAATGCCTATTTCACGAAGATCGGCAAACGCCTGACCGCCCAGATCGTGGAGAAGCTTCTGAAGGATGGCCGCGCCAGACTGAAGGACTGCAAGAGCCAGAAGACCGGCAAGACCTATAATGCGGATATCCTGCTTTCCACGGAAGCGGACGGCAGACCGCAGTTCTCCATGGATTTTGACAAGCGAAAAGGAGGCGGTAAGTGATGGACGAGAAAGAACACAGCATCCGCTTCATCAACAGCAGTTATGACACGCTCTTCCGGATCCCGGACGGCGGCACCGTGGAAGTTCAGTTCCCTGACCGGAAGTTCTCCGCAAAGTGCGAGTATATCGACGATTATCACACGCTCGTTGGTGACTCTGTATTCCACATCTGCGAATTTGCCGAGATGGTGGAGCATCAGCACGGCTCTGTCCGCCCTGAGCCGGAGACCGAATTGGACCAGGCAGCCTGGCAGCTTGCTCACAGAGAATACCTTACACTGCAGACTACGGATTCCGGGTACGATTATACGATTTACAGCCAGCAGTTCAAACTGATGGATGGAGGTCAGCTCGATAACCCTGAACTCACCATGAATCAGGCGCGGGATCAGATCATGGAGATGCATGGGTATGGACGCAGGAACCGACGCGCTGTTCCTTATGAACACGTTATGGAACAGGCTGAGCTTGTAAGCGGCTCTGTTCTGAAACAGCTGGACGATCTGAAAAGCAATTCCTCACAGGAGAAGAAACCCGGAAAGGAGGTTCGCCATGCCGGAAAAGAAAGATAAAGCCTATCCCTCCCAGTTTGATAAGGTCAAGGAGATCACCGACAAGCTGGAAGCCGGTATCCAGGCGCTGTTTGAGAGTGAAGCTTTCAAGAACTATCTGAAGACGCTCTCCAAATTCCACGATTATTCCCTGAACAATACGATCCTGATCGCCATGCAGAAGCCGGATGCCACCTTGGTTGCCGGATACACTGCCTGGCAGAAGAACTTCGGCAGGCAGGTACAGAAGGGCGAGACCGGGATCCGGATCCTTGCTCCGACGCCTTATAAGAAACAGATGGAAGTGGACCGGCTTGATCCTGTCACGCAACAGCCGGTCCTGAATCCGGACGGCAGCACGGCAAAGGATTTAAAGGAGATCATGGTCCCAGCCTTCAAGGTCGTGAACGTCTTTGATGTCAGCCAGACGGACGGAAAGCCCCTACCCACCATCGGCGTGGATGAGCTCTCCGGTAATGTCACAAATTACGAGATGTTCTTCGAAGCCCTGAAACGGGCGTGCCCGGTTCCTGTCGGCTTTGAGGATATCCCTTCCGGGGCCAAGGGCTACTACCACACGGTTGATGAACGGATCGCCCTGCAGGAAGGTATGAGCCAGGTCCAGACGGTCAAGACAATGATTCACGAGATGGCCCACCAGAAGCTGCATGCCATTGATCCGAAGGACCTGCCTCCGGAGGAACCGAGGCTCACCCGAAACGCCAAGGAGGTCGAGGCGGAGGCTGTCGCTTACACCGTCGCCCAGCATTACGGCATCGAGACAAGCGATTACAGCTTTGCCTATATCGCCGGATGGTCTCACGGAAAGGAAACACCGGAGCTGAAGGCTTCCCTTGACAGGATCCGCAAGGCTGCCGATGAGATGATCACGAGCATCGATGACCACATCATGTATCTTCAGCAGGAAAAAGGAATTGACGTGAAACCGGAGATTTCGCCGAATCCTGCTCCCGGTCTTCAGGAGAACGGCAGGTACCGTTATTATTCCACCCAGCGTCCGGTCGATATCGGCACTTTCCCGAAACCTGCCGGTAATGCTCCTGTGGAGATCCACAACTATGATAATCGGCAGCCTGTTGAGGGTGGCACGATGCAGGCCTGGGGTTGGCTGGAATACGCTAAGCCTCTGACTGAAAAGGAAGCCGATGATTACGAATTGAAACCAGCCCCGTCTGCGGAGAAAGCTAAGATCGCCCCGGACCAGTCAGAGTCCTCTTCCGAGAAGAAGCATTCCGTCCTGCAGGATCTGCAGACGAAGGCTGAAAAGGCCAAACAGAAATCCACACAAATAAGCACACAGAAATCGCACAAAAAGAAGGAGGAATCACGATGATCTTTACCGTAGAAGAAGCTGCTCTGGTCAGCTCATTTGATCATTCCAACCGGAATGCTGCCCTTTTGAAAATGGCAGCGCATCTGAAGTTGATCGAGGATGCTGAACTGAAGGAGCTCACCCGTCGCACCGTCAGGAAGCTGAACAAACTGACAGACTCAGAATTCGCCAGCATCGATTTTACTGTCTACGACAGTGATGCTGAGAACGAGGAGGCAGATCATGAGCAAATGGGATGAAGCACACACGGAGCCGATGCATGATCACCCTGCTGAAAAGGATCAGCTGGTTGCTGCAATGGAGGCTGCGGGGTATACGCTGGACACACTGGAAAGCACCGGAGACAATCTGAGGTTCTACGGTGCCTTCGGAAATATCCTGACGATGGGCGGCTGGCATGAATGCGAGGAGTGGCTGAACGGCGTCGTGTTTGATGATCCGCAGGTTTCTGATCGCGTGGAGATCATCCTGCATCCGGAGCGTTTCCCGGAACGAGATCCGCAGAGAGCCGCGCTTCGTGCTGTGGAGGACGCCGTGGAACAGAACGACAACAGCTTTGACGGAATCATCAACAACATGCCGCAGCCGGATCCTGCAGAAGCACTCAGAGCCCAGGCCAGACAATCCGAGCAGACAGCTGCAAGGGATTCTGTTCTGGAGCAGCTGAAAGCACAGCGCGAACGTGCGGAACAGATCGAGAAGGCAAAACACCGTCCTCACATTCTTCGTCATCCGGAAGAAAGGGAGCATGTATGATTTCCAGAAGTCAGGACCTGCATGCATATTTTACTCTTGATGAGGTCAAAAGGATCCATGAGCGGATGGCTGAAGCAGGCGTCAGAAGCCGCAGTGCTTATTTTCGGAAAATGGCTCTGGACGGCTATATCGTTAAGCTGGATATGGAAGAGATCACTGAGATGGTTTCTCTTCTCAGGCATAGCAGCAACAGCCTGAACCAGATCGCTAAAAAAGTCAATGCCACCGGGTCTCCTTATGGAGCCGACATTGCTTCAATGCAAGCAAGACAAGATGAGATCTGGGAGCTGGCCAAGGAGATCTTAGCAAGACTTTCGACTATTCAGTAGGAGCAAACGAACCGGGACTGCATCGGATTGATCCGGTGTGGTTCCGGGTTTTTTTAATTTTCAGGAGGAAACCAAATGGCAGCAACGAGATTAATACCTCTGCATGCAAACAAGGGTCGTACTGTGGCTCAAAGCCTCAGCGACAGAACGGATTATGCCAAGAATCCAGAGAAAACAGAAAAGGGAGAACTGGTCACAGCTTATCACTGCGACCCATTTACAGTAGACGAGGAATTTATGCTTCAGAAAAGACTCTACCACCAGATCACTGGCGGAAGCAGAAATGACAAAGTGATTGCCTACCAGATCCGCCAGTCTTTTAAGCCCGGAGAGGTAACGCCGGAAGAAGCGAATCGCCTGGGACATGAACTGGCGATGCGGTTTACCAAGGGCAGGTATTCTTTCATCGTGGCTACTCACACAGACCGGGCACATATTCATAACCACATCCTTTTCAATGCCACCAGTATAGACGGAACAAAAAAGTTCAGGAACTTCTGGCTTTCCAGTATCGCTCTTCAGCGGGTCAGTGATTTGGTGTGTCTGGAAAATGGACTTTCCGTTATTGCTCCGGTTCCGTATTCTGAACGCGAAAAAAGAACGGAGTATCCAAAACGCGAAAGCATCCGGACAGTCATATGCTCAGATATTGATGCGGCGCTTCAAAGGAAGCCGAAAGACTTTTCCAAATTTCTGTCCTTCATGGAAAGCACCGGATATGAGGTGAAGCAAGGGGCAAGAATAGCGGTAAAAGGCAAAAACCAGCAACGCTTCGTTCGCTTGTCTTCACTCGGTGACGGATATACGGAAGCTGATATCCGCGCAGTTATCTCCGGCGAGAGGCAGCATGAAATCAAAACTCCGGTATTCCATCGACGCCAGAGATCCGTAAATCTCATCATAGACATCCAGGCCAAAATGAAAGAAAAAGGTCCGGGTTATACCCGGTGGGCTACGGTTTATAACCTGAAGCAGATGTCCAAGACACTGCTGTTTCTGCGTGATAATAAGATCAGCAGTCTGGATCAGCTGCAGGCATTGACTGATGAGAAAACAGCGAAGCGGGATGAGCTGCTGGCTTCCATTAAAACGTCGGAAGCTCGGCTGACAGAAATCGCTTCTCTCAAAAAGCATATCATCAATTATTCCAAAACTCGCTCCACGTATGAAGAGTACCGTAAAGCCGGTTACAGTAAAAAGTTCTTTGAGGCTCATCGGGAAGAACTCACTTTGCATAAAGCGGCCAAGCAGGCTTTTGATGAATTGGAAGTCCGCAAGATTCCGAAGGTCAAGGAATTGTCTGCTGAGTACGCAAGGATACTCACGGAAAAGAAGCAGGCCTATGCAGAGTATCGGATGATAAAGGAAGAAGCGCAGGAATTGGTGATTGCAAAAATGAATATTGACTCTCTGTACGAAGCTGAAAAAGCGGAGGAACAGCGCATCCGCCAAAGGGAAAAAACGCATTGATCATAAAGGTGGGACACAAAAAGAAGGCCAGTACGACAACTGGTCTTCTCCTACATTTCTTATTCAGTTATCTGTGGCGATTTTGGAGAGATCTCTCCAGGACTCTGAGCTGTTTCCCAGATAATGACGAGATGAAGTTCTCGATGGATTCATCCTTTGGCTCGGGATCAGGTTCACGCGGTTCGATGATCAGCTTACCTTCTTCACATGAGACCTGGATCGGTGTGTGCTTGTCGAAGCCGTACTGCTTCAACCATTGGCCCTTCAGGATGATAGTGGGAGTTGGAACATAGTTCTTTCCGCTGGTGTTGTAGACCTTCAGTTTTCTTCTTTCTGCCATGGCAGTCCTCCTTTCTTTTTAGTGCATCGATTATATCCCAAAACGCCAGTATTTACCAGAAACAGAATGTGTGAGTTTTGAAAAATCAGCTGGAGCGACTGCTCATCATTAAGCATTTCGCAGAAACGCGCAGCCACACGAAGTGTGATCAAAGGGTTTGGGAATCCCAACATGCAAGCGCATATTCGGAGGAATCTTACGAATATGCATTGCTTGCCACTTAGTGAAAAGGCAAAAAACGGCTCTCTTGATGTTTAGAACCGTCAACACGGGGGTTCAGCTGGGAATTAGTCTTGAAAAAATGCGTAATTTTGTGTATAATTCAAAATGTTGAGTTGCATCCTGATGGGCCTGCAGGTTTTGACTTTATTTCGGGCCCTACAGCAACGCCAACTTTGTTTTTTAGAACAGGGGGTTGTCTATGGCAGTCAGTTATAACAAGCTCTGGAACCTGGTCAGACAGAACAAAATGAAGAAAGGTGATCTTGCCAGAGCAGCAGAAATCAGTGCGTATTGGATGTCCAAGCTGAACAAAGATCAGCCTGTACAGATGGAGGTGATGCTCCGACTGTGCAAGGTGTTTCATTGTGATATTGGGGATTTGATGGAAGTCATCGAAGAAGAATAACTGTTAGGAGTGAGATAATGCTCGGAGCAATTATAGGCGATATCGCCGGTTCCAGATTCGAATGGAATAACAATAAGAACAAAGACTTTGAACTGCTATCTCATATCAAGAGATGTAAACCGACCGATGATAGTATTATGTCCCTCGCGATTGCTCAAGCAGTTTTGGATTGCAATGGCGAATACAGTGCTTTGAATCAGCATGCTGTTTCCAGGATGCAGGAACTCGGACGTAGATATCCTCACGCTGGCTATGGCGGGCATTTTCATAAATGGATATACGACAGCAATCCTCGTCCCTATAATAGCTGGGGCAATGGATCCGCCATGCGCGTAAGTGCCTGTGGCTTTGCGGCAGCATCACTTGATGAGGTGAAAGCTCTGGCAAAAGCCGTGACTGAAGTAACGCATAACCATCCGGAAGGTATTAAAGGCGCAGAAGCAACAGCAGTTGCCATATACCTTGCTCGCAGCGGAATGAGCATGGTTGAGATCAGAGACTACATAGAAACGAATTACTATAAGATCAATTTCAAGTTGGCAGATATCCGGCCAACATACACTTTTGATGTTTCATGCCAAGGATCTGTGCCGCAGGCGCTGGAAGCATTTTTCGAGTCAACTGGCTTTGAAGATACCATTCGAAATGCGATTTCCATCGGCGGAGACAGCGACACGATTGCAGCAATTGCAGGTGGTATCGCAGAGGCATATTACGGCATCCCTGCTGATATCAGAAAGCTTGCTCTCACATTCTTGGATACAAAGCAGCTTGAGATACTGAATGCATTTGAATCGAAATATGGCGTCATTCTTGAAAAAGATGCCGGGCATGGCATTTCAAGACCAGCGTCATATTCATCGGTGACAGCTACACCCTCAGGTGATCGACAGGATGCGATGAGTGAAGCAGTGCGGGTTACAGAAGAAGCACAGCATGCAGATGACATTGCCGATAGAGAGACAACTGCAAATGCGCTTTACAACCATCTGTATGAGGCATGCAATATTCTTCGCGGCCCGATCGATCAGGACGACTATAAATCTTACGTCATTCCGATTTTATTCTTCAAACGCATTTCAGACGTGTATGACGAAGAAACGATCGAGGCAGAGCAGCAATACGGTGATGACATCGAGTTCTACCCTGAAGAAGAGCTGCACACGTTTATTATCCCAAAGGGCTGCCATTGGAATGATGTACGCAATACCAGCGAAGACGTCGGCAAAGCCATCGTAGATGCAATGATGGGAATCGAGCATGCCAACCCGGATACGATGGCGGGGCTCTTCTCCTCTTTCGACGATGCAAACTGGACGGATAAAACCAAGCTGGACGATGAGCGGTTGAAAGATCTCATCGAGCACATGTCTGCTCTGCCTGTCGGCAACCGGAATTATTCGGCTGACGTTATGGGCGATGCTTATGAATATCTGATCAAGAAATTTGCTGACATGAGCAAAAAGAATGCCGGAGAATTCTACACCCCACGTTCTGTTGTTAAGCTCATGGTACGTATGCTCAGCCCGAAATCCGGCGATTCGGTATATGACCCTGCATGCGGAACCGGCGGAATGCTTATAGAAGCTATCCGCAGCATGGATGATGAAAAAGCATCCTACGGTAAGATTTACGGGCAGGAAAAGAATCTGTCCACGTCGGCCATTGCAAGAATGAACCTCTTCCTTCACGGAGCAAAGGAGTTCAAAATCGTGCGTGAAGATACTTTGCGCAAGCCGGTATTCATCCATAACGGTCAGCTACAGCAATTCGATTGCGTGCTGGCCAATCCGCCGTTCGGTCTGGATCACTGGGGCGCGGAGATCTTCGAGAACGACCAATGGGGCCGCAACATCTGGGGCAGCCCGACTGATTCAAACGCCGACTATGCATGGCTGCAGCACATGTATAAATCGATGCGCCCCGGCAAAGGACGCTGCGCGGTCGTTATGCCGCAAGGTGTTCTGTTCCACGGCGGACGTGAAGGCGAAATTCGCAAGAAGATGATCGAGACTGATTGCGTTGAGTGCGTGGTCACGCTCGTGGGTAACCTGTTCTATGGAGCGGGCGTATCCGCATGCATTCTTTTCTTGAACAATAACAAGCCCCTTGCGCATCGTGGAAAGATATGCATGATAGATGCAACAAGTATCTACACGGCGCAGCGTGCAAAGAACGTGATGACCGAAGCGAACACGGATGAAGTGTTCCGTTTGTGGCAGGGGTACGAGAACGTGATTGATAGATGCGCGATCGTAGACCTTGATACCATTCGAGCTAAAGAGTACACCCTCTCAGTGAATACTTACATTGAGAAAACGCCCGCCCCGCCTATAGACCCTAAGAAAATACGCGCAGAGTTCTTCGCCGCACTGCAAGAGGTACATGACAGCGAAGAGGCGCTCACACAACTGCTCAAGGAAGGAGGATACATCGATGGCTGACCGTATGACGATCGACGAGTTGAAATCGTACCTGTGGCAATCTGCTGTATTGCTCCGTACCAACATTGATGCAGGCGCATATAAGCAGTACATTTTCCCGCTAATGTTCTTTAAACGGATATGCGATGTTTACGATGAAGAGACGGAAAAAGCTATCGCCGAATATGGTGATGACATCGACCTTTACCCGGAAGAAGAGCTTCATACATTCATCGTTCCAAAAGGACACCACTGGAATGATGTACGGCAGGTCACCGAGGATGTCGGCAGAGCGATCGTAACCGCTTTCAAAGAAATCGAAAAGGCCAACGGCGAAAAAATGACCGGTATCTTTGGAGACGGCGCATGGACGAACAAAAATCGGCTTCCGGACAGACTGTTGAAGGATTTGCTGGAGCACTTCTCTTCGAGATCGCTGTCTCTCACCAACTGCCCGGAAGATGAGCTCGGTAACGGATACGAATATCTGATCAAGCAGTTTGCCGATGACAGCGGCCATACAGCGCAAGAGTTTTATACCAACAGGACTGTCGTTCACCTGATGACAGAGATTCTGCAACCGCAGAGCGGAGAGTCCGTTTACGATCCGACCTGCGGCAGCGCCGGCATGCTCATTTCCTGCATTGCGCACCTAAAAGCAAATGGACAGGAATGGCGCAACATCCAGGCCTACGGTCAAGAAATCAATCAGCTGACCTGTGCGATCGGCAGAATGAACCTGTTCCTCCATGGCGTCGAGGATTTCCACATCGTCAATGATGATACGCTCAAAAACCCCGCTTTTATCGAGCGTGGCCAGCTGCAGCAGTTCGACATCGTTCTTGCAAATCCGCCGTATTCGATCAAACAGTGGGATCGCGGCGCTTTTGAGAACGATAAATATGGCCGTAATTTCTTGGGAACACCTCCGCAGGGACGCGCAGACTTTGCCTTCTTCCAGCACATACTCAAGAGCATGAAACCGGGCACTGGTCGTTGTGCGATACTCTTCCCTCACGGGATACTGTTCCGTGGAGAAGAAACGGATATGCGAAAAAAGTTGGTTGAGAGTGATCTGGTAGAATGCGTGATTGGCATAGGCAAGAATCTGTTCTTTAACAGCCCCATGGATGCCTGCATTGTGATATGCAGAACCAACAAGCCGATTGATCGACGTGGAAAGGTGCTGTTTATCAACGCGAGAAACGAAGTAACACGAAAAAATGCAGAGAGCTATCTTGAGGATACTCATATTGAAAAAATCGCAAGCGTATACCATCAGTTTAAGGTCGTAGATGGGTTTTCGGCAATCGCAGATAATGAAGCGATCCTTCGCAATGATGGAAAGCTTAGCATAGCACTGTATGTGACAAATGCAGGCGACGGCGATCAAGAAAAACAGTCGTTTGATGATGCGATTGCAGAGTGGATGACTGGATATGCTGAAATGCGAGAAACTTATGATGCCTTGTGCAATATGCTTCCGGAGGAATCCATATGAGCAGAATGAGACTAAAAGACATTGCTGTTGAAAAGAATGAACGAGTGGACAATCCATCCAGTAGTCCATATAGAATTTTTGTGGGTTTAGAGCATTATGATTCCGGGGAGGCTACAATCCGCAGATACGGAAGCACTGAGAGACTTGAATCAACCATGAAGGTCTTTCATGCTGGCGATATATTGATTGCAAGAAGAAACGTTTATTTGAAGCGGGCAGCAACGGTAGATTTCGACGGTCTCACCTCCGGTGATTCCATTGTTCTGCACATTGAAAACGAAGCTTACAGGCGGATAATACCGTTTGTGTTGAACACGGATGATTTCTGGGATTATGCCAATCAGCACGCTGACGGATCGATGTCAAAAAGGCTTTCACCCAAGCTGTTGATGGAATATGAGTTTTCCCTCCCTGATGATAATAGCATCGATCGCGTATCCAATTTACTGTGGGCGATGGAGCGGGTAAAAAACGCATATAGGGAGCTGATTGCCAGAACCGACGATTTGGTGAAATCGCAATTTATCGAGATGTTTTATGAGAAAGAATATCCAGAGTACAAGCTGAAAGAGCTATGTTCAAAGATAACAGATGGTACACATAAGACGCCTAATTATCAAGACAGCGGAATTATATTCATTTCCGCAAAGAACATTATAGACGGCAAGCTGAGCTTCGATGATGTAAAGTACATTACCACAGAAGAATACAAGGAAATACAAAAACGCTGTATGACAGAGCCCGGGGACGTACTAATGGCTAAAAGCGGCTCCCTTGGAATGGTGGCAATTGTTGATACAGAACAACCGCTCGGTTTGTTCGAAAGCTTAGCGGTCTTGAAGTACGACAGAACGAAATTGGACGGTATATTCTTGAAAGAGCAGCTACGTTCAGACACTGCTCAGAGACAGCTGATGGCTGGCGTAAAGGGAGTGGCAGTGAAGCACCTTCACTTGAATGTGATATCGGAAGTGCCGGTGATTGTACCTCCACTTGATGTACAGCGCCAGTTTGCAGCTTTCGTGGAACAGAGCGATAAATCAAAATTTACAGCCCAACAGACGCTGAAAGAGCTCACCGACGCGCAGAAGGCGCTGATGAAGAAAATATTTGAGTAATAATCTACATGGCGAAGGATGTTGGTACAAAGGAGCAATCAACATGACAAGCCAGATGATTATGAGAATTGAGCAGCAAATGCTCGCGCACCTAGACAACAGACAGATGAAGCAATTGCATGCGGTACTGTCCGCTTGCATACAGGAAACCTGCCCCCAGCCCGATGCAGATCACATCCAGCTTTTTCTGGCAGCAAAAAGAGTTGAGGGCTGTTCGGGAAAAACGATACGGTATTATGATTCCACCCTGAGAAATGTTTTGAGTTCCATAGGAAAAGACGTGCTCCAGATCACCACCGATGATCTGCGCCTCTATCTGGATTCGTACCAGTCGAACCGCGCAGCAGGCAAAACGACGATCGACAATATCCGTCGAATCCTATCGAGCTTCTTTGCATGGCTGGAAGATGAGGATTATATCCTGAAAAGCCCCGTGCGAAGGATCCACAAAGTGAAGACGTGCAAAACGGTGAAGGAAACCTATTCCGATGAGGCGCTGGAGATCATGCGCGATCACTGCGAAAATAGCCGCGATCTGGCATTGATCGATCTGCTGGCCTCAACCGGAATGCGCGTGGGAGAGCTGGTGCTTCTCAACCGGGACGATATTGACTTCACCAATCGAGAGTGCGTAGTGCTCGGCAAGGGCAATAAGCAGCGCAAAGTGTATTTCGATGCCAGAGCAAAGATACACCTGCAGAATTATCTGCATGGAAGGACGGATGATAACCCTGCGCTGTTCGTATCGTTGCAGAAGCCGCATAATCGGCTCCAGATACGCGGCATTGAAATCCGCCTACATGAGCTCGGTAAAAAGCTGAAGTTATGTCGGATCCACCCACATAAGTTCCGGAGAACGCTCGCTACCATGGCGATCGACAAAGGAATGCCGATCGAGCAGGTGCAGCAATTACTCGGGCACCAGAGTGTAGATACGACACTACAGTACGCGATGGTGAACCAGGCGAATGTGAAACAGTCCCATAAGAAGTTCATCGGTTGATCAGTCGCAATTTATCGAGGTGATCACCCCCCTGTTGGAAGCAGGGAAAACCATACCTCTTAACGATTTGGTTGAAGATGACAGGCCGATCACTTACGGCATTCTTAAACCGGGTACTGGATGTCCGGGCGGCGTTCCGGTGGTGAAAGTAAAGGACATGCGTGATGGAGCGATCGATCAGTCTGATCTTCTGCTAACCACACCGGAGCTGGATTATCAATATCGGCGTTCTCGCCTTCGCGCCGGAGATCTTCTCATTTCGATACGAGGATCTGTAGGTCGTATGGCAGAAGTCCCTGAAAACCTTGAAAACGCTAATATCACACAAGATACAGCAAGGCTTACAATAAAGCCAGAATTCAACAAGGTTTTCGTTCGTGGGGTATTGGAATCTGAACCCATGCAGCGCGACATGGAGCGCAATATACGCGGCGTTGCTGTCAAAGGAATCAATATTGGATACCTACGAGTACTTGAAATTCCGATGTGTGAGCGGGAGGAACAGGATAGACTTGCACGGCTATATCAACAGAGCGATAAATCAAAATTTGCCGGTGCAAATCGCAATTTATCGAGCAGTTCATTCAAGGAGAAAGGTATCCGTCCGTTCGGTTGGATGCGGTTTCAATGGTCAGCAGTGGACTGACCAAGAACTCTAAGCGCCCAACATTTGAAATCAAGATGCCCTATCTTCGGGTGGCAAACGTGTTTTTCGATTACATCGACCTTGCGGATGTTCAGACGATCGGTGTGCAAGAAAGCGAAATAGAAAAAACTTTGCTGAAAAAAGGAGACGTTTTGTTCGTTGAAGGCAATGGCAGCCCCGATCAGATAGGCCGCGTTGCAGTATGGGATGGCCAATTAGAGCCGATGCTGCACCAAAACCATATCATTAAAGCGCGCCCTGACGAGCGAAAAGTTTTGCCGAGATACTGCATGTATTTCTTTATGACGCAGGCCGGTCGGAGCCAGATACTGAGCAGTGCGAAAACTACCTCTGGACTGTACACTTTGAGCCTGAGCAAGATAGCAGGGTTTGAATTGCCGCTTGCGCCACTGGAGGAACAACAGCGGTTTTTACAGTTGGTGGAACAGAGCGATAAATCAAAATATTTGCTTCAGAGTGTAGCAGAAGCATTCACGATAAAAAGAAACTATAGGAGGTTGTGAGTTATGCCGGGAACTTTCACGGAACAAAACGTTGAGGATATGGTCATTCATGCAGTCGAATCAAACGGCTGGGACTATATTCGTGCAGATGACCTGCCCAGAGCAGAGTCAGATGTGCTGGTGGAAAAGCATCTACGTGCTGCCCTTATTAGGCTGAATCCTTGCATCGCGGAAAATCCAGCACATGCTGATACCGTGATCTATAAACTGCGGGCATTGATATCTACAGTTCGTCCTCACGATCTCGTCACGCAGAATGAACGTTTCAAAAAGCTCATTTTCGAGGAAAACAGCTTCCCCTTCGACAAAGATGGAAGGTCGATCAGCATCAAGTTCTTCGACTATGATAACCCGGAGAACAACACTTTTGTGGTGACCAATCAGTGGGTGTACCCACAGAAGGTAGGTGGAAAGCGGCTCGACGTCGTTCTGCTCATCAACGGATTCCCTGTCGCCATCGGAGAAATGAAGTCGCCGGTCAGACCGTCGATTAGCTGGATGGATGGCGCAGGTGATATTCTCGATTATGAGAAATCGATTCCGGAAATGTTTGTCACAAACATTCTGAACTTTGCGACTGAGGGCAAGTGCTTCCGATATGGTGCGATCAATGCACCGGTCACCCTGTGGGGTCCGTGGTATTCCAATATTCCGCATGAAGAAGGCGATCTGACAAAGGTACAGAAAGCCGTTGCCTCTATCACGCGGAAAGAGGTCATCCTTGACCTGTTCCGTTATTTCACTTTGTTCTCCACGGATAAACATAACCGCAAGATCAAGATCGTATGCCGTTACCAACAGTATGAAGGTGCAAACCTCATTGTCGATCGTGTCAAGGCAGGATACCCGAAGAAGGGCTTGATCTGGCATTTCCAGGGTAGCGGTAAATCCCTGCTGATGGTGTTCGCTGCACAGAAGCTTCGCATGGTGAAGGAGTTGAATGCGCCGACCGTTATCATCGTAAATGATCGCATTGATCTGAGTGGGCAGATTTTCGGCACCTTCTCCATGGCTGACGTGCCAAACCTTGTACCGGCAGACACGAACGCCGAATTGATTCGCCTCCTCAAAGCGGATTCACGTAAAGTGATTATCACTAAGATTTTTGAGTTTGCTCAGATCAACGAAGCGATCAACTATCGTGATAACATAATCCTGATGGTGGATGAAGCACACCGGACACAGGAAGGTGACCTCGGTGCAAAAATGCGAATGGCGCTTCCTAACGCATTCTTTTTCGGCCTGACGGGCACACCCATAAACAAATTGGATCGGAATACGTTTGCCACCTTCGGCGCAACCGAGGATCGTTCAGGTTACATGAGCCGGTATTCCTTCGCGGATTCCGTCAGCGATAAAGCCACCCTTCCACTGCACTTTGAACCGGTACCGGTCAAGCTGCATGTGGATCAGGCAGCAATCGATGAAGCATTTAAGGCTCTTGCCGATGAAGCTGGGCTCACCGAGGAAGAACGCTCGAAGGTCGCGCAGCGCGTTCGTATGGCTGCTATCATGAAGGATCCGGAACGAATCAAAGCGGTGTGTGCTCATATCGCCGACCATTTCATGTCAAAGGTGAACCCCAACGGATTCAAGGCACAGGTAGTTTGCTACGATAGAGAATGCTGTGTGCTATACAAGAAGGAATTGGATAAACTTCTTGGCGAGGCAACGTCTACAATCGTTATGGACACCAATAACGATAAGGCCGATGTGTATAAAAAATGGCGTCGTACCCGTGAAGAAGAAGCAAAGGTATTGGATGACTTCCGCGATCCGAATAACCCGCTGCAGATAGTAATCGTAACAAGCAAACTGCTTACTGGATTCGATGCGCCGATATTACAGGTTATGTACCTTGATAAACCAATGAAGGATCACACTCTGCTTCAGGCCATTTGTCGGACGAATCGTGTATACGGGCAGGACAAAACATATGGTCTCATTGTTGACTACGTTGGCATTTTCGACGACGTCGCAAAGGCGCTAGCGTTTGACGCAGATGCCGTCGAACGGATCATCACCAATATCGAGAGCGTAAAAGCGAAAGTTCCACAGCTTGTGGCGGCTTGCATTGGCTTTTTCCCGGGTGTGGACAGAACCCGTGATGACTGGGAGGGGCTTGTTGCTGCTCAGGACTGCTTGCCGAATGATGAAATGAAAGATAAGTTCGGCGCACAGTATCGTGTGTTGAATCGCGTTTGGAATGCGCTTTCGCCGGACAATTGCCTCAATCCTTTCAAAGAGGACTACAGATGGCTGTCGAAGGTTTACGATTCTATTCGTCCGACCGATGAACGCGGCAAATTGATTTGGGCTGCACTCGGCCCCAAGACGCTTCAGCTCGTTCATGACAATATCTCCGTTGAAGAAGTTGGTACAGATGAAGACATCCTTGCAATGGATGCCGAAATCATCCAGCGGTTTATAGAAGGCGATCCAAATGCGGAGAAAAAACGCAGAAAGATCGAAATAGATCTTGCCGCTATTATCCGAAAACACCCGGACGATCCTCGATTTATTGCGCTTGGCGCACGTATGGAAAAGCTCCGTGAAGAGCATGAGGCAGGCCTGCTTACCAGCATGGAGTTCCTGAAGGCTTTGCTTGAGCTCGCAAAAGATGTGGCACAGGTGGAAAAAGAAGTTGTGCCAGAGGAAGAAGTCGATAAAGGAAAGGCAGCACTGACATCTCTTTTCCAGAATGTCAAGAATGACAACACCCCTATCATAGTCGAACGTATTGTGAATGACATCGATGGGATCGTTAGGATCGTCCGCTTCCCTGGCTGGCAGAACACTTCCACCGGTAGGAAAGAAGTCAGCAAAAACCTTCGTGATGTTATCATGCGCAAGTACCGGATTAAGGATCAGGAAGTGTTTGCGAAAGCATATAGTTACGTGGAGCAGTACTATTAATGCGGAAAGGGCGGTATGCGATGGAACCAATTGAACTAAACAATAGCACGTTTTCTAGGAGCATCCTTGATAAAGCCACCTTCTTTCAAATTGCAGAAGGCGGCGCAATGGGAGAACCCGGAGGGATTATTATTCTAACTGAAGACGGGACAGTTTATCATGCGAATTATTGCTTTGGTGACCTGAAATGGGAAACCATCCAGCACGCATTTCCTATCATAGAGCAATGCCGATTTGGGATGTTTGGGATTGACTCGGAAGTTCCTAATGGGTGGAACTATGTAAATCTTGGAATGGGAAACCATCTGATAGTTCGGCAAGACCGATATGATAAATTCTCGCCGTTAATATCCGATTGCAAATCCCCCGGCGAGATTTATCAGAAGTGGCTAGGCTATGCGAAAAGCATCGATTAATCACGGTATTGATACTTACGAGGTATTAACCTATGGAAAACGACCCAAAACTTCGCCCATTGTATCTGGCGAAAATCTTATATGAACGTACTGACGAGGATCATTATCTGACCACGGCGCAGTTGATGGAAATCCTCGATAAAGAATACGGCTTCAAAGTGCATCGGCAGACGATTCCGGCCGATGTGGAAGCGCTGCGTTCCTTTGGCATGGAGATTCAGGAAGTGATGTCCGCCCAGAAGCGCTACAACCTGATCAGCCGGGAGTACGATGTCGCTGAGCTGAAGCTCCTGATCGATGCGGTGGAGTCTTCCAAGTTCATCACCAAGAAAAAGAGCGAGGAGCTGGTGGCCAAGCTATCCAAAATAGCCGGCCAGCATCAGGCTGAGAAGCTGAAGCGCAACATTTCTCCCGAGGACCGTATCAAATACGATAACGAGAGCATTTACCTGATCATTGACGGGATCAACGAGGCCATCAATGCCGGAAAGAAGATCTCCTTCCTGTACTTCAAGTATGATGTCCGGAAGGAGCAGAAGCTGCGAAATGATGGGAAGCCGTGGACTTTCAGCCCGCACCGGCTGGTCTGGAACGGTGATTTCTATTACATGGTCGGCGTCTTTGATAACGGCAAGAAGGTCGGGACCTTCCGTTTGGACCGGATCCTTAAGCGCCCTGATATCCTGGAGGAAGACGCTCTTCCCTTCCCGAAAGGCTTTGATTTTGAGAAGTATCTGCAGACGAGCTTTCGGATGTACGGAACAGAGTATACAACCGTGGATCTCATCTGTAAGAACGATCTGATGGACGCGATCCTGGACAAGTTCGGCAAGGATATCACCACATATGCCTATGACATGGAAAACTTCCGTGCCGAGGTAGATGTTGTGGTCAGCAGCGTCTTCTTCAGCTGGGTATTTGGATTCGAAGGAGAGGTCGTGATCAACGGACCCGCAGATGTGAAGGAAAAGTATAAAGAGATGGTTCTGAAGGCGGCAGAGAAGGTATGAGGTAAACATATATGCAGCTTGGTTGGGTGGATTTTTCAAAAGCAGATCGAGAGAAAGTTCTTGATGTAATGAACCTGTTACAGGAACAGGGAGCGGTCGATGAGATTGGCATCGGCCTTATTCGCGATGCTTTTGCAAACTATTTTTTCCCTGGAACATCTACTGTTCAGACCAGAGCTAAGTATTTCTTTATCGTCCCGTATATCCTTCAGGAAGCAATATCAGGGAAGTATGGCAACCAGGTCAATTCAATACTGCAGAAGATTGATGCCGAAGAAAAGAATTGTGGACTTCTTCTTTATCAGAAGTCTCTTGATGAAGGAATCAATCCCATTGGCGTCGGTATCATCGGCGCCAGAGTGCTTCCTCAAAACTGGGTGGCAAGAAAACCGTCAAATATCTATTGGAACGGCATAAGGACGTATCACATTTTTGAGCAGGAAAACATGACCATTCCAGATATGGTCAGATTATCCGTGCTTATGCGAGCCCAGGCGAAGCCAGACAAGTTGGGCAATCGCAGAGATGATGCAGAGGAAGGCGAAAAAGATGACATCGACGCCGGGAGAAATGAATCCATACACTTTTTTGATCTTCCAGAAATGATAGATATGGATTGGCGCAACCATCTGGATATTGCATTAACAGAAACCGAAGCGTCTTTTCTGCGTACAAAGATAGAGAGATCCGTCACGGATACTCTGCTGGCATACATCTTGAGGAATAATATTGATCTAGCAAAATATGATCGGTTTGAACAACTGTATGCAGATCTAAAGGACGTTGTGCCTGCTGAAATGGCAGACATAATGAAACTGGCATGCGACTTCAACCGCCTGGTATATGCTGCACGTGTGCGTTATAACATGATCCTTTCGAGAGGGCTGAATGAAGCTGCGCTTTCAGAGTGGGAACAGATAGAAAGCAATATAGCATGGTACACGAGTGTAGATCTTGAGTCTGTCTTAGCATTTCTTGGGAGACCAGACTTTCGCTTGCGCAGGTTTTTGCTCAATCTACAGGCAGCATTAAGATCACACGATATCGAAAAGGCCGATGAAATCATAGTATCCAGAGAGATTGAATTAAAGACCAGGGCAAGAGCGAAACTTTGCCATTCGGAGGACTATAACCCCAACAACTGGGTCGGCGGTCGTTATCTCGATTATCGTTTTGACGACGCCAAACAGATTGTGTCAGACATATATGATGGAGAGGAGGTTGCTCATGTTTCGGACTAACAGCAATCAGGACCGTGTGAATTATAGCAACGCTCTTCTTCCTCCGGATGGATATGTGCTGGAAAAAGCTGTTGGTACTACGTATTCATTGGACCTTGAAGCACTGACGGCTGTATGCATTGCGCTGGGGCTAAAAGAGGATCCCGACAGTGACCTCCTGCAGAATCCAATCAGCATGCTTAATGCGCTGGTAAAGGTCTCGGAGAAAATACTGGTTTTCTGTGAAGCAGGACAGATAAAAAAGCCGTCGACACCTTCTCCGCTCATGTTGCTCTTGGATAAAATGGTTATTCCGGTTACCTTACCTCGGAAGCAGAAAGAAAGCAGGTTCCCGTCTTTTCATCCTAAAACATGGGTTCTGCAGTATTGCAATCAGGAAGGGAACCGTAAGTATCGGTTTGTCGTATTGAGTCGTAACCTGACATTTGACAGAAGCTGGGATGTCAGTGTGTGCATTGAAAGCTCTGATGATGTCACGCAACCGGAGAAAACGAAACCAGTTATTTCGTTCCTGGAGTTTCTGAGGAAACAGATTGATAGAACCAGACCAGACTGTCAAAAGAAGCGGCAGCTTGTCAAAGAATTGTGCTCAGAATTGAATGAAGTTTCTTTTTCGCTGGGTGACAAAAGATTTGGCGAGAATTTCACGATTATGCCCCTTGGGATCGGGACAGATGGTTTTGATTTAACAAAAGACCCCTTGTATTTTCAGGGGCTGTATCAAGCAGACTATTCTTTTCATGAGTTAGTCGTTTTTTCTCCATTCCTCAGCAGTTCTGTCATTGATTATTGGAACAGACCAGAGCACACCCTGACCAATACAACCAGGACATTGATAACAAGGCGCTCCGAGCTACCCAAACTGACAGCTGATCAGGTCAGCCGCTTTCGTGTTTATGTCCTAAAGGATGACATTGTAGATGGTGAGGAATACATATCGGACGAAGCTTCAGAAAAACAAAAGCAGGATATCCACGCAAAAATCTATATCCGACGGAAATATGGCGATGTTGACCTCTACATGGGGTCTATGAACGCATCTTATGCGGCGATACATGAAAATGTCGAGATGATGGTTCGCATAGGAACCCGGTGGAAGTATTACGACGGGCAAACCTTCTTGAAGGAGATCTTTTGCGGAGAAGAGAATTCTCCGGCAAACCCGTTTGAGGAAGTTCAGGTCCCTGCTGAGAAACAGGATGTCCCAGAGGATGAAACAAAAGTCCTTGAGCAGGTGATCAAAGAATTCTGCCGCCTCAAAAAGCGGGCAGAGGTTGTCTCTTCAGGTGAGAAATATAATGTGGTTGTGCACCTGGACGGAACGCTTAGAAGCGGAGACGTGGAGGTAACCTTGGCACCACTGCGGAGGCCGAATTTTAGTCCTCTTAATGGAGAAATGGTTTTCCATGATATGGAACTCCTTCAGCTAACAGACTTTTATCAAGTCAAGGTGAAACGAGAGTCTGCAGAAGTAACCCGTATTATCACGATTCCGACATCTGGACTTCCGGAAGAAAGAGAAAGCGCTGTTGTGAACAGCGTAATCAAAGATAAGCGCAGTTTTGTTGAATATATCGCCTTTATTTTGGGAGACGATTATCTGCTCACACTGCTTGAAGAGTCTATTCTGGGCAAATCCGGATTCTACGGCAATCAGGCTGATCGGCTGCCAGCATTGTACGAGAAAATGCTCAAGACAGCGCTTGAAGAGCCAGCTCGGTTAAAAGAAATCGAATATGTCCTTAAAATGATTCATGATAAGGATATCATTCCAGACGAATTCAGGGCACTCTACGGTACATTTAAAGCAACACTCGGCCTGGGCTGATTTCAGGAGATGACTGACAGATGAAATTCGATATAGACAGAACAGAATATCTGACCATGAATGTCCTGAAGGATTTCCAGAGAGCGACCGTGGAGCGTATTGACGCTCTCTTCCGGAAAGGACAAGGGCGTATTCTTGTTGCCGATGAAGTCGGTATGGGTAAAACCTTAATAGCGAGAGGTGTCATCGTCAAAACTGCCCGGCTGCGGCTCGAAGAGGGAGATGACCTGTTTAAAGTTGTCTATATTTGTTCAAACATCAGCATCGCAAACCAGAATATTCGCAAACTGAAGGTCTCTGACAGCGCTACCATTGAAGGAGTTTCCGATACCAGACTTTCTATGCAGCATCTAAAAATCACCCAGCAGGAACTCGATCCCGAACTTCGTGATGGATACATTCAGCTGATTCCGTTGACGCCTGATACCTCGTTCCGCATGACCACAGGAGGCGGAACCGTAAATGAGCGAGCGTTAATGTATGCAGTGCTCCGCAGAATGCCTGAATTTTCCGATGTTCTCACTGAATTAAGGAGTTTTCTTAAGTATTCGGTTTCCAAGGAGGACAGCTGGAATTACTATATAGATCTTTATGAAGGCTATGTAAAAAGCTGTGAAGACAGGACCCAAGGACGTTATCCTTATGATTTGATTGATTGTATTCGCGACTATGATCGAGAAGAATCAATAAATGCTCTGTTAAAGCAGCATTTACAAGAGCGGATGACGAAGCAACATCCGTCACATTCTGGCACGTTTGTTTTGAACAAGCTGAGAGTCATGTTCGCAAGGCTCAGTACACAGATGCTTGAACCGGACCTTGTAATCATGGATGAATTCCAGCGCTTCAGGTTCCTGATTAACTCTGACCGGGAATCTGACACTGGTATTTTGGCTCATCAGTTTTTAGAAGGCGGAAATGTAAGAATTCTGCTTCTTTCGGCCACACCCTATAAACTCTATTCCACACTGGAGGAAATCGATGATGCGGCAGGCGTCGATGAACACTACAGAGAATTCCTGCAGGTGATGGATTTCCTCTTTAAAGGAAACACCAAAGACTTCCGTAAGGTTTGGTCGGATTATAATGTTGCTCTTCATGAATTGCATGATGGCGATACATCCATTATTCGTGTAAAAGACGCTGCAGAAGACGCGATGTATCAGGGCGTTTGCCGGACAGAACGGATTTCAGTCATGGAGTCCGGGGACTACACAGATGACAGTAGTGTAAAGTTCCCGATTTCGGTGTCGGAAGAAGACATTCGCTCATTCCTTGCGATGGGAACTCTGTTAAAAGAGATTGGGGCGTCGTTCTCGCTTCCTGTTGACTATGCAAAAAGCAGCCCCTTCCTAATGTCTTTTATGCGCAACTATAAAGTAAAACAGCACATTGAGCGTTACTTCCAAAAGCATACAGAGGATGTGAAGCTGGCTGATAAAGATCTCTTGTGGGTCGATCCAGAACAGGTTAATGCCTATCGGGCCCTTCCTGCGTCAAATGCTCGTTTGGAAAAGTTGAAGGAACTCGCTTTTGAAAACCATGCTGAAATGTATCTGTGGGTTCCTCCATCAAAACCGTATTATGAGATGCAGGGAGTTTATAGGAATAGTCATCATTTTTCCAAGATACTGGTCTTTTCCGCATGGGAAATGGTACCGCGAATGATAGGTGCCATGATTTCGTATGAAGCAGAATGCCGTACTGTCGGACGTGTTTGCGCAAATGCAGAAGGAATTGAAGAGAAAAACAGGACTTATAATGCAGAACGCAGATATCCGTACCCACGCTTGAAGTTCTCTGTAAGCGGGAATACACCGCAAAGGATGACATTGTTCTGCCTTTTATACCCGTCTGCGACATTGGCAGATTTATTCGACCCTGTTCAAGCGCTGAATGCAGATTTGACATTGGCAGAAATTGAAGCTGGCATCAGATCACAAGTGATGACGCGCTTGCGTGATCTCCGAAAATATACAACTGCAGAAATGAGGACTGCCGACGCCAGATGGTATTATATTGCTCCGATGCTGATGGATGGTATTGAATATACCGAGAATTGGATCGAAGCACTGAACCGATCAATGGAGAACGCCTCTGAAGATGGTGAAGACGGAATATCCAGTGACCGTGGCAATAAGGCATTCAGTATGCATGTTGGACGGCTATTGGAGCTGATTACTCAAGGCGACAAACTGTCTTTGGGTCCCATGCCGGAAGATCTTACGGAAACGCTTGTGAACATGACGCTGGGATCCCCTGCCGTTTGTATTTACAGGTCTAACAGAAAGAACGTTATCTATGCAACAGCATTGGCCAAGACGTTCCTGAACTACTTCAATACTACGGAATCTACTGCTGTTATCCAGCTCGCTGCAGAACAATACCGGGCTGAGTCTCAGGATGATACCGTCTACTGGAAGGATGTTTTGCTCTACTGCAAAAACGGATGTTTTCAGGCAATGTTTGATGAATACCGGCATCTGATATCTGACGCCGCAGGCTTCTCTGCAGCATCACAAAAGGAGGCACGGATCCAGAGAACAATGCTGGAGGATCTTCGTATCCATACGGCTTCTTATGATGTTGATACTTATGAGAAATTCCAGAACCGGATCCAGGGAGAAAAGGGCCGAAACCTGATGAGAGCGCATTATGCGGTCGGTTTCGTCAATAATGAGGGTACGGATAATCAAAAGGACGCGAACAGGAAAGACAGTATTCGTGGAGCTTTTAACTCTCCCCTGAAGCCATTTGTCCTGGCAACAACATCTATCGGACAGGAAGGACTGGATTTCCATAACTACTGCAGGAGAATAATGCACTGGAATCTTCCCGGAAATCCCATTGATTTGGAGCAGCGTGAAGGCAGAATCAACCGCTTTAAGTGCCTGGCAATCCGGCAGAATGTTGCTGAAAAGTATGGCACGATTCACTTTTATGATGATATTTGGAAAGAGATGTTTGAAGCGGCGGAATCTGAGAAAGCCTCTTCTCAGTCAGATTTGGTGCCGTATTGGTGCTTTGGAAAAGACCAGAGTATCAAGATCGAACGTATTGTTCCTATGTATCCAATGAGCAAGGATGAGATCACGTATGAAAGGCTCATTAAAATATTGTCCTTGTATCGTTTAACCCTTGGGCAAGCAAGGCAGGAAGAACTACTGGAATATCTGTTCCAGGAGTGTAAGAATCCGGAAGAGCTGAAAAAGCTTTTTATTGATTTAAGCCCGTTTACAAAGGAGGGCTATGCGGAGAGTAGACCACTTGATATCATTCAGAAAGGCGAAAGCGCCGCTCAGCAGGAACCCGCAAAAACGAAAAAACTGTCTGGCAAAGAGATTTTGATCGATCGCGCTATTCAGGCATATATCAAGGATTTTGATCGCAACAACCATCGTGATGACAATTCTCTGAGAGACGAGACCATCAAATGGAAAGCTGCGGCAAACTTTGCCCGGAATTGGGATGTGGATGCGGTTGATATGCTTTCCATGTGGAAGCGGTGTACTAAAAGTGCGTTTATTGATACCAGGCACAATCACCCTACGCAAGGAATAACACTACTCCTGAAAAATCCTGCAGAAGTGGACGGGGTTCGCAGCGCTTTCAAGGCCCTATTTGTTAAAGAAACAGATGATGTCGAGGGAAAATGGGATCGCATTCTGGCTTTCCTTGAGTACATTAATGGAAGGCTTACTGAACTGCATCCAAACTCGTCCATTTATCTTCAAACGAAAGAAGCTGTTCTTACATATTTGAACTTGTGGGATCCCGATCATAACTATCGATACAAACCAGCGCCGGCAAATAATTGGGCGTCCTATATGGGATATACCGATTGGGAGTCCGGTCAGCGCTTCTCTCTTCGAAAGTACTATAAGATGTGCGACGAGATACAAGAAGTGGTTAAGAATCATGCAGAGCTGCTTCAAGTTCATCGCCAGAGATTCGAAAACGGAGATCCTGATTACGATAAAGAACTGCATATTTTGACGTTTGATATCCTTTATTGCTTCTGGAGTTATGAGGATGCTCGACGGGAGGCTCTGGAAGAATATCAGGAGGCAATGAAACAGCAGCGGATAGATGACTTGGAAGATCAGCTATCCAAGATAAGAATCGAGATCAAAACAAAAGAAGGCTTGATCCGTGATCCGAATTGTCTGGGTATTAAAGTTCGGCATAAAAAGTTTGGCGCGGGAGAAGTAAAAAACATCGCAAACGGGAAGCTGGAAGTGTTGTTTGAAAGTGAGGGGACTAAACAGTTCTTATATCCCGCCGCTTTTGAGAATGGCTTCCTGCAACCGGAAGAACCTTCAATTATGGAGCAGTTTCGCCTTAATAAGACCTTGGAAGAAGAATTATTATTGCTTCGAGAGAAGGCTGAACAGCTTCAGTCTGAACTGGTTGAGTAATAATCCTTTCAGGTGGTGATCGAAGATGGGTATTACCAAGACTGATTTCATGCGCGGAATGCAATGCCGGAAGATGTTATGGCTTGATAAACACAAGCCGAATCTGAAAGTCATTCCGCCAGAGGTACAAATGAGGCTTGACGCAGGAAATGACTTCGGTGACCGGGCTATGGCCATGTTTGGTGAGTATGAGGAGATGACTGTCTATCGCCCCGGGACAACCATTCCGGACACGAAGGCAATGGTCGAAAAGACGGCGGAGCATCTTGCGAAAGGCACTCCTGTGATCTGTGAGGCGGCGTTCATTTACTATAACAACTACTGTGCCGTGGATATTCTGCGAAAAACTGAGACGGGATACGATTTCTATGAGGTCAAGAATGCCCCGATGGTCTATGACCAGTTCATCCGGGATGCTGGATTCCAGTATTACATCATGAATCGCTGCAAGCTGAACATTGGCAAAATCTTTATTGTGACCCACGGCGAGGACGAAGAGAATCCCTTTGTTTCGAACGATGTGACTGTAAAGGCCAAAGGATACGCAAAGTGGATCAACGATAACATCTGGGATTTAAATCGGATGCAGAAACAGCCGGAGGAAGTACAGATAGAGATTGGCGAGCAGTGCACGAAGCCCTATGAATGCTGGTATTACGGGTATTGCCACCATTTAAGCGAGGTTGAGGTGAATGAGTAATTCTGATAATCCGAAAAATGGAGCACTTTTTCAATCGAGCGTTCGGGACTGGTTTCAGGATCATTATAAGATACCATTTGAGCTTGAGAAAAAGCTGCCTATAGGTAGCCCCTCTAAAGATCACAAGTTCGATATCGTTGATTCTGCCAACACGATTGCGATCGAATGCAAAAGATACACTTGGACGGAAACAGGCAATGTGCCCAGCGCGAAATTGGGTTTTTTGAACGAGGCTGCATTTTACTTGTCTTTTCTGCCTGACAGCTACAGCAAGTACATTGTTATGATGTATTCTTTCCATGAAAAGCGGAAAGAGACTTTGGCAGAATACTATTATCGGACATATCGCCATTTGCTAGGGGATATTCAGGTTGCAGAATTCGATCCTGCAAGCAATACGATGAAAATCATTGGAGACGGAAATCATTAATGCCAAGGCTTTATAAACTACAAAGGATAAGCAAATGAGACTACTGTTTGAAATTGATAAAAAGGATTATGGTGGCTGCACACATACTTTTACACGGGATTCTGCCAGAAGTATCATTACCAAAAACGGTAAGATCGCCATGATTCACAGCTTGAAGTATGACTACTATAAATTTCCGGGCGGGGGGATCGAGCCTGGGGAAAGCGCAGCTGATGCATTGATCAGGGAGACATCCGAGGAAGCCGGACTGATCGTGATCCCGGATTCTATACGGGAATACGGATATGTCCACCGGATTCAGAAGAGCACGGTGAAAGAGGATGAGTATTTCGTGCAGGATAACTATTATTTCCTGTGCGACGTGGAAGACGGTATCAGGCCACAGAAGCTGGATGACTACGAATCAGACGAACATTTTACCCTGAAATATGTAAAGCCTGAAACTGCCATTCTCAGCAACCGGACCAAAGACCATGGACCGAAGGATCCCGTAATGATTGAACGGGAGGCTCGAGTTCTTGAAATGTTACTGTCAGAAGGGCTGATAGAATAACAGATTCCGGTCTGTCGGGATGGGCCCCATAGTAAAAGTTTAACCAGAGGTCTCGGAGCAACACTGCTCCGAGGCCTCTTTCCTTTTGCGTTGACGCCTGCAGCCGTCAACGTGTCTATCTGGAGCAGAAATCCGTTTTGAAGCCTTGAAACCAGAACATATGTTTGCTATGATAGCCACACCAAGCAGGAGCAAGCTGCTCCAGATAGAAATGAGGTGGCTTTAATGCAACACAAGAACGTTGAACTGATGAAACAGATCAATACCTATATCGGTGAGTTTTACCTCTCCCACGACAGGACGCCTTCTACTACGGAGATCGCCAGAAAGTTCGGCATCTCCCGGAGCTCTGCCCAGCGGTACCTTGTCGCCATGAACGACAGCGGAATGCTCTCCTACAGCGGGGGCAAGCTCAAAGTCGATCAGATGACCAAGATCCGGACGGACCGTACAACGGCTCCTCTAGTCGGGTCTGTTCCCTGCGGCGAACTGACCTATGAAGAGGAAAATGTGGAATGCGTGATGACGCTTCCCACGGAGATCTTCGGATCCGGTCCTTTCTATCTGCTTCATGCTTCCGGAGATTCCATGGAGGACGAGGGCATCGAGGATGGCGACCTGATCGTCGTCCGGATCTGCGAGGAAGCAAAGAAGGGTGATCTGGTAATCGCCCTGGATGCGGAGAACCGGAACACGCTGAAGAAGTTCGGCGGCATGAGCCGGAAGAATCACAAGGCCATACTCCAGTACTGCAATCAGGGCGTGTACGGCAACAAGGTCATCTATGTGGATCAGCTGGTCTGCCAGGGTGTGGTCAGCCATGTTATCAAGACAAAGTAATTAACGGTTGTTTCGAGGAGGAATTAGCGATGGGACTTTACAATGTGGTCTGCCCCTGCTGCGGGCATGTAAATAAGCATCTGTATCTTGAGGAGACGGAAGGCTTCTTTGAATGCGAAGCCTGCGGCCAGGTATCTTTTACAAAGGACTATATGACAGACACTTCATCGGGGGATGAAATCAAAAAACTGAAAAAGGCTATGACAGGAGCGATCTTCCCTGCTGGAGAAACATATAAGAAGGCGGTCTGAAGTGAGCAAGGTATATGTAAATGTGCGCTGTGATCAGCAGCATAATGGAGCATTGTCTCCAAAAGAACTGATCTGGCCGGACGGGAGATCCTGGGTGATCAGTAAGACGCTGCACGTGGCAGCGCCGGTGGAGGATGAATTTGAAGGAATTCGCTACACGGTAATTATCGGTAGTGCGGAAAGATATATCTACAAAGCTGGTCACGCATGGTACGTGATGGCTTGACAAGAGGAGGTGTTCAGGGTGAAGAAATTCACGACGAACGACGAGATCGAATCCCTCTGTGAAGCCATGATCAAAGACTTCTTTAAGCGCAGGCATTACACCAATGTGCTCTGTGTCGATATTGAAGGCTTTGTCGAGGAATACCTGGGGATTCCCATCGTCTATGAGACCTTTGCCGAAGCAGATCCTGGGAGAATCGGGTTTCTGGCAGATGGGAAGCGGCCGTTATCGGTCCACAGAGAAGGCATGACACAGCAGGTGGTTTTCCCGCAAAGGACAGCGGTGATAGAAAGTTTCCTGCTGAGTCCCAAAGAGAGCGCAAGGAAGCGTTTCACAATCGCTCACGAAGGCGCTCATGATGTTATCAACCGGCATATTCCTGCCCAAGCGAGCCCTGAAGCTGCATTTCACAGCGAGTATGATCCGGAAATGACGTATTCCAAAGATATGCTGAAGGAGATGCTGTCGGTCAACGAGAGCTTTACCAACAGGGCTGCAGCGTGTTTCCTGATGCCCAGTTTCCTGGTCGAGAGAGCATTGAAACGGTACAACAATTCCAGGAAGGTGATCGTCTATGAAGGCGGAGTCCTGGCACAGGATCAGAAGTTCCTGATCCAGAAGATGGCCAATGCCATGGGCGTATCATACAGCGCTTTCCGCATCCGGCTGATGGAGCTGGATCAGTATGAAGTCCGTCCCGTGGAAGAATACCTGCATGCGGGACTGCGGTACGGAGGTGATCCAAATGCCGGCGGTTATTGAGCGCCATGTGACGGCAGGGCCTGAGCTTCGGGAAAAGCTCGACCAGTCCAGAAAGCTGGCTCAGCAGCAGACAGCAAGGAGCATCCGATGCCCGAGCTGCGGCTTCTATCTTCTGGACGTCTACGGTCAGGGGCACTACCTGATCCGCGTCAAATGCAGGAAGTGCAAGTTCGATGAGACCATCGACACGGCACTCTTCCGGACGATGAGGAGCAAGAACAGAAGCTGCTGGCTTAAGAAAAGGAAACGAAGGATGAGCGCTTATGGAAAGGACCTACATATGTATTGACCTGAAGTCCTACTATGCGTCCGTCGAATGTGTATACCGTGGACTCGATCCGCTGAAGGCAAACCTGCTGGTGGCGGACGAGTCCCGGTCCGACCAGACGATCTGCCTGGCCGTTTCTCCCTCACTGAAAGCGATCGGTGTCCCGAGCCGTCCCAGGCTCTTTGAGGCCAAGCAGGCGATCCGGCAGTATGAAGCGCTGCATCATACCAGAATTGAATACATCATCGCCGTCCCGAGGATGGCGGAGTATGAGCGGATCTCCGCGAAGATCTATTCCATCTATCTTCGGTATGTGGCTCCTGAAGACATCCACGTCTATTCCATCGATGAGTGTTTTATCGATGTGACGGGCTATCTTCACGCTTATCGCAAGGACGCAGCAGCCTCCGGGACCAATCCGGCGCATCTCATGGCTATTACCATGATCCGGGATGTCTTGAAGGAGACCGGAATCACTGCGACAGTGGGTATCGGTACGAATCTGTATCTGGCCAAGGTTGCCATGGATATTGTGGCGAAGAAGCGTCCAGCGGATAAGGACGGCGTCCGGATCGCGGAGCTCAATGAGGATTCCTATAAGTTCTTGCTCTGGGATCACAAGCCGCTGACGGACTTCTGGCAGATCGGTCCTGGCAAGGCTAGGCGGCTGCAGTCCGCTTCCATGTTCACAATGGGGGATATTGCTCAGAGAACGCAGTGGGACGAGGAGTATTTCTACAAGACCTTCGGCATCGACGGCGAGATCCTGATCGATCATGCCTGGGGCATTGAACCAGTCACCATGCAGGATATCAAGTCTTACAGGAGCGAAGGCCACAGTCTTTCAAACGGGCAGGTGCTTCCGAGACCCTATAAGTACCAGGAAGCGAAGCTGGTTTTCAAAGAGATGATCGAAGTGCTCTGCACGGATATGTTTTCAAAGAACCTGGTTACGAAATGCTGTACCTAGTGGGTATCCTACGATTACAAGAGTCTGGAGGCCTGCCCCGGTTACAATGGTCCCTTGAGCATCGATTTCTACGGAAGGATCCATCCTAAGCACAGCAACGGTACGGTCAGGCTTCACACACTGACAAACAATTTAAACATCATCACAGAGCCGCTGGTCAGGCAGTTCGATGATAAAACAGACCACCGCCTTCTCTATCGGAGGCTGGGTGTCTGCGCAGCAGATGTAACAGAAGATCTGGGAGTATTTCAGATGAACATGTTTGTGGATTATGGGGCTCTGGAGAAAGATCGACGCCTTCAGGGAGCCATGCTGGAGGTTCGGAAAAAGTTCGGAGCCAACGCCATCTTCAAAGGCATGAACCTGATGGAAGGCGCAACCACATTGGAACGGAACCGGCAGATCGGAGGACACAAGGCTTAAGCCACTCTCCTGCCGGAGCGCAGGAGGTGTAAACGATGAGTGCGATAGGCGTAATGGCGATGCCGGCAGATTTCCGGTATCGGGAGGTCTTCCTTAAAGGGAAACCAAGACATGATCAGTATGACCCATTCAGAGCCAAACATCCGAGAATGAACCGGGGCCACAGGGCAAAGATCTTTGCTCCGTTCGATGCCCTGAAAGGCTTCAACGAGGCTGTCTCAGCCAAGGATGTCCTATATGAAGACCGGATCGAGCTGAATCCGGAAGACTCGGAAGAGCTTGACCGGAGGCTTTCCATCCTTCATAACCTGACCTACAACAGCAGGATGGCAAGAGCCAACCGGGTGCAGGTTTCAGTGACGTATTATCAGCCTTGCCAGGACAAAGAACATGATGCGTATGGCCTGAGAGGCCAGTATCAGACCATCACCGGCATCTGCTGGAATGTGGATGCTGATGTGGAACGGACGATTACGATCGATCGGATAAAGCTTTCCCTGGATGATGTCATCAGGATCGAAGCACCGGGAGATATCTTTAGAATCAACTGGGCAGATCCATGGGAAGAATCGGTTCGGGCTGAGTAATGCCCGGACGCAACACAACTGAATAACAAAAATCGACTTTAAATCGCGCAAGCGGAGCAGCCCCGGGAAACCGGACTGAGAAACTACCAAGCACCGTACGAAGCCGAATCAAGAGATGGGATAACCATATCCTTCTCAAGATTCGATTCGACGGTGCTTTTCTTTTGCTCTCTTGCGTGAAATCACATGTTCGACCGCTTTGTACGGCGATGGAGTCCTCTCCACTGCTCTGCGGAAAGGACAGAACATGTATTTTAACCAGGTGGAATTCGGACAGAGGATGCAGGAAGCCAGAAAGCTGGCTGGGATGACACAGGAAGAACTTGCAGACGTACTTGGAATTGATAAGAATCACGTCAGCCGGCTCGAACGAGGCGCAAAGGCCTGCTCGATCGATATTCTGGTCGAGATATCAGCGGCGTTGAGAGTCAGTACAGATTATTTGCTGACAGGGAGAAGTATTGACTTGGAAGATACAAGGAATCAGATGCTGTCAGTCATCACTCAGCTGACAAAACTTGCTCAGAATCTGTAAAAGTAGGCCCACGAGGCCTACTAAATAGGCCCACTGGGCCCACGGCAAACGTCGTTTTCTCCTCTAAAATATCACTCGTAACAACCAAGTTGTTACAGGAAAAAGCAAACCAAGCACCTTGACAACTGAATAGACATTCATCAGGTACGAACCTGTGATGAGGAGCCACATCAGCAGCCAACGCGAAGACGGTCGAAAGACCAGAGCGGCAACTGGCCTGTAAGAGCCGGACAGCTCCCGGATTACGGCGAAGATCCATCACAGCATAATGAGACTTCCGTCGAAGGACGGCTCTGTGAGAACCACAGAGGGGTAAAACGGCCCATGGACCCGGTAAGCTGCCGGACGCCTGAATGATTTCCCGATTTCTGGGGGTGTCGAGGGCAAATACGGAAAGATCATAAACGAAATTATCGTCCGATATGGACGTTATTTGTGGGGCAGGCAGAAGGCTTGTCCCGTACATAAATCAAGCAAGGAGGAAAAGAAATGCCTGAAGCAATTATCAGACCGTTTGAAGAAAAAATGGTCAACAGCGCTCTTCTGGAGATTCCTCGTAATACATATCAGAGGAGCCTGAATCCTGAGAGAGTCAAACGGATCTCCCATTCCTTTGATGAACGGATCGCCAACGAGCCGAAGGTCAGCCTGAGGGACGGCCATTACGTTGTATTCGACGGCCAGCATGTGATCGCAGCCAGAGTGGACAAGAACAGCGGCGAGGAACTCCCGATCCGATGCAAGGTATATTCGGGCCTGACGGACAAGGAAGAAGCATCGCTCTTCGCCAACCAGACCGGCTTCGGTGTTCCGCCCAGCATCGGGATGAAGCTGAGAGCGCTGGTGTTTGCCGGCGATCCGGAAGCCTGCGGTTTCCTGAAGGCTACCGAGAATGTCGGTCTTCGTATCGACTACGGCCAGCACAAAGGAAGAAAGCGTGTCGCCTGCATTGCGGCTGCACTCACCGAGTACCGAAAACTTGGCCCGGAGAAATACCAGGAAGCCATGAAGATGATCCTGGATGGCTGGGACGGCGAGCCGGATTCCCTGAGAGCTGAAACCGTGACCGGTGTCTGCCGGTTCGTGGATCTCTACAACGGCGAGTACGATCCGAAGCGGATGGTCAAGCGTTTCCGCACAGTGGATCCCCTGAAGATCTACCGAGACGGCAAGGCTATGGGAGACAATCTTCCCGGTTATAAGAAGTATCTCTATCAGGTACTGCTGATCTACAACGGAGCCAGCAAGAAGGCTGCGCTGCCGATGAAGTTCTGAGGAGGAAGATTCGGATGAGATACGAATCAAAGGAAAACAAGTTCTACCGTCAGCCCGGAACCGTGAAGAATTGGATCTACAGACGAGGCGACATTTATCTGGCGAATCTGAACCCTTTCAAAGGGGTAGAGCAAGGGGGCACCCGGCCCGTTTTGGTCGTCTCGAACGACATCGGGAACTTCTTCAGCGAGTTGCTGCTTATCGCCCCAATCACCTCCCAGATAAAGAAAATGGATCAGCCGACACACGTACTTCTTCAGAATGTACGTGGTTTAAGTACTGACTCAGTAGTCTGCCTGGAACAGATTAAAGGAATCGACAAGCTGAGGATCCTGAAATACCTCGGCAAGATCAGCAAGGAGCAGATGGCGGCAGTCGATGAGGCTGCGCTGGAGAGTTTGGGAATAGAACTCCCGGAATGCGTCGAGGCTCCATGATATGGAAAACGATCCGGCCAGCATAGCCGGATCGTACATAAACCGGAGGTGAGAAATAAGATGGAAAAGCTTCTTACAAGGAAGGAGGCGGCAAGGCTGCTTGGAATCAGCATTGATACACTCGATGCTGCCAGGACGAAAGGCCAGGTTTCCTTCGTTCAATATGTCGAGAATGGCTGCGTGTACTTTACAGAGCAAAGCCTTCAGGAGTTCATTGCACGATCAACGCACAGGGCAAAGCCCAGGGAAGTCAATACCGGCACCACTTTCAGAACTCCACGAAATACTGCCCGAAGGTGACATCCTTGATTCAGGGGCCGGCTCCCTGAGACAATAAAGCCGCAGTCAAGAGGCAAGGAGGTCACAGCAATGCCAAAGAAAAGAATACCGAATTTCAATTTCAATACCGTGACGATCAAAGGCCACCAGTACTATAAGGCCTACATCCAGAACGCAGACGGAAAGACAATCATCGTATACGGTAAGACCATAGAGGATCTTTGTCAGAAGGTCGATGCGGCACAGCACCGCTCGGAAACAGACGAAAAGCGATTAAACTCTCCTACAGTGAAGGAGTACGCAGAGAAATGGCTGCTGATGCAGTCGGCAAACGTCCGGGCGACAACGCTGATCGATTATACGTCCAAGGTGAAACGGCACATCATCGCTCCGCTTGGACATATGAAGATGACCGACGTTACGGCGGATGACATCAAACTGGCGCTGGTCCCGGTCTCCAAGAAATCTGCTTCCGTTTTCAAGTCAGTGAATATCCTGTACAAATGCATTTTCAATTCCGCAGAGGACAGCAGGATCATCACTTATAACCCAACAAGGTTCCTTTCTACGAAGGGCGGCGGTGTTCCGCAAAAGGACCGGGAATCACTGACAGACGAGCAGGTTGGCCTTTTACTGGACACAATTCGGGATCTGCCGCCATATGTTTTCGTAATGCTTGGCCTTTACGCCGGTCTTCGCAGGGAAGAGATCCTGGCGCTCAAATGGGACTGTGTCTTTCTGGATACAGAATCTCCTTATCTTTTGGTCCGGAGAGCCTGGCATACAGAGAGCAACCGCCCGGTTATCCTGACGGAACTGAAAACGAAAGCGGCCAGAAGGGATATTGCCATTCCGGATCATCTTGCCGAGTGTCTGAGAGAAGCAAAGACGAAATCCACTTCTGAATATGTGGTGGCTAATAAAGAGGGCGGTCCTCTGACTTACACAGAATTCAAAGGCCTATGGCGGTTTATCGTAGTCAGGACGGCCAAACCGAGGATTGCCAAGAAGAAGGTCGGCGGCAAGTACGTGAAATACATGCTGTATCCGAAGCTGGGAGAGATGGCACGGAACAACGGGAAGGTCCAGTATGTTCTGGATTTTGAGGTGACGCCTCACCAGCTGCGCCACACCTATATCACCAACCTGATCCATGCCGGCGTTGATCCGAAGACGGTGCAGTACCTGGCCGGTCATGAAAACAGCAAGATTACGATGGACATCTATGCGAAGGCCAAGTACAACAGGCCGGAAGATATCGCCAAAGCGCTGGGAGACGCATTCTCCATGTGGGACGAATAAACAGCCCACCCAACATAACGATGAAAAGTCAGAGCGGGGACCGGTTTTTCCGGGAACCTCGCTCTTTCTTCATACATAAGGGTGACATCCTTGATGAAGCCCGTGTCTTTACGGACAATATAGCCAGTCCTTCGGGACAGCAACTAAAGGAGGATTTTGCAATGGAAAACAAAAACGAAAATGAACAGCCGGCCTTCACCCGGACCATGATCAAAGGGATCCCTTACTACAGGACGCGCATTACAGATGCGGACGGCAAAAGGGTCAGTCTGTATGCCCGCACCGAAAAGGAACTGGCGGTGAAACTCGCTATGGCGAAGGGGATCATCGAGGACGCCAGGTTCCGGAAGTACAACCCCACGGTGGCCGAGTATGCCGAGAAATGGTTGGTCATGCAGTCCGCTCACATCCAGCCCAGTACGCTTGAGGGCTATGCCAATTCGGTCAGGAAGTACATAATCGGACCTCTTGGGGACATGTACATGTCTGATGTGACGGCGGATGATATCAAGCTGGCAATGGTGCCGGTCGCGAAGAAATCTGCTGCCGTATACAGCATGGTCAACATGCTTTTCAAGAGCATCTTTTACTCTGCCGAGTACAGCAACCTCATAAAGGACAACCCCACTAAGAAGCTGAATGCCAAAGGCGGGACGCCAAAAAAAGAGAAGGAAGCGCTGACCGATGAGCAGGCTGCAAAGCTGCTGGATACGATCAAGGGCCTTCCTCCCTATGTCTTTGTGATGATCGGGCTGTATTCCGGTCTCCGCCGCGAGGAGATCCTGGCGCTGCAGTGGGACTGTGTATTCCTTGACTGCCCCACGCCGTATATCTCCGTCAGGCGGGCTTGGCATGAGGAAAAGAACCGTCCGATTATAAACACCGATCTCAAAACGAAATCAGCACGCAGGGATGTTCCCATTCCGAAGGTCCTCGTGGACTGCCTAAAGGAAGAGAAAGAAAAGACGATCTCGGATTACGTGATCGCTGACAGTGAAGGGCAGCCGCTTTCGTATTCCCAGTTCGTCAGGATCTGGAACTACATCAAGGTCCGGAGCACCAAGGAAAGAACGCTGTACAAGTACGTGAACGGGCAGGCAATCAAGAAGACCTTCAAGCCGGAACCGGGACAAAAGTGCGTCAACCGGGAAAACATCGTATACTGCATCGACTTTGATGTGACGCCGCATCTGCTGCGGCACACCTATATCACGAACCTGATCCACGCCGGCGTCGATCCGAAGACCGTCCAGTACCTGGCTGGCCACAAGAACAGCAAGGTCACCATGGACATTTACGCAAAGGTCAAGTATAATAAGCCGGAAGAACTCAGTGCTGTCGTCAATGAGGCATTGGATAACAGATCTGAAAAGGCCGAAAACGCTGTCTCCGAGGACAGTTAACCGAAGGGCTAACTCAAAGCCCGGGTGGCCAGAAATCCAGTAAAATCAAGGGTTTCCGAGGGCAATTTCGTTCGAGTACGGTTTGAAGGCCGCGCGCAGAGCGCCTCAGTTCTCCAAGCGTTAATCAGACCCAACAAGAGTCGAATACCCCGGAAATACGTCATTTCCGGGGTATTTTTATTCGGTTCGGCGATTTTTACATGCGGGCTTCTATCCAGTCAAGTATGAATCGGTCGACGTCCTCCTTGTCGAGCTCGTTCAGGATCTCGTGACGGTCGCCGGGGAAGAGCTTCAAAGTGACGTCGGATACCCCGATCTCCTTATAGGTCTGAGCGACGATCCTCGGCCCCTTGCCGCATTCGCCGACGGGATCCTCCGCACCGGAGACTACGAGTATGGGCAGATCCTTCGGGATCTTTTCGAGGTTCTCCTTTCGCTGGGAATAGCGCATCCCGCGGAAGAGGTTATAGTATCCGTTTATCGTGAAAGTGAACTGATTGAGCGGGTTCGCCTCATATGCGTCGACTATTGCCTCATCCTTCGTGAGCCAGTCGTTCTTGGTGCGGCCGGGCTCGAAAGCCTTGTTATAGGAGCCGAGCGCCATGTTGTTTATTGTGGTGCTGCGGAAATGCCCGCCCCGCGCCTGCTGGAAAACCGCTGTCAGCGCGATGGCCATATCGAGCGTGGCGTTGGGCTGGTAGCCCGTGCCCATAACTATCGCTCCCTTGAGTCCCTCGCCGTATTTTTCAATGAATTCCCTTGTGAGGAAGGAACCCATGCTGTGCCCGAGTATGAAATACGGAACACCCGGATACTTCTTCGCGGTATCCTCGCGGAGCTGCTGCATATCGCCGAGGACGGTGAAGTTGCCGTCGTGCTTCGCAAAATAGCCGAGCTGATTCTCATCCGTCACGGATTTCCCGTGGCCGAGATGATCGTTCCCGACTACGTAAAATCCCTGCGACGCCATGAACGAGGCGAACCTGTCATAGCGGTCGATGAATTCGACCATCCCGTGCGCGATCTGAAGTATGCCGCGGATTTCCCCCTCGGGGATCCACTCGATGGCGTGTATCTGCGTCAGCCCGTCCTTCGACGGATAATAGAACTCGTTTTTCATTGGTCTGCATCCTTTCGTTTCATCCCCGGATTCCCGGCGGTTCTTTAGATCTCAAACAGTATATAACACGGGACTTCGTTAGTCAAGTCCAAAGCAAATAAAAAACCGCGGGCGGACGGCCCGCGGCATTCGTGCGGCGATCAGTTTTGCTTGCTGAAAATGAGCTGATAGACAGCGGAGATATCGGAAGAGTCGACTATGCCGTTGCCGCTCGCCTCGGCGTTGATGATGCCCTGCGGAGTGAGGACGGCCTTGCCGAGCAGGTAAGCGGAGAGAGCGGAAACGTCCGCCATGTCGACAACGCCGTCACAGTTGACGTCGCCGAGCAGCCCCGCGGAGCCGCCGGAGATCTCCAGCACGGGCAGCCCGGTGGAGGGATCCGTCCCGGGGGTATAGTTCCCGTCGGAGAACGTGCCGTAAACCATGCTGAGCTCGCTCCCGAGAACGGAAACACCTTCGGACTTGCACTTGAGCACGCAGGTGAGGGGATACTTCGTCGCGGCGATCCTTACGTGCGAAACGCCGTTGTTGACGACGAATTTATCGCAGGAAACGAGAGGATATGACTCGCCGGAGCCGACGGGGCGGGAGGAAACGTCGAGCGTGCCGCCTTCGAGCACGAGGGAGAGGTAAGCGTAAATGCTGTTATGACCCGCGTGGATGTTTACGTGGCTGTCACCCGTGACGCGGACCCTGCCGAAGGTGGCTTCGATGCCCGTCTCATACTTAGTGCCGTTATCCTCGACCTGATTCTCGATATTTACAGTGCTGTTCTCAATAAGTATCTCGTCCGCGGTATCCTCGGTAACGCCGCCGATGGGGGTCTCGCCCCAGATCCTGACGCCCCAGCGCCCGTACTGCGCGTTGATGACCGCGTTGCGGATGGTGATGGATTTGTATGCGTAGATGCAGGCCCCGTTGGAGAAGGCGGTGTTCATATCGTGCGGGGTGTTGAAGCAGTTGACGGTCACGCCGTCGATAATGAGATCGTCATTGTGGTTGCTTGCGGAGCCGCTCTCCTTATTTATGCAGTTGCCCTGAAACTGATTCGCGTAGAGGTTGAGCGTGCCCGTTCCCTCGATCTTGAGGTAACCGTTGCAGGCGGCGGAGATGACGTCGTATTTTTCATTCATATAGACGTTATCGATATAGCAGTCGCCGTTGACGACTATGAGCGTATTCGGCGCAAGCTTTATCGGCGCGCTGTGAGCGGAAGCGAGACCGTAGGAATTGAGCGTCAGCTTGGGGCTGCCGTTATTGCCTGTTGGGGAATAGACCCAGCCCTGCGCCGTGGAAGAAGTGCTCGACGTAGTGGACGAAAGATCGAGCAGGGTCGTCCTTGCGGCAGTCGCCGCGGGGATGACTTCCGACGCGAACACGGGCATCGAGCAGAAAACGAGAAGCAGCGCGCATATCAGCGCAATTGATTTCTTCATATATCGACCTCCGGGTTTTTTTAAATTATACCCCAATTCAAAAAAGTGTCAAGTCATTTCGGGACGCTATTCACATTTTTTCGCAAAAATCCCGAGGCGTGGGAGCGCCCGTCACCCCGCACGGAACTTCCACCTTGGTCAGCGAAGAATGTGAAAAAGTAAAAATAATGCTGAATTTATTGTTGACAGGCTATCGGGTTTGATGTAAAATATAAAAAACGCGCGGAAAGAGTCCTTACGTTTGCCGTAAAACCGCACCGATACGATCCGCACGGGCGGGAGCTTTAAAATATATTTTTAAAAGCGTGTGATATCCGTCCGAAAAAACCGTCTATATAAGTGAGGGCATATCGCGTTTTCCCCGATGCCCGCGGCCTCAGCCTGCAAAACGCGGTAACACAATAAAAACGACAGCCGAAAGGCGGAAAGAAAAACATAATGAAAAAAACGATCCTGCTTGCGCTATGCTTTTTACTGCTGTTGCCGGTCGGATGCGCCGGCCGCGGCGATCCGAAACAAAGCGAAACACCCTCTGCTGATTCCGGAGATGATGACAGCACAGGATACAGATTTGATTATCACTATAGTGCAGTCGCGGCGTTTGGATCTGATACCTACGTGATCGAGACCGAAGATACCGTCTATTACCTTTGCAACAATATACTGTATTTCAGCGACAAGGAGTATAAGGAGTTCATACCCCTTTGCCCGAGGCCGGAGTGCGACCACAAAACTTCGGATTGTAACGCTCATATCGATCCGATAGGTGGGTTCTGGATCTATGACAAGTACATCTATTATGCAAGTTATGACCTTGGCGGGAAGGCGCCCGGGGATGTGCCCGTTAAGAGCGCTTCGCTTTGGCGCATCCGTCTGGATGGGACCGCGCACGAGCAGGTCCTCGTGTTCGATCCGGTGGATCTCGGCTTCACTCCGAAGAGGACGAAATGGAGCTTCAATTTCATCGCTGACCGTATTTACGTAACATTCAGTGCATACAGGGATCAGACGAGCCTCGAATCAAGTACGGCATACGGATTGGTTTATCTTGATGAACTCAAACTGCCGGAATATAAAACAAACTCCGAAGACGAAAAAGATGAAGAGTCTCTTGGCGGGGTATGGCTCAGCTCCGACGGGAACCTGATATATGAGTTGAACACCGTCAACGATGGGAACACGGGCGATGAGCCAAAGTATCGTCTGACACAATATGATATGGATACCGATGAGTATACCGTTCTTGCCGATCTCGCGATAAGGCCGGAATACCTGGACGGCGGTTTTATGGTCTATGACGACGCGTTCTATTATAATTCATTCGACGGAGTTAACGTTCATCTGCATAAGGTCGACTACGGTTCGGATGATATAACGGACAAGATCATCAAGGAGGGCCCGTACAACGAGGTAAGGATAGCGTATTTCGATTGGAAATACGGCGCCTTGATAGGACATGTCAAGGATCCGGACGGCGATCCGGCAAAGAGCGGGCTTTACGTATACGATACGGATCTTGACCTTGTGGATTCGCTATCATATGCAGGCTTGCCTGAGGACGTTATGAAGATAAGCATTTTCCTCCAGACGGACAACTATCTGTTTGCGGCTCTTCCGAAGGATGACAACAGCATTTCCTGCGCCTACACCATCCCCACCTGGTACATCGATAAATCCGAGATAGGCACGGGGAACCTCGCTTGGCGCCGCTGGGCGCCGGACGGGGATTAAGGGACGAAAAAACGCTCCGGGGAGTGGGAAATCTCCGGAGCGTTTTATTATGCCCGGTCTGTCAGCCGACGTCGCATACGGTCGAGGCGAAGAGTACGGCCCCCGTCTCAACGTGGTATATGAGCATCGCGTAAGGCCTGTCACAGAGGAGCTCGTATTCGCCAACGGTCGGGGTGAGGCCCTTTGTCGTGATGACGGCGGTAGCCGCCGAGGCCGTTGTGCCGAACTCCGTAACGGAGAGCGTCGCCCCGTGCAGTATGGCGGAAACGATGGCGCTTTCGTCGTCGAGCATATTGGGGAAGCTTCCGCGGACGCCTTCCGAAATGCCGAGCTTATCGGCGAGCTCGAGCACGTCGAGCTTTGTGTCGAGATCGACCTTCGGCATCTTTATGCTGACTACCGCGGGGCTGCATTCGCTCATGCGGCCCATCAGCGCCTTGGCTGCCTCGGAGGGGGCGACGCCTTCGGCCGGAAGTATCACGGCCATGGCGTATTCGCCGCCCGCGTAGGGGATGAGCGCCATCTGCCCCTCGTCAAAGGAGGCGTACCCGTATTCGGAAACCGAGCTTATCATGCCGACGTTCTCAACACCCTTAAGTCCGTGGAACTCCGTCAGCTCGCGCAGGGCGGTGAAGGGCTTTTCCCAATCGAGCTTCAGCGTGAGAGCGTTTAATATTATGACTGCGGTATCCGCGCCGACGGTATCGACGAGCTTTTCTATGAGCCCGTCCGTGTTATCGCTTATCCAGCCGTTTATCTCTTCAAGGGCGGCCTTCGGGTCGGAGAAATCCAGCGCACCGACTGAGGCGCGGAAATATGAGGCCGCGGCGTTCGCAAAATCGGTATTGATGCGGTAGGCGCTGTTGGCAATGACGGCGGAATTTACCGTCACGCCCTTGCTCGCGGTGAGCTTTTCTATGAGCCTTGCCGCGCTGACCTTGACCTGCTCGCGGGTGAGGCCGGGGCAGAGCGCGTCAAGCAGGGCCTTCGAGGTCTGCTCGTCTCCGCCCTCGGAAAGGACCTGCAGGGCGATCTCCAGCGAGAGGGGGGAGAACACCGCCGTGCTGCCGGCCTCGAGAGAATCGAACATCCTCCCGGCGAAAACGTTGTTGACGCCCGTATAGAGCGGCTCGTACTCACCTTTGAGCATGAATCTGTTTCCGTTTGAGAGGAGGGTTATCGGCAGAGCCTCGCCCTTCTCGTTGAGATAGTTCGTGCGGGAAGCGTTTTGCGTGGGCTCCGCGCTCCCGGGGACGGGATCGTTCCCGGCGTTCTGCGTGCCCGTCCCCGCGCATCCGGTGAGCGCGGCGGAGAGCGTCAGCGCAAGAAACAATGAAATGAAGCGTTTGAACATCTCAGTTCCTCCTTGTTTTAAATGGCAGTACCATTTTACTTATATAACGAATAAATTGCAATACGGGTTCCCAAAAATTCAAAAATAAGTTATAATAGGGGCATGAACGATACCATCAGGGATAAATTGAAGCTTCTTCCGGACAGCCCGGGCGTGTACAGGATGTACAATTCGCGCGGGGAGATAATCTACGTCGGCAAGGCGGTGAACCTCAAGAACCGCGTGAGGCAGTATTTTCAGAATACGGCAAAGCCGCCGAAGGTCGCGGCGATGGTCTCCAACATAGCGGATTTCGAATTCACGATAACGGGCTCCGAGGCGGAGGCGCTGACGCTTGAATGCAACATGATCAAGCAGAACCGCCCGCGCTACAACATCCTATTAAAGGACGACAAGCACTTCCCTTACGTGAGGATCGATTTCACGAAGGATTTCCCGCGGCCGGAGATAGTCCGCCGCATAAAGAAGGACGGGGCAAAGTATTTCGGGCCCTATCTTTCCGGCCTCGCGCTGAGGGAGGCAATTACCGCAGTTCGGGATTTCTTCCCCGTCCGCCACTGCAGGAAGGATATAGAGCGGGCTATCGCGCGGCGCGAAAGGCCCTGCCTCATGTACCACATAGGCAAGTGCTGCGCGCCCTGCTCCGGCAAAGTCACAAGGGAGGAATACCACGGCTACCTCAACGAGATCGCCCAGCTCCTGCAGGGGCATTCCGGAGCCATCACGGAGCTTCTGACGAAGCAGATGGAGGAGGCCGCCGGGAAGCTCGAATTCGAGCGCGCCGCCGTCCTGCGGGACCGCATCCGCGCCATGGAGAGTCTCGCCGCCAAGCAGCGCGCCGCGACGACCACCGTGAACAGCTTCGACGTTTTCGCCGTCGCTTCGGACGAGATGAACACCCTCGTCTACGCTATGCTCATGCGCGACGGCAACGTCGTGATGACGGACGCGTATTTCGTCACGGCCTCCGGTGAGAGCGAGGCGGAGATAATGCAATCGTTCCTCATGCAGTTCTACACGGAGAGCGGCTATATCCCGCCCGAAATAGTCTGCCGCGAGCTCCCCGACGACGCGGAGAACGTGATCTCCTGCCTGCGGGATGAGTGCGGCCACGCCGTAAAGCTCACAAAGCCGCAGCGGGGCGAAAAGAAACAGCTCGCCGATCTCGCCTTCATGAACGGGGTCGAGACCCTGAAACGCCGCAGGGAGCTCACCCAAAAGGAATGGGAGCGCGGCGAGGGCGCGCTCATAGAGCTTGCGCGGATAGTCGGCATGGACGAGCTCCCGCACAGGATGGAATGTTTCGACAACTCCCATTTTCAGGGGCGTGATACCGTCGGTTCGATGGTCGTATTCATCGACGGCAAGGCCGATAAGAGCCTCTACCGCAGATTCAAAACGAAGACGAAGGTCGAGGGCGACGATTACGAGGCGATGCGCGAGCATCTGACGAGGCGCTTCAAAAGGGCCGTCGACGGGGACGTGAAGTTCAACGAGCTTCCCGATCTGCTTATAATGGACGGCGGCAGGGGTCAGCTTAACGTCGCGCTCGAGGTGCTCGAAGCGTTCGGGCTCTCGTACATACCCGCGATAGGCCTCGCCGAGAGGAACGAGGATATCATCCTTCCCGATTCGCCGGAGCCCGTTTCGCTGCCCGCCGCCTCGCCGACGCTGCATCTGCTCCAGCGGATAAGGGACGAGGCGCACAGATTCGCCATAACGTATCACAGGAGCATGCGCTCGAAGACGGCGCTGTATTCCGTGCTGCAGAGCATCGAAGGGGTCGGCGAGAAGAGGCGCAGGGCGCTGTTCGATAAATTCCTGACTATGGATGCGATAAAGACCGCATCCGTTGAGGAACTCGCCGCCGTGCCCGGCATGAACCGCCCCGCCGCGCAGAGGGTCTGGGAGCATTTTCACGGTAAAGGAGAAGAGAGTGAAGTATAAGCTGCTTGCATTGGATATCGACGATACGATCCTTCCGAGGCTCGGGGTCATATCCGAAAGGACGAAGCTTGCCGTCCGCCGAGCGCGGGAGGCGGGCGTCATAGTTACGATAGCCACGGGGAGGGGCTACCACGGTTCCTTATCCGTCCTGCGGGAGCTCGACGTGGACGGTCTCGTCATAAACTACGGCGGCGCCGTCATAAACGATGCGAAGACGGGCGAGCCCTTCTTCGTGACGGAGCTCGAAAGCTCCGTCGTAACGGAGATACTGGAGTTATCCGAGAGCCTCGGTCTGCACGTCCATCTCTATCAGGGGGACGAGATAGTCTATGAGCGCGAGCACGAGTACGGCAGAGCGTATTCCGAACATCTCGGCCTCCCCGCAAGGATAGAGCCGAACGTCCGCCGAATGGTGTGGCGGAACGTGCCGAAGGTCCTCGTGATCACGGAGCCCGAAAGGGTGGAGGGCCTGCTGCCGTTTTTCCGCGAAAAGCTTGCGGGAAAGGCAGCCGTTTCGGCCTCATCGCCCGGGTTTATTGAGTTCAACAGGATAGGCGCGAGCAAGGGCTCCGCGCTGAAGCTGCTTGCGGAGCATTACGGCTTCGCAAGGGAGGAGACAGCCGCCGTCGGCGACAACACGCTCGATCTCGAGATGATAGAATGGGCGGGCCTCGGCTGCTGCGTTGCGGACGGGAACGATGAGGTGAAGGCCGCGGCGGACGTTATCGCGCCCCCCTGCCGGGAGGACGGCGCCGCCCGGTTCATAGAGGAATACATATTGGAAGAAGGAGGCCCCAATGCTCAGTATAGGCTTTGATATCGGCGGGACGACGGTGAAGGCCGGCGCCGTGGACGAACAGTTCCGCATAGTGCGAAAGCTCTCCTGCCCGACGCCCTTCGGCGAAGCGGAAGCTCTCGCCGATATGCTCCGCGGCATGGCGGAGGAGCTCGCGCCCGAGGGCTGCGCGGCTGCCGGCGTCACGGTGCCGGGCTCAATAGACTGCGAAGGCGGCATAATAGACGCGTGGAACATCGGGCTCCATAACGTCCCTCTGAAGAAGATGATGGAGGAAAGACTCGGCGTCGGCGTCGCCGTCAGGAACGACGCGGACGCGGCCGCCGCCGCAGAACTGAAGCTCGGCGCGCTGAAGGGCGTGAGGACGGGCCTCATGCTGACGCTCGGCACGGGCGTCGGAGGGAGCATAATACTTAACGGCGAGCTCTTCCGCGGCGGGCTGGGCCGCGGCACGGAGCTCGGCCACGCCGTGATGGAACGCGGCGGTCTGAAATGCGGCTGCGGGCACCGGGGCTGTATAGAGACTCTCTGCTCCGCTTCCGCCCTGACGAGGAAGGCGGAAGCGGCCTCGAAGGAGGAGGGCATGATCCGCGTCCGCGCTGAAGCGGGGGAGAAGCCCGACGCGAAGCTCCTCATCGAATGCGCGAGGGAGGGGGACGCCGCGGCGATTGCCCTTTTTGACGAATACACCGACGCCCTCGCCGACGCGGCGGCGTCATTCGTGAACGTGCTCGATCCCGAGGTCATCGTATTCGGCGGAGGCGTCTCCGGCGCGGGAGAGCTGCTCGTTGACGCGCTGCGCAAAAAGATCCCCCCGAGGACATTCTTCGGCTCCTGCGGGCGGATAACGACGGCTTCGGCCGGCAACGACGCGGGCATATTGGGCTCGCTGATATAAACGAAGGATCAGGAAAGGAGAATCAAAAAATGTCAGTAATGTGCACGGTGTACGTACCGGAGGGCATCGTCATGGCGGCGGACAGCCGCATGACGGGCAATATAATGTACAAGACCCAGGACGGCAAGACTCAGCAGCAGGGGATGTTCTCCCTCTCCGACAACGCGCAGAAGGTTTTCCTTCTCAGCAAGGTGAGGGTCGGCATATCCTCCTGCGGGATGGCTGTGCTCGAGAACAAGACCATTTCCGATTTCCTCAGGATATTCGAGATAGAGGAGGTCGGCAGAAAGGATTCCGTCACCGACGTTGCGAAGAAGCTTCAGGCGTACGCCTATAAGTTCTTCCCGCACGTTAACTTCTTCGTCTGCGGATACGACGAGGACGAGCCCTTCGTATACGACGTCGGCAAGGAATTGAAGCGCATCAATATGGATAACGGGAATATCCGCTACGCCTCCTCCTGGAGCGGCGAACAGCAGGCGATAACGAAGCTGCTCAACTCCCAACCGCCCACGCCGATAAACCACAACCTCATGCCGCTGAAGGACGCTGTCGATTTTGCCGATTTCCTCATCGACGTGACGATCAAGCTCCAGCGCTTCGAGATGAAGCCGAAGACCTGCGGCGGCGAGGTGGACGTGCTCGTCCTGACGAAGGACGACGCCTTCTGGCACAGGCACAAGCTGCTGAAGCCCGGCAAATGACGCATCCCCGATCCGAACGATAGGAGTTTCCATGGCACGAAAGCAGAAGACTACCGGGGGCGCGAGCGCATACGACGCCGCGCTCTCATACCTGACCCCGAAGGCGAGGACGGTCCGCGAGGTGGAGCTGAAGCTCGACGAGGGCTGTTATTCCGAGGGTGAGATAATGCAGACGATAGATCGGCTGAAGGAAGCGGGTCTTCTCGACGACGAGAGATACGCAAGGGATTTCGTCGAAACGAGGCTCTCCACAAAGCCGGTGAGCCGCTTCCGCCTGCGCGAACAGCTCCGGGGGCATCACGTCCCGGAGGATATCATCGAAGAGGCTCTCGGCGGCGTCGACTCCGGCACGGAGCTCAACAACGCCGTCGCCGTTGCGGGAAAGTACCTTCGCCAATTCAGCGGCATAGAGGACGATACGGAAAAGCTCCGCCGCGTCTACACGAGGCTGCAGACCCGCGGCTATGACCACGACACCATAATGCAGGCCCTTCGGGAGGCGGCGGATGGAGAACAATAGATACAATCATTACCCCTTCAAGGTCTACACCTATGATATCGTCGATTCGACGAACGCCGTCGCAAAGCGCGCGATAGCCGAGTTCGGAAGGGAATTCGATCTGACCGTTCACGTCGCCGGGAGCCAGACGAAGGGGCGCGGGCGAAAGGACAGAGCATGGCTCAACACCGAAGAGGCCGTGCTGATGAGCATAGTCCACAGGGCGGCGCTCTCATCCGACAGGCTTCCCATGCTGAATCTCGCGGCGGCGGAGGCCGTCAGGAACGCGCTCGTAAAACTCACGGGGAACGATATCGATCTTTCCGTTAAGTGGCCGAACGACGTCATCGCCTCCTTCGATATGAAGAAGATCTGCGGCATACTCTCGGAGTCCCTGTACCTGAAGGGCGACCGCTTCGCCGTCATCGGCATAGGGGTGAACCTCAACACGGGCAGCATACCGGGCGATCTCCTCCAGCCCGCTTCGAGCGTATACCTCGAATGCGGGAGGCGCTTCCGCATACTCGACGTCGTCAACGCCATACTTGACGAATACATGCTGCAATACGATCTGCTCCGCAGCGATCCCGATGAATTCCTGCGGTGCTTTTCGAAGAACTGCATCTCGCTCGGGAGCCACGTCGCCGTCATACGGGGAGATGAGACCCGCTACGGCATGGCGGACAGGATATTCGGGGACGGAAGGCTCGTCGTCCGTTATGAGGACGGAGCCATAGAGGAGGTCGGAGCCGCCGACGTTTCGATAAGGAGCAGGGGCGGGATCGACGATAAGCTTATAAAGAGGATACTCCCGAAGCGCGATCCGAATGGCAACAAGGGCTCCAACGGCAGGGCGGCTCTCATAGTCGGCTCCGGGAGCATGCCCGGCGCGGCGCTCATGTGCTCGAAGGCCTGCGTCAGAGCCGGCGCGGGATTGACGAGGGCGCTCATCCCGAAGGAGATCGTTCCTTCATTCGCGCTCGTTCCGGAGGTGATGCTCGTTCCGGAGACCGAAAGTGCGGACGAGCTCATAAAATGGGCCTCTGCAGTCGGGATAGGCTGCGGCATGGGCGTTTCCGAAAGGACGGCGGGACTCCTTGGAAAGGTGCTCCGCTCGGGCAAGCCCTGCGTCATAGACGCGGACGCCCTCAATACGATGGCAAGTAAGCCGGAGCTCATGGCTCTGCTCCATGCAAAAGCGGTCATAACGCCTCACCCCGGCGAGATGGCGCGGCTCCTCGGCTGTGAAACGGAGGAGGTCGTCAAAAACTTCACCGCCTCGGCCGTGAACTTCGCAAACGAGCATGGATGCTGCGTGCTTTTGAAATCGGCTTCGAGCATAATAGTCTCGCCGAAGGGCGCAGTCAGATACAACGACAGGGGCAGCAGCGCTCTGGCTAAGGGCGGCAGCGGCGACGTGCTGACGGGGATCGTTGCCTCACTTCTCGCACAGGGCGCGAAACCCTATGACGCCGCCTCCGCGGGAGCGTACCTGCTCGGCGTATCCGCGGAGCACGCGATGGAGCTTTTGAGAGAGAGGTTCATATGCGCGTCCGACGTGACCGAAATGATAAGCAAAGAACTGGAAAGGGGTACGGGTAATGATACCGAAGACTGATATCGCGGAAGTGAAGGCGGAGCTGCGAAAGCGCATCCGCGCGGAGAGACGCGCCATCCCCGGAGAGGAGCGCAGGGCGGCCGCCCTGCTGACGGCGGAAAGGCTCATGGAAATGCCCGAGCTTAAAAACTGCGAATACGTACTCGGGTACATGCCGATGAAGTACGAGCTCGACGTGCTCCCCGCTCTCGAGGGCTTGAAGAAGCTCGGCGCAACGCCGGTGTTCCCGCTCTGCATAGATGAAGGCGGTCTGCGGCTCTTCGTCCCCGCGGAGGAGAACGGTTTCGTGACGGGCGCGTACGGAATACTCGAACCGGATATCCGTACCGCGAGGGAGATCGAAGCGGAAGACCTCGGCGCGATAATACTCCCCGCCATAGGCTTTGACAGACAGGGCCACAGGCTCGGCCAGGGCGGCGGGTATTACGACAGGCTCCTTGCGAGATGCAGCTGCTTCACGGTCGCCGTCGGGTTCGATTGTCAGCTCGTTGAAAGCGTCCCCACGGAGGGGACGGACAGACCCGTCCGCGCAATAGTGACGCCGAGCGGGGTGATAAGGCCCCAAACACAATATTTTGTGTAAAAATTTCGCGCGGGCTATTGATTGAAACAAGATAAGGTGATACAATAAAGGAGTATACGGAGCGGAACATGCGTATCATAGCCGGTGAAGCAAAGGGCAGGGAGATACTTGCCCCCAAAGGAATGAACACGAGGCCCACCCTGGCGAAGGTCAAGGAGGCAATGTTCGGCATGATCCAGTTCGAGGTGGCAGGCGCCGTAGTGCTCGATCTCTTCTCGGGAAGCGGCGGCCTCGGCATAGAGGCGCTCTCCCGCGGGGCGGAAAGGGTCGTCTTCTGCGACAGCTCAAGGGAAGCATACAACACCGTCAGGAGCAATTTAAAAAGGCTCGGGTATGATGAAAGAGCGGCCGTTTCCTGCTGTGACTCGATCCGTCTGCTCGAAGGGCTTGCGGGCTCCGGCGAAGCCTTCGATATCGTCCTGCTCGATCCTCCGTATGAGACGGATCTCGAATCCCGCGCGATAGCGAAGCTTTCCGAGCTCGGTCTGATAAAGGCCGGAGCTATATTGCTCTGTGAGCATTCAAAACAGAACCCGCCCGTTTTTCCGGAGGGGTTCAACGTGAAGAAGGCAAGGAAATACGGCGATTCGTTCGTCACCTATGCCGTTTATGAGGGGGTGGATGATATTTGACCACGGCGGTTTTTCCGGGCAGCTTTGATCCGATCACGGTCGGTCACGTCGATCTCGTTCGGCGCGCCGCGCAGGTGTTCGATAAGGTTTACGTTTCGATCCTCGATAACCCCGGCAAGGGCTGCGCCTTCACCATGGAGGAAAGACTGGAGCTCGTGCGCGACGCCGTAAAGGATATCCCGAACGCGTTCGTCGCTTCAAGCACGGGGCTGCTCGTCGATCACTGCCATGAGATCGGGGCAACCGTCATCGTCCGCGGCATAAGGGCCGGGAACGACGTCGATTACGAGGCCACGCTTGAGGAGGTCAACACCCGCATCGATCCCTCGATAACGACGGTCTACCTCATATCAAAGGCCGAGTATTCGCACGTAAGCTCGAGCCTCGTGCGGCAGCTCATCAAAATCGGAATTAGCATTGAAGGAGTTGTACCGAATGCTGATCATAAAATACTAAGGAGAGTTTGATTATGGCAAAGAATACGGATCCCACAGTCGTCCTGAGCCTTGAGAAGATCAACGAGCTTGAAGAGATAATCGATTCCAGCCCCGCGCCCCGCTTCGGCGGCAATACCGACAGGCGCATCGTTGATATAGATGAGATCTATAATCTTCTCGGAGACCTCAAGGTAACCATCCCGGAGGACGTCCGCAAGGCCGACTCCATCATCACCGACGCAAAGAACATCACCGCAAAGGCCGAGAATTACGCTTCCGAGCTCGTGGACAACGCGCAGGTCAGGGCGGATACCCTCGTCAGCGAGGCGGAGAGCAAGCGTGACAACATGCTTTCCACGGCAAACGCTTCCGCTTCCTCCATCATCGCGGAGGCCGAAGCGAAGGCCGCTTCCATCATCGCGGAGGCCGAGGCGCAGCGCGAAGCCATTCTCGAGGAGCATGATATCGTCAAGGAGGCGGAGCGCCGCTCCGAGCTCCTGAGGCGCAAGGCCGAATACAACGCGAAGAGCGTTTATGACAACGCCAAGACCTATGCCGACGGCGTTCTGGGCAGCCTCATGAAATTCCTTGAGGATTATTATGAGATAGTCGAGATCAACCGCAAGGATCTCGGCGTAGTCCCCAAGCCCGATTTCAACGAGTCCGCCGAGGAGGCGAAGGCCAAGGAAGAGGCCGAGGCCGCGAAGCAGGCGGAAGCGGAGGAGCATGAGGAAGAGGAGAACGAGGGCTTCTTCGGTTTCCTCAAGAGGAAGAAGAAAAAGATCGAGGAAGACGAATTCGAAGAGGACGACGAATAATTGTTTAAACTCTCTCGGGGCTGCGTTTTTAAGCAGCCCCTTAGCTTTTTTTGAAGAGCCGCGACGCTGTGAACGAGCACAGCAGACAGAGCGCGGCCGAGAGCGCGAACCCCGCCGCTGCCGCGCCCGCTTCGGCGGAACCGCGGAGCAGATCGGCTGTCCGCTCGCCCGTAAAGCCGAAGACGGCGGCGGTCCTATAAAAACGCGGATACAGCAGCCAAAAAGTCAGGGCGGATAAAGCGCCCGTCGCAGCCTTCGCCGCGAAATAGGGCCCCGCGCGCAGCTCCGTGTATATGAGCTTCGATTGAGCGAAAAGACAGATCCCTCCGAACGAGAGTATGAACGAGGCGAGCGTCAGCGCGTTTCGGGTGTTCCCCGCGAGAGAAACGAGCCGCAGTCCGTTAGTCATCTCGAATGCGCCGGCGGCGGCTCCCTTTATTATCGCGGGCGCCCCCGGAAGCAGCAGCGGCTCCGCGACAGCCTGCGCCGTGCGGAAGAACACGATCGTTCCGCAGACGCGAAGCATCGCCGTTACGGCTTCCGATATCGCCCCGGTAAACGCCGAGGCCGAAGAAGGCGGGGGCGGGGAGGAAAGCTTTTCATCATGCGAGCCCCTCCGGGCGCCGAAGGCGCAGAGTATGAGGCTCCCCGAAAAAGCCGGCAGATAGTGCGACAGCGCGAGCGGAAGCGCAAGGGACCGGTCGCCGAAGAACGCGGATGAAAGCGTCGAGACTATGAACATCGGCCCCGCCTGATTGCATACCGCGCAGAGCGCCGAGGCCATGCCCGCGTCCCCGGGGCAGACCATTCCGCAGATCATGGCGGCGGAGGGAGTCCCGCAGACAGCGGAAAAGAACGCCGCCGCCGGGTATCTCAGCGCGGGACGGAGCTTTCCCGGGTCGGCTTTCCCGCTCCTTGTAAAAAAGCATGCGCACACCGTGAAGGGGAACAGCGACGGCGCGACCTGATAAGTGAACGTCCGAAGCCCCTCCGAAGCGCCCTCAAAGGCCCTGTCGCTGAAGGGGATGAGCAGCGCGCCAAACGCCGCCATCAAAAAGAAAAAGACATATCCCATGGGAAAGGATATGCCTTGGATCGCGTCACGTATCACTCTCGGACGATCAGCCGATGGGAAATATCCTCCGTGCAGGATCTGTCGTACGGTTGTCCGAGAGCGCGTATCCTGTGCGCGAGCGCCGATACTCGTTCGGACTCGGCCGCCGCCGCGGGCAGGGTATCCCTGTCGGACGATCGTACGATAACAGGGAGCGAAGCCTTTCCGCGCAATTCAGAGAGCATCGCCCTTGAAGACACACCGAGAACCCTTATATAGAGGGCCTCCTTTTTTACGGCTTCCGACTGTATCCTTTCGTCTATGCCGAGGAGCGCGCACATCAGCGAGCGCTTCAGCCGCGCCATCGTGTAGCGCTTTGATTTAACGTGCGCCAGCAGCTCGTCTGCGTCGCTCGAAACGAGCGCACCCTCGCGGAAGAGGTTCTCGAGCCCCTCCGAGATCTCCGGCAGCGCCCGTAATTCCTCGTCCGACATTGCTCTGACCCTGTAAAGCGCCGCGTCGGAAAGCCCCGCAAGCGTCGCGGGGAAGACACCCTTCCTCATCATCCCGGCGACGCCGTCGAGCACGGATCTCGGCAGCGCCCGGACGAGCCCGTCAAACACGGCAGGAGTCATGCGGGTCTGCCCGGCGCACCGTGCCAGCGCTCCGCGTATCGCCCCGGCGGAGCTGAATTCCCCGCCGAGCTCGCTGTCGGAGTGGCCGCTCCCGCTGCGCCTGACGGCGCGGAGCTCCATCCCCGGGCAGATGGTCCTCGCCGCCCTCGCATACTCAACGCCGAGTATGTCGTTCGGGCCGAGCTTTATCCCGAGCGCAGCCGAGAGCGCGGCGGGGTAGGGAAGGCCCTCTCCGAGGAGCTTTGAAAGAAGCGCGGGATCGGCGCTCGCTTCGCTTGCCCCGAGTACGGTCTCGGTATCCCCCGATTCGCTCCCGAAGGCGATCGCTTCGACGAGACCCGTCCCGGCGAGTATCCCGACGCCGCCGAGCGCGAATCTTTCCGCGCAGGAGAGAGCGAGCGCGTCGGGAAGCTCGACTACCATATCCGCGCCCCCGCGAAGCGCCCATTCGGCCCGCGTGAACTTATCCGCGCAGGCGGGCTCGCCGCGCTGAACGAAGCTCCCGCTCATAACGACAACGGCGCGCTCCGCGCCTGTCAGCCGCTTCGCTTCCGCTATGTGATACGAGTGCCCGTTGTGAAACGGGTTGTATTCGGCGATAATTCCGACTGTTTTCATTCAGACCTCAAATTATATTATTTTTCAGTGTCCATTTTCACCGCATATATGTTATAATCTAATTTGATGTGACCGTCAACTATTTTTTCGGAAGGAGATAAGAAAATGTCGGTTATAGACAACATTAAGGCAAAAGCCAGAACACAGAAGAAGCACATCCTTCTTCCCGAAGGTACCGAGGAGCGCACCGTTCAGGCGGCTCAGCGCATAATCGAGGAGGGCGTCGCCGATATCTCCCTCATGGGCAATGAGGACGAGATCCGCGCCGTCGCGGCAAAGTTCAACGTGGACCTCACGGGCGTTGGGATCGTCGATCCCGTCAAGTCCCCCGATTTCGATACCTACGTCGAGCGCTTCTATGAGATGCGCAAGGCGAAGGGCGTCGATATGGAAAAGGCCAACAAGATGATGCACGATCCTCTCTTCTTCGCCTGCATGATGATCAAGGACGGCAAGGCCGACGGCATGGTGGCGGGCGCCATCAACACCACCGGCAACACGCTCCGTCCGGGCCTCCAGATAATCAAGATGGCCCCCGGCATCAGCACCGTATCCTCCTGCTTTATAATGGAAGTTCCCAACAAGGCTTACGGCGACGACGGCGTCATGGTATTCGCCGACTGCGCTGTCAATATCGATCCCACCGCCGAACAGCTTGCCGCCATCGCCATCTCCTCCGCAGAGAGCGCGAAGAACCTCGTCGGCATCGATCCGCGCGTTGCCATGCTGAGCTTCTCCACCAAGGGCTCCGCCAAGCATGAGAACGTCGATAAGGTCGTCGCCGCGACCGCCATGGTCAAGGAGCAGGCTCCCGATCTGATGATCGACGGCGAGCTCCAGGCCGACGCCGCCCTCGTTGAGAAGGTCGGTCAGCTCAAGAGCCCCGGCAGCCCCGTTGCCGGCAAGGCCAACGTACTCGTGTTCCCCGATCTCCAGGCGGGCAACATCGGCTATAAGCTCGTTCAGCGTCTCGCGGGCGCGACGGCTGTCGGCCCCATCTGCCAGGGATTCGCAAAGCCCATCAACGATCTCTCCCGCGGCTGCAGCATCGAGGACGTCGTTTCCGTAGTCGCCATCACCGCCGTACAGGCTCAGAACCTCTGATAATACGGGAGAAGCATTATGAAGATACTGGTCATCAACGCGGGAAGCTCTTCCCTCAAATATCAGCTCATCGACGTCGATAACGGCAGCGTCATCGCCAAGGGCCTTTGCGAGCGCATCGGCATCGAGAATTCCAAGCTCACCTACAAGCCCACCGGCAAGGAGCCCTATGAGCTCGTCCGGAACATGAAGGATCATACCGACGCGATCAAGCTCGTGCTTGACGCCCTCGTCGATCCTCAGCGCGGCGTCATCGCCTCCATGGATGAGATCGACGCCGTCGGTCACCGTGTCGTACACGGCGGCGAGAGGTTCGCAAAGTCCGTCCTCCTCACCCCCGAGGTGATCAAGGAGATAGAGGATCTTTCCGAGCTTGCTCCCCTCCACAACCCCGCCAACATAATGGGCATCAACGCCTGCCGCGCCATAATGCCCAACACCCCCATGGTAGCCGTTTTCGACACCGCCTTCCATCAGACCATGCCCGAGCACGCCTTCCTTTACGGCCTCCCCTATGAGGCGTATACCGATCTCAAGGTCCGCCGCTACGGCTTCCACGGCACCAGCCACGCTTACGTTACGGGCCGCGCGCTGACCTATCTCGATAAGCCCGCCAGCGACACGAAGATAATCACCTGCCACCTCGGCAACGGTTCCTCCGTTTCCGCCGTTAAGGGCGGCAAGTGCATCGATACCTCCATGGGCTTCACTCCCCTTGAGGGTCTGCCCATGGGCACCCGTTGCGGCGATATGGATCCCGCCATTGTAGCTTACCTCATGAAGAAGCTCGATCTCGACCGCGCCGGCATCGATAACTACATGAACAAGAAGAGCGGCATGCTCGGCATCTCCGGCGTCTCCAGCGACTTCCGCGATCTGGATGAGGCCTCGAAGCAGGGCAACAAGCGCGCGGCTATGGCGCTTGAGACCTTCGCCTATAAGGTAAAGAAGTACATCGGCGCATACGCCGCTGCGTTAAACGGCGTTGACGCCATCGTCTTCACCGCCGGCGTAGGCGAGAATGACCGCGCGATGCGCGCCTCCATTATGAAGGACATGGAGTACCTCGGCGTAGCGTTCGACGAGGAGTACAACATGAACTGCCCGAGGGGCTCGGAGCAGGTCATCTCCAAGCCCGAGAGCCGCGTCAAGGTCCTCGTCATCCCCACCGATGAGGAAATGATGATCGCGAAGGACACCGCAGCAATCGTAAGGGCGTAAAATAACACGGAATATTTGTCGGCAGCAAAAGCAAATATATTTGCTTTTGCTGTTGACAATATAGGCGCAAACGCTTAAAATGTATAAGGTTGTCTTGTAGATACGGGTACTGTGGAGTGTTAATGTGGAACTGAACGTATCAAAGGAATTGAAGCTTCCCGGCGAGGTGAGCCATGCTCGTCTCGTTGAAGAGATCGAGCCGATCGAGCTGCCCGGCTACGTAATAAGGCCGTCCGCACCCGTCACCGTCGATCTCGATTACAGCTTTGACGGAGAGGGTTTCCGGCTTACCGGTACGCTCAGCGCCGAAGTCGTCATGAACTGCACCAAGTGCAATGACGAATTCACGCAGGGCTTCACCGTCGAATTTGACGAAAGGTTCCTCAGAGTCTCCGAAACGGAGGCGGAGGAGATGGAGGTCTACCCCTTCAGCGGGGAAAAGCTCGATCTCACGAAGCTCGTGCAGGATACGGTTCTTTTAAACGCTCCGATGTACGGTCTCTGCAAACCCGATTGCCGCGGGCTCTGCCCGGTGTGCGGCGCAAACTTAAATAATACACAGTGCTCATGCACGCTTCCGGATGACGGCAATCCGTTTGCCGCATTAAAAGGGCTTGCAGAACTGTTGAAGGAAGATTAGGAGGAAAAGACTATGGCAGTCCCGAAAAGGAAAACATCTAAGGCAAGGCGTGATCAGCGCCGCGCTAACTGGAAGATCAGCGCTCCCGCGCTCGTAGAGTGCCCTCAGTGCCACGCTAAGAAGCTTGCCCATAGGGTTTGCAGGAGCTGCGGCTACTACGACGGCGAGCAGGTCGTCGCCATGGACAAGGACGAGAAGTAATCGCTTCCGCCTGATGAATGAGCTAATAAGGGTACGTAACAAGTACCCTTCTTTGCTTCAATAACGAAGCGGCTTCCGTGGAAATATATCCGTTGTTTTTCATAATTCGAGGGTTGACATTTCCGATCGGAAGCTGTATAATAATGCCCGTCGCAAATACGGGTGCTAACGGGGTGTGGCGCAGTCTGGTAGCGCACGTGCTTTGGGAGCATGGGGCCGGAAGTTCAAATCTTCTCACCCCGACCATTATGTGGCCTCGTGGTCAAGCGGTCAAGACACCGCCCTTTCACGGCGGTAACAGGAGTTCGATTCTCCTCGAGGTCACCATTTTTTAAGGGCCTTTAGCTCAGTTGGTCAGAGCGGTCGGCTCATAACCGATTGGTCCGGGGTTCGAGTCCCTGAAGGCCCACCACTATAATTTAATAACGCGGCCCGGTAGTTCAGTTGGTTAGAATGCCAGCCTGTCACGCTGGAGGTCAGGGGTTCGAGCCCCCTTCGGGTCGCCATCTTTGCAAATTTGCTGGTGTAGCTCAATCGGCAGAGCAGCTGATTTGTAATCAGCAGGTTGACGGTTCAAGTCCGTCCACCAGCTCCACCGGCATAATATGGACGGGTTCCCGAGCGGCCAAAGGGAGCGGACTGTAAATCCGTTGTCACAGACTACGATGGTTCGAATCCATCCCCGTCCACCAAATCCAAGTCCCCGCGCGGCGGGGGTTTGGATTTGGCAAATGATGGAAGGGATTCGAAGGGCGGTAGTGAATGACCGTCCGGTGGACGGTCAGAGCCGCCCCGGGCTGCCCGAAGGCAGACGAATCCATCCCCGTCCACCAAATCCAAGTCCCCGCGCGGCGGGGGTTTGGATTTGGCAAAGGCCAAAGCTTCGCGGGCATGGCGGAATTGGCAGACGCGTACGGTTCAGGTCCGTATGGGGGCAACTCCATGGAGGTTCAAGTCCTCTTGCCCGCACCAAACAAAAAGCACCCATCGGGTGCTTTTTGTTTGGTCCGAGAAACCTGCGTGAACCTCCATCGAGAACGCTCGCGTTCTCAATACGCAGGCGCGCGCAAGTATGCAAACGGTCAACAAGCTGCCTGCGTCATTGGAGAGTTCAAGTCCTCTTGCCCGCACCCATCGGGTGCTTTTTGTTTGGTCCGAGAAACCTGCGAGAACCTCCATCGAGAACGCTTGCGTTCTCAATACGCAGGCGCACGCAAGTATGCAAACGGTCAACAAGCTGCCTGCGTCATTGGAGAGTTCAAGTCCTCTTGCCCGCACCAAACAAAAAGCACCCATCGGGTGCTTTTTGTTTGGTCTGAGAAACCTGCGTGAACCTCCATCGAGAACGCTCGCGTTCTCAATACGCAGGCGCGCGCAAGTATGCAAACGGTCAACAAGCTGCCTGTGTCATTGGAGAGTTCAAGTCCTCTTGCCCGCACCTCTGTAAATACCTCATTTGTCTACCACATGAATAGGGCGAACAGACATAAGCGAAAAGCTACCAAAGCCGCCGAATATCAAACAGCGTACTATACCGATGATGATGAAAAATAGATGAGATTCATACTGTGGCCATGCTGCCGGACAACAGCACCGGCGGACAAGCCGCTGAAGGAGTGCTTGCCGGTAGGACAGTATGAAAACTGAAATGATCACAGTATCAACACTATTGAAAAAAGGCTGTATATAGAGTAACATATACTACAGTATCCGCATCACGGTGCGATACGCTTGATTTCTTGTCGCACAGGTGAAAAAACGGCGGGTTTTGCTCAAAACTCAGCTAACAAGCTCGGGGTGAAGGTCAAAGCACCGTCAAACACGTTATGGATACTTTCCGGCGGGAAAGTCGTAATAGACGGAGGAAAGAATGAAAAGGCTTTTGTCGATCATTATCGCAGTGCTCACATCCATCGCTATGCTCTCCGGCTGCAGCCGCAGAAGAGGCGCCTACGAAAGTACTCAGCCGCCGGAGACTTTCTGCCCTGCCACGCAGGAAGCCGCTGCCGGGATCACCGCAGAGACAACTCCCGCTCTAACGCCGGAGCCCACGCCGGAAGCTGCCGCTGAGGCAACGGAGGAGCCTCTCGGCCGCTTTGCTTTTCAGCCCAAGGTCTGCTCAGTATTTATGCATGAGGTCTTCGGTGAAGACATGTGCGAAGCATGGTACAATCTTGTGGACGCAGTCATGGCGGGGGAGAACACCTTTGCATGCAGGGACCAGCATACCTACGACTGGGTTATGGGGCAGTTCCCGAGGCTCTGCTTTCCGGTCTTCGTTGAGCTGATCGACCTCGCGGAGGATCGTGAGCATTCCGTTATCGACGGCGTTGCGAGCTTTACCTGGCGAGTTTCGCCGGAGGAAGCCGCTTCCGAGATCGAAGAATTCGCGGAGCTGATCGAAGAAATTCTTAACGAAACGATGAGGACAGATTATTCGGATTTCGAAAAGGCGGTCGCGCTGTATGATTATTTCTCGAATACCTATGAATACGATTATGAAACCTATGATAAGATGTTCGAAACATATGTGGACTATACGACGACTTATCGCCTGTTGACGACAGGAACGGGTATCTGCAGCGAGATCGCTCCGGCGTATTCCTACCTTATGATGCAGGCCGGCGTTGAAGCGACGACTATGATGGGGCCGGACCATGAATGGAGCTATATACGCATCAACGGTCACGATTACCACATCGACCCGACCTATCTGCTAAGCAACAAAGGGGCGCTGACCTATTTTATGATGACTGACGATCAGCGTGAGTACCACGGATTCAGCAAAGACGATTTTACAATAACGTCAAATTATTCGGATGATAACCCGCACCCCGATTACACAGCGGACGACGACACCTTCTCAAAGCTGTGGGATTACAGCTTCGAGGAGCTTATTCCGAATGAAAACATACTGCGCTGCTGGAAATATACTGAGGGCTGGGAGAAGGAGTATCTTGAATTCGACTACAGCGGTTTTTGATCGCCGCGTGCCGGTTGGAAGGCAGCCGGCAGTGCTATCCGTTCGGCCGGGCGTGCCGCAGATCGGCCGGGTACTTGACATCATCCGCAGTGAAAGAAGCGTAAGGCGCAGAACGATCAAGGGTGAGCTGTACCACGTCGCGCTCTACACGGATGCGTCCGGAAATGACATGCATTTCATCTTCGGAGGTGGCAGTTGGACAACAGCACCGGCGGACAAACCTCTGAAGGAGTGCTTGCCAGTAAAAGGGTAAGCGGAGTGATGAAAGCAAGCGGAACTGAATCGTTTACAAAAAAAGTCGCTTAATCATATCGATAAATCGGAGCTTGTAAGGAGGCGATAATGTGGATGGCTGTAACGAGGATTTTTGGAAAGCACTTGATGAATTGGTAAATAAATCGGAAATCGTGATCGACAGGCCAAGAGGCTCTGCCCATCCCAGATTCCCGAACTTCATCTATAATGTCGACAATGGATATTTGAAAGATACTGCCTCTATGGATGGTGCGGGAATTGATGTATGGGTTGGAAGCGGTGATAAAAAGATCGATGCCATCATGTGTATCGTTGATTTGATGAAGAGAGATTCAGAGATCAAAATACTGGTAGGCTGTACGGAAGAAGAAAAGCTGGAAGTCTACAAAACACATAACGAAACGCAGTATATGAAAGGCGTTTTGATACGTCGTTAAATTCCAGTTTAGAGAACTGAATCTTTGGCGTGCTTTTCGCAAGTTTACCCTTAAATAGTGCATCTTTTATATGAACACTACAACAACAAAGGCGCCCACAGGGGTGCTTTTGTTATTATGCGAATGGTTATGTTTACACGGCAGGGATGGCGTGCTATAATCATATCGACAAATCGGTATTTATAGGGGGCAAGCATGATGCTGGAATTACTGAAAGTGAGATTTTCAGAACAAAAGGAACTTCATCCGGATTTGGAATGGTCTGAGGTGGAGCAGAGGCTGCGCGATTTTCCTGCTGCCATCACGATTTTGCAAAAAATGGAGGAAACCGGCGGTGAACCTGACACCATAGGGTATGACGTAAAGACGGGAAAACTCATTTTCTGCGACTGCGCAAAGGAATCGCCCGTCGGGCGAAGAAGCCTGTGCTATGATGAAAAGGCGTTGCATAGCCGCGCTAAAAACCCGCCGTCAAGCAGCGCCGAGCGGAAAGCGAAAGAGATCGGCATATCGATGATGACGGAGGAACTCTATCGTCGACTGCAAAGTCTCGGTTCATTTGATTTGAAAACGTCAAGCTGGATCGCTACGCCGGAGGATATCCGCAGCAAGGGCGGCGCGTTGTTCTGCGAACGGCGCTATGATACCGTTTTTACTTTTCACAACGGAGCGGATTCCTACTATTCTGTGCGCGGATTCAGAGGGTATATTCTTGTCTGAACACCGGACTCAACGATAAAACCCCTGCAATTTATGGGACTTAAACATTGACAAATTCCAGTTTGTCGATGTACAGACGGCATTTTATGCCTACCTTAAAAGGATTATCGTACCGATTGCCGACCTTTGACATCATAGAGACCTCTTTTGTCTTACGCTTCAAAAGAGGTTTTCTTGTTGTTCTAACCGCGTGAATATGGTATAATCATCTCAACAAATCGAGAGCTGCGGAGGATAAAACATGTTTATCGTCGATTATAATGACCTCAGTCTGTCTTTCAACGAATTTCACGATCTGTCCGACAACGACACGCCGCAGTACGGGGAATACTGCCTGCTTGAGCTGAAGAACGGCGATCACACCGCGGGAGAATGGCACCCGTCGGGGGACGAACGCAAAGCTTCGGGCATGTTCATACGCGGCACCGCCGACGCTGTTGATTCGGAAGAGGTGGCAAGATGGCACTCTCTCGACCGTTATGACCTGACCGAGAGCCTTGAAGAAGAAGGCGTCAACTGGATAAACATAGGCCGCGAAGAGGAAGAGGGCGACCGCAACGTTCAGTTTGAAGGCTTTAAGTCGTTTGCCGAAAAAAAGAAGCCGAAAGAGGAGCAGTTCTGCCTTTTGATAATGAAGGACGGAAGCCTGGCTGCGGGCCGATGGAACAAGTGGCGGCACGAGGCCGGAGGGGCGTTTATCTACTCTTCTGCGCTGGCGAGCCACAGCTGGGACAAGGTTTGGGCGTGGACGCCGCTGAGCGTCGATGAATTCTTTGCGATGGAGCTCGAGCGGGAGAATGAGAAAAAGCGCGAAAAGAAGCTGAATAAAAACCCGCAGGCGGATCCGGAGCTGTTCAAATACGGTATGGATATCAGCGTGTATTATGAAAAAGCGCTGGAAAAGCTGCGCGGGGAATTCAACTGGGCAACGCTTGCGATGATGAAAAAGAAGACCCCCGTCTGGCAGATCGCGCCCCTGCACGGAAAATACGTTTTCGGTCAGATAGAAAAAAACTATTATGATGATTCGGACATTGTTACCCCGTGGACGGATGGCACGACCGCGGACGAGTTCATAGATTTTCTGTGCGGCTATACGCACGATGCCGTCGCGCACTCGAACCCGGAAGAGAGATTCAAATTCGGTACGGACGTGAATGTCTACCTTGAAAAGGCCTTCCAAAACGTCAAAAAGGATTACCGGTGGCTCGACAAAAAGATGCTCAGCAAGACCTGGCAGTATGATATCCGGAGGGTCGACGGAGACCTTGAATTTGTCAGAAGGTATTGGAATGAGAGCGAATTCTCCGTGTATGACGTCGAAAGCGCGGAGCAGTTTATAGAATGGGTGGAGGCCGACTATCAGCAGACGGCGCTTCGGGCCAACAAAACCACGGCATGCTATGAGCCGCATTTCGGTCATATCGAGTTGTACGGCTGGAATCTCGAAAGATACGTTTTCCACAAGCTGCAGTCGGGCGACTATATGGTGAGCGTAACGGCCGGGAACCGCACGACCGGAGGCAGCAGGGACTTCTTCATAACGCCGGACTGCTTCGAGGCGAAGACCTACGAGGAGTTCCTTGAACGATATCTGAAGATCGTTCCCGCACACTCCTTCGGGCTCGGCAAAAAGGAACTTCTGCCCGATAAGGATCTGAAGAAATTCCTCGGTTATTGAAACATCGATACGATATCGACCGGGGATCTGCCCGTGATAAACGGCGTCCTTGAGCAAAAGGACGGGTGAGCCCGGCCGACCTGAAGGGGCGTATCCGACAACCGCGGCGCAAACGAACAGAACGGGCTCCAAACGTGCTTAAAGCCGCGTGCGGACGCCCGAAGCCGAACCGTTATAATTATATCCGCCCGGACGGCGGCGCATTACGCGCGGACCTTCCGGCACTTTTTTATCAGGAAGAAAACGAGATAGAAGACCGCGATATAGACGAGCAGCAGCAGTACGACGAGAAGCGGATAGAGCACCGGGCTGCCGGAAACGAGCCCGTAGAGAAGGTCGTATGGGGTGCCGTCTCCGCGGACGAGGAACATATAGTTGTAATCGAGGAGCTTGTTCGCCGCGAACGCTGCCGCGCAGAAGAAGATCATTATCGAAAACGTGACGGGTATATTGCGCCTGTTCATGCTCGCCATGCGGGATACGCCGATGTAGATCGAGCAGAATCCGGCGATCGAGTGCGTGATTCCCGAAGCCGTGTTCTCGATCCCGAGGACGGGGTAGGCGGAGTAATTCTGCCCGGCTCCGTACGTGCCGAGCACAGCCCCCAGGAGCCCGAAAATGAATACGAAATCGAGCGCCGCCTCCCTCGCGCGGCCCTTTGAGAAGGCGGCAAGGGGGATAGTAATGAGCTGTATGCTGCAAAGGAAGAGCGGCAGGTTATAGAGCAGGGTCTCGCACGAGCCCGACCGCAGACAGAAGCACGCGAGCTTTATTATCTCTATCGAGTCGATAAGTATGGCGCAGATAACGAGCACGCGGTTCTTCTCGCGCTCCGTCCGCGATCTGTTGCGCCTTCCGAGAAGCACGGCAAGAAGCGCCATCACCGCCATGAGCGAGCTTACGAACAGCAGATGCTGCCACGAAAGGAAGCCCTCCGGTTCCCTTTCATAGCCGCCGAAGCCAAAGAATTCTTTCATGTTCCCTCCGTGAAAGCTTTGTGTGTTATGCCCGTGCGGGCGAAGCGCCGACCCTCAAAGAGCGGTTTTCCCGGAACGTGTCCAGCTGAAGCGAACGGCGGAGGAACGGACAGCCTTTCTCCGGGGATCGATATGAATTATATCATACGCTAATTGATACATCAATACCCTCGCGGGGAGGGGAAAGGCCCGAATTTAACTATTGACCTTCAAAGTAAAATCCTATATACTTTATTCAGCACCCGCACCCGGCGGTGATGCGCCGGGCGGAAAGGGGAAGCGCTATAAAAAAGGAGACGCCGCATGGATCTTTACGAAAGGCTTATCGGGTGCGCGGACGAGAGATACAGGGAGTTTCAGATAAGGCTGGTTCCGAACGTATCTCCGGAGAGCATTCTGGGCGTCAGGACCCCGCAGCTTAGGAGTATCGCAAAGGACCTCTTCAACAGCCCCGAAAGGGAAGCCTTCCTGAGCGCGCTTCCGCACAGATACTACGAGGAGAACCTCATCCACTTCTTCATGCTTGCAAGGATCGGGGATTTCGAAAGCTGCGTCCGGGCGGTGGACGGGTTCCTGCCCTACGTGGATTGCTGGCCCGTATCCGATCAGGCGACGCCGGCCGTGTTCCGGAGGGAGCATAAAAAGCTCATCCCGCACGTTAAAAGGTGGATCTCCTCGGTGCACGTCTACACGGCGAGATTCGGACTCAGGATGCTCATGAACGAATACCTCGGCGAGGATTTCAGCCCTGAGTATCCGGAGCTTGCCGCCTCGAAGGAGGGAGAGGACTACTATCTGAAAATGATGATCGCGTGGTATTTTGCGACTGCCTTAGCAAAGAGATACGACGAGGTCGTCCCCTACTTCGAGCAGCGCAGGCTCGAAGAGTGGATCCACAGGAAGGCCATTCAAAAGGCCTTGGAGAGCTGCAGGGTGAGCGATGAGCACAAGGCTTATCTCAGGACCCTCAAATGAAGCTGCGGCGGAAAGGGACCGAAATGAATGAAGCATACGAAGCGTATAACGAAAGCATACAGAAGGGCGTAAGGGCGGCAAGGGCCCTCATTGACCGCATATCGGAAGGAGAAGGCACGGAAGAGGAACGTACGGCTCGCCTTTCCGCGGCAATAAAAAACGCCGACGCGATATTGATCGGCGCGGGGGCGGGGCTCTCGACTGCTGCCGGATTCACCTATTCCGGCGAGCGGTTTTCCGAATACTTCTTTGATTTTGCCGAAAGATTCGGTATTACGGACATGTATTCCGGTGGGTTCTATCCCTTCCCGGATGAGCAGACCCTCTGGGCGTGGTGGGCGAGGCATATCTATATCAACCGTTACGTCGATCCCCCTAAGCCCGTATATGAGGGGCTGAAAGCCCTCGTTTCCGGCAGGGACTATTTCGTCATAACCACAAACGTCGATCACTGCTTCCAAAGGGCGTGCTTCGATAAAAACCGCCTCTTCTACACGCAGGGCGATTACGGTCTCTTTCAGAGCGCGGATGGGCGCGACGGCAAGACCTTCGACAACGAGGAGTGGGTAAAAAAGGCCATGGCGGCGCAGCGCTTCATACCGGATGAAAACGGCGTCTTCCGCGTGCCGAAGGACCGCCTCGTTTCCATGCGCATCCCGAAGGAGCTGATACCCAAAACGCTGGACGGAAAGCCCGTCAAAATGAATCTCCGCTCGGACGATACCTTTGTTGAGGACGCGGGCTGGCACAGAGCGTGCAGAGCCTATACGGACTTCCTCGCCAAACACGAGAGCGGGAAGGTGCTCTATCTCGAACTCGGAGTGGGAGGGAACACCCCGGTGATAATCAAATTCCCCTTCTGGCAGAGGACTCTCACGAACCCCGAAGCGACATATGCCTGCGTGAATTACGGCGAGGCCTTCTGCCCGGCGGATATATCCGATCGCTCCATATGCATAAACGCGGATCTCGCCGAAGTTATACACAGGCTCAAATGAAAAGGGGGCGGATGCTCCGCGCCCCTTTTCCGAATGAGGATCGCCCCTCTAATCCTTGATATGCAGGGCCTTTATTACGAACAGGGAGGCTATCCCTTCGACTATCATAGATATGCCCTTTACCGTCAGGAAGACGGGGGAGTCGTCGTCGTTTATGAGCATCAGTATCGCGAATACGACGGCGGCGGCCGCGAAAACGAGAGTTATTATAAAGAGCGGCCCGCGCTCATTGCGCAAAGAGTAAGCCTGAAGAAAGAGCAGTATGCCGCTGTAAATGAGCGTTATCGACAGTACGGCGTGCATTGCGGGGGCGAGACTTGAGGTGCGGAACACGAATTCCACGCCGAGCGCGATGCACATGAGCCCGGCGAACAGCTCGAGCGTGTGCCTCTGCCTGAACTGCGTCACGTACGAGACCGCGAGCACCGCTCCGAGAGCAAGAAGTATAGCTCCCGTGATAATGCCGATCGTATGTATCGAGCGGCTCGGGAACAGCACCATAATGATCCCGAACAGTATGAGGAGAGCCCCCTCAAAATAATGACTCGCAAACGCGGCTTTGATCTTTTCAATCATGATCTCACCTCCGAACAGAATGATTATACCCCGAAATGAACGCCGGGTCAATCGGGAAATTGAGGCTCGCGTAGCATGGAAATAAAAAATATTTACCGAAATACGATAAATCTCTATTGACAAACGCCATGCGTCATGGTATCTTATAACAAAAACGATCAAAAGGAGTTTCCTATGGAAGATCTCACAGCAGAAAGGGAAACGGCGTCCCCGGCCGCTGAAACGGAAGCGGCGTTCCCCGTTGAAGAACCGAAAGGAAGAGGCGCGCTTATGCTGCTTGCGGCGATATTCTTTGCCGCCGCGTATCTGTTCCTCTCCATCGTTCCTATCTCCACCGCGCCGCTCGGCTTCCTCGTGCTTGCCTTCGCGGTGTTCGCGGTAACCGCGATCGTGGCGCTCCGTCTCGGCGGGAGGATCCGTCCTTCCTCCGTGATCGCGTTCGTTTTCGCTCTCGGCGTCGCGGCGTTCAGGTTCATTCACGGCTCCTTTGGGGATGATTTCACCGCCAACAAGCTGTTCCCGTCGTTCACGCTGACGGGGATCGCATACGCGTATTTCGTCATCACCCTCTTCGGAAACGGGAGCGGCACTCTCGGCGGGCGTTTCCTTCTCGATATCTGCAAGGCGGCCGCATTTCTCTTCGTCTCGTTCGGCGAGGTGTTCAAGACTGTTTTCGGCAGGCGCAAAAAGCGTTCGTCGGGGACTCTCGCGGTCGTCATCGGAGTCATTGTCGCCGTGGTGCTCCTCGTGATAGTCGGGAGCCTGCTCTCATATGATGAGAATTTCTCGGCGATGCTCCCGAAGATAGATCTTGATTCCCTGCCCGTTATATTGAGGAAGATCGTGCTCGCGGTCCCTCTCTGCGCGATGATGTTCAGCCTCTTCTTCGCATCAAGGGCAAATAAGCTCAACGGCCTTTCCTCGGAGGGTTCCCGCGCGGGTATCTCGAACACGATCCGCTTCATCCCGGCGCTCATACTCATCATTCCCGCGTTCGCGCTGCTTGCGCTCTACGTGATGTTCTTCATCTCCCAGTGGAGCTATTACGTCGGCGCGTTCACGCACAAGCTCCCCGATGGGCTTTCGGCGGCGGGATATGCGCGCGAAGGTTTCTTCCAGCTGCTCGCGGTGGCCTGCGTCAACGCGGGGCTCCTCGTTGGGCTCGGCTGCTTTACGAAGCGGAAGAACGGGGCGGAGGAGAAGGTCTGCAAAGCGGCCTCTGTACTCTTCTGCATTGCGACGCTCGTTCTCATTGCGACAGCCGTCGCAAAGATGCTCCTCTACATCGACCTATACGATCTCACGTACAGCAGGCTCGCGGCAACGATCTTCCTCGTGTTCCTTGCGGCGGCGTTTGTCATTGAAGTGTTCGCCCTCATTATAAAGCGTATGAAGGCGCTGCCGTTCGTGATCGCCGTCGGTCTCGTGATGGTGTTCGCGTTCTCGCTCGTCAACACCGAGAAGCTCATCGCCGATTACAACGTCGACGCATACCTCTCGGGCAAGCATCGGAATATCGACGTCGAATACCTCCGCGACGATATAGGCATTAACGCGCTCGACGCCCTTTACAGGCTGAGAACGGAGGCGACCGATGGGAAGGTCGTCAAAGAGGCGGTGAGCTCCTCGGCCGCCATAAGTCGGGATATGAACGCCCGCAGCGTCCCATGGTACAGATATGATATCCCGTACCTTCGGGAAAGCGCGAAGAAATGACCGCAAAGACGGCACAAAAGAGGCTGTTGCCTGCAATCTTCCTGCATGTGCAGCAGCCTCTTGATTTTGTGAGAGAACGCATAAAAGTGCGCAAGGTACAGAAAGAAAGCGCAAAAGCACACCGAAGGAGGGAGCTTAGCCTTATTATCGCGTTTTGCCGACCCACTCATCCCATCTGGGGTCAGCCTGCATTTCGCTCTTTACCCTGTCGCGTTCCGGCACATCCCACCATGGCCAAAGCTCCGGCAGCTCCGGCGCGAACCGACGCTCCGCCTTTGCCGCGCCCGGTTTCACGTTTTTCAGCAGAGGGGCGGTATAGCTTTCGGCGCCGCTCTCCGCAAGACGATCCAAGGCATTTGCGTTTTCAAGAGCGATGTCGAGCGCGTCAAACGCCGCATCATGCTCGCCTGCAAGCCACAGGTAATAGGAGCGCAGCATATGCAGGCAGGCGACAAACCCTGCAAGCGGGCCATAGGATCCGTCCGTGCAAACGAGATCGAAAAGACCTGCCGCATTGAGAAGCTGCTCCACGGCGGTTTTCGGAGGCATGTTCCGATCCGAAAGGACGATCCTCTCCATCAGCTCCGCCGAAGCGCGCACCGTTTCCAAAAGGGCCCTCCCGCATTCTGCGGCGGCTTCCGCTCCATCGAACGCCATGATCCTGAGGAACGGCTTCGAACCGGAAAGCTCGGGTGCGGATTCGGCGAGCTGAAGCGCCTTTTCATGCTCGCCCGTGTTCTTATAAAGCTGTGAAAGCTCCGTCACGGCCTGCTGACGCATCGGCCCGGCGGGAAGGTCGGGCAGGATCTTCTCATACAGCTTGATCGCTTCCTTCCACTCGGGATAGGTCCTGTGCTGCTCAACGTCGTATCGCCCGTAGCCGTCCGCTCCGATGGTGTGGAGCTCCCCACGCCGCACATAGCCTGCGTTGAACAATACTGAGGCTAACGCAAGCCCGAGCTTTGAGTTCCCCGGGAACTCGATCAGCGCTGCTCTGGCGCATGCGATGCAGTTGTCGATATCTATATCGACGCCGTTGTTCCTGCGATTCATATCACAGATCTTCTCATAAAGGGAATCCACCCTTTTCGATCTTTCGTTGTCATAACCGAAAAGCTCGTCGATGGAAACCCCGAAGTAATTGGCGATCGAGGGTATGAGCTCGATATCGGGGCAGCATATCCCCTTTTCCCAACGAGAAACCGCCTGTGCGGTCACACCGAGCTCGCTCGCAAGCGAGTCCTGCGTTCTCCCGTTTCGTTGACGGAATTCTCTGATTCGTTCACCTAATATGACCATTGTTCTTCTCCTTGATTCATTTCACCGGTGTGATCTCATTATACTTGGGAAAATGAACATGGTCAATTATCGATCTGTTGTTTGAATATCAACAAAATGTTTATATGGATGATATCACATGGGCAGCAAGGTTTATTGGAATTGCTTGATAGGCTCAATGGCGGAGCAGATTTCAATACTGCATATGGAAGTTAATTTCCGGTTTGTCGAGAGGAATCGGATATAAAACTGAAAAAGCATCAGAGGCCGGGGAGTCTGTTCGTTCCCCGGCCTCTTTCTCTGCGTTGACGCCTGCAACCGTCAACATGCCTGTCCGTAGGCAAGAAGCATATACTCAAAACAACTATTGACTAACGAACGAACGTTAGGTATAATGGGCGATGTAATTCAGCATTACTTCTATTATGGAAAGAGGGCGAAAAGTATGGAAAAGAGCAACACACGGGAAGAAATACTGGAGGCAGCGCTGGATCTGTTCGCTGTCAATGGATATGAAGCAACCAGTATCTCGCAGCTCGCCGATGCGGTAGGTATCCGCAAGGCATCCCTTTACAGCCACTTTGCCAATAAGCAGGATATTCTGGATACTGTCATCGAAACCGTTCTGAAAGGATATGCTGACCATTCGATCTTTGTACGCGCCGACTGGGACGATCCGGAATTCACAAAGGATATGACCGGCATGACCGCGGAGGATGCGGCAGAGCTCATCCGGGGACAGCTGCGTTACATCCTGCATGACCCGCACATCAGCAAGGGCAGGAAGATGCTCATGATCGAGCAGTTCCGCAATGCAGAACTGGCAGAGCTTCAGACGAAACAAAACTATCGGGACGTCCTGAACTATTTTATGGGGATGATGAGATTCCTGATCCGTGAGGCTGTTTTGAAGGATGAGGATCCTGAGATTATGGCCGCGCAGTTCTCATCTCCGATCACCGTCTGGATCAACCTGTGCGACCGGGAACCGGAGCGCGAGGACGAAGTCATGGACCTGGTCGGGAAACATGTGATGCAGTTCTTTAAGATCTATCGGAAGTAGATCCTTTTGAATGGGGATTTACGATGGCCGGTCGGAACGGAGACGGCTGATCGGTTTTCTTTCGGGTATAAAGCTAATGAACGATAGGACGCCAAGGAGGGATTGACGATGAAGAATAAAGCATTTCCGATCTCAATGACAGTTTTATGAGGAATGGTATTTGGATCAGCCATGCATAGCCTGACAATGGATCTGTATGGGACTGATGATGGGAATTGCATTCGGGCTGTTCGATTCAGATAAAAAGGATCGGGAAACGAAATGAATACATTAAAGACAATACAGCCTCTATCAAAAATCGGAAGAATCCTCAGCAAGATCGTTTATATCTGCTGCGTGGTTGGATCTTGTGTTTGCATCGTCGGTATTATAAGCCTTGGGCTGGGCGGCGAGGTTTTTAAGCTGGGCGGTGTTACGATCCACAGTATCATTGAAAGCCATTCCCACATGAGTATGCCGGCCCTTTATACCGCAATGGCAGTCGGCATAGTTTTATGTGCTGCGGAGGCGGTTTTAAGTAAATTCGCTGAGATTTATTTCAAGAACGAACTTGCAGACGGAACTCCTTTCACTATGAGAGGCGCAAAGGAGTTAATGCGCTTAGGTATCCTGACTATTTCGATCCCTTTGGGCATGGTGATCGTCTGCTCCATCGGCGTTGCCATAGCAGATAGCTTCTTCCCGGAGATCGAGAAACTGTCTTATGACGGGTATGCATCCGTCGGATCAGGTGTAATGATGATCCTTTCATCGCTCTTCTGCCGCTATGGCGCTGAAGTGTGTGACGGGAAGGCTTCTTTGGAAAACATAGAACACGCAGAAAGCTGATATCACATGAAGACGGAAAGACTGATCATAGATCAAATCAAAGAGACCGATAAAGAGGATTACTTTATCAACATTTCGCACGACAAAAAGGTGCTGGAGACCTTTATCTGCCGATATGCGGATTCATTGGAGGAATTTGACTTTTCCTCCTATCCGGGAAGAGAGGACCTGTTTGCGATTCGGCTGAAGGAGACCGGGCGTCTCATCGGGATCGTCAATTTCTTCGATGAGAAGGGCGGCGTCTGTGAGATCGGATACGGGATCGGCTCCGGTTACTGGGGACACGGCTACGTCACCGAGGCAGTCAGGCGCTTTCTGGCGTACTTGTTCCGGGAAAAAGGGATGCGAACGGTATACGCTTCCTTTTTCACCGGAAACGAGGCCTCCCGCCGCGTGATGGAGAAATGCGGCATGACCTACGATCACGTTTCGGAGAAAGAACTGACCTATCTGGATATTGAGCGGGATCTGACGTATTATGTGATTCACAGAAAGCCGGATGTGATTCTTTTGAACGGCCCTTCGTCTGCAGGAAAATCATCCATTGCGAAGGCACTGAAGCAGCTGCTCCTCGACAGCGGGACAGACGCTGTCATCCTCTCGCTGGACGATTATCTGCAAATGTCAGCAAACGAACCGATTTGGGAGGATGACGTTTTTGCAATCATGCCGCACATGTGTGAAGGTATTGCGGCAGCGCTGCGGGACGGCAAAACGGTGATCATCGACCATGTCATCACCAGCTTTCGGATCTGGCAGGCCTTGTGCAATGCGGTTTCCGGATTTCAGATGAAAACGGTTCTGGTCCGCTGCGATGTCGAGACGCTGCGTCGGCGGGAGGCCGAACGGGGTGACCGGTGCGTCGGCTCCGCAGAGGCGTCTGGCCAATATCTGTATCCAAAGACCGGATATGACCTGTGCGTTGACAGCAGCGAAGCAAGCCCTGCAATTCTTGCGGAAAAGATTATCAACTCCATGGCGTGAAATGGATCCCGGAAGGATGTACGTCCACCGCGAATAGAAAAACGAAGAGAATGATCTGGAGGTAGATGGAACCATTATGCCAGTAGAAGTGAATCCAAAGGAGACAACCCGGGCATCTGCATATGAACTGTGGATGCAAGCGCCGAACCCGATGGTTACGTTTTTCAAGACCCTGGATGTAACAGAACTGATCAGGGCAAGCAGGAAAAGGAATCTGAAGTTCAATATGCTGATGGACTACTGTATCGGGAAAGCAGCTACTCCGGTAAAAGAGTTCTATTTGCTTCCGGTCGGTGACAAGCTGATGCGGTTCGACACAATCGCTGTAAACACGATCGTCAGGAACAAGATCGGAGAAGTAAGCTCCTGCGATATTCTGTTCACGGATGATCTGGAATTCTTTCATCGTGAATATCTGGATCATACCGGCCAGGTCGCGGAAACCTGCGTGGATCGGGATCTGTCATCTGACAGTATGGTGATCGGCACATCTGCAATCATTGATACTGAAATTGATGGAGCTGTCGGGATGAACAGCGGGATTTTCAACAACCCGTTTATGATCTGGGGAAAATACAGAAAAAAGCTTTTCAGGTATTACTTGCCGGTATCCTTCCAGTTTCATCATACGCAGATGGATGGAGCTCATGCGGGCAGGTTTCTGGAAAATCTGCAGAAAGAAATAAACAATTTGAGGAGCATATGATGAAGATACTTGTTTTAAACGGAAGTCCCAAGCGGGACAAAAGCGATACCATGCACATCACCCGTGCATTTCTGGATGGCATGAAGGAAGCGGCACCGCAGGATATCCATATCATTCACACCGTCGATCAGCACATTGAATACTGTACAGGCTGCTTTTCCTGCATGCGAAACGGCGGCGCCTGCATTCATAACGATGATATGAAAGCCATTCTGGAGGAGATCCTGAACAGCGATCTTCTGATTTGGAGCTTTCCGCTGTACTGTTACGGAATGCCGGCACCGCTGAAGGCACTTCTGGACCGTACACTCCCTCTCAGCAGCATGGTGATGCAGAAGGTCGGGGACCGGTACGAGCACGTCGGACAGGCAGACTTCTCGCACCTGCGCTACCTGATGATCTGCGGCTGTGGCTTCCCCAACAGCAGGCAGAACTTTGAACCGGCGGTCATGCAGTTTAAGCTGTGTTTCCCCGGTGATCACACGATCATCACCGTTCCGGAGAGCCCTATGTTCAACGCACCGGAAGCGGCAGTTGTGACTGTTTCAAGACTGGAGCTGATCAAACAGGCCGGACGGCAGTACGCCGAAAAGGGACAAATCGAGGTTTCTCTGCTGGCAGAGATCACTTCCCCCATGATTCCCGAAGAGCAATATGCTGCCATCGTGAACAGCGGCGTATAACCTGGAGCAATGAAAGCGAGTCTGACCGTGTTCTTCGAAGACCCTTTCTGGGTTGGCGTCTTTGAGCGTATCGAGGATGGAAAGCTGTCTGTCTGTAAAGTGACCTTCGGGGCGGAACCAAAAGAATATGAGGTCTGGGATTACATCCTGCACCACTATTATGAACTGGTCTTCAGTCCAGCTGTTGAGATGGAAATCAGACAGGCGGCTGACAATCCAAAAAGAAGAAGTCGGAATGTTAGAAAGCATTTGGAAAACACAGGTATCGGTACGAAATCCCAGCAGGCTCTTCAAAGACAGCGAGAGGAGATGAAAACGGAGCGCAGACAGATCAACCGGGAGGAACGGGAAGCGGAAGCCCAGCGCCGATTCGAAATAAAGCAGGCGAAGAAAAAGGAAAAGAGGCGCGGACATTGATGGCAAACACAATAACGCTTTTCAGAATAGCTGCCGGTATCGTTCTGCTTTTCTGTCCGGTGTTCTCTCCTGCCTTTTATGTGTTTTACATAGTGGCCGGGGTGTCTGATATGCTGGATGGATTTGTAGCGAGAAAAACAAATACGGCCAGCAGGTTTGGGGCAAGGCTGGATACGATTGCGGACTTTGTGCTTGTGGTCGTATGCCTGATCAAACTGCTTCCGATTCTTAGTATTCCCGCATGGCTGTATATATGGATCGGAATCATTGCACTTATAAAAGTTGTAAATATCATTTCCGGATTTGCCGTACAGAAGAGGTTTGTGGCTGTTCATTCGGTTATGAACAAAGCGACCGGAGCGCTGTTGTTTCTAATGCCACTGACGATTCCCGCAGTTTCGCTAAAATACTCTGCGATTGTCGTCTGTGCTGTGGCAACTTTCGCAGCAATTCAGGAAGGCCAATTCATCCGGACAGGAAGAGAATAGCATCCCGGGCTATACGGAGCCGGGATCGGGAGGAAAAGCATACCATGAAATTCAAAGGAACCCTTATCGTCGTAAAAGACTGCAATAAAGCATTTAAGTTTTATCAGGACATGTTTGGATTCGAGTTGATTCGGGATAATGACGGCAATATGGAACTGTCCGGGAATCTGTATCTCCAGGAAGAAAAGTATTGGGAGCGGTTTACCGGGAGGCGCGTTATTCCGCAAAGCAATCAAACTGAGCTGTATTTTGAAGAGCCGGAGATCGACAGCTTCGTAAAAAAGCTTGAGACACTCTATCCTGACACGGAATATGTGAATCACCTTATGACGCACAGCTGGGGGCAGCGGGTCGTAAGATTCTATGACCCGGACGGCAATCTCATCGAAGTTGGCACCCCTGTATGATCCGTGTACATAGATTAACAAAGAACGATTTGCGGAGCCCTATGATGTCCAAATGGAATACAAGTTATAAAAGAGCAGGAAAAGTGGGATGTATATTGTCAAAGCAGAAGCAGATTAGGTAGAAAAAATCGCAGATATGTCTGTGAGAGCTTTCGAAACAGATGTTAATGTAGGCGGAATAAAAGGCGATTGTCCCCCTGAATATGATTCGGTCAAATGGCATCAACAAATGGCCTGGGAGGGACATTTGTATCAAGCAATGATCGGAAAAGATTTGGTAGGGGCAGCCATTGTATTCCCGGATGAAACAGAAAAAAGCGTATACATTGGCAGGATCTTTATTGACAGCGTCTATCACAGAAAAGGTTACGGAATTCGTTTGATGGAATGCATAGAAAAAAATTTCCCATGGGCTGCCGCTTTTCATCTGGATACCCCATGTTGGAATGAGCGGACAAATGCTTTTTACAAAAGATTAGGCTATCGGACCATAAAGGTTGAGGATGGATTCGTCTTTTACCGGAAAAGTAAAAGTGAAACCACTGAGGAGGATATCGGACATGAATGAATATATTGCTTATTGCGGTTTGAATTGTGAGGCGTGTGAGGCACGTCTTGCAACTGTAAATAATGATGATGCGCTCCGCCAGAGAGTCGCTAAGGAGTGGTCTGAACTGAACGGTGTGGAGATCACGGCTGAGATGATCAATTGCCTCGGCTGCCGGATCGACGGGGTCAAGACGCCCTACTGCGAATCGCTCTGTCCGATCCGTCAGTGTGCCATGGGGAAAGGCCTGGAGACCTGCGGCGGCTGCGGGGAAATGGAGCGCTGTGAGAAGCTGGGAGCGATCACCGGGAACAACGCAGACGCTTTGAAACGCTTGAAAACAGGTATTTGAACAGAAGGAAGGACAAGATTCGGATACGGGATTCTGGAGGAGCACCGGGGGCAGGGCTATGCCGCGGAAGCGGTGCAGGCGGCCTGCCGATGGGCTTTCCTGCACCCGGATGTAAGGTCCCTGGAAGCGGAAACGGACGCCGAGAACGCAGCGTTGCAGAGAGTCCTCGAAAAAAGCGGCTTTCGTCCCAACGGGACATTCGGAGAGGAAGGGCCTCGCTTTACGCTGGGCCGCCTTGATGTTGCAGAATGAACAAGATGAATGATATGAAAATGAACGGCAGCCTTACAGTCAACAAAATCCCATACCGCCTTCTTCGCCTGCTGGGGAAAGGCAAGGGCGGGTATTCCTATCTCGCAGAACGGAATGGGCAACAGGTGGTGGTCAAGCAGATCCATCACGAGCCCTGCGATTATTATGCCTTCGGCAACAAGATCGAGGCGGAATTGCGGGATTATGAGCGGCTGCAAAAAGCCGGCATCCGCATCCCTCGGATGCATGCCGTTGACAGAGACGCCGAGCGGATCGTCAAGGACTATATCGAGGGGCCGACTGTGATTGAGTTGGTACGCTCCGGCGTATCGGTCGAGCCATATCTGCCCCAGGTGCGGGATATGGCGTATAAGGCCATGGCTGCAGGGCTGAATATCGACTATTACCCCACCAATTTTGTCCTGCATGATGGACTGCTTTGGTACGTGGATTATGAGTGCAACGACTACAGCGAGCAGTGGGACTTCGAACACTGGGGTATGCAGTACTGGCTGCCCAAGGTGAGCTTCCGCAGTTACCGGGACGAGGATTACGAGGCGGTTTGCGATTTTCTGATCGAATTGAATCAGAAGGACCGAACGCACATCAACTGGAACTGGGCCCGCTTTGAATGGATGATGGAGCACCCGGAGTTTGACAAAAGCGCCGTCTCCTCCATCGGGCTCTGGCGGTCGGAGGGAAAGGTCGTCGGCGCGGCGATCTACGATATGTACTTTGGAGAAGCCTTCTGTGCCGCCCTGCCGGAGTATGAGGCGCTGTACCCGGAAATTCTGGACTACGCCTACCGGGAACTGAAGGACGGTACCGGGCTGGCTGTCGCGATCAATCAGGAAAACGCAGCAGAAATAAAGGCCGCTTTACAGGCAGGATTCGAGCGGATCGATCAGAAAGAGACGATCATGGAGCTCTCCCTGGACAGAGATTTCTCATCAAAGCTTCCCGAGGGGCTGCAGCTTCGGGAGATGGATCAGATCGCGGATCGGGAAGCTCTTGAGTGGCTGTTCTGGCAGGGATTTGATCACGGGGACGACCGGGAAGCGTTTGAACGCTCGCTGGATCATGTTCCACATGTCCGAAGGCATTTCAACAAAGCCCTATGCCTCTCCGCCGCGGACCCTTCCGGAGAGCCGGTATCGCACTGCTCCCTCTGGTTTCATTCAGATACGGACTACGCCTATGTGGAGCCGGTCTGCACGATCCACGGTTACCGCGGGAAAGGGATCGCCGCCGCGCTCCTTTCGGAAGCTTTTTCACGCGCAAAAGCTTTAGGCGCAAAGAAAGCCTACGTGATCTCCGATCTCCCGTTCTATGAGAAGCTCGGCTTTGAAAAAGCGCAGCAGTACTCGTTTTACCGGAAGGCATAAAGGGCTCGGCCCGGCCTTCCTTCGGGATAGCAGCAGGACAGATCCGAGCAGGAAATGACAGGACGATTTCCGCTTTGAGAGATACAATGAACCCATCAAGGGACGGAGGACCAGCCGATGGAGTGGCTTACCAGCATTCGTACAGCAATCCATTATATAGAAGAGCATCTGACCGACGACATCAGTGCGCAGGATGTGGCGGATCGGGTGTATCTTTCTCCGTTCTTTCTTCAGAAGGGATTCTCTCTGATGACCGGATACGGCATCGGAGAGTATATCAGGAACCGCAGGCTGTACCGGGCGGCGTTGGATCTGAAGGAGACGGATGATAAAGTGATCGACATTGCATTTCGGTACGGGTATGAAACACCGGAAAGCTTTACAAAGGCTTTCTCCCGGTTCCATGGCGCAACACCTTCACAGGTGCGCGGCGGAGCGGCAATCAACACATTCCTTCCCTTGACAATCAAACTATCCATTCAGGGAGGTAATCAGATGGACTATAAAATCACACCGATGTTCCCGTTTAAGGTTATCGGCTTTCAGAAAGAGTTTGACAATGAAACCGCATACGCTGAGATACCAAAGTACTGGGATGAGATCTGTGAAAAGTATGCTTACAGCGTGTATGCCGGAAATGCCCCGGCGAATCCCTATGAGCAGGCTCTGGTAGATAACTGCATCGGGGAATATGGCGTTTGTATCGATGACATTGGCGGAGGTAAGTTCCGCTATCTCGTTGCCGGTAAATACACGGGCGGCGATGTACCGGAAGGCATGGTTGTCTATGAGTTTCCCAGGAGCGACTGGGCGGTGTTCAACTGCATTGGTCCGATCCCGGATGCACTTCAGAGCGTGAACACGCGAATCTTCCGGGAGTGGCTTCCCGGCAATCCGGAGTATGAGCTTTGCGGTAATGCCAGCGTGGAGTGGTATGATTGTGTAAACGGAGAAAAAACAGATCCCGACTACCATAGCGCGATCTGGGTGCCGGTGAGGAGGAAAGAATAAACAGAAAATAATTACAGTACCAGCTTAAGCGAACTGATTCAATCGTTAAATTCATAAAGGAAACACAGCGGGAAGATTGGCTCCCGCTGTGTCCGTTTTATACTTCTCATGGTTGGCTATTCAAAGTATTCCGCAAGCACGATTTCTTCCGCCGTGTTCCCGAAGGAATTGATTTCCTGTACCCACCGTAGTTGGTCACGGCACTTCAGATCCTCGTTGACGCCGCTTTTCTTCGCCAATTCCAAAGTCAGATCCCAAATGCGTTCGCTGATGTACTCGTCCTGTGCTGGCAGGTATTCTTTCAGCGTTCCCTCGAACAGAAGGGAGGTGTACTTGTCCGGATCATGTTCCTTGAGCATGGCAAGCAGTTTACTGCCATAGCGTCAGATCCAACCCAATTCATTCGTGTTCATCTCTTTTTCCTCCGTTTTGGTTTTATTTCAGAAGCACTGAGATAAACAACAAATCCGAACCCATCGCCAATCAGCTTCAGGTTCGGATTTAGATTGAATGGCTCCCCCTGTTGGACTCGAACCAACGACACTGCGGTTAACAGCCGCATGCTCTACCGACTGAGCTAAGGAGGAATGTTCTTTTCAACGCTTGCTATTATACGACTGTACGATGAAAAAAGCAACCCCTTTTTTCAAATATATTGTACATTCGAAAACGCACTCATGCGCGATTTTGCGCATATACTTGAATGCGCGTAAGAAATGGCTTATAATTGACCTGCCGCTAAATTCTTCCTGTGCGGGAGAAAACGGCTCCTTCATTCAAAAACCTGCCGCGAATGAAGCGCTTCACGGCAAAAACGAGGTTGTCGAAATGATCTCATTATTATCGAGGATATTCATCAAGCGGCGCGAAGAGTATTCGGATCCCGCGGTGCGCCGCTCCTACGGCGTGCTGTGCGGGGCTGTGGGTATCGCGCTCAACGTTCTGCTTTTTATCGGCAAATTCATCGTCGGGACAGCGGCGGCCTCCGTTTCGATAACGGCGGACGCATTCAACAACCTTTCCGACGCGGGCAGCTCCGTCGTCACCCTGATAGGGTTCCGGCTCGCGGGGCTGAAGCCGGATCCCGAGCATCCCTACGGACACGGCAGGATGGAGTACGTCTCCGGGCTGATCGTTGCGATGGTCATTATCCTCATGGGGTTCGAGCTGCTCATCTCCTCCATCGAGAGGATCGTCTCCCCCGAGGCGACGGAATTCTCATGGACGGGCGTCGCGGTGCTTGCCGCATCCATACTGGTGAAGGCCTACATGTTCATCTATAACCGAGTCACCGCCCACAGGATAGATTCGGTTGCGATGAAGGCGACCGCGCTCGATTCCCTTACCGACTGCATAGCGACGCTCGCGGCGCTCGCGGCGCTGATCGCGGGCAGGTATCTCAACTGGCGCATTGACGGCTGGAGCGGTGCTTTCGTCTCGCTCTTCGTGATCTATTCCGGCTTTTCCGCCGCTAAGGAGACCATAAGCCCCCTGCTCGGTCAGCCGCCGGAAAGGGAGCTCGTCGATGATATAGAGCGCACGGTGACGGCACATGAGAACATCCTCGGCATACACGATCTCGTAGTCCATGATTACGGCCCCGGGCGCATGATGATGAGCCTGCACGCCGAGGTCCCCGCGGAGGGCGACGTGCTTGAGCTCCACGACCTGATCGACAATATCGAGCGCGAGCTCAAGGAGAAGTTCTCCTGTGAAGCGGTCGTTCACATGGATCCCGTCCGCACGCATGACGAGGTGACGGAAAGGCTTAAGCTTATGACGTGCGAGATACTTCGCTCGGTCTCGCCGGAGCTCCGGATGCATGATTTCAGAGTCGTGACCGGGCCGACCCACACGAACCTTTTATTCGACGTTGTGGTGCCTTTCGGTTTTAAGAAGAGCTTCGAGGAGATCTCCCGCGAGATCAATAAAAGGCTTGAAAGCGTTAACGACGGGAAGTTTTTTGCCGTTATCGATTTCGACCGCGAATTTGTGAAGAATGATGAAAGGGAGGGCGGGCGAACAAAATGAAGCATAAAGTCAGGCTGACGGTTCTTGAGAGCCGCTGCAGATGCGGCCTGCATGAGGCGGGGGAGGAGCACGTCGTGGATGACGTATGCCCGCCGATCTGTCACGAGCTGTGGAACGTCGTTTACCCGATGACGTACGTCCTCGGCAATGGAGGAGAGCTCGATTCGGGAGATGGGCGCGCAGCGTCTTTTACCTCGCGCTGTCCGGACAGAGGGCGTGTTGTCATAAAAGGCGAGCGCCTGTAAATACGCATATTTTAAAGGGCAGCCCGTGCGGGCTGCCCTTTCGGGTTTGCAAAAACGGTGAAGATCACTCTTCCTCGTCCTCGTCCTTCTTGGCGTTCTCGATGATCTTCTGGGCGATGTTTGCAGGGACGTCCTCATAGCGGACGAACTCGCTGCGGAAGGAACCGCGGCCCTGAGTCATGGAGCGGAGGTCGGTGGCATACTTGAACATCTCGGAGAGCGGAGCCTCGGCGATGATCTCGGTGTTGCCGTCGGAAAGAGGATTGGAGCCGATGAGACGGCCGCGGCGGCGGCTGATATCGCCCATTATATCGCCCATGTAATCCATGGGGACCTGAATGTCATAGCGATAGATCGGCTCGATGAGAACGGGGCTCGCCTTCGCGCAGGCAGCCTTATAGGAAAGACGTGCCGCGGACTTGAAGGCGACTTCCTTCGAATCGACGGGATGGTACTTGCCGTCATACAGGGTGGCCTTGACGCCGATCATGGGATAGCCGGCAAGGACGCCCTTCTTCATGGCCTCAACAAGGCCCTTCTCAACGGCGGGGATGAACTGGTTGGGGACTACGCCGCCGACGATAGCGTCGACGAACTCGAAGTCGCCGTCATCCTTCGGCTCGAACTTGATCTGAACAACGCCGAACTGACCTGCGCCGCCGGACTGCTTCTTATGCTTGCCTTCGGCGGAGGCGGTGGAGCGGATGGTCTCACGGTAGGGGATGCGCGGATCGGAGAGAGCCGCCTCTACCTTGAACTTATTGCGGAGCTTCGCGCAGATGACGTCGATATGCATCTCGCCCAGGCCGCAGATGAGCACGTCGCCGGTCTCGGCGTTGCGCTCGATACGCATGGTGGGATCCTCCTCGGTGAGCCTGTTGAGGCCGGCGAAGACCTTATCCTCTTCGCCGTTCTTCTTCGCGGTGACGGCGAGGCTGATGCAGGGCAGGGGGAAGTCGATCGGATCGAACTTCACGGGCTCGGCGGCGTCGGTGAGGGTGTCGCCCGTCGCGGTGAACTGGAGCTTCGCCATCGCGCCGATATCGCCTTCGACAACGGCGTCAACGGGGATGGTCTTGCTGCCGCGCATCATGAACACGTTGCCGCTTTTCTCGCTCTTCTCGGCATTCGCGTTGTAGGGGGAGACTTCGGCGGAGATGGAGCCGCTGTAGACCTTGAATATGGAGATCTTGCCGACGAAGGGGTCGGCGACGGTCTTCATGACCTGAGCGGCGAGCTTGCCGCCCATCTTGACCTCGCAGGGCTCGCCGGTCTTCGCGTTGACCGCGGGACGGGCCTTGCACATATTGGCGGTGGGCATGAGCTTGACGATGTTGTCCATGAGCGTCGTCACGCCGATATTGGGAGCGGCGCAGCAGCAGGCAACGGGGGTGAGGATGCCGGAGAGCACGCCGATGTTGATGCCCTTTACGAGCTCGTCATGGGAGAGCTCCATGGTATCGAGGTAGGTCATCATGAGGTCCTCGTCGGTCTCCGCCGCTGCCTCCATGAGGGACTCGCGGAGCTTCTCGGCCTCGGCCTGAAGATTGCCGGGAACGGGAACTTCCTTCTCGCCCTTGCCGTCGAACATCTTCGCGGTCATGTTGATGAGATCGACGTAGCCGACGAAGGCGCCCTTCTCGACGATGGGGAGCTGGATGGGAACGACGGAGATGCCGAACTTACCGGTGATGGCTTCCATCGTCTTCTCGAAGTTGGCGTTTTCCTTATCCATCTGGTTGATGACGAGCATGCGGGGCATCTCAGCCTTATTGCACATGCTCATAGCCTTCTCGGTGCCTACGACGGGACCGGAAACGGCGCTGCAGAGGATGATGGCGGAGTCGGCAAGGGCCATAGCCTCGTGGACTTCACCGTAGAAATCAAAGAAGCCGGGGGCGTCTATAAGATTGACTTTGGTGTCCTTCCACTCGAAGGGAGCAAGAGCGGTGGAAATGGAGATATGCCTCTTGGTCTCCTCGACGTCATAGTCGGTGGTGGTTGTGCCGTCCTCAACGCGGCCCATACGGTCAAGCAGACCGGCGTTAAAGAGCATAGCCTCGGTGAGGGTGGTCTTGCCTTCGCCGCCGTGACCCAGGACACAGACGTTGCGAATGCTTTCTGCAGTGTAGTTCTTCATAATTCGGTATTATCCCCCTAACGGTTATAGTTTTCAATCTGGGCGCATAATCACACCAAATAATATGATATCATAATTGAAGGGCGGTGTAAAGTGCGAATTTCCGCTTTGCACCGAAAAAATCTGATATATTTTGCTCCATCGGCGGGCCGTGACCCGGCGAAAAGGCTCCGCCGGCGCGGCGCCGCGTGAGGCCCGCGAATACGCCGGATGGGTATTTTATTTTGCGCCGACATGTGGTATAATGGCCGAAGCAACGAAACCACGGGGAGGTCATTATGGAACTGAAATACAAGCGTGTGCTTCTCAAGATGAGCGGCGAAGTCCTCGGCAGCGACAAGGCTCCGGTGGATCCTGCCAAGGTCGCGGAGGCGGCGAAGCATATAAAGAGCCTTTATGACGCGGGCGTTCAGGTCGGCGTCGTATGCGGCGGCGGGAACATAATGCGCGGCAGAGATTCCGGCTCAATGGACAGGAACCGCGCCGACGCGATAGGCATGCTCTCGACTGCCATAAACGCACTGAACCTCGAGCAGGGGCTCATCGATATCGGCGTGCCCGTGCGCGTGCTTTCCGCCGTGAATATCGAGCTCTTCATGGACACCTATTCCGCGAGGCTCGCAAACTCCGCCCTCGATAACGGGGAGGTAGTCGTTTTCGCCTGCGGGAGCGGCCTGCCCTTCTTCTCGACGGATACCGCAGCCGCGCTCCGTGCGGCTCAGATCCACGCCGACGCGCTCCTTCTCGCGAAGAACGTCGACGGAGTCTATTCCGCCGATCCGAAGAAGGATCCTTCCGCCGTCAAGTTCGACGAGCTCACGTATGACGAGGTCGTTTCCCGCGGGCTCCGCGCGACCGATCTGACCGCCATCACCCTCTGCCGCGACACCGGCATGAGGATGATCGTATTCTCGATGGAGGACGATTCCGCTTTCGTAAGGGCCTGCGCAGGCGAAAACGTGGGCACGGTCATCTCCTGACGGGAGCGATTGTAAATTTCGTGTAAAAAACGCCCCTGCGGATGAATTTCCGGTTGACAAGCAGAACTCTTTCTAATAAAATAAATCGGTAAACGAAACAAAGGAGGTATCTGTCATGAGTGAAGTTATTGATATTGCACAGGATAAAATGAATAAAACCATCGCCGTTTTAAAGCGCGATCTCGGCGGCCTCAGGGCGGGCAGGGCCAACCCCCAGCTGCTTGAGCGCATACTGGTCGATTATTACGGCAGCGCCACTCCCATCAATCAGATGGGCAACATCTCCTCTCCCGAGGCAAGGCTTCTCGTCATCAACCTCTGGGATCCCAAGATGATCCCCGCCGTTGAGAAGGCGATCCAGAAGTCCGATCTCGGCATCAACCCCACCAACGACGGCAAGCTCATCAGGCTCGTATTCCCCGAGCTGACGGAGGAGCGCCGCAGGGAGCTCGTCAAGACCATCAAGAAAAAGGCCGAGGAAGCCAAGGTCGCCATAAGGTCGATCCGCCGCGACGCCAACGAGAACCTGAAGAAGCAGAAGAAGGACGGCGAGATCACCGAGGACGATCAGAAGTTCTACGAGGAAGAGGCTCAGGAGATCACCGACGATTCCATCAAGGAGATCGACCGCATAGCTTCCGACAAGGAAAAGGAGATCATGGAGTTTTGACGGACGTCCGCGCAATGGAGCTTTCGGCCGCGGAGGAGATCCTCCGCGCCGAGGGCTTTGAGGTCGCAACATTTGAGGTGCGCTCGAAAAAAGGCGTGCCCGGCGGCGACGATAAAAGAGTTATCAGGGTACGCCGGGATGAAACGGGCAATACCGTTTACCTTGCGTACTCGGTTTTTAAGACGGCGGTTTCGCGGATCGATTGATCCGGGCGGAGGACCCAATGCGGATCTACGAGAGATACACACGGGAGCAGATCGAGGGCTTCGGCCTTGCGGGTGAGCTTCCGAAGCATATCGGCATAATTATGGACGGCAACGGCAGGTGGGCGAAGAAGCGTTTTATGCCGAGGCCCGTCGGCCACAGGGCGGGGATGGAATCCCTGCACGAGATCGTGCGCGAGGCGCACTGCCTCGGGATAGAGGCTCTGACGGTTTACGCCTTTTCGACGGAGAACTGGCAGCGCCCCGTCCAGGAGGTCAACGCGCTCTTTTCGCTTTTGACCGAATACTTCGCAAAGGAGATCGACGAGCTCGACGCGAACGGCATGCGCATAATTCTCCTCGGGGATATAGAGCCTTTCCCGGATAAGGTCAGGGAGTGCCTTAAGGACGCCGTCGAAAGAACGAAGAACAATTCGGGTCTCCGCTTCTGCATCGCGATCAATTACGGCGCGAGGGCGGAGATAGTCCGCGCCGTGAGGAACATCGTCAAAGCCGGCGCCGCGCCGGAGCAGATCGACGAGGAGCTCGTCTCCCGCAATCTCTACACGAAGGATCTGCCCGAGCTCGACCTCGTCGTCAGGACGGCGGGGGAGCAGAGGCTCTCTAACTTCCTTCTCTGGCAGGCGGCATACGCCGAATTCGTTTTCACGGAAGTGCTCTGGCCGGATTATACGCCGGAGGAGCTGAGAAAGAGCATTAAGATTTTCATGAAGCGCACGAGGCGCTTCGGAAGGGTCGTCGGCTGAATCTGCGCCGATCCCTGCGCCGCTCCTTTGCGGGCGGCGAAAACGTCATCTGAAAGGTAAAGGGTTCGTTTATATGAGTGAGTTGGGGATCAGAGCGATAGTCGCGGTGTTTCTCATTGCGTTTCTCGGGCTCGTGGTATGGCTCGGCGGATGGGTGCAGGCTCTGGCGCTGACGGCGATCGCCGTGCTCGCCGTCATCGAGATGGGGCGGATGTTCGAAAAGAAGGATATACACGTTTGCCGCGCGCCGCTCTTCATCCTCGCGGGGGCGGAATTCATACTTCTCCTTCTGAACGAGCGATACGGCGCTCCGTTTCTTCTTCCCGCGCTGTGGATAGTTTGCTTCCTGTACGTCGTGACCGAAAGGATCCTCAACAAAAACCGCCGTACGGAGGACATGATCGCGACGGTATTCGTGATGATCTATCCGCTCACGCTGCTGCTCTGCTTCGGCTTCTTCGGATATAACGGGAACGACGTTTCGAGGACGGCGCTCATGCTCGTCTTCGCCGCCCCCTGTATGGCGGACAACAACGCCTACCTCTTCGGCAGGAAGTTCGGCAAAAGGAAGCTCTGCCCCGCGATAAGCCCCAACAAGACCGTCGAGGGCTATATTGCGGGCCTTCTCGGCGGGCCGATGGGCGGCATACTCGTCTATTTCCTCCAGAAGCTCTGGGGGCTTGACGTCCACTGGGGCTGGCTCGTAGGGCTCGGCTTTGTCGGCGGGATCGTCGGTCAGTTCGGCGATCTGTTCGCTTCGACCATGAAACGCTGGGCCGGGATAAAGGATTTCGGCACGCTACTGCCGAAGCACGGCGGAGTCGTCGACAGGCTCGACAGCGCGATGATGTTCGCGCCCGTCGTCGCGGCGGCGTTCGCGTATTTTATAAGATAAAGGCGATATAATGAAGAGTATCTCCGTATTCGGATCGACGGGCTCGATCGGCAGGCAGACCCTCTCCGTGTGCGAGACGCACGGGGATCTGTTTGAGGTATCGGCCCTCGTATTCGGTTCAAACGTAAAGCTCGGGTGCGAGCAGATAAGGCGGTTCTGCCCGCGCGTCGTCGGAGTTTTCGATGAAGCAGCGGCGAAGATCGTGCGTTCGGAATTCCCCGGTATCGAGGTCGTTTCCGGCAGCGGCGTCTGGGATATCGCATCATTGCCGGGGGCAGACGTCGTTGTAAACGGCGTGAGCGGCTTTTCGGGAACGTTCCCTCTTTTGAACGCGCTCAAAGCGGGCAAGCCCGTCGCCCTTGCCAATAAGGAGAGCGTCGTATGCGCGGGCTCTCTCGTGCGGGAAGCTCTCGCTTGCGGCGGGACTATCCTCCCCGTTGACAGCGAGCAGTCCGCCATATTCCAATGCCTGACCGCCGGAAGGCGCGCGGACGTGAAGAACCTTATACTCACGGCCTCGGGAGGGGCCTTCCGCGATATGCCGAAGGAGCTGCTCCCTTCCGTCACGCCCGAAATGGCGATGAAGCATCCCAATTGGAGCATGGGGCGAAAAATAACCATCGACTCGGCTACACTCTTCAATAAGGGGCTCGAGGTAATGGAGGCGGCCTTCCTCTTCGAGACCGAGGGGGAGAGGATAAAGGTGCTCGTGCATCCGCAGTCCGTCGTGCATTCGATGGTCGAATTCAACGATAACTCCGTCATAGCGCAGATGGGCGTGCCCGATATGCGCATGGCGATACAGTACGCGCTGACGTATCCCGAAAGGGCGGCCTGCCCGGCGGCTCCTCTGGAGCTTTCGAAGCTGAGCGGGCTCACGTTCGAGGAGCCGGATACCGAAAAATACCCGGCCCTGCCGATGGCATACGAGGCTCTGCGCAGGGGCGGCTCCGCTCCCGTCGCTTACAATTCCGGCAACGAGGTCGCTGTCGAGCGTTTCGTTTCCGGAGATATCCGATTTGACGAGATCCCGGAGTTGGTTGCCGGGGTCATGAACAGCATGGACGATATGCCTGTCATGAGCATGGATGAGCTGCTCTTCTGCGACGCGGAGGCAAGGCGGCTCGCGCGTGAATACGGGACGAAGAGGTCGATATGAACATTCTTTATTTTCTTGCAGCGCTGCTCGTTCTCGCTGTGATGATCACCATTCACGAGCTCGGGCATTATACCGCGGGCAGGCTCCTGGGCTTTAAGATACTCGATTTTTCGGTCGGATTCGGGCCCGCCCTGCTCAAGCACAGGAGCAAGAAGGGCATAACCTACGCCCTCCGCGCGATCCCGCTCGGCGGCGCGTGCCGTTTCTACGGCGAGGAGGACGACCCGGACGAGGTCAGGGACGACCCCGAAGCGATACCCTTCTATTCCCAGAAGCCGTGGAAGAGGCTCATCGTCATATTCGCGGGGCCTCTGATGAACTTCGTGCTCGCCTACGTGCTTGCGGTCGTTATGATGCTCTGCTGGGGCAACAGGGAGATAGTCTCCTACCCGAACGGCGACAGCGCCATAGTCATTACCGATCTGACGGAGGGCGGCCGCGCCGAGGCCTGCGGCATAATGAAGGAGGACGTCATAATTGCCGTGAACGGTACCGACGTTTCCGGCGAGCCTCATGATTTCGATGGCAAGACCGACCTTATTTCAAAAGGCATAGACGAAGCCCCCGCCGAGGGCGTTACGCTCACCGTCCTTCGCGGCGATGAGAAGCTTGATATTCTTATTACCGATATCTACAACGCGGAGATGGGGAAGAACCTTCTCGGCATCACGATGGGGAACATGATCGCCTTCAGGCCGGCGGGGCTCATGGAATCGCTCGGCTCGGGGTTCGTCCTCCTGGGGGATATAGTCAAGGTCACGTTCCAGGCGATAGCCAACGGCATAAGGAACGGCTTCCATCAGGGGGACGTTTCGGGCATAGTCGGCACCGTCGCAATAACGATGCAGATGGCTTCGCTCGGGGTCTATTACGTGTTCTACGTGGCGGTCATAATCTCGATGAGCCTCGGCATAATGAACCTTCTGCCCCTCCTGCCGCTGGACGGCGGTCATCTGCTCTTCGATTTTATTGAGCTCGTTGTCGGCAAGCCCGTCCCGAGGAAGGTGCAGAACGTGCTCAGCCTCATAGGCTTCGGATTGCTGATACTGCTCATGGTCTACGCCACTTACAGCGACATACGCGGCCTCTTCAGCGGGGCGTTTGATTTCTGATCATATGGAAACGAAAAGCTTCAAGATCCGTGATATCGCGATCGGCGGCGGGGCTCCCGTCACGATCCAGTCAATGACGAATACCGACACGCGTGACGCCCGGGCCACTGCAGCCCAGATACTCGAGCTCGAAGCCGCCGGCTGCGAGATAGTGCGCTTTTCCGTCTATGACGAGGACTGCGCGAAGGCCATCCCAACGATAAGGGAGCTCACGCATATACCCCTCGTCGCGGATATCCATTTCGATCACAGGCTTGCCATAGCGGCTATCGAGAACGGGATCGACAAGGTCCGCATCAATCCGGGCAATATAGGCTCCGAAGCGAAGGTGCGCGAGCTCGTCGCCGCGGCAAAGGAAAGGCACATCCCGATAAGGATAGGCGTCAACGGCGGTTCGCTCGAAAAGGACGTGCTTGCGAAATACGGCGTCACCGCCGAGGCGATGGTCGAGAGCGCGCTTTCGCACGTCGCTATACTGGAGCGCTGCGGCTTTGAGGATATAGTCCTCTCGCTGAAGGCCTCCACCGTAGCAAAGACGGTCGAAGCTTACCGCATTGCGCGCGAGCGCACGCCGTATCCGCTCCACCTCGGAGTGACGGAGGCGGGCAGCGGTGAAGCGGCTCTCGTCAAGTCCTCCATCGGGATCGGGTCTCTGCTCCTCGACGGGATAGGCGACACCATCCGCGTTTCGATGACGGGTTCCCCCGTGCAGGAGGTGCATGCCGCCAAGCGCATTTTAAACGCCGTCGGTCTTCGGAGCGAGGGCGTGGAGGTCGTCTCCTGCCCGACCTGCGGCAGGACGCGGGTGGATCTGCCCGCGATCGTCGAGAGGGTCTCGAATGCCCTCCCGAATACGGATAAGCCCCTCCGCGTCGCAGTAATGGGCTGCGCCGTTAACGGCCCGGGGGAGGCGAGGGAGGCGGATATCGGCATCGCCTTCGGGAGCGTGAACGCGGTCGTTTTCAGAAAGGGAGAGCTCGTCTATTCCGATAAGCTCCCCGGAGTTATAGACAGATTCATAGAGGACGTTAAAAAGGAATTGCGATGAGCGGAAGCGAATACGTCGAAATGGGCGGAAGGCTGCAAAAGGATTCCGCCTTTAAAATATCAAAAGCGGCATGGGTGAAGTCCCTCGGCAGATTCGATGTCGGGGTCGAGGCGGCGCGCATGCTCCTTCCCAACGAGATGGAGGCCGTCGAGCGCGTCATAAAGGCGAAGCTCGACACCCCTTCCGTCACCTGCAGGTTCGATTTTAAAAAGGCGCTCGAGGAGTTTTCACAACTCCCCGACGGGGAGCTCGCGGGCTTCTTCATAGAGAGCTGGAGCCAGCTCTGTCCCGAGCTCGCGCCGGTGCTCGGGAACTGCGCGGTGGAGGTCACGGGCGAGAAGGATTCGCGCGTGTTCTGCCTTGCCGCGGCGCCCGCACTCGTTTTTGCGCTCAGCGACGACCGCGTCACCGGCTTCAGGGCCGCCGCTAACGAGATCTGGGGCTGGAATTTCGCGGTTCGTGTCACCGCCGACGATTCCATAACCGAGCTTCGCCGCGTGGATATCTCCGCCTATTCGGAAAGGGCCGTCGGCGATCTCCCCGCGGGGAGCGTCCCCGCGCCTAAGCCGCAGAGAAGAGCGAAGCAGAATTCCCCGGCGGAGGGCGTCATTTACGGAAAGGATATCTCGAACGCAAGCGTTTTGAGCATGGCGGAATTCGGCGAACAGACCGGCACGGCCGCCGCCGTCGGCTCCATGATAGACATGGAGGTCACGGAGACCCGCAACAAACAGCGCAGCATTATCAAATTCACCTTCACGGATAAGACCAACTCCCTCACGGTCAAGCTCTTCCCGAAATCCGATAAGGCGGGCGAGATCGTTTCCGCTCTCGAGGACGTAAAAAAGAAGGGCGATCTGCTCGCCGTCAGGGGGTCTTACGAATACGATTCCTACTCGCGGGATTACGTTTTCATTGCAAGCGACATCAACCGCCGCAAGGCCGTGAAGCGGTCGGACGATTCCCCGGCGGGCGAAAAGCGCGTGGAGCTCCATCTGCATACCCAATCCTCCACCATGGACGCGCTTACGAAGGTCGACGAGGTCGTCAGGACCGCTTACAGGTGGGGCCACAGAGCCGTCGCGATAACGGATCACGGCGTCGTCCATTCCCTGCCCGAGGCAATGAAGGCCTATAAGGATCTCAAAAAGAAGGCCGCGGAAGAGGGCAAGGAATTCGATTTCAAGGTCATATTCGGATGCGAGGGATACCTCGTCAACGACTCGACCGATCACTCCCCAGATGAGAGCGACTTCACCGCCGTCTCCGCAACGGCGGCGCAGTCCCCCGCGGGCACTTCCGTATTTGAGATATGCGCCATCCGTTTCGACCCTTCGGGCAGCGAAAAGGGCTTTTTCCGCACGCTCGTGAATTCCGGCGCGGCGCTGCCCGCGTGGGCGGCGGAGGAATGCGGCGTCGATGAAGCAGAGCGCGCCTCGGCGCCCGATCAGATGACGGCCGTAAATGAGCTCCTGCGATTCGCGGAGGGCTCCGTCATAGCCGCATATAATGACGGCGTCATGAACGGCCTCGCCGCCCAGCTCCCCGATGAGGACAGCTTCCCCTTCGAATACGTCGATATAAACAAGCTCGAGCTGAACGTCCATCTTGACGTCAAGGATTACAGCATGGAGTCGGGCTGCGCTCCGATATCCGGCAGGTATGAAGCCGCGCCCCTCCGCCCGGCGGAGGAGAACGCCCGCTCGATACGCGATCTTCTTTTGGGCATGATCGGCGAGCTCCGCGAAAGGGGCTGCGGCGTGCTGCCCCGTTGGGACAGACGCTCTCCCGACTTCAAAAAACTTCAGCGCTATCATATAATACTGCTCGCTTCTTCGCTGCCGGGGCTGAAAAACCTCTATAAGCTCGTCTCCTATTCGCACCTGCAGTATTTCCATAAGCGCCCCTGCATCCCGAGAAGCCTGCTCAACATGCTGAGGGGCGGCATAATACTCGGCTCCGCCTGTGAGGCGGGCGAGCTTTACCGCGCCGTTTCCCGCGGCAGGAGCGATGAGGAGCAGCGCCGCATAGCCTCGTGGTACGATTATCTCGAGATACAGCCCCTCGATAACAACATGTTCATGCTCGATTCCGATGAGATGAAGTGGACGCTCGACGACCTGAAGGATCATAACCGCCGCGTTGTCGGGCTCGCGGACGAGCTCGGCAAGCCCGCCGTCGCCACCTGCGACGTGCATTTCCTCGATCCGGACGACGCGATCTACCGTTCCATACTCCTGCATTCGCAGGGCTTCCGTGACGCCACACGCATGACGCCGCTCTTCTTCCGCACGACGGAGGAGATGCTTGAGGAATTCAGTTACCTCGGGGAGGAGAAGGCGAGGGAGATAGTCATAACCAACCCCAACAGGATCGCCGATCTCTGCGGCGAGCAGCTCCATCCCTTCCTTGACGAGCAGTTCACCTATTCGCCGGAGCTCCCCAACGCGAAGGAGATCCTGCAGGAGATGACCATGGCGGAGGCTCACAGGCGCTACGGCGATCCCCTTCCGGAGATCGTCCGGGCAAGGCTCGATAAGGAGCTGAGATCCATAGTCGGCAACGGGTATTCCTCGCTCTACATGGTGGCTCAGAAGCTCGTGGCGAAGTCCCTTTCGGATGGGTATCTCGTCGGCTCCCGAGGTTCGGTCGGCTCATCCTTCGTCGCGACTATGCTTGGGATAACCGAGGTCAACGCTCTGCCGCCGCACTATCTCTGCCCCGAATGCAGGTATTCCGAATTCGTGCTCGATTCGCATTCGAGGTGCGGCATCGATCTGCCCGACAAGCTCTGCCCCAAATGCGGGACTAAGCTCAAAAAGGAGGGCTACGATATCCCGTTCGAGGTCTTCCTCGGCTTCAAGGGCGACAAGACCCCGGATATCGACCTAAATTTCTCGGGAGATTATCAGCCCGTGGCTCACCATTTCACCGAGGAGATGTTCGGCGCGGGGCACGCCTTCCGCGCGGGGACGATCTCCGGAGTGCAGGATAAGACCGTCTACGGTTACGTGAAGCACTACTGCGAGGATCTCGGGCTCAATAAATCCGAAGCGGAGATAAACCGTCTCGTCCAGGGCTGCCTCGGGGTCAAGAAGACCTCCGGTCAGCACCCGGGCGGAATAGTCATCGTCCCCGAGGATTACGAGATCTTCGATTTCTGCCCCGTGCAGCACCCCGCCGACAAGAACGACGCCGGCTCGGTCACGACGCACTTCGATTTCCATGCCCTCGACGATAAGCTCGTTAAGCTCGACATACTCGGCCATGACGACCCGACCGTGCTGAGGATGCTCCACGATATAACCGGGCTCGATCCTCGCACCATCCCGCTCGACGATCCGGAGACAATGAGCATCTACCGCACGGACGAGGCCTTGAAGGTCAGCCTGAAGCCCCTCGGGTGCGACGTCGGCTCCCTTGCGATACCCGAATTCGGCACCAACTTCGTAAGGGGTATGCTCGTCGAGACCCGCCCCACCACGATGGAGGAGCTTGTCCGCATATCGGGGCTTTCCCACGGAACGGACGTCTGGAACAACAACGCACAGGTCCTCGTCGAGAACGGCACGGCGACCCTCATGGAGGTCATCTGCACCCGAGATGATATAATGAATTATCTCATCTCGATGGGCGGCGATCCCTCGCTTTCGTTCAAGACGATGGAATCCGTCCGAAAGGGCAGGGGCCTCAAGGAGGAGATGGAGACCATGATGCGTGAGATAAGCGTCCCCGAATGGTTCATAGACAGCTGCAAAAAGATCAAATACATGTTCCCGCGGGCGCACGCCGCGGCCTACGTAATGATGAGCTTCCGCGTCGCCTACTATAAGGTGCATTACCCGCTCGAATTCTACTCCGTCTATTTCACCGTCCGAGCGGATACTTTCGATATCCAACTCTGCCGGGGAGGGCTCGAAGCCGTAATGGAGAACCTGAAACTCCTTAAATCCAAGGACAAGCCCGAGCAGAAGGAGAAGGACGCCATCACCATATTGGAAGTCGTCGCCGAAATGAACCTCCGCGGGTTCGAGCTGCTCCCCGTCGATATTTATAAATCGAAGGCCAAGACCTTCGTCATCGAGGACGGGAAGATCCGCCCGCCGTTCACGTCCGTCGCCGGTCTCGGCGAGAACGTCGCCCTCCAGATAGAGAGCGCCGCAAAGGACGGCGAATACTCCTCGCGCGAGGATTTTGCCGTGCGAACGAAGGCGAATACCGCGATCATGGAGAAGCTCGCCGAGCTCGGCTGCTTTGACGAGCTGCCCGACACGGATCAGATAAGCTTTGGGGTATGAGAAAAACGCTGTAAAATTTCCAACGTGTTTTTTCGAACACCATTTTGATGAGGATGACCTCACCCCAAGCGGGGCAGACGCATATCACCTCCGTCGATCTTGACGGGAACGTCGGCGTGAGCGACGCTCTGCTCGTGCTCCGCTTCGCAATGGGTCTTTGATACGAATAACTGAATACGGTAAACTTCAAGCGGCTTCCGAAAGGAGGCCGCTTGAAGCTTTTCGAGAAACTATATTCGGTTTGGCAGCGGCGCGTCAGCCGAAAAAAACGTCGGAATCAATCCCCTTGGCCATACCTTTGCTTGACCATCCGGGCAAGCTCGTCGGGCGGGCAGCCCATGTCCTTCGCCGTGCGGATGAGCCGATCGAGCATGGGTTCCAGTTGGGATCTCCTGCGCTGCGCGAGCTCCGCGTCGGAAAGCTCTGCAACGAAGCAGCCGCTCCCCGCGCGTGTCGTGATGAGGCCGTCAGCCTCAAGCGCTTCCCACGCGCTGCGAACGGTTATAACGCTCACCCCAAGCTCCTTTGCCGCCGTTCGGATGGAAGGTAGCGGAGTCCCCCCGGGCATACTGCGGGAGAGTATCTGCGCGGCTATCCGATCGGAGATCTGCCGGTACGCGGGGCGGACGTCTTCGGGCAGAAGCGATATGTCCATCAGAGATCCACCTTTTCGAAATTGCGTATGGACGCCCTTTCCGAAACGAGAGTCACCGCCGCGAATACTGCCGCGCAGACCGCGGTGGTTATGAGCTGGACCCCGATATCATACCCGGAAGAGGGGAACACGTCAAGGTGCTCCGCCGCCCATTTCATGAAATAGGGCGCCTGCTCTATGCGGCAGAACATGAAGAAGCCCTCCGCCGCGAATATCCATACGAATACCGCGAACGCGGAAAGCAGGAAGCTCCTGCCCGCCTTGACGCCCGTCTTATAGAATGTCGGCATGAATACGGCGTTGAACACCGCGAAGGTGATAAAGCTTGCCCCGATGAGCGTCGGGCATGCGTCGAGGAAAGTGTTGGGGTTGCCGAGTATCGCGTGATTGAGGAACATCATCGGCACGTACAGCACGAGCATCGCAAGCTCAAGGATCGTCACGAAGCGGTACTTCGATCTGACGGCTTCCCTCTTCCCGACGGGGAGGAGGAGCGTAAAGAGAGCGTCGTTGTTCTGCACGCTCATCTGGAAGGAATAGAATATCGCGTTGCAGACGAAGAAGCAGGGGATGGTGTAGATGTAGTTCGGGATGAGAAGCATCAGCGCGAACGCCATGAATACGAAGTTCATCGGATGCAGGCAGAGCTTCAGCTCCTTATAAAGCAGGTCACGCATCGAGATCGCCCTCCTTTTCGGAATAGATCATTATGGATTCGAGGTCGGCGGGGGCCTTCCTCAGGCCCTTGAGATGGGGCGCGTCCTCCGAACGGATGAGCCCGGTGAAACCGAAGGCATGCTCCTTGAAGCCTATGAGACGTTCCTTCGCTTCACGCAGCTCCTCAACGGAGCCGGAAACGAGCATGAATCGTGATTTGAAGGATTCGACGTCGCATGAGAGGGTTATGTTCCCCTCGCGGATATAGGTGATATGATCGGCGCATTTTTCAAGATCTGAGATTATGTGCGTCGAAAAGAGTATGCTGCGGGTGCCGTCCTCTATCACGGAGCGGAACACGTCGAGCAGATCGTCGCGCGAGACGGGATCGAGCCCGCTCGTCGGCTCGTCGAGTATGAGCAGCTCCGCGTTGTGCGATAGCGCCAGCGCGAGTGCGAATTTCACGCGCATTCCCGCGGAGAGCTCGCTGACCTTCTTGTTCTCGTCAAGTGAGAACCTTTTAAGGTACGAAGCGTAAGCCGCGTCGTCCCAATCGTCGTAAAAGCGCTTCGTGACGCGGGCGATGGTCTTCAGCTTCGCCTGCCTGTAACAGTCGAATTCGCCCATTATGAAGCCTATCCTGCGCTTTATCGCTGCCTCGTTCCCGCGAATGTTTTCCCCGCACACGCGCACTTCGCCGCCGTCGCTTCCGATAAGACCGAGCATGGCCTTCATCGTCGTCGTCTTGCCCGCGCCGTTGCGGCCGATAAAGCCCATTATATAGCCGCGCTCCAGCGAAAACGAAACGCCGTTCAGCGTGAAGCCCTCGTAACGCTTCGTCAGCCCTTCGACTTCCAAAATGTTCATAGTCGTCTCCTTTTCAAAAAACTGTGCTTATTGGGCAAGCACAATTATACACGGAGCGATCATCCCTGTCAAGAGGGGTGCGAATATTTTTTCATGCGGGGAGAATAATAAAACCACGAATAAAGAAGGAGACTCGTTTAATGAAAGCAACAGGGATAGTCAGAAGGATAGATGAGCTCGGGCGTGTGGTCATCCCGAAGGAGATAAGGCGCACCCTCCGCATAAGGGAGGGAGACCCGCTCGAGATATTCGTAGACCGCGAGGGCGGCGTGATATTGAGGAAGTATTCGCCCATCGGCGAGCTCGGGGATTACGCGGAGGAGTTCGCGGCAGCGCTGCACCGTTCGCTCGGGTGCGTGTGCGCCGTCTGCGACAGGGACGTATTCATCGCGGCCGCGGGCGTCCCGAAAAAGGAGCTCGTCGGCCGTCCCGTCCATGAACAGCTCGATAACGTAATGCGGGAACGCATCAGGGCGATCGCTTCGGCAGCCTCCGGCGAGGCGGTCATCCCCGTCGCCGCGGGGGAGGACGAACCCGCTTACACGGCGGAGCTGATAGTGCCCGTCGTCTCGTCCGGGGATCCGATCGGCGCGGTGATACTCCTTTCGAAGGAGCGGGGAGCGGCATTCGGCGAAGCGCATCTCAAGGCCTGCGAAACGGCGGCAGGCTTCATGGGCAGGCAGCTCGAGGACAGGTGAACGCCGCGCTCTCATATTTTTTGTCCGCATGCTTGTTTTTTCACTCGAAAAACAGTATAATTAGCATGGATAATTGTTGAAAGGGACACGATATGAGAGCATTCACCTGTGTCAAGGCATATATGGACGGCTGCGCGATACCCTATCGCACGGACGCAACGGGCAGGGACAGCACCACCTTCAAAGTGGGCGGGCCGCTTGCCCTTCTCGCGGAGCCTTCTGACGCGGCTTCCGCGGAAAAACTCATAAGCTATATAACGGAAAAGGAGATCCCGTACTATATCATCGGCAACGGGAGCAATCTCCTCATCCCCGACGAGGGAGTCGACAAACTCTTCATCCGCTTTGCCGGGGAGCTTGCGGATTTCCGCATAGAGGGGAACGAGCTCATATGCGGCGCGGGAGCCTCCATGGCTTCCGCCGCGAAGCGTTCCGTCGCCGAGGGGCTGATGGGCCTCGAATGGGCGGCGGGGATACCCGGCACGGTGGGCGGCGCCGTCGCGATGAACGCGGGCGCCTACGGCGGGGAGATAAAGCAGGTATTGAAGGAGGTCACCGTCATCGAGGGCGGCAAACTCAAAACCGTTAAGGCGGAAGACTCCGCAATGGGCTACCGCAGGAGCGCATATTCCTTCCCGGGGATGACGGTGCTCGAAGCGGTGTTTTCCCTCCGCCCGGACGACGGCGGAGCCGCCTCCCGCATGGAGGATTATTCCAGGAGGAGGCGCGAAAAACAGCCCCTCTCATACCCCTCGGCGGGGAGCACTTTCAAGCGTCCGGAGGGGCATTTCGCGGGCGCCCTCATAGAAAAGGCGGGGCTGAAGGGCTTTTCCGTCGGAGGGGCGCAAGTCAGCGAGAAGCACGCGGGCTTCGTGATAAATACCGGTAACGCGACGGCCTCCGACGTGATGGAGGTCATTCGCAGCGTCCGGCAGGCCGTGTTCGAATCCGAAGGCGTTATGCTGGAGCCGGAAGTCAAGATCCTGTAAGAAGGAGGAAGCGATGAACGTACTTATAGTGACAGGTCTCAGCGGAGCCGGCAAATCCGGAGCGCTTCGCGCGCTTGAGGATACGGGCTATCTCTGCGTGGACAACCTCCCGAGCGGTCTCGTGAACAGCTATCTTGAGCTCTGCAGGACGGCGGAGCCGCCGGTAGAGCGGGTGGCGTTCGTTATCGACAGCAGGGAATCCGTATTCCGTTACAGCAATGAAAGGATGTTCCAGACCCTCGACCGGCTGGACGAGCCCCACGAGATACTCTTCCTCGACTGCTCGAACGAGGTGCTTCAGCGCCGCTACAGCGAGACCCGCCGCAGGCACCCCATGCATGACGACGTCACCGCCGGGATCCTCATCGAAAGGGAGCTTCTCGCCCCGCTGAAGGAGCGTGCGAGTTATATCGTCGATACGACGGATATGACCCCGAGGGATCTTCAGCGCAAGATAGAGGACGTTATAAACGTGAAGGACAGGGACACGTTCCGCCTCGTCATATCGAGCTTCGGCTTCAAGAGGGGGATCCCTTTGAACGCCGATATAGTCATCGATATGCGCTATACCGCGAACCCCTATTATGAGGAGAGCCTGCGCAGGCTCTCGGGGCGTGACAAGCCCGTTTTCGATTACGTGATGCGCGATCCCATAGTTCAGCGCCATCTTGATAGTATCTCCGAGTCGCTGTTCGAGCTCATTCCCGCCTATGAGCGGGAGGGCAAGCGAAGGCTCATGATCAGCTTCGGCTGTACGGGCGGAAGACACAGATCGGTCGCCATGACGGAAGCGCTCTACGAGCGGATGAAGGACTTCAGGAACACAAGTATCGAACACAGGGATCTCGTCATCGAGGCGGAATCCATTTCCGAAAGATTCGAGGGTTAGGAGAGAACGTGAGCTTTTCGGGCGAGGTGAAGACGGAACTGATCGAGGTGAGGCTCAGGCGAAACGACGACGGCGTGAAGCTCGTCGCCGGGTTTACGCTCGCCGGGGCTTCTCTTAAGTATTCCACCTCTCACAGGAGATGGGGGCTCCATTTCGTAAGCGAGAACTCCGCCTGCATCAATTTCATAGCAAAGCTCGCGTGCAGGGCCTACGATCTCGAACCGGAGATATCCTTAAATGTCCATCAGCGGCTCCGCGCAAGAAACACGGAGCTCTTCCTCTGCGGGAAGGACGTGGACAGGCTCTGCCTCGATTCGGGGCTCATCAGCCTCGACGAAAACGGAGAAAAGACATTCACCCCAAGGCTCCCCGAAGGCCTCGAAGCGGAGCATGCCTGCCGCGCCTTCGTGCGCGGCGTGTTCCTCGCCTGCGGGACGGTCTCCGACCCCTCGAGTGGGTGCCACGCGGAGCTCGTATTGAAGAACGAGCAGGTGGCGAAGGGCATCGCGGAACTCCTTGCCGAGAGGCAGATCCCGCCGAAGATAACTACGCGCCGCGGCCTCCGGGTCGTCTATATGAAGAACGGCGACACCGTAGAGGATTTCCTCACGTTCATGGGCGCGGGCGAGGCGATGCTCGCCGTGCGTGAACAGAGGATGCTGCGCGAGGTCAAGAACAACTCGAACAGGGAGGTCAACTGCTTCTCCGCCAACATGGAGAAGGCGGCGAAGGCCTCCGCCGCCCAGGTGGAGGACATAAGGCTCATCATTTCGGAGCTCGGCCCGGACGCCCTCAGCGAGGGGCTCTATGAGGTGGCATACGCCCGCATGGGAAACCCCGAGCTGACTCTGTCCGAGCTGGCGGCCGCCGTCGGGATAGGCAGATCGGCCGTCAATTACAGGCTGAAACGCATTGCGGCCATAGCCGCCGAGATAAGAAAACAGAACGGGAGAAACGCAAACACGGATTGATATGAGCTTTACACATCTGCATGTACATACAGAATACAGCCTCCTTGACGGCGCTTCGAGGATCGGCGACCTCGTCGACCGCGCCGCGGAGCTCGGGTTCGATTCAATAGCGATAACCGATCACGGCGTCATGTACGGCGTTATAGATTTCTATAACGCCTGCAGGAAGAAGGGCATAAAGCCCATCATCGGTATGGAGGCGTACGTCGCGCCGAAGTCCATATACGAGCCTGCGACTGCCCGCGATTACGCGCATCTCATAATTCTCTGCAAGAACGAGACGGGCTACAGGAACCTCATGAAGCTCTCATCGATCGCCTTCGTCGACGGTTTCTATTATAAGCCGAGGATAGACTACGATCTTCTCGAAAAGTATTCCGAGGGGCTGATCGTGCTCTCCGCCTGCCTCGCGGGCGATATACCGCAGTATCTTCTCAACGAGCAGTATTCGGAAGCCCGGAAGCTTGCCGAAAGGCTGAAGATGATATTCGGAGAGGATTTCTATATAGAGCTCCAGAACCACGGCATCCCCGAACAGCAGGTCGTCCTGCCCAGACTGAACGCGCTCGCGAAGGAGCTCGGGATAAAGACCGTCGCCACGAACGACGTGCATTACGTCAACAGGGACGACGCCGAAGCGCAGGATGCGCTCCTCTGCATACAGACGGGGCATTTCGTCGACGAGACCAACCGCATGCGCATGGAGGCGGAGGAGTTCTATTTAAAATCCGAGGAGGAGATGCTCCGCAGGTTCGGCGGCTATGAGGATGCGATAGCCAATACGGCCGAAGTCGCCGCGAAATGCGATCTCGAGATAGAGCTCGGCGGCAGGCATCTGCCGGAGTTCACCCCGCCGGACGGCATGGGGCACGAGGAATATCTCCGGAAGCTCTGCGGCGAGGGAATGATAAAGCGCTTCGGCGAGCATCCCGACCCGGTCTATACCGAAAGGCTTGAGTATGAGATCAGCGTGATCGCCAAGATGGGCTTCGTCGATTATTTCCTCATAGTCTGGGATTTCATTCACTACGCGAAGACACACGGCATACCCGTCGGCCCCGGCAGGGGCTCGGGAGCGGCTTCGATAGTCGCCTACACGCTTGAGATCACGGATCTCGATCCCATAAAATACAACCTCCTCTTCGAGCGCTTTCTCAATCCGGAGAGGATCACCATGCCCGATATCGACGTCGACTTCTGCTATGAGCGCAGGCAGGAGGTCATCGACTACGTCGTCCGGAAATACGGCGCGGATCACGTCGCACAGATAATCACGTTCGGTACTATGGCGGCAAGAGCCGTCGTGAGGGATGTCGGAAGGGTCCTCCGCGTGCCGTATAACGAGGTCGACAAGATCGCGAAGCTCATCCCGCAGATGCTCAAGATAACTCTGAAGCAGGCGCTTGAAATGGTGCCGGAGCTGAAGGAGCTCTACGAAGGCAATGAAACCTATAAAAAACTGATCGACCTTTCCATGAAGCTGGAGGGGCTGCCGCGCCATGCTTCGACGCACGCGGCGGGCGTCGTCATCTCCTCAAAGCCGACTATGGAGCTCGTCCCCCTGCAGAGGAACGAGGATTCCATCACCACCCAGTACCCGATGGGCACGCTCGAGGCGCTCGGCATGCTTAAGATGGATTTCCTCGGACTGCGGACGCTCACTGTAATACACGACTGCTGTGAATTTATAAAGCAGCGCGGCGACGAGGCGCCCGATTTTCCCGCGCTCGGCTATGACGACAGGCACGTTTACGAGCTCATCTCATCGGGCGACACGATAGGCATTTTCCAGCTCGAATCCGCCGGGATGACGAACTTCATGATGCAGATGAAGCCCGGCTGCTTCGAGGATATAATAGCGGGCATAGCGCTCTTCCGCCCGGGCCCCATGGAGCAGATACCGAGGTATCTCGAGGGCAAGCAGGATTCCTCCTCCGTAACGTACGAGCATGAAAAGCTTAAGCCCATACTCGGCACCACCTACGGCTGTATGGTCTATCAGGAGCAGGTCATGCAGATCGTGCGCGACCTTGCCGGCTACTCCTACGGAAGGAGCGACCTCATACGCCGCGCGATGAGCAAGAAAAAGCACGACGTCATGGAAAAGGAGCGCGTCAATTTCATCAACGGCATAGTCGATGAGGACGGCACGGTCTCCGTCCCGGGAGCGGTCAGAAACGGCATCCCCGCGGATATCGCCAACAGGATATTCGACGAGATGATGGATTTCGCCTCATATGCGTTCAATAAGGCGCACGCCGCGTGCTACGCGGTCGTCGCCTACCGCACGGCATGGCTCAAATACTATTATCCCGTCGAGATGATGACCGCGCTCATCAACTCGTTCATCGGCAGCGCGGACAAGATAGCGGATTACATCTATTACTGCCGCAAGAGGGGCTTTGGGATACTGCCGCCCGACATAAACCGCTCGCAGCCTCATTTTACCGTTGAGAACGGCGCGATCCGTTTCGGCCTCGTCGCGATCCGTAACGTGGGCGAGGAGGCCATGCGCGAGATGCTCGCAGAGCGCGAACGCGGGGGAGACTTTAAGGATCTCGCGGACTTCCTGACGAGGGTCGGCTCCGTCAACAAGCGCATGGTCGAAGGGCTCATAAAGGCGGGCTGCTTCGACAGCCTCGGCTATAAGCGCCTCTGGCTCATGCAGAACTATGAGGATGAGATGAATTCCGCCGCAGCGGAGCGCCGCCGCCGCGAGTCCGGGCAGCTTTCGCTCTTCGATATGTTCGGGGAGGAAACGCCCGCTTCCGCTCCCGCGCAGATACCGAAAAACGCGGAAGAGTATTCGCGCGGGGATCTCCTCTCTATGGAAAAGGAAGCCCTCGGCATATACATAAGCGGGCATCCCCTTATGGAGTACGAATCGACGCTCCGTCTCATGAACGCGGACTGCAAGCGCCTCTCCGAAGCGGACGGCTCCTCCGGTTTTCGTGACAACGAGCGGGTCACCTTCGCGGGGCTCCTCGGCGGGATAAGGACGAGGCAGGTCAAATCCGGCGTCGGAATGATGGCCTACGGCGTGGTCGAGGATATGACAGGGCAGGTGGAGTTCGCCGCCTTCCCGACGGTGTACTCAAAATACCGCGATCTCTTCACGGACGCCGTCCCCGTCAAGGTGACGGGCAGGCTCTCCATGCGTGAGGATAAGGCGAACACGATAATGATAGACGAGATCTCAATGCTCGAAAAGACCGAAAGGTACAGGCTCTATCTCCGCTTCGACGCGGAGAGCGCGAAGAAGCTCGAGAGGGTGACGGAGGTGCTCCGCAGGTACCCCGGGAGCCACGACGTGCTGTTCTTCCGTTCCGATACGGGCAAACAGCAGCTCGCCCCGAGGGAGCTCTGCGTCAGCGGTTCGGAGGCTCTGCTCGAGGTACTCAGGAACCTTCTCGGGTTCGATAACGTGAAATTCGTAAAGCTCAAATAATAAAGGCACAGAAAGGCAAAAAGCAATGAAAAGGATCGGTGTTTTAACAAGCGGCGGCGACACGCCCGGCATGAACTGCGCAATTCGTTCCGTCTTCAAGACGGGCGTCGCGATGGGGATGCAGGTGATGGGCATCTACCACGGATACAAGGGCCTCATCGAGGGCAGGGTCGATTACCTCACCCATGAATCCGTTGAGAACAAGATGCATAAGGGCGGCACCGTTTTAAGGACGGCGAGGAGCGAGGTGTTCAAGACCGAGGAGGGCATAGAAAAGGCCATCTCCGTGCTCCGTGCCTACGGCATAGAGGGGCTCGTCGTCATCGGCGGAGACGGCTCCTTCAGGGGCTGCATGGAACTCGTTAAAAAGGGTGTCCCCACGATCGGCATTCCCGGCACGATCGACAACGACATGGGCTATACCGATTTCACCATCGGCTTCGATACGGCGGTCAACAACGTCACCAACGAGATCTACAAGATCAGGGACACCATGCGCGCGCATGACCGCGTCGGCGTAATAGAGGTCATGGGCCGCAACTGCGGCGATATCGCACTCTGGGCAGGGATCGCCGGCGCGGCGGATCTCATTCTCGTGCCTGAGGTGCCCGTCCCCTGGGATGAGGCGGCGACGCGGCTCGCGCAGAACAAGCTCCGCGGCAGGCTGACGAGCATAGTCATGATCGCCGAGGGAGCGGGCAGGGCGGAGGATTTCGTCAAGTACGTCCGCGAGCATACCGACGTAGAGATCAAGGCTACCGTTCTCGGCTACATACAGAGGGGCGGCAACCCCTCGGCCTTCGACCGCGTCCTCGCGGCGAAGCTCGGGCAAAGGGCGGTCGAGCTCCTTGCCGAGGGCAAGGCCGGACGCGCCGTCGGCATCCGCCATAACAGCATTTATGACGTCGCCCTATCCGAGGCGATCGAAATGAAGGACGAATTCGATAGGAAGCTCTACGAGCTCAACGAGCTCATGGCTAAATTCTGATAAACTTACGGGGGGCAAGTATGGAAAAAGGGAAGGACAAGCCCAAGAGACGATGGGGAGACAGGCGCGACGGAAGGCGCGTCAAGGCTCCGGGGCTGCAGACGGTGATGGGATACCTCATGCCGAAGCGCACCGAATGCGAGGTCTGCCTGCAGGACGTGCTGGACGTGACGGAGCTCGTCAAGGCGATCGAAAGGAAGAACGCGGAGCATCCCGACTACAAGACGACGGTGTTCCACTGCGCGGTCACGGCGCTCGCCCGCATGGTGAAGGAGCGCCCGCTGATGAACAGGTTCATACAGGGCTACCGCATGTATGAACGCGACGAGATCTCGATCAGCTTCATCGTGAAGCGCCGCTTCGCCGACGGAGCTGAGGAATCGCTCATGGTGCTCGTCCCGAAGGATGAGGACACCATCGATTCGGTCAGCCAAAAGATTTACGGCAACGTGAAGGAGACCCGCAAATCGGAGACCTCGACGGGCGGCATCGACGCGACGATCGACGCGTTTGCAAGGCTGCCGAGATTCGTTCTCATGATCGCCATCAAGATCATCCGCTGGCTCGATTTCTGGGGCAAGACCCCGAAGGCTCTGACCGAGGGTGATACGAATTACACGACGATACTCTGCTCCAACCTCGGTTCCATAAAGGCGCCTGCGGTGTATCATCACCTCAACAACTATGGTACCAACAGCATTATGGTCACCTTCGGCACCATCCACAAGCAGGAGATGATAATGCCGGATGGCACGAAGCAGGTAAGGGACGTCATGGACTTCGGCGCGACGTTGGATGAGCGCATCGCGGACGGCTTCTATTTTGCAAGGAGCTTCCGCCTCGTTCAGCACATATTCGCGCATCCGGAGCTTCTCGACAGGCCCCTCGGCGAACCGAGCGGCTACGAGTATTGAAATGAATGAAATAAGCGGCGCGTGAGGATCCTGATCCCCGCACCGCTTTTTATTTACAGCAATATGCAGATGAGGCCGCTGCAGCCGTCGTTCACCATGCGGTTCAGCGTTTCCCGCAGGCGGAGCTGCACCTCGGGCGGGAGATTGTTTATCTTTCCCGTCATGCCCTCCTTCACGAGATCGTAGATGGGCTTGCCGAATATGTTAGTCGACCAGATCTCGTCCGGGCTGGTCTCGAACGTGTTCATGAGATACGAAGCAAGCTCCTCGCCCTGCTCTTCCGTGCCGACGAGCGGGTTGACCTCGCTCTCGATATCGACCCTTATTATATGCAGGCCGGAAGCGTGCGCCTTCAGCTTCACGCCGAAACGGCTCCCGTGGTGGACTATCTCCGGGCGGTCGAGCTGCATCTCGTCGATCTTCGGCGGAACGAGCCCGTAGCCGAACTCGTTAGCGGCCTTCAGCGCCTGAGCCACGCGGTCGTATTCCCGCTTTGCGAGGACGAGCTCCTTCAGCGAACTCATCAGCTCGGATTCGTCGGCGATCTCGCATCCGCACTGCTCCGAGAGGATCCGATAGAACACGCCCTCCTTCGGTTCAAGACGGTACTCTAAGCCCCCGTCGCCGAGCGTCATCCCCTCGAGCCGAGGCGGGAGCATATCCGCAAGCCCGCTCAAAGGCTCCGTGAGCTTCGCATGATCGCGCATCCTCGAAATTTCGGGCAGCGCGGCGCGCACGGCGTCAAGCACGCCCCGCATGAGCGGGTGCTCCGCTCCGAGGGCTCTGACCCAGCGCGGCAGGGATACCGTCAGCGTGCGGACGGGGAAGTCATAGAGCACGTTCTCGAGAAGCTTTCCTATATCGGACGAGGTCATGTTCATCACGTCCACGGTGAGCACGCTGACCGAGTATTTCTTCTCTATCTCCCCGGAGCAGCGGAGCGCGGCCTCGCTTTCGGGCTCCGTGCTGTTGAGTATGACGGCAAAGGGCTTGCCCGTTCTCCTCAGCTCCGAAAAGACCTTTTCCTCTGCGGGCTCGTATGCTTCCCGCGGGATCCCCGTGACGGAACCGTCCGTCAGCACGACGATCCCGACGGTCGAGTGCTCCGTGATGACCCTTCTCGTGCCGATCTCCGCCGCCTCGTTAAAGGGGATATCATGGTCGAACCAGGGCGTCCGCACCATCCTCGGGGCCTCCTCCTCCAAAGCGCCGAGCGCACCCTCCACCATAAAGCCGACGCAGTCTATCATGCGCACGGAAAGTTCCGCCTCCTCTTCGCTGCCCAGCCTGACGCTGACGGCGTCGTTCGGCACGAACTTCGGCTGCGTGGTCATTACCGTCCTGCCGGAGCCGCTCTGCGGGAGCTCGTCGACGACCCTGTCGCGTATATGCCCGTTCTCTATATTCGGTATCACAAGAGTATCCATAAAACGCTTTATAAACGTTGATTTCCCCGTCCGCACGGGACCGACGACTCCGATATATATGTCGCCCTGCGTCCTCTGCGCGATATCGCGGTAAAGTTCCGCTCTTTCCATTAGGCAGTCTCCCTTCGGTTTTCGATTCGGTAAAGCCTATGCTGCACCGCTTCTCAAAATGACGAAGGCGAAAAAAACCCCGCAGAGCGCCGTGCCTGCGGGGAGGATATTCAGTTGTTATCGCTTTCCGCCCTGTTTCTGATTATGAGGCGGATGGGAACGGAATCGAGCTTGAAGGATTTGCGGATGTAATTCTCGAGATAGCGGCGGTATGAGAAGTGCATCAGCTCGGCGTCGTTGACGAATATAATGAAAGTCGGCGGCATAACGGAGGCCTGTGTGCTGTAGTAGATGCGCAGCTTCCTGCCCTTGACAAAGGGCGGCTCCGACATCGTGACCGCCTCGCCGATGACGTCGTTCAATATGCCCGTCGTGATGCGCGTCTGCGCCTGTGAAAGGACGGCGTTCGCCTGCTCCATGACGCGCTGGACCCTCTGACCCGTCTTTGCCGAGATGAAGAGCATCGGCACATAGCTCATGAAGGCGAGATCGGTCAGCATATCCTTCTTGAATTTTTCTACCGTGTGAGTATCCTTCTCGATGAGATCCCACTTGTTCACTATGAGCACGCTCGCCTTGCCCTCCTCGTGGACGTAGCCCGCGATGCGGACGTCCTGCTCGGAGAGACCCTGCTCCGCGTCGACAACGATCAGCGCCACGTCGCAGCGGCGTATGGCGGCAAGCGACCTTATCACGGAGTAACGCTCGACGTTCTCGTCCCCGACGGCGCGCTTGCGGCGTATGCCGGCAGTGTCGATGAGGACGTAATCCTTTTCGTTGTATCGGAAGGGGGTGTCTATCGCGTCCCGCGTCGTGCCGGGTATGTTCGAAACGATGGTGCGCTCCTGCCCGAGCAGCGCGTTAACGAGGCTGGATTTGCCCACGTTGGGCTTTCCGACTACGGCTATCGAGACGGAGTCGCCGCCGTCGTCCTCCTCTATAGCGGGGAAGAACCTGCACACCTCGTCAAGAAGATCCCCTATGCCGAGGCCCTGCTCGGCGGAAATGGTGACGAGATCGCCTATCCCGAGGGAATAGAAATCATAGGCCGTATCCTCGTACTTGACGTGATCGACCTTATTGACGGCGAGCACTATCGGCTTCTTGCAGCGGCGGAGCATCTCCGCGACTTCCATATCGGCGGCGGTCAGCCCCTCGCGCCCGTCCACGACGAATATTATGACGTGCGAGGTCTCGATCGCGAGCTCCGCCTGCCTGCGCATCTGGGCGAGGATTATATCCTCCGTATCGGGCTCTATACCGCCCGTGTCGATGACGGTGAAATAATGCGTGAGCCACTCCGCATCGCCGTAGATCCTGTCACGGGTGACGCCGGGGGTGTCCTCTATAATGGCAATGCGCTTGCCGACTATGCGGTTGAAGAGCGTGGATTTGCCCACGTTGGGGCGTCCTACTATCGCAACTAAGGGTTTCATTCTTTTATCAGCCTTTCGGTTATTTCGAATAATTCGGAGACGAATCTCTCCCCGTCGTCCGAGGGCATCGGGTATACGGGCATATGGAGCTCGTCGGAAAGCCGGGGGAGATGCATCCCGTCGAGGAACACGTCGTCCATCTCACGGAGCATCGACGAGGTCATAAGCAAGGCTTCCCCCGTGAGCCGGCCCAACTCCTGCCGGATTATATCCCCGGCCGTCACAAGGCCGGAGACGGTAACGCTTTCGCCGAAGAAATCGTTCCGGACGGCGTGCACGTTTACTGAGATGTTGTACGGTTCGAGCTTTGAGAACAGCTCCCTCATACAGCCGGATATCGCCGTTCCGCAGACGGAATCGAGCTCCACGCGGCGGGGCAGGGGAGAGCGCTCCCCGAGCGCCTCGATAAAGCCGCTCTCAAACAGTCGGAAGAGCCCGACGCCGTTTTCGATCTGATCGAACGCGCCGTAGTATTCGTAGGGCGGCAGCTCGTACCCCGCGCGCAGATACATCTCATCCGAGCAGAAGGCGAAGTCCTCCGCGCCGTACTCCGCCCTGAATTCCTCGACAATGCGGATAGCTTCGCGCGCGTCGTCCCGGCTCATGGGCTTTAAAGGGAAGAGCCCCTCACGGTGCTTCGTGAGGCCTACCGGCACGACGGCGACCGACTGCGCCTCGGGCGAAAGCGACTTAAGATCGCGAAGCGTCCTTTTGAGGATCTCTCCGCCGTTCAGCTCCGGGCAGAGGACTATCTGCGTGTGGAATTTCAGCCCGTGCTCATGGAGAGCGGTGAGACGTTCCATTATTCGGTCGGCGTTCTTCGAACGCATCATCGTCTTCCTGACCGCGCCGTCCGTCGCATGGACGGAGATATAAAGCGGGCTTACGCGCCTTTCGAGTATCCGGCGGAATTCCGTGTCGGAAACGTTCGTGAGAGTGACGTAATTGCCCATTATGAGCGAGAGCCGCCAATCGTCGTCCTTGAAATAGAGCGTGCCGCGGTGGCCCCGGGGCATTTGATCGATAAAGCAGAAAACGCAGTGGTTGGCGCATTGGCGCACGGGGCTCATCAGCCCCGACCCGAAGTTGAGCCCCAGGGGCTCCCATATCTCCTTTTCGATATCAAAAATGACGAGCTCGCCTTCCGCCGTTTCGAATTCGGCGGTGATGCGCTCGTTGTTCGTGAAGAGCTCATAATCGATAACGTCGCGGATGGTCTCTCCGTTTACGGAGACGAGCTTCCATCCGGGGCGTATGCCGAGCTCGTCGGCTATGGAATCGGGATCGACTCCCGTGACCGGGTGTTTCATAACAGAGGCTCCTTCTTTACCTGCATCATTTTATTATAACATAAACGGAGCGTCTGTTCAATTATAAAATATTTTCTCCGCGGCAAATTTTGATTGAATTGGCGTAACGGGTATGTTATAATGAAGGACAGAACTGTAACATGGGAGACTATGATGAAATATACAAAACCGTTGTTGATTTTAATGCTTCTTGCCGTCATGCTTCTTCTCGTCGGATGCGGCGAAACGACCGAACAGCCCGACGTTGTCGGCGTCAATGATACGGGCGAGCCCCTTGTGACCGCCGCGCCGACCGCCGTTTCGACTCCGACGCCCGTTCCCACGGATACTCCCGAGCCCACGCCGCCCGGGGATCCCGATCCGGACCATCCTTATTACCTCTACGTCGAGAAGGGCTCTCATACGCTGACCATCTACGGCAAGGACGATAATTACAATTATACCGTCGTCGTCGGCGTTTACAAGGTTGCTCACGGCGGGAACAGGACTCCGACGGGCATATTTACCCTTTCGGGAGATCGCGAGCGCTGGCATGATTTCCCCCTCGGCGGGAGCGCCCAGTACGCGACCCCGTATTGGGGGAACCTGTTCGTTCATTCGCCGATGTACGGCGCGCAGGATCCCTCGAGGATCTGGCCCAGCTATTACAGCGGGGACAAGGGCATCGGCACGGACAGCACCGGCGGTTGCCTCCGCATGGTGACGGAGGCCGCCAAATTCATCTACAACAATTGCCCGGAGGGGACGAAGCTCGAGATAGTCAACGGCTCCCCGCGCGGAACGACGAGCGCGGACGTGCCTCCCATCCAGAAGAAGGGTTACGACCCGACGGATGTTGACGCTTTGAACGGAGATTGATAATGAAAAGAACGATCGCGATACTGCTTCTTGTGCTGATGCTCACGGCCGCGGGTTGCGTTTTTGCCCCCGATAAGCAGACCGATTCGGGCACTCCGGAGCCTTCCGCTCCCGCGGAGGAGACTTCCGCTCCCACGCCGAGCCCGGCTCCGACCGCCGTGCCGACGGAGGCGCCGACTCCTGTTCCCACGGCTGAGCCCAGCGCGACCCCTCTTGTAACGGCGCAGTATAAATGCCGCGTGAACGACCTCAACCTGAGGAGCGCTCCGGACATAAACAGCAGCGTCATCGCGCAGATCCATTACGAGGACAGGATAAGCGTCATCGGCCCGGAGAACGATCAGTTCCTGAAGGCCATTTACGATGGGCAGATCTGTTACTGCTACACGAATTATCTCGTCCCCGCGAACGAGGAGCTCTACGGCTATCTGCCGCCGATGTATGAGTACGCGAAGGACGCTCAGGGCAACATCATCTATGAGGATGACGGGGTGACCCCGGTGACGCTCACCTCCGAGCTCATAGACGTCAGGCTGCTCATACCGGATATCGAGGTCTATCAGATATTCGGGACTGACAAGAATTTTACCGGAAAGGTCCTCTACGAAAGGCCCGTCCCGGTGCTGCAGGTCCCCACTGCGAGGAAGCTTGCCGAAGCCGCGAAGCGTTTCCGCAGGGACGGCTACACGCTGAAGCTTTACGACAGCTACCGTCCAAAGTCCGTGCAGTTCATACTCTACGACATCGTTCAGAATTCGGCCTACATCGCCAACCCCTACAACAGCGCCTCGAACCATAACAGGGCGGCCGCGGTGGATATAACCCTCATCGGTCCGGACGGTAAGGAGCTCGAATTCCCGACTCCGATGCATACCTTCACGAAGAGGGTATACCGCACGAGCCGCGATGAATGGACCCCCGAGCAGCAGAGGAACGTCGATTACATGACGAACGTGATGCTCGAGAGCGGATTCAAGCTCATCAACACCGAGTGGTGGCATTTCTCGGACGTTGATTACCCCTCCTTCATAGTTATGGATATCAACATGAAGGACATACCCAGATATACGGCAAGCCAGCTCGGCTTCGATACACCGTAAACGAATCACTAACGGAGGAAAATAAAATGAAACAAGTCAAGAAGATCTTCGCGCTGACGCTCGCGGCGCTCATGGTACTGCTGCTCGCGGCCTGCACCTCAAAGGTCGATCCCGAAAGCGGCAAGACTCCCGATCCCGCCGTGAACACCGAAACAGCCGAAAATACCGATCCCGCCGAGACCGAAAAGACCGGCGAGGATATGACCGGCAAGCCCTTCTCGAACGATTTCGACATGGCCGTCGTCATCGACGGGAAGACCTACCCCGTCCGCGTCGACAGCGCGGAGGTGCTCTCCGCTCTCGGGACCGACTGCGAGGAGGATCAGACCATCAGCTGCGTTTACGACGGCTATGACAAGACCTTCACCTACGAAGGCATCACCGTCAGCACCGTTCCCGTTGACGGGAAGGACGTCATCGAGATGTTCACCATAACCGGTCCCGCCTACTCCACCACGAGGAACATAACCGTCGGCGCGTCCCGTGAAGAGGTCATCGCCGCCTACGGTGAGAAATATTTTGACGACGGGTATCTGACCTATACCGAATCCGGCACGGACGCAGACATCTCCGAGATGAGGATCCAGTTCGAGTTCGAGGGCGATACCGTTTCCAACATCTTCATCTATTCTCCCAGCTATTCCAACTGATGAGGAGCAACGCTCTTGGAATTCGCTTCAGCTAATTTTTTGTTCATATTCCTGCCGGTCGTGTTCCTTCTGCACCTCGTTCTTCCGTGGACGAAGGTACGCAACTGGCTGCTGATATTGGCAAGCATCGTTTTCTACGCATGGGGGAACGTGTATTACGTTCCCCTCATGTGCCTGTCGGCGCTTGTCAATTATCTTTTTGCGCTCATGGCGGCAAAGGGGGAGGGGCGCAAAAAACCCGCGCTCATACTTGCCGCGGTATTCAATATCGGTCTGCTCGCCGTATTCAAATACGCGGCGTTCGCCGTTGAGACCGTAAACGGAGTTTTCGGAGCGGCGCTGCCCGTGCCGGAGATATTGAGCCCGCTCGGCATCAGCTTCTTCACGTTCCAGGCTCTGAGTTACGTCATAGACTCCTATCGCGGCGATATAAAGCCCACGAGGAATTTCGGGCATTTCCTGCTCTATATCTCGTTCTTCGCGCAGCTCGTCCAGGGGCCGATAATCCGCTGGTCGACTATCGAACGGCAGTTCACGGAAAGAAAGCTGACTCTCGAGGGCGCGGCGGAGGGTCTGCGCCACTTCATAATCGGTCTTGCGATGAAGCTCATAGTCGCCAATACGATGGGCAGGGTCACCGCTTTCGTGTTCGGCATAGAGGCCTCGGGCCTCAACGCGGCCTACGCGTGGGCGGGGGCGATCTGCTTCCTGATGCAGATATACTTCGATTTCGCGGGCTATTCCCGCATGGCGGTGGGGCTCGGGCTCATGTTTGGCTTCACCATCCCCGAAAACTTCGACCATCCCTATATCGCGTACAGCATGACGGATTTCTGGCGCAGGTGGCATATAACGCTCTCGCGCTGGTTCCGCGATTACGTCTATATCCCTCTCGGCGGCAACCGCAGGGGCGCCTTCAGGACGGGCGTCAACAAGATAATCGTTTTCCTTCTGACGGGGCTCTGGCACGGCGCCAACTGGACGTTCGTTGTCTGGGGAGCCTATAACGGGCTGTTCCTCCTCGGTGAAAACTACGTGAAGAAAACGAAGTTCCGCCTGCCGAAGCCGGTAACGTGGGTCTATACCATCATCGCGGTCACCGTCGGGTTCGTGATATTCAACTCGCCCAACATGGCATATGCCTGGGCGATGATAAGAAACATGTTCTCGGGCTTTGATATTGCCCCGGAAACCGTTGCCGCGCTTTCCGCCGTATTCAAGCCCACCGTTCTCGCCGTGCTCGCGGTATCCTTCGTCGCGGCGACCCCGGCCGCCTCGCTCGTCGATTCCCGCCTTGCGGGCAGGCCGAAGCTCCGTGCGGCGCTCCGTTATTCGGCGGCGCTCGTGCTGTTCGTGCTCTGCGTGTTCTTCATAGCTTCGGGCAACTACAACCCCTCGATCTATACCAAATTCTAAGGAGGCGGCCGTGAAAACACTTCGTTTGATATTTGTTGTTATTGTTATCGCCGCCTGCCTCGTGCCCTCGGTGCTGATGTTCTGCGGCTATAAAAACGCCAACCGCGAAAACCGCCCTTTGGCGCAGATGCCGAAGCTCTTCACGGACGGCTCCTTCAACGAGGAGTTTACAAGCCGGCTTGACGATTACGTTGAGGATCGATTCGCCCTCCGTGAGTACCTCGTCACAGCCTTCAATGCGGCGGACGTCGCCCTGCTTTCCGATTTCAACGGCACGAACGCAGTCATCGGAAAGAAAAACCACATTTTCTACGCCGAAACGACGGACGATCACCTCGGCATAAATCAGCTCACTCCCGGGCAGATAGACTCGATCGTGAACTTCCTTGCCGATATAATGGCGGAGGTAAGATCGCGCGGCGGCAAATTCGCGTTCATGACCGCGCCGAACAAGGCGAGCATTTACCCCGAGTATATGCCCTCCCGCCTGTACGTGACGGACGCCCCGCGCAATATCGATATGCTGACCGCGGCCCTGAAGGAGCGAGGCATTCCCGTGATCGACGCGAAGGCCATACTCCTTGAAGCCAAGGAGGAACGTACCGTCTACTACGAGCACGATTCCCATTGGAACAATTTCGGCGCGATGCTCGTTTACAACAGCATAGCGGAGGAGTTCGGCCTTCGCCGATACGATCCGCGGGACTATACCGTCGAGTATGACCGCACGGGCGATCTGCACAACTTCGTCTACCCTTCGACCGAATACCCCGAGGAGCGCATCATCTATCCTCTTCCCGATTCATATAAGTCGAAGAGGCCCATAAACTTTGATAGGGATAAGGAGATCGAGACGACCTCGGAGGAGAACGAGCTGACTCTGCTCGTCTACCATGATTCGTTCGGGAGATCCCTGCAGCCCATACTGAGCACCGCCGTCGGCAGGCTCAGCATGAACAGCTACTTCCCCTATAAGCTCGATTACATCGAAGAGCTGGAGCCCGATCTCGTGCTGATTGAGCTCGTTGAACGGAACCTCGACATGCTCTATGAACACGCCGCTTCGCTCGGCTACTGATCGTTCGGAGGTATATGAAAGGTTTTCTCTGCGTACTTCTCGCGGCGCTTTTAAGCTTCTCATTCACGAACTGCACCCTTTTCGGAAGGAGCTGTCAAAACGGCGTTCCCGACCAAACGGAGGCGGATACCCCCGCGCCGACCGAGGCCGCCGTTCCGACCGCCGTTCCGGGCGATAAAGACGCCTCGGAAGCTCTCGCGCGGCTCGACATGGATCTCTTCCGCGAGCTCGTCACGACGAGCGGCGATTCATACAATCAGCTCATTGCAGGCGATCCCGGCAGATTCGGCATCGATCCCGATGACGTTGAGCGCGGTTGGGGAAGCATTGGTTATGATGCGCACGTCTCCTCGATGGCGTTCTCGCGCCGCGTGCTCGGGCTGCTCTCCGATATCGACCGGGACGCGCTCGCGTTCCCCGAAAGAGCGGCGTATGACTCGCTGAAAAGGACCTTCGAAGTACAGCTTCAGTATGAGGATTACTATTATTATGACGAGCCGCTCACCCCGCTGAACGGGTATCACACGACTCTGCCCCTCGGGATGGTCTGCTTCAACGTAAGGGAATTGGCGGACGTGGAGGCGTATCTCTGTCTGATAGAGGATATGCCGCGCCTGCTCGGCGAGATCGCCGAATTCGAGGAAGGCAAGGCCGAGCACGGGCTGTTCATGTGTGAAAAGGCGCTCGATCAGGTAACGGCCTCCTGCAGAGCCTTTGCCGAAAAGGGGGAGGATTGCTTCCTCATCCCGTATTTCGAGACCGTATTGGAAAAGGCGATGGCTCTCGGCGCGTCGGGATCGCAGTGCGAGGGATTCAGGCAGAGGAACCGCGATCTCGTTTTGAACGGGCTTCTGCCTGCGTACGAGCGGCTTGCCGATACTCTCGAAGCGCACCGGGCGGATTGTACGGCTTTTGTCGGCGCATCCGAAAGGAGCGCGGAAGCGAAGGCCTATTTTGAATTGAAGGCGCGCGACGAGGGCGCGACTATGGACGATATGGATACCGTCCTGGAGCTCGTTGAAAACATGGGCAACGCCGTGTTTTCCGATCTCTGCTTTGCGCTCGTATACGGCGGCGACGATATCACCGAAAAATACTCCGCGGGAGAGGAGATCGGCTTCGGCTCCATAGAGGAGAATCTCGAATGGCTGAAGGGTTTTGCGGAGGAATACTACCCCCCGATGCCGGAGTATTCCCTCAAATACATCGACGTTCCCGAGGATATCGCCGATGATTTCAGCCCCGCGGCGTATCTCATCCCCGCCTTTGATGATTTCCATGACAACCTCATGCTCATAAACAGGGCGGACGAGGGCTCTGACGATCTCTTAACCATAGCGCATGAATCCATCCCCGGGCACATGTACCAGTACCTCAATACAAGGAACAACGGCGGGTTCTCCCTCTCGCAGCAGGTGCTGGAACCCACCGGCTATGCCGAGGGCTGGACCGTTTTTACGGAGGATTTCACGGCGAAGCACTGTTCCGAGATCGGGCGCGAATACTGCACCGCCGTCTGTTCCGAGAGCATATTCTTCAACGTGTTCGTTCCCGCATACGTCAGCATCCGCGTCAACCGTGAAGGATGGTCGTTCGAGGACGTGGAGGAGTTCCTCTCCGAATACGGAGCGGAGGACGCTGCGGATATCTTCTATGAGTACGCCGTCACAATGCCCTTCTATTCGATGAGCTATGCGATCGGTTATTCGTACTTTTACGACATATTCCGGACGGCCGATCCTTCGGAGCCCGAGGAATGCAGAGCGTTTTTCGAAAGGTATCTGAGCTTCGGCCCCACATGGATGGATCTGATGAGGGAGTACATGGGATCGTAATGAAAGCAGTGGGCTTTTGCGGGAGCGCTTCGGAGGAATGCGCTCCCATTCGTGATTTTGTGCAGAAAAGAAACGCGGAGCTTATCGGCGTCATTGAAACGGATGGCGTGCCTTACCGCGCGTTCCGTTCGCTGCAGAGCGTGATAAAGCTGCAAAGGGCGCAGGTCGTCGTCACGCCCTCCTTCGGGGAGCTTGCGCCGGACAGGTATCTCTGCCTTGAAATGAAGCTGTTCATCGAAAGGAACGGGGCGAAGCTCGTCACTCTCGACGGCTCGGGGCCCGACCCGCGCAGGGAGATAGCCTGCGCCGTATCGAGGTTCTTTTCCCTGCCTGAGATATGGGAGGTCGCGCAGGGAACAAAGCTCCCGCGATATGAGAGGAGCGCGGATTTTAAACGCGTGCCGCCGTTCGGTTACCGAATGAACAGCGGCGCCGCCATCCCCGAACCTCGCGAAGCGGAGGCGGTGAGGGCGGCCTTTGCGGCCTATGCCGAAGGGAGGCCGATCAAGGAGATAACGGAGCTCGTTCGATCGATCTGCCCGGATAGGCGCCCCACTCTCATGACGGTAAAGACCATACTTCGCAACGAGCGTTACATCGGCGCGAGATCGAAGAAGGGCTACTCCCTTCCGCCGCTCATCGAATACGATCTCTGGCTTAAAGCGGGGGAGAGATATGAGCGGGGACGGGAAGCCCCTCCTGCCGAGGAGCCTCTGCGGGGGCTCATCCGCGCGGACAGGTCCTTTCGCATCATCCGCGATGAATCGGCAAAGCGGTCTCACGGACGCACAACGGAGTATGCGATAGACGCCGAAGCCCTCGACCGGGCGGCTTCGGCCGCGATCAACGCCGTCTGGGGCACCGCTGCTTCACGCGGGGCGTTCGCGGACTTCTGCGAAGCCGAAGCCGAAAACGCGTCGAATGCTCTTCTAAAGGCGGAGAAGCTTCGTGATGAGACCCTGACGCGGTTTTCCGATTCGCTCGGTGAATTGAGAAGCGGAGCGAAAAGCGAAGAGCTTTTCGAAAGGCTGGATGTTTTGGCCGATATGAAGAACGTGCTCGGAATGCAGGTAAGAAGAACGGCCGATGAAATGAAGCTTTACACCCTCCCGCGGGAGGAAACGGAGGAATTCTTCTCAAGGGCATACCGGTTCCCGGAGCTTTCCGCGGAGGAGCGCGGCTTCATGGCAAAAGCCCTCTTTGCCGGGATAAGGATCGTCGGAGGCAGCGCCGCCTTCAGGGTGAGGACCCCTTACGGCAGGGTGAGGCGCATCCCCGCGGAGGGGATACTGACGGAATGAACTAAAACCAAAAACAGCCCCGCGGAGTGAACTGCCGCGGGGCTTTCGTGCTGTCAGTCTTCCTTCTTTTCCCAGTCGATGTCGTCCTCGTCCTCCTCGGGGGGCTTCTCGTGGACCTTTATGAGCAGCCTCGTGACGCGCAGGTTCTGGATCTGCTTTACCGTCACGGTGAGGTTCTCGAAGTCGAACGATTCGCCCTTCGCCGGGTAGCCGCCGAGCTGTTCTATCGCCCAGCCGCCGACCGTGGCGTTGTCGTCATCGAAATCGTCGTCGTCGATCTCGAACTCGTCGAGCAGGTCGTAGATGCGCATGTCACCGTCGCACTCGTAAGTATCGTCGGAGATCTTGACGAGCTCATCCTCGATCTCGTCCGTTTCGTCCCAAATATCGCCGACGAGCTGCTCCAGAATGTCCTCCATCGTGAGGAGGCCCATTGTCCCGCCGTATTCGTCGGTGACTATCGCAAGATGGAGCTTCCTCTCGCGCAGCTCGCGCAGAGCCTGGGGGAGTATGGTCGTCTTGTGCAGATAGCAAACGGGGAGCATGTGCTCGCGGATGTTGAGCTCTGTCCCGTCGGCGATGGCCTTCAGGACCTCGTTGAGGTGGATGACGCCGATTATGTTGTCGATGCTGTCCTCGTAAACGGGGATCCGCGAGAAGTTCGAGTTGAGTATGGTCTCGATTATCTCGTCCTGATCGTCGTCTATGTCGACCGCGACCATATCGACCCTCGGCGTGATTATCTCATATGCGTAAATATCCGGGAATTCCAACGCGGACTGGAGCAGATCGCTCGTATGCTCGTCGATGACGCCCTCCTCCTCGACGGTCTCGATTATGTCGGAGAGCTCCTCCTCGGTGACGTTCGAATCGTCCGTCACGTTCTTCTCCCAAAGGGAGGAGCAACGCTTGACTATCCAGGTCACGACCTTGACGAGCGGGTAGAAAACGAACCTCAGCACGCGCAGGAAAGGAGCCTGTTTTACGGCGTAGTGATCGGGGTTCCTGTTTGCGACGAGTTTCGGCGTGATCTCGCCGAATATGAGGATCAGCACAGTCATGACGGCTGTCGAGATCACGGCGGCAAGGTTCTCGCTCATCACGTTCGTCTCGACGAGGAGCATTATAAACAGCTCCGTCGCTATCGTCGAAGAGGCGAGATTGACGAAATTGTTGCCGATGAGAATGGTGCTTAACAGATCGTCATATCGTGAATAATTGAGGAGCGCCGTACCGGCTCTGCGGTCGTTTTCCTCCTCGGCCATGTGGCGGAGGCGCTTCTCGTTAAGGGAGGAATACGCGATCTCCGAGCCCGAGAACACGGCTGAAAGCACTATCAGAACTATCAGGGCGCCTATGTATGCGAAGATCATTGCGCTTTCACCTCCTTGGGGCTTTCGGAGGCTTCGGGGTCGTATTCGTCGAATATCTCGCCGACGAGCTCCTCGAGTATGTCCTCAACGGTTATAATGCCGAGTATGTCGCTCCTCTCGCTGACGAAAGCGATGTGCGTGCGGCTCTTTGAAAGATCGAGCAGCAGCTCGTCAACGGGCATATCGGGGCGGACGAAGTACGGCGTGTCGAGCAGATCGACGAGATCGAGCTTGTCGTGAAGCTTCACGTATTCGCGGAAGAAGGCCCTTATAAGCACTACGCCTATCACGTTGCCCTTCGAATTGACGACGGGCAGACGCGAATGAACGGTCTGCTTGAGCTGTTTTATCTGATCCTCTATGGGGTGGGATTCGTCAAGCTTCTCGACCTGATCCCACGGGGTGTAGCACTCGCTGACCGTGCGGCTGGAGTATTTTATGACGTTCACCATCAGCTCTGCGGTCGCGTCCTCCTGTTCGTCATCCTCCTCGCGGTCATCCTTGAATGTTTCGATTATGTCGACGAGCTCGTTCTCCGTAACGGAGGGAGCCTCGCCGCCCCTGATAAAGAGCTTGCCTATCCCGCGCCCTATCGCCGAGAATACGACGGAGAGCGGGGTCAGCACCTTCATGAGTATGTAGAGCGAATGCCCTATGCCGAGCGAATACTTCTCGTTGCAGGCCTTGGCGTAGGCCTTCGGGAGCATCTCGGCGAAGAAGAACACGACGAGCGTGATTATGACGGTCGAGACTGTCAGCGCCGCGGCAAGGACCGATGGGCCGGCTCCTGCGAAGAGCTGCCTCGTTATCAGAACGGAAAGAGCCGAGCAGCCGATATGCATGAGATTGTTTCCTATGAGCAGGGTGGTGAGGGCCTTGTCGAAATTGTTCAATATGTACATCACGTACTTGGCCTGCTTGTTCCCGTCCTCCGCATAGGACTTCATTCGTACCTTGTTGACCGAGGCCAGCGCGATCTCGCAGGACGCAAAATAGGAGCTTATCACAAGGAAAAGCACCAAAAGAACTGCGTATACGATTATCAACCTCGAATTTGACCCGGAAACCGCATGGGTCAGAAGTGTGAGATTTCCTGCTTCACTTGAAGCAGCGGATGGCATAACAGATGCAAAACATCGCCATATACTGCCATCATCCATTGATGAGACCATCTCCTCTCAAATTTAATCCAATACATTATACATCATAGCACAGCGCAGAGCAAATATATTTTGAAAGAACGGAGTGCGAAAATTTGTTCTGAATTTCACTTCCGAAGATTGACGGAGCCCATGCGGTATGGTATAATATTATTAAAGGCGGATCTGCTTTTTCTTATTCTGCAAGGAGGCCCCGATGAACGGCGTTATTTTTTTAAAGGACAGGGAGCTGTTGGGCGTGACTCCCGTTGAAAACGTATTCATAGCCAACTTCATGCCCTCCGCGCCGGAAGCCGCCGTCAAGGTCTATCTCTACGGGCTGATGCTTTTGTCGTCCTCCCATTCCGCTGATGAGGATATCGCCGCCGCCCTGGGCATGAGCGAAACGGACGTGAGAGCCGCCTTCTCGTATTGGGAGAGCGCGGGGATCATCCGCGTCATAGGCGAGGAGCCGCTGCAGATAATGTACCTCAACGTGAAGGAAGCGCTTTCAAAGGGCGCCGTCGATACGGCGGGGGCGAGATACGGCGAGTTCGTCAGGCGCATACAGGAAGCCGCCGGCACCCGAATGATATCGGGGGCGGAGCTTAAAAAGATGTACGATTGGCTTGACGTGTTCGGCTTCGAGCAGGACGCCGCGATCGAGCTTTTCCGCCGCTGCCTTGAAACTAAGGGGGCAAGGACGAGCGTCTCATACATGGACGCCGTCGCAAAGACCCTCGCAGGCAAGTCCGCCCTCACGAAGGAAGCCGTATCGGAGCACTTCGATGAGGAGGAGCTTCTGAAGACGGGAGCCGCCCGCATACTTAAGAGCTGGCACATGAGCCGCAGGCCCACCGAAGCGGAGCTCGCCCTCTATGAAAAATGGACGAAGGCATGGGGCCTGACCCGGGAGGTCGTTGACGCCGCCCTGCAAAAGATGACCGCAGCAGAGAAGATGACCTTCGCTTATCTCGACTCCATTTTGAAGGAGTGGCACGAGACCGGCAGGATCGACATGAATGCGGTCGAAGAGGCCGCGAAGCGCGAGGACATGATGATCGAGCTCGCGCGGCAGGCGTTCAAACGGGCGGGGCTCGCTTCGCGCCCGAACGGGGAACAGAGGCGCCTCATAAGCGAATACTGTTTGGAAAGGCACATGAACGCCGAGATGATACTCTACGCCGCGGAGCTTTCCAACGGGGATCAGAGGCCGTTTGTGAGGTTCAAGTCAATATTGAAGGATTGGAGCGAGCACGGAATAGGTTCGCTTCGTGAGGCGAGGGAGTACCACGAGCGGAACGGTTCCCGCCCCGCGGGGAGAGCCGCGCAGGTCGGACGCGCTCTCAATTACATACACGGCGGCAGATATACCGACGAGGAGCTGAAAAAGCTCGGCATAAGCACCGGTGAGGAATTCTACGATGATGAAGAATAGACTGCATTTCTGCAAGGAAGTGGACGACGAGCTCTCCAGAAGGAAGAGCAGGATGCTCCGCGCTCAAAGGTCGAACGAGCTGCGCCTCTCCGCGGAGCAGCCGGAGCTTTCCCGGCTGGCGGATCGGATCAGGCAGACGGCTTTTGAATACGGGGAAAAGATAATGGCCTCCCCGAAGGACGCCGAGGCGCTCAAGGCGCTTGCGAAGACAGAAATATCCGCTATGGAATCGGAACTGAAACGCGGCCTTGAGGAATGCGGGCTCGGAGCGGATTTCCTGGGGCCCCATTACACCTGCCCTGTTTGCCGTGACACGGGTGTTTACGAGGGGCGCATGTGCTCCTGCGTGGGGCAGCTTCTTATAGATAAAAGCTTCTCGGGCTCCGGCTTGAACGCGGGCGAGAGCTTCGAAGCCTTCCGTCACGACCTCATTGCCGACCCGAAGGAGCATCGCGCGAGCGAGCGAATATTCGCCTTCTGCCGCGAATACGCCGGGAGCTTCCCCGAGAACGATCAGCCGGATATGCTCCTCATCGGCGCGCCCGGCGTCGGCAAGACCTATCTTCTCAACTGCATAGGCGGCGAGGTGCTTAAAAACGGGCATTCCGTATTGAAGCTCACCGCGAACAGGCTCGTAAACCGCGTAATGGAATCCATTCGCGATTACAGCGCCGAACGCCCCGATTTCACGATACCCGAGCTTCTGCTCATAGACGATCTCGGCACGGAGCCGCTCATACCGAACGTCACGATAGAGACTTTGCTTTCCCTCATTTGCGAGAGGCAGGATCTCGGCAGGGCGACGATAATCGCTTCAAATAAGGATACCGCGACTCTCGCCTCCGAATACGGGGACAGGATCATGTCGCGCCTTGTAGCGCCCAACCGCGTGCGCGTCATAAAGATAACGACCCCTTCCGTCCGCGTAATGAAGTTCTGATACCAAAGCCGCACGGCTCAAAGTATTTTCCGGGCTTCTCCGGCATAGAATTGACCGAACAAAAAACCGGAGGCGCAAGGATGAGGATATTCGTTATAACAAAAAGGAACCTGCTGATCTCGGCCGCCGTTTTGGCGGCTTTTATCGCATGCGCGATCGCTTTAGCATTTTCGTGCGGGGGCGGGCACGCCGTCGAAAACAAGCCCGAAAAGACCGGAGCCGCTGAGCCCGCCCGCGAAGCAGCTTCCGCGGCGCAGACGGCGCCGCGGACCGGCCTGCTTTCATCAGAAGATATCTATGAGGCGGACGTCCTGGCGGGGCTCCATAAGGAGCTGCCGGTCTATTCCGTTGAGCGAAGCGACGGGAAGATAGCCCTCACGATCGACGCCGCGTGGGATGACGACAAGACCCCCTTCATATTGGAAACGCTCTCGAAGTACAACGTGAAAGCGACTTTCTTCCTCTGCGGCTCATGGGTGACCGCATACCCCGATCAGGTCCTCGCGATACACAGGGCGGGCCATTCCATAGGGAACCATTCGATGACGCATCCGCACATGTCCGAGCTCACGGAAGAGAGGATAAAGAAGGAGATAAGCGATCTCGACGACGCCCTCCAAAGCATAACGGGGGAGAGGTCGACCCTCTTCCGCGCCCCGTTCGGGGAATACAACGACAGAGTCATACTCGCTGTCCGCGCTTCCGGGCACGAGCCCATCCAGTGGGATATCGATACCATCGACTGGAAGCCCGAACGCAGCTCGCAGACCATACTCGATTCGGTCCTGCCGAAGCTCCACGACGGCGCCGTGATACTCTGCCACAATAACGGATACAAGATAGAGGAGTATCTGCCCACCCTCATCGAGACCGCGCAGGCGAACGGGTATTCATTCGTTACGGTCGACGAGCTCCTCCTCGGGGGAGAGACGATGATCGACGTGAACGGCGTGCAGAAACTGAAATGAGCAAATGAAAACACGGAGCCGAAACCCCGTGTTTTTTCTTCGTTGATTTACAGAAGCGCCTCCGAGAAGCTCCTCGCGTCGAAGGGCTGGAGGTCTTCTATGCCCTCGCCCACACCTATGAAGCGGATGGGGAGACCCAATTCGTTTTTGACCGCGACCACGACGCCGCCCTTCGCGGTGCCGTCGAGCTTCGTGAGTATTATCCCGGTGAGGCCGCAGCTCTCGCTGAAGGCCTTCGCCTGAGCGATGGCGTTCTGCCCGGTCGTCGCGTCGAGAACGAGCAGCACCTCAACGTGCGCTTCGGGAAGCTCGCGGTCTATGACGCGGCGGATCTTCGAGAGCTCGTTCATGAGGTTCTTTTTATTATGGAGCCTGCCCGCGGTATCGCAGATGAGCAGATCGTTCTTCTTCGAGCGGTAGGAGGCTATCGCGTCGAAAACGACCGCGGCGGGATCAGCGCCCTCGCCGTGCTTGATTATGGGAACGTCGGCGCGCTCCGCCCACACGGTGAGCTGCTCGGCGGCTGCCGCGCGGAATGTATCCGCCGCTGCCAGCATCGGGTGCATGCCCTCCGCCTTGTACATGGAGGCGAGCTTGCCTATGGAGGTCGTCTTACCCACTCCGTTCACGCCGACTATGAGTATCACGTTGTCGCCGCCCTCCGCAAGGAATGGAGTGTCGTCGCTCATGTGCTCCTCGAGTATGCGGATGAGCGCCTCCTTCGCGGCGCCGCGATCGGGGAGCTTTTCGGCCTTTACCTGTGCGCGGAGTTTGTCGAGTATCTCCTCGGTGGTTTCAAAGCCGCAGTCCGCCATGATGAGAGCGTCTTCGAGCTCCTCGTAGAATTCATCGTTGATCTTCTCTTCGGAATTGCCGAATATGGCGCCCAAGAGCCCGCCGCGGGTCTTGGAAAGGCCTTCCTTCAGCCTTGCGAAAAGGCCGGGCTTCTTTTCCTTTTTCTTTTCCATGGGTCCTCCTTTTGGTTTATGCGATGCTGTTTTCACCGAAACGGGCGGAGATAAGGGTGGACACGCCCTTTTCCTCCATCGAGACTCCGTACAGCGAATCGCATACGGCCATCGCGCCCTTTCGGTGGGTGATTATTATGAACTGAGTGTTCTCCGAATAGTTCTTCAGGTATTCGGCGTAATTGTCCACGTTCGCTTCATCGAGGGAGGTATCTATCTCGTCGAGTATGCAGAACGCGGCGGGTTTCAATTTCAGTATTGCAAAGAGAAGCGCTATCGCCGTCAGCGCCTGCTCACCGCCGGAGAGCAGGGAGAGGAGCTGCAGCTTCTTTCCCGGGGGCTGTGCGATAATGTCGATATCGCAGTTCAGTATGTCGGATGAATCCGAGAGCACCAGCTCCGCTCTTCCGCCGTGGAAGAGCTCCGTAAAGGTGGAGGCGAAGTTCTCCCGGATCTTGGCGAACTGCTCGGCGAATTCCTTCTCCATCGTGGAGGTAAGACGTTTGATTATCTCCGTCAGGTCAAGCTCCGCCTTTTTGAGATCCTCGCACTGCTTCGAAAGCTCCTCGTGCCTCTCGACGACGTTCCTGTAATCCTCGACCGAGGATGTGTTCACCTCGCCGAGGCTCCTTATCTCCGTTCTCAGCTCGTCGGCGCGTACGTGTGAAGCCGTGACCGATATCTGGCGGCGGAAGGGGAGAGCGTTCTCGTAAGTGAGCTCGTAATCCTGCCAGATGCGCTGGGTCATGTTATCGAGCTCGAGCTTCAGACGGTTGAGGTTGAGCTCATACCTATGGAGCCGCTCGCGCATCTCGGTAAGGGAAGCGGCGCCGCTGTCGCGCCTTTCGCGAAGCTCGTCTACGAAGCGCAGTTTCTGTGCCCGCTCCTCCTCAAGGGCGCGGCGCTCGTCGGTCAGCGCGTCGACCTCGGTCTTCTCCTTCGAGATGCCGGTGCTCATCGAACCGAGCGTTTCCCTTGACCGGGAGAGCTCGTCGGAAAGGCGCTCCGCCTGTTCGGAGCTGTTTTTCTCGGAATCCTTAAACGAGGATATCTCGCGTTCGAGCCTGGCGAGATCGGCGTTCGCCGCGGAGTTTTCCTTGACGGCGGCCATATGCCGCACCTTAATGGAGGTGACCTCCTCCGATACGGCGCGGGCTTTTTCCCGCAGTACGGTTATTTCCGCCTGGACGCGCTTTATGTCCTCGGCGGTGGAAGCGTTGCCCGTGTTGAGGCCGGATTCGTCCTCCTCGGCCTGCTTCGCTTCGGAGTCTATATCGGCGATATTGTCGTTTATCTGGGCGAGCTCCGCGTCGTATTTTGCGCGGAGAGCGTCGTTCTTCTCAACGTACTGAAGGACTATATCGTGCTTTTCGCGGAGAGCGGCGCGCTTTATGTCAAGCGAGCGGATGCTCTCGGCAAGCTCCGAGATCGCGTCGTTGAATCCGGGGAGCTTTGCTTCGAGCGCGGCCGTCTTCCTTCCGCATTCGGCGATGCCGTTCTCGGTTTCCTTTGCCTTCTTCGCAAGCTGTTCAAGCTCACGCTCGCGCCCGAGTATGCTGAACTCGCGCTTCTGAGTGCTGCCGCCCGTCATGGAGCCGCCGGGGTTCATTATGTCCCCGCGAAGGGTGGCTATCCTGAAGGACGAACGCGCCCTCTTGTTTATCGCTATGCCGACGTCGATATCCCTGACTATTACCGTGCGCCCCAGAAGATTCTCGGCGATGTTCCTGTACCTCGGGGAGAAGCTTATGAGCTCCGAAGCCACGCCGAAGCACCCTTCGACGTTTATACAGGAGCGCTCCTCCGGCGTCAGAGTCCTCGGACGCATGGCGCTTACGGGGAGCAGGGTCGCCCTGCCGTATTTCTTTCTGCGGAGGTATTCTATGACCTGCTTTGCCTCCTGCTCGGTGGGCACGACTATATTCTGCAATGCTGAGCCGAGCGCCATCTCAAGCGCCGTCTCGTATTCAGCGGGCACGCTGATGAGCTCCGCCACGACTCCCTCGATGAGCTGTGAGAGGGAGGTGTCCCTCTCGGCGTCGCGCAGGAGATCGCGCACGCTCGAATAATACCCCTCGTGCGCGCGCTTCATCTCGTTCAATACGCGGCTCCTCGAGCGTAGAGAGCCGAGCTCCCCTTCAAGGCGGCGCTCCTCGCGGGATATGGAGGCGATCTCGAAATTGACTCCGTTCAGCTTCTCGACGGCTTCCGCCTGCTTGTTTTTGAGCGAGGCGAGCTCGTTCTCGACTTCGGCGTCCTCCGCCGCGCACTGCTCGTTTTCAAGACGGAGCCGATCGCCCTCCTCGTCGACGGCGAGCTTCTCGTTTTCGATATCGGAGATCCTGGCGGTAAGCGCCTTCTTCATCGCGTCGAGCCTTGAAAGGCGGCTCTTTGCATCGGATAGGCGGTTCATCCTGTCCATCATGGACTGCTTGTGGGCTTCGAGCTCCTCCTCCCTGGAGGCAAGCTCAAGGGAAACGGAAGCGTCCGCGCGCTCCGCCTTTTCGAGCTCGTCCGCGGCGGCCTTCGTTTCGGCCGCGAGGCCGGAGAGCTTTTCCCTTATGCCGGCGGCGGCGCTCTCGCGCTCGTCCATCGCTGCGCGGGCTTCCTTCGCGGAGGCTATGAGCCTTTCGATATCGCGCTCAAAAGCCGCTATCTTCTCGCGCAGGACCTTCTCCTCGCCCGTATGCGCCTCCATTCCCGCAGTAGCCGCAAGGAGCCTGCGGTCGACCTCGCTTATCGCGGCGGATAAGCTGCGTTCCGATTCCTCCCCTTCGGAGAGGGTGGAGGCGAGCGCCTCCGCGGAAGCGGCGGCAAGCTCGATCTGCGCGGTGAGCTGTTCGGAATTGTCGGTAAGCTGTTTTATTCGCTCGCCCGATTTTTCATACTGGTATATGTAAAGGTTGAGGTCGATGTCCTTCAGCTCGTCGCGCAGCTTCAAAAAACGAAGCGCCTTCTCGCTCTGTTCGCGCAGGGGCTCTATGCGCCCCTCGAGCTCAAGGAGAATGTCGTCGAGCCTGACGAGGTTCTTCTGCGTGTTGAGGAGCTTCCTCTCGGCCTCCTCCTTGCGGACGCGGTATTTGTTGACGCCGGCCGCTTCCTCGAAGGCGATGCGCCTGTCGCCGCTCTTCTCGGAGATTATCTCCGAAACGCGCCCCTGACCGATTATGGAATAGCCGTCCTTGCCTACGCCGGTATCGCGGAAAAGCTCGTGGATGTCCTTCAGGCGGCAGGCGGCCTTGTTGATGTAGTATTCGCTTTCGCCGGAGCGGTAAGCCCGCCGCGTGATGCACACGTCGCGGTACGGGGTCTTCAATTCACCGTCGGAATTATCGAAGAAGAGGGAGACCTCGCAGAACGAAAGCGCGCGGCGCTTCTGCGTCCCGCCGAATATGAAGTCCTCGACTTTCTTGCCTCGCAGCGCCCTCGCGCTCTGCTCGCCGAGCACGAAACGGAAGGCGTCGGCGATATTGCTCTTGCCGCACCCGTTGGGGCCGATGATGGCGGTGATCCCTCCGGGGAAGGAGAGCTCCTGCTTCTTGGCGAAGGACTTGAATCCGTTGATCTCGATATTCGTCAATCTCATCGGGGTTCCTCCTTCTCGGGCGGGTCTATCGCGCCGAGCATCACGAGAGTCGCATGGGCGGCGTTCTGGCTCGCTTCCTGCTTGGAATTGCCGCGCCCCTTACCCATGGGCCTTCCCGCTATGAGAGCCTCTATCGTGAATTCGCGCCTGTGGTCGGGGCCGGTCACCGAAACGACCTCATATTCGAGAGCGCCCGAATGCTCCTTCTGTACGTGCTCCTGAAGAAGGGTCTTGAAATCCTTGACGGATACCGTCTTGACCGCCTCGTTTATGAAGCCTACGGCGAAGCTCAATATGAACCTCTTTGCGGGCTCTATGCCTCCGTCGAGGTACATCGCGCCAATGACGGCTTCAAGCGCGTCGGAGAGTATGGAGGGCTTCTCGCGGCCTCCGGTATGCTCCTCGCCGTGGCTCAGAAGGAGGTAATCCCCAAGGCGGATCTCCATCGCGGCGTCGAAAAGAGCCGTTTCATACACGGCGCGCGCACGAATCCTCGTCATGAGGCCCTCGTTCATATTCGGGTTGCTGCGGAAGAGATACTCGCTCACTATGAGCTCGAGTACGGCGTCTCCGAGGAACTCGAGCCTTTCGTTATGGCCCGAGCGGCGGTTTTCGCCCTTGACGTATGAGGTATGAGTAAGAGCGGTGTTCAAAAGCCCGGCGTCCGCGAACTCATAGCCGAGCGAGCGCTGGAGCGTATCCAGCTCACTTAGTCTTGATTCCGATAATTTCATCTGCATTCCGTTCGTTTTCCAAAACAAGCCAAGGGCCTGCATTAAAGGCCGTTGGAGCCCGATGCAGGCGATTGGCTTGCGTTGATATTATTTATTGTTCTCGACGATCTCGATTATCTGGCCTACGGTCTTGACCTCGGCGAGCTGCTCGTCGGGGATCTCAACGCCGTAACGATCCTCAAGATCCATGACCAGCTCCACGAGATCGAGCGAATCGGCCTTGAGATCCTCGACAAAACGGGTCTCAAGAGTGATGTTCTCCTCGGGAACGTTGAGCTGCTCGGCAATTGCCTTACGGATTTCTTCAAACATATAAAATACCGCCTTTCTATAAAATACGCATTATTTTAACCCGAATCGGGAATAATGTCAATCATTGCTTTCCGCGGCCGCAAGAGCGGATATCCCGCGGGCGATCTTTTCGGTGACGCCGCCCATGACGTAAAGACGCGCCTGCCTTATTGCGTTGACGAAAGCCTTCGCGTCGCTCGAGCCGTGCGCCTTTATAATGCCTCCGTTGATGCCCAGAAGAGGCGCGCCGCCGTACTCGGTGTAATCCATCGTCTTCTTGACGGACTTGAACGCGGGCTTGGCTAACGCCGCGCCGAGCTTCGTCCTGAACGAGGAATACAGCCCGCGCTTCAGCATCTTGAAGAGAGCGGAAGCGAGGCCCTCGGCTTCCTTCAATATGACGTTGCCGGTGAAGCCGTCGGTGACTATAACGTCGTATTCGCCGGAAAATATCTCGCGTCCCTCGCAGTTGCCAGCGAAGTTCACTTCGGTTTCCTTCAGGAGCGCGTACGCCGCCTTTGTAAGCTCGCTGCCCTTGGCTTCCTCCTCGCCGTTGTTGACGAGGCCGACTCGCGGGTTTTCAACGCCCATGACGCCCTGCATATAAGCGGCGCCCATCACGGCGAACTGGGGGAGGTACTCCGGCTTGCAGTCGGAATTCGCGCCGCAGTCCAACAGCAGGAAGGGCTTCCCGGCCGTCGGCATCACGGGCGCGAGCGCAGGCCGCTTGACCCCGGGTATGCGCCTTACTATGAGGGTCGCCGCCGTCAGCACGGCCCCGGTGGAGCCCGCCGATATGAGGCAGTCCGCCTCATGCGCCGCCATCACGTTCATCGCGGCGACGAGGGAGGAATCCTTCTTGCGTTTCACGGCGACGGTCGGCTGTTCGTCGCAGGTGATGACCTGCGGAGCGTGGACGACCTTTACGCGCGGATCGTTCGTAAGACCGTGCTTTTCGAGCTCCTCCGCAATGCGCTGTTCGTCCCCGGTGAGGATCGCATCAAAATCGTCCCACTCACGCAATGCTGCGGATACGCCTTCTATTACCGCGGCGGGGGAGTTGTCTCCGCCGAACGCGTCGATCACAAGCTTCATATTATCGCTCCTTTTTTATACTGCCCACCATTATACTATAAACGCGGGCGCTTTACAATCAAATATATTAAGAAAATAGGTTGACAGACGATTTTCCCGCGTGTATAATCTCATAGGTGTAAAGCTCTTGGGCTTTACAGCGTCGGCCCGACGACGGGCCGCGGCATTTTCGGAGGGTAATATGCTCGGCAAGGCGGAGATATCTCTCATGCTCGATTACTACGGCTCCTTCCTTACGGAGCGGCAGGCGGCGCTCATGCGCATGAGCGCGGATGAGGATATGTCCCTCTCCGAGATAGCCGAGCAGGTCGGCATCTCCCGCCAGGCCGTGCGCGATCATCTGGCCAAGGCCTCGCGCGAGCTCGCATCCCTTGAGGAGAGGCTCGGCCTCGCGGCGAGGGACAGGGAGCTTCTCCGCTGCGCCGATCGGCTCGAAGCCGCGCTTGCGGATCCCTCAGGCGAAGGTCTTCGCCGCAGCGCCGGGGAGGTCTGCCGCGTCATTCGTTCCCTCGTCAAATAATAACGGACCGTATCATATTGGAGGTTCATTCCATGGCATTTGAAGGACTTGCTTCAAAGCTTCAGAATATTTTCAAAAAGCTCGGCAACAAGGGCAAACTCTCCGAGAAGGAGGTCAAGGAGGCCCTGCGCGAGGTCAGGCTCGCCCTTTTGGAGGCGGACGTCAACTACACCGTTGTAAAGAAATTCGTCAATCGGGTCACGGAGCGCGCCGTCGGCGCGGAGGTGCTCGAATCCCTCACGCCCGCGCAGCAGGTCATTAAGATAGTCAACGAGGAGCTGACGAGTCTCATGGGCGGCTCCGCTGCAAAGCTCGATTACGGCTCTAAGAAGCCCTCGGTCTTCCTGCTTTCCGGTCTCCAGGGAGCGGGTAAGACGACTATGGCGGGCAAGCTCGCCGCGTATCTCAAAAAGCATCAGTCGAAGGATACGCTTCTCGTTGCCTGCGATATTTACCGCCCCGCCGCAATAAAGCAGCTGCAGGTCGTCGGAGAGAGGGCGGGCGTCAAGGTCTTCGAAAGGGGTCAGGCGGATCCGGTCGAGACGGCAAAGCTCGCCGTCGAGTACGCCGAGAAGAACTTCCTCGACGTCGTCATAATCGATACTGCGGGCCGTCTCCATATCGACGAGGCCATGATGGACGAGATCGCCGCGGTAAAGGACGCTGTGGATCCTTCCGAGGTGCTTCTCGTCGTCGACGCGATGACGGGTCAGGACGCCGTCAACGTCGCAAAGAGCTTCCATGAAAAGCTCGGTCTTACGGGCGTCATCCTCACGAAGCTCGACGGCGACACGAGGGGCGGCGCGGCGCTCTCCGTGCGTGAGGTCACAGGTCAGCCGATCAAGTTCTCCGGCACGGGCGAGAAGCTCACCGATCTCGAGGTCTTCCATCCGGACAGGATGGCTTCGCGCATTCTCGGCATGGGAGATATGCTCTCCCTCATAGAAAAGGCGGAGCAGGCCTTTGATGAAAAGAAGGCGATGGAGCTCACTCAGAAGCTCCGCAGGGATGAATTCACGCTCGACGATTTCCTCGACCAGTTCCAGCAGGTCAAGAGCATGGGCTCTATCGAGGATCTCGCGGGGATGATACCCGGGCTTTCCGCCGACAAGCTCAAGGGCGCCCAGGTCGACACAAAGGCCATAGGCCGCATGGAGGCCATAATCAGGGCGATGACTCCGGCGGAAAGATCGAAGCCCGATCTGCTCAACGCTTCGAGGAAACGCAGGGTCGCAAAAGGAAGCGGCACCTCCGTGCAGGAGGTCAACCGACTTCTCAACCAGTTCGACCAGACCCGCCAGATGATGAAGCAGCTCACCGGCGGCAGGTTCAGAAAGAAAAAGGGCGGCAAAAAGGGCTTCTTCGGGTTCTGATAGGAGCAATTGCCGCTATAACACAGCCATTTCCGGCCTGATAGGGCCGTGTGGATAATTTTAAACAGAAACAATTTTCAGGAGGTTTAACTACTATGTTGAAGATCAGGCTTCGCCGCATGGGCGCCAAGAAGGCTCCTTTCTACCGCATCGTCGTGGCAGATTCCCGCGCTCCCCGCAACGGCGCTTTCGTTGAGGAGATCGGTTATTACAATCCCATAACCGAGCCCGTCGAGATCAAGGTCGACGCCGAGAAGGCCCGCACCTGGATGAAGAACGGCGCTCAGCCCACCGATACCGTTCGCGCCCTTCTCAAGAAGTCCGGCGCAATCGATTGATCAGATGGAAGAGAAGATCGTTAGCACCGAGGGCATGGTGGATCTCGTCGAATACATCGCGAAGAATCTTGTTGATGAACCCGATGAGGTAAAGGTCACCTGCAAAGAGGGCGAGGACGGATCGGTCGTGATCGAGCTCACCGTCGCAAAGGACGATATGGGCAAGGTCATCGGCAAGCAGGGTCGCATCGCGAAGGCCATAAGGACCGTAGTGCGCGCCGCTTCCGTCAAGTCCGAAACCAAATACGTCGTCGAAATAGTTTGACGAAACAGAAATGGATCACTTTCGTATTGCCCAAATCCTGCGTCCCCACGGCATAAGGGGGGAGGTCAAGATCGAACCCTTGACGGACGACCTCTCGCGCTTCAAAAAACTGCGCGAGGCCTATTTGGAGCGCAGCGGGCAATACGACGCCGTGATCGTCGACGGAGCCAAAAACGCGGGCGGCGCCGTCGTTTTGCATATCGAAGGATATGATTCTCCCGAGGAGGCAGAGAAACTCCGCGGGGTCTATCTCTGCGTCGACAGGGCTCACGCCGTAAAGCTTCCGAAGGGCGTCTATTTCGTATCCGATATCATAGGCTGCGCCGTCAGCTCGACCGATGGGACGGATCTCGGCATTCTCAAGGAGGTTTTCGAGACCAACGCCAACGACGTTTACGTCATAGAGGGGGAGCGCAAGCTCCTCGTGCCTGCTTTGAAAAAGCTGCTCACGCTCGTCGACGTCGAAAACAAACGCATACTGCTTGACGCGCAGGTCCTTTCGGAGGTGGGTCTCTTTGAGGATTGATATTCTGACTCTGTTCCCCGAGATGTTCGGCGGCGTGCTCCACACCTCCATGCTCGGGAGGGCGGAAGCTAAGGGCATACTGGAATTTCACGCGCACGATATCCGCGAGTATTCCGCGAACAAACACCATAATACCGATGATTACGCCTTCGGCGGGGGAGCCGGCATGGTAATGATGGCTCAGCCCGTTTTCGATTGCATGGAGGCGGTGCTGAACGGCGGTTCCGCAAGGCGCATATTGATGACCCCACGCGGCAGGACTCTGACTCCCGAGCTTGCGCGGAAGCTTGCTTCGGAGGAGCGACTCGTCATTCTGGCGGGGCATTACGAGGGGCTCGACGAGCGCATAAACGAGCTCATCGACGACGAGATCTCGATCGGCGATTACGTGCTCACCGGAGGCGAACTGCCCGCGATGGTGCTCATAGACTGTGTTTCGCGCTTCATTCCCGGGGTGCTCGGCTGTTCCGAATCCGCCGAGGACGAGAGCTTTTCAAACGACGGGCTTCTCGAGTATCCTCAATATACCCGTCCCGCCGATTTCCGCGGACGCCTTGTTCCCGAGGTGCTGCTCAACGGCAACCATAAAGAGATAAATAAGTGGCGCAGGGAACAGTCCCTGCTCAAAACCCTCCGGAACCGTCCGGAGCTTCTGGAAAGAGCCCCGCTTTCAAAGGCGGATACCGCCTTTCTTCATGAGCACGGTTGGGAAAAAGAATAAAATATACTTGCAGATATGCGCTTCTCACTATTGCAATGAGTGCGTTTATATGTTAAAATAATTAGGTTAATGCGACGGTCCTCTGGCCGCAAGTCGGTTTATGAACGTCTGAGAGAAAGGGTCAATAATATGGCAAACATCATTCAGGAACTCGAAAAAGAGCAGCTCCGTTCCGATCTTCCCAAGCTCGAGATCGGCGACACCGTCCGCGTTTACGTCAAGGTCGTTGAAGGCACCCGCGAGCGTCTTCAGAACTTTGAGGGCATCGTCATCAAGATGCAGGGCGGCGGCATCCGCAAGACTTTCACCGTTCGTCGTATGAGCTACGGCATCGGCGTCGAGCGTACCTTCCCGTACCACAGCCCGTCCATCGGCCGCATTGAGGTCGTTCGTCACGGCGTCGTCCGCCGCGCGAAGCTCTATTACATCCGCGATCGCGTTGGTAAGGCTGCCAAGATCAAGGAGCGCATCGTTTCCAAGTAAGCTTGAGACCAGGGCCCCGGAGCTGAAAAGCGCCGGGGCGTTTCTATACGAGGTGTTTATGCAGACGATCAACTGGTATCCCGGCCATATGACAAAGGCGAGGCGCAGCCTCGAAGAGGATCTGAAGCTCATCGACGTCGTCGTTGAGATAGTCGACGCGCGCGCTCCGCTCGCGTGCCGCAACCCGGATTTCGAGAAGCTCTTCCGCAATAAGCTCAGGGTCATGCTCCTCAATAAGAGCGACCTCAGCGCTCCAGCCGCGAACAAGGCGTGGGTAAGGCATTTTGCCGGGGAGGGTATCTCCGTTATGGAATACGTTTCCGTCAATTCCTCCGCCCGCAAGAACGCCGTCGCCCTCATTGAAAAGGCGGGCGAACCCGTGCTCAAAAAGTACCGTGACAAGGGCGTTTCGAAGACCCTTCGCGCAATGGTTGTCGGGATACCCAACGTCGGCAAATCAACCTTCATAAATAAGCTCGCCGGAGTCACGAGAGCGCAGGTCGGCGACCGCCCGGGCGTGACACGCGGCAAGCAGTGGGTGAAGATATCGCCGTATCTTGAGCTCATGGATACTCCCGGTCTCCTTTGGGGAAAGCTCGATGATCAGACCCTCGCAAAGCACATAGCCTATATCGGCTCGATACGCGACGATATAATGGATATCGAGGAGATAGCAGGCCTCCTTCTCTGCGATCTCGATAAGCTCTGCCCGGGGGCTCTTGCCGAAAGGTATAAGAAACTCTCCGCTGTCGAAGACAGGGATCTTCCCGAAGCCATGCTCGAGGGCGTCGCAAGGAGCCGCGGCTTCATACTCTCCGGCGGCGTCTGCGATACCGAGCGTGCCGCGAGGATCGTCCTCGATGAGTTCCGCGCCGGGAAGATCGCCAAGGTCTGCTTTGAGTCCCCGGAGGAAGGCGGGAACGTCGATGCCTAAGGTCAACGAGGCTGAGCGTCTCCTGAAGCTCACGGAATTCGAACGCCCCCTGTGGGAGGAGGGCCTCGTCGTCTGCGGCATGGACGAGGTCGGCCGCGGCCCTCTTGCGGGGCCGGTGGTCACCTGCTGCATAATAATGCCGCCGGAGCCCCTTATAGAGGGAGTGAACGACTCGAAGAAGCTCTCCGAAAAGAAGCGCGAAAGGCTGTATGACGAAATAATGGCAAGGGCTTCCGCCTTCGGCATAGGCTCCTGCGATGAGAGGACCATAGACGAGATAAACATACTCAACGCCACGAAACGCGCCTTTGCGGAGGCGTATAACGCCATGGGAATGAAAGCCGACGTCGCCCTTATAGACGCGGTCCGGGGACTCGATATACCCTGCCGTAAGCACTCCATAGTCCACGGGGACGCGCTCTCTTATTCAATCGCCTGCGCTTCGATAATAGCGAAGGTGACGAGGGACAGGCTCATGGCGGAGTACGACCGCGTATATCCGGGGTATGAGCTCGCGAAGAACAAGGGCTACGGCACCGCCGCGCATATCGCGGCATTGAAGGAGCTCGGTCCATGCCCCATACACAGGCGCACGTTCATCGGCCATTTTGTCCGGATCCCGGAGGAACCGCAATGAAAAGGACCGAAAAAAGGAAGCTCGGCGACAGGGGAGAGCGCAGGACGGCGATCTATCTCATCCTGCGCGGCTGGCGCATACTGGAACGCAATTATACCTTCGGTCATAAGGAGGTCGATCTTATCGCCAAAAGGGGGAAGGTTATCGCCTTCGTCGAGGTGAAGACCCGCACTCGCGCAAGGGTCGCCCCGCACGCTTCGGTCACGCGTGAAAAGCGCCGCAACGTTATCGCCGCGGCGAAGGGCTGGATGATGACGCATGACGCCTCGGGCTGCACGGTCCGTTTCGACGTGAGTGAGGTCACGGAGACAGGCGGGATCAATTACATAAGCTCCGCGTATACGGCGGAGGATTGAAAGCACGGCGGCCGCCGCGCTTTTGATTTGCTCCGGAGCATTATAATGTAGCTGTTCAAAATTTCTTCTTTATTAATGCAGATAGATGTGCTATAATGAAAACACTTTTACTTTCGAGGTGCATAAATGAAGCTTCAGAAAACTATTCTCGCCTTCGCCGCCGTGCTTGCGTTCGCGGTTTTCGGCTCCGCCGCTCTTGCCGAGGGAGCCGCTCCGACGAGCTTTCCGACGGGGGGTATAATACTCTGGTGCGCGGTATTCACGGCGATGCTCGGAGTACTGTGGTTCATCCACTCGCGTGAGGGCCGCAAGCCCTTCAAGGAGCCGGGCGGGAGCAAATGGTATTGGGTGCTGCTCATACTCGTTTTTGCCTTCGCCGCAAGGGTGGCCCTTTCGCTCATATTCTACGGCCATAAGACCGATATCAACTGCTTTACCGTATGGGGAATGAGGGTCTATGAAAACGGCCCCGCGCACTTCTACGAGAGCTGGTGCGATTATCCCCCGGGATACATGCTCGTGCTCGGCGCGATGAGCGGGCTATATAAGCTCATCGGCGGCGGAGCGCAGATGAACGCCCTGTGCGTGAAGCTTCCCTGCATGATCGCCGATCTTGCGGGCGCGTATCTCATCTACCGTCTTGCGAGGAAGACCATGCGCGAAAGCGCGGCTCTCGCGCTGATGGCGGTCGTTGCATTTACGCCCGTCATCGCCTACGTTTCCTCCGCCTGGGGTCAGATCGATCAGGCGCTGACGCTCGCTCTCGTCATACCGATACTTCTCCTCTATTCGAGAAAGCCCGTTTGGGCGGGGCTCGTATACGGGCTCGGCGTCATAATGAAGCCGCAGGCGCTCATGTGCGGGCCGCTCTTTGCGGCGGCGTACATCGTCTACGTCGTTTCCGGAAGTCCCTATAAGGCGTTCGATCCGAAGCGCGGCACGGCGAGGCTCGTCCGCGCAAAGCAGGATTCCGTCGGTCTTAGGATATTCGAAACCGCGCTTGCGGTCGTCGGCGCGCTTGCTCTAATATTCCTGATCTCGCTCCCCTTCAAGGGCGAACAGGGCGCCTTCTGGCTCATCGAAAAATACTACGGCACCGCGACCTCCTACGAGTACGCCTCGGTGAATGCGTACAATTTCTGGGCGCTCATAGGAGCTAACTGGACAAAGGTCGACGTTCCCTTCATGGGGCTCAACTACGGAAAATGGGGCACGATATTCATGGCGATATTCGTCATGCTCGGCATAGGGCTCTATGTAATAGCCGTTCGCCGGCATGAGAAGGTCAAGGGGGCTCTCCCCATGACGATGGCGTTCATGCTCGCGGGGATATTCACCTTCGGTCATTATATGCATGAGCGGTACATTTTCCCCGCGCTCATGCTCCTCATGACGGCATACGTTTTCTATAACGATTGGCGTCTGCTCGTCAGCTATATGGCGTATGCCACAACGATGCTCGTCAACTGCGCCGCCGCGTTCTACTACAGCAAGCTCTTCGAATACGGCCTCTACTGGGATACGAGGATAATATTCTGGTGCTCGCTCGCCAATATGTTCGTGTTCTGCTGGGTCGCGTATACAACGGTCGACCTCTGCATCCGCAATAAACCCATGAAGGCATTCAACGGAAGATAAAGGATCATCCAGAAAGGAATTCTGCTGTGAAAAGGATCTCAACAATCATTCTCGCCATGCTGATCGCGCTGCTTTGCGCGCTCCCCGTCTCCGCGGAGACGGCGGAGCTCGTCTACAACGGCGGTTTCGAATCCTACGGCGAAGGCGATCGCTTCCCCGATGGGTGGAGCTTCCACTCGTACGAGGCGGAGTATTCCGAAAACTACTCCAATTCCTCCGCTTACTGCGAGCAGGACGCCGAGCGCGGCTCCGTGCTGCGGATAGACGTCGCCGAGGATGACGACGCCGCCGTCTACCAGACCGTCGACGTCGAGCCCTCCTCGCTCTATAAGCTCACCTGCATGATAAGGACGGAGGGCGTCGAAAACGGTCAGGGCGCAAACATTGCCCTGAGGGAGATCGTCGCCGCGTCCGAAGGCGTTTTCGGCGACAGCGGCTGGCAGCAGGTCGAGCTCGTCGGCAGGACCGGCCCCGTGCAGGATTTCATTGTCGTTTCCTGCCGCCTGGGCGGTTATGGCATGGTCGCCCACGGGAGCGCCTGGTTCGATGACTTCACCGTTGAGAAGATAGATTCCTACGACGGCGATATCGTGCCCTTCTTCAATGGCGAAACGGCGGAGGACGAACCCTCCGGCGGCGATTGGATCGTTCCCGTCATAATAGGCGCGGCGGCCGTCGCGATAATAGTCGCGGCCGTACTCCTCACAAGGGGCGGCAAAAAGGGCGGCGATACAGCCGGGACAAAGTCCGCAAAGCCTCTTCCTTCCGTGGACAGCTACAAGGACGATAAGGCGCGCAAGCTTGATGAAATACGCGGCAGATCCTTCTTCGACGTTAGCGGCGATATGCCCGCCCCCACGGACGGGAAGCTACGCTTCACCAAGAAGGACAGGATATATCTGCTCATAGTCACGGTCGTTTACGCGGCCGTGGGTCTCATCCGCCTCGGCACGCTCAATTTCCCGACCAACGCATGGGAGGCGAACACGGGCGAATCCGTGAGGATCGAGTTCGGCCGCTCCGTCAAGATCTCCGAGATCTGGCAGAATTCCGGCATCTCCTTCATCAACTATAAGCTCGTCACTGACAACGGCGAAGAGATCGCGATGGATCAGAAGAGCCGCACCGAGTACGGTCACATGTTCCGCTGGGCGAAGCTCGCGGCAAATGACGTTAACAAGGCCTCCGCTACGACCGGCCTCACGCTGACGGTCGTCGGCGGCGACACCGGCAGAAGGAACGACCCCGATCTCGTAATGAACGAGCTTGCGATATTCGATGAGAACGGCAAGCTCGTCACCTGCACGGCGGCGGGGGCGGAGGGGCTCTTTGACGAACAGGGCTCCGTTCCCGATTACCCGAGCTATTATAACGGGATGTATTTCGATGAGCTCTATCATGGGCGCACCGCTCTGGAGCACATAAACAATCTTACGGTCTACGAATGGACTCATCCGCCCCTCGGCAAGCTCATAATCGCCGTCGGCATACTGCTCTTCGGCATGAAGCCATTCGGCTGGAGGATAATGGGCGTGCTCTTCGGCGTCGCGATGATCCCGATCCTTTACTGCTTCGGCAAGCGCCTCCTCAAGAAGAGCGAGCTAGCCCTCTTCTCGACCGTGCTCTTCACTTTCGATTTCATGCATTTCACAATGATGAGGATAGCGACGGTCGATACATTCGCCGTGTTCTTCATACTGCTGATGACGTACTACATGTACCGGTTCATCTCCATGGATATCGCGGACGATCCCAAGAGGATGCTGAAGCCGCTCGCGCTCTCGGGTCTCTTCTTCGGGCTCGGCTGCGCCACGAAGTGGATCTGCATGTATACGGGCGCGGCGCTCGCGGTGCTCTTCTTCGTGAAGCTCGCGTTGATGGGCGTAAAGTCCCGCAGGCTCTCCCGCACGGAGCAATACAAGGACGCAAAACTCAATAAAAAATTCGCCCGCACGGCGATGCTGCTCTGCTGCTGGTGCGTGGTGTTCTTCATAATCGTGCCCGTCGTCATCTACTGCGCTTCCTACTGCCGCTATTATACGGCTCAGTGGCTTCCCGCGAGGCAGGCTCAGATCTACTCGGCGGATCCCGGCGCATATGATTCCGCGAGCGACGTAAAACTCGGCCTCGGCGACGCGCTTACGACCTACGTCAAGGGCGTCATCAAGAACCAGGGCGATATGTTCAATTACCACAGCCAGCTGAAGTCCGACCATTCCGCGGCTTCATCTTGGTGGATGTGGCTCGGCGATATGCGCCCGACATGGTTCTACGTCGGCGGCTACGATAACCCGAACGGTTACGTCGGCACCATCAGCGCTTTCGGCAACCCCGCCGTATGGATCTGCTGTACGATAGCCTCGATAACGCTCATATTCGTTCTCCTGTTCAAGCGCCGCCGCCTGCCTTTGGAGGATTACTTCCTCTACGTATGCGCGGCAAGCTCGTTCCTGCCTTGGGTCCTCGTCCCGAGGAGCACCTACGCCTATCACTTCTTTGCGACGGTCCCGTTCATCACCCTCCTTTCGGGAAGGCTGCTCGGCTGGTTCGCGGAGAGCGACGCCGCGAAGCGCAGGGAAAAGGGCCTCCCCGAGAGACGCCGCGTCCGCAGGATAGGCGTCGCGTGGATGATAGTCGTGCTCGTACTCTTCATCGTGTTCTTCCCGGTCATCTCCGGTATAGAGGTACCGAGGGAATACATCAGCGCTCTGCAGTGGTTCCCGTTCTACAGGTGGCAGGTGCAGGACAGCTCCGGCGAGGTGATAAAGACCTACCGCATCGGCTGGAGGTTCCTCGATTACGAGCCCAGTAATCCGCCCACCACAATAATCGTCAAATAGGAGAGCACATGGATAGCACCAATACGGCAAACCAAACCCCGAAGAAGGGGAAAAGCCTTATTCAGCTTATAAAATTTGCGCTCGTCGGCGCAAGCAACACGATAGTCGACATGATCGTCAACACGGGCGTGAGCCATCTTCTCGGTCTGTTCTTCACGGGCGGGTGGATCACCTACGCCGCAAAGACAGTCGGCTACCTCTGCGGGCTGCTGAACAGCTATTTCTGGAACTCCCGCTGGACCTTCCGCGAGGAGCGCCGCCGCGACGCGAAGGAGAAGATCAGCTTCACGGCCGTAAATCTCCTCGTGCTGCTCATCTCGTTTGGGCTCATCTACGTGTTCAAGAATCTTCTCGGGCTCGGTCAATGGTGGATGGGGCTCGGTCTCCCCGAGTGGCTCACGAAGATAGTCGGCGGCGACCTCTTCTGCTCGCTGCTCGCGACATGCATCTGCATACCCGTCAACTTTGTTCTCAATAAGCTCTTCGTCTTCAAGGGAAGGAAAGAGGAAAACGAGGTCGAATAATGCTCGCAAAGCTCTTCAGCTACGGTCTTATCGGGATCGAGGGATGCCTCATAAACGTGGAGGTGGATATCTCCTCGGGCATGCAGCGCGTTGATACCGTCGGTCTTCCGGACAGCGCGGTCAAGGAATCGCGTGAGCGCGTGCGTTCCGCGATAATCAACAGCGGCTTCTCATACCCCGAGATGCGCGTCGTCGTAAACCTTGCCCCCGCCGATATCCGGAAGGAGGGCACGGTCTACGATCTTCCGATCGCACTCGGGATCCTCGCCGCAAGGGGGAGCATACCGATTCATTCTGCGGATGAGTACGTCGTCATAGGCGAGCTCGCGCTCGACGGCTCCGTCCGGGAGGTGACAGGCGTTCTCCCGATGGTAATAAGCGCCTACGAGAAGGGCTTCAGGAAGGTGCTGCTTCCCGCCTCGAACGCAGAGGAAGCTTCGTATTTCGAGGATATGGATATTTATCCTGTGCACAACCTCGCAGAGGCTTGCGCCCACCTTCGCGGAACGGCTCTGATGGATCCGACTCCGCCCCTCGTATGGAACGCTAAGGAATCGTCGATCAGAAACGATTTTTCCGAGATAAAGGGCCAGATGGCGGCAAAGCGCGCGGCAGAGATCGCCGTTGCGGGCAATCATAATCTGCTGCTCATCGGTTCCCCGGGTTCGGGCAAAACGATGCTCGCAAGAAGCATCCCGTCCATTCTTCCCGAGCTCACTGTCGAGGAATCTCTCGAGATCACCCGCATACACTCCGTTGCGGGCGAGCTCCGCGGGAGGAGCGGCATGATCCGCGAAAGGCCGTTCCGCGCCCCGCATCACTCCGCTTCGATAGCGGCTCTTGTCGGCGGCGGCTCAAGAGCCCTCCCGGGGGAGATAAGCCTCGCTCATTACGGCGTCCTTTTCATGGATGAGTTCCCGCTTTTTCCTTCCGCCGTGCTCGAAGCGCTCCGTCAGCCGCTTGAGGACGGTATCGTCACTATAACCAGGGCGGCCGCCAAGATGAGCTATCCGGCGGAATTCATGCTCGTCGCGGCGATGAACCCCTGCCCGTGCGGGAACTACGGCTCCAAAACGAAGGAATGCCGCTGCACCCCCGTACAGATCGAAAAATACAGGGGGCGCGTAAGCTCGCCCCTGCTTGACAGGCTCGACATCCACGTTGAGATGAACGAGATCGACTATAAGGATCTCACAAGCGGCGAAAGAGGAGAATCCTCGGCCTCCATCAGGGAGCGCGTGAAGGCCGCCCGCAGGCTCCAGAGGGAGCGCTATGAAAGCGACGGCATACTCTTCAATTCTCAGCTCAACACGCCGCTCATGCGCAAATACTGCCGCATGGAGCCGGAAGCCGAGCAGCTCCTGCACACGGCTTACGAGAAGCTGAAGCTCTCCGTCAGGGCGTATACGAGGGTCATAAAGGTCGCCCGCACCATCGCCGATATCTCCGGCGAGGCAAGGATAACCAAGGCGCACGTACTCGAGGCCGTCCAGTACAGGGGCCTCGATGAAAAATACTGGGGTTCGCGATGAGATACAGCCCGGAAGAAAAGGCATGGATATGGCTCGGCGATTCGCTCGGCGCCGCGGTCGCGGCGGCCGATCAGATCGTTTACAGGAACGGCGGCCCCGCAAACGCGCTTGAGGCGGCGAGAGCGCATCGCCTCAACGCTCCGGAGGATCTCGGCCCCGAAAAGCTCCGCGCGCTCCTTGAAAGATGCTCCGGGGAGCATATAAGCTCCGTCATAGAACGCTGCGCCTCGAAGGGGATCGAAATAGTCACGCGAAGCTCCGCTTCGTATCCCGAGCTCCTGCGCGAGATCTACGATCCGCCGATCGTGCTCTACGTAATGGGCAGACTCCCCGAGAGGCTCCCCATGCCCATCGCCGTCATCGGTTCGCGCAAATGCTCCGATTACGGAAAGCGCATGGCGGAGGTCTTCGGCAGGGCTCTCGCGGATAACGGCGCCTGCGTCGTTTCCGGCATGGCGCTCGGCTGTGACGCTCACTCCGCAATGGGGGCGCTCGCCTCCTCGTCGGAATTCCCGACGATCGCCGTACTCGCGGGCGGGGTGGACGTCGTCTATCCCCGATCGGAGGAGAAGCTCTACCGCGCCATACTCGAACGCGGCGCGGTGATCTCAGAAATGAAGCCGGGCACTACTCCGATCGGGCAGAGCTTTCCGCGGAGAAACAGGATCATCTCCGGCATGTCTCGCGGGGTGCTCGTCGTGGAGGCGGGAGAAAAAAGCGGCACAAGGATAACCGTCGATTTCGCCCTTGAACAGGGCAGGGAAGTGTTCGCCGTCCCCGCGAGGCTGACCGACGTAATGAGCGCGGGCTCCAACGCCCTCATTAAGAACGGCGAGGCGAAGCCCGTATTCGGGGTGGACGATATACTTCTCGAATTCGGGACGTTCACGGCAAAGGCCGCGGGCCTCATGCCGAGGCCGAAGCTGCCCTTTGAACAGGAAAGGCTCTGTGATGAACTCGCAAAAGGTGAAAAAAACCGTGACGATCTTTCCGAGATCACCGGTTTTTCGGTTGAAAAACTAAATATACTCTTGACAGAAATGGAATTATCGGGAATAATAAAGCAATTACCGAACGGCGAATATGCGATCGACGCCGAATTCAGGGCATAGACGCAGTAAATATTGATGCGGATCGGCTGTGAGGCCGACGAAAGGAATTTATGACAGACACACTCGTTATTGTTGAGTCGCCCGCAAAGGCGAAGACCATCGGCAAGTATCTCGGCTCCAAGTACAAGGTCATTGCCTCGAACGGCCATGTGAGGGATCTCCCCAAGAGCCAGCTCGGAGTTGACGTTGAAAACGGATTCGAGCCCAAATACATCACCCTCAGAGGCAGGGGAGAGGTGATGGAAAAGATAAAGAAGGAAGCGAAGCAGGCGAAGAAAGTCCTGCTCGCGACCGACCCCGACCGCGAGGGCGAGGCGATCTCCTGGCATCTCGCGAACGCCCTGCACATCGACCCGGCGGCGAACTGCCGCGTCGTGTTCAATGAGATCACGAAGTCCGTTCTGCAGGCCTCCATCAAGAAGGCGAGACCCATCGACGAGAACCTCGTCGACGCACAGCAGGCGCGCCGCGTGCTTGACAGGCTCGTCGGCTATAAGATCAGCCCGCTTCTTTGGGCAAAGGTCAGAAAGGGCTTATCCGCCGGACGCGTTCAGTCCGTCGCCACGAGGATGATCTGCGACCGCGAGCTTGAGATCAACGATTTCATCCCGGACGAGTATTGGACTATAATCGCCTATCTGCGCGCGCCGCACATGCGCAAACCCATCGAGGCAAAGTTCTACGGCTACAACGGCAGAAAGACCGAAGTCCATACCGAGGACGAGGCGAACGTCGTGCTTTCAAAATGCGAAGGGAAGCCCTTCGTCGTTTCGGACGTGAAAAAGACCGAGAAGCTCCGCCACGCACCCGCGCCCTTCACGACGAGCAGCATGCTGCAGGAAGCTTCGAGGAAGCTCGGTCTCACCCCGAAGATGACCATGTCCCTTGCTCAGCAGCTCTACGAGGGCGTTGAGCTCGATTCAAAGGGAAGCGTCGCGCTCATCACGTATATCCGTACCGACTCCGTCAGGGTCTCGTCCGAAGCGCAGAGCATGGCTCTCGATTTCATAAAGGATACATATGGCGAGAAATACGTTCCCGCCAGGCCGAATATTTATAAGGGCAGGAGCAACGCGCAGGACGCGCATGAGGCGATCCGTCCGACGAATCTGCTGATCGCGCCCGCCATGGTAAAGGACGTCCTGAAATCGGGTCTTTACAGGCTCTACAAGCTCATCTATGAACGCTTCCTCGCGAGCCAGATGACGAGCGCCGTTTATGAGACGACGCAGATCACCTTCGACGCGGGCGAAAGCACCTTCCGCTCTACCGGCCTTCGCCGCCTGTTTGACGGCTATACGAGGCTCTATATCGAGTCCGGTGAGGATGAGGAGGAGAAGGAAGCCTCCCTTCCGGAGCTTGAAACGGGCAGGGAGCTCACCGCCGACGAGATCAAGCCCGCACAGCATTTTACTCAGCCCCCCGCAAGGTATACCGAGGCCTCTCTCGTTAAGGCGCTCGAGGAAAAGGGCATCGGCCGCCCGAGCACATATTCGCCCACTATCTCGACCATTATCGACCGCGGCTACGTCAGCCGTGAGAAGAAACAGCTCATACCCACAGAGCTCGGCTTTGTGGTCACACAGCTCATGAAGGACAATTTCAGCGACATAGTCGATATAGGCTTCACCGCCGAGATGGAGGAGAAGCTCGACGAGGTCGAGGAGGGCAGAAAGCAGTGGCGCGCCGTCATAGGCGAATTCTACGATCCCTTTGAGCAGTCCGTTGAGAAGGCCTTCAAGGACGTCGAGCAGGTCAAGATTGCGGACGAGGTCTCCGACGTCAAGTGCGATAAATGCGGCGCGATGATGGTCTACAAGGTCGGCAGGTTCGGAAGATTCCTTGCCTGCCCCAATTACCCCGCCTGCAGGAATACGAAACCCATCGTCGAGAAGATCGGCGTAAAATGCCCCGAATGCGGAGCGGATCTCATAAAGCTTCGCACCAAGAAGGGCAGGGCCTTCTACGGCTGCGAGAGGCATCCCGACTGCGGCTTCATTTCATGGCTGAAGCCCACGGGCGACAAATGCCCCAAGTGCGGCAAATACATGGTTCAGAAGATAGGCAAAAACGGCAGTTACAAGCAGTGCTCCGATACCGAGAACTGCGGATATATCAGCCGTCCTCCCGTCGGCAGGAAGCCGGAAGAGGAGGAATGATGGCGTACCCCGTCGTAAAGGTGATAGGGGCGGGGCTCGCGGGCTCTGAAGCCGCGTGGCAGCTCTTGAAGCGGGGTTTTTCGGTCGAGCTCTTCGAGATGAAGCCCGTTCGGCGTTCGCCCGCGCATAAGCTCGACAGCTTCTGTGAGCTCGTCTGCTCGAACTCCCTCCGGTCGGACAGCATGGAAAACGCCGTCGGTCTCCTTAAGGAGGAGCTTCGCCGGATGGATTCACTCGTTATGCGCTGTGCCGATGAGACGAGGGTCCCCGCGGGCGGCGCTCTTGCGGTCGACAGGGATGGCTTTTCGAAGCTCGTCACGGAAAGGCTCATGGCGCACCCGAACCTGACCGTCACGCACGAAGAGGTCGTTCGCGTTCCGGAAACGCCCTGCATCGTCGCTACCGGCCCGCTGACCGACGGAGCTCTCATGGAGAGCATAGAGGAACTCACGGGCACGGCTCTCCATTTTCACGACGCGGCGGCCCCGATCGTTACGGCGGAGAGCCTCGATATGAGCCGCGTGTTCGCCTCCTCCCGATATGAGAGGGGGAGCGATTACCTCAATTGCCCGATGAACGCGGAGGAATACTACGCTTTCGTCCGGGAGCTCGTGAACGCGAAAACTGCTCCCCTGCATGAGTTTGAGACCCCCAAGGTATTCGAAGGGTGCATGCCCGTCGAAGCCATGGCAAAGCGAGGGGAGAAGACGCTTGCCTTCGGCCCTTTGAAGCCGGTCGGCCTTATCGACCCCAACACGGGGAGGATGCCATACGCCGTCGTCCAGCTGCGGCAGGATAATGCCGAGGGCACGCTCTATAATTTGGTCGGCTTCCAGACGAACCTGACCTTCCCCGAGCAGAGGCGCGTGTTCGGAATGATACCCGGGCTCCAAAACGCGGAATTCGTCCGCTACGGGGTCATGCACAGGAATTCTTATATGGATTCTCCGGGGAAGCTCTCGCCGAGGTTCGAGCTTAAAAAACGGCCGGGCGCCTTCTTTGCGGGGCAGATAACGGGCGTCGAAGGGTACGTCGAATCGGCGGCGTCCGGGCTCTCCGCGGGGATAGCAATGGCCGAAAGGCTCAGTGGAAAAGAACCCGTTTCATTTACCGCTAAGACCGCGACAGGCGCTCTCGGTGAATATGTATCCGGCTACAACGGATCGGATTTCCAGCCGATGAACGTGACCTTCGGCATCATGGAGCCCCTCGAAACACGCATCCGCTCAAAGAGGGAGAGGGCGCAGGCGATCTCGAAACGCGCGCTCGCCATGATAGATTCAATGAAAGAACAAGGAGTATTTTAAGATATGGAACAATTCAAGGGAACGACCATAGTCGCCGTCAAGACGGAGCAGGGCTGCGCCGTAGCGGGCGACGGGCAGGTCACGCTGGGTGAGACTACCATAATGAAGCACACGGCGCGGAAGGTCAGGCGCATATATAACGACAAGGTCGTCGTGGGTTTCGCGGGCTCCGTTGCGGACGCATTCTCCCTCTGCGACAGGTTCGAGACGAAGCTCGAGCAGTTCGGCGGCGGCCTCTCCCGCGCGGCAGTCGCGCTCGCGCAGGATTGGCGGAGCGACAAGGTCATGCGCCAGCTGCAGGCGCTTCTCATCTGCGCCGATAAGGATGAGCTCCTCATAGTCTCCGGCACGGGCGAGGTGATCCTCCCCGACGACGGCATCGCCGCGATAGGTTCCGGCGGAATGTACGCGCTTGCCGCGGCAAGGGCTCTCAGGCAGAACACGGAGCTTTCCGCGCATGAGATAGCAGAAAAGGCCATACTCATCGCATCGGATATCTGCGTATATACCAACAACAACGTGATAGTGGAGGACGTGTGAAATGCTGACTCCGAAACAGATAGTAGAACAGCTTGACCGCTACATCATCGGCCAGGACGAGGCGAAGCGCTCCGTCGCCATCGCGCTCAGGAACAGATACAGAAGGTCCCGCCTCAGCCCGGAGCTGAGGGAGGAGATCACTCCCAAGAACATAATCATGATGGGTCCCACGGGCGTCGGCAAGACGGAGATATCCAGGAGGCTTGCGAAGCTCGTCGAAGCCCCGTTCGTCAAGGTCGAAGCCACCAAATTCACAGAGGTCGGCTACGTCGGCCGCGACGTCGACTCCATGATACGCGATCTTGTCGAGGCTTCGATCCGCCTCTGCAAGCAGGAAGCGTACGAGCGCGTCCGCATGATGGCGGAGGCCGCAGCGGAACAGAGGCTCGTGGATATACTCATGGACGAGGGCTCCGCCAAAAAGCCGAGCAAGGCGGCAAATTTCTTCGGTCTGCAGATGCTCCTTCCGAAGCCCGAGGGCGAGACCGAGCCCGAGCCCTCCGAGGAGGAGAAACAGTCGAAGCGCCGCAGGCGCGCGGATAAGCTCGAGGCATTGAGGAAGGGCGAGCTTGAGGAGAGCATAGTCACTGTCGAGGTGGCCGAATCCAATCAGGGCGACAACGCCATGGTCGCCATGGGGATCGATCTCAACCTCAACGAGATGTTCGGCGGCATGCTCCCCAAAAAGAAAAAGCAGAGGAAGGTCCCCGTCCGTGAGGCGAGGCGCATACTCGTCGCCGAGGAATCCGAGAAGCTCATCGACATGGATGAGATAATCGACCGTGCCGTCGAACGCGCGGAGCAGGACGGCATAGTGTTCATAGACGAGATCGATAAGATCGCGGCCTCCGGCCATATAGGAGGGGCGGACGTCTCGCGTGAGGGAGTCCAGCGCGATATACTTCCCATCGTGGAGGGAAGCACAGTAAATACGAAATACGGCCCGGTGAAGACGGATTATATGCTCTTCATCGCGGCGGGCGCGTTCCACGTTTCTAAGGTTTCCGACCTCATCCCCGAGCTGCAGGGCAGGTTCCCCATCCGCGTGAAGCTGAACGCTCTCGGAGTGGAGGATTACGAGCGCATACTCACCCAGCCCGAAAACGCCGTTACGAAGCAGTACGAGGCCCTTCTTGAGACCGATAACGTGCGCCTTGTTTTTACGGATGACGCAAAGCGCGCCATCGCTGAGGCCGCTTTCGCCGCCAATGAGACGAGCGAGAATATCGGCGCAAGGCGTCTGCATACTATAATCGAGAACCTTTTGGACGATATCTCCTTCAACGCGACGGGAGAGCACCCTATGATCGAAGTCGTGATCGACAAGGGATACGTCGAAAACCATCTTAAAATGGCGGCCGGTTCTCAGGATCTAAATAAATACATAGTCTGATTTGAGGACTTGAAAAGGAGAACCGCGTTGTGAAACGAAGACCCGCATTTGCAATCATACCGGCGGCTGTACTGCTGCTGACACTCATGGGCTGTTCAAAGGAAGGCGTCCCGGATACTTCCGCTGCGGCCCTGAGCATTGACGCGGCAGAGATAGTCGGCATACCGTGGGCGCATGCGGGGATCACGGCAGAGCCCGTGGTCGAGCTCAGCGCGGGATACTCAATGACCGATCTCCCGACGGAGACCGCAAGCGGCGCCGCTGAGCCTTCCGGGTCTGCGGAAGACTCCGGCTCCTTCAGAGAGATCGAGGCCGCGCAGGCGTTCGTCAGCGCCAACGGCGTAAACCTAAGAGAGGGACCGAGCAAGTCCTCCGCCAAGCTCGATAAGCTCTACCTGGGCAGCGCGATCACCGTCACGGGGGAGAACGAGGAGTGGTACCGCGTCATCTGCGGCGGCACGGAAGGGTATATCGCGAAGCAGTTCGTTGAGTTCGGCGTTTACGTCACGCCGAGCCCCGTTCCCGCCGATTACGTCAGGGATGTCGATCCTGCTGATGCGTACGTCAACGCGAACGGCGTAAACCTTCGTGAGGAGCCCAACAGATCCTCCGAAAAGCTCGCGAAGCTCTATCTTGGCAACAGGATCACCGTCACCGGTGAAAACGACGAATGGTACAGGGTGAAAGCGGGCAAGCTCACCGGTTATATCGTAAAGGAATTCGTGAGCTTCGGCACGTATTCAACGCCGAAGCCCACTCCAACGCCGACTCCTAAGCCGACTCCTAAGCCGACTCCGAAGCCGACGAAGACTCCGAAGCCCACCGCGAAGCCTACGAAGACGCCGAAGCCGACCGCAACTCCCACTCCGAAGCCCACTAAAACTCCGAAGCCGACGAATACCCCGAAGCCGACTCCGACTCCTACTCCTAGGCCGTCGTATTACCACGTTTCTCCGGGTCAGTTCTCGGAGGAGGACGTCATGCTCCTCGCCAAATTCCTTCATTACGAGGCGCGATACAATTCCGTCGCGGGGCAGAGAGCCGTCGCAAGCGTGGTAGTCAACAGGATATTCAACGATTCCGGGCACTTCCCCGATACGGTCAGCGGGGTGCTGTATCAGCACAACCAGTTCGTGCCGGAGGGCACGCTCGACAACGTCGTTCCGAACTCCACCGTGATCGCCTCCGCAAGATACGTTTTGCAGGAGCATGGGCCGACGCTCCCCAAGAAGGTGCTCTTCTACAGGGCTTCCTACCTTGGGACCTCATGGTACAGCTATATGACGTATTACTGCACCATAGACGATAACAATTTCTTTATAGCCATCAGGAATTACTGAGAGGGTGAACATGTTCAATATAGTGTTGGTCGAACCCGAGATCCCGCAGAACACTGGCAATATCTCGAGGACCTGCGCCGTTACGGGGTGCCGGCTGCACCTCGTGCGTCCGCTTGGGTTTTCCGTCGATGACAGGCAGCTGAAGAGGGCGGGTCTCGATTACTGGAAGGATCTTGAGATCTTTTATTACGACAGCTTCGAAGAGGTGGAGGACAAGCACCCCGGCGCAAGGTTCCACCTTTTTTCCACGCATGCAGAAAAGAATTATGCGGAGGCCGAATACCGCGAGGGTGATTTCCTCGTTTTCGGCAAGGAAACGGCCGGTCTGGGCGAAAGGATACTTTCCTCCCGCAGGGATAGGACCGTCCGCATACCGATGCGCCCGAACGAGAGGTCGCTGAACCTTTCCAATTCGGCGGCGATAGCGGTTTACGAGGCGTTTCGTCAGAACGGTTTCAAGGGAATGATTTGAAGAGGTGCATATCATGAGCGTTTTGGAATGTATCGGAAAAAGCAAGATAATCGCGATATCAAGGGGCTTCTACGGCGAGGAGCTCATTAAGGCCGCTTCCGCCCTTTATGATGGGGGCATACGCGCTTTTGAAGTCACTTTTGAGCAGGATAAGATCGTCGGACGTTCATCCGAAGCTCTCGCACGAACGTGCGACGCCATCATACGATTGTCCGAGACCCTTCCGGAGGACGCCGTTATCGGCGCCGGCACCGTCATGGACGTGGAGCAGGTAAGGCTCGCCCATGATGCGGGCGCGGGTTTTATAATCTCGCCCAACACGGATGATTCCGTTATCGAGAAAACGAAGCATCTCGGCATGGTCTCCATACCGGGGGCGATGACGCCCACCGAGATCGTCCACGCCCATTCCTGCGGAGCGGATATTGTAAAGCTTTTCCCCGCGGGCGTGCTCGGTCCCGAATATTTCAAGGCAATAAAAGCTCCTCTCGCGCATATCGCCATAGCCGCCGTCGCCGGCATTGACAAGCGCAACATAGCGCTTTTCGAAAGGGCGGGTGCGGCCGCATACGGCGTCAGCAGCACGCTTTTCATTCCGTCCGCCATTCGCGCCGGCGATTTCCGACGCCTGACCGGATCTGCGGAGGAGCTCATCGCGGCTGTGAGATCTTGATCACCTTTCTGTTTTTTGCCCCTTTCACGGGGCTTTTTTGTTTTGCGCGGCGAAACAGAATACAATTTGCGACGGCGCGGCAGAATAATACGGATAAAACAGGAGGGAAACCGTGATGAAAAAGAAGATCGGAACGCAATCGTTTATATTGCCGTCATGCCCGCGGATCGTTTCCTCGGGCGTATTCGTCGGGCCGAAGGAGGGCGAGGGCCCCCTTGGGCGGCTGTTTGATACCGTTGTCAAGGATGATACCCTCGGTCTCGACAGCTTCGAGCAGGCGGAGAGCAGAATGCTCGAAAGCTCCGTCAGGCTGGCCCTTTCGAAGATCGGCTGTTCCCCGGCAGACGCCGATCTCTTCATGGGAGGCGATCTGCTCAGTCAGATCATCTCGGCGGGCTTCGCGGCAAGGGAGCTCCGCACGCCCTTCCTCGGCATGTACGGAGCCTGTTCCACCATGGCGGAGAGCCTTATAACGGCTTCGATGCTTACGGACGGGGGCTTCTCGGAGCTTTCCGTGTGCGGGGCGAGCAGCCATTTTTCCTCCTCCGAAAGGGAGTTTCGCTATCCGCTCGAGATGGGTACGCAGACGACGCCGACCTCACAGCGTACAGTGACGGGGGCGGGAGCCGTCGCCGTAGCTTCCGAAGGAAGAAAACTGCCCGGATCCGGATATTCCACTGTAAGGATAACGGGCGGAACTGTCGGACGAGTGTGCGATTACGGCATCACGGACGCATCCAACATGGGCGCGGCTATGGCGCCGGCCGCAGCTTCGACGATCTGCGCGCATCTTGACGATCGCGAACTCCCGCCGGAGCATTATTCACGCATATTCACAGGGGATCTCGGTTCGTTCGGTTCAGAGCTTCTTTATGAGCTCTGCCTTTCGAAAGGCTATGATATAAGCCGGGTGCACGAGGATTGCGGGTGTATGATATTCTCGCCGGAGCAAAAGGTCGTCTGCGGGGGCAGCGGCTGCGGCTGCTGCGCAAGTGTGCTTTGCGCAGAGATACTGCCGGGTCTGGAGAGCGGAAAGTATGAACGCGTGCTGTTCGTTGCGACAGGTGCGCTTCTGAGCCCGATCTCTGCTCTTCAGGGGGAAAGCATACCCGCTGTCGCGCACGCTGCCGTGCTTGAAAGGATGGAAGCATGAGCTCTTTTACGGACTATGTCGTGGTATTCGCGGTCGGAGGGGCGCTGTGCACGATAGGGCAGCTCCTCATCAGCCTCACGCGGCTGACCCCCGCAAGAGTGCTCGTCCTATTTGTAACGGGAGGCGTACTGCTGACGGCCATTGGGTTATACGAGCCCCTCATTCGATTCGCCGGAGCGGGCGCGACCGTGCCTTTGACAGGCTTCGGTTATTCGCTTGCGAAGGGAGCAATGGAAGGCGCAAGGGAGGCGGGCGTTATAGGCGCGCTCTCCGGCGGCATAAAAAACACCGCCGCGGGCATCGCGGCGGCGGTAATATTCGGATTTGCTTCGGCCCTCATATTCAGGCCGAAGACCAAATCATGAGTTCGGATCGGGCGGCTCGAGCCTGTACGCGTTGCTGAGGACGTCGACGTTCGGATCGAACCCGGGCCAGACGCAGATGCGCTTCGGGTGCATGCGGTAGACGGACGTTGCGACCTTCTTGGGTTCGCCGACGGGGGTGCTGCCCTTATAATACTGGACGTAGGACTGGTACTTATAACCGGTCTTCGCGTAGTTCTGAACGTACCAGTAATTCGGCGCCAGATTCCTGTCCACGATGTACTCGGTCTCTGTGGGAGGGATCTCCTCGACGAGCTCTGCATAGAAGTCGATCTTTGTAAAACGGGAGGGGAACGGATCACCCCAGATCTCACAGTTTACGGTCTGCTTTCTGGAATCGACCCACATGAATATGTAGACGGGATGCTTCGTGTTGTTGGCGAATTTGAAATCGGGCCCGCCGGTGGAGATGGTCGCGTCAAGCCCCCAGGGGACGTAACCCACGTGCGAGGAGTGGTTGATCCTGTAAACGACCTCGAGATCCGCCCGCACCACCGCGTTATACAGCGTGGAGGAGACGTGGCAGACTCCGCCGCCGGGGGAATCGACGCTGATAGCGCCGCCCGCGATGAACCCGGGAGCGGGCAGCCAGCCGCCGGCTTCCGTGCGGGGTCCGAGACAATCGTTGATGGAGAACTTGTATTTCTTGCCCGAATCCTTTGAATAGAGTATAGTTCCGTTGACAAGGTCGCAGGCCTTGATGATGTTGGCGACGCGGTTCGGCGCGTTATAGGGAGAGTGGGAATAACTGCTCTTATAAGAGGCGCGGAGCACCACGCTGTTTTCAAGATCGGACTTTTTGATAGCCGGTTCGACTTCCTCGCCCGTGATGGTGATAACGCCGTAATCGGCGGCCTTCGCGCGGGAGATTATTTCGTTGACAGCCTCTTCGGTATGGGCCCTGTAGCCGTTCTTGCCGCCCTTGATCTTGAACCTGTCACCGCCGTTCTTGACGCTGTTGGGATTGGGCTTCATGGAGGCGTTGACGGGCTCCACGTTGAGGGATTCCGCAGCCTCGGTGACGACCTCGGCCATCCTGTCGACGTCTGGAGTCACGGTGCAGCTGATCGTGTATTCGAGGCCGTTCTGCTGCAGCTCGTTGATCTTGCTGCGCAGTTCCTCGTAACTGCCGTCCTGGGCGATTAGCATGGCTTCCTCAAGGACTTTGTCAGTGTCGTAAGAAACGGTAAAATAATCCCTTCCGATATCCACTTCGCCGTCCTCGCCGTATTTGACGGTAAAGCCGATCTCACCGACGAGGCTCTCCTCAACGGGCTCTAACGCCCTGCGCGCCTCGTCCATGCTCATCCCTCCGACGGAAACCCCGTTCACGGTTATTCCGTCGCGGAAGACGCCGTCAAGCAGGAGCGCCTGACGCTTCTGCTCAATGGAGTCGTTGATGCTCTCCGCGTATTTATCCATGCTGCCCGCAAGCGACCCGCCGACGAACCTGTAAGCGAAGAAAATCGCCGCGGCGCTCAGCATCACGGATAAAGCGTATTTGATGATCTTATTCATGCTTCACCTCACAAACTTCCCCCAATGACATTATAGCATAAAGCATCCGAAAAGTGAATCGGAAAATTGAAAATTTTAACAAATTTTTAAAGAGGGGAGGGCTGTGCCCGAAAACAACTCTGACGACCGCCGCGGAGGCGCACGAAAAGAGGATATCTTTCACCATGAATCGATGAGGTTTCCCAAAGCCGACGCCTTTGCCGGAACGCGAAGGGGGCGGCGCAAAAAAAGATTTATAGAATTTTCTTTAAAATGGATATTGACAACCACGGAAAAAGATGTATAATAACATCGTTGCGATCGAATACGGACGGGTTCCCGAGCGGCCAAAGGGAGCGGACTGTAAATCCGTTGTCACAGACTACGATGGTTCGAATCCATCCCCGTCCACCAAATAACAGAACGGCACAGCGTGCCGTTCTGTTATTTCGTGCAAGAGACTATTCGAGCCATCGAGAATTCGTAAAGAGAATTCTCACAAAGCTTCGCGCGCGCAAGCAGCTGCCGCGCTTGACAAACAGCTAAGCGCGGGTTCAGAATCCATCCCCGTCCACCAACAAAAAACCTCTTTTGTCTGCCTGCAAAAGAGGTTTCTTGAACGATGTGTTCCGCTGCCGCGGAACGTGATGTTTGGCTTCGCCGGGTGATGTACCCTTTGAGTGTGATGTGTGCTTTCGGCACTTGAGCGGAACACATCACATCACTTTGCCGCAAAGCCGCGATACATCACTGTTTGCAAATCAAACCGCATCAATTGCGCCAACGGCGTAAACATCACTATTGAACCGTTCGTTTCTTTTGAGTATAATGAGGGGGAAACAATTCAGCAAATCGGTGTTTGACGATAAGGGAGCTCTGATCGAGTGGTATTTTGACGTTGCGAAAACCATCGGTATGGAAAACGGGATCCCCTTTGAAGAGGACCTGTATCTGGATCTGGTGATCATGCCGGATGGTGAGACCATCGTCCTGGATGAGGACGAATTGCTTTCGGCAAGAGAGGAAGGCCTCATATCACAGGAAGATGTGGACAGCGCATACAGCACACTTCATGAGCTAACGAGTAAGTATGCCTGCTGTTTGCCGGAGTTGATCAAGTTGACCGATCACCTTACGGAACGATTCCACCGGTAACGATCCTGTTTGTAAAGCAGCCCTCAGGCGTTCTTTCTATGCTTTGGATCGGATGGAGCGGAAGCCGATCCGCATAGATTGGTCACGAAAAGAAATTGGTGCATAATCACTTGAATAATAAGGAGATCGATATGGAATTAAGAAGGATCGTCCCTTCCGATACGGAAAAGCTGTGGGAGCTCCAAACGCTCTATAAGATCGAGATAGGCGAAGACGCGCCCGATCCATCCGCGATGGTTCGCCTTGCGGAGGCCATCGAAAAGAAAAGGATACTTTTCTTCGGCTGTTGGGATGGGGGAACGCTCGTCGGCTGCTGTTCCGTAACGGTCGGGTTTTCGACTTTCGATTATGGTCCGAGCGGCGTGTTTGAGGATTTCTATATCCGTCCCGAATACCGCCGCAGGGGCATAGCGCGTCGGCTGGTGCGGTTCGCTTACGGTGAGAGCGGCGTGTCCTCGCTGACAGTCGGCTGTGCGGACTGCGACGTCAGGATGTATGGGTCGCTCGGGTTTTCGATCCCGCTTGGGAATCTGCTCGCGTTTGACGGCTCCGGAAAGGAAGTGGGTCGAGATGAAGGATAACGCGCAGCGTATAGATATCTCTTCGTGGCCGCGAAGGGAAGCGTATGAGTTTTTCTCGAATATTTCCGACCCGTTCTATATGGTGACGTTCCGGCAGGACGTGACCCGCCTGTATGAATTTACAAAGGCGAACGGGCTTTCGTTCTACTACGCTATGGTCTGGGCCTGCTCCACGGCCGTGAACGAAACGGAGGCGTTCCGCGCGGCGATCCGAAACGGAGAGCCCGTGCTCCTTCCGGAGCGGCGGCCGAGCTTTACCGATCTTCGGCCCGGCGCGGAGCAGTTCCATATCGTGACGATGGATCTTTACCGTGATATCGTGGAATTCTGCCGCAAAGCGGATGCTCTCAGCCGTGCGCAGGACGCGTTCATCAACGCTTCGGAAGAATCGGACGAGCTCATCTATATCTCATGTCTTCCATGGGTAGAACTGACCGCCCTCACGAACGAGCGCGACCTGAACGCCGGGTGCGCCCGTGACGACAGCATCCCGCGCATCGCATGGGGAAGGTTCACGGATGAGAACGGGAAGAAGACGCTCGGCCTTTCGCTGGAGGTGAACCACCGCCTCATCGACGGGCTGCATATTGGCCGCTTTGCCGAGAGGCTCACGAGGATCATATCGGAGCTTTGACCGCAGTTTTATATTTACACGAAACACAAGATATGGTATAATTCCCATATGAAGATAACGGCAACTGCGGATCGAATACGCTTCAGGAGTGACAGCGGCTGGGCTGTCATAGATTTTGTTGACGAAACAAATATGCGGTTCGTCGGCGTCGGGAGCATGCCCGCTGCCTTTGAGGGCGAGAAGCTGGAGCTCGAAGGGGAGTGGACCGTCCACCGCACCTATGGGAAGCAGTTCTCCGTCTCGTCTTCGGAGGCAGTCGTTCCCGATTCGAAGGACGCCGTTATCAGATATCTTTCAAGCGGAATGATAAAGGGGATCGGTCTGCCCACGGCAAGGGCCATAGTCGAAAGGTTCGGAGAGGATGCTCTTGAAGTCATAGAGCATTTTCCCTCGAGGCTCGAGCTCATCCCCGGAATAGGCAAGGTCAAATCCCGGATGATCCACGATTCCTTCATGGAAAAGCGCGGCGTGCGGGATATTTTTCTCGGCCTGCAGCAGATGGGGCTCACCGTCAATCAGGCGACGAAGATCTACCGCCTCTACGGCGAGGCCTGCGTTCAGATGATAAAGGACAACCCCTACAGGCTCATAACCGACGTTGAGCGGATAGGCTTCAAGACCGCCGATAAGATCGCCGCGAACGTCGGATTTGAGCACGATTCCCCGTTCAGGATAAGGGCGGGGATCAAGCACACGCTTATAGAAGCCGCGAACGACGGCAACACCTGCCTCCCGCGGGAGCTGCTCGTTATGAAGGCGGCGGAGATACTCGGGGTCGAGATCGTCCCTATCGAGGATCAGGCAGAGGAACTGATATTATCGGGAGAGCTTGTGGAGAAGGAGCTTGATAACGAGGATCTGATCTTCCTTTCATACCTCCATCACAGGGAAATGGATTCGGCCGTCCGGCTGACCGAAATAAGAAACCGTGCCGCTATACTTCCGCTCTTCGATACGGCGGGGGAGATCGACCGCCTTGAATTGAAGCTCGGTATCAGGCTCGATCCAAAGCAGAGGGACGCCGTTGAAAGTGCCGTTAACGAGGGCGTTCTGATCATCACGGGCGGACCCGGTACGGGCAAAACGACCATACTCCGCTTCATTATCGAGCTCATGCGTTCGATGGACCTGACCATAGAGCTTGCCGCCCCTACGGGCAGAGCCGCAAAGAGGATGACCGACGCCACGGGCGTCGAGGCGAGGACGATACACCGCCTTTTGGAATACGGCGGCTTCGGCGAGGAGGAGTTCGCAAAGGACGAATCCGACCCAATAGAAGCGGACGTCATTATAATCGACGAGATGAGCATGGTCGACGTATCGCTTTTCCACTCGCTCTTAAAGGCCATTGCCGAGGGAACGAGGCTCATAATGGTCGGGGATTTCGATCAGCTCCCGCCCGTCGGCCCCGGGAACGTGCTTCGGGATATGATCCTTTCGGAGACACTGCCCGTTATCCGTCTGACGGATATCTACCGCCAGGCCGGCAGGAGCATGATAGTATTCAACGCTCACAGGATCAATCACGGGATGATCCCCGTTATTGACAGGAACGAATCCGATTTCATATTCATAAGCCGCCCGAATTATGAGGACGCGCTGCGTGAGCTTATCTCCTTCTGCACGGAGCAGGTCGTCAACAACAGTGATGGCGAGCTTCAGGTATTGGCGCCCATGAAGGCGAACCTGCTCGGCGTCAACAATCTCAACCGCGAGCTGCAGGCGGCGCTCAACCCGCCGGACAGCTCTAAGGCGGAGCTCGTCTCCGGAGATACCGTTTTCCGTGTCGGAGACAGGGTCATGCAGATAAGGAACAACTATAAGCTCGAATGGAAGCGTATCCGTTACGGGAGCGAGGCCGAGGAGGGCGCGGGCGTTTTCAACGGCGATATAGGCACGGTCATGGAGATCAGCCCCTCAAAGCAGACGGTCAGGATACTCTTTGACGATGAACGCCTTGCCGAATACGGAAGGAACGAGCTCGACGAGGTCGAGCAGGCATTCGCGGTATCCGTCCATAAGAGCCAGGGCTCGGAATTCGGAACGGTCGTTATACCGCTCGTTTACGGCCCGCCGATGCTCATGAACCGCAACGTGCTGTATACCGCCGTCACAAGGGCGAGAAGCCGGGTGGTTCTTATCGGCTCAGCCAAATGCGTCGAGGGCATGGTAAGGAACGTGATGAGCACGAAGCGTTACAGCGCTCTGAAATGCTTCCTCGAGATACTCGCGGAGGACGAAATATGAGCCTGGCGGAACGGATCGTTAAAGTCATATACCCGGAAGGGCTCGTTTGCGATTCCTGCGGTCGCGAGGCTGTGCTTATGGAGAACGGCTTCTGCCCCGAATGCGCGCTCGGAGCGGAATCGTTCATAAACGCGCCCTACCTTGAAGGAGTGGACGGATACACCGCCGCCTATATCTATAACGACGTCTCATCGCGCATGGTGAAGCGCCTCAAATACGGCGGAGCGAGATACATGGCAAGGCCCCTTGCCCGCGCGATCGTGCTCCCCGCGGATTGGCATATTGACGCTGTAGTCCCCGTCCCGCTTCATTACAAAAGATTTCGAGAGAGAGGCTTCAACCAAAGCGAGCTTATCTCGAAACATCTTGCGGAAATTAACGGGCTCGAGCTGAGGACCGATCTTCTCGAGAGGATAAGACCGACCCAACAGCAGACGGCGCTTTCCGTCAGCGCAAGGAAGCGAAACGTGAAGGACGCTTTTGAGGCGGACGAGGCCTGCAAGGGGCTCGAAATACTTATAGTTGACGACGTCAGGACGACAGGTTCGACGCTCGTCGCCTGCGCGGAAGCGCTGAGAAAGGCGGGCTGCGGCAGGGTATATGCCGCAACGGTCTGCTTTGCACGAACAGAAGGGGGATGACCAAATGAATGAGATCGAATACAGGCCCATGACGGAGCCCGACGTCGCCCGCGTGGCGGAGCTCGAAAGGATATGCTTTCGCACGCCGTGGAGCTATAGATCGCTCCTCGGGGAGCTTTCCAACGACGTCGCATTCTACGTCGTAGCCGTGGCCGAAGGGAAGGTCATAGGTTACGCAGGGGAGTGGCTCATGTTCGATGAGGCTCATATGACTAACATAGCCGTCGATCCCGATTTCCGCAAGCACGGCGTCGCAAGGCGCATGATACTCGAGCTAATGAGCGAGGGTGCGCGGCGCGGCGCGGCGAGGATGACCCTTGAGGTCAGAGAGAACAATCAGACCGCCCAGCGTCTGTACGCCTCGATGGGGTTCGCTTTTGCGGGGATACGCAAGCGCTACTATACCGACACCGGTGAGGACGCGTTCATTCTCTGGAATGACGATATAAACGAAACAATGAGGAGAAACCGCTTCGGCGGCTCCGAACCGATCAAGGAGGAAACGGAAAATGCTTAAACAGAACTTCAACGCCAAGAACGCACCCGAGGCCATAGGCCCCTACTGCCATGCCGTGATGGTAGGGAAGATGATATTCACTTCCGGTCAGCTCGGCATCAATCCCGAGACGGGCAAGCTCGCCGAGGGAGTGGAGGCTCAGGCGATACAGGCGCTCAACAATCTTAAGGCCGTATTGGAGGAGGCCGGTTCCGGGCTCGACTGCCTTGTGAAAACGACCGTATTCGTTAAGAACATGGCGGATTTCCCGCAGGTGAACAAGCTTTACGGCATGCTCATCCCCAAGCCCCATCCCGCAAGAAGCTGCGTCGAGGTAGCCGCTCTGCCCGCCGGAGGTCTCGTTGAGATCGAGGCCATGGCGGTCATGCGTGTCTGATCCGCTCGGCCCGAACAGGATAGTCAATTACCGCCCGCTCCTTTTCGCGGCGCTCGGTCTCGCAGGAGGGATACTCCTTTTCGAGGAACTGCGCCGCGTCACCGGGGCGACCGCGCTTTTCTACGGCTTGCTCATCGTGCTGGCGGCAGGGGCGGTCACGTGCGCCGTTCTGCTTAAACCGAAGCCCCTGAAGCTTCTTGCCGTATTTGTCGCGATAGGCATGGCAAGGGCGCTCATTGCCGTGCCCTTTGCTGTTTGCGAAGGGGAGGCCGACGTAGTCGGCACGGTCGAAAGCATCTCCGAAACGAAGGAGGGAGTCGTGACCCTGCGGCGAGTATACGTCGACGGGGAGCGCTTCAATGCGAAGGTCCGCCTGACACTGACGGCCGGGAATACCCCGGCGATAGGCGATACGATAGCGGCCCGCGCTTCCGTCCGCGAGCCTTCGATCAGGTTCGGCACTTATGACGAGAGGCTGATATTTCTCGCGGACGGCGTAGGCTGTGCGGCGAAAGCCGGAGAGTATCGGCTGTTGGGCTCGGGAGCTCTGCCGATACTGAAGCTCTCGAACGACGCGAGGAGATTTCTGCTTTCAAGGTCGGAGGAGATATTCGGGAGCAGCTCCGGAATAGTTTCGGGCTTCCTTTTCGGCGCCAAACAGGGCGTCGACGAAGCGGATACGGAAAGCTTCCGCGCGACGGGGACGGCGCATTTGCTCTCCCTTTCGGGGTTCCACGTCGCTCTGCTGACATACGTCATATTCCTGCTCGTACCAAAGCGGGCGCCGCGCGCAAGGTTCGCGTTCGGATGCGCGTTCCTGCTGTTCTACTGCTTTATTGCGGGGTTTTCGCCTTCCATAGTCAGGGCGGGCGTTGCCTGCGCCTGCGCGCTGCTCGCTGCGGTGCTCGAAAGGAGGCCGGATCCGCTTTCCGCGCTCTCCGCTTCGGCGATACTGATACTCCTCGTTTCGCCATATAAGCTCTATTCCGTCGGTTTCGAGCTTTCCTATGCCGCGACTCTCGGCATACTCTTCATGGTGAGCACCGGCTTCCGCCGCCGCGGGATCGGAGAGAAGCTTCTTTCGGATATGCTCGTCACTTTCGGAGCGACGGCGGCGACCCTGCTCATAAGCGCAAGGTACTTCGGCACGGTTTGCGTTTACAGCCTTGTCGCCAATATAGCGGCAGTACCGATATTCTCTGCCGCCATAGTGCTGAGCTTCATTCTCATGCTGATAGGCATCCCCTTCCCGGGCGCCGCCGCCGTGCTGTCGTTCATCCCGAACACGCTCACGGAAGCCTCCATGTCGCTCCTTCGCATTATCGAGTCGATACCGTATTCCGTCATCGGCGTGGGGCGTCCGTCCGCGATAAGCATCGTGCTGATGCTTCTCATACTGTTCTTCGCCTCGGGATACGTCCTGAGGCCTCCGAAAAGAAAACTTGCGATATGCGGGTCGCTGCTGGTCGTTTTCGCGGCAAGCTGCGCCGCCGACGTGCTGCTTTATGGATCATTCTGAATTCTTCAAACTGATAAAACGGGGAACGCTTGCGCCGACGTATCTGCTCCACGGCGATGAGGAGTACGTCAAGGCACAGGCTGTTGCCATGTGTGAAAGGACCGTCGACGAGGATCTGCGGCTTTTCAACGTGACGGAGCTCAAAAAGCCCTCCGTTCAGGAGCTGGACGAGGCGTGCGAAACGCTTCCGCTCTTTTCCGACAGGCGGTTCGTGATCGTCAGCGAGCTCCCCGACGCTGCCGACGTATCGAAATACGTTCCCGTATTCGAAGGGCATTCCCCCGAAACGGTGCTTCTGCTCGTATTTCGCGGGAAGCTCCCCGCAACAAGCGCCGCGGTCAAGTTCGCCGTGAAGCACAACGCTGAGGTCCTTTTTGAAGCGCTGTCCCCAAACGACTGCGCCAAATGGTGCGTGAAGCACATGAATGAGGCGGGCGTGCTGCTGCCGCCCGAAGCGGCAAGGACGCTCGTCGGGACAGTCGGAACGGATATGGCGAATCTCGTGAGCGAGACCGACAAGCTCATCTCCTTCGTGGGTGAGGGCGGGACTGTCACGCCTTCGGATATCTCCGTCTGCACACGCGCCGCGCTCGACGTTCGGATTTTCGATATGCTCGATATGTTCACCTACGGCAAGCCCGGGGACGGCATAGTCGCACTTCACGCCCTGATAGACGAGGGGAACGAGCCGATGAGCATATCCGCCTTCCTCGTCAGCCGGTTCAAGCTGATGCTCGAGGCAAGGCGCTTTATAGACGCGCGCCGCACGAAGAGGGAGTTTGCGGATTCTAAGAACGGGAGCCGCTTTGCGAATGAGAAGGCGTATGATTCCGCACGGAGATTCACGCAGAGCGAGCTTCTGACCCTGATAGGCGATCTTTCCGATACCGGCTTCATGAAGATCTCCGGCACTATGAAGGAAGAGAAGTATCTTGAATTGATGCTGTTGAAGCACAACTGGCGCACACAGCCAATATAAACGGATAACACTAAAAGACCGACACAAAAAGCATCGGTCTTTTTTATCAAGTGGGTTGATCTTAACGATAAACCTTATTTGGCAGCAAGCTTCTTGGCAAGCTGAGCCTTTTTACGATCGGCGACGTTCTTATGAATAACGCCCTTGGCGGCAGCCTTATCCGCCATGCTCACGGCATTGGTATAAGTCTCGTTTACGAGAGCCTCATCGCCGGACTCCAGCGCCTTGTCGAACTTCTTAACAGCGGTCTTATACTGAGAAGTAACGATGCGGTTGCGCAGATTCTGCTTCTCGGTAACCTTAACGCGCTTGATAGCTGACTTAATGTTTGCCAAATCGGTTCACCTCCTATACAAATCTCGAACAGCAAAATTATATCACTTCCTGCGCAGCTTTGCAAGGCTTTTTTCAATATATAACGCAAAAAAGCGATATATATTGTGCAATGGGAGATAATAAACCCCATAAGCCGATCGGAGGTATTTCATGAGTATTTATACTGATCTTGCATGCGAGGCGCGGGAACTGCATCCGGACATCGACGGTGTGACGGAAAGCAGGCTTTTCCGCGAAGGCGTCGAAATACGGCGTGTGACGATCCGTTCTTCGGAGGCGGCCGAAAAGCTCGGCAAGAGGATCGGCTCCTACGTGACGCTCGACGCGCCGGATCTTGTCTTTCGGGAGAGCATACTCTTCGAAACGCTCGAGAGGCTGGCCGCCGGGGAACTGCGGAGGCTCATGCACGGGCTGCCCGAGGAGCTTTGCGTGCTTGTGGTCGGGCTCGGGAACCGCAGGGTGACTCCGGATTCGTTTGGCCCCGCAGTGACCGAACGAATCCCCGTCACAAGGCATATCATCGAGCTTATGCCGGACGCGCTCGATAAGGGCACGCCCTCCGTATGCGCGGTATCTCCCGGCGTCCTCGGAGAAACGGGCTTAGAATCAGCCGGGATCGTCAAAAGCCTGGTTGAGAGGTTCCGCCCCGACGCGGTGATCGCAGCGGATTCCCTCGCATCGAGAAGGGCGGAGCGCATAAGCACCACCATTCAGCTCTCCGACGCCGGGATCGATCCGGGCTCCGGAGTCGGCAATCTGCGTTCCGGGCTGAACCGCGATACGCTCGGCGTACCCGTTTTTGCCGTGGGGGTACCTCTTGTCGTAAAGGCTTCTACCATAATAAGCGACGCCCTGGAGCGTTTGGCAATTGACGGATGCGGGCGCTCCGTCAACCCGGAGAACATTGCGGATCCCATTTCCGAGGACGGTATGGACGCCATGATAATGACTCCGAAGGATATCGACCGCATAGTAGACGATATGGCGGGCGTGGCCGCGGGAGCTGTTGGCAGAGCGATATTCGGTGAAAGATACGGTGAAATAAAAAAGCTTCTGAGCTGACGCCCGGAAGCTTTCGATTTTATCTTTTGTTCTGCAGGAGCATTGTTGCGTATTCCCTTTCGGGAGTCACGAAAACGGTCCGCTGATGAGTATAGGTGACCATGCCGGGCTTTGCGCCCGAGGGCTTCTTCACGTACTTCACGAGGGTGAAATCGACCGGCACGTTAGCGGAACCCCTGGCCTTCGAATAATACGCGGCGAGCATCGCAGCGTCGTAGAGGGTATCGTCGGGTACGGGCTCGGCCTTCTTTATTATGACGTGGGAGCCGTGTATGTCCTTCGTATGGAGCCATGTGTCCATTGCTCCGGCGGAGGCGGTGAGCTTATCGTTCTGACGGTTGTTCTTGCCTACGAATATATCGATCCCGTCGCGCGAAACGAAGTGATAAGGCTTTGACGCGGGGAGCTTCTGTGTTCCGGCGCTGCGGCCGTTCTTCAAACGTTTCGCGGCCTCATCGCGCATATAGCCTCCGGATATCAGCTCCTGGCGAAGCTCCGAAAGCTCCGATTCGCCCTCGCAGCAGGTAAGTGTATAGAGCAGCTCCTCAAGATAAGCAAGCTCGGAAGAAGCCTCGTTGAACATGCCGAGAGCATGCTCGCGTGTGAGCTTCGCTTTCCGGTAGGAGTTATAGTATTTCTGCGCGTTGTCGGCGGCGGAGAGCTTCGGATCCAACGGGATCTCAACGGTCTCCCTGTCCTCGGAATAATAGTTGACACACGCGCATGAGCTCGCCCTCGGGGGAATGGAGTAAAGGTTGGCGGTGATAAGCTCGCCGTAAAGACGAAGGCGCTCGTTCTCCTCCTCGCTTGAGATGGCCTCTGAAAAGATGCCGAGCTTTCTCTCGAGCTTGGCGGCGGCGTTTCTGATGACGTGCTCATATGACGAGGTCCTGCGGCGGATGCTCTCCTCGGCGGCGCGGGTCTCATAGAAGGAGTTGACGGCCTCGCTCATGGTGGCATAGGGGACCGCCTCGCCGTCCTTCGGGATGAACGGCAGGTGGCAGACCGCCTTTCCGTCTGCCCTCAGCACGCAGGGCGAATACTCTCCGCGAAGAAGAGCGCTGTAGTACCGTTCGAGAGCCTCCGCGATATGACGGGGGCCGGAGCCGTTGTCAAGGGATGCGATAAGCCTCTTCGCCACGGCGGGGGAGAGGCCGTAGAATCTGTCGGAGAGAGCGGCCTCGGGCTTGACGGCGTCTTCGAGCACGGAGAGAAAATCGGCCGCTGACGCATGGCGAGCGTCCTGCTTCTTTTTAGAGGGAGGGTATTCGTATTTGAGCTTCGGAAGAACGAGCCTCATCGAGGAGACGGAGGGAGATACGCGGCGTATCGCGTCTATTATAACGCCGTCCCCGTCGAGGAGTATGACGTTCGAGTGCCTGCCCATTATCTCTATAACGAGCGTGAGCCTCAGCTCATCGCGCATATCGGAATAGGTCTCTATGCCCAGAAGAACGACCCTGTCGCCGTTGGGCTGATCTACGGAGGAGATGCGCGCGCCTGTCAGGTATTTCCTCATCAGCATGAGGAAAGCAGGCGCTTCGGCAGGGGAGGCCTTGCGCTCGTCCGTAAGCACGAGACGGCAGTTTTCGGGCGAAGCGGAAGCAAGCAGGCGGTATGAACCGCCTGCCGCGTGAATGGCTATCAACAGCTCGTCCCTTTCGGGCTGCTGTACCTTTTCAATCCTGCCGCCGATGATGCAGTTGAGCTCCCGAACGACGGCGGTCAAAGATAATCCGTCCATCAAACTATCCTGTTATGGAGTATGCCGATGCCCTCGATCTCGACCTCGACAACGTCGCCGCGCTGCATGGGGCCGACGCCCTCGGGGGTGCCGGTGGCGATTATATCGCCGGGCAGCAGAGTCATGCATTCGGAGATATAGCAAACGAGCTTATCGACGTCATGGGTCATGCAGTCGATGGTCGAATGCTGGCGCACCTCGCCGTTGACCCTCGTCTCGATGACGGAATGGGTCGGGTCGATCTCCGTTTCGATATGCGGACCGATCGGGCAGAAAGTGTCAAAGCCCTTGCCCCTCGTCCACTGGGAAACGGCCTTCTGGATATCCCGCGCGGTCACGTCGTTGAGGCAGGTGTAGCCGAAGATGTAATCCCGGGCGGTGCCCGGCTCGGCCGCGTGGCACTTCTTACCGATAACGACGCCGAGCTCGCCCTCGTAATCGAGCCTGTGGCTGATGGCGGGGTAGACAACGTCGTCTCCGTCGCCGACTATGCTGGTGGAAGGCTTTATGAAGAGCAGGGGCTCCTCGGGTCGGCCTTCGCCCATCTCGTCGGCGTGAGCCTTGTAGTTCTTGCCTACGGCGACTATCTTCGTGGGTTCGGCAGGGGGAAGCAGCTTAACGCTCCTCACGGAGTAGACCCTGCCGTCATCCTCGACGGAATCATAGGGGGCATGGGCGAGTCTTTTTACGGAATCGCCCTCAAGGATAGCGTAGAAGGCTTCGCCCTCATATTCGGCTCTGACGAATTTCATGTGACGCTCCTTTGTTAATTGGATGATGTTCCCGTTTCGGGGAGGGGCTTCAATATGTATTTGGGCTCGCCGGTCTTCCTGATGGAATCGCGGGTGATGACGACCTTCTCGACGTCGTCCCTGGAGGGGAGCTCATACATGACGGGGAGCATGACGTCCTCGAGTATTGCGCGAAGGCCCCTTGCGCCGGTATTCCTTGCGATGGAGATCTTGGCGACCTCGAGCAGTGCTTCGCGTTCTATCTCGAGCTTTACGCCGTCCATCTCGAAGAGGCGCTGATACTGCTTCGAAAGCGCGTTCTTCGGCTCAGTGAGTATCGAAAGCATGGCCTCCTCGTCAAGCTGCTCGAGCGTGACGATTATGGGGACGCGGCCAATGAACTCCGGTATAAGACCGAACTTCAGAAGATCCTCGGGCAGGATATGTTTCAATATCTCGCCGATATCCATATCGACGTTCGAGACGACGTCCGCCCCGAAGCCCATGGACTTCTTGCCGATGCGCTTCTTGATTATATCCTCGATGCCGGCAAAAGCGCCGCCGCAGATGAAAAGCACGTTCGTTGTATCGAACTGGATGAACTCCTGATGCGGATGCTTCCTTCCGCCCTGCGGAGGAACGGAAGCGACCGTGCCCTCGAGTATCTTCAAAAGCGCCTGCTGGACGCCCTCGCCCGAAACGTCCCTCGTGATGGAGGGGTTCTCGGACTTCCTTGCGATCTTGTCGATCTCGTCGATGTAGATGATGCCCTTCTGGGCGCGCTCGACGTCATAGTCGGCCGCCTGGAGAAGCTTTAAGAGGATGTTCTCGACGTCCTCGCCGACGTAGCCGGCCTCGGTGAGGCTGGTGGCGTCCGCGACGGCGAAGGGGACCTTGAGGATCCTTGCGAGGGTCTCCGCCAAAAGGGTCTTTCCGCAGCCCGTCGGCCCGAGCATGACTATGTTGCTCTTCGAGAGCTCCACGTCGTCGGCCTTGGGTTCGGACATGATGCGCTTGTAGTGATTGTAGACCGCGACGGCGAGAGCCTTTTTCGCGTGCTCCTGCCCGATGACGTAATCATCGAGCACCTTCACGATATCAACGGGCTTGGGGAGCTCTGTAAGCTCAGTCTCCTCGACCTCGTCGTCGTTGTCGATTATCTCCTGACAGAGCTCTATGCAGTCGCTGCAGATGAAAACGCCGGGACCCGCTACGATGCGCTTGACCTGATCCTGCGTTTTGCCGCAAAAAGAGCATTTTACTGTGGAATTATCGTCGTATTTAGGCATTTATTTCTCCATGATGTTTTATCTGCGGGGCTTGACGATCTCGTCGATGAGACCGAATTCCAAAGCTTCCTCGGCAGACAAGAAGTTATCGCGCTCGGTGGCCTCTTCGATAACGGAAAGGGGCTTGCCGGTGCGCTCCGCCAGTATCTCGTTGAGCTTCCTGCGGGTCTTTATAATGTGATCGGCGTGGATCTTCACGTCGCTCGCCTGACCGTAGGCGCCGCCCGAGGGCTGGTGGATCATTATTTCACTGTTGGGAAGAGCCTTCCTCTTGCCCTTGGCTCCCGCCGCGAGCAGGAACGCTCCCATGGAGGCCGCCATGCCGACGCAGATCGTGCTGACCTCGCACTTGAGATAGCGGATCGTATCGTAGATGGCGAGCCCCGCGGAGACGGAACCGCCCGGGCTGTTGATATAGAGGAATATGTCCTTGTCGGGATCGTCGGCCTCGAGGAAGAGGAGCTGCGCAATTATAAGGTTGGCTTCCTCATCCGTGACCTCGTTCCCGAGGAACAGTATGCGGTCCTTGAGCAGACGCGAATAGATATCATAGGAGCGTTCTCCTTTGTTCGTCTGCTCGACGACTATGGGTACTAAACTCATTATTCGTTATCCTCTTTCTTTTCGATGACCTTTGCGTTCTCCTTCACGAGACGGACGACCGCCTCATAAAGAGCGGACTGGGCGTACTTCCTGCGGTTTTCGGGGAGAAGCTCTTTGGCGATCTTCTCGGCGTCCCAATCCTGAGCGCGCTCGGCGTAGGCGTTGACAGCGGCCTCGTAGTCACGGTCTTCGGGCTTGAGCTTCTCGGCGTCGATGACGGCCTGAATGACGGTGCGCGCCTTGATCTGATCGGCGGCCATCTTATGATAACGCTCGTGCAGATCCTCCACAGTGGTGCCCATGTAGTTGGCGTAATCCTCAAACTTGAGGCCGATATCCGCAAGCTGATGCTCGAGCTCGTGAAGCTCGGCGTGAGCCTCGGCATGGATGAGTTCCTCGTGGATCTCGACCTTGGCGTTGTCGATGACCTTCTGCATGACAGCGGACTCGAAAGCTGCCTCGCGATCCTTTGCGGCCTGCTTTTCAAGCTCCTCGCGGATGCTCGCCTTAAGCTCGTCGAGAGTCTCGAATTCGCTGGTGTCGGCGGCAAATTCGTCGTTGAGCTCGGGGAGCTCCTCATAGGAGATCTCGTGCACCTTTACCTTGAAAACGGCTTCCTTGCCTGCAAGGTGCTCGGCCTGGTAATCCTCGGGGAAGGTGACCTTGACGTCGCGCTCCTCGTCGATCTTCATACCGACCATCTGCTCCTCGAATCCGGGGATGAACTGGTGCGAGCCGATCTTCATGGAGTAGTTTTCCGCGGTGCCGCCCTCGAACTGTTCGCCGTCACAGAAACCGGCGAAATCGAACACGGCGACGTCTCCGAGCTCCAGGGGACGCTCGACGGAAACGAGCCTGGCCTGCGAATGACGGCGCTCGTCAAGAGCCTTGTCTACGGACTCGTCCGTAACATTATACTCCTGCATGGGGACTTCTATACCCTTGTACTCGCCGAGCTCACAGGTGGGCTCGAGGACGATCACAGCCTCTATCTCGCAGCCATCGGTCTCGGAGTAGCTGATAATGCTGTATTCGGGAGCCATGGCGGGGAGTATCTTCTGCTCGGCGACGGCGTCGGCGCAGGCGCGCTCGACCGCGAGATCGAGCTCCTTATCCCAGAATGCGGCGGGGCCGTACTGCTGCTCGATCATGTGGCGGGGGGCCTTTCCCTTGCGGAACCCGGGAATGGGGTACTTGGAACCGATGCGGTGATAAGCGTCGTTGAGCGCCTTGACATAAGCCTCTGCGGGGAGCTTGAAGGTCAGCTTGACCTTTCCGGTTTCGATGGTGGTGATTTCAGACATATATTCCTCCGTAATTGGGCGTACGCCCTATTGTTAACGATTTATGGGAGCTTTCGCATAAGCCCCATAGCATATCATTTTAACATAGATTATTCCGTTTGTAAACATGAAACAGGATTTTTCAACAATATATGTGCCTGTTCCGGCACGAAGATCAAAAAGGTGGTTCACAAAACGAAGCTTTCGTGATAAAATCATCGTGTAAAGATATACTGGGAGGAGTGAAGCGCAAGCACCCGTATGATAGTCACAGAACTCATTGAAAAGAAGCGCGACGGAGGCGAGATGACGAGGGAGGAGATAGAGTTCCTCGTCAACGGTTACGTTGCCGGTTCCGTGCAGGATTGTCAGATGTCCGCATGGATGATGGCCGTCTGCATCAGGGGCATGACGGAGAGGGAGACAGCCGACCTCACGGCCGTCATGATGGATTCCGGGGATAAGGTCGATCTTTCCGATCTGCCCGGCGTCAAGGTCGATAAGCATTCGACGGGAGGGGTCGGCGATACGACGACTCTCGTCGCGGCTCCGCTCGTCGCCGCCTGCGGCGGCACCGTCGCCAAAATGAGCGGCAGAGGCCTCGCGCACTCCGGCGGGACTCTCGATAAGCTCGAGTCCGTCCCCGGGGTATGCATAGAGCAGCCCCTTGAAAGGTTCAAGGATATAGTCAGGAATAACGGCGTCGCTGTGATAGGGCAGTCAGCCGATCTCGTCCCCGCCGATAAGAAGATGTACGCTCTCCGTGACGTGACGGGCACCGTCGCGAGCATACCGCTCATAGCCTCCAGCATAATGAGCAAGAAGCTCGCCGCCGGAGCGGATGCGATAGTCCTCGACGTGAAGACGGGCAACGGCGCCTTTATGGAGACCCTCGAGGGCTCGAAGGCCCTCGCGCGCGAGATGGTCAAGCTCGGCAGGTCGCTCGGCCGCAGAACGGTCGCCGTCATAACCGATATGAACCGCCCTCTCGGCATGGCGATAGGCAACGGCCTCGAGATGAAGGAAGCGGTCGAGGTGCTGACGGGCAGGATACCCCTCGGCGATCCGCTGGTTGAAGTCTGCCTCATACTCGGTTCCCGCATGCTGACGCTCTCCGGTCTGGCGGATTCTGTCGCCGAGGCTCGCGAAAAGCTCGTCGACGCGCTGAGATCCGGCGCGGGAACCCGCAAGCTCCGCGCCATGATTGAAGCTCTCGGCGGGGATCCGGCCTATATCGACGAGCCGGAGCGCCTCGTCAAAGTAAAGAGTATCGTCCCGGTATGCGCGGACAGGTCCGGCTTTATCGGCTCGATAGACGCTAAAAAGCTCGGCATATCCGCGGCTCTGCTCGGCGCGGGAAGGTTCCGCAAGGAGGACGTTATAGACCCGGCCGTCGGCATACTGATGAACAAACGGTACGGCGACACTGTGAAAGAGGGCGAGACTCTGGCTTATCTCTACGTTAACGATGATAAGCATCTCGACGAGGTCGTCCGGATGGTGAGCGAAGCAGTCTCCGTGTCCGGGGAAAGGCCGGCCGAGCTCCCGCTCGTATACGACGTGATCGAATAGGTATAAGGATTTGAAAACTTCTGATTTTTACTATGAGCTCCCTCCGGAGCTCATCGCGCAGTCTCCCGCCGAAAAGCGGGACTGTTCCCGTCTTCTCGTCTATAACAGGAAGGATAAGACGATCGAGGACAGGATCTTCCGCGACGTGATCGAGTATCTTGAACCCGGCGACGTCCTCGTCAGGAACGTCACAAAGGTCATCCCGGCAAGGCTGTACGCCACTCGCCGGGGGACGGGCGGCGCGATGGAGTTCCTGCTTCTCCGCCGCATCAACGAGACGGATTGGGAATGCCTTGTAAAGCCGGGCAGAAGGGCCCTCCCCGACAGGACTTTCATCGTAAACGACGAGCTCACAGTAACGGTGCTCGAGGTCTGCGATGACGGCAACCGCATAGTCCGCCTCAATTACGAGGGCATCTTCGAGGAGGTGCTCGACCGTGCGGGCGAGATGCCGCTCCCGCCGTATATAACGGAGAAGCTCGAGGATAAGTCCCGCTATCAGACGGTCTATGCGCGCGACAACGGTTCCGCCGCCGCGCCGACCGCCGGGCTGCATTTCACGCCCGAGCTTCTGGAGAGGATAAGGGACAAGGGCGTCTTTATTGCGGACATTCTTCTTCACGTCGGCCTCGGGACTTTCCGCCCCGTTTCAGCCGAGAACGTGGAGGAGCATCACATGCACTCTGAGTATTGGCAGGTCTCCGAGGAGGCGGCCGCGATGATCAACGCCGCGAGGGCGAACGGAGGAAGGATAATCTCTGTCGGAACGACGGGCTGCCGCACGCTTGAATCCTCTTCCGATAAAAACGGCGTTGTTCACGCCGGCTCCGGCTGGACGGACATATTCATAACGCCGGGATACAGGTTCAAGGCCGTCGACGCGCTGATCACAAATTTCCATCTCCCCGAATCGACTCTTTTGATGCTCATCAGCGCATTCTCCACCCGCGAGGAGGTCATGCGCGTCTATAAGCATGCCGTGGAAGAAAGGTACAGGTTCTTTTCCTTCGGGGATGCAATGCTGATGATCTGATCCTCCTGTCCCGTCCGCAAAGGACAAGCCCGATATCAACAGGATCGAGGAGAGCGCTGAGATGAAAAAGAGCTGTCTTTTGAAAGAGGGAAGGTTTGCGCAATGGATGGAGATTTGAAGAATATAATCGAAACAGGAGATGCAATACGGACGGCGGAGCAACTGCTTCGCGGCGGCGATCGTCTTTATGCGGGGACGATCGGTATTGACGGGCGTCCGCAGGTGCGGCCGGCGTCGTTCGCGTTCGTGCGGGACGGGGCGCTGTATTTCCTGACTCTCAAAAGCAGCCGCATGTACGCAGAGCTTTCAAAGACTCCGTTCATACAGTTTTGCGGCCGCGGCGGGGAAAGCGGTCTCTCGTTCAGGCTTTCGGGAAAGGCCGTTTTTACAGAGGATCCCGAGATCACGGAGCCTGCGGCCGGGGCTTGCCCCGAAGTATTGGAGAGAGCCGGGGGAGAGATGAAGATGCTCATCGTGTTTTTCCTTACCGGAGCGGAGCTGCTTATTGAGAGCGAAACGCCGAACGAGCCCGAAACAAAAATGCTCCTTCCCGATCCCTCGGGCGTTCTTATCGGGATCGCTGTCAAAAAGAAGACGGAGCTTCGTGACAGGTTAACGCGGGTGTTCGAACGCCGGGAAACGGAACCGCCTTTGAAGGAGGGCAAAGCCGCCCGCCTTTATGACGGCGCGATGTTCGTGTTTGCCGAAGCCGCGAAGGCTCTCTGGCCGAGGATGGATATAACGCCGCTGGAAAGGGCGGCCGTTTTCGAGACCTACGACGAGCGGGAAAAATACACTATGCTCGCCGCGCGGATCATCGGCAACGCTGTCGTTGATTCTCCCGAGGACGTCACATATTGGCTCGATCCCGAGAGATGGACGGAAACGGGATTCGAAGTCTGAAAGGAGATCGGATCAAAATGAGAAGAAGGAAGATATCGATCGTACTAGCCCTTCTGCCGATACTTGCGCTCTTTGGGATCGCGGCCTGTACGACAGTCACTCCCGCGCCCCCTGCGGAAGGGGGCGGCGCAGCGGCGGGATCGGCGGAGCCGGTAATAACATATTCTGAAACGGAGGGCACTATGGGAACGAATATGAGCCTTTTTATCGACGGGAAGCAGGTTCCCGTAAAATGGGAAACGAACGATTCGGTCGTCGCGCTGACGGCTCTTTTAAAGGATGGCCCCCTCGTAATAGAGATGTCCATGTACGGCGGGTTTGAACAGGTGGGCTCTATAGGGACGTCTCTTCCGCGCAGCGACGCCCGGACGACGACCGAATACGGCGACATCGTTCTCTATTCGGGGGACAAGATAGTCGTTTTCTACGGATCAAATACATGGAGCTATACCCGGCTCGGTCACGTCGATCTTTCCGAAGAGGAGCTTATCGATCTGCTTTCCGTGAAGGACGTGACGATCAAGTTGGTTCGCAGGTGAGACGGCAAACGGCATCGGGCTGATGCGCCCGAAGACACAGAGCATTAATGCGGAACGGGCGGGGAGACCTGCCCTTTTTTTCACTCGATCGAACATGTGCAGAAATTTTAAAAAATTTGATCGAATTTGCTTGACTTTGAACGCGTACAGTTATATTATATCAACGGAGGGGATCAATATGCTTGCTCAGGAAAGATATCAGATCATACTCGATCGGCTCGGCGAGGAAGGCACCATGACCGTAGCTCGCTTGAGCTCACTTTTGAACGCTTCGGAAGCGACCGTCAGGCGCGATCTTAACGTGCTTGCGAAGGAAGGCAAGCTAAACAAGGTCTTCGGAGGGGCGACCTCCATACGCCAGATGGGCCTTCTTGAGGAGCACGTCAGCCTGCGTGAGACTCAGATGTTCGAGGAAAAGAACAGGATAGCCGCCTGCGCCGCCTCTCTTATAATGGATGACGATCTCGTGTTCATCGATTCGGGCACGACGACCGCATGCATGATCCCTCATCTGAAGAACCACAGCGCAACGTACGTCACGAACGGAGTCGCGCACGCGTACAGGCTCCTTCGCGCGGGGTTCAACGTATATCTCATTGGCGGCAGGCTCCGCCCGGCGACGGAAGCGGTCGTCGGTTCGGAAGCCATGCACGGCTTGTATAAATACAATTTTTCAAAGGCCTTTATGGGCACGAACGGCATATCGCAGGAAAAGGGCTTCACAACTCCCGATATCGAGGAAGCGAACATCAAGCAGCTCGCGGTGGAGAGGAGCTTCGTCTCATTCGTGCTCGCGGATCATACCAAATTCAATATGGCGTTCGCCGTGACCTTCTCGCGGCTTAGCGCCTGTTGTATCTTGACGGACAGGGCTCCCAAGGGCAAATTCTCGGACGACGCCGTTATCAAGGAGGTGGATCAATGATCTACACGGTAACTCTCAATCCCTCCATCGACTACGTGGTTCACGTCGATAAACTCATCGGCGGGATCACCAACCGCACTTCAAGCGAGGAATACTATTTCGGCGGGAAGGGCATCAACGTTTCGCACGTGCTTGCCGAGCTCGATCTGGACAACACCGCGCTTGGCTTCGTCGCCGGCTTTACCGGCGAGGCAATCGAAAAGGGGACTTCGCATCCCCGGATCACGACAGACTTTATCCATCTTAAGGAAGGCGTATCCCGCATCAACGTCAAAATCAAATCCGACGAGGAGACCGAGATCAACGGTCAGGGCCCGCACATAGACGAAGAGGCGCTTGCGGAGTTCATGGCAAAGACCGACGCCATCAACGACGGAGACACTTTGATACTCTCCGGCAGCATCCCCAAGACCATGCCCGACGACGTCTATGAGCGCATCCTCGAAAGGCTGAACGGAAGGGACGTTCGCATCGTCGTCGACGCGACGAAGAAGCTGCTCGTCAATTCGCTGAAGTATCATCCGTTCCTTATAAAACCCAACCGTCAGGAGATCTCCGAAATATTCGGAGTTGACGTCCGGGACGCGCAGACCACTCTCCGTTACGCGCGTAAGCTGCAGGAGATGGGCGCGAAAAACGTGCTCGTATCCCTTGGCGGAGAGGGCGCGATGCTTCTTGACGAGTTCGGAAGGGTGCATGAACACGGCACCGCCAAGGGCAGGGTGCTCAATACCGTCGGGTCGGGGGATTCGATGGTCGCCGGTTTCGTAGCCGGTTATATCCAAAAGAACGATTACACCTACGCGCTTCGCCTCGGCAGCGCCTGCGGGAACGCCACCGCGTTCCTTCCCGGCCTCGCGACGAGGGAGAAGATCGACGAACTCATGAACTGCTTTGAAAAATAAAACTCCAAGGAGGAAAACATGCGTATAACCGACCTACTCAAGAAGGAGGGCATAAGGATAGGCGCTTCGCCGGCCGATAAGGCCGAAGCGATCGAGCAGCTTGTCGCTCTTCACGAAACCTGCGGGAATCTGTTGGATGCCGCCGCTTACAGGGAGGGCATCCTTGCGCGTGAGGCCATGGGCACCACAGCCATCGGCATGGAGATAGCCATCCCCCACGCGAAGAGCGAAGCCGTAAAGGCGCCGGCTCTCACCGCGATGACCGTACCCTCCGGCGTCGACTACGGCTCCCCCGACGGGATGCCCGCAAAGCTCCTTTTCATGATCGCCGCGACTCCCGACGGAGACGTGCATATGGAGGTGCTCGCCCGGATGATGCAGCTTCTCATGGATATGGATCTCACCGAGAAGCTTAAGAACGCAAAGACTCCCGAAGAATTCCTCGCTCTCATCGACGCGAAGGAGACGGAGAAGTTCCCCGAAGAGGTCAAGGCCGCGCCCACTCCCCGAAATGAGGGATATCGCGTGCTCGCCGTGACCGCGTGTCCCACGGGTATCGCCCATACCTATATGGCTGCCGAGGCTCTGGCCAAGGCCGGTGAAAGGCTCGGCATACCCATAAAGATCGAAACCAACGGTTCCGGCGGCGTCAAGAACAAGCTCACCGACGAGGAGATCGCCAACTGCGACGGCATCATAATCGCCGCCGACAAGAGCGTCGATACCGCCCGCTTCGACGGCAAGCCCGTATGGTCGACGAAGGTCGCCGACGGCATCCATAAGCCCGAGGAGCTCATAAACAAGATCGTGAACGGCGAAGCCCCCGTCTTCAAGGCGGATAAGAAGGCGGAAGCCTCCGCCGAGGTCGGCAATGAGAGCTTTGGCAGGAAGCTCTATAAGCACCTCATGAACGGCGTATCGCATATGCTCCCGTTCGTTGTTGCGGGCGGAATTTTCATTGCGATAGCGTTCCTCATCGACGCCGCAAAGGGCGTCCCCATGGACGGTAACTTCGGTTCCGTTACTCCCGTTGCCGCATGGTTCAAGGCCATGGGAGGATACGCATTCAACTTCATGCTTCCGATTCTCGCCGGCTTTATCGCGATGTCGATAGCCGACCGACCCGGTCTGCTCGTCGGCGTCGTAGGCGGGTTCCTTGCGGCCAACGGCGCGACATTCGCCGATCCCTTCGCGGCGGCGACGACTCCCTCCGGCTTCCTCGGAGCGCTGCTCGCGGGCTTCCTTGCCGGCTGGCTCCTCAAGTTGTTCGAGAAGCTCTGCGAAAAGCTCCCCCGCGCCATCGAGGGCTTGAAGCCCGTGCTCATTTACCCGCTCGCGGGTCTGGGCATGGTCGCCGTGATGATGTGCGCGGTCAACCCCGTTATGAGCATCATCAACAAGGGCCTCTCCGACGGTCTGCTCTGGCTCAATCAGCATAACCTCGGCGTGCTTCTCGGCTGCATACTCGGCGCGATGATGTCCATCGACATGGGCGGCCCGCTCAATAAGGCGGCTTACGTATTCGGCACCGGCATGCTTGCGGCTGCCACCACCGAGGGCTATATGGTGATGGGCTCCGTCATGATCGGCGGTATGGTGCCCCCGCTTGCCATCGCGCTTTCCACCATATTCTTCAAGAACCGCTGGACGGCGGAGGAGAGGAAGAACGGCGTAGTCAACATCGTTATGGGTCTTTCCTTCATTACGGAGGGCGCCATCCCCTATGCGGCGGCGTATCCGCTGAAGGTCATACCCTCCTGCGCGATCGGCGCGGCTGTCGCGGGCGGCCTTTCCTGGCTGTTCAACTGTACGCTCATGGCTCCCCACGGCGGCATATTCGTTGTGCCCACCATCGGAAAGCCTCTCCTTTACCTGCTGGCGCTCGTCATAGGCTCCGTTGTGGGTATGCTCATGCTCGCTATTCTGAAGCGTCCCATCAAGGACGGGAATAAATAATAACAATCAGGAGGAACAAAATGGTTCAGCAGCATTTCATCATCAAGAACGCGCAGGGCTTCCATATGCGCCCCGCGACCAATTTCGCCACCGCTATGGCGGCTCATCCCTGCAGCGTTACGATCAGGTTCAACGGTAAGGAAGTCAACGGCAAGAGCCCGATGCTCATCATGGCGGCCTGCATCAAGGTCGGCAGCGAGATCGACGTCGTCTGTGACGGCGTTGGTGAGAACGAAGCTCTTGCGGCCGCTGCCGGCATGATCGAGAACGGCTTCGGCGAATAAGCAATTAAACGCGGCTTCCGGGCTTGCCCGGGAGCCGTGCTCTTCTATATGAAAAGAGGTGAAATAATGATAAAGGGCACAGCCGCATCCGACGGTATAGGCATCGGCAGGATACTTCTTCTGGAGGAAGCTTCCATAGAGTATACCCCGCATGAGGTGGAGGATACGCAGGCCGAGGTCGAAAGGTTCCGCAGAGCCGCGGATCAGCTCGTCGCTGAGACCGTGCGCGACGCCGCCGCGATAAGGGAAACGGCGGGGGAGAAGGAAGCCCTCATCATGGAGGGGCATATCTCCCTCATAAACGATCCCGCGTTAAAGGGCGAGACCGAGAATCTTATCATGGGCGGGCAGTGCGCCGAGGCCGCCTTCGAAACCATGTGCGATATGTTCATCGGGATATTCTCCTCAATGGAGGATGAGATGATGCGTCAGCGCGCCGCCGACGTCCGAGACATAAAAGCGGGGCTGCTCCGCATACTGCTTGGCGTAAAGGAGGTCAAGGTCTCCGACGCGCCGAAGGGCACCGTGCTTTTGACTAAGGAGCTTACCCCGTCCGTTACGGCGGGGATCAGGAAGGGCAACATAGTCGGCATAATCACCGAGACGGGCGGCAAGACCTCCCATTCGGCCATACTCGCGAGAGCTCTCGAGATACCGGCCGTATTGAGCGTGCCCGACGCGGTCTCGGTGCTCAAAAACGGTCAGCCCGTTATCGTCGACGGGACCGCCGGGGTCGTAATACCCGATCCTTCCTTCGACGTTCTCAACGAGTACGCCGAGAAGCGCGATAAGTTCCTTCGTGAAAAAGCCGAGCTGGAGCATTTCCGCGGAGTCAAAACGAAGGGCGCAGACGGAGCCGAATACGAGCTCGTCTGCAATATAGGCAAGGCGGACGACGCGAACAAGGTCATCGAGTTCGACGGCGAAGGCGTGGGCCTCTTCCGCACGGAGTTCCTGTTCATGGACAGAAGCTCCATACCCTCCGAGGATGAGCAGTTCGCGGCATATCAGAAGGCGGCCCTCGTATTGAAGGGGAAGCCCCTCATTATCCGCACTCTCGATATCGGCGGCGATAAGGAGATCCCCTATATGGGCCTCGAGAAGGAGGAGAACCCCTTTATGGGCTTCCGCGCGATCCGATACTGCCTAAAGAACAGGGAGCTGTTCAGGACGCAGCTTCGCGCGATACTCCGTGCGAGCGCATTCGGCGACGTCAAGATAATGTTCCCGCTCATAACCTGCGTTGAGGAACTGCGCGAGGGCAAGGCGATGGTAGAGGAGATAAAGCGCGAGCTCGCCCTTCTCGGCATCCCGTTCAATAAGGAGATCGATATTGGAATAATGGTCGAGACCGCGGCCGCCGCCATGATAGCGGACGTTCTTGCTAAGGAAGCCGCGTTCTTCTCCATAGGTACTAACGACCTTACGGGATACACGATGTCCTGCGACAGGGGCAACAGCAACGTGGCGTATCTCTACTCCGCGCTTCAGCCGGCTGTTCTGCGGATGATCGAGCGCACGATCCGCTGCGGCAGGGAGGCGGGGATACCCGTCGGCATGTGCGGCGAGGCTGCAGCCAACAATAAGCTCATCCCGCTGCTCATTTCGTTCGGGCTGACCGAATTCAGCGTCTCCGCACCGAGCGTGCTTCGCGTCCGCAAGGCCATCTCAAAATGGACGAAGGCCGAAGCCGACCGCGTCGCGCAGAAGGCAATGAGCCTGATGACTGAGAAGGAGGTAAGCGATTACCTTGCTTCTGTAGTATGATCCTCAAAAAAGACGATAAAACCTATTGAAATTAAAAGAAGCCCGCAGCGGTGCGGGCTTCGTTCATTTTGGGGCTTCGATCAGCCGTCGTTTCTTACGAGTATCCTTTGCCGTTCGTCCGGCTGAGCTTGCGCCCCTTCGTTCACACGGGCGTTTCCGCAGCCGGAAGCCTGACGGACGCATTCATTAAGTCCTCCTATGAGCTTGCCCAAAACCGCAGCAACCCCGCGCCCGCCCGCATGACTGACTATCAGAAGCGCGAATTCCTCCGTGACAACGTGCTTCCCGTAGTTCAATAAACCCATATGACTTCAGGCCCGCCGCTGCGGTGTATCGACAGCGGCGGGTTTTATATTGGACGAATTCCGGGCTATATTAATTGACTAACGGGGACGAGAGTAGTATAATCCATAATGAGAGGAAAGGTGCATTATGAACGAAAAACCTATCATTCCGGTAACATATGAGCTTATAAAGACCTGTGCGCAGACCGGGGCGAGGCTCGGCGTTCTCCACACCCCGCATGGGGATATCGAAACGCCGACCTATATGTGTGTCGGCACGCAGGCAACGGTCAAGGCGATACTGCCTCGCGATCTTAAGGAGATCGGGGCGGGCGTCGTGCTTTCCAATACATATCATCTTTATCTTCGCCCCGGGCATGAGCTCGTCAAAAAGGCGGGCGGGCTGCATGAATTCGCGCAGTGGCACGGCCCCATGCTCACTGACAGCGGCGGGTTCCAGGTGTTCAGCCTTGCGGCGATGAACAAGATCAAGGAGGACGGAGTCGAGTTCTGTTCCCATATAGACGGGAGCCGTCACTTCTTCACGCCGGAGAAGGTGATGGAGATAGAGGAAGCCCTTGGCGCCGATATAGCCATGGCTTTCGATGAGTGCGCCAAGGCGGGCTGCTCATACGATTATACCGTCAAGGCGATGGAGCGCACACACCGTTGGGCGGAACGCTGCAAGCATGCCCACACGAGGGAGGATCAGGCTCTCTTCGGGATAATCCAGGGCGGCATGTTCGCCGATCTTCGAATCGAAAGCACCAAGGCGCTGACGGCGATGGATTTCCCGGGTTACGGCATCGGGGGTCTCTCCGTAGGCGAACCGAAGCCCGTCATGTATGAGATGCTCGATACCATCCGTCCGTTCCTTCCTGAGAATAAGCCGCATTACCTCATGGGCGTCGGAAGCCCCGACTGCCTCGTCGAGGGAGCGATGCGCGGCGTGGATATGTTCGACTGCGTTATGCAGACGAGGACGGCTCGCAACGCCCTCGCCATGACATTTGACGGCAAAAAGAGTCTGAAGCAGCTCCAATATGAGGAGGACTTTACCCCCATTGAGGAGGGCTGCGACTGCTATGCCTGCAGACACTTTACAAAGGCGTACATAAGGCATCTCATAAAGGCGAATGAGATACTCGCCGCCCAGCTCATAACGATACACAATCTTCGCTTTACGTACAGGCTCATGGAGGGGATCCGGAACGCCATCCGCGAGGACAGGCTCCGCGATTACAGGGATGAGCTCATTGAAAGGGGAACCTTCAATTGACGGAAAAAAAGAACAGCGTCACGCTTGAAATAGCCGATCCCGTCTCGATGAGCGAGCTCGGAGCGAGGATAGGGGAGAAGCTCTTTCCCGGAGCTTTTATAGCCATGTTCGGCGGTCTCGGCGCGGGCAAGACGACGCTTACAAAGGGCATTGCCAAAGCCCTTTCCATCGAAGGCATACTGAGCCCCACTTTTACGATCGTCCGCCACCACGAAGGAAAGCTCGCGCTCGATCATTTCGACGCGTACAGGATAGAAGAGACCGACGAGCTTTATGCCGTCGGGTACGAGGATCATCTTTCGAGCGGTTCCGTGATCGTTATGGAGTGGTGCGAGAACGTGCCCGATGCGCTCCCTGAAGAGAGACTCGAAGTCCATATCGAAGGCAGCGGCTCAGACGTAAGGCGAGTCGAGCTGCGGGCCTTCGGAAGAAGATATGAAGAGATAACGGAGGATTTGAACGCATGCTGATACTCGGGATATCCTCATCCTCGAAATACGCGTCCGCTGCGGTGACGGATACCGAGAGGGATCTTGCCGGCCCTGTATCGTTCTTCATTGAGACCCGCCCCGGGATATCGCATTCGACTTCGCTCATGCGGCTTATTGAGGACGCTCTCTCCTGCGCCGGTTGTGGGAAGGATGACCTCGGGGCTATAGCTGTCGACGTCGGTCCCGGCTCGTTTACGGGGGTGCGGATCGGCGTCTCCTGCGCGAACGCGATGGCTTTTGCCCTCGGCGTGCCGGTGATACCGGTCTGCTCGCTCGCGGCGCTCAAACAGCGCGCCGAAGTGAGCGGGACTGTCGCCTCGCTCATCGATTGCCGAAACGGAAACTGCTATGCCGCCGTCTATGAGGACGGCAAAGAGATAGTATCACCCTGCGCCGCCGTTACGGATGAGATACTGAAATCCCTCCACGAAGGCGCTGTCGTCTGCGGCGACGTTTTCTCAAAGGACATTGATTCATACCCGGACGCCGCTGCGGTGCTCAAGGAAGCGGTCTCCGGGAGGATCGCCCCCTCGAAACAGGCCGTGCCGATGTATCTTCGCCCTTCTCAGGCGGAGAGGATGAGGAAGTCTGATTAAGCGTTCGCTGCGGCGAGCGCCTTGTATTTGAGGTAAGTCGCGTATCCGCCCCTTATGTGGCGCTCCTCCTTGTTCGTTTCAAGTACTGCTGCGACCTCGTGCGCCATCGCGCGGTCTATATGGCGAAGCCGTTCGGTCATGTCCTTGTGGACGGTCGATTTTGATATCCCGAATTCCTTCGCGGCACGCCTTACCGTGGCGCCCGTGTCGATTATGTAGGAGGCTTCGTCAAGAACCCTCTTTTCAATATAAGCTTCCATGCTCATACCTCGCTTTGTTTTATGGTATGAGCATATGCATTTTTAAAAGCGGTTATACAAAAAAGTCTCCGATCACGGAGACTTTTGCTTGCTTATCGACCCGTTTTCAGACGTCGTGATTGACGATCTTCGGCGGCTCCTCAAGCAGACGCGGATCCCGCAGATACTCCGAAAGCCTTCGGAAAGCGAGCGCATAATAACTGCCGGAGCAGATCCGTTCATCCATCACAACGCCGAAGGGCATGCACTTTTCAAACTCGATCTCTCCCTTGACGCGCTTCGGGACTTCGCGAGAGTTCCCCATAGTCACTATCATGCTCGTCGTGCCGAAATCGTAAACGTGATGGAATATGTGATTCGTCCGGATGCTTGCAAGATTCGAAATGACGAAGCTCGTATGGAAGGGGCTCGCCTTGATTATCGAGCGGGGGAGAAGACCCCATTTATCGAGGAGCTTAAAAACGCATACGCCGAACCTGCAAAGCCCGGGGATCTTCAGGAGGATCGAGATGAGCTTGTCGGTTGAATTGGTATCGCCTTCGGCCCTGTTTTCATCTACGTATTCGTCGACTATTCGCTGGACGTCGAATATAGTATTATCGAGATCGAAGTACATCTTGTTCATGGTTCCGTCAAGCTGACCGGGTTTTAAAACCACCATACCGACGGCGTACTCGTTCCTTGCGTATATGGTCTTGTTAACGACGAACCTGTTAAGGAAGGGATATTCGGCAGTCGTACGCAGGAACGCCGATATTATGAGCGAGAGATGGCTCACGTTATGACCGCGGCTGCGAACGTCACGAAGATAGTTCTGGATCGGTTCAAGAGGGATGTTGAGTTCGATCGAATTGCAGGCGTCCGAGCGCTTTGCCATAATATGCGCGGCAACCGCGTACATGGGCGGGATGCTTTTGACCTTTTTGCCGTCGGCTCTCATATTTTTCTCCTTTCGGCTTCTCCTTGCGGTTAGGATACATTATAGCATATACCGGCATGGTTGTAAACAGTGCATACCCCACGCAAAAAGAAAATTATATTGTGTTTCGCTGTTGCCTTTGAAGAAAGTTAGGGGTATAATGATAATTGGATTTTAATGCACGGAGGTTACCGTGGTACAGCATATTTCGGAATACGATCGTATAATGGACGCAAGAAAGAAGCGCGAGGATGAGCGCCGCGAGAAGATGAACAAGGTCTTCCTCATCGGCGGAGCTGCCGTCGGCGTGCTGCTTGTCGCGTTGTTCATTATCAATCTTCTCATAAAGAACGATCATAAAAAAGCGGTCAGCGATTACCATGAAAACAATTGGGTCAACGTTGAAGAAATTCCCGGCGGCAAACGCTACAGCGGCGTCGATAAAGGCGAGAATTTCAGCTACGTTGACGACGGACATTATTTCGAAGGCGTCCGCGTTGAGGGAGTAGACCTCGGCGGGATGACGTATGACGAAGCCCGCAGCGCCGTGATCGGCGTCATTGAGGAAAAATTCAACGATATCAACATGGTCGTCACGGTCATGGACGCGAGCCTTGCGCTCAGCGCGAATGATTTCAATATTTCCGTCAACGTCGGCGAAGTGCTTGACGAGGCTTATCGTATGGGGCGTGAGAGCGTCAATGATTTCGGCGCGAACTATCGCCGCCAGCAGGAGCTCAAGGCTTCCCCTGTAGACCTTTCTCTCGAGTACCAGTGTGACAGGGAGCGCGTTGCGGAACGTGTCGCAAGCATAGCGGAGTTCGTAAATACCGAACCCGTTGAGCCCTATATCACCGTCAGCCAGCGTCCCTCCGCAAACACGGACACAGTCGAATCCGGCGATGATTCCCCCGTGATCAAGGACACGGACACCCTTGTAGAGACCGTCTATGCGGACACGGGCAAGGCTATAGCGTACATCTACTATAACCCGGGTAAGAACGGCTTCGTACTTAATCAGGAGGATCTCGTTGACAGGATCGTTTCCGCGTTCGAGTCGGACAGTCACGACGCCGTCATCTCCGCGGGTCTGGAGGAGACCGCTCCTACAAAGACCCCGAGCGACATCAAGGGGAGCATCGTTCAGATAACGAGCTACACCTCCGAATTCGACCATGACGACAAGCATATGAATCGCTGCCGCAATATTCAAAAGGCAGCGGGCATCCTGAACGGCTGTGAAGTCAAGCCGGGCAAGGAGATCAGCTTCAACAAGTACGTCGGCCCGCGCACCGAGGCGGGAGGATGGCTCCGCGCGGCGGGCATCGTAGGCGGCAGGGATTACGAGGACAGCCCCGGAGGCGGCATCTGCCAGGTCTCCGGCACTCTCTACAACGCGCTGCTCCAATGCGGCCCGAACAAGATCAAGATCACTCAGCGGCAGCATCATTCTTGGCCGAGCTCTTACGTCCCCATCGGGCTCGACGCTACGGTCGACACTAACGGCCCGGATCTCAAATGGCGGAATATCTCCGAGGACAGCCTCTTCATATTCACCTACGCGGACGTGAAGAAAGGCAAGATGTACGTATACATCTACGGCGTTCCCGAGGCGGACGGTTCCTATTATGAGACCTACGCCGAGGTCGTCGACGAAATAGAGCCCGAGGAAGCGAAGATAATCAAACAGCCCCTCTGGCCGACAGGTTACGAAAAGGTTACTATCACCGAGAGGATCGGCTACACGGCAAAGGCCTACCTGCGCCATTATGATAAGAACGGAGAGCTTATCGAGCAGGTATATCGTTACACTGATACGTATTTCCCCGTCCAGGGCGAGATCACCGTCGGTACCGGGCCCTCCTATCTGCCCAAGCCCTCCAAGAACAATTAAGGCTGACAGCGTTCCCGTTTGTGCAATTTTTCCTTGACAAACAGGCGCGCAGCATATAAAATTAGCGGGTATATCCAATCCAAAGAAGGAGAACGAAAATGAAATCCAAGAAGACGATCGTACGCGTTCTTGCCGCCATTATGGTGCTTGCCCTTGCGGCTGGCCTTGCCGGTTGTATGAGCTCGTACAACAACAACCCCATCGTTGCGAAGGTCGGGAACGTTAAGCTTGACTTCAACCGTTTCTACACCCTTTACAGCAATACCGATTCAAGCACCAACCCGTATTACTCCTATATGCAGTACGGCGCTATCTCCCGTGAACAGTACGCGGATTACATAATCGACCAGCTCGTCGCTTACGGCTTGCAGCTCGATCAGGTCTCCATTCAGAATATAACCCTTGACGAGGAAGAGGAAGCAAAGCTTCTTGAGGACGTTGAGGAGCAGATCAAGACCAACGCCGTCAATACCTATGGCAGCGAGATCGACGCTTCCATCACCGATGAGGCCGAGAAGGCCGAAGCCGCCATTGAGAAGCTCAAGGAGACTCTCAAGGCCAACGGCAGCAGCTTCGAGCAGTATAAGAAGGACGTTGAGAAGAGCCTTCGTGAATCCGCTCTTATCGAGAAGCTTCGCAAGGTCAATATCGGTGTAGTCACCGTTTCGAACGACGACGTCAAGTCCTATTTCGATGAAAAAGCCACTTCGGTCAGCGTGACTTCCTTCAGGAATTCCTTCCAGAATTTCGTTTCCCGTGCCAATGACGCCGCGCCCCTCTTCATGCCGCATCCCGAAAGGGCCGTTGAGGACGATCCCGAGACCGAGGATAAGGACGAGACCGTTGAGGCTGACGAGACCAATGCTTTCTTCTCCGTTCAGCATCTGCTCATGAAGTTCGCCAATGAGGCTGCCGGTGAAGACGCCAAGGATCTTGCGGCTTATGCCGATAAGGATCAGAACCTCCATGCGAGGATCGAAGAGTTCGAGCGCCGCATCCCCGAGCTGACGAAGGAGCAGTTCCTCGAGATGTGCCATGATAAGGAGCAGTGTGACGATCCCGGCATGCAGCATCCTGCCAATATGTATTTCGGTTATCTCATGCAGACTGAGCTCATCGACAGCTATTATGCCGGCTTCGGTTATGCCTGCATGAAGCTCCGTTACGGTGAGGATTGGGAACCCAAGAAGGAAGAGCCCGCTGACGCTGAAGCTACTCAGGCTCCCGACGAGACCGAGGACGAGGGTTATGACGTTGAGTTCTTCACCCTTGCCGACGGAACCAAGATCGCCAAGGTCTTCACCACCTACGGCGCTCACTACATCATCATCAACGACAACGACTGCTTCGGCATGTTTGATGACGATGGTTACCTCATGGTTCCCCTTTATGACGGCGATGAGCTTGTGAAGGATGACGAAGGCATCGTCACCGTAAAAGGTCATATGACCCAGGAGCAATTCGACGCCATGAACGCCATCCTTGAGAACGTCAAGGCGAACGTCGCCGATGTCGACGAGGACTCCAAGGTCAAGGATCCCGACGCTCTCGAAGATGACGAGGAAGAGGTCGTTGTTGACGGTAAGTTCATCTATGACTTCATCTCCAATGCCAAGAAGACCGAAGTTGAGAACGAGATCTATCAGGGCAAGCTCGACGAGTGGAAGGAGAACACCAAGATCTCCGTTTACAGGAACATAATCAAGCCCTTCATCAAGGGTTGAGCTTGAACTAAAACCAAGCCCCGGTCGCAGGATCGGGGCTTTTTTTGCAAAAAAGGGGTTGACAAACCCGTTTGAGTGTATTAATATTATTAGTACAGTAATACAGGAGGGAAGCCGGATGATCACTATTGATAAGATGTCCCGAACGCCGATATACGAGCAGCTTATCGCGCAGTTCGAGGCAATGATCCTGAGTGGGGATATTGGGCCGGAGGGGAAACTGCCATCCGTCAGGCAGCTTTCGCAGGAACTCGGTATCAATCCAAACACCCTGCAGCGCGCCTATAATGAGATAGAGCGGCGGGGGCTGTGCGTTTCCGTCCCGGGGAACGGAAGGTTCCTTTCCAGGGACGCGAACGAGAAGCTCGCGAAGGATTCGATGAAACAGACGGAAAGGCTTGAGGAGGAGCTTCGTTCGCTCAAACTGAAAGGCCTCAGGAAACAGGACGCGCTGAATATCATTGAGAAGATATTCGGCGAAGACAAAGAGATCTCGGAAACGGAGGATAAACTATGATCAGCGTAAACGGTCTTACCAAGAGATTCGATTCGTTCACAGCGATCGACGGTCTGAACTGCAGCATTCCCGAAGGCTGCATCTACGGAATGGTGGGTTCCAACGGCGCGGGCAAATCCACGCTGTTAAGGCTCATCAGCGGCATCTATAAACCCGACGCCGGCAGTGTGACGATAGACGGAGAGAAAACGTACGAAAACGCCGCCGTTAAAGACAGGCTCGTATTCGTTCCGGATGAGCTCTATTTTCTTCCGCGCTCCAATCTTGTGAGGATGGCAAAGCTCTATTCTTCAGTGTATTCGAAGTTTTCGACGGAAAGGTTCAGGGAGCTCGTTTCTACGTTCAGACTCGATCCGACGGCGAATCTCGGCACCTTCTCCAAGGGTATGAGGCGGCAGGCGGCAACCATACTCGCGCTTTCCTGCAATGCCGATTACATACTCTTTGATGAAACGTTCGACGGGCTCGACCCGGTCATGCGCAATCTCGTCAAAAACCTTCTCTATGACGACGTTATGAGCCGCAGGGCAACGGCCGTTATTACGAGCCATTCCCTCCGTGAGCTCGAGGACACCTGCGATCAGCTGGCGCTCCTGCATAAGGGCGGCATCATTTTCGAGAGCGAGATAGATGACCTCAAGACTTCGCTGTTCAAGGTCCAGGTCGCTTTTGAAGGCGATTATGACCGCTCGAAGTTCTCATCCATAGAAATGCTTTCGTTCTCGAAGAAGGGCAGCGTTTCGTCCCTTATCGTCAGAGGCGACAGGGATCAGACGGAGGCGACGATCCGTGCAATGAAGCCTATACTCTTCGAGATACTTCCGCTCTCTCTGGAGGAGGTATTCGTTTATGAAATGGACGCGCTCGGGTATGAATTCTCCGACGTACTCAAACAGGAGGTTAACTGACATGAACAAGTTCTTTCATAAAGGCTTTTTTAAGGAGATCTTCCGCCAGCTCCTCGTTCCGGGTCTTATTTGCGGCGGCCTGCTTATGCTCGTGCTCGCGGTGATAGCTCTCGATTCCTTTGCGCGCATAGCAGACGTTTTCCCTGTTCCCACCGGAAAAAACATGGCGGGCCCTTTCATTCTATTCGTTTACGTGACCGGATTCCTCTTTACGTTCCTCGCGTACGGGTGGCTCAACAAGCGCTCCAACAGCGACTTCTATCATTCGCTTCCCGTGACCAGGAGTGCGATGTATTTCTCGACCTCATGCGCCGTGCTCCTCTGGATGTTTATCGGCATACTCGGGTTTGCGGTGCTTCGCGCGCTTGTCAGCCTTGTCACCGGTACGCCGTTCAACTATCTGCTGTTCCTGTGCGTCGTTATAAATATGCTCATTGCGTCGGTCGAGGTCGTTGGCGCAGTGTCGATCTCATGCGCGCTCTCGGGCACAAGATTCCTCAGCCTCTTTGGCGCCGCAATCGTGCTCTTCATGCCGAGACTGTTGCTGACCGTTCTTTCGCTCTTCATTGACGGTATCCAGAACGGCACTCTCATCGTGTCGAAACTGTCGTTCCTCTTCGACCCTTCCTACAACATTATCGGAAGCCCGTTATCATGGATGCGTCTCGGCATGTTTAACATGATCGCGACAGATGTCGATTATGCGAACGTTTCGGCCATGGTCTATACGCTCTGCTATTCGCTGCTTCTCCATGCAGCGGCATGCGTGCTCTTTGTGAAGCGCCGTTCGGAGGCCGCCGGTACGAATGCGGCCGGCAATGGCTTCAGAAGGATCGCCGCGATCTGCATAGGCATGCCTTTGCTTCTGGTGCTCGGAGCGCTCATCCTGTTTGATAATCTTCCTCCGAATGCAGCCTTCGTCGGTTTGTTACTCATAGCGATCTCCTTCGTATTCTTCTGCCTTTTCAGCATTATCTGCACCAAGAGCGGCAGGAAGACCCTGCGCGATATGCCATGGTTCCTGGTGAGCATCGGAGCCGCCGCGCTGCTCGTTCTTGCTTCCAGGTGGATCGTGCGCTATGCACAGAGCCTTGAACTTGCTCCCGAGGATATAAAGGGGTATTATCTCGTTGATTCCGAGGATACAGCATATTACGATATTTATACTGGAGCCAGAGGAGATGATTACACAGACGTCTTGACGGAGGATATCAAATTCACCGATGAGGAAAGCCGCAGAATAATTGCGGAGAGGATCGACTCCGACTCCGTTTCCGCAAGCAATGCCGGCAACAGCATCAGAGTTAGGGTCGACAGAAAACATGGCTGTGACGTTTACAGACGGATCTTTTTGTCGACTCGGGAATACAACAAGTTGGTCGAGCTTCGTATGCTCAACGAGCGGTATGCCGAGATCTGCTATGAATTCCCGAAGGGCGTCAATTATTATGCGGTCGATAATCTCAACATGCATTACTCGAACGAGCTTGTCAAGATTTTCAAAGACGAATATGAGACCCTTTCGGATGAAATGAAGGTCTCCGTCAGGACCCCGTACAGCCCCGAATACTACGATCAAAGCGAGATCCATTCGCTCCTTATTTACGGATGTGACGGTGTAAAGAACTATTCGCGTTCTTACGCGATCGACGCAAGGATGCCGAGGACTTATGCCGCGTATCTCGATATGCTGAACGAGCTCCATTCGAGGTCCGCGATCAAGGCGTTGAATGAGATCGAAGCGTGGGGAGTTACAAAAGACGAAAACGTTTCCTTCGATATCAGAATTGAAGGAAATGAACTATCGGGATACGTTTCTTTATGGGATTTTTATCAGGGGTCGGATCCGAACAGTGATGATCCCCACGAATACGTCCCGGAGCTGTTTGAGCTCATTTCAATACTGAAGAACGCCGGGCTGACAAACGACATCGAGGATCATCTGATCGTTTACACCAATTATTATGACTACCGCGAAGTCATCAGGTCGGCTGACGATTTCGGTATTATGGCGATAAAGCTTTCGGATGAAGACATGGACCGTGTCCGTGAGCTCATGGCAGCAATCGACGCCAAATATCACGTGCAGGAAACAGAATACTGGGAATCGTACTGACGGTCATTAAAAAAGGCGGGAGGGGAGACCTTCCGCCTTTTTATTATCCTGTTACTCGGGTATTCCCACGGCTTCTCCGAGGACCTTGCCGATAGAATCATTTATCACGAGATCTGCATACCTGTCATACGGAGTCGACGACTTATTGATGAGGACGAGCCTGTCCCCGCGATAGTAATCGATAAGGCCGGCGGCGGGGTAGACCTGCAGACTGGTCCCGCCGACGATGAGCATATCCGCGCGCATGATGTGGGTTACGGCCCCGGTCAGCGTATCATGGTCGAGCCCCTCCTCATAAAGAACGACGTCCGGTTTTATGACTCCGCCGCATTCACAGTGCGGAACTCCCGATGAAGAAGCAATGAAGCTCTCGTCATAGAATTTATGGCATTTCATGCAGTAATTTCGCTTGACGGAGCCGTGCAGCTCGTATACGTTTTTGCTGCCTGCCATTGTGTGAAGCCCGTCTATGTTCTGCGTGGCGACGGCTGTGAGCTTGCCCCTTCGCTCAAGCTCCGCAAGGGCAAGGTGCGCACGGTTGGGCTTTGCGCTGCCGCTCAAAAGCAGATCACGGTAGTAACGGTAGAATTCATCCGTGTGCCTGTCAAAAAACGAACGCGAGAGCAGTGTCTCCGGAGGATAGCCGTAATCGCGTATCGCTTTGAATATGCCGTTCTCACTCCTGAAATCGGGAATGCCGCTCTCCGTGGAGACACCCGCTCCGCCAAGAAAGACGATCCTTCCGCTCGCTTCGATCATTTCTTTAAGCTTTTCGACTGGGGTCATGTTATCACCTCCGATATATCAATTATAACCCTTCCGATAAAAAAGTCAATCGTTCAATATAATTCCGCTTTATTGTTGAAAAACACTGCGGAATATGGTATTCTTATCTCAATAAAGAAGGAGGATCATTCAATGGCTCAGTATGATTATGATATAGCGGTGCTCGGCGGCGGCCCGGGCGGTTACGTTGCGGCAATTAGGGCTGCGCAGCTTGGCAAAAAGGTTGCTCTCGTCGAGGCTCGCGAGCTCGGCGGCACCTGCCTCAACCGCGGCTGTATCCCCACGAAGGCGCTTCTGCACGGGGCAGAGGTCTATGAGCAGACGGTGAACGCTTCCGCGTTCGGAGTGCTTGCTAATGAAGTCGGCTTCGATTATACGCGCATGGCGGCATATAAATCCGCCACGGTCGAAAAGCTCGTTTCCGGCATCGGTATGCTTGAAAAGACCCACGGGGTAACCGTTATAAACGGATTCGGACGACTGTCCGACGCGCACAACATGGTTATCGCACGTTCGTCCGAGGAGAGCATCAACATTTCCTTCGATAAGCTCATACTTGCTACCGGATCATCTCCCGCGCGTCCTCCCATCGAGGGAATTGACGGGCAGAACATAGTCACCTCCGACGATATCCTTACGATGACGGAGCTCCCCGAAAGCTTCGTTATAATCGGCGGCGGCGTTATCGGCATAGAGTTTGCGACCCTCTTTGCGACACTCGGCAAGCCCGTGACTGTCATTGAGATGATGCCTTCGATACTTCCCGGAGCGGACGCCGATATAGTCCGCACCTGCATGCGCGTCCTTAAAAAGAAGAAGGTTTCGATAGTCAACAACGCCAAGGTCACCAAGCTCGAGGGCGGCGATACCGTCACCGTTACCTACGAGCTCAACGGCAAGGAGAAGACGGCCGAGGGCGCCTGCTGCGTCGTCAGCGTCGGCAGGAAGGCCGAGACCCGCGGGATAGGTCTTGAGGAGATCGGCGTGGAGTTCAATAGAAACTTCATCGCGATCGACGATCGCTGTCGCACCAATATTGAGAACGTCTATGCAATTGGCGATATCACCGGCAAGATCCAGCTTGCGCATGTCGCCTCCGCACAGGGCCTTGTGGCCGCCGCAAACGCCGCAGGACACGATGAGACGATGAATTACGACGTAGTACCCTCCTGCATCTACACGAGCCCTGAGATCGCGTTTGTGGGCGTTTCAGAGGATAAGGCCAAGGCGCAGGGGATCGAGTATAAGATAGGCACGTTCAACGTTGCCGGCAACGGCAGAGCGATGGTAATGGGAGAGAACCTCGGCCTTGTGAAGCTCATTTCCGACATGGAAGGCAAGCTCATCGGCGCTCAGCTCATGTGCCCGAGAGCTACCGACATGATCGCCGAGCTTGCTGCCGTAATGAAGCTCGGCGGCTCCGTTAAGGATATTGCCGATACCATCCATCCCCATCCCACGGTATCCGAGTGCGTGATGGAAGCCGCGCACGATTGGGAAGGCCTCTGCTGCCACGGTATGCCCAAAAAGAAATAAGCGTTTACGTAATCAAAAAGCCGGGGCATCCCGGCTTTTTCAATTGCGGAGATCTAAAGCTCTATCTGCTCTCCCGCTTTGATACGTTCGGCGAGCTTCTTTGCCGTGCAGAGATCGAATACGAAGTCGTTCGTCAATTCCTCCCGCCGGAGAAGCGCCGCGGGGTGGTAGGTGGGGAGTACGTAAAACGCACCGAGCTTCTTGATCTGCCCGCGCTGACGGGTGATCTGGATATCCCGGTCATAGACGTATCTTGCCGCTATACGACCGAGACAGACGATCACCTTCGGACGTACAAGCGCAATCTGCGCACGGAGATAGGGGAGGCAGCTCTCGGCTTCATCGGGAAGAGGATCGCGGTTCTGAGGCGGGCGGCATTTGACCACGTTGCAGATATAGACGGATCTGCGGTCGAGCCCCGCTTCCTCGAGATGATAATTGAAAAGCCTTCCCGCTGCGCCGACGAAGGGAACGCCCTGCTCGTCCTCCTCACGCCCGGGGCCTTCACCGATGAACATGATATCGGCGTGCGGATCTCCGTCGGAAACGACGATACTGTGACGGTGCTCGCAAAGGCGGCACTTCGTACAGCCGTTGAGTTCACCGTAAAGCGTATTCCAATCGAATCTGAGTACTGCCATTATCTGTTGAGGTAGAAGGTATGCGCGCGGCGGGAGATATCGCAGGTGACCTCATAATTGATCGTGTTGACCATTATGGAGACCTCTTCAGCGCTGATGCCGCCCTTGCCGAAAATGATCACCTCGTCCCCGCGCTTCACGTCGGAACCGGTGACGTCGCACATGCACATATCCATACAGACCCGGCCTATCTGCGGGAAGCGCTGACCGTTGATCGTCATTATAGCCTGATTCGTCAGTCTCCTGGGGAAGCCGTCCGCGTAACCGATGGAAATGACAGCGACCTTCATATCATGCTCGGCTTTGTAGAGCCTGCCGTAGCTGATGGTGGAGCCCGCGGGGATATCCCTGACGAGCGCAACGCGGGATTTCAGAGTCATGACGGGCTTCAGGGGGCCTTCCTGGGGCTGGCTGTTGGGGTACATGCCGTAAAGAATTATGCCTTCGCGAACGTAATCGAAATGCACCTCGGGATGATCCATTATAGCGGCGGAGTTGGATATGTGGCATTTTTCCAGATGTATGCCGCGGGCGATGAGGCCGTTCCTTACGTCGCAATAGTTTTTGTACTGCGCGTCGGTGTATTCCTGCTGTTCGGGGACGTCCGCAACGGCAAAGTGGGAATAGAGCCCCACGGCGTTGAGGTGGGGCAGATTATAGATATGCTCCGCGTCGTCGATGGCTTTCTCTATCACCTTCCTGCCGCCGATATGGCCGTGCGCGTAGAGGCCGATACGGCCCATGCCGGTATCGATCTTGATGTGGACCTTGATCCTTACGTGAGCTTCCTCTGCGGCGGAGTTCAGCTCATCGGCATGGGAAACGTCAACGACGGTCTGCTCGAGATCGTAATAGGAAAGCTCCTTGACAAAGAGCGCGGGCGTGTATCCGAGAATGAGTATGGGTATCGTTATACCGTTCTCGCGAAGCTCGAGCGCTTCCTCTATACAGGCGACGGCGAACATGTCTGCGCCGTTATCCTGAAGATACTTTCCGCACTCGACTGCGCCGTGACCGTAAGCGTCGCCCTTTATGACACAGATGACGGGCTTGCCCGAAATGCGCTTTGCGTATTCGAGATTGGACTTCATTGCCGCGAGGTCGATCTCGGCCCAGGTGCGGTAGCGGAGATTGTTTTGGAAGGTTACGTTATGGACGAACATGTTTCTGCCTTTCTATTATTTCAGGTCGATATAAGCCTTATCGACATATTTGCTCGTGTAGAGATGGAGGAGCGCGCCGTAATCCGGTATGAATTTGACGACGTCGCCGAGGGTATAATCCTTATCACAACCGGTCAGGTTGATTATGAGGTGATCGGAGCTCGCGCCGATGATCTCGATATCCGGGTCAACGGGGGTGAGCCCGTCGACGGATACGTCCTGTCTGCCGATTGCGAGTATGGCTCGCTTCATATTGCCCCTGTCCGGGTATTCGAGATACTCGCCGAAGGCGTTCGGGCCGGACTTGCCGATGGGCTTTGAGGGCTTCATCTGGAGCTCGACTATCTCGGCTTCCAAAACAAAGCAATCCGTATGCAGACCGCGAACGGGCTTGCCCGTCGCCGTATCGTTGCCGAGAACGAAGCTTTCCCCGAGACGAAGATGGTTGATGCCTTTCGGCACGCTGTGTGAAAGGAGCATGCCCATCGTGGAGGAGTTTCCTCCGGAAACAACGGGGATCTCCTCGCCAAGCTCGCGTCGAAGCATCTCCGCGATCCCGACGAGGCCGCCGAGGTTGGTTTCGTCGGGCAGTATCCCACCGTAGCAGGTGAGGTTGACGCCAACGCCGTAAAGCTCGAGATGACGGGCTTTTGAAATCGCTGAAGCCGTCTCCAAAATGCGGGCGCGATCGGTGTTGAATATCCCTTCGCGAAGATCGCCCATATCGATCATTAAAATGACCTTATGGATAGTGCCGAGCTTTGCCGCCGCTTCATCGAGCTTTGTTACAGTCGAGAGCTCGCTCTGCATGGATATCTCGGAAACGGAGACGATCCTTTCGGCCTCGGACTGCATACCGATCCTCAGAAGCAGGCGGGGCTTATTGGTTTTCATTCCCTCAAGGTTCTGCGTCCTCGAATCGGCGAGCATATCGGCGGGGCTCCCGTTAATGAGGGAGACTATTCGCTCATCGGCGCAGAAGACCTTCGTTACAATGGCCGCCATGACGCCCTGCTCGTGGCAGAGAGCGACGAGGAAATCGAGATTATCCTTCAATTTGTTGAGATCTGCTGTTATTCTTGGGTACATGCTTCCTCCTATTCGATGCCGAGGCTCTGCTTCATAAGCAGAAGCGCGGTTTCGGGGTACTGTTTTGAGAGAACGCCAAGCGACGCCATGATATAATGGTTATCGTAAAGGAGCTTCATTACCGAGGGCTTCGGATAAAGGAGCATGCCGCTGTCGTTGCAGTCGGCAATGCGGCGCATGATCAGCTCGTGATCGGGGAGACGCGTCAATGCGCCGCCCGTTGCTACGAGGTATTTCAGCTTCGTAAGATCCTTCCCCTCGGCGATGGTCTGCCGCCCCTTTGGAGTATAGATGTAACGAAGAGCTCCTGCGTGCCTCCTGACGGAGACGACGCCCGCTTCAAGGCAGAGCCTTTGCGTGAGGGCGAACTGTTCGGGCGTTTCGGGGATGGGCTTATAATCTGCCAAAATCGGTTCAAGGCTCATGCCGAGCTCGCGTTCGAGCTTGTCGCGGCCGATCATGTCTATGACGTTGTGAGCGTTGACGTACATTCCGAGATCGCCCTCGACGGTACGCTTTGCAAAGGGTTCGGGAGAGGTTTGGAGTATCGCTATCTCGTCCGAGCCTTGGGTCACGGAATGAACATCGGTCGTCGCCCCGCCTATATCGATGACGGCGAGATCCCCGAGGTAACCGTAAAGGAGCTGCGCTGCTTCCATCACCGCACCGGGCGTGGGAATGATATTTCCGGCGACGACGTCGCGCACGTGCTCCATGCCCGCGGCCTTTATAATGTGCTCCTCAAATACCTTGTGGATTATCTTCCTTGCAGGCTCTATGTTGAGGAGATCGAGCTTCGGATAAACGTTTTCCGTTATATAGAGAGGGACGCCCGTTCCCTCGAATATGCTTTTTATTATATGGTGATTCTGGATGTTCCCCGCATAGATAACGGGGACCTTCATTCCGGAAGCCGCAAGCTTCTTCGCGTTTTCTACCGCGGTCTCACGCTCGCCGTAGTCCGTACCGCCCGCAAGGAGTATGAGATTGGGTTCTATGGCTCTGACGTCTTCGATATCATAGTCGGACATTATACCCGCGGTGGCATGCTTGATTATAGCCCCCGCTCCGAGAGCGGCGGCACGGGCGGCTTTGACGGTCATATCGTAGACGAGACCGTGCACCGTCATGCGGAGGCCCCCCGCGGCGCTGGAGGTCGCAAAAGCTATCCCGAAGTCGACGCCGTCGGCTCCGAGATTTCGCGCCAGATCGTCGATCGCGGCGCGCAGACCGACCCTTACGTCGCCCTCGAGAACGGAAGTGGGAGCCTGCCCCTGCCCGATAAAGCGCGGGGAATCGGTGCCGATACCGTTAAAGGCGTTGACAAGGGTCGTGGTCGAACCTATTTCGTAAACAAGAATGTCTATATTCATTGAATCTGGCCAATTTGCTCATAAACGGGGAACCGTCGTTATCGCCGACGGCTCCCCGCATTATTGGGGGCAGGATCACATCTTGCCCTCTTTTTCCATTTCCCACCTCTTCTTTATGAGGAAGGTGGCGTTGTGTACGCCGTGGCTGCCGCGGCCGAAGCCTTCGTCGGCACCCGCCTTGCGGGCGAGTTCGGGCGTGACCTGCGTGCCGCCTGCGATAAATATGATCTTATCGCGGATACCCATCTCGCGGCAGATCTGATCGATCTTGGCGATATTCTTGTAATGGATATCGTCATGGCTGATAATGGTGGAGGCCATGATGGCGTCGGCGTGAGTCTCTATTGCGGCGTTGACGAGTTTCTCGGGCGGGCAGGAGGTCCCGAGGTATACGACTTCCATGCCGTACTTCTCGATACCACCGTGCTTGATGTCGATTATCTCGCGGAGACCGACGGAATGCTCATCCTCGCCTACGGTGGCGGCGACGATCTTCATGGGCCTGCGCTCGATATCGGCACGGATCTCGGCGTCGGAGAGGACGTCGGGCTCCTTGGGGATGACGAGGGAATCGACGTCGATCTCAAAGGGTACTTTGCCCTTGACCTCTATGCGGGTACCGTCCTGCGGATGCATGATCTCGCGGGAGATGACCTCACACTCGACGAGGTTCATTCGCTTTGCACATTCGAGAGCCGCGGCCTCGGCGATGGGCTTGGGAGCGGGGAAGAACATGGTGAGCATGACGGTACCGTCAGCCAGCCATTCCATCTCGGGACGGATCTTCTTGCCGCCGGGGGTGAAGTCCTTTGTCTCCGCCATACGGACGTTGACGTTGTCGTTGTCGTCCAGCTCGTCGATGTATATGATCTTATCGGGGCATTCAAGGGTACAGCCGCCGATGAGAGCCGCGGGATCCGCGGGATCTCCGCCGTACTGCTCAACGTTGTTGTAGCCGTAATGAGCGGTGACGGGGGCCATGTACTGCTTATCGCGCTTGACGATGGTTCCGGCTCCTATGCCGCCGTTGATCTTCCTTGCGATGCCGTCGCCGTTGCGCTCGGGATAGATGCCGGAATCAACGAAGAAGCCCTCTTCGACTGCGGCGAAATAACCGCCGAGCTCGAGCATCTCCTCCATGAACATAACGGCCCTTTCCTTCAGCTCGCGCGCCTTCTCGCGAAGGTATCCGTCCTTCTTGAGCTCGACCATCTCCATGAGGCCGTCCATACCGATGAGCGCCTGCTTCGCTGTGTCGCAGGCTTCGATATTGTAGATGTGCCAGGGCACGTTGCGGCCTTCGTCGGGGGTGATGGTGGACTGTATATCGGCGCTTGTGAGCTTCGATATGACCATGTTGAGCACGTGAGTTACGGTCGCCTCGCGGGTGGAGGACTCGATGTACTTGGTGTTCATCTGCGCCCTCATACGGTACTCATGGAAGAGATCGCGCAGCGCAACCGCGTAGGGCAGATCCATATAGATGCAGGGCGCGGGAGTGGCCGTAGGCGGAACGGTAGAGAGGCAGATGTTCTTCTTGGGAACGCCGACCCTTGCGGAGAATATGGCGTTGATGCCGTGCTGCACCATGAGCTCCGGCATGACCTTCCATGCTTCACGCGCGGTCGCGTTGGCGTTGTGTGCGCCGTCGATCTGCGCCATGCCCGCCCATGCGATGAGCTTCTTGGATTCGCAGGCGTCCACGAAGGAGCGCATCATGTTGATGTTGCGGTAAATGACGTTATACTGGGGATCCTGATGGACGCCGTTGACGCCTTCCTCGGCGAACATTACAGCGATATCGGGGCCCGCGACGCCGGATACGTAGCTGTGGTAATTGATGGGCCTGCCGACCTCGTCCTCGATCATATCGAGAGCCTTGCGCTGAGCCCTGACCTGCTTCCTCGTGATGGGAACGCCGCCCATGCCCTGGGGAGTGCCCTCAATGAGGCCGTCAAAGTGGCTCTGACCTGCGGTACGGATGACCATGATGTGATCCGCGCCGTGGTGAGCCGCCATGCGCATACGGCGAATATCGTCCTCAAAGCGGCCGGACGCGATCTCCGTCGTTATGACGGGAGCGGGCTGCGGGTCGATATCCCCGAAATAATGAGCGGGGGGAAGGGGGACGGAGCTCTTTAAGGGTTCCGTCGCGTCATGATATTCAAACGGTCCCATGTGCAGATTCTTGACCGGCTTGCGCCAGGTCCAACCCCTGCGGCGGGGACGGTACTTATCAAGATCCTTTAAGATCTCGGAAACGTTGATGGGTTCATCGGGAGAAAGCCAATACTCACTCATTCCTCGTTACCTCCCTTGAAAAGTTCTGCCGCATCATCCCAGAGCCTGCCCTCGACGAGTTCGAGCCCTGCGGGGCGGATCTCCATGCCCTTGGCCTTGGCGAGACGGTAAACGACGTTGCCCGCGCCGTAGCACATGAGCGAACGCTCGACGCACCCCTCGACAATGGCCTTAGCCTCGATCGAGGAGAAGCCCATCCTCAAAAGGACGGAGCGTTCGATGGCGGGGGAGGTGTACTCCCTGCCCATCTCAAGAAGGGGATCCACGAGCTTGTTCGCGAGCTCCCAGAAGCGGGCCTCGAGCTGCTCGTCGGTGAGATCCTTCAGATGCAAGTGGCGATCATTGAAATCGTCCTCTCTCTTCATAAAACTATCCTCCGTGTGTTTTGATCCGTGTTATATCGGCTCACAGCGCAGCGATCGCGCTGCGAACGAATGCTTCGTCCGAGTTGGTCTCTTCCATGAGGAATCTGATATCCTCATCGGTGAGCTCGTCCTTATGGGAGCCTACGGCCCTCTTTATGCGGCTCCTGCGCATATGGTCGAGATCGAGATCGGTGACCTGTATGAGCGAGGGGTGCGCGGGCAGTATGATGCTCTTGCCGGGGATCTCGTCCTTCGGGTCGCCGAAATGGATGTCGATGCCGTTCTGCCTTGCGAAGGAAAGCTGCGGGTTGATGTGCTTTCCGGCGCCGGTGTATTCAGTCTCCTGAACGACGATGCACTGATCGCGGTCAAGATCCTGCGCGAGGCGGAACGCGGCGGCAAGCGAGGTGTTTCCGGCGGGACCCTTCTCAAGGCCTTCAAGCGAGGCGAGGCACTCGGTGATGTAGAAGACGCTGCCCTGTGTGACGGTGACGTACCTGTCCATATAGCGCAGAGGACGCGCCGCGGACCTCGGAACGTCGGAATGGTCGGGATTGACGGCATAGGGTACGCCGAACCCGGTGTGACCGGTGGTGAAGCTCTTTTTATTGAACTGCGCGTCGCTCGCCATATGGAGGCCGGAGAGGTTGACGGAAGCCGCGATCACCTTCGCGCTGCAGCCGGCCTTCCTGAGACCCCTTGCCGTACCGGTGAGGTTGCCGCCGCCGGCGTTCGTGCAGACGACGACGTCGGGATCCTTGCCGACCTTCGCACGGAACTGCTCCGCGATCTCATATCCGAGCGTCTCGACGCCCGCGATCCCGAAGGGAGTGTAGAGCGATGCGTTGAAGTAGCCTGTCTCCTCGAGGAGCTGAAGCACCGTGGAGAAGAGCTCGGGCCCTACGGTAAGCTGAACTACCTCCGCTCCGAGAGCTTCGCACTTGCGCGCCTTTTCGATTATCTCGGGCTGACCGACGCCCTTGGAATCGTAGCACTCCTGAACGACGATGCACTTGAGCCCCGCCATTGCTGCGCAGCAGGCGACGGCCGCGCCGTAGTTGCCGCTCGTCGCGGTGACTACGCCCTTATAACCGAGCTTCTTTGCCTGGTAGACGCTCGTGCAGGCGCGGCGGGCTTTGAATGAACCGGAGGGGTTGGAAGCCTCATCCTTTATAAATATGCGTGCGCCCTTTCCTTCGGGAGCGCATTTCCTTGCAAGCTCGGTGAGGTTCTTGAGCTCGATGAGAGGGGTGTTGCCTATGGAGAAGAGGGACTGAACGCGCCTGATCTCATCGATGGTGTAGCCGGTGGCCTCCATCATGGCTTCGTAATCAAAGCCGATGCCGGGTTTCTCGAACTTATCGAAATCCATGCCGACGGCGTTTTTGATTATCTCGTTCTTGCGGGCCATTATCGCGTCATAACTGTTATCCATCAGTATTCACCTCCGAAGGTTATCTTGCGGACGGTATTGCCGATCTCGAGCACTTCAGGTATGAAGAAGCCGAAATTATGCTCGAAATAGGGGTTGACCTTGACGACTTCGCCTCTGGCCCTGCGGCCGGTGCGTGTGATGACCTCGGCCTCATCGCCGATCTCAGCGTCTTGCTGAAGGTAACCCTTGACCCACATCTCAAGGGGATTAGCTTTTGTGTCCTCGGGCAGAGCGGAAGAACGCTCCTCCGGGGGCAGAACGACGGTATGGATCTGCACCCAATCGCCTTTTTTTGCCATACTGTTTATCCTCCAAATAAAAGTGCTGAGGGAAGCCCCTGTTTAAGGAGCTCCCCATTAAAGGTTTATTTCTCTATATAGTCACGGAAGTCGCCCATGATGGCATGGGGAACGGGAAGATCGATCATGGTCTTAAGGCCGGGCTTCGCGTTGATGACGTGCGGGATCATGTTGACGCACATCGCGATCGTGCCGAGACCGCCCTCGACCTCGGGGGTGTTGGCGACGTGGATGGCAGGAGTGCCCTCGATAACGACGTAATCGCCGGTATGGGTGCCTTCCATCTCGGGCTCGATCTGCTGGGGATGGATGAGATCGATCTTCATCTGACCGTCAACGTAAGCCTGCGCGGTCATGTTTACGCCGGCGACGTTGCCCGCGGCCGCAAAGCCGTAAGGAGCCTGACGGTCGACCTTCGTTACGATGGGAGCCATCTGCTTCTCGAACTTGTCGATCTTCCAGCCGAGAGCCTCTGCGATCATGCCGGCGGACTCTTCAAAACCGACGTGGCCGGCAAGGGAGCCGTCCTCAACGCCCTTGTTGAACTCGTCGACGGTGATGCCTATGCCCTGCTCCTTCATTACGGCGGGGCCGAAGGGGGAGAGGGAGTTGACGCGCTTGCACATGACGCTTTCCACGTCAATCATGCAGCCGGAGAGGCAGATGGCAAGCAGATCCATCATGAGACCGGGATTGATGCCGGTGCCGAGAACGGAAACGCCGTTCTCCTTGGCGATGCGGTCAAGCTCCGCGGCAAGCTCGGGATGCTGAGCCTTGGGGTAGGCCATCTCTTCAGCGGTGGTGACTACGTTGATCCCGTTCTCAAGGACCTTCTTGAGCTTGGGGAATACGGCGGGAACGAAGGAATCGGTGGCGACGATGGCGACGTCTGCAGCGCCCTTGTAGATGACGCTGTCGATATCGTTGGAAATGAGAACGTCCTTGCGGTCGCCGCGTTCTACGCCGAGGCGCTCGAATATGCTCATTCCGTTGAGCTTATCCCACATGTCGCATACGCCGGTGATCTCGACGCCTTTCTTGCCGAGAAGCATCTTCGCGATACCGGAACCCATTGCTCCGAAGCCCCATATGGCTACTCTTACATTTTCCATAAATAACCTCCGTGTAATTAAATGCGATAGGAATTTGGGCATTATCTCCCAAATAAGGATTATATCATATTAGTAAGGTTATCGTAACCCCCTTCGAATGGAACAGAATATTATATTATTCGATTCCGGGTTCGGACACATATGTGAATGATTTTATCAAAACTCCTTGCAAAGGGCGACAGATCCTGTATAATATTGATATATGCTCAATGAGCAAATACAGAAGGAGAATCACAATGAAAAGACGACTCGTTTCCCTGTTGACTGCCCTCATAATGATCATAGCGATCCTTCCTGCGGCAAGCATCTCGGCAGAGACCGATGCTCTTGAGATGGGTTCCGGCGGCCTTGTGCTCGACACCGACCCCGCGGGCGGGTATGAGGGCGATTATGTTCTCATCTATAATCCGGCTACTTCCTCCTACACAAGCTACTCAACGGGCGATATGTCCGGCAGGATCGAGACCGCTCCCGATCCTTACGCTAAGAGCCCGGAGACTAACGGCGACGATCTTTACAGGATAGACGTCGACGCGAAGATCGCACAGATCGACGCGCACCGTCCCAAGATCGATACGCCCGAGGCTTTGAAGGTCTCCTACAACGTGGGAGATACCCGCAATTTCACCATCTCCAGCTACAGCCCCGGCCCTACGAGCCTCAACTTCAAGTGCGTTGCAAAGGGCGATCACTGCTACGTCTGGACTCCCTCCCAGAATCTCTCGAATTATTATCCGCTTGACGTGCTCGACCCCACTTATCCGCAGCTCGTCTGCGATGAGTTTGAATCGAAGTTCGATCAGATGAACAGCTCCTTCGGCGACCATGACAACGGCTCTCAGGGCGACGGCAGGATCAACCTCATGTACTACAACATCGACGACGGCTGGAACATCAACGTGAATACCGGTTACGTTGCGGGTTATTTCTCTCAGTACGATTACAGCTCGAACGGCCTGCCGATGATCCACGTCGATACCTACCCCTGCGTCTACTATGTCAACGCGCAGGGTGAGGAGCGCTATAATCTTGCCAACTCCTTCAGCGTTTTCTGCCACGAGTATCAGCACCTTATCAACTACTCGCAGACCGGCGGCATGGACACCTGGCTCAACGAGTGTATGAGCGCGGCGGCGGAGGAGATCTGCTATCCGGGCTCCAGTATCGTTTCGAGGATACAGAGCTGGGAGAATTACTATTATAACGACAACGACGACTGGCTGAATCCCCCTCATGAGTTCGGCTATACTCCGGAGTATGAGCTGCATAACGGCTACTCCATGTACGGCTGGAGCAATAATCTCGATTACGTTCTCCCGCTTTACTCCCAGGTATCGATGTTCGCACAGTATCTCTTTACCCATTACGGCAACACGATATTCAGGCAGATCACCCAGGCTTACAGCGGGTATAACGGTTCTGTCAATGCCATTTCCACGGCAACGGGGATGAACACCTCCGAGCTCGTTAAGAACTTCCGTATCGCGGTGACCGCGAACGACCCCGATTCTTTTGACGGTCTTTACGGCTTCGTTCCCCAGCCCGGGTACGATCCCGCACAGTACCATGACGTTGCGAATCCCTACGATCTTCTGAGCCCCGTCATCTATACCGGGAACTCCTGCTCGATCTCGGGCGGCGGTTCCATAACCGTTAAGCCCATCGGAGGCGTTTATAATCCTCCCTCCGGCGCGAGCTCCAATCTCGTCTACGTCGGCATTACGAGGAACCTCAATACGGAACCCGTTTCGCTTGAGGGGATAGCGCTTTCTCCCGCTAACGCAACGACCTATATCGGGGAGAACACTTCCATCTCCATAATCAGGACTCCCCTGAACGCGATCGATTACGACGCCGAATGGAGCATCTCCGATACATCCATTGCGACGATTGTCGGCGCCGCAAGGTCCGCCACGGTCACCGGCGTTTCCGAAGGGCGCGTCACGGTCACCTGCCGCGCGACAGACAGGCAGACCGGCAGAGTCTTCACCGCCTATGCGCAGGTAAACGTCAACCGTTATCCGACCCTTGACGAGGCGCTGAACGTTCCCGGCGGCACGCTTACCTTCACGGGCATAACCTCCTATCCCTGGGAGGTGAACACGGAATACGAAGGCAGGCTCTGCGCCAACTCCACGAACCAGCATACGTCGAGTACGACCTCCTCCGTTCAGACGACCATCGCAATGCAGGCGGGGGAGAGCATATCCTTCGACTGGGCTGTATCGAGCGAGGGCGGCTACGATAAGCTGATATTCTACGTCAATAACAGCACCATCACCAACATCAACGGCAGCGCTGATTTCACCACCTACACATGGACGGCCTCCGGCAACGGAACATATACCTTCAAGTGGTCGTATGAGAAGGATTATTCCGTTGATTACGGAAGAGATACCGGCTACCTTGACAACGTTTCATACAGCGGCGATCCGGGCTCCGATATCCTCATGGGCGACGTAGATATGAACGGTACCGTCAATTCGGCGGACGCGCTCCTGCTGCTGAGGTACATAATGGATCTTGAGTACCTCAATTCCGATCAGCTCCTCCGCGCCGACGTGACGCAGGATGGCGCCGTGCACGCGGACGACGCTCTGCTCATACTCCGCAGGACGATGGATCTCGTGTAAAAACATATAAAAAATAATTGAAGTGATAATGGGATGTCGAATTGAGTCTATGACTCAGAGACATCCTATTTTTGATTAATATATAATGATGTTATTGCCTGCTCTCCCATTGGCGGTAATGATGATTGTCTGTATGTGACGGCGGACGGAGATCTTCATTATCACAGTTCCGTTTTTGAACCGGTTGATTATGTGATCGAATAATATGCCGAATTGCGTTAAATCGGAGGCGCTGAAAACGCCTCCGATTTTAATGTGTATGTGTTCTTATGCCCACTCGTTCTTGCTCGTGGGGATGCGGATGCCGAGCAGCATTCCGGAGAACTCCCAAAGGAACCATTGGCCGGTGGAAGGCTTCAGGCGCAGATCCAGGAAGCGCTCGGAATCCGCCCCGGAGGATCTGATGAATATACGCAGATAGCCGTCTTTGTAATTATCACGGCTGTGGGCAAACTCGTTGACCGTAACGGTGTAGGGAACGGTGGGGGTGTAATCGTTATCGGGCGAAGTCCCGCCGAGATAGGAGCGGGGGATATAATCGACGCCGTCCATGAACCTGTCGTTCATGAAGTTGATCTCCATTTGAGAAAGAGGACGGGGACCCTTCAAATAGTTCAGCATCTCGATCGATGCTTCCCTGTTTTTGGCAAACTCGCAAAGCGCGAGCACAGAGAGCGCGGCCACGCTGTAGGGATCCTTCAGATCCGCTCCGGGAAGAGCCTTCAATTGGTTAAGATCCTCGGGAAGGGTATTGAAAGTGAGAGTCTTGGTGATCGTGTTGGCGGCCTTATCGACGGCGTTCTTTATGCTGTTGCCGAGGCCGTTTCTGACTTCGCCGGAAAGCTTCCTGATAAGTGAATCTAAAAAACTCATATTGCGCTCCTTTTCTTTTGTGATCGAATGAATTGAGCTGTATTCGTCAATTAATATACTAACACAAATCCCGCCCGATTGCAATACCGATCATCACTTATCCGGTCAATTATCCGCGTCGAAAAGCGCCGAATACATATCCTTTATGAATACGGGGTCGAAATCTGCGCTTATTCCCTCTGCCACCGGGATGAGCCCGAGCTCGGGAAGGGTTTCCTGTGAGTCCCTGCCGGTGACGAATTCGATAAGCCCCGTCATATACGGCAGCTTCGTTTCATCGGGACCGGAACAAATACCGATCCGCTGGATGAGTTCGCCTCCGACTGTAAGAGGGATCGCTTCAAAATACGGCGCTTTACCCATCAGGTTCTTTCGATGCATATCTCCGGCTCCGCGAAGATCGCAAACGCAGGATGGAGCTTTCCCCTTTTCGAATTCCTCCGGAGTACCCGCGAGCTCCATGAGGTGTTCTTTATCGGTGCTTTCGGAAGATGGATCGAAAATCAATACCGTCCCCGAAGCGCAGTATGGCTGAGTTTCCGGTTCCGTGCCGGGATCCATGAAAAGGGAGGAGGGGAGAGCTCCCTCCCGGAAGCTTATCATATCCGGCTTTTTACCGGCCTCAAGCTCCTCAAGGGCCTGTTCGGGCGTCATGGAGCGGACTTCGAAATGGATGCCTATGAACCGGGAGGAATACTCTTTTGCGCGGGAATTCAGCCAGGCTTCGAGGCTTCCGGAATACGGCTTGAAGCTTGCAATATGCCACACGCTTATTACGCCGACCGTCGGTTCGGTCTCATGCTCGAACCATGATCTGTAAACGTCCCTGCCAAGGCGCGGAGAATAATAGAGAGGCGCGGCGAAAAAGAAAGCTCCGGCGAGCAGCAGCGCGGCGCAGGAACTTAGAATTCGTTTGGTTTTGACAGATCGTTTCTCGATGGCCGTTCTCATACGAAGAAGATATGAGAGATCCTACGGACTTATTCTTCAACCTTATCGTGGGGCCCCAACGGAAGCTCGTCATCGGAAGGATCGTCCTTGAGCTTTATGATCTCCGCCGCGAGACGGCGTCTGTCCTCGCTCATTGCGGCGTAATGCTTGCGCGTCGTGTTGACGTCCTTGTGCCCGAGAACGTCGGCGACAAGGTAGATATCTCCCGTTTCACGGTAGAGCATAGTGCCGTACGTGCTGCGAAGCTTATGGGGCGAGATCTTCTTCAGCGGAGCCGCGATCCGCGCGTACTTTTTAACGAGGACCTCGACGGCTCTGACGCTCATTCTCTTCTTCTGCATCGAAAGAAAGAACGCGTTTTCATGTCCTTCGGCGGGAACGATCGCCTCCCTGTAAACCATGTATTGAAGCAGCGCGCGCCTTACGTCCTGCCCGAATACCATCTGTTCCTCATTGCCGCCTTTACGCGTGATGCGGACCTCGTTCGACATGAAATTAATGTCGTCCATATCGATGCCCACCAGCTCGCTGATGCGCATTCCTGTACCGAGAAACAATGTAATAATAGCTGTGTCACGAATTACATTCTGCTGATGATACTGCTTTTGCTTAGCGGTTAGTCCTTCGCCGTTTTCTACGGTGGAGAGGAGGCGGGCCATCTCATCGGGTTCGAGCCTTATGATCGGCTTTTCATGAAGCTTCGGCGTGTCTACAAGGGCAGGAGCGTTGTTTTTGATCCGTTCCTTCTTATAGAGATATTTGAAAAGAGCCCTGATCGCGGAGAGCTTGCGCGCCTTTGCTCGTTCGCCGTTCATGACGAGCGCGGAATCATCGTCCGGCTGATACAGGGATACGTATTCGAGGAAGCATTCTATGCATACCGCGTCGACTTTCTCAAGTACAGATATGTCGATATCCCGCATCGATCCGACGCCGGAACAGAGATCGGTCCCCAAAAGATACGTGAAGAACGTCCTGAGATCCACGGCGTAACCGTATCTCGTCATTATGCCGGTCGTCAGCTCGATGCCTCGGAAAAAATCAGTACAGCAGCGCGGAAGTGCCGAAACGATCTTTCGCAGCTTTAAAGTGTATTTCTTGGTCTTTTCGATGGAATACTCGCTCATGGGGAAGCCTCCTTATGACTTGCTTCATTATAACACAACATTGCGTTAAAGACAAGTTTAACGCAATGTTGGATCGGGATAAAGCTAAAATATATTTTTCAAGGAAGCAAACCGGTTTCAGGCGTCTTCCGGAAGATCCCGCGGCGCAGGATCGATCTCATTCGATAAAGCTTTTTTGATCTTTTTTATCTCACCGCGGGCAAGCTCATCGCATCGATTGTTGAACTCGTTGTCCGAATGGCCCTTGACCTTGTGCCAGTTGACGCTGTGGCGTTTGGTCTGCACGAGCATCAGTTCCCAGAGATCGCGGTTTTCAACGGGCTTGCCGTCGGCTTTTTTCCAGCCTTTTTTCAGCCAGCTCATGATCCAGCCTTTCGAGAAAGTATCGCATAGATACGCGCTGTCCGTGTACAGGTCGACCTCGCAGGCCTCCTTGAGCGCCTGAAGACCCATTAGCGCCGCGGTGATCTCCATACGGTTGTTGGTCGTTTCGGAAGCGCCGCCGGAGATCTCTCTTCGAACGGTCTTATACATCAATATCGCCGCCCAACCGCCGGCCCCGGGATTATGTGAGCAAGCTCCGTCTGTGTAAATGGTTACCTTCTTCATTCGTTCATAGAGTAATCGGCAGTGAACAGCGGAAGCCCGTCCGATATCTCCCAATCGCCGAGCACGCCGCAATGCGCCGCGCCCACCTCGATATGAAGCATTGCGATACCTATGTCGAGCTCACTGTAACCAAAGTTCTTTGCAATTTTTGCAATCTGTATATTATTGTTGCTGAGTATGTCAAACTCCCAAGGCTGACCGTTTAAGGCCGAAGGCGCGAGCCTGGCGCAGTTTACAGCGGTCTGCTGCCAGTCGGGGAGCGAGCGGAATGCCTTATCATCGAGGCCGGTGAGATTGAAAATAGTCTTTCTGGTCCGCTTTTTGCGGGGAGCCTCGTCATAATGCCCGATGGCGATAACGCAGCGAACGGATTCATCCTCGCCCCTCTCGACAGCGGCGTTGATGACGGACTTGTTGTAGCTCATCCCGAGCCAACAGGTGCCGAGGCCCATTGACGTGCATTCGAGCACGAACGCCTCGCCGACCATACCGACCATATAATCGGATTCCTTATCGCGGCTGACGAGCGCGGCGAAAGTATCCGTGCCGGAGACGGATCCGCCTATGAGCTTGCTGAAAGCTCCTTCGCGCTTGCCTACCACGATGCGCACTTCATCCGTACTCATGTATTTGGCGGCGCCTCTTAAAGTCCTCAGCTCCTCGCGGCTGACGCCTTCGGAGTATTTGCGAACGGAGACTCTGTTCTTTATGGAATTGTACCAAACGTCCATTGAATTGTCCATTGTTCTCCCCTGCCCTTTCTTACCGGTTTAATATATCTTTGAGGAATTGCCCCGTGTAGCTCTTTTCGCATTTTGCGACCTGCTCCGGAGTTCCGCAGGCAACGACAGTGCCGCCCGCGTCTCCGCCCTCGGGACCGAGATCTATAATGTAATCAGCCGTCTTGATCACGTCGAGATTATGCTCTATGACGAGTACGGAGCTTCCGCCGTCGCAGAGGCGTTGGAGTATCTGCAGGAGCTTTTCAACGTCGGCAACGTGGAGCCCTGTCGTAGGCTCGTCCAATACGTACAGGGTCTTCCCCGTGTTTTTTCTCGCAAGCTCCGTCGCGAGCTTGACGCGCTGCGCTTCGCCTCCGGAGAGAGTCGTCGAGGGCTGACCGAGCTTGATATAGCCGAGCCCGACGTCGCAGAGCGTTTCGAGCTTCTTCGCTATCCTCGGCAGGGGCTTGAAGAATTCATAAGCCTCCTCCGCAGTCATGTCGAGCACGTCGGCTATCGTTTTGCCCTTGTATCGGACTTCAAGCGTTTCCCGGTTATAGCGCTTGCCCTTGCAGACCTCGCAGGGAACGTAAACGTCCGAGAGGAAATGCATCTCTATCTTGATAATGCCGTCTCCCGAGCAGGCTTCGCATCTGCCGCCCTTGACGTTGAAGCTGAATCTTCCGGAATTATATCCGCGCAGCTTCGCGTCGGGAGTCTGCGCGAACACGTCCCTGATGAGGTCGAACACGCCCGTGTAGGTAGCCGGGTTGCTGCGGGGAGTCCTTCCGATGGGAGATTGGTCGATGTCGATTATCTTGTCGAGCTCGTTGATCCCCTCGATACTGTCGTGCTCTCCGGAGCGTATCCGTGCGCGGTTCAGCTCGCGCAGGAGCGTCTTCTTGATTATCTCGTTGACGAGGCTCGATTTGCCGGAGCCGGAAACGCCCGTCACACAGGTGAATACCCCGAGAGGAACGTCAACGTCGATGTTTTTCAAATTGTTGACTCTCGCTCCGTGGACCCTGAGCCAACTGCCTGTCGGCCTGCGGCGTTTTTTCGGAACGATTATCGCCCTTTCTCCCGTAAGGAACTGGCCGGTCACGGATTCCTTAACGGCCATTATATCCTCAAGGGAACCCTGTGCGATCACTCTGCCGCCGTGCTCGCCCGCGCCGAGGCCGATGTCCACGATGTGATCGGCGGAACGGATGGTCTCCTCGTCGTGCTCGACGACTATAAGCGTGTTGCCGAGATCCCTCAGCCCGCAGAGCGCGTCGAGAAGCTTTCGGTTATCGCGCTGATGGAGTCCTATACTCGGTTCATCGAGAATGTAGAGTACGCCGACGAGCCCGGAGCCTATCTGGGTCGCAAGGCGGATCCTCTGCGCTTCGCCGCCGGAAAGCGAGGAAGAGGGCCTTGAAAGCGCAAGATAATCGAGCCCAACGTTGACGAGGAATCCGAGCCTGGCATTGAGCTCCTTTACTATCTGAGAGGCGATAATGCTTTCGGAACTCGAAAGCCGGAGCCCGTTTATGAAATCCCTTGCACGGCGGATCGTCATCTCAGAAAGATCCGCAATGGAGATGCCGCCGACGGTGACGGCGAGCGTCTCGGGCTTTAATCTTTTTCCGTTACATACGGGGCACGGAGTGTTGTGCATATATCCCTCGAGATCCTGCTTTGACCAATCAGATTGGGTCTCGCGGTATCTGCGCTCGAGGTTCGGTATCACACCCTCAAACGGGGTGTCGAATGTGCCGCTGCCGTATTCCTTCTCGTACTTGATATGGAGTTTCTTTTCGCCCGTGCCGTAGAGGAGCGCGTCTCTTCCTTCCTTGGGGATATCCTTAAACGGCGTATCCCCCGTGAAGCCGTATTCCTTCTCGACGGCGGAAAAGTACATGCTGGCGATGGTATTCTTTGAATTGCTCTGCCAGCCGGTAACGCTTATGGCCCCTTCGTTCAGAGAGAGGTTCCTGTCCGGAACGACAAGGTCCTCATCGATAGTCAATCTGAATCCGAGGCCGGAGCACTCCGGGCACGCGCCGAACGGGCTGTTGAATGAGAACATCCTCGGGGTAAGCTCCTCGATGCTGATACCGCAGTCGGGGCAGGCGTAATTCTGCGAGAAAAGGAATTCCTCGCCTTCGGGGATGACGACCTTTGCCAGGCCTTCGCCGAAGCGGAAGGCGGTTTCCAGAGAGTCGCTGAGACGGGACTCGATCCCCGCCCTTACAACGAGCCTGTCAACGACTGCGTCTATTGTATGCTTCTTTTTCTTGTCGAGCGCGGGTACGTCGTTTATATCGAGTATCTCGCCGTCGACCTTGACCCTGACGTAACCTTCCTTACGAATGCGGTCGAAAACGCTCTTGTGTTCGCCTTTGCGCGCGCGCACGACGGGAGCGATGACGAGGATGCGCGTTCCCTCGTCGAACTCCATGACCCTGTCGACGACCTGATCGATGCTCTGGCGTTCTATGGGCTTGCCGCAGTTGGGGCAATGCGGATGACCTATCCTCGCGTAGAGAAGGCGGAGATAATCGCTGATCTCCGTGACGGTACCGACCGTGGAACGCGGGTTGTTTGACGTGCTCTTCTGATCTATGGAGATGGCGGGAGAAAGCCCCTCTATATGGTCGACTTCGGGCTTATCCATCTGCCCGAGGAACTGGCGCGCGTAAGCGGAAAGGGACTCGACGTATCTCCTCTGCCCCTCCGCGTAGATCGTATCGAAAGCAAGGCTTGATTTGCCCGATCCCGAAACTCCGGTAAATACTATAAGTTTATCTCTCGGGAGCTCAAGGCTTACGTTTTTGAGATTGTTCTCCCGGGCTCCTTCTATGATTATCCTGTCGTTCATTTTCTGGTCCTTTGTTTTGCTTTCTTCCTGTAGCCGTAAGTGCCGGGAGCGGGCTTCTTCGATCCGTCCGGCTCGCGTCCGGTTAGGCGGTAGAGCTCGTCCCTCAGCTTGGCAGCCTGCTCGAATTCGAGCTCCATCGCGGCCTGCTTCATCTGTTCGGTGACGATCCTTATGCGCTCCTCGCGCTCGGCGTCCGTCATGCCGTCACGCCCGGACTTAGCCTTGGAGCTTATCTCTATAACGTCGAGCACGGCCTTCCTGATGCTCTGCGGGGTGATATGATGCTCCTCGTTGTATCGCATCTGTATCTCGCGTCGGCGGTTTGTCTCATCGATAGCACGCTTCATTGAATCGGTCACCGTATCGGCATACATTATGACGCGGCCGTCGACGTTCCTCGCCGCTCTGCCGACCGTCTGCACGAGCGAAGTCGTGGAACGAAGGAAGCCCTCCTTGTCGGCGTCGAGTATCGCAACGAGGCCGACCTCCGGCAGATCGAGGCCCTCTCTCAAAAGGTTGATGCCGACGAGCACGTCGAATTCGCCGAGACGCAGATCGCGTATGATCTCCATTCGTTCGATTGTCGCGACGTCCGAATGCATATAGCGCACCTTGACGCCCATGCCTTCGAGGTATTCGGTAAGCATCTCAGCCATGCGCTTTGTGAGTGTTGTTACGAGGGTGCGGTACCCTTTCATTGCCGTAAGCCTTATCTCACCGAGAAGATCGTCGACTTGACCGGTGACGGGCCTTACCTCGATCGCGGGATCGATGAGCCCGGTGGGCCGGATTATTTGTTCCGCGACCTGAGTCGCCCGCTGCAGTTCATAATCGGCGGGAGTCGCGCTGACACATATGAGCTGACCGACACGGCTTTCAAATTCCTCAAAAGTCAGGGGGCGGTTATCGTATGCGCTCGGGATACGGAACCCGTATTCGACGAGTTCCGTCTTTCTGGAAAGATCCCCGCGGTACATAGAGCGAAGCTGAGGAAGCGTCACGTGGGATTCGTCGATGATCGTCAAGAACCCTTTCGGGAAATAATCCATCAGAGTGAACGGAGGCTGGCCGGGCTTGCGCCCGTCAAAATAGCGGGAATAGTTTTCGATACCCTGGCAGTAGCCGATCTCCCGCATCATCTCCATATCGAAGGTGGTGCGCTGCTCGATGCGCTGCGCCTCTATAAGCTTATCCTGCGCCTTGAATTCCTCGACTCGCTGCATCATGTCGCGCTTTATCTCCTCGAGAGCGGCTTCGGTCTTTGCCTTATCCGCGGCGTAATGGGTCGCAGGGAAAATGATAACGTGCGAAAGCGTGCTGACCGGCGCGCCGGTCACGACGGTTATCTCCGAGATATTGTCGATCTCATCGCCAAAAAGCTCTATGCGATAGGCCTTTTCGTTCTCGTTCATCGGGAATACTTCGATAACGTCGCCTTTGACGCGGAAAGTCCCGCGCGAAAAATCGAGCTCGTTTCTCTGATACTGCATATCAACGAGCTTATGGAGTATCTCGTCGCGGTCGATATGCATACCTATGCGGAGCGATAAACTCATCCGCAGGTATTCCTCGGGATCGCCGAGAGCGTAGATACATGAAACGGAAGCGACGATGATGACGTCCTTTCGCTCGTTGAGCGCGCATGTCGCACTGTGGCGAAGTCGGTCGATCTCCTCGTTTATGGAGGACTCCTTCTCGATATAGGTATCCGAAGAGGCTATGTACGCCTCCGGCTGATAATAATCATAGTAGCTGACGAAGTACTCAACGGCGCTGTCCGGAAAAAATTCCTTCAGCTCGGAGCACAGCTGCGCGGCAAGGGTCTTGTTATGGGCGATAACGAGCGTCGGCCTCTGGACCTTCTCTATCACCTTGGCAATTGTGAACGTCTTGCCCGATCCCGTAACGCCGAGAAGAACCTGAAGCGGATCTCCCCGCAGTACTCCCTCGGCAAGCTTGTCTATCGCCTGCGGCTGATCGCCCGTCGGCTCAAAGGGCGATACGGCTTTGAATACGTTCATGGTGTATTCTCCTCATAATAACTCAGCATACATTATACCACTGCCGGAGTCTTATTCATAGCCCCAAATTGATATATAAAAACGGCGGGGTCTCCCCCGCCGCATGAATCGAAGCGTTTGCCGTCACGGCGCTATCGGTCCGCAGGAAGCTTTCAGCATACCGTCTGCCGAGGACCAACTGAATTCCACCAGATAGAACCCGAACACGACGCCGGCTTTCTTTTCACCGCCGTTCGCCAGAAGATCAAGTGCGGACGCTATGCTCCTGACGGAACCGTTTCTGTCCTGCGGAGGGCAGGCGAAGCTCAGTATATCGCAGAGCTCCTCGGCATAGCGCGAGACGTCGAACGGCTTCGGGCTTTCCGAAGGAGCGGGTGAACCGGAAGGAGCGGGCGTTTGATCGATGAAGAATATGCTCTTCGTCGGTTCAGCAGTAGGTGAAGCGAACGGTTCACGATCGTTCACGGGGAAAGCTCTTGCAAGATCCAAACAGACCACGCCGGATCTAGTCGAAGCGGAAACCGCGATGCTCTCACCGTCCACGGCGGAACGGAACGAAGCGGAAGCGATCCCCTCGCCTTCGGAATAGAGACCGCCGAATCCTTCGGAGATGGACCTGATCACAGAGAAGGAGGGATCCTCCGTAGGGGCCGGAGTATCCATCGGTTCGAGCTCGCCGAGCTTGGCTTTGCCGGAAAGCACCGCGATTATGATGTAAGTTGCCAGAGCAAGCAGCCCGATCGCGGGGATCATGATGGTTTCGATCTTCCTTCTTCGGTCTGCCTTGGCTTTTTCTGCAGGAGTTCTTGACATATGATCCAAGAAAGGGGCGCAAAGCGCCCCGCGGTATTAAACCATTACAACGTTGACTATGTTTTTGATGGCGATGAACTTCTTAAGGGTCTTGCCTTCGATCCACTGAGCGAGCTCGGGATTGGCAAGCACAAGCTTCTGCAGCTCATCGGGGGCGATATCTGCGGGCACGGTCATCCTCGTGCGGAGCTTGCCGTTTACCTGGATGCCGAGCTCCTGCTCGTTCTTGACGAGCGCGGCCTCATCCCATACGGGCCATTTCGCTTCGTAGAGGGGAGCGAAGCCGAGCTGCTCGTTCATCTCCTCCGCCATATGCGGAGCGAACGGATCGAGCAGTATGAGGAGCGTGCGAAGCTCATCCTTGGTTACGCTGCCGTTGGCATAAACGTCGTTGACGAAGCTCATGAGCCCGGCGATGGCTGTATTGAACTTCATGCGCTCGATATCCTCCGTCACCTTCTTTATGCAGGTGTGGAGGGAGGCGCGCATCTCGGGACGCTCGCCTTCGCCCTTGACCATGTCAAGCATACGCCAGACACGGTCGAGGAAGCGGCGGCAGCCGATAACGCCTGTCGTGGACCAGGGGATGGTCTGCTCGAATGCGCCGATGAACATCTCGTAAAGCCTTACGGTATCCGCTCCGAGATCGCGGCAGAGATCGTCTGGATTGATGACGTTGCCGAATGACTTGGACATCTTCCTGCCGTCCTCGGCGAGTATCATACCGTGGCTCGTGCGCTTCAAATAAGGCTCGGGGCAGCTTACGACGCCGATATCGTAGAGGAACTTATGCCAGAACCTCGAATAGAGCAGATGGAGAGTGGTGTGCTCCATGCCGCCGTTATACCAATCGACGGGCATCCAGTAATCGAGCGCTTCCTTAGAGGCCAAAGCCTTGTCGTTATGCGGATCGCAGTAGCGCAGGAAATACCAGCTCGAACCCGCCCAGTTGGGCATGGTGTCGATCTCCCTTTCGGCGGGAGCGCCGCACTTCGGGCAGGTGGTGTGGATCCAGTCCGTCGCCCTTGCGAGAGCGGAAGAACCGTCCTCAGCGGGCTTGTAATTATCTATCTCGGGAAGGGTCAGCGGAAGCTCCTCTTCGGGGATGGGCACCCAACCGCAGTGCTCGCAGTAAACGAGGGGTATCGGCTCGCCCCAATAGCGCTGACGGGAGAACAGCCAGTCACGGAGCTTGAAGTTAGTCTTCTTATGACCTATGCCCTTCTTTTCAAGGAATTCGACGATGGCCTTCTTCGCTTCCTCCACCTGCATTCCGTTGAGGAATCCCGAGTTGACGAGAACGCCCTTCTCGCAGTCGGTGAAGGCTTCCTTCGTGACGTCGCCCCCGGCGACGACCTCTATGATGGGCAGGCCGAATTTATTTGCGAACTCCCAGTCCCTCGTATCATGGCCGGGAACCGCCATGATGGCGCCGGTGCCGTAACCCATGAGTACGTAATCCGATATCCAAACCGGGATGGGCTTGTCGGTACAGGGATTGATCGCGTAAACTCCCTTCAGGGGAACGCCGGTCTTGTCCTTCGCAAGCTCGCTGCGCTCGAAATCGCTCTTGTGGGCAGCCTGCTCACGATACGACACGACCTCGTCCATGTTCTCGATGCGGTCCTTCAGTGTGTCGACGAGAGGATGCTCGGGCGCAATTACCATGTACGTCGCGCCGAACATTGTATCGGGGCGCGTGGTGTAGATCTTCAGCCCTTCGGGATAACCTTCGATCCTGAACGTGACCTCCGCGCCGGTGCTTCGGCCTATCCAGTTGCGCTGTGTGGTCTTGATGCGCTCGGCGAAATCGATCTTATCGAGATCGTCAATGAGCCTGTCGGCGTATTCGGTTATCTTCAGCATCCACTGGCTCCTGACCATGCGGACTACGGGCGCGCCGCAGCGCTCGCACGTGCCGTCGATGACCTCCTCGTTTGCAAGGCCCACCTTGCAGGAGGTGCAGAAATTGATGGGCAGCTCGGCTTTGTAAGCGAGGCCCTTTTCAAACAGCTTCAGGAATATCCACTGAGTCCATTTATAATACGTGGGATCGGAAGTGTAAAGCTCACGGCTCCAATCGAAGCTGAGACCGAGCATCTTCAGCTGACGATGGAATACGCCGATGTTGCGCTCCGTGACCTTCATCGGGTGCTCGCCCGTCTTTATCGCGTAATTCTCCGTGGGAAGGCCGAAGCTGTCGTAGCCTATCGGGAAGAGCACGTTATAGCCCTCGAGGCGCTTCTTCCTCGCGATGACGTCCAAGGCGGTATAGGGCCTCGGATGCCCGACGTGCAGCCCCGCTCCGCTGGGGAACGGAAACTCTATAAGCGCATAATATTTGGGCAACGTATAATCGTCCTTTGCCTCAAAACAATGAGCCTCGTCCCATTTCGCCTGCCATTTTTTCTCAACGGCAACGTGATCGAATTTCTTTTCGCCTGCCATAAAATCTCCTTATCTGAAAACGTGAAGTTTAATTCATTTGACGTAGGTCAGATCGCTGAACCAATGATCCATCGGCTTTCCCTCGAAGAGGGGGACTCCTTCGGAAAAGCTGACGCTAAGGTACCCCGATACGTTGGCGTCCGTAATAAAGTCGATCCTCGTTTTAAGATCGGTCGCCGTGGGGCAGATGCGAGAAGCGTCATAACCGGGGTAAAGATAGCCGAATTCGTTCTCGTTCCCGTTCGAATAGAAGCCGACGAGCATCGTGTTCGAAACGGTGCACCACCTGTTCGGCTCGTTCTTGACGCGCCACTCGCCGTCGATCGATTCGAGAGCGAACTCCGAATACGAGAAGCTGTGATCGGAAAGGCATTCCCAAGTGCCCATGAGATCTACAAGGCGGGAGACCGTAACGCTGTTCGCGCCGACTGAGATCATCCTGCCTTCCGCCGCGCAGGCGGAGAGAGAGCCGGAGGAATCGTCGAGCTTATAGCAGCGGATCGTATCCTCGCGCTTGCCGACGCCGGTCGAGATCAAGAGCTCCACGCGCTTGTCGCCTGAGTTGAAATTATTGAGTATACCGTCAAAATAATGCTCCGTGGCGAAGGAATCCACAAGCACGGATCCCGTCTTGCCGACGGTTATCTTAATGGTGAGGAGTATGTCTCCCCCGTCCCTTTCCTTGCGGCTGATCTCGATCTTCTCGTTCCTGCCGTCAAAATCCATATCGCAGTAGTACTCGTTCCCGGGGGCGACATGCGTCAGCGCTGTAACGGGATCGGGCTTCGGCGTAGCGGTAGGGATCGGCGTCGGAGTAGAAGGCTGAACGGGCGCCGTCGTCACGGTATGCCCCGAGGGATAAGTCGGCTGCGCGGAGGAAAGCTGAGTCGGAGAGGGCGTCTGCCCTGGAGCCAAAGACTGTGACGCCGAAGGAGCTCCGCTCCCGGAAGGCTGCTGCGTCTCCCCCGGAGCGGGAGTGTAAACCCCTTCGGAAGAATCGGGGTCGGAAGCAGAAGTGGGATCCGCGGTATCGGAAACTGCCGCTTCGGAAGGATCGGCCGAAGCCGAAGGACTTTCGTACGGAGAACCGGAACCTTCCGCCCATGCATCCGCGGAAGAAGAGGGCTCGGCGCTCGAGACGGGGCCATCGTTATTCTTTTCGGAGCAGGAACAGCCTCCGGCCGCGGCTATGATGAATATCAGCGCCAGCAGCAGGATGGCATGAACAGCTCTTCTTTTATTCACAGAACTCGAAATCATGGAGTTTCTCCTTGTTCGTTGTCAAATAAACATTATATCGCTTTGGGGGATTTTCGTCAAGGATTTTCTTTGGTTTCCGCGATTTGTGCGGAAAAGCTTCCATTTGCAGCTCCGTTGTGATAGAATGTATATATGGAAAGAAAAGAAGCATATTCATTGAAATTCATCGCTGTGCTGGACGGCGTCAGGGCGGTCAGCGTTATAATCGTACTTATATTCCATTTCTGGCAGCAGACGTGGATATTCCCGATCGTTAACACTCCATTTCTTCAATCCATCGGAATATCGAGGATAGACTTCACTCCGTTCGCGAGGGTCGGGTATCTGTTCGTTGATATGATGATACTCATAAGCGGTATGCTTCTGTTCCTGCCCGTCGCAAGGAACGTGTTTATCGGCGAGCCGCTTTCCAAGTGGCGTACGTATTATAAAAAACGCGCAATACGCATACTGCCGAGCTATTTGTTCTGCGTGATCGCGCTCTTCGTTTACGAGCTTATCATGGGAGGTTACGGCAAACCCATCGTCTTTTCCGAAACTGCCGCGGATCTCATTTCACATCTGTTCTTCGTCCACACGTGGAAGGTGCAGACCTATCTGATGACAAAGCTCAACGTCGTTCTTTGGACTCTCGCGGTCGAGGTCTGGTTCTACGTACTGTTCCCGCTTTTCGCGTCCTTCGTCAGACGATGGAAAAAGGAGCGCTCCTTCCTCGGCTCGCTCATCCGCTCGCTTATACTGGGGGTCGCTATGATAGGCGTTTCATTCGTCTATATTTACGGGTACGCCCTCGTGCCCGAGAGCGCCTTCGCCGGGACGGTCGACGGGATCCTCTTGAAGCTCGGTTCCGGTATACGCTCGACTTATCCCGCGATGGTCATCAATCAGCTACCCGCGTTCATGGGGACCTATGCCGTCGGAATGTTCGGTTCCCTGCTGTACGTGTTTGCGGCCTCAAAGCTGAAGCGGCGCTGGTACGTTTCACTGCCGTCTACGATACTGTGTTTGGCGTTCGGATATCTTATCGTTCAGATGGTGAAGCAGTGCTCTGTCTGCGACCCGGCGGCGGCTCAGGTTTGGCAGCTGACCGCGCGTCTGCCGCTTGCGCTCGCGTTCATGGGGTTTATACTCACAGCGGCATTTTCGGCAAGATGGTTCGGTTTCATATTCTCAAACAGGCTGATGAGATTCCTTTCCGGGATATCCTACAATCTATACATTTGGCATCAATGGCTGTGCGTTCAGATGAAGAACGTATGGCGCATCCCCGCATGGGAGGGCGACACCCCTCCCAACATGTGGGTTGGCGCGGATTACACTCCCGCACAGCAGGCGGCCGGGATGGAGTGGAGAACAAAATACGCAGTGCTGATAACGGTATTTGCTTTTGCGGCGGCGATACTCGCGACCTATCTTATAGAACGCCCCGCGGCCGATCTTTTAAACGGAAGGCCGTCCGTTTATAACGGGAAGCTCGGTCTTCTTATAAAACAGCGCAGGGAGAAGAAACCGAAACGATAACCAAGCACATGTAAAACGCCCGGAACGCATCTGCGCCCGGGCGATATTTTATCGGTCGGTTTATCCGAAAAGCACGGCGATCCTTTCCGCAAGGCGATCTGCGGCTTCGTCGAAGCGGCGAAGAGGATCGTCCATGGAGCCGGTGTATTCGATAAAGTTCGCATGCTCCTCCACGAGCTCTCCCCCTTCACCGCGGCTTCCCGCGATCAGGGCAAGCGGAACGCCGGCCTTGTGAGAATGCTCTATAATGGCGCCGACGGCTTTTCCGTTGAGGCTGGTGCGGTCTATCATTCCTTCCCCGGTGATGACGAGAGCAGCACTGCGGAGCTTCCTGTCGAAATCTGCGACCCCGAGTATCGCTTCCGCCCCGGGGACCACCTTCGCGCCGAACAGCGCCATCAGCATTGCGCCCATCCCGCCTGCGGCTCCCGCGCCGGGCTTGGAGCAGATTTCCTTTCCGGCGTATTCGTTGAGCCGCTTTTCCATATTGAGCATGCTTCTTTCAAGTTCCTCCACCGTGGAGGGATCGGCTCCCTTCTGCGGGCCGAAGATCCTCGTTGCCCCGGTTTTGCCGGTAAGCGGATTCGAAACGTCGCAGACCGCGACGATCTCGCACTTTGAGACCTGCCCGTCGAGCCCGGAGGCGTCGATGCGGACTATTTCGCCCATCCGCGCGGCTGAATCGATCTCCTCACCGGAAGAAGCAATGAATCTTACCCCAAGCGCACGCGCAAGCCCCAAACCGCAGTCGTTGGTCGCGGAGCCTCCGAGGCAGACGAGTATGGTACCTACACCCTCGTGCGCGGCGCGGAGGATCATCTGCCCCGTCCCAAAGGAGGAAGCGTGCAGGGGATCCGGCCGATCCTCTCCGCATACGGCGAGGCCGCTTGCAAGCGCAGATTCTATGACGGCCTTCGATCCGTCGATAACGAGATACTCGCTTTCGATCTTTCTTCCGTAAGGCGAAGTGACGCTCATGGAGCGCTTCTGTCCGAGCAAAGCCTTTTCAACGGCTTTTAATGTTCCGTCGCCGCCGTCGGCGACCGGAACGGGCACGCAGGTCACGTCCGGCAGGACCCGGCGTATCGCCCGCCTGAGACGGCGGGAGGCTTCATCCGCCGATATGGTACCCTTAAACGCGTTCGGGGCTATCAGAACGGTTTTCGAACCGGAGCAGAGTGCACGGGCCTCATTATACTTGGGAAATGAGAGCGAGCGCCCGTTTCCGCCCGAGCAGACGCCGTCCTTTCCGACGCTGCCGAAGAGCTCAAGTCCCTCGAATGCGCGGACGACGTTGTTCTGTATGAACGGCCTGCGGGTTTCAAGCATGGCGTGAAGCGCGGCGTCCGAATCTATCTTCGAATAGAGCGCGCGCATTTTTTTAAGACCGCCGTTGGTGAAAACGACGGTGTAGATTCCTTCACCGTCATCCTCGGAGAGCTTGCATACTCCTCCCGAGATCACGAGATTCTCGACGTCCTTGATCGAAAGGGCGCTCGTCAGCTCACCGAGAAGCGAGTCGACGTCTTCGGGAGAGACCGAATCCTTCAGCGTATCGAATCTGACGCCGAGGGCGAACCTTTTTATCTTCATTGCGCGTCTGCCTTTCCGACGGTGAATTCGCCGTCAATATGATCTATTTTTGCCGTATCGCCGCGCTTAACTGCGCCGGTTATTATTGCTGCTGAAAGGGAGTTTTCCGCTCCTGCGGCGACCCGTTTCGCTATGCCTGAAGCGTCGTTCGTATCGGTACCCGCGGCTGCGATCACGGCGCTTTGCGAATAAATAAGGCCGATCCCCCGTTTTGAAGCGCGAAGAGCAAGGGAATCCAATTCCTTCCGTGCGATCGATCGAAGCGCCTCCGGATCGAGACGCCCGAACGCGATCTGCGCGTCAGCCGCGGAAACAACGCGGGGAGGCAAAATGCAATCACAGTCTTGTCCTTCCGTGTTCGAAAAGCCGACGCGCCGCGCCGTCTCGCCGGATGGGCAAGTCAGCACTATGAGACAGTTGCGAAGACCCGCGGTCTTCCCGCGGCCGTCTGTGATACAGCCTTCCGCCATGACCGAAGCAAAAAGCGAGAGCACGTTTTCCGAGCAGAGGTGAGCGTCCGAAAGGAGTATCACGCTGAAAGGATACAGGCGCACGAACTCCGTAAGCAGTCCGCCCTTATCCGGATCCGCAAGACCGGAAGGCGTGCCGATAAGCCGCGACACGGCGGCGGGGTCGTTCAGCTCAGCGCCGTTGAGACGAAGTATGTTCCCGGAGAAAGCCGTCTGTGCAAGGCTGTTCGCAAGGGTCTTTCTTCCGCAGGACCTGTTCCCGGTAAATATGACGGAAGCAAGCGGACGGTTGGGATCGGACAGTCCTGCGGCGGAGCGGCGAAGCAGGGCGCAGACGGCGCGGATCGCATCATCCTGTCCGAACACGGTCTCATTCAGCTTTGATTCCATATCGGCAAACAGCTCTCCCCGCATCGCGGAACGAACGTCAAGCCCCGTTCTTTCGGTGATTACGTCGGCGACGTCCTCCGCAAGGACCTCCGGCCTGCCTTCTCGGCCGTATTCCTTCTGCGTTTCGCGAAGTCTTTCCGCAAGCTCGTAATCGCCATCCTGCGCCGCTTTTTCGATCCGGGAGCGGATATCCGCCGTATCGGTCCGATCTAAGGATAGCCTCTTCATAACGCAGGCTTCGTCGATAAGGTCGATCGCTTTATCGGGAAGAAGCCTGTCCGCAATGAATTTGACCGAAAGCTCGACGGCGGCGCCGATTGCCTCGTCGGATATGCAGACCCTGTGATGCTCCTCATAACGCGGGCGCAGGCCGGATAATATCTCCTTCGCCTTCCCGGGGGTGGGCTCGGAAACGAGTATGGGTGAGAATCTGCGCTCAAGCGCCGGGTCCTTTTCGATGTACTTCCTGTATTCGTCGACGGTGGTCGCGCCGATCACGCGCAGCTCCCCGCGGGAAAGAGCGGGCTTCATTATGTTTGCGGCGTCGACGCTGCCTTCCCCCGCCCCCGCGCCGACAAGCATATGTATCTCATCGATGAAGAGGATCACGCTTTCGTTTGCGGAGAGCTCGTCAATAGCGGATTTCAGCCTTTCCTCGAATTCGCCGCGGTACTTCGTGCCCGCTATCATAGCTCCTATATCGAGAGAGAGCAGCCGTGCTTCCCGAAGCGCCGCCGGCGCGCCGCCACCTGCTATGAGCAGGGCGAGCCCCTCTGCGATCGCCGTTTTTCCGACACCCGGCTCGCCTATGAGGACGGGATTGTTCTTGGTTCTTCTGCAGAGGATCTGTATCACGCGGGAGATCTCGTTTTCCCTGCCGATGACGGGATCGAGCTTGCCGAGCCCGGCGGCCGCTGTGAGATCTCTCGTGAATCTGTCAAGCACGGGCGTTGACCCGGTCTGCGAGTCGGATCGGACTCGGGCGGCGGGAGCGCTTCCCGCGTCCTCTTCAAATCTTTCATCACTCACGCTCTCGGGCTCGTCCCTGTGAAGGAGAGCGGATCTCAGTTCGTCCTTGCCGCGGCAAAGGGCGTCTATGATCCTTGCGCCGACGGAATCCCTTTCGCGCATTATGGAAAGGAGCACGTGATGCGTGTCAATAAGATCGGACCCCATGGATTTTGCTTCGTACAGGGAGAGCTCAAGCACCCGCTTGGCGGTTTGTGTATTGCCGAAGCTGTCTGTGAACATGCTCCTCCCTCCGCCGACGACGGTATCGACGTATGGAGCCGCCAAAGAAGCCGTTACCCCGTATCGCATGAGGAGCTCGCTCGTTCTGTCGCCGCACTCAATAAGCCCCATCAGCAGATGCTCGCTGCCGACGAAGCTGTGCCCGAATGACTTCGCGCTTTCCTGCGCGCCGGAGAGAGCCTTCAGCGCGTTGGGCGTGTATCTTGATAATTCCATGATCCCCCAATTATAAAGCGTGTGATACTAACCCGGAGGCCACTGCAGGCTTCTGCCGCCGAGCATGTGCATGTGCAGGTGCTTCACGCTCTGGCCGCCTTCCTCGCCTGTGTTGATGACGAGCCGGAATCCCTTTTCGCAAAGGCCTTCAGCGGCAGCGATCTTTTTTGATATTTCCGCCATGTAGGCAACGGTTTCGGGATCGGCCTCGAGGATCGAATCATAATGCTGTTTCGGTATTATGAGTATATGCGTCGGCGCCTGCGGGTCGATATCCCGGAAGGCGAGGACGCGGTCATCCTCATAGACCTTATCGGAGGGGATCTCCCCCTTAATTATCCGACAGAAGAGACAATTCACCGTTTCTATCCTCCTTTATTGATCTTATTATGGGTTTTATAAACGTATTGGGTTCGCCGTGCGGAGCGAATACGCGAACGTAGGTGTCCGTAAGGCCGCTTACGGTGCCGTCCCTATGCGCGGTCTCGACGAGGACCTCCTCGGCAGAGCCAATAAAGCCTTGAAGGAACCGCCTCTCAAGCTCCTTCCCGAGGGAGATGAGCTCCTGCGCCCTTGCGGATTTTTCCGCGTTGGTGAGCTGATCCGGCATACGGTCCGCAAGCGTGCCGCTCCTTCTCGAATACGGGAATACGTGCACTCTCGCAAAGCCTATCCTTTCCATGAAGGCCATGGTTTCTTTATGTTCTTCCGGCGTTTCACCGGCAAATCCAGCAATGACGTCGGTGGTTATCGCGGTACGGCTGCGCTCCCCGGGGCAGGAATGCCTTATCTTTGAGACTATATCGGCGTATTCATCGGCGTCGTAACCCCGCTTCATTCTCGAAAGGACCGTGGACGATCCGCTCTGAAGCGACAGATGGAACTGGCGGCAGATACGCGGCTCCGCCGTTATTCGGGAGATCATCCCGTCGGTAAGCCCGTGGGGTTCGAGCGAGCCCAGACGGATGCGCTTTATACCCGAAAGCCCCTCTGCGCAGGCGACGGCGTCCGCAAGGTCGACGTTTCCGATATCCCTGCCGTAATCGGTCAGGTGTATGCCCGTCAGAACGACCTCGGCAAAACCGGCGTCGTTGAGACGCTCCATCTCCCTGCGGACGGAATCGAGGCTTCGGCTCCTTACGGCTCCCCTTGCAAAGGGGATCGCGCAGTACGAGCAGAACCTGCTGCAGCCGTCCTGGATCTTCAGATACGCCCTTGTCCTTCCTTCGGCGATCGCGGACATCTCCTCAAAGCTGTGCTCATGCATGACGTCGGCGACAAGATCGATCCCGGTTTTCCCATCCAATACGTCCAGCGCGGCTTCGGCAACGCGGCTCTTCATGGACGATCCTATGACAGCGCGGACGCCCGGCAGCCGCATTGCTTCGGCGGGGTTCCGCTGAGCCCAGCAGCCTGTGACGATAGTCTTCGTATCGGGGTTGAGTTTTCGGCACCGTGAGATCATCTGCCTTGATTTGCGGTCCGCGATATTGGTAACGGTGCAGGTGTTTACGATGGAGATATCCGCCGGTTCGTTATCGGGAACGACTTCAAAACCGTGGCTGCGAAGCAGGCCGGCCATGGCGTCCGATTCATAACTGTTGACCCTGCATCCGAGGGTGGTGATCGATACTCTTATCATTGCTCCAATTCGTACATGATCTGCGCGAGCGCCGCCATGCCCGCCGTCTCGGTGCGGAGTATCCTCCTGCCGAGGGAAACGGCACGGCCGCCCCTTTCGATCACCGATGCTACCTCCGAGGGATCGAACCCTCCCTCGGGTCCTATTATGACGGCGATGTCGCGGAGCGGGCCGAAATCTCTTAATACCTGTTTCAGCGTGATCTCGTCCTCGTTTTCATACGGGATGAGTATTAGATCGAACCCGTTCAGATCGATTTTTTCAAGCGGCGATACGCTTTCGACCTTCGGTATCTGCGCCCTTCCGCACTGCTTTGCCGCTTCCGCTGAGACCTTGTTCCAGCGGACAAGCTTGTTTTCTTTTCCGTCGGGCTTAACGACGCAGCGTTTCGACGATACAGGAACGACCTTCCAAACTCCGAGCTCGACACATTTTTGGATTATGACCTCCATTTTTCCCTGCTTCGGCAGGCATTGGAAGAGTGTGACCCGAATATCGGGATCCGCCGGACAGACGGAACTTTCGATGAGACGGAGGAAAACGCTGCCTTCTTCAAGCTTCGTTATCTCGGCTTCGAACTGGGAGCCCTCCCCGTTTATAAGAAGGACTTTATCGCCTTCCTTCATGCGAAGGACGTTTTTTATATGGCGCGCCTCGTCCCCTTCGAGGGTGACGGCGCCGCTGTCAAAGCTTATGTCTTCTGCGAAAAAACGCCTCATTTGAGCTCGGCCTCCAGCGCGCGCCAATCATCGCCCTGCAGTACTTCCCTGACAGTGAGGCCGTTTTCCTCCAACGCGGCGACGACCTCGTCAAGCCTTTCGCCGATTATGCCGGACGCTATGAACCTGGAGCCCTCGTGCATGAGGTGAGGAACGAGAGGCGCGAGCGCTATGATGACGTTAGCGACGATATTCGCAAGTACGATATCGTATTTGCGGCGCAGTACCGCGACGCGGATCTCCTTCTCGGAGAGGACGTCCCCGGTATAGACGGTATATTTCATGAGATCTATACCGTTGGCCTCCGCCGTTTCGACCGCGATCTTTGATGCCACGGGATCGATATCGACGGCGACCGTTTCGGACGCGCCCATGAGCATCGCCGCGGCGGAGAGTATGCCGCTGCCGCAGCCTATATCGGCGATGAGCTCGCCGCCCTTAATGTGCTTTTCCAAAAGCTCAAGGCACATGCGCGTGGTATGATGGGTCCCGGTACCGAAAGCCATGCCCGGATCTATGCGCAGCACAGCCCTCGTATTATCCTCCGGCACGGTCTCCCACGCGGGGCATACGAGGAGCTTATCTCCGACGTCGATGGGCTTGAAGTAAGCCTTCCAATTATTCGCCCAATCCTCCTCCCGGACCCTGCCGACCGTGAGCTCGAGCGTACCGACGTCTGTGCCGATCTCACCGCGCATCCCGTCGAGTTCGGCGAGCGAAGCGCGAATACGTTCCTCTACGTCCTCGTTTTCCGGCAGATCGGCAATATAAGCTTTTACCGCGGGCTGATCGTTCAGCGCGGCTTCATCGGCATAATCCCAGTATTTTACCGAGTCGTTCATTATTCGCTCGACCTCTTCCCTGCCCTGTACGACGTTTACCTGATCTATACCGAGCATGGAAAGCCTGGCGCAAACGATATCCGCGCCCTCATCGGTCGTCTTTATGGTGATCTCAAGCCAATCCATTCAGCACCTCCGCATATCGATTCACATTATTATAGCATGATTTGGGTGATTTGCATAGATATATCATTTTTCTTTTGGCGCGGTAATAGAATCGAATGGAACGAATTCAAATAAAGGAGAACAGTATGGAACTTATCTGGAAGGAAATAGAGACTTCGCGCCTCATCGCGCGAAGAACGGAACAGACTCATATCTCCGGCGTGCTTCCGCCGCCCGAAGGCAGGAAACTCATGCAGGTGCTGAACTGTTCGGCTGAAGTTTACGTTGTTTCCTGTACCGTCGAAAAGGAGAGCGTGACAGTCGAAGGACGGATAGACGCAAACGTCACGGCCCTTGACGGCAATGAAGCCTTCTCGTTCAGATCGAGTGCCGGCTTCAGGCACAGTATGAATATGCCTGAGGCCATGAACGGTATGACCGCGCAAGTCATGCCGGTTATACAGACGCTTTACGCGGCTCCTTCACCGGAAGGAGCGGAGCTGAAGGCCGACGTGGATCTTGAAACGGAACTCGTCTGCCCGATACCCCTGAAGGTTATAGGCGGCGTTTCCGGAGTCGGAGATCTTGAGATGAAGATCGTAAAGGAGACGCACCGATCCCTTGTGAAGATCGCCGACGAGACGCTTCATCTTCGTGAGGAGATAGCCGCCGAGGGCGCGGCGCGCATCGTTTCCTGCGAGGGCTTCGCAGCCGCCCGCGAGCTTACGACCGAGGGTGGTACGGCCTCCGTGAGCGGGATAATAACGATTAGCGCTGTCACAGCCGATAAAGAAGATCGGCTGCTTCAGACGGTGCGTCAGATACCGTTCCGTGAAAAGCTCAGTCTTGACGGGGCAGGCAGGGACGCGTTCTGCACTGCGGAGCTCAAGGAGCTGTATTTGAGGACCGTTGGGGATGATCTCGATCTCATATCCATGGAGGCGGAGGTCGGTTTCGTCATATACGCCGCCGAGATCGCCGAAGCGGAGCTTCCCGTGGACGCGTTCTCTCCGGAAATATGCTTCGATTGTTTGCGCGAGAAGCCGATCGATATAAACCGCCTTGGAGGAAGCTCTTTCCAAGTATCGCTTCGTGAGGAGGTCCCTCTTCCCGATAACGCGCCGGAACCCTCGCGGGGACTGTTTGCCGCTGCAAGGCCGATCGTTACCGGGACCGAGATCGCCGGCGAGCAAATGAAGGTGACGGGAGTATTCGAAACCACGGCAGTTTATGAAAGCGAGGCCGGGAACGTAAACGTATTCAGCAGGGACGTACCTTTTGAGTGTGCGCTCCCCTGTCCCCCGGAAACTTCGAGGGCCAAAGTGAAACCGAGATGCGTCTGTTCGCTTGCGGGGATCGCCGAAAGGAACGCGCTCCTGCAGTACAGCTTGCTGCTGAATGCGGAGTTTATATGTGAAACTGCGCATGAGCTCGTTGTGGGCCTGGCCGAGAGGGAGCCGGATCCGCGCAAAGAAGGGCTGATCGTGTGCTTTGCCTCAGAAGGAGAGAGCGTCTTTGATATAGCAAAGCGGTACAGAGTCCCGTGCGACACCGTTCGAAACATGAATCCGGAGATCGAAGAACCTTTGCACGAGGGCGAAAAGCTCATAATGATAGTTTGAATGCAGAAGCTTTACCCCGGGAGGAGCCTCCCGGGGATCGTTTTACATATTCAGCAAAAAAGTTCCGAAGTTGAGATAAGCCGCGAATAACAGCCAGATGAGATACGGGAACTGCAGATTCCCCGCCGTGACGTCTATGCGTTTGAATCTCGATATCATGGCCACAGTCAACCCGATGAGGATCAGCAGCCATATGAACGCGACGAGCCTGAGTTCCAGGGCGAAGAATATCGGCGTCCACAATGCGTTTACGAGAAGCTGCACACAGTAAAGCGTGAGCGCGGATCTCGTTTCGCCGGTTCCTTCGAGAACGATCCTTGCGGCCGAGATCCCCATGAGCGTATAGAGCGCAGTCCACACAACGGGGAAAAGCCATCCGGGCGGCGATAGGGGCGGTTGTTCGAGTTTCGCGAATTGTTTCATTCCGTCCATGCTGACGAATCCCGATACCGCTCCGACGATCAGCGTCCCGCCGATCGCGGCAGCATAGACCCACCCGGGCGCGGGTTTTTTCATTTTCACGTCATCATACCTCCATGCAGTGAACAATAATATTATATATGCTTAAAAATTCAGAAATTATGCTTGCAATTTGGAAAGAGGTGTGTTAAAATAACTGCGTTTGATTTTTAACCCGTCGTTCAATGAGCGAAAGGTTTATCCCGGCAAGGAGGTGTAAATATGAGTAAGTATTGTGAGGTTTGCGGTAAGGGCACGATGAGCGGCAACCTGGTCAGCCATTCCAACAGGAAGACGAGGACGAGCTGGGCTCCCAACGTTCAGCGCGTAAACGTTATCGTAAACGGCGCTCCCAAGAAGATGAACGTCTGCACGCGTTGTCTGCGTACCGGTAAGGTTCAGCGCAGCGTCTGATAGCGCAGGTATCGTATGAGAAGTGAATTAACAATGGATAAAATCGTAGCTCTGTGTAAAAACCGGGGCTACATTTTCGCTGGTTCGGAAATTTACGGCGGCCTTGCCAATACATGGGATTACGGTCCCCTTGGTGCGAGGCTCAAGAACAACGTGAAGGAGACCTGGCGTAAGCGCTTCATTCAGGAGCGCCATAACAGCTTTGAGGTCGACGCGGATATCCTCATGCATCCGAGGGTATGGGAGGCGAGCGGCCACATTGCCAGTTTCTCCGATCCTCTGCTCGACTGCAAGGAGTGCAAGATGCGCTTCCGTGCGGATAATCTCATCGAGGAGTTCGATCCCGAGGCGCATGCCGACAGCATGACCCACGAGGAAATGTTTGATTTCATAAAGGCTCACCATATCGCCTGCCCCAACTGCGGCAAGCATAATTTCACCGATATCCGTGAGTTCAATCTTATGTTCCAGACTTTCCGCGGAGTAACGAACGACGCGAAATCCGCCATCTATCTGCGGCCGGAAAACGCGCAGGGCGAGTACGTCAATTACGCCAACGTACAGCGCACTATGCGCGCCAAGCTTCCGTTCAGCATCGGTCAGATCGGCAAGGCTTTCCGCAACGAGATAACTCCCGGCAACTTCACCTTCCGCACCATTGAGTTCGAGCAGATGGAGTTCCAGACCTTCTGCAAGGAAGGTTCCGACGCCGAGCTTTACGAGTATTTCAAGGAATTCGGCATGCAGTATTACCGCGATCTCGGCATTGCTCCCGAGCATCTGAGGTTCCACGATCACGAGAAGCTTGCCCATTACGCCAAGGCGGCCTGCGATATAGAGTTTCTCTTCCCCTTCGGCTGGGGCGAGATAAACGGCACTCACAACCGCACGGATTTCGACCTCAAGCGCCATCAGGAATACAGCGGAACGAATCTCGGATACCTCGATCCCGTCACGAACGAGCGCTATATCCCCTACATCATCGAATCAACCTACGGGCTTGACCGAACCGTTCTTGCCATTCTCTGCGAGGCGTATGATGAGGAGTTGCTTGATGAAAGCACTAACGACACGCGCGTCGTGCTGCACATCAAGCCCGCGCTCGCGCCCTATAAGGCGGCGGTGTTGCCTCTTTCCAAGAAGCTTTCTCCCAAGGCTATGGAGCTTCGCGATATGCTCTCGAAGAATTTCATGGTCGATTTCGACGAGACCGGTTCCATCGGCAAGCGCTACCGCAGGCAGGATGAGATCGGTACGCCGCTCTGCATCACTGTCGATTTCGAGACGGTCGAAGGCGGCGAGGGCGTCGAACCCGACACCGTGACCGTCCGCGACCGCGACACCATGGAACAGGTGCGTCTGCCCATTTCGGAGCTGGAAAACTACGTCAGACGAAACTGCGAATTCTGATAATGAACCATTCAAAAAAGGCCGGTTTTACGGCCTTTTTGTGTTGCGATCAATATCCGTATCTCTTTCTTTTCACTGCAAGGAAAACGAAGCAAAGCGCCGCAGCCATGAATTCTGCGGCAACGATGGACCACCAGATGCCATGTATCCCGAGTATGAGCGGAAGCAGCAGAACAGCCGCTATCTGAAAAACGAGCGTGCGGAGGAATGAGATGAGCGCGGAAGTCAGTCCGTCGGAGAGGGCCGTAAAGTACCCCGAGCCCAATACCGCAAAACCCATGAAAAGGAACGAGAGTGCAAATATGCGGAATCCGGAAACGGTCATCTCAAGGAGTCTCTCGTCGTATCCGACGAACAGCCTTCCGATCGGGTATGCCATGATCGCCGCGGAAAGCGTCATCGCGCCGGAGAGGAACGCGGTTATAATGAGGCTCTTCTTCAAAAGGCTGTGAAGCTCCGCTCGATTCTGCGCTCCGTAATGGAATCCCACGACCGGCGAAGTACCCATCGAATAACCGACGAACGCGCCGGAAAAGAGCATGCTGACGTACATCATCACCCCGTAAGCCGCGACGCCGTCCTCCCCCGCGTATTTTATAAGCTGGATATTATAGAGCATGCTGACGAGGCTCATCGAGATACTGCTCATGAATTCCGAAGAGCCGTTAACGGCGGCTCTCCAAACGGCGCGTCCTTCATAGCGCGTTCTGCCGAGCCGAAGGAGACTCGGATTCTTTCTTGAGAAGTAAACGAGCGGGATGACGCCTCCGACAAACGAGCTCATAGCCGTGGCGACGGCGGCTCCGGTCAGCTTGTATTCCTGCGGCAGAAGCGTCACGAGGAGCGCATCTAGCGCCATATTGGTAACGCCGGAAGAAATGGTCACGGCAAGGCCGAGCTTGGGTTTTTCCGCCGTGACGAAGAAGCTCTGGAACATCAGCTGCAGCACGAAAAAAGGAAGCGCGGCGAGAAGTATCCTGCCGTAAACGACACAGTTTTCGAGCAGTTCCCCCTCTGCCCCGAGGAGCATCGAGACCGGCCTGATAAAAACTATGCCGAGCACGGCGAAAACGACTCCCGCAGCTGCCGCGAAGTAGACGAAGAGCGAGAACAGGCGGTTTGCCTTCTCGTTATCACCTTCGCCGAGGGTCTTTGCGACCATTGCAGTACCTCCGGCACCGAACATGAACCCGACGGTCGAAAGTATCATTATAAACGGATAGATGAGATTTACCGCGGCAAAAGGCGTCTTTCCCGTGAAATTCGATACAAAAAACCCATCCACCACGCCATATATCGAGGTGAATATCATCATGCCTATAGAAGGGAGCGTAAACCTTATAAGGCGCCCGTATGTAAAATGATCCGAAAGACGGATCTTTTCTTCTGATCGGGACATGGCTTCTTTTAATCTATAACGGGGAGCTGCCGCTCCCCGGATGATCACTGTTCGTTCAAAGGATTGAATCCGTAGCCGTAGGCTTCGTCTATCGTGGAAAGCATCACCATCGCGTTGGGATCGGTCTTTTTAACGATCTCGCGCGTCGGGAACACCTCGGACTTGGAGCATACGCACATTATGACGTGCTTCTCCTGCCCGGTATAAGCGCCGACAGCCTTAAGGAAGGTCACGCCGCGCTCTGTGACTTCGAAGATCTTGTCCTTGATCTCGTCGGTATGCTCGCTGATTATGAGGAGCATCTTCTGAGAACCGGATCCGTACATGAGCTTATCGATAACGAGCGACGAGAGAATAGTCATTATTATGCCGTAAAGAACTGCGTTGATGTTGCCGAATACGAGACCGCCGAGAAGTATTATCGTACCGTCGATGATGAGCGTGATGGAGCCGACGGACATGTGCGGGCGCTTCTTGCGTATGCTCATGATGACGAAATCACTTCCGCCCGTGGAGGAGCCTCGCATGTAGATGAGCGCAAGGCCCGCACCCGTCAGAATGCCCGCGAAAATAGCGGCCATGAGGCGATTCGCTTCCATTATCTGGTCGCCGCCGTACTTCGGGAAAAGAGGCGCGATGAAGTCGCCGATGATCCACATGAAGAGCATCGTAATGACGGATTTTATAAAGAACTTCTTGCCGAGGAGCTTATAGCAGATGATCGCTATCGGGATGTTGACTATGTTCTGACAGAGGAAGAGAGGCATCCAAGGCAGGTAGTGGTTTATGATAATGGATATGCCGCCGACCCCGCCGGGAGCGAAATCGGCGTTGGAAGCAAAGGTATAGAAACCGACGGCGTAAAGCACGCTGCCGATTATGTCATAAACCACGTCAACGGAGAACTCACGCACCTTCGCCTTCTTGAAGAAGGCTCCTATTCTATTGAACATTTTTTTCATTTCGGATCTCCTTTCCCGTCTTATCAGCAGGGCTTCTTCTGCTGCCTGCACCATACCTTCATAACGAGCTTATGCGGCAGAAGCTTCGCCAGAAAAGCATTGAGCTTCGCCGTCCTGCCGCAGATGGAAACGTCCTTCCCGCGTTTATTCATATCCTTTATCGCCTGAGCTACGACGTCCTTCGATTCGGTATAGCATTGATAGTAAGTGATGGTGTCGTCGGTCCTTGCCGTGTCGAAGAATTCGGTCTTCGTCCAATAGGGGCATACGGCGAGGGCCTTTATCCCTCTCCTCTTCAGCTCGACGTTTATCGCCCTCGTAAAGCTCAGGGCAAACGCCTTCGTCGCGCCGTATATGCTGATGTACGGCAGGGGTTGGAACGCCGCGACGGAACAGACGTTATAGATGCGCCCGCCATCCTTCATATAAGGAAGGGAGCGGTAAGTCATTCCCACGACGGCGCTGTCGTTCAGTGCGATCATATCATAATAGCCGTTGAGGTCAGCCTCATCGAACGCTTTGAAGTACCCGAATCCCGAAGCGTTGACGAGTACGGATATTTCGGGCTGTTCCTCTTCGAGAACGGAAGCATATTCTTCGATGCTCTCCCTTTTAGTAAGATCGAGGCTTATCGGGCGGACGGGGACGTTGAGCTCATCCTTCAGGGCTTCGAGCCTTTCGATCCTGCGGGCTATGACCCAGACCTCGTCAAAATGATACAGTCCGGTGAGCTGACGGGCAAAATCCCTTCCCATGCCGGAGGAGGCTCCGGTAATTACGGCTATTTTCATATGATCACCTTAAAAAGCGGCTGCAGAACCAAGGCCCCGCAGCCGCATCAGATCAATTCAAACGATCTCAGTCGTTGTTGAGCTTCGCCTGTGCAGCGGCAAGACGAGCAATGGGTACGCGGAACGGCGAACAGGAAACGTAGTTCAGGCCGATCCTGTGGCAGAAGTCGATGGAGGAGGGATCTCCGCCATGCTCGCCGCAGATGCCCAGCTTGATGTTGGGGCGGGTCTGGCGGCCGAGATCGGCGGCCATCTTCATCAGTTTGCCGACGCCGACCTGATCGACTCTCGCGAAGGGATCGGACTCGAAGATCTTCTTGGCGTAGTAATCGTTAAGGAACTTGCCCGCATCATCACGGCTGAAACCGAAGGTCATCTGGGTGAGGTCGTTAGTACCGAAGGAGAAGAATTCGGCTTCCTTGGCGATCTCATCGGCGGTCAGGGCGGCCCTGGGGATCTCGATCATGGTGCCGACCATGTAGGGGATCTCAACGCCGCGCTCCTCCATGACCTTCTTTGCGGTGGCGACTACGAAGCTCTTGACGTAAGCCAGCTCCTTGACCTCGCCTACCAGGGGGATCATGATCTCGGGAACGATGTTGAAGCCGGTCTCCTGACGGACCTCAATGGCGGCCTCGATGACGGCGCGCGTCTGCATCTCGGCGATCTCCGGATAGGTTACGGAAAGACGGCAGCCGCGGTGACCCATCATGGGGTTGGACTCATGGAGCGCCGCAACGGTCTCCTTGAGCTCCTCGAAGGTGATGCCCATGTTCTCGGCCAGAGCCGCGATGTCCTCATCCTTGGTGGGAAGGAACTCGTGGAGAGGCGGATCCAGGAAGCGGATGGTAACGGGACGCTCTTCCATGGCCTTGTAGATGCCCTTGAAATCCTCACGCTGCATGGGGAGGATCTTGGCGAGAGCCTTCTCGCGCTCTTCGACGGTCTTGGAGACGATCATCTCGCGGACAGCGGGGATCCTGTCCTCATCGAAGAACATATGCTCGGTACGGCAGAGGCCGATACCCTCGGCGCCGAACTTTACGGCCATAGCGGCCTGAGAGGGAGAATCGGCGTTGGTGCGGATCTTCAGCGTGCGGATCTCATCCGCCCACTGCATGATAGTGGCGAAGTTGCCGGAAAGCTCGGCGGGAGCAGTCTTGACCGCTTCGGCGTAGACCTTACCGGTGGAACCGTCGAGGCTCATCCAATCGCCCTCGTGCATCACGAGACCGTTGGTGAAGGTGATGGTCTTCGCGGCTTCGTCGATGTAGGCTTCCTTACAGCCGGATACGCAGCAGGTGCCGAGCTGGCGCGCTACGACAGCGGCGTGGCTGGTCATGCCGCCGAAGGAGGTGAAGATGCCCTCCGAGGCGGTCATGCCCTCGATATCCTCGGGGCTGGTCTCCTTGCGGCAGAGAACGACCTTCTCGCCCGCCTCGTGATGCGCCTTGGCGTCATCGGCGGAGAAATAGATCTTACCGCAGGCGGCTCCGGGAGAAGCGGCGAGGCCGGTTGCAACGGCCTTGGCGTCCTTCAGGGCGGCGGCGTCGAAGGTGGGATGCAGGAGCGCGTCAAGGGACTTCGGATCGATCATCTTGACAGCCTCTTCCTTTGTGATCATGCCCTCGTTTACGAGATCGACGGCGATCTGAAGAGCGGCGGCGGCGGTGCGCTTGCCGTTGCGGGTCTGGAGCATGAAGAGCTTGCCGCGCTCGATGGTGAACTCCATATCCTGCATATCGCGATAATGGTTCTCAAGCGTGTTGGCGACCTCAACGAACTGGTTGTAAACAGCCTCGTTGATGTTCTTGAGGGACTCGATGGTCTCGGGGGTGCGGATGCCGGCGACGACGTCCTCGCCCTGGGCGTTCATCAGGAACTCGCCGAAGAGCTTCTTCTCGCCGGTGGCGGGGTTGCGGGTGAAGGCAACGCCGGTACCGGAATCATCGCCCATGTTGCCGAATACCATGCTCTGCACGTTGACGGCGGTGCCCCAGCTGGAGGGGATGTCATGCATGCGGCGATAGACGATCGCGCGGGGGTTATCCCAGCTGCGGAAGACGGCCTTGACGGCCTCGAGCAGCTGAGTCATGGGCTCCTGAGGGAACTCGGCGCCCATCTCGGCCTTGTAAAGATCCTTATATTCGGCGATGAGCTCCTTGAGGTTCTCGGCGGTGAGATCCTTGTCGAGAACTACGTTGTTCTGAGCCTTTTTATTTTCGAGCAGCTTCGAGAACTTCTCCTTGTCTATCTCCATGACAACGTCGGAGAACATCTGAATGAAGCGGCGATAGCTGTCGTAAGCGAAACGGGGGTTGTTGGTGAGGCGCGCCATAGCCTCAACGGTCTCGTCGTTAAGACCGAGATTGAGGATGGTGTCCATCATGCCGGGCATACTGGCCCTTGCGCCGGAACGGACGGATACGAGGAAGGGATTCTCGGTGGAACCGAACTTTTTGCCGGCCTTCTCTTCGGTGACGGCGAGGGCGGCCTTGATCTGTTCGACTATCTCATCGGAGATGGTCTTGCCGTCTTCATAGTACTTCGTGCAGGCCTCGGTCGTTACGGTGAAGCCGTAAGGAACGGGAAGCCCGAGGGTAGTCATCTCGGCGAGGTTGGCGCCCTTACCGCCGAGAAGGTTGCGCATACCCGCGTTACCTTCATTGAAGAGGTACACGTACTTCTGTGTCATAGGTTTTCCTCCAATATATTTTCGTTTTTTTGTAACCCAAGAAAATTCTCCGTCAGGGGAACGCTTTATTATAATACTTTTCCTCTCGTTTTTCAAGATGTTTTTCCCTATATATTGTGTCAATATAGACAAAATTATCGTGGCTTCATTTCGTATCCTCCCCGCTTATTCGACTCATCCGTTTATTTTTCAACCAAATATATCATTTCTTTTTGCAGGAGAAACCAACGCACCGTAGAAATAAAAAAGCACGAAATTACAGGAAGGAGCGCGGCGCAGATGGCATTTCCCGAGGCATGGCTGACTGAATTGATGAACAAGAACGATATCGCCTCGGTCATCTCGGAATACACGGAATTAAAACCGCGCGGCGGCAGGCTTTGGGGGCATTGTCCGTTCCATACGGATAAGACCCCTTCGTTTTCGGTTTCTCCGGATAAGCAGCTGTTCCACTGCTTCTCCTGCAAGGCGGGCGGTTCGGTGATACAGTTCCTCATGCAGGCGGATAATCTTTCCTACCTCGACGCCGTCAGGAATCTCGCGCAAAGGGCAGGCATGACGATGCCCGACGAGATCGACGACAAGAAGCTGATGGCACAGAAGCTCCGTCGGGAACGCATTTACGAAGCGAACCGCGAAGCCGCGGTCTACTACGTAAAGGCTCTGTTCGGGCCGGAAGGCGGCGCCGCGAGAAGGTACCTCGAAAGCCGCAGGATATCCGTCGAAACCGCTAAAAGATTCGGACTCGGCTTCTCCCCCGACGCGTTCGACGCGCTATATGAGCATCTTACGGGAAAGGGGTTCTCACGCGAAGTCATATTGGAAGCCGGCCTTGCCGTGACGGGAAGAAAGGATCCCGCCCGCGTATACGACTTCTTCCGCGGGAGACTGATGTTCCCCGTGATAAACGCATACGGGAAGGTGATCGCTTTCGGCGGGAGGACCATGGGCAGCGATGAACCGAAGTACATCAATACCGGCGACACCCCCGTCTATAATAAGAGAGAGAACATCTATGCCATTAACCTTCTGAAGGGCAGGAAGCTCGACGACGTTATTATGGTCGAAGGATATATGGACGTCATCTCCCTTCACCAGAGCGGTATAGACAATGCCGTAGCATCGCTCGGTACGGCGCTCACAAGTCAACAGGCAAGGCTCCTTAAGAGATACGCTCCGAAGGTCTACTACGCCTATGACGGCGACGAAGCCGGTCAAAAGGCGATGCTTCGCGGTATCGACATACTGCGGGATCAGGATATAGAGCCGAGGGTCATCGTTATCCCGGACGGACGCGATCCCGACGAATTCGTGAAAGCATTCGGAGCTGACAGCTTCTATTCTCTGAAGGACGCCTCCATCACAGGCACTCGCTTCAAGCTCGAACGGATGGCGAAGCTCGCGGGAGTCGAAACCGCGGACGGGCGAGAGGACTTCGCAAGGGAGGCCTGCGCGCTGCTCGCGGGGCTCGATCCCGTCGAAAGGGAGAGATACGTCCCTTTTGTAGCCGAAAAGGGAGGACTCAGCGCCGAGGCTGTCCGTGAGCAATGCGGCGTCTCCCCCGCTGCAGACGCGAATAATACCGTTCGCCCAAGGTATAATAACTACAAAAAACCAAGGCGCGACAACGAACGCGTCCGTTTCGAAAAAAAGCTTCTCTCATGCATGATGACCTCGCCGGAAAACGGGCTCGAGATCGGGCGGGGCGCCGGATTCACACCGGAGCTGTTCTCCTCGGCTTCGCTCCGGGCTTTTGCGCTTCGGCTGCTCGCCGCTTATAAAACGGGCTCCGGAAGTAACATTCCGGTAATGCTTGCCGAGCTCGAGGGCGAGGAAGCGGACGAGGTGACCGACGCTTATTCTTCCGCCGATGATATCTCGGCCCCCGTCGAGTGCGCGGCGGATATAATCGCCAACCTGCGGCTTAACGAGCTGAAGGACGAGCTCTCGCGCCTTTCCGCGCGGGTGAACGAAGCGCCGGCTTCCGAACGCGCCGATCTCATGAGAGAATACCAAACCAAGTACGCAGAGCTGCAGAAGCTTTCAAAATAGATATAAACAGCAGATAAACCAAGGAGGTTTCAACCATAATGGAGCAGGATAAGAAGGATCATCTCAAGCTGGTCGACGAGCTTATCGAGCGCAACAAGGACAAGGGCGTCATGACCTACAAAGAGGTCATGGATACTTTCGAGAACGTCGATCTTTCCTCCGAGAAGATCGAATCCATCTATGACCGCTTCGAGGCCGCGAGCATCGACGTAGTCGAGGATATTGATATCAACGAGGGTCTCGAGATCGACATGCCCGAAGCGGAGGCCGAGCAGAGCCAGAGCGTCGTCGATACTTCGACCGACGCCATCGCAATAGACGATCCTGTCAGGATGTATCTTAAAGAGATCGGCCGCGTCCCCCTTCTCACGGGAAACGAGGAGATCGATATAGCAAAGCGCATGGCGGAAGGCAAGCCCGCAGAGACGGCGATAATCAACTTCGTCAAGGCGCAGACAGGCGAAGAATTCGAGGATTTCAAGACCGCAATCGAACGCCTCGCGGAGGTAAAGCTCGGGAATAAATTCAAGGATTATTCATATGCCGTTGAAGCCCTTGCCGAGACCGACGCCGCGATAGACCCCGCGATGCTCGCCCTTGCGGAGGACGGGCAGTACGCGAAGAGCCAGCTCGCCGAAGCCAATCTCCGACTCGTCGTTTCCGTCGCGAAGCGTTACGTAGGCCGCGGGATGCTCTTCCTCGACCTCATTCAGGAGGGCAATCTCGGACTCATAAAGGCTGTTGAAAAATTCGATTACCGCAAGGGCTATAAGTTCTCCACCTATGCAACGTGGTGGATCCGTCAGGCCATCACAAGGGCCATTGCCGATCAGGCGCGCACCATCCGCATACCCGTGCACATGGTCGAGACCATCAATAAGCTCGTTCGCGTCAACCGTCAGCTCCTGCAGGAGCTTGGACGCGAGCCCCGTCCCGAGGAGATCGCGAAGGAGATGGGCATATCCGAAGACAAAGTTCGCGAGATAATCAAGATCGCGCAGGAGCCCGTATCTCTCGAGACCCCCATCGGCGAGGAGGAGGATTCCCACCTCGGCGACTTCATAGCGGACGACGAGGCTCCCGCTCCCGAGAACATCGCCTCTACGGCCATGCTGCAGAGCCATCTCGAGGAGGTGCTCCGCACCCTCACTCCGCGCGAGGAGAAGGTCTTAAGGCTCCGTTTCGGCCTTGACGACGGCAAGACGAGGACTCTTGAGGACGTCGGCAAGGAGTTCAACGTAACGCGTGAGCGCATCCGCCAGATAGAGGCCAAGGCGCTCCGCAAGCTCCGCCATCCTTCAAGGAGCAAGAGGCTGAAGGACTTCCTCGACTGATAAAACGATACCGCCCCTTCGACTTTTCGGAGGGGCTTAATTCTTTTTGTAACCTTTCAATCAAAACCGCTGTTATTCATAGTGAAGGCCTTTATCCGGATGAAAGGAGAAACAGACTTTGGAAGACGGAAGGATCGTAGAGCTCTACTTGAAAAGGGATGAAACCGCGATCAAAGCTACCGAAGAGAAATACGGCGCAAGGCTCCGCGGCTTTGCCTATTCCGCGCTTAAGGACAGGCAGGCCGCCGAGGAGATAGCAAACGACGTCTATCTGAAGGCGTGGAACAGCATCCCTCCGAACGAGCCTGCGGATCATCTTCTCCCCTACCTCCTCAGGATCGCGAGGCAGTTGACGCTGAACAGGATCAAGCGGCTGTCTTGCGTAAAGCGGAGCGCGGTTTTGACCGAGCTGACGCATGAGATGGAGGAATGCATACCCTCCGGGTATGATATGGCGGGCGAGCTCGAAGCAAGGGAGCTGAAAAGGGAGATCGACGCGTTCCTCTCCCGGCTTTCCGAGGAGAAGCGGAACGTGTTCGTGAGGCGGTACTGGTTTTTCGACAGCATACCCGAGATTGCCGAAAGGCTCGGCTGTCGCGAGAACCGCGTCAAAACCATGCTTTATCGCATCCGGTCCGATCTTAAGACCAGTCTTAAAAACAAGGGTTACAACGTATGAATGAAAGGAGTATCGAAATGAAAGGTACGGAAAGCCTCGAGCTGCTCGGGGATATCAATGAAAAATACATCGCCTCGGCGGAGTGCATGAAGAAAAGAAACAGCGCATGGAGGATCGCCCTGCCGATCGCCGCGGGATTCTGCCTCGTGCTCGGAGTCGGGCTGATACTGGGGAAGATTTTGGGCAATAAGCCCGATACGGGGAATGATATAACTGCCATGGCGAGTGAGAATGCGCAGAACGCGTCTCCTGCCGCCGAAGTCACAGCCGAACCCACGGAATATGTTCCCGCAATTCCCGAAGAGGATAGGATCTATCTCACTGCCGACTTATCGAGTTATGATGAAGCATATCATCCCGATGAGACTCCGTATATCGAATGGGGGATAGACTACCAGATGTTCATCTATCAGGGCAGAGAGTATTTCCTGCTTTGCACATTAGACGCGATGAACGATGTGATAGGAGAAAAAGTCGGGACGGTAGAGCTCTTCGATTTTCAGTGGTCCGCAAGGTGGTGCCATGATGAGGAAGGATCACCTGCAAATGAGGAGCATCCGTTTATATCCATCTCTGAAAATGAATTGAAAGGTACCGTCGAAGGCAGCGTGTTCTCGTTCAAGGGTCGCGACGACAGTGTTTTTCTGTGTATGCGCGGAGATTATCGCAGCATGATCTACGTTTATACGACCGATTGCGGCATAACGGAAAAGAACGGCGCCGCATTCCTCGAAGATAAGCTTAACATTTCCGAAAACATGCAGGAGCTGCGCTATATCAGCCGGAACGACTTTAAACAATATGCCGTCGATCCCCGAAATGAAGCCGTTCGGCTGTTTATCGAAGCCATAGATGAAGGCGAGTGGATAAACGATACGAGAAGCTATTTCAGCAGATATTTCGACGAACCTGCGTTCCTTGCACTCGAAGACGAAGAGCTGAATCCCTGCCGCAACGTTAAGATATATACGAATGATCGTCTTGACCTGGATATAGGCGTCTTTACGGACGGAATAGTAACAATCGGTAATTCCTTCCACAGTATGGCGCTTCAGGTTGACGTCGAAAAGATCAGCCCCCTGCTTGATCTAATGGCTGCAAATTACGGCGAATGCATGGAAAACAAAAATGATGACGACCGGCTGGCGGCTTGCCGAAATAATCGCAGATTCGGTGAAATGATACCGACTTATATCCCCGATGGTCTGCGCGTCACGGATACCTATATCGAATACATTACGGACGCCGAGACCGGCGATATAATCGGGACCGATCATATCCGGATAGACTACAAGGACGAAGATCATGATTCAATCATTTACTTCCGGGTAATGCCGATAGAACAAACGGATACTGACTACAGCATTCGCTGGGCAGTAGAAAAGGGCGTGAGAAATGTCGATATCGAAGATTTTGATGAAAGCTGCATGTATTTGTCACACAGCAACAGCATCGGCTGCGAGGATGAGATCTACTCCCAATCCGTCGTGACTTATAAGGACGCAGTCATCTATATACAGGCCTTCGATACGCAGCCCGAGGTAATAATCGCGCTGATCCGATCGATAATCGATTAAGCGAAATAGAAAACGAGCCCCGCTTGAAGCCAAGCGGGGCCCATATTTTTATGCGTCAAAAGTTATAATCCACTACGGCTCTTTCCGTCTTCACCTGCGCGATATAGCTCGCGACCTTGACGTGCTCCGGGTGATCGCGATAGGTCAAAAATCCCTCGCGGTCGTCAAACGTGCAGATGAGGCACAGATCATAGGAGGCGTCGGAATGGAGCACATCCTGCCCGACCTCGGCGGAGCGGAGCGTGGGCACCCTGCCGACGAGAGCAAGAAGCCCGTCCCTTACTATATCCATGTTTTCCTGTTTGGTGCGGGAGGCGGCCTCTTCGGCGAATTTCCAGAAAACTATATGCTTGAACATTTTGACGATTCCTTTCATTTTTCTGATTCCATTATATAACGGCAAAGGGTATAATTGCAAGTTCGCATTTGCCGTTTTCGGATAAAACTATCCTTATGAAGAAGAGAACTGATAAGAGAATAAGGTTCGGCTCCGTTTTGAGATTCGTGTCAGGCGGGTTCCTTTTGCTGATCGGAGGTCTGCTCATTGCCGCTTCCGCGCTGTTTCGATTCGACAAATGGCACGAGCTTGACCCTGAGCTGATACTGAACGCTCCAATGGCGCTGCAGATCTGCGATTCCAAAGGAGAGCTCGTCAGTGTGATCGGGCGTGAAAAGCGCATACCGATAAAACTTTCGGATCTCCCCCGCCACACCGTCGACGCTTTCGTTTCCGCCGAGGATGCGCGTTTCTATTCGCATGACGGGATCGACCTTTACCGCGTATTCGGAGCGGCATGGGCGGATATCAAGGCGGGCGGATACGTGCAGGGGGCTTCCACCATCAGCCAACAGCTCATTAAGCTTTCACATCTTTCCTCGGAAAAAACGCTTGATCGCAAGCTCGAGGAAGCCGTTCTTGCCATCCTGCTTGAAAGGCGTTTTGAAAAGGACGAGATCATGGAGATGTATCTGAACTACATCTACTTTGGCGGTGGTTACTACGGGATAGAGACGGCGGCGCTCGGATACTTCGGCGTTCACGCTGCGGAGCTGACCGTCGCGCAGTCGGCTCAGCTTGCGGGAATATTAAAGAGCCCGTCCGCATATGCGCCTCATCTCGACGCGGAAGCCTCCCTGTCACGAAGGAACAACATACTCCGATCGATGAACGAATACGGGTACCTGTCCGACGAGGAGCTTCAAACCGCCCTTACTGAGGAGCCCGAATTGAATAACGCTCTGCCTGCCGAAAGGAACGAACTTACCGATCTTATAATAATGGAAGCATGCGAAAAACTCGGGCTCGATAAGGATGAGCTCCTCGAAGGCGGGTATACGATAGTATCGACTATGGAAAGCCCCGTAAACGATCTCTGCGCCGCTCTCGCCTCGGATGAGGGCGTCTTCCCTTCGGAAAACGCTCAGACGGCGGCCGTCGTGCTCGATGAATACGGGGGGATATGCGCAATGATAAGCGGAAGGGGCGGATACTCCCCCGGCGGCATGAACCGTGCCGTCGGATCCGAACGCCAGCCCGGTTCGCTTATAAAGCCGATACTCGTATATGCGCCGGCGATGGAGCTCTTCGGATATCGCCCGGACAGCTTCGTAGACGATTCCCCCGGGAGCTTCGGTGATTATGAACCGAGGAATTCCGACGACAAATACTACGGAAAAGTCACTCTTCGAACTGCGGTCGCCAGATCGCTCAACATTCCTGCGGTAAGCGTGCTTTCGGATATAGGCGTCGGAACGGGCATGAGCTTCGCTTCGCGGATGGGGATCGATTTTGAAGGCGAAACGCCGGGGCTCCCGATGGCGCTCGGCGGGTTCACGCACGGGGTAACTCCGCTTGAGATGGCGGGCGCTTACTCCTGCCTTGCGCGGGGCGGTGTTTTTATCGAACCTTCATGTATCGATGAGATAAAAGATCCCTACGGAAGAACGGTCTTCAAACGCACGAAGGGCGGCGAAAGGGTCATGAAGGAAGAAACCGCCTTCCTTTTAAACTCGATGCTTTGCAGCGTCGTGGAGGAGGGCACCGCCAAAAGGCTGAAGGAGACAGGACTGCCGCTTGCCGCAAAGACGGGGACCTCCGTTGACGAGGGAGGAGTGCGAGACGCATGGTGCGCGGCATATTCCCCGGAGTTCACCGTCGTCGTATGGATGGGGACGGATTCCGCGGCCGAGGGGAGCCTGCCCGAGGAGGCTGTTGGCGGGAACCAGCCGCTGCTGCTTGCGGGGAGGATCCTCTCGTACATTTACGCGGAAAGGGAATGCCCGGTTTTTGAGCCGACGGAAGGGCTTGTCGAAATGAAAGTGGACGTCTCGCGCGAGGAAGAGGGCCGTTTATACGCGGCGGGCGAACTGACCCCCGGAGAGGAAATACGAAATGAATTCTTCTTTTCCGGCTCCGCTCCGGAAGAGACCGATCCGCACAGCGACGCTCCCGCGGCTCCCCTTATCGCGGGATGGAGCATATCGCCTTCGGGATATCCCGTAATTTCGTTTGAGGCGGAAAACGAGCTTTGGACTTACGTCGTAACGCGATACGGTCCCGATGGGATCGGGATAACCACAGGCGAGATCTCCGGCGCCTCGGGTTATTTGAATCTGACCGATGAAGGAGCGCTGCCCGGGAACGAATACGAATACCGCATAACCGCCGAGGACCGTTCCCGGAGGGATGAAAAAGGAGAGCCGATAAAGAGCTCTCCCTCTGAAGCTATAATAGTGACCGTGCCTAATAGCGGAAACGCAGTTCGGTCGAATGGACCGACTCGTCCGTGACGGAGTAGAGCAGCTTGCCGGAAACCTCCTCGGAGGAGGCGGAGCATCCGGAGAAGCTTATGAACGCTTCCGAAGCGACGTACGCCGTGAGCCGGTAGGATGTTTCGTAATCAAATTCCGGCAGGGCGAAAACGCTCGAAGCATCGGCTCTCGCGGAGTATTCGATGAATACGTCCGCTTCGCCGAATGGCGGGAGCTCGTTAAGCAGCGGTATGGTAAGGACGCCTTCCTCAAGCGAAAACCTGACCGGGGCGCCTTCGAGCGTGACGGTATCGACGCCGATATCCCCGACCTTAAGCGAGATCGAATAGAGGGGCCTGTCGGTATTGTTGACGAAGGCTATAGCCTCCTTTGCCGCGATAGACAGATAAGCGTTCCCGTCGGTCCCGTACCTCTTAGATATGTTTGCGGTCAAGACCGCGGTGCTTTCCTCGTCGGAAATGCGGATCGGAGTCTCCCCCTTCGGTTCGTCTGCCCCCTGAGTTTCAGCGGCAGGAGAAGGAGAAGGCAAAGTCGTTTCCGTGGCCGTCACGCCTTCCGGGTCGGATCCGGAAGGGGCGGCGGCGTCGGTTACAGATGCGGTCGGCAGGGGCGGCTCCGTCGGATCGGAGTTCTTTTCTCCGCTTCCGGAGAAGGGTTTGAAAACGAGCAGAAGTATCAAGCCGATGACCGCCGCGGCAGCGGCTGCGGCGATCACGATCGGGATGAGTTTGCGTTGTTTTCTTCTGCGTTCGATATTGTTCATCAATACAAAAGGGCGGGAGCGGACCCGCCCTGGTTTTTGTTTATCTGTTCCACTTGAATTCGTGGGCCTCTTCCTCTCCGCGAAGGACGCGAAGACCGCCCGCGGCCAGAGCCTCCATCTCGAACTCGCCCGCCATGACCTCAACGGGCGCGATCCACTCGATGCGGGGCTTCAGCATATCGATGAAGAGCTTTGAGTGCGCGAGGCCGCCCGTGATAACGATGCGGTCGACCTTGCCGTTAACGGCGGCCGCGAGCTCGGCGATCCCCTTCGCATGGGAAAGCGCCATTGCGTCGTAGAGCATCCTCGCCTTCTCGTCGCCGGAGTCGATCATGCGCTCGATCTCGAGACCGTCGCTCGTGCCGAGATACGCCTTTAAGCCGGAGTTGCCCCTGATGTAGCGGCTCATCTCCTCCTTGGTGTACTTGCCGGAGTAGCAGAGCATCGCAAGATCCATCGCCTGGAGCCTGCCGCACCTCTCAGGCGCGAAGCCCGCGTCGTCGTCGGAATAGCAGTCGATGAGCTTACCCTTATGGGAGAGCCACGCGGAACAGCCGCCGCCGATATGGAGCACGATTATAGTGCAGTCCTCGAGCTTCTTCCCGAGGCGTTCCTCGGCGCATTTCCTCGCCATGGCGCGGGAATTGAGCACGTGACCGCGGCTCTTCTTGGGGATCTCGGGCATGCCGGTTATGCGGGAGATATCGTCGAGCTCGTCCACGGCGACAGGATCGTAGACCATAGCGGGTATGCCGAGGGGCTTCGCGATAGCGTCCGCAAGCACGCAGGCAAGGTTCGATATGTGAGTATCCACCTTCGCCGCGTAGAAGTAATCGACCATGTCCTTATTGACGCGGAACGCTCCGGAGGGCACGGGCGGGAGCAGGCCTCCGCGCGCCATGACGCAGGTGAGGCTCTCCTTCTTTATGCCGTTCTCCTCAAGCGCCTTGTCGATGAGCGCCATGCGGTAATCGAACTGATCCATGACCCACTTGAAGCCCTTGACCTCCTCAAGAGGATGGCGGACGGTAACGGCCATGATGCGCTCGTTATCGTCGAACACGGCGAGCTTAGTGGAGGTGGATCCGGGGTTGATAACGAGAATTCTTTCCATAGCTTATCAGCTCACGAAGCCTGCGCCGAGAGCGAGGGAATAATACTTCTCCTCCGCGCTGGAGCCGCGGGACGCGAGAACGATGGGCACCTTGCATCCCATGATGAGACCGGCCATCCTGCCGCCCGCCGTGTAGACGAGGGCCTTGCCGAGCACGTTGCCGACGACGATCTCGGGAACGAGGAGGATGTCGAAATCTCCCGCGCAGGGGCAGTCATAGCCCTTGATGGCGGAAAGCTCGGGAACCATCGCGAGGTCGTAGGAGATGGGGCCTTCAACGTAGCAGGAGGGAAGCTCGCCCTCGAGGCTCATGCGCTTCAGCTCCGCGGCGTCGACGGTCTCCTGCATCTTGGGGTTGATCGTCTCAATGGCGCAGAGAGCGGCTACGTTGGGCTTCTCATAGCCGAGCTTATGGAAGAACTCAACGGCGTTCTTGACGATCTTGATCTTCTTATCGAGATCGGGATAGGTGCACATGCCGCCGTCGGTGACGCAAATGAGCTTATGATAATTGGGGATCTCGACCATCATGCAGTGGCTCATAAGGGAACCGGTGCGAAGATCCGCTTCGGGATCAAGAACGCCCTTGAGCATCTGCCCGGTCATGATCTTGCCCTTCATGAGGAAGTCCGCCCTGCCCTCCTTGATGAGCTTGGCGGCGCAAACGCTGGGATGCATCCCCTCGGGAACCTCAACGATCTCAAAATTCTTGGGATCCTGCCCAAGGGAAACGAGTACGGCTTCGATCTTCTCGCGATCGCCGACGAGGACGGAATCAACGAGATCCTTCGCGTGGATGACGGCCTCAAGCGCGTGGGCGTCATCGGCGCATACCAAAGCAACGGTGCGGCGCTTGCCGGTCTTTACCTTTGCTACGAGCTCGTCAAATGTTTTGATAGCCATTGATTTATTCCTCCTGTTAAGAGCGCATGACGCGCATTTTTACTTTTATATTTTACTATCATTTCACCGTTATGGCAACAGCAAAAGAGGATATATTTGGAAAATACGGCTCCCCCGCGAAGGAGGAGCCGTAATAAAGCTCTGATGGGATCATGTAATAGCCGGGCTGTGCGCTATATCACTTGCGCAGATGCGGCATTGTGATATAAACGCCGTCTTTCATACAGGTCATAACGCAGAGCTCGCCCTCCGATGAAACGAACATGGAGGAGATCGGGTAATAGAGCGCGCTTGAGCCTTCGACCGCGGTAGCGCCGAGCAATTCGCCGTTAAGGTCATAGACCCGATAGCTGACCTCCGCGCCATAGCCAATGCAGAAGATGCGGCCGTTGACGATCCTGTAAACGCCGAGAGCCGTGCTTTCGCCCGCATCCAACCGGATATCCGCGCCGTCGACCGAGACGGTCACGCTGCCGTTTACGACGCGCGGATCGCTGACATGAAAGCCGTTCTCCACGACAAAGACGCCGTCCTTAAGCCGGAAAGCTTCCAGATCGTTTGTGAGGAGCATAAGGGATCCGTCCTCCTCATAGAGCGCGTATGCTCCGGGATCCGTGCCGTCCGGCAGAGGGATGCTCCCCGTCCTTTCGCCGGACATATCGTAAACGGCGACTTCGCGTTCGCCGCCTGTGGTGCCGACGAGATAGATGCTGCCGCCGACGACCGCCATCGCGGTATAGTGATCGTGAGTATCCCTGTCGGAGAACGGGATGAAGCTCAGCTCCCCGTCCTCGTATACGACGACGCGGTGGTTCATAAGATCGAGAACGTAAACCTTCCCGTCGGCTAAAGCAAAGGCGTTCGGCCCCTCGTCATCCTCGTAATTATCGTGCGCGGGGATGAAGCTCAGGCAATCATCTCCATCGCCTATCGGAAGATGAGCGATGATCTCGGCATCCTTTACGCAGTCGCCTGCGGCCTCGGGATCCTCGGGCAGAGGATACTCGTCGGCGGGAGCGGCTGTCGGTTCGGCCGTAGGCGCCTCGGAAGGAAGCCCATCACGCTCCCCGGATGGCTCCGCCGTGATCTCGGGCTCCCCGTCGATCGGCTCCGAGCCGCCCGAAGCGGGAGGCAGTTCGGAACTCGTACAGGAAACGAGAACGAGCAAGAGCACAGCCGACAATAAAAATACAATAAGCTTTCTCATAAAGACCTCCTCATATATTCAGGGTTATGTTATCGATATATTCATTATAACATTGCTTTAGTTTTCTGTCAATAGTTTTTTTATAAAAATGGAATTTTCTTTTATATTAACGAGGAGTGAATCGATCAATATATTGCTTGCTTTGATCCCCTCCGCGTTATATAATGATTTGATTATACGCTCAAAGGAGAAAATATGCTCTCAATCGAAAACGTGAGCTTCACTTACGAAAGCGGTGCCTCCGCGTTGGAAGGCGTCTCGCTTGAGATACGCGACGGGGAATTCCTCTGCATCGTCGGTCATAACGGAAGCGGCAAATCGACCTTAGCCAAGATGCTGAACGGGCTCCTGCTCCCCACGGAGGGGACGGTCACGCTCGACGGCATGGATACTTCGGACGACGATAAGCTCCTCGATATAAGGCGCAGGGTCGGCATAGTTTTTCAGAACCCCGATAATCAGATCGTCACGACGGTCGTCCGCGAGGACGTGGCCTTCGGGCCGGAGAATCTCGGCGTGCCGACGGAGGTTATGGCTGTGCGCGTGGACGAGGCGCTCCGCTCCGTCGGGATGGAACAATACGCCGATTCGGCTCCGCATATGCTCTCCGGCGGGCAAAAGCAAAGGATCGCGATAGCGGGAATGCTCGCTATGGAGCCGGAGGTGCTCGTGCTCGATGAAGCGACGGCGATGCTCGATCCTCTCGGAAGGAAGGATATCCTTTCTATCGTCAAGAAGCTCCACGACGAGAAGGGCATCACCGTGGTAATGATAACGCAGTACATGGAGGAAGCCCTGTATGCGGAAAGGGTCGTCGTTATGAACGGCGGCAAAATAGAGATGGAGGGCTCCCCGCGCGAGATATTCATGCGCGGCGGAGAGCTTCGCAGCATCGGGCTCGACGTGCCGGCCGCGGTCGAGCTGAGGGATATGCTGAAGGAGAGCGGCGTTGCCGACCTCGGCGACGCTGTGGATCAGGAGGAGATCATAAACGGAATATGCCGATCGTTATTGAAAAACTGACCCATACTTATCAGAACGGCAGCGTCAACGCTTTCACCGCGCTGAAGGATATAAGCCTTACGATCTCCGACGGGGAATTCGTTGGGCTCATCGGCCATACCGGAAGCGGCAAGTCGACCCTGATCCAGATGCTGAACGGCCTCATGCAGCCCACGGAGGGCAGGGTCACCGTCGACGGGTTCGACATGAACGACAAGAAGCAGCGGGCCAAGGGCAGAGCGCTCGTCGGGATGGTGTTCCAGTACCCCGATCATCAGCTCTTTGACGAGACGGTCTATAAGGATATAAGCTTCGGGCCGAAGAACATGAAGCTGAACGAAGAAGAGATCGACAAGCGCGTCCGCGAGGCGATGCGTCTCGTCGGGCTCGATTTCGACGAATTCGCTGAGAAATCTCCCTTCGAGCTCTCGGGTGGAGAGAAGCGCCGCACCGCGCTTGCGGGGATAATCGCAATGTACCCGAAGTACCTGGTACTCGACGAGCCAATGGCGGGGCTCGACCCCGCCGGCAGACGTGCGGTTCTCGAAATGATCGACGATTTCCGTCGTCAGCTCGGGTGCGCCGTCATCATGGTGAGTCACTCCATGGACGATATTGCGAGATCTGCTGAGAAGGTCGTCGTACTGCGAAAGGGCGAGATATTCAGATGCGGCACCCCGCAGGAGATATTCTCCCTCTCCGACGAACTCCGCGAGATGGGCCTGGAGCCCCCCTTCGCCGCGAGGATGGCGGGAGAGCTTCGCCGCAGGGGAATGGATCTTCCGAAGGACATATACACGAACGAGGCGCTCGTCAAAGCGCTTGCCGAAATAAAGGGAGGCGCCCATGTTTAAGGATATAACGCTCGGGCAGTACTTCCCCGTCGATTCGCCGGTACACCGTCTCGATCCCAGGACGAAGATAATCCTTCTCATAATGTACATCGTTATGGTGTTCATCGTGAAGGATCTTTGGGTATTTGCGCTCGTTATCGGGTTCATGCTCTTCATGACGGCTATGAGCCGTGTGCCTCTGAGCTACGTGATTAAGGCGATCAAACCTATGAAATGGCTGCTGCCCATAATGTTCCTTCTCAACCTCTTCATGGTGAGGACGGGCACGGAGCTGTTCTCCTGGAAATTCATAACCATAACGACGGGAGGCGTTCGCCAGGCTCTCTTTATCGTATTGAGGCTCGTCGCGCTCGTCAGCGGCGCTTCTCTCCTGACGCTCACCACGACCCCCGTCTCCCTGACAGAGGGGCTTGAAAGGCTTCTCTCGCCGCTTAAGATCGTCAGGTTCCCTGTGCATGAGCTTGCTATGATGATGACTATCGCGCTGAGGTTCATCCCCACCCTTCTCGAGGAGGCCGACAAGATAATGAAGGCACAGCTCGCGAGGGGGGCCGATCTGGAGAACGGCAACATATTCAAGCGCGCAAAGGCAATGCTCCCGATACTCATACCTCTTTTCGTGAATTCCTTCCGCAGGGCCGACGAGCTTGCTCTCGCGATGGAGAGCCGCTGCTATCACGGCGGCGAAGGAAGGACGAGGCTGCGCGTGCTGAAATTCTCCCGGGGAGATCTCGCCGCACTGCTCATCATGGCCGCGATGCTCACCGCCGTGATACTTCTGCAGCGTTTTCTTCCGTTCGATCATCAGATCGCCGCTTTTGTAAAGGGGCTGCTGGGGGTAGGCAAATGAACGGACTTTCCGCACCGGTCAGAAGGGGTCTCCTTATCGCGGCGGCCGTGCTCATTGCCGTCGCTGCGGTTTGGCTGTTATTGCTCGGCAACAAGGAAAAGAACGACCGCGCGTATCTTGAAGAAGTATGCGAAAGGATAAACGAATTCGGTTACGAGCTCCGACCGTCGGATCTTGACCTCGGATATCGAAGCTTCGAGAGCAGGCCCGTCAGCATAAGCGAAGTGATGGCCGATCGGCCGGATATCGATCGGATCGTCGAGCTCTCACGGGAATGCGGATTCCGTTCCGATATTGAAGCGGTCGGCGGCGTCGAGTTTTACGAGACTCTCCTGGATGAAGAAACGGGAATGGCTGTCTGGCTCCTTAACGGAGAGCCGGAGCTCGTTTATCTCGTTGACAGGCAGAGCCTATCCGCGGATTCCATCAAGAACAAATGAGAAGGATCGCCCTTATAATCGAATACGACGGGACGAATTACGTCGGCTGGCAGATACAGCCGAACGGCGTTTCGGTGCAGGAATCCATCGCGGAAGCTTACCGTAAGCTCGTCGGCGAGAGGCCTGTCCTGCACGCCTCCGGAAGAACCGACAGCGGCGTCCACGCGAGGGCGCAGGTAGCGCATTTCGATACGGAGAGCCGCATCCCCGCGGACAAGATCTGTTATGCGCTGAATACGCGCCTGCCGGGTGATATCCGCGTAAAGGCGAGCTTCGAGGTGCCCTGCGACTGGCACGCGAGGTTCGAAGTCAAAGAGAAGCATTACGTCTACACGATAGACAATTCACCCCATGCCTGCGCTTTTACGAGGAACACCGCGCTCCACGTTCACGAAAGGCTCGATACCGAAAGGCTCGGGGAGGCGGCGGAATTCTTTCTCGGCGAGCATGATTTCAACGCGTTCCGCTCGACGGGGAGCAAGGCGTCCACCACGGTCAGGACGATCTTCGCCTCCTATTGGGAGAAGGACGGCGAGTTCCTCCGCTATCACGTCGCAGGGAGCGGGTTCCTTTACAACATGGTCAGGATCATGGTCGGCACTATGATACGGATAGGCAAAGGCTTTGAAGAGCCGGAGACCGTAAAGGAAGCGCTCCTTCGCGCCGAACGCTCCTTTGCGGGAGATACCGCGCCGGCGCACGGGCTCATGCTTTGGAGGGTAAAGTACGATCTCTTCGATACGGATGAGATCCTTTCGGGGCTTATATGAGTTTTATTCCCCCGTATTCCCGTGATTTTTTATTTAGGCTATTGCTTAATCCGCGTTTTTGTTGTAAAATAAACTGAATAAATTTAAATCGGAGGTGTATTTATGCCTGCTAATATTCTTTACGATATCGGCACCGTTACTCTCAGCGATGAGCTTATCGCCACCATCGCCGGAACAGCGGCGGTTGAAAACTACGGAATAGTCGCCATGAACAGCAAGAGCGCGTCAGACGCTCTGCTTCAGCTCGTCGGCAGCGAGAACATGAAGCGCGGAGTCAAGGTCACCGTTCTCGAGGACGGCGTGACGCTCGATATCGATCTTCACGTTACGGTAATGTACGGGGTCTCCCTGAATGCCGTGGCGCAGAACGCGGTCAGCAACGTCAAATACCGCGTTGAGGATCTGACCGGGCTCAGCGTCAGGAACGTCAATATCTTCGTTGAAGCAATCAAAGTCTGATTTACGAGGTAACATATCTTGAAAAGATCTGAATTTAACGGTGATTTGCTCAGAGATATGTTCCTCATGGGGGCAGCTCTGCTCGAACATAACAAGGCGGCGATAGACGCGATGAACGTCTTCCCCGTCCCCGACGGCGACACCGGCACGAATATGTCGATGACAATGCAGCGCGCCGTTGCGGAGATCCGCGCATGCGAGAGCGACACGGCGGAAGCCGTTGCCGCGGCAGCTTCGCTTGGCGCTTTAAAGGGCGCAAGGGGAAATTCCGGCGTCATTCTTTCGCAGATCTTCCGAGGGATATCCCAATCCATCAAGGGCAAAGGCGATATCATCACCGCCGAAATGCTGGCGGAAGCCATGCGCTCCGGCACGGAGGCCGCATATAAGGCCGTCATGCGTCCCAAGGAGGGTACGATGCTTACCGTCGCCCGCTTTATGGCGGATGCCGGGCAGAAGGCCGCAAGCGCGCGGGGCGCGGAAGTTTTCGATGTGCTCGACGCCATGATAGAAGGCGGCGACGCCGCTTTGAAGAAGACTCCCGAGATGCTTCCCGTATTGAAGGAAGCCGGCGTGCTCGATTCGGGCGGCACCGGGCTCTTGACAATATTCCGCGGCTTCGTTCTTGCCGCGAACGGCGAAGAACCCGAGGATCTCGATCTTTCGGCTTTCGCCGTTACCGAAGCTTCCTCGGCGGAGGATTATTCCTCGAACGACGATATCATCAGCGCCACCAACGTCGAGGATATCAAATTCGGCTATTGCAGTGAGATGTTCATAATCCATCTGCATGACGACGTCACCGAAACCGATATCGACAGATTCCGCGATAAGCTTTGCCGTCTCGGCGACAGCGTCGTCGTAGTTCACGATTCCGGCATTATCAAGGTCCATGCGCATTCGAACGCGCCCGGCAAGGTCATCCAGTTCGCTCTGCAGCTCGGCGAGATCGATAAGCTCAAGGTCGACAACATGCGCGAGCAGAACAGGCAGCTCCACGAGAAGAAGCTGCGCGAGCGCAAGGAGCAGGCAGTTATAGCCGTCAGCGCCGGCGAAGGGCTCGAGGCGGATTTCAAGGAGCTCGGCGTGAGCTTTATAATCTCCGGCGGGCAGACGATGAACCCCAGCATAGACGTTATCGCTCAGGCCGTGAAGAAGGTCAACGCCAACACGGTGTTCATTCTGCCCAACAACTCGAATATCATCCTCGCCGCTCAGCAGGCGGCTTCCGTCAGCGATTGCAGGGTCATCGTCCTGCCCACGAAGACGGTCATGCAGGGCATATCCGCGATGACCGGTTTCAATCCCGATTCCTCCGTGGAGGAGAACGAGGCCAATATGACCGAGTGCTTCGGGAACGTCATTTCCGGCTCCGTGACTTACGCCGTGCGCGATACCTCTTTTGAGGGCAACACCATCCACGCCAACGACATAATCGGCCTTGTCGACAATAAGATCGTCGAGGTCGGCAGCGACGTTGCGGTTTGCACCCGTTCTCTTATCGAAAGGATGATCTCCATGAAGGAGGACTGCGGCTTCGTTTCCGTATACTGGGGCGAGGGCGCGTCCGAAGAGAGCGCACAGATGCTCTTTGACGATCTCAGCGCGGCGTATCCCGACATCGAGTTCATGGTTAGGCCCGGCGGTCAGCCTCTCTACTACTATTTTGTATCGGCGGAGTAAATGAAGATAAGCGACAGCTTAACCGATCTGAAAGGAATCGGTCCCAAGCGAGCCGAGGCTCTTGGCCGCTTGGGACTTTTTTCGCTGCGCGATCTCTTGTATTTTTCCCCGCGGGAGCATTACGATCTGCGCGAGGCAAAGCGGATCGATTCGCTCTCCCACGGCGAATACGCCTGCATAAAGGTCGAGAGCATCGATCAGCCGAAGATGTCCTACCCTATAATCGGCGGCAGAAGGACCTCGCTCGTTACGGTGAACGTATCCGACGGTACGGGCAGGCTCCGGCTTTCGTGGTTCAATCAGCCGTACGTAATGAAGAACATCCCCGATTTCGCGCGCGGATACGTTCATGGGCGGGTCGATCTCAGCCGCGGAGCCGTAATGGCGAACGCCGTTTTTTGCGTATCGCCGCCCGGTATGCTTCCAGTTTACCCGTTGACAAGGGGCCTGGGGCAGGCTGCTGTCAGATCCTGCGTGAGATCGGCGATCTGCGCGCTCCGGGGGCAGTACGGTGAAACGCTGCCGGAAGAGCTTCGGATGAAGCACGGACTCTGCCAGCTCGGTTTTGCGCTCGAGAACCTTCACTTCCCCGTTAACCCCGAAGCTCTTCGTATGGCCAAGCGGAGGCTTTCGTTCGAGAACATACTTTCCTTTACGATCCTTCTCGAAGCGGTAAGATCGAGGACTTTCTCCTCCCCCGGTATCGAATTCGATACGGAGGGCTCGATCGAAAGCTTTGTGGATCTCCTCCCCTTCCGCCCCACGGACGGGCAGTTTGCCGTTATGCGCGATATCGAACGCGACATGGCCTCTTCCGTTCCGATGAACAGGCTCATTCAGGGGGACGTCGGATCAGGCAAAACGATACTCGCCTTCTACGCAATGTTCGTATGCGCCATGAGCGGAAGGCAGGCGGCGCTCATGGCTCCGACGGCTTTGCTCGCGGAACAGCATTTCGTTCAGCTTGAAAGCATGTTCGGCGATAAGGCGGCCATTCTCACGAGCGGCATGAAAAAGGCGGAGCAGCGCGCCGTTCTCGAGAGGATCTCCTCAGGCGAAGCGCAGTACGTCGTCGGCACGCATTCCCTTATAGAAAGCGGGGTCGTGTTCCGGGATCTCGGTGTTGTGATAACGGACGAGCAGCACCGATTCGGCGTCCGTCAGAGGGCTGTTCTCGGCGGGAAGGGTCTCTCCCCCGACGTGCTTATAATGAGCGCTACGCCGATCCCGAGGACACTCTCGCTCATCCTCTACGGGGATCTTGAGGTCTCGAGACTGACCGAGCTCCCCAAAGGGCGAAAGCCTGTCGCGACAAAATACGTCCCCCCCGAAAAGCGCGGCGATATGTATCGCTATATCGAGAGGGAGATCGTTTCGAGGGGCATACAGGCGTTCGTGGTCTGCCCGATGATAGAGGATAACGACGAAGTTCCGCTCGCGTGCTCGGCAGAATCCGTTTTCGCAGAGCTTAAGGATATGCTCTCGGTCCGGGTCGAGCTCGTCCACGGGCGCATGAAGCCCGATAAACGCGACGAGATCATGAAGCGATTCCGGGACGGAGAGGCGGATCTTCTCGTTTCGACGACGGTGATCGAGGTCGGCGTGGACGTTCCGAACGCCTGCATAATGGCGATAGAGTCCTCCGAAAGGTTCGGACTTGCACAGCTTCATCAGCTTCGCGGGAGGGTCGGCAGGAGCGATAAGGAGAGCTTCTGTTTCCTGCTTTCGGAAAGCAGATCCGAAACTGCGGCGGAAAGGATAAAGACGCTCACCTCTTCGAACGATGGATTCCGCATCGCCGAAAAGGATCTGGAGACGCGCGGCCCCGGCGAGCTGCTGGGCCAGCGTCAGCATGGGAGTTCGAGCCTTATCGACGCGTACATGCTTGCCGATATGCAGACTCTCGCAGACGCTCGTGACACGGCAGTATTCATGCTGAGGAGCCGTTCGAAGGATGACCGCAGATTCGTCGAAGATACCCTCGGAAAATACTCAAAAGTGCTTGAAAACATCGCTATCAATTAGGAGGACGACAATATGAGCGCTCCTGTAAAAAAGAATGACGATATTTCCCTGGAAATAACCGGCCTCACCGCCGAAGGAAGCGGCGTCGGCAGGTACGAGGGCTATGCGGTGTTCGTACCCGGCGCGATCCCGGGCGAGACGGTCAATGCGCATATAATCAAGGCCGGCAGTTCCTATGCCGTCGGCAAGCTATGCGGGGTCGCCGCGCCATCGCCCGAAAGGGTCGTTCCCCCCTGCCCCGCCTTCCCAAGGTGCGGGGGCTGTTCCCTGCAGCATTTGGATTATTCGGCTCAGCTTAAGATCAAGCGCGAGACCGTGCTCGGCGCGCTGGAGCGAATAGGCGGCTTCTCCGGCATCGAAGTCCTCCCGACCGTCCCGTGCGCGGAGCCTCTACGCTGCCGCAACAAGGGAAGCTTCCCCTTTGGGTCTGTCGATGGCAAGGTCGTCTGGGGGCTGTACTCACCGAGGAGCCATAGGCTCATCCCGCTCAGCGACTGCCTCATCGAAAGTCATGCCGCAGTCGACGCCGCAAACGCCGTCTGCGAATGGGCGACCAGGTATTCCGTCCCCGTTTACGACGAGCGAACCGGAAAGGGCGTGCTTCGCCACGTCGTCACAAGGGAATGCACGGGCGGAACGGCTGTATGCGTTGTCACAACGGAAAAGCTCCCGAAGGATCGGGAGCTCGTTGCGATCATAAAGAATGCCGTACCCAACGTCGTTTCTTTGGTCCACAACGTGAACCCCGATTCGACTAACGTCATCTGCGGTAAGGATTTCCGTGTGATAGACGGGGACAAGCGCGTCATGCACGAGCTCTGTTCGCTTCGTTTCCTTGTCAGTGCGGAGAGCTTCCTGCAGGTCAACACGAAGCAGACCGAGAAGCTGTATTCCCTGGCGGTCGGGGCTTTGGAGCTCAACGGAAGCGAACGTATCGCCGATATCTTCTGCGGGATCGGGACGATCTCTCTCATGCTCGCAAAAAAAGCCGCATCTGTTTTGGGGATAGAATTTGTCGAGCGTGCCGTGGAGGACGCCCGCCGCAACGCGGAACTCAACGGGATCGGGAACGCCGAGTTCCTCGCCGGCGCCGCCGAGGAGATACTCCCACGCCTCGTCGCGCAGGGCGAGCGCTTTGACGGGATCCTCCTCGATCCGCCGAGGAAAGGAGCCGATAAGGCAGTGCTCGACGCCATCGCGCAAAGCGGCGCAGGGAGGATAGTATACGTTTCCTGCGATCCCGCTACGCTTGCAAGGGATCTCAAAACACTCTGCGGATACGGGTATTCCATCCGCTCGGTCCGGCCGGTGGATATGTTCCCGATGACGGGACATGTGGAGACAGTCGTATTGATGACAAGGAACTAGCCAAAATCGGGATTTGGAGAACTGTTTATGAAGAATGCAACAACATCGAAATCGAAAAAAGTACAATTAAGCAAATTATGGTGGTATCTGCTCCTGATTGTCGTGCTGTCCGCTTTTTGCTTTATCACCCTCAACGTTTTGTTGCTTCCGTATTCGATCGAGTACAGTGAAACAGGAAAGATGACCGCCGGCTATTTCCTATATGCAGCGATAGGACTGTTATTTTCAACTCCGACGCCTTTTGTAGCGGTTCTTATCATTTCTCTATTCATAGAAAAAATCGGTATCAGACAGATGTTCCGCAACATTTTCCGCACAGAAAACAAGTTGAAAACCATCTTGATTACAGCCGGGTTTTGTTTGCTTGCTTTTGTTTACGCAATACTGTTCGGAACGCCCAACGGCTCGCCCTGGTATATGTTCCCTCTCGGTTTTCTGATCATGATACCGTTTGTCGGTATCGCCGAAGAGACCGGCTGGCGGGGTCTGTTGCAGCCGGAATTGGATAAAAGAATAAAGTATCCGTTTTCGGTTCTTCTTACAGCCGCGATCTGGTTCGTCTGGCATTTTCCGGTGTTTTTAGATCCGACCTCGAACCATTACGGAGACAGCATAATAGGATTCGGGATCACGATCTTTATCTGGGCGTTTGCTCTGGCCGCTATCTATAAATCAACAAAAAGCGTGATCGCCTGTGCGCTGTATCATGCTTTCATTGATGCGATTGGCGCGGTTTATGATTGGAACGCATTATTTGATGGCTTTCCTGGAAGTGTATCGACAAATGTTTACCGAGGCATTTGGCTTACCGCAGCTGTTGTCTTATGGATCTGTGCAGAAAAGAAAGAGAGACATGCACGAGGTATCTGAAAGAGAATAGATTAGACCAACAAATTCCTGTTTACGGAGCAAAAAGCAATGGAAAAGACCGAAGAAAAAGCAATATTTGACAGAGCGACGGAGAAGCTCGATCTATACGTTCCGCTGTGTCTTGAAGACGGCTGCGCCGACGATGCAAGAGACTTCCTTCAGCCGGGCGGGCAGTACGTGAGATTCGCCTTGAAGGAGTTCATGAAAGAGCTTTTGTTTGAGCTTATAAAGCCCGTGGGAGAGTGGACGAAGGACCCTTATTATATCGATATGGACCCGATCTACGAGACGGTAAAGCATGAGCTTGCGGAGCATTTTGAGGTCAGTCACGGGCTTGAAGAATACATTTTCTCCGAATTCATACACGTTAAGATTAACGATATCCTGTCCCTCGATCTCTTAAGGGGGCACCACGCATTTTCTACCGTAGGAATACGCGTCAACGGGTTTTGGGACGATGACGACAGCGACTGGATGGGATACGTCGCAGAAAAAACGAACGACGAGCTGCTTGAGTGTCAGGCAAATGGTGACTGCGAGCGATGCTCCGCGTACTTCTTCCCCGATCAGACAACAGAGTTCTGCCGCGTCGCGGAATACGTATACGACAACGTAGACCGTTTCACACAGATGGCTGAGGAAAAGGCGCGGGAAGAAAGAACAAAGTATGACCTGTAGATCATACGAAAGCAGGTGGTTTTATGGAAACGATAGAAAAGTATACAAACTGCAAAAAAGAGGACGTGATCCGCAAAGTCCCTGAGGACCTCTGGTGCGACTGGCTCGCGCAGGCGTCCGACGAGGACAGAACGGACGTGGCCTTCATGAAAAAACTTGTCCTGCGCCGCGGGGAATGTCTTAAGTTCGCGCCGGATACGCTGCGATCCGATCAAAGCACGGTCTTGAAGATCGTAAAGAGCTGCCCCTCCGCCATCGTTTATGCGTCTGAAGAGCTGCAGAACGACCGTAAGTTCATCAAGCAGGCAGTGAACATTAACGCTGAAGTGATAAAATACGTAAGCGAAAGGTTCAGAAACGACAAAGGGCTCGCCCTCCTCGCCGTCAGAAGTGACCGGGAAATATTCTCCTCTCTCACGGAGGAGATGCAGAGCGACGCCGACGTGGCGGAAGCGTGGCTCGGCGGAAAGCCGTTCAAGCTGAAAAACGCGCCGGAAATAATACGGGACAACAAGGCGTTTGCGATCAGAATGCTTTCCATGTACGGCGGTTTCCTCAAAGACGTGAGCGAACGCCTCCGCGCGGACAAGGACGTCGTGACGGCTGCCGTCGGCTCGGATTGGAACGCGCTCGGATACGCCGCCGAAGAATTGCGCGGCGACCGCGACATAGTCTTGACCGCCGTCGGGCACGACGGCTACGCGCTTCAGTTCGCGTCCGAAGAATTGAAGGACGACAAAGAGATAGTCCTTTCGGCGATCGCGACCTATGAAGGCGACGTACTCGAATACGCGTCGGAGCGGCTGAAGGACGACAAGGAGACGGTCCTTGCCGCGGTAAAGAGATGCGGAGATTCTATCGGCTTCGCGTCGGAGCGGTTAAGACACGACGGCGACGTTATCCGCGCGGTCCTTGACACGTACCCCGGTCAGTTTGAAAACCTGCCGGAGGACGTGCAGGAGGATCTTGATCATATTCTTTTCGGTCTCGAAAGCGTCGTAAGGAATCTCCCCGATCCCGAGAACTACAGCTTTTTCGAAGATTCGACAAGCGAATACTACTCCGACTTTGCTCAGGCGGAAGAGGATTTTCTCGACATATTCGAATCGATACCGCCCGAGGAACTGGAGGATGATCCGGAGCTGAACGACAGAGTCAGCCGGCTTGCCGTCGAACTGAACGGCGCATATTACAAAGAGGGCAATTATCCGTATGAAGACGTTCACGATGGATTCATCCGCAGCATTGAAGCGCTGTACGAAGAACACGATATCCCGGTAAGTCCCGTTCTGCAAGAAGCTGTCGACGCGCTTCGCCGGGAAAGCGAAAAGAAAAAGGACGATAAATACAAAGATCTCAGTCCTGAGCAGAGATCATTTTACGAAAAACTTGACCGGTATGAAAAGACCGTCGGCGGATCAGCCGTGAGATTCGGAGCGGAAGGCGAAAGAGAGTATCTTGACCCGGACGGAGGTTTTGTAAAAAACTGCATGACGTCCTTCGTCAAGGATCTGGTTTACTCGACGGACGGACTTTACCGCGACAGCGGGCTGCGGGAGGACGACGGAAACGAGGTCGATCTCGACAAAGCTTACGAAGAGATCCGCGCACGTCTGTCTCCGGAGATAAACGTCGAAAGGAATCATGATTCTTATTATTCGGAAAACGTCACCGTCGACGTGACCGACGACATTCATCTGATCCTTGTCAGAGCGACGTCGCTTAAGATCATGGAGATCTGGGTGAACAAGGTCGATTCGGGGCGCGAGCACGGCAGGCGCCTCGCCCCGGACAGGCTCGGCGAGTTTTGCGACATGGTCCGGTACATACGCGATATCTACGGAAAATATAATGAGCGTGCACTGAAGCGCGCCGCAGAAATCAAAGAAAAACTCTGCTTGTGATACCGGATCCATTTGCGGAGACAATAGAATCGTCTCCGCTGCTCCATCATAAGCGGTCAACGGCATAGACTTTTTGAGGACATAGGAATAAACCAACCAATCTGCAGGAGGTCCACCCAAAATGAACGTTAGTTTCGATGGTATTCGTATCCGCGATGCTGTTCTAAGCGACTGCCGACAGCTTGCCGATTGGTGGAACGATGGAACCGTTATGGCTCATGCCGGATTTCCGAACGGGATCGGAACAACTCCGGAAGAAATCAGCAATCAAATTGCGCGTGAAAGCGATGAAAAAGGCCGTACGCTGATGATCGAATACCGCGGGCGGTCGATCGGGGAAATGAATTACCGCAATTCGGGCGGCCGGATCGCAGAGATAGGCGTCAAAATATGCGAGTCCGAATATCAGAATAAGGGGCTTGGGCGGATCATCCTGAGCGTGTTCATTAAAAAACTCTTTTCCATGGGATACGGGAAAATCGTTTTGGATACCAACCTCAATAATCTCAGGGCACAGCATATTTACGAATTATTGGGCTTTCGGAGGATAAGGGTAAATCATGATTCCTGGACGGATCAATTGGGCGAATTGCAATCCTCTGTTGATTATGAACTGACGCCGCAATTCTTTCGGGATCGCTCTGCCGATAAATTGAGATTTAATAACGTGTATTTCATAACCGGGAATGCATACGCGGGCAAATCGACAATGACAAAAATGCTTGCGGAAAAGTACGGCGGGATACTTTGTGAGGAAAACTACCACGACAGGCTTTTGCCCGGATTGGATAAAACGGAGTTTCCGTGCCTGACCTACACGCGCGATCTTAAGGATTGGCGCGACTTCATCAGAAGGACTCCGGAGGAATACAAGGCGTGGATGGACGGCGTCGCCAAGGAGTGCGAGATACTGGAGCTCCGCATACTTGACGGGCTTTCCGATTCCGACAGACCCGCGTTCGTCGACACGAATATCTCGTTGGAGACCCTGAGATCGATCGCCTCGCACGATCACGTGCTCGTAATGCTGGCGGATCCGGAGGTCTCCGTCAGGAGGTTTTTTGAGAGACCCGATCGCGAGAAACAGTTTCTCTTCCGGCTCTTATCGGAAGAACCCGACCCCGTTAAGGCTATGGAGAATTACCGCGAAGGTCTGACGCTGATCAATTCGCGGGAGAATTACGATAGGTTCCTTAACTCCGGGTTCAGCGTGATCTTAAGAGATGAAAACCGAAGCGCCGAGCAAACGATGGAGCTTGCCGAAAAAGCGTTCGGATTGGGCAAGGAGCCGTTCGACGACGGATCGAACCAATTGAAATAAACCGGCGCGAAAGCTTGAAAGGGATAAACGGATATGAAAGAGTTTTTGGACAGGATCAGGAAACCCAAAATGATACTTCCCCTTTGGGCGAAGGTTGCCGTAAGCGCGGGGTTTTTCACGATAGGAGTGCTTATCGGAGTGCTGCAAAAACGGATCGACAGCATCCCCGTGAACGAACTGCCGGCCTTTTGCGCATGCCTCGACATAGGCAATTTCTTTGGCAGACTCGGGATATGGGTGCTCATCGGGACCGTCATATCCGTCTATTCACACACTCCGCTGCGAGCGGCGCTGAACGTGTTTCTGTTCTTTACGGGTATGCTCGCGGGCTACTACGCATATTGCAAATTCGCGCTCGGGTTCTTCCCCGCCTCCTATGCCGCTGTATGGATGGCGATCGCTCTTGGCTCACCCTTTTTGGCGTTCATATGCTGGTACGCTAAGGGCAGCGGCGCCGCAGCCGTGATCATTTCCGGGATCATCCTCGGCGTCCTCTTCTCGCAGGCGATACTGCTGCTGCAGGGGATCCGGATCACTCACTTGACCGAGGTGTTCGTGTTGGCGGCGGGGCTCATAGTCCTGCTCCGCAAACCGAAGGAGCTTCTGCCGATGCTGGGCGTAATGCTGGGAACAGCCCTCCTGTATCAGTTGATAATACCGTATTGGGGATAAACGAAAGGGATAAATATGCTTGAGACCGAAAGAACGATACTGCGCCCATGGCAGGAGAGCGACGCCGGGGAATGCTTTGAATACGCAAAGGATCCGCGCATCGGCCCCGCCGCCGGATGGGCCCCGCACGTGAGCTTTGAAGATTCCCGTCGGGTCATTCGCGAAGTGCTCGCCGTTCCCGAGACCTACGCGATAGTTTTGAAAGAGACCGGCCTTCCGATAGGGAGCATCGGTCTGCATTTCCATACGGATCTTGCGGAAAAAGACGACGAGGCCGAGCTCGGTTACTGGCTCGGCGTTCCGTATTGGGGGCGCGGCCTTGTGCCGGAAGCGGCGCGGGAGATGCTCCGACACGCGTTCGAGGATCTTCATCTTGAAAGGGTCTGGTGCGGGTATTATAATGGGAACGAGAAATCCAAGCGCGTGCAGGAGAAGCTCGGCTTCAAATACGTCCGCACACGCGAAAACGTCCCCGTTCCGCAGTTGGGCGAAACGCGGGTCGGGATATCGAACCTGCTCACCCGCGAGGAATGGGAATCCTCTGGAAAAGATGATAATAATGAGAAAGGAAGCTGTTTACAGCAGGAAACAATGAAGGACATTCGTTTGAACGGGCAGGAAAGGTTCCTGTCGAACGTCACGCTTTACAGGGTCGTTTTCCCCGATTTCTGGAGGAAGGCTTATGCCGAGAAGAACCCATTCTATCAGGGCATTTACGAGCACGGGCACATGTTCGTCGAGCTCATGCACGAGGGCGAGGAATACCTTGAGGGTGAAAAGATACAGCAGTTCTGGCATCAGCACTGCGATTTCTGCATGGAAAAGGCTGAAACTTCCAAGGAATGCGTTTTCTATACGACGAAGGATATGAAGCATTGGATCTGCAGTCAATGCTTTGAGGATTTCAGGGAGCGTTTCAACTGGAACGTGCTTCCCTCCGATGAGATTTTCGATTGATATGAGCGCATACGATAATTATCTGCTCTTTTACAGCTCAAAGCTCGGGCGAAAGGATTTCGTCCTCAAAAAGGGAGAGGGCCGCGTAATGCTCTCCGCTCCGCACGCCGCCGAGCAGACGAGGAACGGAAGGAAGAAATACGGCGAGTTCGTGACGGGCGTCATCGTGAACATGCTGCATGACGAGCTCGGCCTGCCCATCATTGTCAAGGAGAAGAACTGCCGCGACGACGCGAACCGCGACGAGAAGAGCCGATATAAAAAGAAGCTGAAAAAGTACGTTGAGAAGAACGGTATCCGCTATCTGATAGATATTCACCAGATGAACCCCGAAAGGGATGTGAATATCGACGTCGGCACGGGCGAGGGCAGGAACGTATCCAACGATCCCGAAGCTGCAGATATAGCCGTTCGCTGTTTTGAGGAGCGCGGGATCGGGAACGTCCTTGTTGACAAGCCCTTTTCCGCGGTGCATCCGTTCACCGTTTCCGCCTATATTTCAAGGGAATGCGGGATCGCCTGTCTTCAGATCGAGATCAACACGAGGCTCGTATCGAAGCGGTACGATGACTTTGCGTTTGATAAAGTTATGCTGGCTTTTAAGGATCTGATAAAGAAGCTTAACGAAAGGGCGATGAAAGAATGAGCGCCATACTTACCGTGACGGGAAAGCATTTCGATCCTATCGATCCGATCGATAAACTGATCGACGTTTTCGATATCGCGCACGCGCTTTCGCTTCTCTGCCGCGCTAACGGGCATTTCACGCGGTTCTATTCCGTAGCGCAGCATTCGATCGCCTGCGCGAAGGAAGCGGAGGCTCGCGGTTTATCGGACGACGTCGTTGTCGGATGCCTCCTTCACGACGCAAGCGAAGCCTACCTCTCCGACGTCACGAGGCCTGTCAAACAGATGCTCCCCCTATACCGGGAAGCCGAGGAGAGGCTTCAGGATATGATCTGGGAGCATTTCATATGGAGACCGCTCCGTGTTGAGGAAAAGGATCTGATATTCGGGATCGACGACGATATGCTCTCGATGGAATTCCATCTGCTGATGAAGGAGGATATCGACACAAGGTACGCGAAGCTTTTGACGAAGGTCGACTGCGCGTTCCGTTCCCCCGAGGAAGTCAGGGATGAATTCCTTTCCATGCTCGACAGGTACGGAAGATAGTTACCTCTCCCCCGCCCATTCCGCAAGGAACTCATCTATGAAATCACGCATAAATCCGTCACGCGCCTCGGCGATCCTCTTTGCCGAGGCCGTATTCATCATGTCCTTTAATAGAAACAGCTTCTCATAGAAATGATTCACGCTCGTAGATCTGCTGCTGCGATACTCCGCCTCGTTCATATTTAGGCGGGGCGGCGTCTCCGGATCGTGCATCGGCCTTGCGCGGGAGCCTCCGTAAGCGAAAGCGCGGGCGATACCGACTGCGCCTATCGCGTCGAGGCGGTCAGCGTCCTGAACGCATTTGCCTTCGATGGAATCAGGGACGACAGAATCACTGCCCTTAAAGCCGACGCTGCGGATGATCCCGCAAACCGTTGAGATCAGGCTTTCGTCAAGCCCGTTCCCGTGCATGAATTCGGAGGCTCGCGAAAGGTCTTCCGCCGTTTCGGGCGAAAGCTTGACGTCGTCGACGTCGTGAAGGAGCGCTGCAAGTGTTACTGCGAATTCGTCGGCGCCCTCCTCACGGGCAAGCCTTGAAGCGAGCGCGGCAGTGCGGAAGGTATGCGATGCGTCGTGCCCGGAGTATTCGTCCCGAAACAGCCCGGTCACAAAAACGCGGGCGTTGCTTATTATTCTTTCCTTATCCGAGGATTCAGGCTTCATACACCAGTTTCCCTCCGAAATAGACGGCCTTGGGCTTTATCGTGTGAAGCTTTGAAGGCTCAATCCTGAAAGGATCGGCGTCCAGCACGACGAAATCCGCAAGCATTCCTCCGCGGATGCACCCCTTTAAGTTCTCTTCGAAGCTTGCCTCAGCCGAACGCATCGTGAAGCTGTCGATCGCTTCGCGGACGGAGAAGGCTTCTTCGGGAAGGAAAGGCCCCGTTCCGTCGAGCGACGTCCTTGTAACGGCGCACTCGATCCCACGCATAACGTCCGGCATTTCGACGGGGCAATCCGATCCGTTCGATACGGACACGCCCATGTTCATCAGCGTCTTCCAGTTGTAGCTCGTGGAGGCGATCTCCGGGTCGACGAGCTTCCCGACGATGTGATTATCGTAATCAAGGAAAACAGATTGAGCGTAAACGTGCAGTCCGAGGCATGCTATCCTTTCGAGCTGATCCGCACGCGATATCTGGCAGTGAACTATACCGTGGCGGTGATCCTCCCTCGGGAACGAGGCGTTTGCGGCTTCTATGGCGTCGAGTACCTCATCAAGACAGGCGTCACCGATGGCATGGATGGCGACCTGCATACCGTGAGTATGCGCATAGAGCACGAGTTCCTTCATGTGCTCCGGCGAGAAGAGCGAGAATCCGCACCCGTCCGTGCCGAGATAGGGCTTTGAAAGATGCGCCGTTCTGCTGCCGAGAGCGCCGTCGCCGAGGAGCTTCAGCGGCCCTATGCGGAAGAACTCGTCTCCCTTGCCCGTAACGTTCCCGCTTTCAATGAAGCGTTCGAGATCGTGAAGCTCAGTGAAATTGCATTGCTCATAAACCCGGACGGTAAGAAGGCCTTCCGCCGCAAGCTCTCGGTATGCTTCGTTTATGAGCTCGGGATCTACGTCTCTGCGGACGCAGTAATCGTCCGTCTGAGCGCTCGTGACTCCGTAACGGTTGAGCTCACGGCAGGCGGCGATCATCATCGATTTGATCGATTCCTTATCGGGAGCCGAAGTCACCCCGTTAACGAGATCCATCGCGTTATCGTAGAGAGCGCCGTTCGGGGAGCCGTTCTCCATGCCGATGCGGCCGCCCTCCGGCTGAGGTGTGGATCCGGATATCCCCGCCAGCGCAAGCGCCTTTGAATTCAGCACACAGCAATGCCCGCAGGCTCGAGTGATGAGTATGGGCACTTCAGTTGAAACGGAATCGAGATCCCATCTCGTCGGAATGCGTTTTTCATCACTGAACAGATCCTGATTCCAGCCCCTGCCGAGAAGCCATCCGCCCTCCCCCTTCGGGTGCGAGGAACGAAAGCTTCGCAGACAATCGAGCAGTTCGGAAAGGCTGCCCGTGTGTTCGCCGAGCGGAGCCTGAGTAAGCACGCTCCCGTAATTGAGCAGATGCATATGCGAATCATTAAACCCGGGGCATACGAAAGCTCCGTGAAGATCGACTGCCGCGTCCCCTTCCTTGAGAAGAGACAGCGAATCACGATCGAATCCGACGAAGGAGAATCTGCCGTTCTCGACCGCGAACGAGGTCGCGCAGCCTCCCCTTCCCGTGTAGACGAACGCGTTGTAAAAGACAGTTTTCATGTGTCGCTCCATTTCTTTTCTGCTAATGGAAATGATACCATCTTTTTATCGAAAAATAAACCCGGGGAGCAAAAAAGCGTTCCGTTATCCGCTCATGAGTGATATAATGGATCGAAGCGGAACGCTGAATATGATCACGGAGCTTGTTATGATCTGGATCCTGCTTGCAATGGCTCTCATCATCGGAGGGTCGGTCATTTCCTCGGTTTATAATTCAAAGCTGAAGAACGATGGAAGGATTTCCGAACGGAAAAAGAACTTCGCCGAATATAAAGAGGTATTCTCCGCGCACGGCATTTCCCGTGACCGGCTGGCGGAGGTCTTCAGGTCGTCCGAATTCAGAACGAACACGAAAACGGAAGTAACCTGCAGCTCGGAGTCGGTATCCTTCCGAGCGGACGGATGCTTCAGCGCCGTGCTCAGAACAGTCCAAACAGCCGATGCCGAAAGCGTATTCGAGTTCGGATTCGTCGACTGGGTCGGGAGTTACGGCTCACCCTCCTTCCCCAACGAGATGAATGCTCTCGTAACAGCCGTGGAGCGGGTAATGCTCGAGCTCGATCCGGCAACTAAAATCTCGCTCACGAAGAACGATCTCGCCGAAAAAAAGCTCCTGTTCCGATAAACCGATAATAAAAACGCTTCGGCGCCGACCGAAGCGTTTTTGCGTACACCGTGATCATTTCAATATAACGCTCGTTTGCCCGCCGATCGTAAGGACGTTTCCTTCAAGCAAGGCGTCCTCCGCGCCTATCACCGTACGAAGCACCGAGGCGCTCAGCCCGAGGGCGGAAAGATCCACCTGCTTTTTCGAAGCGGTCGGGTTGTGGATCACTATTACGGTGCTGCCGTTATACGAAGCCGTGAAACCTCCAACCTTTGAATCGGGTATGGTCAGCGCCTTATATTCGCCGAGGAATATTTCGGGGTTGGCGTTTCTCGCCATTATGAGCCTCTTATAGTGGGTGTAAAGCGATGAAGCGTCCGCGGCCTGCTCCGCGGCGGTGGTCTCCGCCTGGGATGAAGCGGGATAAGTCGATCCTTTCGGATCGGCAACGGTATCGCCGTCGCCCCAGAGCATGGCAAGACGGCGGTTGGCGTCGGTGTTTGCGCCGCCCCTGGAGCCGCGCATGCCGAGCTCTTCCCCGTAGTAGATGAAGGGCGTCCCGGGGCCGAGTATGTAGAGGTTGGCCGCCATCTGCATACAGCCGGAAGCCACTGTCAGGAACCCGGCAGCCCTGTCCATATCGTGGTTCGTTATAAAGGGCGTGATAAGAGCGCCTTCGCGTATGCCGGCGACGGTATTCACGTAATTCTCGACGTAAGCCGTGTAGCGGTTTGCGTCGCCCTTCTGGGCGGTCTCGGAGATTATACCGCTTGCCTGAGAGGACGTGAAATCAAAACAGTTCGTCGCCTGATAGTATATATCGGTGACGCCGTCGCTGTCCCAGACCTCGGCAACGGTATAAATATCGGGCTTGAGCCCGCGCAGCTTGCCGATATATTCCTTCCAGAATTCGAGACTGCGCGCGTTGTCTCCGAAGTAAACGTATTTCGCGGCGTCGAATCGGAACCCGTCAACGCCGAGTTCGATATAATATGCGGCGACGTCAAAAACAGCCTTCCTCACGGCTTCACTGTCGAAATTGAGTTCGGGCATGTCGCCGTCGAAATTGCACTCATAATAGTGGTTCGTGCCGGATACCTGACCGAAATTCCTCCCCGCCGGGGCCGATTCGCGGTCGCCGTCGTACCACGAATAGAAATCATAGAATTCGCTCGCGGTATCGCCCTGTCTGTGAGCGACGACGAAATTGGAATACCATTCGTTGAACTTGCCCGTATGATTGATGGGCAGGTCTATTATCACGAGTACGTCCCTTTCATGGCAGAGATCGATAAGCTCCTTAAGGTCGGCTTCGTCGCCGAATGAAGGATCGACGGTGTAATAATCGGTGACGTCGTATTTATGATACGAGGAGGATTTGAATATCGGCGTGAGCCATATCCCCCCGACGCCGAGCGAACGTCCGGAATCCGGATCGCCGTCATTCAGGTGATCCATGCGGTTGATTATCCCCCGCAGATCGCCTATGCCGTCGCCGTCCGAATCGGAGAAGGACCCGACGAATATCTCATAGAATACGCGGCTGTGACCCGGATCCGCATTCGCACTTTTGAGCAGATCGTCCTTTACAGCATACTCGTTGGACGATTTCTTTTCCCCGCAGGAAACGAACGAAGCCGCAATGGCCGCGGCTAAAAAGAAGATCAAAATACGCTTTATTATAACCATCTCGAACCTCCGCATCAAATATATATCATGTTACAATAGCAGGCCGCCTTTTGTCAAGCAAATTATCCGGCCTTTCGTCTTGCGGAGCTTTGCCGCGGATGTTATAATTGATACATGGAAAGAAAAATCGTTGAACTATATACGCAAAGCGGTCTTTTATCCGCAAGGAGGAGGCTTTTCGCTTCGCGGATCATCACCCTGCTCGTCTGTGCAGCCGCGCTCGGCATATGCATTTCTTTCTGTATTGGCGTCGATGCCCACAACGCCGTTCGAAGGCTCGTTTGTGCAATTGCCGTTTCCGCGGTCGGAGGGTGGACGGCCATCACGCTGAGGCTGCTTCTCATATCCCGGTTCAAAAGAACGGCCGCTCACTATAAGGCTGTGCTCGAAGGAAAGCGCGAACGGATCGAAGGAGCTTTTTCCGTATCGGATGAGACCATCCGTATCACCGGCGGGGTTTCGATAAAGCGCGTCAGGGTCATCGCCGCCAATGCCGATAGGGAGCTTTCCCTGTTCAGCTCGATGCGCCCGCTCTTCCCTGCCGATAAGGCGGCGGCCGTATACTCCGTATACGACTTCATATCGGCGTATGAGGTGGAACGGTCATGAGAGCGATCAAATGGTTTTTCGCTAATTTCCACAGGTATCTCCTCTGGCTGCTCTGTTCCGTGATCCTCTGGGGGTTCGTATTCACCCTGATAACCGACGCTCCGAAAGCACGTAAAGTCGTTATCTACGCCGACACTCCCTCGCTGATGGACGCGGAACTGGCGGACGAGCTCGGAAAGGATCTTCCTGAGGGGATACGCCTCATAAAGGTGCATCCGTTCTCCTATGCGGCGTTCGATACCGGAGCTCCCGCGGAAGCGGATATCTACGTGCTTTCCCGGGAACAGGCCGAAATGAACGCCGAATTTCTCTCCGCCGTGCCGGTAAAGGATCCGCATGATCCCGAATGCGAAGGCCGGGTGATCGGCTGGCTCATCCATTCTGATCCCGCCGGATACTCAGCCGCGGATTCGTTCTTCGGCTATTACGCGCAAGGGGAAACCGTGAGCCTCGATTACGTCGTCTGCTTCAACAAGAATTCCGTCCACATAAGATCCTTTACGGGAACCGGCGACGACGCCGCTGTTGAAATAGCGGAAAGGCTGCTGCTCCTTCCGTGAACATTAAATATTATTATCGGAGTTTTAACATGAAAATCACTGCCGCTTTGTCGATCATTCTCACTTCCGTATTCACGCTCTCGCTTATGGGGGCAGGCTGCAAAGGTCACGGTATCGCCGTCGATAACCGCGTTCCGGATGAAAAGATAGAAGGCAGCCCGCTTTACGTTAAAAAGGTCGAAAATATCCCCGAAGATTTCATTTTCGGCATGGACGCATCTTCCGTCATCTCCGAGGAAGACAGCGGAGTAAAGTACTATAACTATGCCGGCGAGGAACAGGACGTTTTCAAGACCCTCGCCGAGAGCGGAGTCAACACGATCCGTCTTCGCGTTTGGAACGACCCGTACGACGGGCAGGGGCGCGGCTTCGGCGGCGGAAACTGCGATATCGAAAAGGCCGTTCAGATGGGCGTCCGCGCAACGAAGTACGGCATGGGAGTGCTCGTCGATTTCCATCTTTCCGACTTCTGGGCCGATCCCGGCAAGCAGATGGTTCCCCGCGCATGGAAGGATATGGATATCGAAACGAAGACCGAAGCCGTATATGAATACGTTAAGGACTCCCTTCTGAAGATGAAGGAAGCCGGAGTCAATGTACGCATGGCGCAGATCGGCAACGAGACGAACGGCGCTCTCTGCGGCGAGAAGACCTGGTTCAACATCCAGTATCTCATGCAGGCGGGCTCACGGGCCGTGCGCGAGATATTCCCCGACGCGCTCGTTGCGCTTCATTTCGCCAACCCCGAAAAGGCCGGAAGCTATGCGGAATACGCTAAAAAGCTCGCGTATTACGAGGTCGATTACGACGTATTCGCGTCCTCATACTATCCTTATTGGCACGGAACGCTCGAGAACCTCACAGAGGTGCTGAACGATATTACCGATACCTACGGCAAGAAGGTCATGGTGATGGAGACCTCCTACGCATATACGGCGGAGGACAGCGATTTTACGGGAAACACCGTATCTGACGGCGGCGCTTTCGCAAAGCCCTACCCCTTCACCGTACAGGGGCAGGCGAACAGCGTTCGCGATATCACGCAGGCCGCGGTCGGCGAAATGAAGGACTGCGTCGGCGTTTGCTATTGGGAAGGCACATGGATAAGCGTGGGCCGCGAATCGTGGGAGAAGAACAACGAGCTCTGGGAGAAGTACGGCTCCGGTTGGGCTTCGCGGTTTGCAGCCGTCTACGACCCGGATGACGCGGGAAAGTATTACGGCGGATGCGCCGTCGAAAATCAGGCGATGTTCGATCCGGAAGGTAAGCCGCTGGAATCGCTTAGAGTTTTCAATCTCATGCGTTACGGAAATGAAGTCGGGATCGTGCCCGACGCCATTGAGGACGTCAGTCTCTTTATCGATCTGAACGCTGAGATAGAGCTTCCCTCCGAGGTAAGCGCCGTGATGAACGATGATTCAAAGTCGCCCGTCCCCGTTCAGTGGGATATCACGGACGATCTCATCGAACGCATGCGGACGGGCGGAGTGAACGTTTACGAGATAGAAGGCGAAGCCAACGGCCTGAGATGCAAGTGCTTCGTCAACATGATCGAATACAATTATCTCGGGAATTACAGCTTCGAGACCGGAGAGCTCTCGCCGTGGAGGACGGTTGAACGCGGGCACGCGGACGAGCTTTACGTCGAGGATAAGATCACGGATTCCCTCACAGGGCAATGGCACATGCACTTCTGGTCGAGAGCCGAGAATTCAGTCGATTTCTCGCTCGAGCAGGATGTTTCCGATCTTCCCTCCGGCGCGTACAAATTCACGATATCCATAATGGGCGGCGACTGCGGCGAGATGGATATTTTCGCCTACGCGCTCGTGGACGGGGTCGAAGTCGGGAGAGCGCCCCTCGGGATCAGCGGCTACGGCAATTGGGATACGGCCACGGTCGGCGGGATCGAAGTGAAAGAAGGTCAGATAGTGACCGTTGGCATTTCGGTCAAATGCTCCGGCGAGGGAAACGGCGCTTGGGGAAAGATCGACGACGCCATGCTCAATTCACTGAATTGACGGAGGGCGTATGGAAAGGATCGTTAGTCAAAGGATAGTATTGAGCCGCGGCAGGAAGATCGCCGTGATCGTGATCAGGGTCTTTATCATACTCGCCGCACTCGTAGGTTTTGCTCTTTACGCGATACCGAATACGGGGAATTATAACCTGCTTGAGTTTGCGCTCGCGGCGGCGGCGCTTGCCGGGTTCACGGTCGTCGCCGTGCTCTGTGTTCCCTCTGTCCTCGAGACCCTGCTCAACGGCGAGGATACCGTCCTGCCCGACAGGAAAGGCAAGACCGAACGCAGAAGAACTTTTCTTATCATTTGCGCCGCGGCTTTGGGGCTTCATCTGCTCACGTATTTCCTCGGCATCGCCGTGTATTCGCTCATCAAGAATTCCGGCAGGATCGAATTCAGCTCATACATATTGAGAAACGCATGGATGAAGACCAATACGGACGCTCATCATTACATCAATATAGCTGAAAACGGCTACCTTGCCGAGGGAAACGACCGGCTGCTCATAGTCTTCTTCCCCATGCTGCCCTATCTAATCAGGGCTTTCAACTTCATTTTCGGAGACAGCTACGTTTCGGCAACTGTGATAAACGCCATCGCGGTCCCTTTGACGGCGGGCATGACCTATCTGACGCTGATCCCCGTTCTCGGGAGCAGGCAGGCGAAGCTCTCGGCGTTTATAACGATGCTTCTCCCGGGGGCGATATTCATGAATTCGCCGATGACAGAGCCTTTATTCATGCTGTTCTCCGTCACGGGCTTCTATTTCCTCCAAAGGAAAAGATACGTGTTGGCGGGAGTATTCACCGCGCTTGCCGGATTCACAAGATCGCTCGGCGTTCTGCTTGCGGTGCCGATCGCGCTCGTCGGGATAGGAAACGTAATTTGCCTGATCAGGCAAAAGAAACCCTTCGCCGGCACGCTCGCAAAGCTTGCCGCAGGGCTTTTGATATCCGTCGTCGGTACTCTGGCGTATCTATACATCAATTACAGGGTACACGGCGATCCGCTGAAGTTCCTTGAATTCCAATGGGAGAACTGGCATCAGAAGGCCTGCCCCTTCTTTGATACGCCGAGGTATCTCCTTTATCAGGCAAAGGCGTCCTTCGAAAAGGGGGCCGACGCGTGGTTCAGCCTTTGGCTGCCCGAATACCTGTTCATTTACGGGACGCTCGTTCTCATGGCGCTGAGTCAAAAGAAGCTGCCTGCTTCTTTCAACGTATACATGCTCTGCTACTATGCCGTATCTGTCGGATGCACCTGGCTGCTCTCCGCGGTGAGGTATATCTGCGCGGCTCTTCCCTTTACAGCGGCCGTCGGCTCATGCCTTAAAACAAGAACGAAGGCTGTCATCGCGTTCATAATAATATGCCTGCTCTACTGCGCATATTTAGTATTTTACATGTTAAGGTACGGGACGTATTGACAATATAAAAAACCTTTGGATATAAAGCTTTATATTCTAATTAAACTGTTGACAAACCCGAAAAATGCGTGTATATTTACACTGATGGGGGAAGGTGTTCAGGCGCTGCGGTGCGCCGGGCTCTTTCCCCTGTAACTCTGTTTTTCATTAAATCATTTAGGAGGATGTAAAAATGAAAAAGTTTTTAGCTCTCATGCTGGCGCTTGTCATGATCCTCGCTCTTGCAGCCTGCAAGAACAGCGGGAATGAAAGCGCTGATCCCACCGAAGCTGCTCAGCCCGGCGATCAGACCGGCGAGCTTGCCGGCACCTATGACATCAAGGTTTGGGTCGCCGAGGCTGCCGTCGATCTCACCAAGAAGCAGATCGACAAGTTCAACGAGACCAACACCGATGGCATCGTCATCAACGCCACCATCGACGCCGTCTCCGAGGCTGACGCAGGCACCAACATGATCACCGACGTTGAAGCCGGCGGCGATCTGTTCTGCTTTGCTCAGGACCAGTTTGCCCGTCTCGTCAAGGCCAGCGCTCTTGCCAAGCTCGGCGTTTCCGCCGCTCAGGCCGTAACCGAGGCCAACGACCCCGGTGTTGTTGCCGCCGCGACCGTAGGCGATGAGCTCTGGGCTTATCCCCTCACCTCCGATAACGGCTACTTCATGTACTATGACAAGTCCGTTATCCCCGAGTCCGACATCGACTCCATGGAGAAGCTCATTGCCGACTGCGAAGCCGCCAACAAGTACTTCGCTTTCGAGATGAACACCTCCGCCTGGTATCTCGCTTCCTTCTTCTTCGCCACCGGCTGTAAGTCCGAGTGGACCACCGATGACGAGGGCGGCTTTGAGTCCGTCAACGATACCTTCGATTCCCCCGAGGGCCTCATCGCCGTCAAGGGCATGAAGAAGCTCGTCGACTCCCCCTGCCACCTCAGCTCCTCCAAGGCTTCCGAGTTTGCTTCCGGCGCGGCTATCGTCGTTACCGGCACCTGGGACTATGAGACCGCCAAGGAAGCTTTGGGCGACAACATGGGCGTTGCCGATCTTCCCTCCTTCGAGGTTGACGGCACCGAGTATCATCTCGGTTCCTACAACGGCTGCAAGCTTATGGGCGTAAAGCCCCAGACCGACGCCAAGAAGGGCGCGGCTCTGCATAAGCTCGCTCAGTACCTCACCAGCGAGGAGTGCCAGATGGAGCGCTTCAACGAGCTGGCTTGGGGTCCCTCCAACAAGAACGCTCAGGCCTCCGAAGCCGTTCAGGCTAACCCCGCCCTTGCCGCTCTTATTGCTCAGGCTCCCTATTCCGTACCTCAGGGTCAGATCCACGGTTCCTGGTGGGATATCGCCAAGGTCATCGCCGATGACGTTAAGGCTGCCACCGACGAAGCCGGCCTCCAGGCCGCTCTTGATAACTACAAGGCCAAGATCGACGGGCTCTTCAACATGAGCGACGACGAGAAGAACGCCTGGTCCGTTATCGGCGCTATCTGCGGCACCAATTGGGATACCGATTTCGACATGACCGAGACCGAGTCCGGCATCTTCCAGTCCGAGCCCCTCGAGCTGCATGCCGGTGAGGAGCTCAAGGTCCGTCAGGGCAAGAGCTGGGACGTTTCCTTCGGCAACGGCGCCGAAAACTTCGTCGTTGAGGCTGACGGCACCTACATCGTTCAGTTCGATTCTGCCGCCGAGACCGTTACCCTTATCGCTCAGTAATCTATAGGACCATCACAGGTTGGAGCCCGTAAAAAGGCTCCAACCCCTTTTTATTAAATTTCTCCAAGGGGGGCTCGTCAATGCGAAAATACAGCGATGTTGAGTATCTGAAGCTCTCAAAGTCAAAGCGGTTCCTATACCGTTTTCTGAGCTTCTTTGCGGGTATTCCCGGCGCTGTCTGGGGCTTCATAAAGAAGATCGGCCTTGCTGTCAAGGGCGGTGTTTCTGCCGTCGGAAACGAATTCAAGGACGTCTTCACGACTTTCAAAAACGGCGATTGGAAGACCAGGCTCTCATACTTGATCATGGGGTTCGGCTGCCTCGCCCGAGGTCAGATCCTTCGCGGTCTGTTGTTCCTTTTATTCGAAATTGTATTCATAATCTACATGGTCGTTGCGGGCGCGCATTGGCTTTCGCTGCTGCCGACGCTCGGTACGAAAGGACCCAGCGTTGAATACAACGCCGTCTATGACCAGTACGTCACCACTTATAACGATAACTCCTTCAAGATACTCCTCTACGGCGTTCTGACCATCTTCTTCATAATCGCGTTCATATATACCTGGCGCGTCAATGTGAAGCAGAACAGGATAGCCGAAGGGATACTGAAATCCGGCAAGAAGCTGAAGAGCGGCAGGGACGATCTGCGTTCCCTCGTTGACGACAACTTCCATAAAACTCTGCTTGCTCTGCCCCTGACGGGCATCATTATATTCACCGTACTCCCGATAGTCTTCATGATACTCGTCGCTTTCACGAATTACGACGGATCCCACGACGGGTATTACAACAACCTCTTCACTTGGGTCGGGCTTGACAATTTCAACACCATGCTTTCATGGGAGGCGGCCGGCGGCGGTCAATCATATGCCGCCACTTTCGGCGAGATCCTCTCGTGGACCCTCATCTGGGCGTTCTTTGCGACTTTCTCGAACTACTTCCTCGGAATGCTCGTCGCCATGATGATCAATAAGAAGGGCGTATATCTCAAGAAGGTCTGGAGGACGATCCTCGTTATGACGATCGCTATTCCTCAGTTCATTTCGCTGTTGTACGTCTCAAAGATGTTCGCCAAAAACGGCATCGTAAACGGCGCGCTGCTCGATCTGAATCTCATTACGAAGCCCCTTCCCTTCTGGGAAAAGGCCGGATGGGCGCGCGTCATGGTCATACTCATCAACATTTGGATCGGCATCCCGTACCTCATGCTGATAGCGACCGGCATACTGATGAACATCCCCGCCGATCTTTACGAATCCGCCAAGATCGACGGCGCCAGCGGCTGGCAGCAGTACAGGAAGATCACGCTTCCCTACATGCTGTTCGTCACCGGTCCGTACCTTCTGACGAGCTTCACGAGCAATATGAACAATTTCAACGTCATATATCTGCTGACGGGAGGCGCGCCAACGAATTCAGCCGCTTCCACCGCGGCGGGCTCCGTCGGATATACGGATCTGCTCATCACATGGCTCTTTAAGATAACGACAGGCCCAGAGGCGCAATATTATATGGCGTCCGTAGTCGGTATCATGGTGTTCGTCGTCGTCGCCGTCATATCGCTCATCGTCTATAATCTGCTTCCGTCCGTCAAGAACGAGGAGGATTTCCAATGAACAAGAAGAAAAGTTATTCTCCCGCTTTGGTCTCGATATTGATCGGCGTCGTGCTGTGCGGTCTCGTATTCGGGCTGCTGTTCCTTGTCCGGAACACGCTTAAGGCAAACGATACCGGCATAGTCCAGATGGCGCAGACGATCGGCAGAAAGATAGTCGATCCATACCCCATCAATCCAGATCATATCGGCGCGGTGCTCCTCTCCCTGCTCGGCGCGATAATGCTCGTTGTCGGTGCGGCGCTCATTATTTCGGGCATAGCGAAGCTTTTCGAAGCGATTGCCGAAAATGAGCGAAACATGATGAGTTACGTTCCCGGGGCACTGATGCTGCTTTGCGGGGCTGTAATCGCCTATGGGTTCGCAAAAGCGCTGCTCCTTGGCGTCACTCGCTTCTCAACGGAAGGAATGTACGTCCATCTCTTTATAGACGCGGGCATACTCCTTATAATCGCGGCTTTGCTGATCGGCATGGGTTGCTCCAGGCTCGTAAGGGCGCAAAAGTATAACCGCAGCGTTAAGATTTACGGAATGCCCCCCGCAGATGTCAACCGTTCGATGGGCCTCAAGGCTTCGAATCTCATATCCGGGATCGGGATCCACACCCTGCTCGTCATAATGAGCGTGGTTTGGCTCATCCCCTTTGTCTGCATCATACTCCAGTCCTTCCGCGTGGAGACCGCGATGCCTGTCGGCTACGTACTGCCGAAGACTTGGGGCTTCGGGAACTACACCGGTCTTTTAAAGACCGACTTCCCGAAATGGTACCTCAACACGTTCATTATGGCTCTCGTTGTCGCCGTGCTTCAGACGATCATCGTCCTCTGCATGAGCTACGTTCTCTCGCGCTTCCGCTTCAAGATGCGTAAGCCCCTGATGAGCTTCATGCTTATACTCGGGATGTTCCCCGGCATGCTGACGATGATAATCCTCTACCGCGTTCTTAAGGATCTCGGCCTGACACAGGCGAACGCCGTTCCGGGCCTCATACTCGTTTACATTGCCTCCTCCGGCATGGGTTACTACGTATCGAAGGGCTTCTTCGATACGATCCCCAAATCCCTTGATGAGGCCGCCTGCATGGATGGAGCCACCAAGGCTCAGGTCCTCTTCAGGATAATACTCCCCCTCGCAAAGCCGATAGTCATCTATACGATACTGACTGCATTCATGGCTCCCTGGGGAGATTTCGTATTCGCAAGGTACATCTCGATGAACACCTCCGCGGGAATGAACGTCGCCGTAGGTCTGAACAGCTGGCTGAGTCTCGACCAGATCAATTCACACTACACGATGTTCTGCGCAGGCGGCGTAGTAGTCGCGATCCCCGTTACGATACTGTTCCTCTGCCTGCAGCGCTACTACGTCGAAGGCGTCACAGGCGGCGCGGTCAAGGGTTAAGTTTGAAAGGAGAATTAATTTATGGCAAGCGTTAAACTCACTAACGTCAAAAAGATTTACGATAAAAAGGTCGTTGCCGTCCATGACTTTAATCTTGAGATCAAGGACAAGGAATTCGTCGTTTTCGTCGGCCCCTCCGGCTGCGGTAAATCGACGACCCTGCGCATGATAGCGGGGCTTGAAGATATCTCCGAAGGCACGATCGAGATCGACGGCGAGGTCGTCAACGATCTCCAGCCGAAGGACAGAAACATCGCGATGGTTTTCCAGAACTACGCGCTGTATCCCCATATGACGGTGTATGACAACATCGCGTTCTCGCTCCGCCTGCAGAAGCTCCCCGAGGACGTGATCTACAACAAGGTCACCAACGCCGCCGAGATACTCGGCATAACGGATTACCTCATGCGCAAGCCCCGCGCCCTCTCCGGCGGTCAGAGGCAACGTGTCGCCATCGGCCGTGCAATGGTCAGGGATTCGAAGGTGTTCCTCATGGACGAGCCCCTCTCGAACCTTGACGCAAAGCTGCGCAATCAGATGCGCGCCGAGATAATTCTTTTGAGGCAAAAGCTCGATACGACCTTCGTATACGTAACTCACGACCAGACCGAAGCGATGACTCTCGGCGACAGGATCGTTATAATGAAGGACGGTTACATCATGCAGGTCGGCACCCCCACCCAGGTGTTCGAAATGCCCGAGAACCTGTTCGTCGCCGAATTCATCGGCGCTCCCAAGATGAACATCATGCGGACGAACCTTCGGAGGAACATGAACGGGAATTACTGCGTAACTCCGTTCGGTTCCGAGATCGAAGTCACCGGCTTCAAAAACGAAGAGCTGAAGGCTCTCAATGCCCGCGATGGCGAGATCATACTCGGCGTTCGTCCGGAGCACATCACTCTTACGGAGAACGGCGGCCCGAACACCATACCCGTCACCCTTGAGGTCAACGAGATGATGGGCAGCGAGCTGCACCTTCACGTCTATACCGAAGACGGAACGAGGATCATAGTCCGCGTCCCCACTGTAGATCTCGATCCCGAAAAGCGCTGTTCCCTCGTTTCCGGCAAGAAGCTGAACATCACTTTTACCGGAAAGGTCATGCACTTCTTCGATCCGAAGACGGAACGCAACATCCTCGTGAAGGAGGATTGATCCGCGAATCAGCCATCCGCCCCGGCATGCTCACGCCGGGGCGTTTTTGTTCCTTCATTCGATGATTAATGATAAATCCGCGCTTGTGAAATCGACCCGGTTATGGTATTATATTTGGATAAGGAGAACTTCGCAGATGTATATAGCGCTCATACGGCACGGAAAGACCGTCGGCAATCTCAAACGGCTGTACTACGGAAGCACCGATCTCCCTCTTGCGGAGGAAGGGCTCGCGGAGCTTTGCCTATTGCGCCGTGAGCGTGTTTATCCGAAAGCGGAACGCTTCTATACGAGTGGTATGCTTCGCGCAGAACAGAGCCTGAAGGCGCTATACGGGGACGTTCCGCATGAAGCTCTCACGGGAATGCGAGAGATCGATTTCGGAGTCTTCGAAATGCGGACGTACGAGGATCTCAAAAACGATCCGCGATATATCGAATGGATCACCGGCGACAACGAAGCCAACGTCTGCCCCGGAGGCGAAAGCGGCGTTTCGGTCACTCAAAGGGCTCTTGAGGCGATATCGCTCATCATTTCCCGCGGCGAGGACGCCGTCTGCATCTCACACGGAGGAGTTATCGGCGGCCTTATGGGGAGTTGGTTCAAAAGCACTAATTCCCGATATGAATTCACGCCCGAACCCGGAATGGGGTTCCGGATAGAGTTCAAAGAAGGCGAGCCTGTTTCATACATTCGGATCCCCTTTGAGGCGGAAAAATGAATTCATTCGAACTGATTTACGAACAGGTAAAGAGGATCCCCAAGGGGAAGGCCGCGACCTACGGTCAGATAGCCGCTCTTGCGGGGAACCCGAAATGGTCGAGAGTCGTCGGTTACGCACTGCACGTCAACCCGGAACCGGGAGTTATCCCCTGCCACAGAGTAGTCGACAGGAACGGCAGGCTCTCCCCCGCCTTTGCTTTCGGCGGAATGAACGTGCAGGAGGAGCTCCTCCGCCGCGAAGGTGTTGAAGTCAGGGAAGGTCACGTGGATCTGAAGCTTTACAGATGGGATCCATCCTCAAATTAATTCATTACGGAGGCAGCAATGTACCAGGAAAGCCATGATAAAATGAACGGTTCATCCAAAACGGATACGATAATATTCATCGCTCTCATAGTGTTCTTTCTTATCGCGGGGACTTTGGCGACCGTGCTTCGCTCAAAGCTTTCGAGCAACGTTCCGCTGTATGCGCTCGCCGCTGTTTTTGCGGGGCTCATCTATATCATCTATCGTCTGCGTATAGTAGGTTGGCGCTATACTGTGTTCTATTCGGAACCTCAGACAGAGTACGATCCGAGGTTCGACGATTATATCACGCATGAGGATCACCCCTACCCCGTCGGCACCGTCGTTTTCGAGAGGACCGTCAGCGCGAAGGGCGAGATACTTGCCGTCATAAAGAAGGAGGAGATGATCTCCCTCCTCGAACCGGGGATGGATGCGGCGGCTGATGAGGAATTCACGTACTGCACCGCAAACAAGAGCGCGGCACACTCGCTTCTCATTCGCCAGGAAGGCAAAACGAGGCGCGTTTATTTTACTCCGTCCGAAGAATTCATCACCCACCTGAAGGAAGCAATGGCGCGGGAATGAGCGAGTTTCCTCTCAAAAAGGCCATATCGGAATATGCCGGAAAGCACCCCGCTCGCTTTCATATGCCCGGGCATAAGGGAAGCGTATCCGTTTTCGACGTGACGGAGATCACCGGGACGGATAACCTGCATTTTCCCTCCGGAGCTATTCTCGAGTCCGAGCGGCTCTGCGCCGAAGCGCTCGGCGCGGCGGATGCGCATTTTCTCGTCAACGGCTCAACCGCGGGGAATTTTGCCATGCTCTCGCTCCTTCCGCCCCAAAGCCGCGTCCTGCTCGGTCGAAACTGCCACAGATCCGTTATAAACGGGCTTGCTCTGACGGGGCATGAATGCTTCGGAATTTTCCCGGACAGCGAAGGGATCATAACGGCGGAACAGGTCGCCGATGCTCTTGATAAGCATCCATGCGACGCGGTATTCATAACCTCGCCGACCTATCGCGGGGCGGTCTGCCCCATTGACGGGATCGCGTCCGCCGCTCACGAAAGAGGCGCGCTGTTGTTCGTCGACTGCGCTCACGGCGCCCACTTTGCCTTTTCTGACAGGCTCCCTCCCGTCCCCTCCCATGCCGACGCCTGGTGCGTAAGCACGCATAAGACCCTCGCCGCTCTGACGCAGACGGCAGTGCTTCTCACGGGAAGAAGTCTCAATAAAACGAGATGGGAGGTCGAGCGCGCTCTGGATCCGTATCAAACGACAAGCCCTTCCTATGAACTGATGCTTTCGATAGAAAGCGCCGTTCTCGCGCCCGACGATTGGGATAAACACGTTGAAAGGATACTCGGCATTCGAAAAAAGCTCGCGTCGATCCCGCGGATACGCGTTGTGGGCTCCGGAGACGGCGTTGCCGGGGATCCGACAAGGATCGTTATCACGGCCGAAGGTATGAGCGGGTACGCGCTTTCAGCTCATCTTGAGAGGCTGAACGTATTCCCGGAAATGGCGGACTCGGAGGCCGTTACACTTATAACGACGCCGAGAGATCCCGATGAATGGTATGATATGCTGATAAATGCGCTCGCAGATCTGCCCGAAAGCACCTCTGCACGTCCGTTCCCCGCTTTCCGTTCAGGTGATGAAGCCGGCGCATTCGTCGGGGTACGGGAAGCCGTGATGGGAAAAGCCGAGCTCGTCCCTCTTTCGGGCTCCGTCGGCAGGATCTGTTCCTGCGCCGCCGGATGCTACCCGCCGGGGACTGCCGTGCTCTTCCCGGGGGAAAGAATATCGAAAGACGCGGTCGACTTCCTATCGGAAGCGAGACTTGTCGGCGCAGAGCTTTTCGGGCTCTTCGATGAAATGGCCGCCGTATTGAAAGAGGATGAATGATACAGAGCTGAAATTCAGAAGGTCCATACTTGCGGGCAGAACGCTGCACGCCTATTTCCTTACCGGGAGCGATACGGAGCTTACCGACGGCGCCGCAAGGCGAGCTGCTTCGCTGATGCTCTATGGAAGGGAGGACGTCGAAAGGCTGCCCAACGACCCGGATTACATGGAATATGAGGGATCGGTAACGATCGGCGAGTTCCGCGAAAACATTCGGCCGGAGATCTATCGTGAGACCTACGGGAGCAGCGGCCGCGTCGTAGTTATGCGATCCGCTCACCTGCTGACTCAGCTGGTACAGAACGCAATGCTGAAGGTACTTGAGGAACCGCCTGAAGACACCCATTTCATACTCACGGGAAACGAATATGGGGTGCTTTCAACGATTCGTTCAAGGTGTATGATACTTCGGTTGCCCTCCGGCGAAAGAAAAGACGTTATTCGAATGCTTATCGAAAAGGGCGCATCGGAGAAAGAAGCCGCGCTCTTCGCCGACATGAGCGGCGGGATCACCGGAAGAGCGCTCCGCCTATATGAGGATGAGGACCTTAGGACGCTTCGCAAAGAGGCCATCGCCTCTTTTGAAGCCGCTCTTGCAGGCAGGCCGGATTATTCCTTCTCAAAACAGAAATATGCCCGCGCCGATCTGTATGAAGCAAACGAATTCCTCCTCCTCTACTGCCATGACCTTATGCTCAGTCAATTCGGAATGGAGCCGGAGTACTGCCCCGACAGGGGTGAATGGTTAAAAAAACACGGTTTGCACTTTACAATCGGGCAGATCGGATGTATTATAGATAAGTTAACGGAGAACGCGCAGCGGCTAATGAGCAACGCTTCGGGCGGCGCCGCGTTTGACAGACTGTTTTCGGAGCTTGCGCTCCTTTCAAGGAAAAAAATAAGCAGGAGTAATATAAATGAGTAAGGTTATCGGAGTCCGCTTTAAGGAAGGCGGCAAGATCTATTATTTCGACCCGCTCGAATACGAGGTAAAAGCAGGCGACGGTGTCATCGTGGATACGGCTCGCGGCATCGTATTCGGGGACGTTTCGGAAGCCCCGCATTTCGTTCCGGACGAGCAGCTCGTGACCCCGTTGAAGCCCGTGATCCGCGTGGCGACTCCGGAGGATCACGAACAGAGGCGCCTTTATAAGCAAAAGGAGAAGGACGCCTTTGCCATCTGTCAGCGAAAGATCGAGGAGCACGGCCTTGTTATGAAGCTCGTCGAAGTAGAATACGCATGGGGCGGATCGAAGATCATGTTCTATTTCACCGCCGACGGCAGGGTCGATTTCAGGGAACTTGTAAAGGATCTTGCGGGCGTGTTCAAAACGAGGATCGAGCTTCGCCAGATCGGCGTCCGCGATGAAGCCAAGATGCTCGGCGGGCTCGGAGTCTGCGGCAGGCCCATCTGCTGTGCTTCTTTCCTCACGGATTTCATACCGGTTTCCATCAAAATGGCGAAGGAACAAAACCTCTCGCTTAACCAGACGAAAATATCCGGTATCTGCGGGAGGCTCATGTGCTGTCTTAAATTCGAGCAATCAAGCTACGAGAGCATGCATAAGATAATGCCGAAAGTCGGCAAGGAGGTCGTCGCTCCCGACGGCGTCGGGACGGCTCTTGAAAACAACGTGATCAGCGAGACGACAGCCGTCAAAGTCCAGCTTGCGGACGGGACGTTCGAAGTGAAGAACTATCCCTTCCGCGAACTCACCAACAAGGCCGGTAAGCCCTTCGGCGAAGTTCCCGAGGAACCGGCTGCCTGCCCCGGCTGCGGAGGATGCCCCGCTGCGGAAGCCGCATCGAAAGCCTCGGAAGCTCCCGACGTTGACGAGGCTCCCGTCGCCGCGGAAGCCGATCCTTTAGATACTGCGGATGCAGGCAATAGCCCTGACGGTGATACTCTCTGAATTGCCTTCGGGGCCGAGATGCTCCGGGGTGGTCGCCTTTAACCCGACCCTTTCAATGCCGACGCCGAGTGCGTCGGCTATTGTTTTGCGCATTTCGTCGATATACGGAGCGAGCTTCGGCTCCTGAGCGGTTATGACGGCGTCCGTATTGCCGATCTCATATCCGTTTTCGCGAAGCATGGAAGCGGCTTTCTTTAAAAGTATGACGCTCGATATCCCCTTGTATTTCGGATCGGTATCCGGGAAATGCCTGCCTATATCACCGAGAGCGGCAGCGCCGAGCATCGCGTCGATGACGGCGTGGATCAGAGCGTCGGCGTCGGAATGACCGAGCAGCCCGAGGCGGAACGGTATTTCAACGCCGCCCAGGATCAGCTTCCTTCCGGGAACGAGCCTGTGAGTATCCTCGCCTATTCCGAAACGCATATCATGACCTCCTCTTGCAAACCTGATGAATTCGGGGATATCGTCCCTCTCCGTTATCTTCTGATTGGAGATGCTACCCCCGGTCAGACGCACGGGCCCGAAGACGCGTTCCCATATCGCGGCGTCGTCGGTCGCATCACCGGCCTCAGTGTACGCGGCAATGAGTTTTTCCCTGTCAAAAGCCTGGGGCGTCTGCATCTGCATGAGGCCGTTCCTGTCTACAGGCGCGGCGCCGCCCCCGTATCTTACGGTATCTCGCACTTTTATGGCCGCCGCCCCGGAACCGTATGCCGCGGCGCTTTCGACAGCTTCCATGATGATCCTTTCCGTAACGAAGCACCTTGCGCAGTCGTGGATCACGACTATCCCGCAGTTTGCCGCACGGACGCCGTTCAGGACGGAATCCTGCCGTCTCTCTCCCCCGCGGACTGTTTTCACCGGGACTTCCGAAAGGCGTTCCGCCAAGAGAGCGGCTTCTTCATTTGCCTCGGAGGAGACTATCACTATCCCGTCGACACAGCGCGAAAAGGTACGAACGCACCTTTCGATAGCGTTCATACCCTCTATATCGATCGTAAGTTTATTGATATGCCTGCCTTCGGAGTCGGTCCCCATCCTTGATGAGCCCCCGGCTGCAAGCAGTACGGCGCAGGTCTTCATATCCATATCAAAAAGCGCTGCTGTCGCCGGAGATGATGCGGTACATATCCCCCGCCTGTTCCTTCGGCGCGAATTCGCGTATGGAGAGCACCTGCGCGGTGAGCTCCCTTGAGCCGAACCTGATGCTGATGATATCGCCCTCTTTTACCTCTGTCGAGGGTTTCGCGGTCTTATCGTTTACGGTGACCCTTCCCGCGGAACACGCTTCGTTTGCGACCGTTCTGCGCTTAATGAGCCTTGATACCTTGAGGAATTTATCGAGCCTCATCATTCATCCTCCTTATTAAGATCTTCAAGCCCGACCTGACGGATGAGCTCCATATTCACCTTCAGCGCGGGGTCCTTCTTCCACTCCTCGATTATGAGATCCCACTGGGCATTTTGGACGCCCTCCGTACAGATCGCCTCTACGTCGTCGTGTATGAGCTCGAGAGGGACTTCACCGGCGGGTTCGTCGGAAGCGTAGTAGATTATGTGGTAGCTGCCCTCGTCCATGAAGACTCCGGAATAACGCCCCTTGACGAGCTTAGAAAACTCGGCCTTAACGACTGAGCTCCAATCCTCGAGCGCTTCGTGAGTGAGGCTTATGAGTTCCCCCTTCACGCGGAACGCTTCGCAGCCTTCGGCAGAGTCTGAACCGACGACGCGCTCGTCCTCCGTATAGCGGAGCATTACATCTTCAAACGCCTTACCCGATTCAAGCTCGCCGTAAGCCATATAGATCTTGTTGCGGGCCTCCTCAACGTAGGTATCGAAAGCGGAATCCGATTCCTCCTTAAGACCCATGTATTCATTAATAAGCGCGGCTATGGCGGCGGAATTTGCGTCAGTACCGTTCAGCGCGTCCTCAAAAGCGAGATCCGCGTATTCCGTTTTTATCTCCTCCATGCGCTTCAGCTTATCGGAATACTCCTTCGGCAGATCTCCCTGCGGAGTCACGACGATATGCATGACCCTGCAGTATCCGGCGGGAACGTATGTGATCGGATAGGTTTCTTCCCCGCTTCCGCGGTTCATCTCGTAAAGCTCCTCGTCGGCCTTGTACTTTTCCGGAGAATCGGTATAATTGGCTTTGTCGTTCTCAAGCGCCGTCTCATACCATGATCTGATATCGCTCTCCGAAGGGACGAACTCACGGCAGACGTGATCCTTGTAGGCGGTGACGATGTACGCGTCGCGCGCTTCTGCGGTATAGTAGGCCTTATAATCCTCCCAGCTCATGGAAACTCCGGTATAGTATTCGGATTCGGAATTGACGAGCGACTCGAAATACGAATCGACCGGAATGGAAGGATCGTCGGAATAGCTCTGCTCGGCATAGCTCATAAGCTGATCGTGCAGATCGTTGAGCTCTTCCTCGGTCTGTGCGCCGCATTCCGCCTCCTGCTCCGGGGTGAGAGTAAAGCCTGCTGCGTCTGCCTGATGGCGGGTGACTATATCCCCCGTTAGGGAATCGAGTATCCAATCCTGAAACGTTTCAAGCGAGGACGCGCTCTCGAGCGGATCCTGCCCGTAATACTGCATGTAGGGAAGGTAAGTATCATACAGTGCCTTGAAGACGGCAAGGCTCGCCTTCTGATCTCCTATGGAAACGACCGTCTCGGTAGGATCGGGAGCGGCGCTCTTTTTAAGAGAGCATCCCGAGAAAACAAATACGGTCAGAACGGCAAGGCAAAGAGCCGCCGCGCAAATCTTTCGCATGATTTTAAGCTCCTTGATCGAACATGTATTTACAGTTCAATTATATCATCTTTGACTGCCATTGCAATAGATTTAAAGAAACTGACACATTCGGCGGAAAAAATATTTTTTATTTCCCGAAAGAATGTACTTGCTCTTTCACCCATAAATGGGTTATAATAAAGGATGAATGATAAAAGAGAGGAGTGCGCATTTTGACTAAGTTTTTCAAAAGAGCCGCCGCATTCGTGCTTGCCGCGGTGATGATCTGCGCAATCATGCCCGCATTTACACATGCAGTCACTTCGACGGCTCATGTTTCAATATCCGTTTCCCCGAAGGAACTTGCCCAGGAAGGCAACGTTACCGTAAGCATCACGCTGACGAACACGAACAGCTCGTCGACGCCGGTCAACCCCACGACCCCGCCTTCGACCACGCATACCCCCGCTCCGACGACCGCTCCGACGGACGTACCCGTGACTCACGCGCCCACGCCCGAGCCTATCGAGACTCCGGCGCCCACCGATCCGCCTGAGGGTCACGGCAGCATCGATTTCGGCGAGCCTTCACGCGGCGCGGCTCCCATGGAGCCCGAAAGGTCCTCCGGCAGCGGCGATTATACGGGCATCACGATAACCAACTCCTACGGCGTCTCCTTCCAGACGCAGGGCGTTACCGTCGCCCCCGGCGCAAGTAAGACCTTCTCCTCCACCATGCACGTTTCTTCCGGTATGATCGGAGTGGATCTTCCCTTCACAGTAAGCTGGACCGACCGCGGTCAGCATAAGAGCGATACCGTCACCTGCAAGATAAGCCGTCTCAACGCCTCGCCGTATCTTTCCGTCGTAAGGACGGCGAACCCCATCAACGCTTCCGAGGGTACAGAGGTCACCATCACGTACACGTTCACGAATTCCGGCTCCGTCCGGCTGACTAATATCACCCTTGTCGACCGTTACGTGAAGGGTTCGACTTCGCCGCTCATCTCCCCGTTCTCGCTCGATCCCGGAGCGACGAAGGAATACGTCCACACGCTGACCATGGGTAATTCGACCATCGTTTCACAGCCAGTGATCACGTTCTATGCCCAGGGCAGCAGCACTCAGCTCACGAAGAACGTCTCCGCGCTGACGATCGGGCTCATCCAATCCCAGCTGACGAAGGAGATACAGAAGGGCACGGCGACTCCGGAAGGAGTTCCCTTCACACTTTGGCTCACGAATAACGGCAACCAGAAGCTCAGCTCGCTCGTAGTCAAGGATGAGCTTGGGAACAGCGTCTCCACGGAACCCTTCTCGCTTGCCGTCGGCGAAACGAAGAAGCTCGAATACTTCGTTCCGAATCCCGAAACCGTTCGTTACGTCGTTTTCAGCATCGAAGGCTACGATTATAACAACACCGAATTCAAGGACAATACCGCGAGCTACGTAGTCAGACCGTATATAGATATGTCCCTTCTCGGGCTCTCCTTCACCGCCGTTACTACCACCTCGCTCAGCGAAGCCTCGGTCATTGGGATAGAATTCACTTTTGAGAATACCGGATCGATGGAATTCCACAACCTTTCCGTCACCGAAAAGGAGCTCGATTACGAGCTTTACACGCTTGATTCGCTTGCCGTCGGCGCAACTGAAAAGGCAAACGTCGAAGTCAATATCGGTGAAGTCAGAGAGCTTGTTTTCGTCCTCACGGCGGAGGATCCCTCCGGCAATCCCCACACTCACGAGGCTTACGTCACCGCAGATCAGATCGATTACGACGCTCTCATCCCCGCCGACGATCCTTCGCAGGGGGATTCGATCGAAGTCGTCAACGACGAAGCCGGCCTCGGTAAGATGCTCGACGGGCTCATAACCTCGACGGGCGAAAAGCTCATGGCATGGTTCCGCGTGCTCGGAATAATCGCCGTCGTTACAGCTCTTACGATGCTCGGTCTCGGCGTAGCGGAGATAGTCATCCGCAGGAATAAGAGGCAAAAGAGCGCCGAACAGTAAAGTCATGAACGCAAAACAGCAAGAGCGAAAACTCCTGCTGTTTCATATTCTCTCATTCCACACCAAACGATCTCACGAGTTCGCCGAGGCGTATAAGATCGTTTTCAAGAACCGGTTTAAGTTCCCTGTTGTAGATGGACGCCGCCGGATGATAGAGCGGAAAGATCATCCTGGCCTCTCCTCCGATATGATAGACGATCGGCATTCCGTGGGCGAGACCGATCGTCTTTTCCCCGAAGACCCTGTCGGCTAACAGACGGATCGCGGAATAAGGGACGTTCCCGAGCGGAGCTATCACATGAGGGTGAACGACGGATATCTCATAGCGGAGAAGGTCGAGCCCGTATGCGACCTCCAGCGGCATGGGAGTCCTGTTGCTAAGCCTTGCTCCGTTCCTTTTTACCGGTCGATATTTAACTGCGTTTGTTACGAACACGGCTTCCCTGTCTATGCCGGCAAGCTCCAGCATTGCGTCCAGCTGCTTGCCCGCCTTCCCGACAAAAGGACGGCCGCACGCGGCCTCTTCACGACCAGGAGCCTCTCCGATGAACATAATAAGAGGTTTATTCTCATTCCCCTCTCCGAATACGGGGTGTTCGAGATCCGCCTCCTTTTCGAGAGAAAGATCCCTGATCTCGTCCTCCGCCAACCTGTATCTTGCTTTTAACATGGTTAACAACTCCTTGATTTCGTCGATCAATTATAATTCAATCCCGCCCGCGTGTCAATCTCATACAGATATATTATGAAAATCGGGAGATTTCATCCGGATTGGTGTTGACAAACGAGACTTGTGCAAGTATAATGTATAGGTATTTTGGGTTCACGCTCAATGAACGGATGTCCCGCATAAGAGAGGGGGGAAATAGGTCAATGGAAATTCATGTTGGTGAAAACGAATCCCTGGAGAGCGCCCTCAAGCGTTGGAAGCGTAAGTGCGCCCGCTCCGGTATCCTTGCCGATGCAAGGCGTCGTGAACACTATGAGAAGCCCAGCGTAAAGCGCAAGAAGAAGGCTGAGGCTGCCAGGAAGCGCAAGTATTGATTAACAATAAAGCTCATCCGTTCGGGTGAGCTTTTTGTTATGCTGTGTTACAGATTGAACAGCTTTTCTCTTTCGGCGTTCGTTTCTTCGATCTTTGCCGTATATGTCTCTATATCCTTGTTGTTGGGGACTCGTTCTATCCTTCCTCCCCCGTCGAACACCCTTTTGGTCATTGCGCCCGCTCCGTGAGCGAGTATGCTCATGCCGTCCTCCATCATATCGATGTTGTAAACACAGACAGAACCGGGCTTTGAGTATCCGACGTTTTCGAGATTCCCCGCCATGTACTTCTGCCTGTACATATAATACGGACTCATTCCCATGCCTCGTGCGGCCGAAAGCCCCATATCGACCATGCGATCGACTTCATCAACGGAGGGGAGCTCATACTCATCCATGTGCTCATGCAGCCTTGACGCCCGCTTGATCGCAAGGGTATGGACGGTAAGGCAATCCGGGTCGAGCTTGCCGACGGCATTTAATGTGGATGCGAAATCGTCAATGCTCTCATTCGGAAGTCCGGCGATAAGATCCATGTTGACAGAATCGAACCCGACGTCCTTTACCATTTCAAAACAGGCGATGATATCATCGGAAGTGTGATCGCGTCCGACTATCTTCAGCGTTCGGTCGCACATGGTCTGGGGGTTGACGGATACCCTGTTAACCCCATGCGCCTTCATTATGAGGAGCTTTTCCTTAGTTATAGTATCGGGCCTGCCGGCCTCAACCGTGAACTCCCTGCCGGCCGTATCATAGCAGGAGCAGATCTTATCAAGAAGGGCGCCGAGCTCATCCTCCGTGAGGATCGTAGGCGTCCCGCCGCCGACGTAGAAGGATCTCTGAGAAAGTCGATGGGACCGCGCCATTTCGGAGCCGAGCTCGATATCCCTATGAAGCGCGCGAAGATATGCCGCCATATCGGTCTTTTTGGTGCGCAGACGCGAAGCGAACGAGCAATAGAGGCAGCGGGTACGGCAGAACGGGATCCCGACGTAAACGCCGAGATCGCTCTCCCCCGCGCTCCGTAAATAAGGGAGCTGAACGCGGTTGATCTCATCCGCCAGGAGTATCTTCGGTTCGGTCACGTCAAACTCATCGCGCATCAAGCGAAGAGCCGCGTCACGGCCCTCGGTCTCTGTCAGTTCGCGCAGGAGACGCGTTGGCCGTATGCCCGTCAAGGAGCCCCAGGGAATGAGTTTATCCGGGTAAGCCTGCCGGAGCGCACGAAAGCAGGCGGTCTTCATGCAGCGCTTGGCGTAGCGTTTTTCGACGACATCGTTTTCAAATCTTGCGGGTGTTTTGTGAACGTATCGGCAGGACTTCCCTTCATGCTCATAGACGGCCTCGGCGGTGAAATCCTCGTTATGAGAAAAGAGCAGTGAGAGCGTGCTTTCGCCGTCCTGCTCCGAGTCGAGGGAGATCTCACCGCGAGGAATGAAGAGCCTTATCTCCTCGCAGATATCGTTATAGAATTCGGGTCGGTTAGTGATCAGCCTCATTCGCAGACTCCGTTTAAAACGCAGATATTATGGCTCCGTTCAAAATCGAGGGTGGTCTCCCTGTCATGCCCGGGGAGCACGCGGTAATCGCCTTTAAGTGAGAAAAGACGGTAAATGAGCGAATCATAGAGGGCGACCGCGTCCCCGCCGGGGAGATCTGTCCTGCCGTAGCTCATAAAAAAGAGCGTGTCGCCGGAGAATATCACCCGCTCATTTTCGATAACGTAGCATACGCCGCCCTTCGTGTGACCGGGAGTATGGATGACGTCAAACTCAATGCCCGCCTCGGAGAAGTGCATTTTATCGTCAACGAATACGTCCACCTGCGCCGGATCGACCCTGAACCCGATCATGGAAGCGAGGCTCGCTCCGTTATCGCTCATCGCCTTGGCGTCGAGCCTGTTTATATAGACCCGGGCACCAGTAGCCTCTCGCAGCTTTGCGACGCCCATGATATGATCGAAATGCCCGTGCGTGATGAGTATGGCCTTCAATTGAAGCCCGAGCTCATCAATGGCTTTTAATATCTTCCCGGAATTTGCGGGATCGATTACCACGCATTCCTTCTTTCCGGAGGATCCTTCGTCATACCAGACTACGTATGTGTTGACCGCGAGCGGCCCTGTGGGGATCGATCTGATGTTAAGCATAGGATTCAAAATAGCTTTTTGCTGTCAAGCATTATCGTTACCGGGCCGTCGTTTACGAGGCTCACCTTCATGTCCGCGCCGAACCTTCCGGTCTCGACCTTAAAATCGGCGCGAAAGCGGTCGACCGTATATTCGTAGAGAGGGACCGCCCTTTCGGGAAGAGCCGCCTCGATAAAAGAGGGCCTGTTGCCATGGCGGACGTCTCCGAAGAGGGTGAACTGCGAGATGAGGAGTATCTCCCCTCCGGCTTGTTTAAGGGAAAGGTTCATCTTCCCGTCCGCATCCTCAAACACGCGAAGGCCCGAGACCTTCTTGATAATATAATCGGCGTCGGCGATCACGTCCGTGGAGTGGACGCCCAACAGGACGAGGAACCCCTTCCCGATGGAACCGACCGTCTCGCCGTCTATTTCGACTGATGCGCGGCTGACGCGCTGAATGACTGCTCTCATGTTATGCCGTCTGTTTGGAACGCTCGACCTCTATGACCGAATCGAGCTTCTGTATGCTCCTTATGATGCTCTGAAGCTGTTCGGAATTCTGTATGTCGAAGGTCAGGTTGATATCCACGACGCTTCCGCCGGATTTGGCGTTGAGGTACTTGGTGTTTATCTTCATGCTGAGGAGAAGCTGCGTGATCTCCATCATTATGCCCGGGCGTTCGTTGGCAAGAACGTGTATCGTGACGGGGAAGGTCTGTGAATTGCCGGTGACCCATTCAACGGGGATTATCCGCTCTACGTCGAGCAGGAGCTGTTCCGCGTTAGTGCAGTCCTTCCTGTGGACGGAAACGCCGCGGCCCCTCGTCACGTAGCCGAAGATCTCATCGCCGGGCACGGGCGTGCAGCATCTTGCGAAATGCACTACCATATCGTGTTCGCCTTTGACAATGACTCCCCTGCCCTGTTCGTCGAAGCTCTCATGGAGGTCCTCCTTGCGCTGCTGGCGTTCCTCGAGGGCAGCGGCCTTTTCCTCCTTGCGGTACTCCTCTATGAGCCTGTGGAGGACCTGACCCGTAGTCATGCCGCCGTAGCCTATCGCCGCATAGACGTCGTCAACGTCGTTGAGGGTGTATCGCTTAATTATCGGGGCGAAATACTCCGGCTTGCCTATATCGGTGAGCTTCTTGCCCTGGCGTTTGGCCGCTTCCGCCAGCATCTCCCTGCCCTTTACGATGTTCTCTTCGCGGTTCGCCTTCTTGAAATACTGGCGGATCTTCGTTTTGGCGTGGGAGGTCTTGGCGTAATTGATCCAATCCCTGCCGGGAGCGGCCTGCTGATTTGTGATTATCTCAACGACGTCATGGGTCTTGAGCTTATGGTCGAGCTTAACAAGCGCGCCGTTGACCTTCGCGTGCTGTATGTGGTTGCCTACGTTCGTATGGATCCTGTAAGCGAAGTCTATCGGTGTGGAACCCGCCGGAAGGTCGATTATCTCCCCGTTAGGCGTCAGAACGTAAACGTAATCCGAGAAGAAATCCTTCTGGATGTTTTCTATGAATTCCCTCGTGGAATCGGCGTCGCCCTCATAATTGACGAGATCCCTCACCCAGGCAAGCTTGCTGTCAAGCTCGTCGGGACGGGCCTTGCCCTCCTTGTAGAGCCAATGCGCCGCAACGCCGTATTCCGCCGTGCGATGCATCTCCTGCGTGCGGATCTGCACCTCGAAAGGCATGCCGAGGTCGGAGAAAAGCGTCGTATGCAGGGAGCGGTACATATTCGTTTTGGGCATGGATATGTAATCCTTGAATCTGCCGGGCATGGGCTTCCAGATGGAATGTATCACTCCCAATGCTGCGTAGCAGTCGTTGACCGTCCCCACTATGACACGAATTGCTACGAGATCGTAGATCTCGTTGAGATTCTTCGTATTGTTCCTTTTGAGCTTGCGGAATATGGAGTACATATGCTTCCTTCGTCCGCTGATCTCGTTCTTTATGCCGGCCTTCTCAAGCGCCTCTCCGATGGTCTTCATCGCGGTATTGAGGAGCTTCATGCGTTCCTCCTGCTTGGGCTCTATGAGCGAGCACAGATGCCGCCACTCCTCGGAGTAGAGATACTCGAACGAGAGATCCTCCAGCTCCGCCTTGATCGCGCCCATACCGAAACGATCCGCAAGCGGAGCATATACGTCAAGGGTCTCCCTCGCTATCCTCTGACGCTTTTCAAGTGAGCAGTTGCCGAGAGTCCTCATATTGTGGAGCCTGTCGGCGAGCTTTATGATAACGACGCGGACGTCGTTCGCCATGGCGAGGTACATCTTGCGAAGGTTCTCCGCCTGACGGTCCTCCCTCGTCTGAAGATCGGAGGCGTGCCCCGTCTTCGTCAGCTTGGTGACTCCGTCGACCATCCTTGCGATATCCTCGCCGAATAGCTCGCAGATCTTATCGACCGTAATGCCGTCGCCGTCCTCCACAACGTCGTGGAGCAGGCCCGCGGCGACAGTATCGGCGTCCATATCCATCTTGCAGAGGGATATCGCAACGGACTCCGGATGTGTGTAATAGGGTTCGCCTGATTCACGCTTCTGCCCTTCGTGAGCGGCCTTTGCGAATTCGGAAGCGCGCTTTATGATCTCGACCTTTTCGGGCGAGTATTTCTTTTCACATAGGGAAATAAGACGATCCACAGGTTCACCCCCCCGTCTGAATGCTTTATTATATCAGTACTTCATTATGGAACGGACGTCGTATTCCTTGAGCTTCTCGGCGCCGTTGAGATCCGTAAGCTCTATCGCAAAGCGGAGCCCGACGACCGTCGCCCCCATGGATTCGATGAGCTTTGCGGTAGCAAGGGCGGTGCCGCCGGTCGCAAGAAGGTCGTCCGCGATGGCCACGCGCATACCGGGTCTGATAGCGTCCTTGTGGATCTCGAGCGTATCGCTTCCGTATTCAAGTCCGTAGGAAAGCCTCTCGACCTCGGCGGGGAGCTTGCCGGGCTTCCTTGCAAGAACGAAACCCGCGTTGAGAGCGTAGGCGACCGGCGAGCCGACAACGAAGCCGCGCGCCTCCGGACCTACGACTACGTCGACGTCAAGATCGCGGAGAGAATCAGCCATCCGGTTTATCAGCTCACAATAAGCGGTGGGATCCTTCAAAAGCGTGGTGATGTCGTAAAAGAGTATCCCCTCCTTGGGAAAATCGGGTATCTCCCTTATAACGGCCTTGAAATCGTTCTCGGTGTACATGATGGATTCTCCTTCTTGAATGTTATTATCTTAAATGCAGGAATGCTGCGTTTCGGAAACAGCGTAATACAGCGGGCTTTCAGTCAGTTTTCTGCCAGTGCTTTGGATGAGCCTTGCGCCCTTCGCGTCACCGTGAACGAGGAATCCGAGCTGGCGAAAGACCTTCATGGCGAATACTGTTTGATGAAGCGGTCTTTTCAGCCTGTCGCAGAGCTGACCCGCAAGCTCCGGCGCGGAGTAGACCTTTGCCGAAGTCAGGGCGGCAATGGTCTTGTAATAGAGACCCATCTCATCACGGCTGATGGAAAATCCGCCGCAGATATCGGCAAAATCATATGAGTTCGCCATTCGCGTGACCGTAGCCCCAGGAAGCTTTTCCCGCACGGTATCGTAGATCTCGGGACAATAGGGCTCGTCAAAGAAGATCACCTTGTTATAGCCCTTTTCGGGGAGCTTATCGAGCATAGGAGCTATAAGCAGAACGTTTCCGGAAAAGACTCCCTCGGGGATCGTGCCGAAGCAGACCTCGAAGTTCTCGATCTCCTTTTGAGCAAGCTCACTTATGGCGTTTTCGGCTCCCTCCGTGGAGAAGGCAAGCACCATAAGTCCGGCAAATGAGGAGCTGACGGCATCGGAAAGAGTTTTCCCGTAACAAACGGGGAGCCTGGACTCGTCAAAGTCTTCGATGCGGTCGTCATTTTCGCCCATGTCGAAGACGTAGGAAATATAGAAGTGGTGCATATTGCCCCGAATGAACCGGGACGGACACCTTGGCAGATCGGGACGGACGGACATGACCCTCATCTGAAGTGATTCCGAACCGTTCCAGCTGTTGACGAAGGGCGAATAGAGCATCGAAATGCTCTCCGCTCGCATTATGTTTTCAAAATTCTTTCCGCCGCAGAAATAGATGCTTTCAAAGCACTTATGGTTCTGCCTGAGATCCATGCGAAGGTGCTGACCGTCGCTTCCGAACCTGCGGATTCGATAGGGCAGCACGTTGGATACGTGGAACACCGGACAGGGATTCCCCTCCCCAAAGGGAGCGAGCATCTCTAACTGTTCAGCGAGTTCCATGGTGATCTGCGAAAGATCCTCGTCAAACTCGTAGCACTTGCGCGGGACGAATACATCCGGCGCGCAGTTTTCGGTGAAGTATTTTTCAAGCGCTTCGACGAAACGCGGGAAGGCTTCCCTCTCCATAGTGACTCCCGCGGCCTTGGCATGCCCGCCGAACCGCAGGAAAAGCTCCGAATTGGCTTTCAGCGCATCATGGATATTGATGCCGTCGATGCTCCGCGCCGAACCCTTATACGCGTTATCGTGAACGGAGAAGAGTATGGTCGGGCGATGAAACATCTCCGCAAGGCGGGAGGCGGCTATCCCGATAACTCCGGAATTCCATTTATCGGAGGCCAGCAGTATAGCGTGCTTGTCGGAGATATCGAGCTCCTCCACCATCTCGATAGCCTCGTCGAGTATGCTCTGCTCCTCTGCCTGGCGCTGTTCGTTGAGGCGGCCGAGCTCTGCGATTATGCGGGCAGCCTCGTCGGAATCCTCTGTCATGAAGAGCTCGACGCCAAGAGAAGCGTCGCCCATCCTGCCGGAGGCGTTGAGCCTCGGCGCGACTCCGAAACCGATAGTGAACACGTTATACGGCTTTCTTGATGAGGGAAGGCTTTCGAGAAGCATCCTCATGCCGATACAGCAAGCCCCTTTATTCAGGGATTCAAGCGCCCTCTTTACGAGGAATCGGTTCTCATCAAGCAGGGGAACAACGTCCGCGACGGTCGCGACTCCGGCAAGGAATATGTATTCTGAAGCGGCCTCGACCCCGCCGAGCGCCTGTATGAGCTTTAACGCAACGCCCGCTCCGCAGAGATACCTCGGGTAAGAGCAGCCTTCGATCGAATGACATATCACTGCGCAGCATTCGGGGATCCTTTCGGGCGGGATATGGTGATCCGTTACGATGACGTCTATGCCAAGCTCACCCGCGTAGGCGATCTCATCATATGCGGAGATGCCGTTATCGACGGTGATTATGAGGTTCACTCCGGATGCGGCGAGTGCGTCGATCGCCTTGCGGCTTATTCCGTAACCCTCGTCATGCCTTGAAGGGATGCGGTACGAGACCTCCGCGCCGATGCTCAAAAGATAGTGAAGGAGCATCGTTGTCGCGCAGATTCCGTCGACGTCGTAATCGCCGTAGACGCAGATGCTCTCGCCCGAGAAGACCGCCTCCTCTATCCTGTCGACCGCCTTCTGCATATCGGGAAGCTCGAAGGGATCCCGCAGAACGGAAAGGTCGGGGTACATGAAACGGCGGCGCTCATCCTCGGTGATGATGCCTCTTGCCCTCAGCGCGCGCATGACGATGGGCAGAAACGCGCCGCTGCGGTCGGATTCCTGCTCCGGTGTATAGTATTTAGATGGCGAATAGATTATCATCGAACCACCTTAACGGAGTATCAGTCGTTATACTTAACCGTCGCCATCCCGATGGCGATCTCCGTCCTCTTCTTAAGCAGCTTGCAGCTCACTTCGGGCGGCTCCGAAATGGAGCCGTTCAGCTTATGGGCGTTTGCCGCGCATCCGCCGGAGCAGTAATACTTAGCCCAGCAGCGCGAACATTTTTCCTTCGTGAATATGTTGCATGAGGCGAACCTTTCCCTGACTTCGTCGCGAAGCAGGACGTTGCCCTCCTCGTCGGTATTCAGCACGTTCCCGAGAAGGAAATCAGCATCTCCGACGAACTGATGGCAGGGATAGATATCCCCGTTGGGAGCAACGGCAACGTATTCGACTCCCGCGCCGCAGCCGAGAGCCCTCTTCGCGAGGCAAGGCGAGCTGTTAAGATCCACGTAGAAGTGGAAGAAATTGAAGGGCTTACCCTCCCTGCGGGACTCTATAACGTAATCGGCGAGCCTGTCGTATTCGGCGACGGCCTTATCGACGTTGGCGTCGTTTATGGCGTGGGGCTCGTCCGGCTTCAGCACGACGGGCTCGACGGAGATCTGCTCGAAACCAAGCTCATGCAGCGCTTTTACGTCCTCTGTGAAATCGAGGTTGTCAGCCGTATAGGTCCCCCTTATGTAGTGTTCACCTTCGCCGCGCTCACGCACGAGCTTCTGCGCCTTGGGAACTATGATATCGTAGGAGCCCTTCCTGTTCGGCGTAACGCGGAGAGCGTCGTGCACCTCGCGTCTTCCGTCAAGTGAAAGCACGACGTTGAACATCTCCCTATTGATGAAGTCGATCTTCTCATCGTCAAGGGCAACGCCGTTCGTCGTAATAGTGAAATTGATATGCTTATTGTGCTTCTTTTCAAGCTCACGCCCATAGGCCACGATCTGCTTAACGACCTCCCAATTCATAAGGGGCTCGCCGCCGAAAAGATCCACCTCGAGATGGAACCTGCCGCCGGAGCGTTTTATCAGCATATCGAGAGCGGCCTTTGCCGTCTCAAACGGCATGAGCATCCTGCCGCCGTGGAATTCGCCCGTCTCGGCAAAGCAGTACGCGCAGCGGAGATTGCAGTCATGCGCCACGTTGAGGCACATCGACTTGATAGGCGAGGCCGCGCCGTTCGCCTTGGGAGCCTCGGGCGCGGGGGTATCGAAAAGCCCCTCGGCCTTCAATTCCGAGATCTCGCCGAGTATCTCGTCGATCAATGAACGAGAATAGGGCAATGCGTCTACGGCATTGCCCTGCTCAACTGCGCTTATCACATCAAATGAGGGTTTGTCTACCTCATGTACGGCTCCGCTCTCAACATCCAGCACAAGGTATGTGCCGCGATATTCAAATGCGTGGATCATTATTATTTAGCCGTCTTAACGCACTTCTGGTTGGCAACGGTGCAGGAGGTCTTACAGGCAGACTGGCAGGACGCCTGGCACTCACCGCAAGCGGTGTTCTCGCCGGACCTGATGCAGGGCTTCTGGATGTTCTTAATGTGCTTCATTTTGATATCCTCCATGGAACGAATTATCCTTATTTTCGGACTATAAATTAATTATACACCGATGAGGCTTCCAATTCAAGTCTTTTTTTGCAGGCGGAAGAATTAAATATCGAATCTTGTTTTCATTATGCCGGATCAGCTCCTGAGGTTATGTATCATCCCCGTCACCATGCCGGCCAAAATACAGATCCCGAAGTCGAGCATGAGGCTCGTGCCAAGTGAAAAACCGCCCGAAATAAGCGAGAATACGATGAACGAGACGAACATATAAGCCCCAGCTGATATCCCCCCGAGTACAAGCGCCCTTTCGTTTGCGCCCCTGCAGGCGATGAGCGCGGCAGCCAGAGCACAGACAAGCTTTATCCCCGCGTTGACGTACGGGACGGCCTCGATATCGAGTATCCTCTTCTGCATCACGAAAGCGAACACCGCCACGAGCGCGACCCCGAGAGCGCAGGCTATGAGGGCGGCTTTTATAATCTTCAGCAATGCGGGAACTGCTGCTTTTTCCTTGTTCATAAAACACCTCCGGGTTAATCTCCGTAAAGCATATTCGGAGGGAGGAAGGATATGATTGAAAAACCATTAAAAATTTCTAAAAACCTGTTGACAGATCGCGGAGAGTATATTATAATAAACTATGATAAAATAAAAAGGAGGTCGGCGAAATGAAACGAAAATGGCTTTGGATCAATCTTGCAGTCGCGCTCTTCTTAGTGTGTCTCAGCGTCCTCTGCACATTGCTTGTGATGCAATGGAAAACCTCGAGAGAGGAAAACAGAAAATACACGCTCGATTTTAATAAGGTCTCGGAGGTCGGTTTTATTTCATGCGAGAACGGCGATAAGGATCTTTCACCGTTCGTTACCTCCGATAAAGCGGAGTTGGAAGTTCTTGAAAGGTGCATAAAAGAGGCGAAGCGCAACTATGATTCCGTTAACAAACAGGTACTTACGCCTCCTGTCCAATACTCATTCTCAATAACAACGGAGGATCCGGCAAACAAGTTTATTACGGAAACCTACGTCTATCGCGTATACAAATTCGACGATTTGAAGGATCCTTTCGATGAGTTCTTCTCCCTCCCCTCTGTGGTAGAGAAGATGAACGGCTCGAACTGAGCACCTGATTATACGAAAAACCGGCAGGGCTTCCTGCCGGTTAGTTTTTATTTCGTGATCATTTTACGTCCTTGACGTCGCCGTCGATGGTGGCTTCTACGGGAGCATCCTCGATGGTGGCGATGGCGCCCCTTGCGAATACGAGGCGGGCCTTATCGGGGCCGACGCTGAGGGTGACGACGTCATCCTTGATGCTGGTGACGGTGCCGTACATACCGCCGATGGTGCGCACGCGGTCGCCGGGCTTTAACGAATCGAGCATTTCCTTGACCTTCTTTTCACGCTTGCGCTGGGGGATGGACATGACGAGGAAGAGCACGACCATAAGGACGAGCATTATTATGAGCGTCCAGCCGCCGAATCCGCCGGCGGGGGCAGCGCCGGAAGAGCCCGATGAGCCGGAATCAGCTCCGCCGCAGGAAACGAGTGAAGCGAGGATCGTGGGATCGAAGAAAGAGAGCATATTCAGTTACCTTTCATATTTCGGCATTGCCGTGATTTCCGTACAATATTAAACCATATCGAAGGAAAAGTCAAGCACAAGAGAACAAATAATATGATAAGCGTGCCTGTCAATACCTGTCGAATGAAAACGCCCGCGCTTTGTGTCTTACCGGTTCGGAGAGTATCGGCCTTATCATGTTGAAGGGCTCTGTGCGGCTCACGGCCCCACTTGGGATATCCGCCCAGACGGGAAGCGGAAAGACGTATTTCAAATACCCCTTCGGGAGTATGCCCTCGGGATCCGTCCCCGGGAGGAAGAAGAGTTCGTCCGCGCGGAAGATCTCTCCCCCGTCCTCCTCATAACCGGCGCAGAAGCCGCTTTCCGTCGCCCGCATGACGGCGCCCGGCAGGGAGTATTCTTCGATCAGGGCGGAGATCCTTGCTTCATCCCGGCGCGCACAGCCCTCAAAGCCTTCCGTATAGGCGGAATAGATCCGCGATATCGCGGAGGGTTCCGGGACGGTCTCCGGTGCAGTCCCGACCGTATCGGAAGCCATGAGCTCCACACTCTGCCTCGAGGCGTAAGGCTCGTAACCGAAGCGCGAATAAAACCCGAAGCTGAACGGCTGAAGTACGCTGTGATCGTATCCGCTTTCCCGCATTATGGAGAAGCTCCGCGTGAGGAGCTTCGTGCAGAGCCCGGAACGCCTGTATTCCTTTGCCGTGCAGACCCCGGCGACGAAAGCGACACGGCATGGTTTTTTGTCGACAGTCATCTCCATCGGGATCATATGGAGCATCGAGCACGGTCCCTCTTTGCCGTAAACGAACGCGCCCAAAGCGTATTCCGGGCGTGTGCGTGTACGGTAATAAAGATCGACGAATGCGCGGTCGTCCTCCTCGAAACATTCGAGCCAGAGCTCCTTCGAGAGGTCGAACTCCCTGCCGTTCATTATTCTTATATCGATCCCTTCGGGCATAAAAAGATCTCCTTCGGGAATACTCCCGATATGAGAAAAGTTTTGATCGTTTTATTGGCTCTGGTCGCCTCGGCGTCAGCCGCATGTTCCCGCGGGAGCGGATCCGCCGAACCTCCGCCCGCGGAGGCCGCTGAAGCGGATACGGCTCTCCTTGCGGAGATATCCCCGAACGCGGAGGTGGTCCGCCGCACCTTCTGCAAAAAATGCGGACACATCTACGAATACGCATCCGCAGAGGGCGTCGTCGGGCTTACGGAGGATGAGCTCAAAGCGCGGTTCCCCGAGTGGGAGATCGAAGAATTCACCCGTGAATACGTGCTGATGACGCGGAGCATCGACGGCTTCTGCCCGGAGCATCACGTGATATTCCTCGAAGGGGATAAGCTCGTCGTATACTCGATAGTCGAGCCGGAGCTCAAATTGGAAAAGCTGCTCGATTTCGATTCCTCTCCGTATGAGCTCGGCCCCGCCGAAAAGCTCCTGCTCAAAAAGGGGGTCGCGTTCTCATCCCTGAAGGAGCTCGACGACTACACCGACAGGTACCGGAAAAAGCAGCCGTAAAGAAAGGCGCCGCTTAAGAGGCGGCGCCGCTGCTTTCTCAGTAGGCTGTTGAGACCTTAACGAGCCTGCTCCTGTGGTTCTCCTTTATGAGGCCGTACTCATATGCGGAAACGAGCATCTCGAGGGAGTGGATCTCCTCTTCGATCTCGACGCCCTTATCCGTATCGCGTACCGTCATCTGGCCCTTTGTGGCAAGTATGTCCTGAACCTCGATGGTGGCTTTTATGTCCGCGTTGTCCTCGATAGCCTTCTGGAGGCTTACGAAGGGCTCATGAGCAACTATATAGAGGCCGCGGGAGTCATACGTCAGCGTATAACCGGCGATGCCTGTCGTCTTCTGATAATACCTCGAGAAGCCGCCGTCGATGACGATGAGCTTGCCGTTCGCCTTGATGGGGTTCTCGCCGTTGATCTTCTCAACGGGGATATGACCGTTGACTATGACGGAGTTTTCGGTATTCTCTATGCCGAACTCGTGCATTATGTTGATGGCCATGTCCTCCGTATCCTGATAGGAATAATAGGCGTTGCGCTTCTCCTTGTGAGTCTTGGAATCGTCTATCTCGACGCGCTCGAAGGTCGTCATCTTGTTCTTTCCGAAGAAGGGGGAATCGGGCCCGCACCAGAGATACCACATGAGGTCGAGCTCCTCCGGCGTGCGCTCTTCGGGCTCCTTATGATAGATGCGCTTGACCTCGGAATCGAGGTAATCGAAGAGCTCCTTGCCGTGCCGCGCAACTCCGCCGAGCTCCACGTCCTTGAAGGTACCGTCCTCGTTCATGGGAACGAGAGCGTGGTAAAGCAGGTTGTTGTTCACTATGAGGTACATCGAACCGCGTTCGATGAAGAAACGCATATGCTTCTGCAGGCGGGGGCTCTTGAGGAAGCTCTGCTGAAGCTCGTCGATGATGGCCTGCTCCTCGTCGGTGAGCCTGTAGGGATCCTTGAGATCGATAGTCGGGAAATCGGCGTCCTTGATGGGATGCTGCACGCCCTCTATCGTGATGGTGGAATGCTCTTTATTGATGCCCTCGAGCAGGAGACGGTGATCGAGCTTGAAATTGGGGTTGCGCTTTATCATCTGCCCCTCGAGCTTATGCATTATGACGAATATCGCCTTATGGAGCTTCGCGCGGATATTGATCTCGGGGTTGTCGTAATATGCGTCCACGGAGGTCTTCCTCGGGCGGAACACGAGAGCGGACTTATAAGTCTCCTGCGCAAACATGAGCAGATGCCTGAGGTTGATGCCGTAAACGTCCTCGATGAGCTCGAGGTTGCCGTGACGGAAGCTGTTCGTCAGCACGCCGGAGATGCAGGTCTTGTCGCCCATCGCGGCTCCCATCCAAAGGATATCATGGTTGCCCCATTGGATATCAACGGAGGGATGATCGAGAAGAAGATCGAGTATGCGGTGGGGCTCAGGGCCGCGGTCGTAGATATCGCCGACGATGTGCATCCTTTCGACGGCAAGGCGCTTTATGGCGTCCGTCAGGGCGACGATGACGTTCTCGGCGTAATCATAGCGGATTATGGAATCGAAGATCTCGTCGTAATAGCCGTCAAGATCGTGGAAGTTGACGCGTGCGGTCAGGAGCTCTTCGATTATGTACGCAAACTTCGGGTCGATATTTTTTCTCACGCGGGACCTGGTATACTTGCTCGAGACCTTGCGGCCAAGCTGAATGAGAAGACGAAGCGTCCTTTTGAACCACGCGTCCTTATCCTCAACGTTTTCAAGCTCAAGCGCGATCTTCTGGCGCGGATAATAGACAATGGTCGCAAGAGTTTCCATCTCGTCAAAGGTCAGCTCGTCCTTGAAAAGCCTCGTGATCTCGTTCCTGATAACGCCCGAGCAGTTGTTGAGAATATGCTCGAACGCGTCGCCCTGGCCGTGCAGGTCGCTCATGAAATGCTCGGTGGATTTAGGGAGCGCGAGAATGGAGCTGAGGTTGACTATCTCAGTCATCGCGTCCTCCTGGGTCGGGAAGGATTTTGCAAGCTGATTCAGAAAGCGGAGATTGGCTGTGATCTCCTGCTCGTCAACGAGTTTTTTCATTGGCAAGTACCTCCATATGCGTTGATGTTAGTATTATAGCACAGGTAACACGGGAATAACAGCATAAAAAGATATTTTATTCATAAAGCCCGAGAGCGCTCTCAAGCCTCCGCTTCACGTCCCCGCGAAGTTCGGTCGGCTCGAGTACCTCGACCATGCTGCCGTACTGGCAGACCCAATTGATAAAGCCCTCGCCGACGGCTGCTTCCACCCGAGCGATGAAATGCTCCTCCCCATCCTTCTTGACGGGGATATCCTCGCCGAATCTGTCAAAGAGTTCGTTTAGGAGTTCCATCCTGCAGCGGAGCATTATTCGCTTCGTTTCGCCCGAAAACATATAGAGATGCTTTGCGGCGTAACCGTTGGCGTCGAATGGCTCCTTGTATTCGCTCACCTCGCTGACGGGCTTTGCCGGGGCTTCCTCGATGCGGACGTCGCGGATCCTGTCGAGCCTGTAATGCGAGAGGCCGGGTTTATCGTTCATGTTGGCAACGAGATAATACCTGTCCTGCACCCAGACCATTGCGTAAGGGCTGACGAAATACCGCTTGCCGCGGCGCTGGACGATGTCGTTCTTCATGATGTTCCTCTTGTAATATAGGAACGAGACCGTCCTGCCTGAGGCGATGCCGTAATTGATCATCTCGATCGTGCGGTAGACCTCCTCGTTTCCGAACTTCCGTCCGTGGATGTTGGATGCGTTCTTCAGACCTTCCCGCTGATATACGCTCAAAAACCCGGTCAGCTTATCAGACAGAGACCGGGTCTTCAGCTCCGTAACGAACGGGGCCGCCTGTACGGCGGAGATCATAAGCATGATCTCCGCAAGCGTGAATTTTCGATTCCGTAAATAGAAGCCCTTCGCGGTCGTCACGATATCGACGCCGTACTCCGTCAGCGCTTCGATATCGCGGTAGACGGAGCGGCGGTCGGTGACGTGATCGCGTCGGCTGAGCTCTGCCAGCAGGGCCTTGCTGTTCAGGATATGCTCCTCGTCAGTCAGCTCGTAAAGTATGTCGAGCAGGACGAGCATCCTAACCTTCATCATATCAGTCGAAGACTCTCCTTCCCCACGCGAAGTGGCTTACGGACCATGCGCCGTAATCGCTGTAACAGATCTGCCCTTGCGAGCTCGAAGCATGGATGAACCTGTTGTTGCCGAGGTAAACGGCAACGTGACTGATATAGGAATGCGCGTCGTTATAGAAGAAAATGAGATCGCCGCGCCTGAGATCGGCCTTGGTGTTTATCCTCGTCCACCCGTCGTAGGCGGCAAAGCCGGCAGCGGAAAGCCTGCCGATATTGACGCCGACCTGCTTGAGGCAGTAATAGACGAGACCGGAGCAATCGAATGTATCCGGGCCGCTTCCGCCGAGAACGTAGGGCTTGCCGAGCTGAGCTTCAAGCACGGAAATGAACGATTCCACGGACCCGGAAGGCGCGCTTGTGGGCTTGGGGGTATTCGTGGGCTTCGGAGTCGGCGTTGCGGTCGGCTTGGGAGTATTCGTGGGCTTCGGAGTCGGTGTGGCCGTCGGCTTCGGAGTAGGCGTGGCAGTGGGTTTGGGAGTCGGCGTAGCAGTCGGCCTGGGAGTGGCGGTCGGCTTAGGAGTCGGCTTCGGAGTCGGGGTTGCCGTCGGCTTCGGAGTATTAGTCGGCTTCGGGGTATTCGTGGGCTTCGGAGTGTTCGTCGGTTTCGGAGTGGGCCTCGGCTTCGGAGTAGGGGTGGGCTTCGGTGTGTTCGTAGGCCTTGGCGTGGGAGTGTAAGTGGGTCTCGAGGTCGGAGTGTTCGTGGGTATGGGAGTCGGCACGGAGGTGGGCTCCTGAGTCGGCTCACGCGTAGGCTCCGGAGTTTCGGGGAGCTGCTCCGTGCGAACGGGATCGATGTATCCCTCGGTGGGCTCGGTAATCGGATAATCGGGGAACGGCTCGATGATTATCGGGCGTCCTTCCGCATCGAGCGCGTCAAGAGAGAACAACAGCGATCTCGTTGCCATGTCGGCCTTCCCGTCAATACGGATATTGTTGACTGACTGGAAATCCTCAAGAGCGTTCTCGGTTGCTACTCCGAAATATCCGTTCTGCTTATCATCATAGTAGCCGAGGTCGTTCAGCCTCTGCTGAAGGGTCGTAACGTCCTCGCCGATATTGCCGTATTCGAGAACGTATTCCTTCGCGGCGTCGGAAAAGAGCAGATCGAGCAGGGGCTCGTCCGCAACGCCGGTCTGGGTCATATAATGGGTGCGCTGAAAGAGCTTTACGGCGTTCGCCACGGATTGATTGTAGACTGTGCCGGGCTCGTCCGAATCCATATAGAAGAGCTCCATGAGCCGCATCTGGATGTACGCGACCCTTTCATCCTCCTCGCCCACCTCGAAGGTCTCGTTCCCGAATTCGGGGACGTGATCGGGATCGAGATACGCGGGATCCTCGGTCGGCTCCGCGTATCCCTCGTCGGACTGCGGGGGGACGGTCGCATCGGCTGAGGTTTCGCCGCTCCTTTCAGGTGAGTTGAATATAAGGGGTATCGCGACGAACACCGCCGCAAGCGCCCCGATAACTGTCAAAAAGGGGAGGCGCAGCCATCGAAGTGTTGCCTTGACAGCGCCGTTTTTACGAGACATCGTATCATTTCCTTTCGGTCGAATATGAGCAAAGCAAAATTTGCACAATAGTATTATACCATAGACGACCGTTTTTTTCGACATTAAAAACAGCGGGATTTTGAATTCTTTGTTAAGAAATCGGTACTTTTACGCCTCATTTTATGACAGAGCTGAATATGACGACTCCCTTGCCGAACAATTCACGTATGCATTTTATGAGTTCGTTCGCCCGGCCTTTCGTGAGATCGTATACGGTCACGGCGTCCGGAGCGAGTGTCGAAAGCATCGCGAGTATGCAGGCGCGGTCGATATGTGCGCATTCGATCCTGCAGCCCGATCCGTCGCAGATAATACACGAGCCGTCGAAGTGCAGAAGCAGGCACACTTCATTATGTAAAGGCAGATCCCTTTCAGCCCTGGACGCGACCTCGAGAAGGCGCATCAGGTCGACGTACTGTCTGTCAAAGAGAACGCGCTCGGCGGCCCTGTCGGCGGCGAGGGCCCATGTTTCGAGAAGCTCCCCAAGCCTGAAATGCAGGAAGCCCTCCAGAATAAGCATATTGTTCCGTTGAAAGTATTCCGCGGCTTTTCGCCTTACGAATATCTCGTCGCTCACATCATCGGTCAGCCGGATGGCTTCGGGCAGGATCAGTTTTGCTTCCGGGGCCGAGACCGGCAGGAGCCCGACGAGTCTTCTCATCTCAGTCGGCTTCAGATCGGAGACGATCGCCTTAGCTGCCGCCGCGGATAACGATTCCGTACCGGGCTCGTCTGCCGCGACCGTAAATCCACCGCCCTTTCTTTTAGAAAAACGAGCGCCGGACCCACGCAGTCTCTCTTCGAGGGAACAGGGATCGGAATACGAAATTATCAATATTTCCCGCATAAAAGCTCCTCAAATAATATTCACTACTAATATGTTCAGAATTTCGATTTTTGTGATTGACATTTTCTGTTTGGAGTGCTATAATGATATTTAAGAGAATATCGGGTCGACCGGGGACATGGCTCTTCACCCGCCGTCTTTTTAGAGAGCGCCGCACCAGCTGCAAGCGGAGCAGACGAAGGAAGCGTTACCGCCCCGTGACCGATGGGTTTACGGCCGCCTTGAAGGGTCGTATCGAGTGGGGAATCATCCCAATCGAGGTGGAACCGCGGTAAATTGCCGTCCTCGTTTTTTGAGGGCGGCTTTTGATATTATAAATCAATTTAAGGAGATATGATATGATCAACATCACATTGCCCGACGGCTCCGTTAAGGAGTTCGAATCCGGCGTAACGGCGTTTGACGTTGCCGAGTCGATCAGCCCCCGTCTGCGCAAAGCCGTGCTTGCTGCCGAGATCGACGGCGAGCGCCGCGACGCATTTGCGCCCATCGACCACGACTGTTCTTTAAAGCTCCTCACCTTCAACGATGAGGACGGCAGGTGGACCCTCCGCCATACGGGCTCGCACGTTCTGGCTCAGGCCGTCAAGAAGGTCAAGCCCGAGGCGAAGCTCGCGATAGGCCCCGCGATCGAGAACGGTTTCTATTATGATTTCGACGTTGACGAGCCCTTCACGCCGGACGATCTCGTTCTCATCGAGAAGGAGATGGCTAAGATCTGCGAGGAGAAGCTCCCGCTCGAGCGTTTTGAGCTCCCCCGCGAGGAGGCCATAAAATTCATGGCAGACCGCGGCGAACCCTATAAGGTCGAGCTCATTGAGGATCTTCCCGAAGACGCGACCATCAGCTTCTATAAGCAGGGCGATTTCGTCGACCTCTGCGCCGGCCCTCACGTTGAGAATACCGGCAAGGTCAAAAACTTCAAGCTTATGAGCATCGCGGGCGCGTATTGGCGCGGCAGCGAAAAGAACAAGATGCTCCAGCGCATATACGGCACGGCTTTTGAAAAGAAAGCGGAGCTCGACGAGTACATCACCATGATCGAGGAAGCCAAGAAGCGCGACCACCGCAAGCTCGGCAAGGAGTTAGGGCTCTTTACTTTCATGGACGAAGGCCCCGGCTTCCCCTTCTATCTGCCCAAGGGCATGGTGCTGAGGAACACCCTCATCGACTATTGGCGCGAAGTGCATAAGAAGTGGGATTACGTCGAGATCTCCACCCCCATAATGCTGAACCGCACCCTCTGGGAGCGTTCCGGCCATTGGGATCATTATAAGAACAATATGTACACGACCGTCATAGACGACGTCGACTTTGCGATAAAGCCCATGAACTGCCCCGGCAGCATCCTCGTTTACGGGACGGAGCCCCGCTCCTACCGCGATCTGCCCCTGCGTTACGGCGAGCTCGGCCTCGTCCACAGGCATGAGCTTTCCGGCGCACTGCACGGAATGTTCCGCGTGCGCTGCTTCACGCAGGACGACGCGCACATCCTCCTTGCCAAGGATCAGATCAAGAACGAGGTCATCCGTATCGCGAGCCTCTTCGACGAGGTTTACAGCATGTTCGGGCTTCCCTACACGATCGAGCTCTCCACGATGCCCGAGGATCACATCGGCTCCGTTGAGGATTGGGATATCGCGACCGCAGCTCTTGCGGACGCCATCACGAGCATAGGCAAGGAGTACGTCATCAACCCCGGCGACGGCGCCTTCTACGGCCCGAAACTCGACTTCCACATCAAGGACTGCCTCGGCCGTACCTGGCAGTGCGGCACGATCCAGCTCGATTATCAGCTCCCCGGGAGGTTCGATCTCGAGTACACCGGCTCCGACGGAATGAAGCATTGCCCCGTTATGATACACCGCGTTGTGTTCGGCTCCATCGAGCGCTTCATCGGCGTGATCACGGAGCATTTCGCGGGCGCCTTCCCCACCTGGCTCTCCCCCGTACAGGTAAAGGTCATGGCAATGACCGACCGCACCGCAGAGCAGGCGAAGGCTGTCGCCGCCGAACTCGAGGCCGAGGGTCTCAGGGTCGAGACCGACCTCAGGAACGAGAAGATAGGCTTCAAGATCCGCGAGGCTCAGCTTCAGAAGATCCCCTATATGCTCATCATCGGCGATAAGGAAGTAGAAAACGGCGTTGTCGCGGTACGTTCCCGCAAGGGCGGCGATCTCGGCACGATGCCCCTTGCCGATTTCAAGGCTAAGGTGCTCGAGGAAGTCAAGTCCCGCGCCCGCGAATAACAGCATAAAACCAACCACCGGGGACGGTTCCCGGTGGTTAGTTATTTGAACGCTCATCGACACAAAAAACAATTGACCGAAAGAACCGTCCTCGCGGTCACTTGGCGAATTTTCAGAAAGGCAGGTAAGTTTATGCCCATTCCCACCCCACACATCACCGCCAAGGAGGGCGATTTCGCGAAGACCGTCCTTATGCCCGGCGACCCGAAGAGGGCGCAGTTCATCGCCGAGAATTTTCTTGAGGACGCCGTCCTCGTGAACGACGTGCGCGGCATTCGCGGCTACACCGGTTATTATAAGGGAAAACGAGTTTCCGTCATGGCCTCAGGTATGGGGCAGCCCTCGATAGGCATCTACTCCTATGAGCTCTTCAATTTCTATGGAGTGGAGAACATCATCCGCGTCGGCTCCGCAGGCTCAATCCACAAGGATCTGCATATCCGCGATATAGTCCTTGCCCAGGGCGCATGCACGAACTCCAACTACGCCTCACAGTACGAGCTTCCCGGCACTTACGCTCCCATCTGCAGCTACAAGCTTTTGAGGAAGGCTGCCGATATCGCCGAGAAGATGGGTCTTCGTTACATGGTCGGCAACATACTCTCATCCGACACGTTCTATGACGATTCCATGGGCACCATGAAGTGGGCGAAGATGGGAGTGCTCGCCGTCGAGATGGAATCCGCCGCGCTCTACATGAACGCCGCGAGAGCCGGCAAGAACGCGCTGTGCATATGCACGATCTCCGACAGCATCGTCAACGACGAGCCGGAGACCACCGCCGAGGAACGCCAGACGAGCTTCACCGCAATGATGGAACTTGCGCTGGAGGTAGCGGAATAAGCTATCCGGTCTGTCAAAATTCAGGGGCGCTGCGAAAATCGCAGCGCCCCTGTCAAATTCCGTTCCCCGCTATACGCAGAAATGTTTTAGTTCATCCGTTTCCGTCTTTTTAACGAGATTGCCTCCACGGTCGAAAGTCAATTCGATCCTTCTCGTTACTCCGTCAACAGGATAAAGTCCCGATCTTACAACGAATCTTGCGGATTCGATCCTGTTTACCGCCCAAATCATTTGGCCATCATCATCGGTTTCAAGCTCAGCGCCAAATGCGCCCTTGACCTCGTAGAACACGCTCGGTTTGCCCTCGTTCGGATCGCATACCAGCAGGACCGCCGTACGGGCTTCTCTCGCGGGCTCTGTAAAATCGTCGACCGTGAACCCCATAGGAGTATCCTCTCCAAAGTATTCGTCTGTGATGGAGACGTCCTTCCGGTTGCAGGAGATGAATATCTTTTCGTCAACGATCGCAGCATCGATAAGATCGAATCCGTTCTCTCCCATGTCGTAAGAGAACTCGTCCGTCAAACGGCCATCCGGCGCTATCCTGACCACGCTTTGATAATGATTCATTTCCTCATCGAGGCCATAAAGTATGGCAATATATCCTCCGCCAAAGTCGTTCAGATCGCAGGCTATATCGCATACCCAGACCTCCTCTGTCGGATTGACAGTGGTGCCAAGGTATTTGCCGGTCGGGTCTATCCTGCTCACGCAGAGTGAGTAGCGCTCATTTTCACGGTCGCATCCCTGAGAAAGCACCGTTAGGCTTCCGTCGGAATTCTCGAATATGCCGGAAATCTTCTCCTCGACCCAATCGTTATCCCATTGGGCGAACCAAACGAGTTGTCCGTCATTATCGAGTTTTATTATCGCAGGAGAGGCCTTCTCGTAATAATCGTCCTCGCCATCTATGGGAACTACATCCTCCTTGGCCATTACTCCCGCGCAAAGTACGCCGTGTGATACCTCTTGCCCCCAATAGATCCGCATTTTATCGGTTTTGAAAGTCCATATGGGTTCATTATCTCTGTCGCCTATTACCTTCTTAATGGTGCTTTCCCCCATCTTCAGGTGAAGCATACCGTTTTCCTCATAGTCAGCCCGCTCATAATCACAATAATAATGAATTGAATTGAGATAGGCGGTCCTCCCGATCTCCCATGCGTTCTGCACGTTTGCGGCGCTGGGATCTTTATTCAGTATCTCCCACCCGGGAACGGAGTTCGTCATCATATTATGCGCTATGACCTCCGCCGTCTTCCCGTAGACGAATCTCTCCGTCGTTATATCGCGGTAGATCGCCTTTATCTCGCCCCTGGTGAGGCCTTCCGTATCAAGCCCGTTTTCCATGAAAAACTCCTTAGCCTCCCTGTATTCCGCGGCGTCCGCGGCAAAAGCGTAAGTTCCGATGCCGAGGGATATCAGCACGGCGGCTGCGGCGATCATCCATACGACAGCCTTCTTGGGCAGGCTTCGGCGTGCACGCGGTTTTGCGGGAGTTATCCTTTCGTTTACGAGTTGAAGGAGCCTTTCGTTCGTCACCTCGTCCGAGCTTTCTTCAATGCCGCAAATGAGCTTATCCGCTTCCTCCGGCGAGAGTTCATCCATTATTTCAGAGAATTTCTTTTTCATTGTCCTTTCCTCCGAATCGAGTCCTTAACTTTTTTATCGCTCTGTGCGTCCTTGTATCCACGTTGGAAACGGTCAGACCGAGTGACCCGGCGATCTCCTTTGACGATTGTCCGAGATAGTATTTGCGAACGATTATCTCCCTGTCCGGCTCTCCGAGGTCGTTGACCGCCTTCGTCAGCGCCTCCCTTTCGAGCTTTGAAACGACCTCCCCTTCGAGAGAGAAGTCGTCCGGGATATCATCGGAAACGTCGTCGTCCATTGATATCCGCGTCCCGTCCCTCACCGCCTTCCTGTAGGCGCTTATCGAAACGTTCTTTGCAATGACGCATAACCAAGTCTTAACGCCGCATCTTTTCGGATCGTATCTTTCAATATGAATGTAGAACTCGCTGAACGTATCAGCCGCACATGCGTCAATATCCGCCTGCGATACTCCTGCCGAACGAAGTTTCCCGCGGACGATCGAATACACGAGCCCCGAATAAAGCGAGATGAGCTGCCTCATCCCCTCGTTCGGGTCATTCCTTATCAATTCCAACAGAGCAGCGTCCTGCATCGAATACCTCCGCAATTCTTGAACCGGTTCATTATTTTATTCGCTGAACCCATTTATATCTTACACCGAAAACGATATTTTTCAATACGCTGTGAGGATATCCCCGGGGCAGTTTCAATTACCCTTACCGGCGCTCTTGAACGCCGACGTCGATCGCGGCGGCCTTTACGATTCGACCGACGCTCTGCTCATATTCCGCCGCGTTCTCGGCATGATCGCAGATTTTCCGACAGGTTTTTGACAAAAAAATATCGTATATTTTTGCTTGACTTTTTCTTCGATTTTATGTATAATATCATTTGGGGGAATAAGAAGCTGAATTGAATTCTCCCATTTCAGCAGGCGTATCGCCGCTTTTGATTTCGGAGGGATATTTTGTTTTCGATTGGGGATGTTGTTTGTTATCCGATGCACGGCGTCGGTACGATCGAGGGTATCGTCACACAGACGGTCCTCGGTGTGACGGCCGATTATTATTCGCTGCGCTTTTCCGGCGGGAAGATGACCGCGCTTATTCCCGTTGCGACTGCTGAAAAGGTCGGCCTTCGTCAGCTTATCTGCGAGGAAGAGTGTTTTAAGGTGCTTTCCTATATGGAGGTCCCCGGCGACCGCGGGAGCGATAACTGGAACCAGCGTTATCGTGAAAACATGGATAAGATGCGCTCCGGAAGCGTTTACGACGTTGCCGACGTGATCAAATGTTTAAAGCTTCGCGATTCGGAAAAGGGGCTTTCCGCCGGCGAACGCAAGATGCTCGCCACCGCAAAGATGATAATCTCAGGTGAGATCGCTACCGTGCTGAACGAGGATCCCGCCTCCGTCGAGGTCAAACTCGGCTGATATCGATCGTAAAGGAGTATTTTGAATTGGCAAAAAAAACGATCCGTTTCCTCATAACCGTTTTCGGCGCCTTCCTCGGGTTCGGCGTCGTTTGGATGGTGTACAAATACCAGAACGAGCTGGGCGTCGCTTCCCTTCTCACAAGCATACCTATCTGGGCAAAGACTTTGCTTTACGTCGTATTCATGGTCATTTTCGGCGTGATATTCTTTTTTATTACTCCGGGCATCATAAACAGTATCGCCAAATTGACCGGCCGTATGGAACGTGAAACGAACAGTCTCTCAATGCAGCAGATATTCGTAGGCGTTATCGGGCTTCTTGCAGGTCTTCTTATAGCCGCGCTCATCAGTCTTCTCATTCAGAAGATACCCTTCGTTTGGATCGTCATTCCGCTTGACGTGATCGTGTTCGTCATATTCGGCTACCTCGGCTGGAAGATCCCGACAAGCAGAAGCAAGGAGATCAATTTCCCCAACTGGTTTCGCAAGGGAGAGGCCTCTCATCCCATCGAGAGCATCAAGGCAATGCCGAAGATACTCGATACCTCCGCCATTATCGACGGGAGGTTTTTCGACGTTTATAAGACGGGCATTGTCGAAGGAAGGATAATCGTCCCCGGGTTCGTTCTGGATGAGCTTCGCCATATCGCGGACAGCGCCGATCCTTTAAAGAGGACGCGGGGCAGGCGCGGATTGGATTCGATCTCCCTCCTGCGTGAGGAGAATCCGGAGAAAGTTTCCGTCCATGACGCGGATTACGCCGATCTTGCCGAGGTCGATACGAAGCTTCTTCGCCTCGCGACAGAGCTTAACGGCATTGTCGTCACGAACGATTATAACCTGAATAAGGTAGCTTCGGTTCAGGGCGTACCTATTTTCAACATAAACGATCTGGCAAATTCGCTTCGAATAAACGTCGTCGCCGGCGAGATAATTGACGTACTCGTCGTTAAGGAAGGAAAGGAACACGGTCAGGGCGTCGGATACTTTGACGACGGCACCATGATAGTTATAGACGGAGCCGGGCCGTTCGTCGGCGAGACTGTAACATCCATGGTCACAAGCGTACTGCAGACCTCCGCCGGCAAGATGGTATTTGCAAAGCTCGGAGCCGATTGACAATATTATATAATGTTTTCGGCCTCATAGGGTGTTGACATTCAGCTTCGGCTTTGGTATAATTCAGCCGTTGCCAACCTTGGAGAGATGGCCGAGTGGTTTAAGGCGCCGGTCTTGAAAACCGGTGATGTCGCAAGGCACCGGGGGTTCAAATCCCTCTCTCTCCGCCAACAGAATAAATTGGAGAAGTACCCAAGAGGTCGAAGGGGCTCCCCTGCTAAGGGAGTAGGATCTGCGAAGGGTCGCCAGGGTTCAAATCCCTGCTTCTCCGCCAGGTCAAAAGGTCATCCGTCGGATGGCCTTTTGACTTGGCAATAAAAGAAGCGTGGATTTGAACGGGCAGTTTGGAGGCAAGCCGACAAAGGGCGGCAGGGTCCGCCCGTACTGCCCTGACCTCGCCGCACAGGTGCGGCGAGAACAAATCCCTGTTTTTTCTTCCTTCGCCCTCTTTTTTTCATTACCGCGGGCATCGTTATCCCTTCCTCTTCCCGTTTGCGTTTTCTTTGATAAAGGCTTGATATTTCCGTTATTAGTGCTATAATGTATTTGTAGAAATTTTATCTGAGGTACCTCTATGAAGATAATCATTGCGGGATACGGCAAAGTCGGGTCGGCGCTGACCCGTCAGCTTTCCGCCGAAGGTTACGACCTTACCGTTATCGATTCCAACAAGAAGAAGCTCGAGACCGGTCAGGGGCTTTACGATATCATGTGCGTCCACGGCAACTGCGCCACGATGGACGTTCTCGGCGAAGCGGGTGTTGATTCCGCCGATCTTTTGATCGCCGCGACGAGCGAGGATGAAGTCAATCTCCTCTGCTGCCTTACGGCGCATAATCTCAACAAAAACATCCATACGATCGCAAGGATACGCAACCCCGAATACAGTAAGCAGATCGTTATAATGCGCGATTCGCTCGGCCTTTCAATGCTCGTCAATCCCGAAAGACAGGCCGCACAGGAGATCGAGCGTCTTTTGAAATTCCCCGGATTTGTCAAGAGAGAGAAATTCGTTCACGGCAGGGTCGAGATCGCCGAGCTTCGCGTCACAGCGGACAGCCCCTTGAACGATATCCCCCTCATGCACATGGAGAGCGTGACCAAATGCAAGGCGCTCGTCTGTTCTGTATTGAGGAACGGCAAGGCTATAACCCCGAACGGCGATTTCGTACTGAAGGACGGGGATCGGCTTTTCGTTACTGCAACTACCAATGAGCTCGCCATACTCCTTAAAAACCTCGGCATAGTCACCCACAGAGCAAAGCGCGCCATCATCTGCGGGGGCGGGCGTATTTCGGTCTACCTTGCGAAGATGCTCGAAAAGGGCGGCATCGAAGCGCAGATCGTCGAGCGCAGCGCGGAGAAATGCATACAGCTTGCCGAGCAGCTCCCACATACGAGCATAGTGAACGCCGACGCTTCCGACCTCTCCTTCTGGGAGGGCGAGCGGCTTTCGGAGGATGACGCCGTCGTCGCCATGACGGGGCTTGACGAGCTGAATATGATCATCTCGCTTTTCGTCAAGGCCTGCGGGATAAAGCAGATAATCACGAAGCTCAGCCGCACCGAGAGCTCCGCCATACTCGACAACCTCTCTTTCGGAAGCGTTATCTGCCCCAAGGATCTTTGCAGCAATAACATCGTCGGTTACGTCCGCGGGATGAAGAATCAGAGCGGCTCCTCTATCGCCGTGCACAGGATCGCGAACGGCAAATCGGAAGCGACCGAGTTCCACGTTTCGAAAGATACGCTCAACTGCGGTGTTCCGCTTAAAAAGCTGAAGCTGAAGAAGGACGTGCTCATCGCCTGCATACTTCATCTTTCGCAGACGATAATCCCCGGCGGCGACAGCTGCTTCTATCCCGGAGACACCGTCATAATCGTCTCCGAGACGGACAGGGCGTTAACAAAGCTCAACGATATCTTCGAATGATAGCGGAGGTGCTTACCAAATGAACTTCCGGATGATCGCAAGGATCATATCATTCATACTGCTTGTCGAGGCGGCATTCATGCTCCCGGCAATGCTTTTGTGCGCATTCGGCGGGCAGAGTGCATCCGCGATAGCGTTTCTTATAACCATCGGGATAATAATCGCGGTTTCGAGCATGCTCTGGCTGATCTCGAGAAACGCGCCAAAGGGTTTCTATTCAAGGGACGGGCTCATTTGCGTGGGCTTTTCCTGGATAATCATGAGTCTTCTCGGCGCGCTCCCCTTCACTATCTCGCGTGAGATCCCCAATTATATCGACGCCGTTTTTGAGATCGCGTCCGGTTTTTCCACGACGGGTGCCTCAATACTGACCGACGTTGAAGCGATGAGCCGCGGCATGCTCCTTTGGAGGAGCACGAGCCATTGGCTCGGCGGCATGGGCGTGCTCGTGTTCCTGCTGGCGCTCGTTCCCATAAGCGGGCGAAACGACGGCTTCACGATGCATCTTTTGAGGGCTGAGAGCCCCGGCCCCGACGTCGGCAAGCTCGTCCCGAGGATGCGTGAGACCGCCACGATACTCTACGCAATGTACATAGCGCTGACCGTACTCGATTTCCTCTTCCTCATATTCGGCGGGATGCCCGTTTTCGACGCGGTCTGTATCTCCATCGGAACGGCCGGAACAGGCGGATTCGGCGTTTTGAATTCGAGCATAGGCGGGTATTCGCCCTATATCCAGACCGTCTGCACCGTGTTCATGTTCCTTTTCGGTGTGAACTTCACCTGTTATTACCTGCTCTTCTGCGGTAAAATAAAGAACGTTCTCAAGGACGAGGAGCTCCATTGGTACGTTGGGACGGCAGTGTTCGCAATTGCCGCAATAACCGTCACTCTCCTCATAGCGAAGACTTATGACACCTTCGGTGAAACCCTTCGCCATTCCGCGTTCCAGGTAGGGAGTCTGCTGTCCTCCACGGGATTTGCCACGACCGATTTCGATCTCTGGCCCTCGTTTGCAAAGGCCATACTCTTCTGCCTGATGTTCATAGGCGCGAGCGCGGGCTCCACGGGCGGCGGATTCAAGATCGGGCGCGGACTGCTCGTTATGAAGATACTCCGCAGGAACGTGCGCCAGGTCCTCTATCCGAACAGGGTGCAGGCAGTGAGGCTGAACGGCCGCGTCGTCGACGAGGACGTCCTTCGAAACACGAACGCCTACCTTTGCGCATACGTTATAATCATACTCGTGAGCTTCCTGGTCGTTTCTGTAGACGGATTCTCCACCACGACGAATCTGACCGCCGTCGTTTCCTGCTTCAACAACATGGGCCCTGGCCTTGAAGGGATCGGCCCGACGCTCAATTATTCCGGTTACAGCGCACTTTCGAAGATAGTGCTGATAATCGATATGCTCGCGGGAAGACTTGAGATATTCCCGATACTTGTTCTCCTTTCAAGAAGCGCGTGGAAACGCAGATGACTCGATCTCAAAACGGGCCGGCAGTTGATCGCCGACCCGCTTTTTTAATCGATTTTTATCTTCTTTATCAAAAGGGCTGTCGCCGCGCCGACTGCAGCGCCGGTCAGAGCGCCGGAAACGATCAGCGCGGGCAGATACCACATTATCTCCTTAGCAGAGAGAATGACGACCGCCATAAGCAGCTGACCGAAATTATGGGCTATCGCGCCCGCGGCCGAGCACCCGACCGCGCTGAACGACTCAGAGCGTTTAAGGATCGCCATAACGAGCATCGAAAGCACCGCGCCGGAAGCGGAGTACGCGAGCGAAGCGATGCTCCCGAAGAGCAGTCCGGATATCAATACGCGAATTAAATTGACAGCCCCCGCCGCTTTCCAATCGAGCTTATAGAGCAGGAAGAGCGCGACGGCATTGGAAAGGCCGAGCTTTATCCCGGGGATCGCAAACGAGACGGGAATGAGCGTTTCCACGTAGGAGAGGACTATCGCGGCAGCCGTTGAAACTCCGAGCAGCGTGATAACGCGGGTCGATCTCAAGGCGCGTCCACCTCCCCCGTTCCCTCTACCGTAACTACGACCCTGTGCGGAAGACAGATCACCGTCTGCCCCGCGTTCTTGACAAAGCCGCGTTTCACGCAAAGCTTATCGGGGCAGTCGGCGGATTCGATTCGCGCCGATCCGTTTGAAATAACGAGTTTATTAAAATGCCCGTCGGCGGAAGGGATGGTGATCTCAGCGTCCTCATGGAGGCTGTACCTGCCGAAGAGCTTCCCGTCGACTGTGACGGAGACGCTGTCGCCCGTCCTTCTTGCCAGGCGGAAAACTCCCCAAACCGCCGCTGCGATGAGGAGCAATGCCGCGATGAGTATAACGTCGTTTCGAAGCTTCCTTTTCATCAATAAAAGGGCTGCCGTTTTCCGGCAGCCCATGACCTCTCAGAATCTGTGTCTGCCGGAAAAATCGGCGATTTTTATTGCGTGCACGGGGCATTTCGATTCACACACACCGCAGCTCACGCATTTATCGTAGTCGATAACGGCAAGGTTGTTGACGAGCTTGATCGCCCCATGCTCGCAGTTTCTTACGCACATACCGCATGCGATGCACCCGGCAGAGCATTCCTGCCTGACCGCCGCGCCTTTTTCATGGTTCGAACAGGCGACGACTACTCTGCGAACGTCCGGGAAGAGGCTTATCAAATGGTTCGGGCAGGTCTTCGCGCAAAGGCCGCATCCAACGCATTTGCGGGTATCGATATGGGCGATGCCGTTCTCTATGCAGATCGCGTCCTGTGGGCAGACGGAGGCGCAGTCCCCGAGGCCGAGGCAGCCGAACGAGCATTTGCCGCTTCCGCCGTAAAGCATGTGCGCCGCCCTGCACGAGGAGATCCCCTCATATGTGTGCTTCTGTTTCTGATTGATGCAGTCGCCGCTGCAATGGACGAAAGCGACCTGTTCGATAACGTCCTCGCTCTCGACTCCGAGTATCCCGGCGACCTTCTTTGCTACGGCGTCGGCGCCGGGAACGCAGAGATTGGTCTTGACGTCCCCTCCTTCGGCAAGAGCGTGGGCGTAGCCGTCGCATCCGGTGAAGCCGCACGCGCCGCAGTTTGCGCCGGGAAGGCATTCGCGGATGGCAGATTCCTTCTCGTTAACGGGCACGCTCATGAAATGGGAAGCTACGGCAAGCACGACGCCGCATATAAGACCAATTGCGGTGACGGCGATTATTGCAAGCAGGATCGGACTCATAAACTCCTCCTTACTCTCCGAAGAGACTCGTCACTATCCCGCCGAAGCCATAGAAGGCGAGCGAGACTATCGAAGCCGCAACGAGCGTGATGGGTATACCGCGGAACGCCTTCGGGGGTTCCGACTCCTCCATCCTCTCACGGACGCCCGCAAACAGCACCATCGCAAGCAGGAACCCGAGGCCGCATCCGAGCGAGCTAACCATCGATTCGAGGAAATTGTATCCGTCGGTAATGTTGTTGATGGTGACGCCGAGCACGGCGCAGTTCGTTGTAATTAGGGGCAGGTAAACGCCGAGTGACTTATGCAGCGATGGAATGTACTTCTTGAGCACTATCTCGACAAACTGAACGAGCGCCGCGATGACAAGGATGAAGACAATAGTCTGCAGATACCCCATGCCGTTCGGATCGAGCAGATAGGTCTGGATGGGCCAGGTGACAGCCGTCGCAAGGAGCATGACGAATATTACCGCGACTCCCATTCCGGAGGCTTGATCGAGCTTCTTCGACACGCCGAGGAACGGACAGATGCCGAGGAATTTACTGAGTACGTAGTTGTTGACCAGGACGGAGGTCATTATTATCTTGAGCATCAGCTTGAAGGTTTCCATATTTATCATCCCTTACCTTTGCCGTGCAAAGGAATCCTTTTCTGTGGTATTTGAAGGTTTCGTTCCGGCAAAACCGTTTTGTTGACCGCCGAAGCTTCCGAAAAGACTGTCTTTCATATCAAGCTTCCGCCTCGGTCTCTTCGGTCTTGCAGAAGGGATCCTTACGGCAGAAGGAAGCCGAAGGGCATCCCTCGCAGTCGAAGCTCTTCTTTAAAGGAGCTTTCCCGCGTGTGATATGGGTCACCAAAGCTATCAGGCAACCGAAAACGAGGAACCCGCCCGGAGGAGCCGTCAGAATGGGGATCTTGAAATTCTCGAGGAAAGCTATCTTCATGCCGGCAAAGCTTGCGTTGCCGAGCACCTCGCGGATGACGGCCATCGCGAGAAGGGCGAGCGTGAACCCGAACCCCATCCCCAGACCGTCGAGCGCGGATTCGCCGACGTTATGCTTGTTGGCGAACATCTCGGCCCTGCCGAGGATTATGCAGTTGACGACTATGAGCGCGAGATATACGCCGAGCATCTCGTAAAGATCCGGAAGATAGGCTTCCATCAGCATCTGAACGAGAGTTACGAACCCCGCTATTACCACGATATAGCACGGGATGCGTACCGTATCGGGGATGATCTTCCTCAAGAGGGAGATGACCATGTTCGAGCAGGTGAGCACAGCCGTTGCGGCGAGGCCCATGGCTATCGCGTTTATAACGGAAACGCTCATAGCCAACGTCGGGCAGGTGCCGAGAACGAGCACCAGCACGGGATTTTCCTTCAAAAGACCGTTGGTGAACACCTTAAGCTTCTTCATTCGGCCTCACCTCCTTCGATGAGCTCGATCGCGGTAAATGCGTCGGCAAGAGCGGCCTTGAACGCCTTGGAGGAGTAAGTAACGCCGGCGAAAGCGTCGACCCCCTGTATCGTGTCGGCTCCAAGACCGATGAAGTTGCCGGGATACTCCTCTCTGCCGAAATCCTTTGATTCGAAGTAGGAAGTCAGCTTGACGCCGACTATCTCATGATCCTTCGAAATGCCGACCGTGATGCCCATATCGCCGCTTGAATATGCCGACGTCGTTGAGAGAACCACTGCGTAATTCTCGCTGTTGATGACGTATACGACTTCCACGGTGGAGGGAGTCCCCTCAGGAAGGGGGCTTATCTCACGGATGCTGTTTACGGCGGGAAGCACCGCGCGGAGCGACGCTTCGACCTTCTTCTGCCTCGCCTCCTCGATAACGGGAGCGGTGAACCCGTTAGTGACGGCGAGCAGCGCGGTCACGATGAGGCATATGACAGTCAGCACAATGACGCTCTTTAACTTATCGTTCTTCATGCTTTCACCTCCCCGAGGGGCTTGCGGCGGGTCGCCTTTTCAATATAGTTGGTAAGAATATTCATAAGAAGTATCGAGAACGATACGCCTTCGGGATATGCGCCGAACCGACGGATTATCACCGTCAGTACCGCGCAGCCGAGGCCGAACACCACCTTGCCGAGATCCGTCGTCGGGGTGGTGACGTAATCCGTCGCCATGAATATCGCGCCTATGAGAAGGCCGCCGGCGAGGATCTGATAGAGAGCGGTCTCGAAGCTCCCGTAAATGAGCCACGAAAGCAGGAATACGGCTCCGACGTACACGACGGGCGTATGCCATGTAATGACCCTCCTTACGAGCAGGTAGGCGAACCCGAGCACGAGCGCGATCGCGCAGGTCTCACCGATGGCGCCGCCCCTGAGGCCGAGTACCATATCGATGAGCGACGGAAGCGTTCCGACGCCCCCCTTCATTACAGCAAGAGGCGTCGGCGAGGCCACGGCGTCGACAACGGGCTTTATCTCCGCAGTAACGCTCATGGCGTTCGAGAATGCGATCAGCATGAACACCCTCGCTGCGGCGGCGGGGTTTGCGAAGTTCTTTCCGAGCCCGCCGAAGAGGCATTTGATGACCACGATCGCGAACAGGCTCCCAATGACAGCGGGGTAGATATTTATCGCGGCGGGAAGATTGAGCCCCAGAATGAGCCCCGTAACGACGGCGGAAAGATCGCCTATGGTCTGTTTGCGCTTGACTATGAGGTTGAAGAGCGCTTCGCCCGCAAGACAGGAGGCTATGCAAACGCCCACAACGAGAAGCGACCGAAGCCCGAATATGACCGTACCGGCGATGAGCGCGGGAACGAGGGCGATGATCACGTCGAGCATTATGCCGCGCGTGCTGCGGCCCGAAGTTATATGCGGAGAGACCGATACTATGAATTTATTATCGCTTTCCATGCGGCTTACACTCCTTTCATGGAATCCTGCCACTCACGCAGGACGAGCTTCGCGAGCTTATGTCTCTGCACGATCGGCTGATTTGCGGGGCAGATGAACGAGCAGGCTCCGCATTCCATGCAGAGATTGACCCTCTGCTTATAAAGGGAAGCCCCGTCCCGGTTATTATAGGCCTTGGCGATCGCGGGAGGGTTGAGCCGCATCGGGCAATGGTTGACGCAATTCCCGCAGCGGATGCAGGGAGTCTCCTTCCGGACTTCGGAATCCTTCCTGTTAAATGCGAGAACGGCGTTGGTGTTCTTGAGTATAGGCGCGTCGAGATCCGGCACAGCGGTGCCCATCATGGGCCCTCCGTAAAGGAGCTTGCCGGGTTCCTCCTTAAAGCCGCCGCAGAACTCGAACACGTCGCGCAGCCTCGTCCCTATCGGGACGAACAGGTTCTTCGGCTCCTTCACGGCGGAACCGTCTACCGTCACGAGCTTTTCAACGAGCGGCATACCCGTTTCGATATACATTTCGATATTGGCAAGGGTCGTGACGTTCATTATGACGACGCCGACGTCCAGCGGGAGCTTCCCCTCGGGGACTATCCTGCCCGTCGTATTGTAGATGAGCACCTTCTCGCCGCCCTGCGGGTACATGGGCGGAAGGCTCTTTACGATTATGTTCTTATCGCCCGTGAATCTCTGAGAAAGGGTCTTTATCGAAAGCGGCTTGTTGTTTTCTATGCCTATATAGGCCGCCTTGGGATTCAGATAGCCGACGATCCTGCGGACGCCCCTCTCGACGAGATCGGTATAGTCGAGCATCGTGCGAGTGTCGCTCGTTATGTAGGGCTCGCATTCCGCGCCGTTTATGACGAAATATTCCGCCCGGCTTATATCATCGATAGCAAGCTTGACGGAAGTCGGGAATCCCGCTCCGCCGAGGCCTACGATCCCGCTTGCGCGGATCGCCTCGGTAAGCTGAGCGAGCGATTCGACCTTCGGCGGGGTGATGCCCTCATACGGACGCATCTCGCCGTCTGATTCTATAAACACGGCGGGGGCGCGCCTGCCGTTGCTGAGGACTATGTCCTCTACCTTCTTGACCGTCCCCGAAATGCTGGCGTGAACGGGAGCCGAAATAAAGCCGCCGGATTCCGCGATGAGCTGACCGACAGCGACCTTATCTCCGGCTTTGACTATCGGCTTGGCCGGAGCGCCTATATGCATCACGGTCGGGATCACGACCGAAGAGGGCGGATCCATTTTGACCGCGGGCATTAGGGCGGTATTCTTCCTATGCGGAACGTGGACGCCCCTCAGGGCGCCGAACAGACGATTTGGCATCTTTTCTCCAATCTGCCGCAGAGCGGCGCACGGAATGACGTGAACTGCGAAAACCGAGCCGGGCAAACCCGGGCTCACTTATATATTTTATCATCCCGTATACTATATGTCAATGTTTTTTTGTATTCGAGCGAATGCGATATTGAGTATTTTTCCGGTCGTGGTATAATATAGCATAACGAAAAAAACGGGAGGGCAATCGTGAGAAGGAAAACGATCCCGGGTCAGCTCCTGCGCCTGCTCCAGCTGATCTCTCTGGGTGTGCTTTACTTATTCATCAGGCTTGCGGCCGGGTCGCCCATGGTCGTCGAGACCTTCTATTCCCAGAAGGTCTATCCTTTCATACGCAATGCGGTCAGCGCTGTGACGCGGGTGCTCCCCTTCGCTCTCGCGGAATTCTTGCTTTTGGGTCTTTTGCTGCTTGCCGCCGTCTTCCTCATAGTCAGGATCGTTCGTCTGCTGTTCCTTCGGAAGGAAGCGCTTGTAAAGCTCGTATCGACAGTCATCACGATAGTGCTGACCTGCTCGTATCTCATAATACTCTTCTATATCATGTGGGGTTTCAACCTTTACAGACAGCCCATTGCAGAAAAACTCGATCTGCCGGAAAGGGAATACTCCGTCGCGGAGCTCGAGTCTGTCTGCCGCGATCTCTTATCAAAAGCGGAGGAAGCAAGGCTCGGCGTTTCGCTGGATGAGAACGGCATATTTACAGGGGATCCGGAAGCGCTGAAGGATTCCGTGACGGCGGCCTATTCTCTCTTCGGGGCGAGCAGGCCCTCGTTCAAGGCAGACGTGCCGAAATTCAAATCCCCCGCGTTCGCGGAAATGCTCTCGCGCTGCGGGATATCCGGCATTTACGTCTTCCTTACGGAGGAGCCTGTGCTCAACACGGACGAACCCTTCCTCTTTGCCCCCTTCTGCGCCGCGCATGAGACAGCCCACTATCTCGGCTACGCCCGTGAGGAGGAAGCGAACTTCATCGCCCTTCTCGTCTGCATGGATTCCGATTCCGCGGAGCTCAGGTATTCGGGGTATCTCCATGCGCTTCTCAACTGCGCGGAGGCCCTTTACGACAGGGACCCGGGCGCGTATGCCGCCCTTCGTTCCGATTATTCCGAAGGGATCCTCGCGGATATCCGCTGCTATAATGATTACTACGCAAAATACAGATCGGGCAGGCTTTATTCCGCCTCGCAGGATCTGAACGACAGTTACCTCAAATTCAATGGAGAAGAAAAGGGCACCCGCTCCTATAAGGAGGACGTTGCCCTGATAATGCGTTATTACGACAGCCGCCGATTCTTTCAGCCTGCGGCCTCCGCGCTGATATCGAGAGTTCCGTTGAGGTTCCAGACGAGTATCAGTTCCTGACCGTTCCTCGTGAATTCGGGGACCGCGCTCATACCCTCCGTCACCCAGATGGCGGAGTTTTCTTTTAGTTTGAATCCTGCGGAGCGAAGCTCTTCAACGTAGGCCTCGAACGCCTCCTGCGGAACGGCTACGAAGGAGACCACCGTTCGATCGTCATCAAAATAGATATTGTCGAACACTCCGGTCATCGTGAACCGGGGTATCCCGTCAAGTGAATCGTGCTCGTCCCATTTTGCGAGCACCTCGGGGTCGTCGGCGGTGAGGAGCTTAGTTTCGCCGCCGTTCCCGCTGCAAGCACAGATCATGCATACGGCAAGAACAACTGCCGCGATCAGCAGAGCTGAAAACCTTTTCATAAGATCGTCGGATCCTTTCTTCTTTATCGGGCTAATTTTATCACGTTCCGGGGAGCGCCGCAACGGATTTTTGAATAAATCGCCCCCAAATGCGAAAAATAGTACGGCATCAGTTATTTTGGAGGGGCCATGCCGACTCTTTTTATAAGAACGATATTCATCTACCTTACGGTGTTTGCCGTGATACGCATAATGGGCAAGCGTCAGTTATCCGATATGCAGCCTTTCGATCTCGTCGTCACGATACTGATAGCCGACGTTGCCTCGGAGCCCATCTCCGATCCTGCCGTTCCGCTGTCCTATGGAGTCATACCTATACTCGCGCTTTTTCTTATGCATAAGGCGGCGGCGCTTCTCTCTCTCAGATCGGAGAGGATGCGCAGGGTCATTTGCGGGGAACCGCTGATAGTCATATCAAACGGAGTCGTGCTTGAGGGAGCGCTCCGCGCCGCGGATTTCACGCTGGACGATCTTACGGAGCAGCTTCGCGCAAAGGACGTTTTCTCTTTTTCTCAGGCGAAATACTGCATACTCGAAACGAACGGCGCTATCAGCGTCGTCAGATCCGGGAACGCACCTCGCAAAGAAGAGGACTCCTCCCCCGCCGTTACCGTCGTCTCCGACGGAAAGCTCCGTGAAAAGGCGCTTCGATCTGTGGGCATGAGCAGAGAAAAGCTCGACCTTGCTTTGAGCGCCTTCGCCTTCTGCGGGATCGGGGATTGCTTCTTTGTCTGCTTCGAATCCGACGGAACTCTCCACGTTCAGCTGAAGGAGAGGCGCGGAGGACAGCCCGAAAGGTACTTTATAAAGGCGGATCTCTATGAAGAACGGAAGCTTTAAAAGGATAAAGGCCGTCTCCGCTCTCGGGACGGCGCTGGCGGCGATCATCATTGCGTTCGCGTGTATCTGCCCCACTGCGCTGCTGCGCGGGCTCAAAAGAGAGACTGAGCGGGATTCGGAAGAATGCATACGGGCCGTGTTAGCGGATGATCCGGCGCGGGCGGCAATGCTCCTGTCGGATATCCGGGAGACGCTCCTGAAGTACCGTTCACGGCTCCTTACGACTTTCGACCACGACGAAATAGAGGAGCTCTTCTACGCGGTCGATACCGCATATGAATTGGCCTTGGCCGGGGATAAGGCTCAGCTTCTGACGGAGCTGACAGCCTTCCGAACGAAGCTGGAATTCCTTCTTTACACGAACAGGGCCGGTCTTGAAAACCTCTTATGAAAAAGGCAGGTTGCCCTGCCTTACTTTCACTGTTTGGGAACGACGTCGTTCTCGTCCTTATAGATGCTGTTGCCGGGTATGACGCCGCGCACCCGCGAAACGGGATAGATATTGGTGTTCCTGCCTATCACGGTTCCGGGATTCAAAACGGAGTTGCATCCCACCTCGACGAGATCGCCGAGCATCGCGCCGAATTTCTTCCTGCCGGTGGGGATATGCTCCTCCTCCGCCTTTACGACGACGAGCGTCCGATCGCTCTTTACGTTGGAAGTGATCGATCCGGCCCCCATGTGGGATCTGTAGCCGAGTATGGAATCGCCCACGTAATTATAATGCGGGGTCTGGACGTTATCGAAAAGGATCACGTTCTTGAGCTCGACGGAATTCCCGACGACGGCGTTCCTTCCGACTATGGCGCTCCCGCGGATGAACGCGCAGTGGCGCACCTCCGCCCCGTGGTCGATTATGCAGGGCGAGCCTATATAAGCGGACGGGAAAACTTTTGCGTCCTTCGCTATCCATACGCCCGGCTCGGGGTTATCGAATTCCTCAGCGGGAAGGGTGTTTCCGAGTTTGAGTATGAAATCCTTTATATCGTCAAGCACCTCCCAGGGGTAGGTTCTGCCCTTGAAAAGCTCCGCCGCGATCGTATGCTCAAGATCGAAAAGATCGTTTACAGTATACATGGCGCGCCTCACTTAACGGCGATGAGGAGGCCCTTTCGACGCATCACGTCGATGACCTCATCAACCTTGCTCTCGCAAAGCTCATGGGAGGGCGCTTCCACCATTACGCGGAGCACGGGTTCCGTGCCGGATTTCCTCAGAAGGATCCTGCCGTTGGAGCCGAGCTCTTCCGTGACCTTTTCTACCGCGGCTGTCACGTCGGGGTCGGCAAGAGTACCGTCCTTATCGGTGACGCGGACGTTCTTCAAAACCTGCGGATAAACCTCGAGATCCTCCGTCAGCTCGGAGAGCGGGAGCTTCCTGTCGAGCATGACCTGCATGACCTTTATAGCCGTGATAAGACCGTCGCCCGTCGTGGCGTACTTCGAGAAGATTATGTGTCCGGACTGCTCCCCTCCGAGCATATGGCCGTTTTTGCGCATGTTCTCATAGACGTACTTATCGCCGACGGCGGTCTTTTCGTAAGCGATGCCGCATGCGTCAAAGGCTTTATAAAGCCCGAAGTTCGACATGACCGTGGTGACTACGGTGTTGTTTGCGAGAGAGCCGCGCGCCTTCATATGCCTTCCGCAGAGATAGAGAATGGCGTCGCCGTTGACGATCTCGCCCTTTTCGTTGACGGCAAGGCACCTGTCGGCATCGCCGTCGAAAGCGAAGCCGGCGTCAAGATGCTTCTCCCGCACGAGGGTGCGGAGCGCTTCCATATGTGTGGAGCCGCAGTCGCGGTTTATGTTCGTACCGTCGGGCGTGTTGCCTATGACGTATGTCTCCGCGCCGAGAGCGTCGAATACAGATTTCGCTATCGCCCAGGTGCTGCCGTTCGCGCAATCGAGCCCGATGCGCTTGCCGCTGTAGGAATGGGTCGCAAGGGAGATCACGTAGCCGATATAGCGATTGCGCCCCGCGGCATAATCTATTGCACGGCCGATGTTTTCGCCCGTGGCGTATGGAGGCTCGGGCACGGCGTCGTCAAGATAGCGCTCTATCTCCGTGATGACCTCCTCCTCCATCTTTTCGCCGCGTGAATTGAGAAGCTTTATCCCGTTATCGTGGAAGGCATTGTGCGAGGCGGATATCATGATCCCGCAGTCGAAATCATCGACCCTCGCTATGTAGGAAACGCTCGGGGTCGTCGTAACGTGCATGAGATACACGTCCGCTCCGGAGGAGGTGAGCCCCGCCGTCAGCGCGCATTCGTACATATAGCTCGAAAGCCTGGTATCCTTGCCGATAACGACCTTGCACTGCTTGTTCCTCTCGAAATAATGTCCGAGGAATCGCCCGATTTTGAAGGCATGTTCGACGGTTAGATCCACGTTAGCTTCGCCGCGGAAACCGTCTGTACCGAAATACTTTGCCATATTCGATCTCCTTATGATTAAATGGGCATAACGCCCCAATTATCAAAACGGATTATACCACAGAGAACCGTCGTAATCAAGGCATCTGTATTACAAAAAACGGATTGAAATCGACATTAAAATGGAGTATCATATCATAAGACCCACGCAAAAGGAGGAAGCATGAAAAGATTCGCTGCTTTACTGACGGCTGTACTCATTATTATATGCGCGGTTCCGCCGGCCCGTGCCGAAACGCTGACGGATAACGTGCCTTCCGCCCCGCAGTTTTCGGCCTTTTGGAATATGGGAACGGCAAAAGCCGCTTTATTCGATCTTGACAGCGGGTGCATGCTCTATTCAAAGGGCGGGGACGACCGCGTCGAACCCGGCTCTCTGACGGTTATTATGACCGCGCTCCTGCTCATAGAAAACACCGGGGCCGACGAATGGGACGAGCCCCTCCCCCCTCTTGAACAGGTCAATTCCGTATGGAGCGAACGCGCGGCTCAGATGGGGCTTCAAAAGGGTTCTTCTCCCACGCGGCGCGATCTGCTTTACGGCCTGCTCCTTCTCGGAGCCGGAGACGCCGCGTTCGTGACCGAAAACCTCGTTTCGGGCAGCGAGGCCGACTTCGTCGCCGCAATGAACGAAAAGTCCGAAGAACTCGGGCTGATCGGGACGGAGTTCCAGAACGGCTACGGCATCTCCTCCAACGCTCATTATACCACCGCGAACGATCTTGCAAAGCTCACGCTCGAGGCGATGCGAAACGAATCGTTCGCCGAGGCGGTCTCCGCGGGAAGCTTCGTCCTCTCCCCCTCGCTCGGCGGGAGCGTCATAATGAACACCAACTCCGCCCTTGCAGACGGGGCGTGTATAGGCGTCCGCGTATGCGCCGAGAGCGAACGCCGCCACTCGGTCATCGTCGCTTCAAAGGTCGGCGAAGCTCGTCTCTGCGCCGTCGTGCTCGAAGCCTCCTCCGATCAGACGGCTTACAGCTATGCGGATATGCTCATATCGGAGGGCATGGCGAGCTATATGGCTCTGGGCGGTCTGCGCTCGTTCACCCCGGGAAACGCGCTCATGCGGGCAAAAGAGGGCGCTTCCCTTTATGAAGAGCCCCGCTCCTCCGCCGCATACGAGACGGTCGAAGCCGGTCAGACGCTCCGTGCGATCGGCTCGCACGAGGATGCGTCCGGCGTGTTCCTCTGCGTTTACAGGGGCGGAAGAGTCCTTTGGGCAAGAGCGGAGGAACTGGAGCTCGTCTGCTACGTGGACGACGTCTTCATCGATAACGGGGATCCGCTCTCCCGCGATAATCTGACCGGCGAAGGGATCGAAGCGGCCGTAACGGCTTCCACGCGGCACGAGATCAAATCGATAGGGCTAACAGTGACGCTCTTTGACGGAACACCGGTATTCTCCGAATACTGCCATCCGAATTCACACAACACGGTCTCCGTCTCAGGAACGGGACTTGCCGAGAAGGTCGCCGCCGCCGGCTTCACGGCGGGAAGCTACTTCTGCACGACGGAGGTCGAAGCCGAGGCAAGACTTCCGGGGCTCCCGACTCAGACGATCGTCAAAAGCCAGACGAGCGTATTCTCCGTAGCATCCGGCGGCGAATGCGTCAGCTACAACGCCAACACAGGTTCGGGCGCTCCCGTCGGCGAGGTATTCATCGAAAGCTTCGTCATTCCCGAGGAAACCCCGCAAAAGGCCGGATACAGGTTCGCCTGCTGGTCGGATTCTCCGACCGGAGCGGGCAGGCGCTGGCACGCGGGCGAGACCGTGACGCCGGAGAGCTCCTTAACGCTGTATGCCGTCTGGGAAAACGGCGTCGATAAATGGGGATTCGAGGGCAGAGCGCTCTATGAGAACGCGCTCATACTCGAAGGGACGGCCACAAACGAGGCGGGCATCACCGGGCTTCGCCTTGTGATCTCACGCGGAGGCGAGACCGTGCGCGAAATAAACGCCTCCCTCTGCGATAATACCGTCGGTATAGGAGACGCGCTGATCACCGAGCCCGTCGTACTGGAGCCCGGGGATTATACCGCGGAGTTGTTCGGGTCGGCCGGAGGCGGGCAGTACGAGAAGCTCATGGAACAGGATCTCACCGCCGGCGAAAGCACGATCCCGACAGAGAAAGAAACTCCGACTCCCGATCCCGGCGGGCAGGAACAGCCGCAGGGACCATCCTTCAGCCTTGCGGGGATCCCGATATGGATCTGGTTCATGATCGGCATAATCGTCGTCATTGTGCTCATCGTCATCATAATCAAAATTCTGCGCTCGGCTTGACCGAATAATACGAAACCGCCTCCCGTAAGATTCTTTTGGGAGGTGGTTTTTTTGAACAAAGATACGCTTTCGAGGATAGGCGACGCCGCGCTCGCATTCATAGTATTGGCGGCGGCTCTGACGATGGCATGGAAGGGGCTCGCCGGGGAGCGTGAGATACCCGTTTCAGCGGCTCCATCCAACGACTCCGGGACGATACCCGATGAAGCGGCGGTCGTTGTCATAGACGCGGGGCACGGCGGGCCGGACGGGGGCGCGCAGGGCGTTTCGGGTTCTGTCGAGGCGGAGCTCAATCTGAAGGTGGCAGAGCTCATTTCGGATATGCTCACGAAAAGGGGCCTGTACGTTATAATGACGAGGAGCACCGCCGACGCCCTCGGCGAAAGCAAATCCGCCGATATGGCGGAGCGCGGACGCATCATGCGCCTTCCGGAGGCCGATCTCACGGTCAGCATACACATGAACAAATTCGGGGATCCGACCGTCGAAGGGCCGATGGTTTTCTACATGAAGGGGAACAAAGCCTCGGAGGAATTCGCCGACGCCGTAATGGAAAGCCTCTGTAAGAGCTTATCGAGACCGCTACGCAGAACGAATCCCGAGGATCTTTTCGTGCTTCGCACGCCCGATGTGCCTGCGATACTCGTGGAATGCGGGTTCCTTTCCAACGCGGAGGACGAAGCAAGGCTCATGACGGAAGAATACAGGCGGAGCATCGCCGAAGGCGTATGCGACGGGATAACGGCATATCTTGCGGCAAAAGAAAACGGGGCCGGAACATCGCCCTTCCCCGTTGACGGTCATTGATACTTTTTTAGGAGCCCGCCGAGCAGTATGAAGTATTCCGGCAGGCGGCCGTTTGCAGCCCAGAGGACCTTCTCCCCGAAATAGGATCTGAGACTGCCGACCACGTCTCCGCCGATTGATTCGATCGAATAGCGAAGCTTATCGGGGTATCGGCAGGGGGCGCCTTCGAGCCTTGCGCAGGTCCCGCAGAGCAGGCACCCGCCGGAGGTGAGCATCAGGCTGCCGGGAGTACCGGCCTCCATCCGGCGGAGCTCTGTCACAAGCTCCTCCTCAACGGGCGCAAGAAGCTCCTCGTATACGGCTTTCAGCTCCTCGGGAGCGTAGATCCTTTCCGTCAATTCCGAAGGTATCACCGTTTTCTTTGCGTAAAGGAGTATGCTGTCGTACGAGGACCATATCTCCCGCACGTCAAAGCCGTACGGCGGGCAGGCCCAGCAGCCGCCGTATCCCGGGCAGCGGGAGCAGGCCTCCTCAAACCTCTCCGGGAAAACGAACGCCCCGCGGTATTCGCAAAGCGGTATCTCCTTTGATAGGACGATCGTCTTCAGCTCGATCCGGTTCACGCCCCGGAGCCCTGCTCTTTCAGCACGGCGGCCGTGACCTCATTGAGAAGCTCGCGATCGGTCAGTATGCGGAATTCGGGGATATGGAAAACGACGCCCGAATGCTCGAGGTATTTTATGAGGATATCGTAATAGTCCCCGGAGGCGTTATGGTTCTTCGCGAACTTCGGGATATAGACCTCATGCAGTTCGCGGAGCGAGTACTCCTTCCCGGCATGCGCAGCCTGTTTTTCGATCATGGGGATGAGCTCATCATATGCCTCGCGCTCCGTCATCGTGCGCTCGATATAATAATGCTCGCCTTCAAGGCCGTAAACGAAGCGTTTAGCGTCATAATAGCCAAGCTGCAGATTGAAGCTCGCCTGCGAAGACGAGAAGTTGAGAGTGTTGCCGAGCTTCCTCGTGGGCTCGATATAGCTGACGTTCGTTCCTTCGGGAATGCGGACGCGCTTTTCGCGGCCTATGCTCCCCTTCAGGCGGACGGCAATGATGTCGTTATAGCCGTTCTCGATGAGCGGCGTGACGGGCAGGCTGTCCGAAATGCCGCCGTCCGTAAAGCGTTTGCCTCCGACAAGGGGTTCATTCTTGAACGCGGGGAAATACGCGCTCGCAAGGAGCATATCGCAGATCTCCTCATCGGGGAGGGATCTGACGTCGATATCGAGCTCTTTCCTGTCCGTCAGGGAATAGGTGACGATGTAAAAAGCTACGTCGGAGGCTTTGATCGCCTTCGTATCGACGGTGCGCTTCAGAAGCTCTCGCAGAGGAGTTACGTCGAAACCTCCGTCACGCAGCACGTTGACCGCCCTGCGGACAGTGGAAACGAGGCCCGTCGTGGAAATATCCCTTGAAAAGATCCTCGACATAAGGGTGTTGTCGACGTCCATAACGTCAGAAAAACGGATATTGCTCCAAAGCTCCTCCGCCTTGTCGGGAGCGCGCATCGCCATCAGAGCGCCGTTCAGCGCTCCTACGGAGGTCCCGCAGACGGCGTTGTATTTGAGGCCTTCTTCCTCGAGGGAGCGCCATACGCCCACCTCATAGGCGCCTTTCGCGCCGCCGCCGCCGAGCGCGATAGCGTAAGTCTTACTGAGATCGATCTTTTTTTCCATGTTTTACTCCATAATCGCAAAAATGATCTTTTCAAGCGCCATCCCGCGGGAGGCCTTTACAAGCAAAGTATCCCCGGGGCGGAGCTCCTTTTTGAGCAGCTCTGCCGCACCTTCGGGGGTCGAATGAATGACGGCTCCGAGGCCCTTATCGGAAGCTGCGGCTGAGATCTCTCTGCCGAGCCGGCCTACCGTCACGAGAAGGTCAAGCCCCAATTCGGCAGCCAGCGTGCCGACTCCGGCGTGCAGCTCAGCGGCTCTTTCGCCGAGCTCGAGCATATCGCCGAGCAGGGCGAGCTTCCTTCCGGGTGCATTTGCGAGCACGCGCAGGCTCGCAGCCATGGAGGTGGGGCTCGCGTTGTAGCAGTCGTTCAGTATGACGGCGCCGTTATACGGGATGCGCTCCATCCTGCCGCTGACCGTGACGTAGCTTTCGAGGCCGTGCTTTATCTCCTCCATCGTGAGGCCGAGCTCATGCCCCGCGGCAGCCGCCGCAAGCGCGTCGAGCACCATATGCTTCCCGGAAGCGGGAAGCTCCACTTCGATGGAATCCCCGCCGACGTGAAGCGTGAACGAGGTGGATTCCATCCCGTTATAGCGTACCTGCGAGGCGTGAACGAAAGCCCCGGGATCGCTTCCGTAATAGACTGCCTTCTTGCCGTTGGGGAGCTTGTACCCCGCAAGCTTATCGTCATCCGCGTTGAGTATGAGCGTGTTCCCGCGCATATTGGCCGTGAGCTCCGTCTTTGCGCGGAGGACTCCGTCGCGGTCGATGAGGTTCTCTGTATGGACGTTTTCGATATTCGTAAATACGGCAATATCTGGCTTTGCTATCTTCGAGATCCTGTCCATCTCGCCGAAATAGCTGATGCCCATTTCAAGTACCGCGACCTCGTTTTCCGGGGTGAGGCGGAAGAGAGTCATGGGGAGGCCGAGCTCGTTATTATGGTTCTTCTCAGTCTTTAATACCGAGAACCTTTGCGAAACGACTCCTGCCGTGAGCTCCTTGACGGAGGTCTTTCCGACGGAGCCCGTGACACCGACGACGATGACGCCCGATCTGTCCCTTATGTAGGAGCCGATCGCGCCGACGGCCTTATAGGTCGAGGGAACGATTATCTGGGGGACGTCGGCTTCGACCTCATGCTCGACAACGGCGGCAAGGACGCGCCCTTCGAGCCCCTTGACGAAGGAGTGCCCGTCGACCCGCTCTCCCTTTATGGCAATGAATACGCTGCCGGGGAGGACGCGGCGGCTGTCAAGCGTGATATCCCGAACGAACCCCTCGGGAAGCTCGCGCGGGGCTTTCCCGCCGGTGCAGGCGAGTATCTCTTTAAGAGTCAGTTCTATCATACTTATTCATGCTCTCCTCGATGATTATCTGACAGAGCTCGTCAAAACCGATGCCGACGGCCGCGGCTTCCTGCGGGATGAGGCTCATCGCCGTCATACCCGGAAGCGTGTTGGCTTCGAGAGCGTAGCACTCCCCCGCCTCCGTCATTATGAAGTCAGTCCTCGAATACGCGGCAAGACCGAGCTCCTCATGCACGAGAACGGCGGCGGTCTTCATCCTTTCCGACGCTTCTTCGGGGATATCCGCAGGGCAGATCTCGACCGTGCAGCCGGATTGATACTTGTTCTTATAATCATAAAAACCGGTCTTGGGAATGATCTCAATGACGGGAAGCGCCCTCCCGCCGAGCACGCCGACGGAGAACTCACGCCCCTTGACGTAGCGCTCGGCGACGGCCTTCGGCTCATAGGAAAGCGCCAGCTCCATTGCGGGGAGAAGCTGATCCTCCTCCGTAACTATGGAAACGCCGACGGAGGAGCCGCCGCAAGCCGGCTTGACTACCATCGGAAGACCGACGAGCTCAAGCACCTTCTTGGCATATGAAAGCTCGTTCCCGTCGAAATCCCCGCGAAGGAGAGTCGTGCCTTCGGGCATCATAACGCCCTTGACGGGTGCCATCAGGCGCTTGGCGACGGTCTTATCCATGGAAAGAGCGCAGCCCTTTGCGGATGAACCCGTATAGCGTACGCCCATGAGATCGAACGCCGCCTGGAGAGTGCCGTCCTCCCCCGCGCCGCCGTGCATTGCGGTAAATACGATATCGGCCATACGGCAGGCTTCAAGCACGCCTTTGCCGAAATACTCACCGCGCTGCAGCAGCTCGTCTATATCGGGAGCAGTATCGGAGATATGCGCCGAATTCTCGCTGACCTTATCGGTAAAGAGCGAAGCGGGTTCGCCGGGGATATCCAAAGCCGAATCAACGAGGGCGACGAGATGCCCCTTGCGCCTAAGCGCGTTCGCCACCTGAGCGCCCGTCGAAAGAGAAACGTCCCTTTCCGGGCTCATACCGCCGCACAGTACAACAATCTTCATAAACACAGTCCTTTCATCGGATCGATTTGTTTCTTTCTTCAATGCAAAAAATGCCTTTTAATATTATAGCAGATTTGCTCCCGTTATGCAAATATAAAAGAGCGCCGCGACGCTGCCGTGGCGCTCCTCTTTATGGTACCGGTTATTTGCCCATAGCGGCGTAGAAATCCGCCCAGGCCTTGTTGAACACCTCAATGAAATCGCCGAGGTCATGATAGACGACGCAGCGGGAGAGTATCTCATCGGAGGGGTTGAATATCTCGTTCGAGGTGAAGTCCTCATCGAGGTGATCGAGCGCGCCCTGATTGGGGGTGGAGTAATAGATGTACTCGGTGTTGCGGGCGGCAAGGTTCGCGTCGTTGAGGAAATTGATGAACGCATGAGCCGCCTCGAGGTTCTTGGCGGACTTCGGAATGACCACGTTGTCAAACCAGACGTTGGAGCCCTCCTTGGGGACGACGTAGGCGAGATCGGGGTTCTCGTCAACGCAGGCGTACGCGTCGCCGGAGTAGATAACGGCGAGAGCCGCCTTGTTGTTCTGCATGGAGGTGCGGATATCATCCGTGCCGAGGCCCTTTAAGAGCGGGATCTCCTTAATGAGCTCATCGCGGGCAGCGGCGACCTCGTCGGCGTTCCTCGTGTTGATGTCATAGCCGAGGCGCAGCAGCGAAACGGCAATGGCATCGCGGACGGAATCATACTGCCAGATCTTGCCGGCGTACTTCTCGTTCCAGAGGATGTCCCAGGAATCGACCTCCTCGTCTACCATGGTGGTGTTATAGAGGATACCGACCGTCCCCCACATATAGGGAAGCGAATACTTGTTGCCGGGATCGAACCCGTCGGTGATATCGAGCATACGCTGCTGGATGTTCTTCGCGTTTGGGATCTTATCCATGTCGAGGGGGATGAGCATATCGTCGGCGATGAGCTTCTCGATTATGTAATCGGAGGGGAAGCACATGTCATAGACGCAGTCGGCGGAACGGAGCTTGATGAGCATCTCCTCGTTGGAGGTCATCTCGACGTAATTGATCTTGACGCCGGTCTCCTCCTCGAATATGTCGATGAGCTCGGGGTCGATGTACTCTCCCCAGTTGAGAATATTGAGCTCGCCGCCGATCTCGTCGTACTGATCGCCGTCGGCAAAGCTGTAATCGGGTTCGTCGTCGCCCGCGGGGGCGGCGGTCTCTTTATCGCCGCTCTGGGGATCCTTGGGCGCGTTGGTGCAGGCGGCAAGAGCGAGCAGCATCACGAGGGCGAGCAGCAGGCTTAAAAACTTCTTCATTTGGTGTTTCCTCCCTTATCCTTCATTTTAACCTTCTTGGACTGTATCTCATACTCGCGCTCCTTGGAGAGCCTTCGCAGGTTCACAATGAGCAGCAGAGTGACGAGCGGTATGAATATGACCGTCGCGAGCGCGGGGTTGACTCCCTTCGTCCCCCTTGCGGAGGAATAGATGTAAACGGAGAGCACGCTCGAAAGATCGGATACGAAGTAGCTGACTACGAAATCGTCAAGGCTCATGGTGAGAGCCATTATGAAGCCCGAGGATATGCCCGGCATTATATCGGGTATGACGACCTTCATGAGCGCCTTCGTCGGCGAACATCCGAGATCCATCGCCGCCTCATAGAGCATGCCGGAGCTTTGCCTGAGGCGCGGCATCACCGAGAATATGACGTATGGTATGCTGAACGTGACGTGCGCTATAACGAGCTTCGGGATATCGCCTATCTGCCCGATATTGAGCTTTGCGAGAAGCGAGTTCACGAACGCGAAAAGCATCATGAACGTGATGCCCGTTACGAGATCGGGGTTCACCATCGGGAGCTGCGAAACGTTCAGTATGACGTTTCTCGGCCCCTTCTTCATGGCGTAGATGCCTATGGCTGCGGCGGTGCCGATCACGGTCGCGGCGACGCTCGATATGGCGGCTATCTCAAGCGTGAGGAGAAGAGCCTTACCGGCCTCGCCCGTGAAGATGTTGGAGTAATTGCTCAGGGTGAAGCCCTTCCACGCGCCGATATTCGTATAGGATACGCGCCTGCCCGTTCCGAAATTATTGAACGAGAACACGATAAGGTAGATTATCGGTATGTACAGGAAGAAGAGCATGAGCCCGAGGTAGACGTATTTTAACGATTTGCCCGCCTTTTTCACCACATCTGCCCTCCTGTCTGCTGATCCTTGTCAAAGTGGTTCATTATCACGGTCGAAACGAGGACCGAAATGAGCAGTATGATCGAGAGCGTGCTGCCAACCGCGTAATCCCCCTGACCGGAGAGGAGCTTGAATGCCTGCTCTATCTCCATGCCGTAGAGATGATACTTGCCGTGCCCGATGAGCACCGGAACGGTGAACGCCGTGATGGCGGGTATGAACACCATCGTGACCCCCGAAACGATGCCGGGAACGGAGAGCGGGAGCACCACCCGGAAGAACGTCGTGACGGAGTTCGCGCCGAGATCCCTCGAGGCTTCGAGCAGGGATCTGTCGAGCTTTGAGAGAGTGTTGTAAAGCGGCAGTATCATGAAGGGGAGGAAGTCGTAAACGAGAACCATCAGCACCGACCCTTCAAGCCCGAGGAAATCGCTGAGCTGAGGCAGAGCGTATTCGAGTATAGCGTGCCAGGCGTAAGTCCTCAGAACGAAGTTCATCCACATGGGAACGAAGAACAGAACGGATATGAACCCGGCGACGGATCTCTTCATGTTGGAGAGTATGTAGGCGATCGGATAACCGAGAAGCAGGCAGATGGCCGTCGTCTTCAGGGATATCACGACGCTGCGCCAGAGGATGCCCCATTTCGAAGCGTCCTTCAAAGTCTGCCAGAACTTCGTTACCGTGAACTGGCCGTTGACGTTGACCGCGTAGTAAAGGATGAAGAACATCGGTATGACGATGAAAAGCACCATCCAAACTATGTACGGGTAAGCGAGGACCTTTCTTTTCATAGGCTCACTCCTCCTTATCGGAGAGGATGAGATCTGCGGCATCGACCATTATGCCGACCTCCTCGCCGTCCTCCATGAATTCGTCGGAATGGGCGATCCAGTCGTTCTCCTCACAGGAAACGGTGATCTCGTAATGCGTTCCGAGGAACATGCAGGCCTTGATGGTGCCGGTGAGCTTCGCGTCCTGCGGAGCGACGATCCTGACCTTTTCCGGCGCGATCTCAACGAGGGCGATCTCCTTGTTTTCGTATTCTTCGAGGTCGTTCGCCTCAAAGCCGACGTTGTCGATATAGACCATGCCTTCGCCGGGCCAGACCTCCGCGTCGAAGAGGTTGGTTGCCCTCGTCTTCTTCATAACGTGGATGGCGTCGGGGGGTATGGAGATGCCGACGTTCTGCCCGACGGCGGCATAATCCGTCGTATGGACGACCCACTCGTAACCGCCGCAGTCAACGTCGATCTCATAATGGACGCCCATGAACACGACGGAGACGACGTTTCCGGAGATGCGCGCCTTTTCGGGCTCGACGATGTCGATATCCTCAGGGCGGATAACGACGTCGACCTCGACGTTTTTGCCGAAGCCCGAATCGACGCAGGGGAACACCATGCCCTTCATGCGGACCTTGTAATCGTCAAGCATGACGCCGGGAACTATATTGCTCTCGCCGATGAAATCGGCTACGAAGGGATTCTTCGGTTCGTTGTAGATATCGGTTGGATGGCCGATCTGCTGAATGACGCCGTCCTTCATGACGACGATCGTATCGGACATCGTCAGCGCCTCCTCCTGATCGTGGGTGACAAAGACGAAAGTGATGCCGAGCTGCTGCTGCATGCGCTTCAGCTCGATTTGCATCTCCTTGCGGAGCTTCAGATCGAGAGCGCCGAGAGGCTCGTCCAGAAGGAGGACCTTGGGCTCGTTTGCAAGAGCGCGCGCGATCGCGACGCGCTGCTGCTGCCCGCCGGAGAGCTGATCGATCCAGCGCTTGCCGTAGCCTTCGAGATTGACGAGCTTCAGCATGGCGTTGACCTTTTCCTCTATGACTTCCTTCTTCGCCTTCTTTATTTTGAGGCCGAAGGCTATGTTGTCGAATACGTTGAGATGAGGAAAGAGCGCGTATTTCTGGAAGACGGTATTGACCTCCCTCTTGTGAGGGGGCACACCCTTTACGTCCTTCCCGTCGATGAGAACGGTACCCGAGGTGGGCGTAACGAACCCGGCTATTATGCGGAGGAGCGTTGTCTTTCCGCAGCCGGAAGGACCGAGCAGCGTAAGGAATTCGCCGTCTCTGATGTAAAGATCGACGTTGTCGAGAGCGAGGCTCCCGTCATACTCCTTTGTGATACCGGACAGTTCGATAAGCTTTTTCTTTTCCATTTGCGTTCCCCCCCGAGATGTGATTAGAAAGAAGGCGGCGTTGCCACCCAGATGACGCGCGAATCGCGCTGCGAGCCGTTAATGAGATAGTGCTGTTCCGTGGGCTTGTAGCAGAAGCTGTCCCCCTTATGGAGCTTGAACTTCCTCGCCCCGAGTATGAGAGTGACCGAGCCGGAGAGAACGTACCCGAACTCCTCCCCGTCGTGCGGGTCGTCGGGGTAAGTGGAGCCGCCCGGCTTCAGCGTCACGAGAATGGGCTCCAACGCGTTCTTCTGCGCGTTCGGAACGAGCCAGCAGATCGACGACCTGACCTCGTCATCCTCGCTCACGAACATATCGTCCGGCGTGAAGACGACCTTCTCCTCCTCATCCCGCGCGAAGAAATCGGAAATATCCGTTCCGAGCACCTCGAGTATATCCATGAGGGTCGCAATGGAAGGAGAAGTCAGATCCCGCTCAAGCTGACTTATGAAGCCCTTTGAAAGCTCCGTCCTCGCGGCAAGTTCCTCCTGCGTGAGACCGAGCTTCAATCTTTTCTGTTTGATCCTTTCGCCGATGTTGACCAAATTATCGCCTCCGGACGCAATTGCTAAACCAAAGGTTTATAAACACTAAACACGCGTCACATGGATTAAACCATTTTCTTCGGCTTTTGTCAACAGGTTTTCGCAGAATATACCATTATTTTCGCGTTTACGCGCGTCGCCGCTTGGGTTTTTACAGTTTCGCTCCGCCGTCAGCTCCCCGAACAATGGCTAAACCGAAAGTTTAGTTCAGCTTACCGGCCCGTTTCCGTTATGTCGAATATCATCCCCTCATCGAATCCGAAAACGAACCTTTCGGGTTTCATGACTCCGCCCCCGCTTCCCGTAAGCCCAACGGTCGCCGTCCCGTCCGGCTCCTCCACGGGGTAAGGAACGGCGCGGGCATGGCTGCCGAAGAAATCCTTCAAAGCCGCGGCGTCGAGCTCCTCCCGAAGGTCCGGGCACAGACGCTCCTTCCAGTCGTCAAGACCGAGATCCAGCTCCTCTATGAAGGAGACGGCTGTCTCGCTCTCATTCCCGGGAACGTGCTCCTCCCCCGTAAAAAAGCCGATCTCCTCGTTTTTTTCCCTGAATGCGCCGTCCCTCAGCTCGAATACCGTTCGTCTCTCGAATCCGCGGACAGAAGGCAGCTTTATTATGCGGTGTGCTTCCCCGCTCTTCATGTACGTTCTGAAGCCGGATATCTCGCCGGTTATTTCGCCGGATGCGGTCAAAACGATCATCCTTTCGCCTTCTTCGCGGCTGAGCACGACGCAAAGCAGCCTTCTGCTCCCGACGTCGATAACGGAAATGCTTCCGGCCTCTCCCTCGCCTAAAGCGACGGTGTAATCCTCCCCCGTAGAGCCGGAAAAAGCTATCCGCATGCAGGTATCCCTGAACAGCTCCGCGCGGACCCGCCTGCCGTTCGAGTCGATATCGACCGCCCCGAAGGACTTCGGCTCGGCCCCGGGGATCCGAAGTTCCCTCATCGGGTCCGGAAAAACCTCCATTACGTCGCCCCAGTCAAGGGCAGGGCAGGTGGAAGAACGTATCCCGCCTCCCTCCAATACGACCCTTTCCAGCGACGGAACGAGAATGCGGGAGCCGCTCCCCGCGCCTCCCCAGAGGCTGAAGAATATCTCGCACTCCCCGGGCACGGGGAAAAAGGCGGGGACTCCGCGCGTAAGCCCGACGTATTCGCCGAATATATGCATCACGCAGTCCTCGGCGGGATTTATCATAAGCAGCACAGGTCTCATTGCATCCTCCGTTTTTCGTATTCCGAGCGTAAATTATCCCGATCTCCGAAAGCTTATTCTTCGGACAACGACCGCATTCCGGGAGATTATTTGAAATTTGTTTCACAGCCGTCGAAATAATTATGGACAATCTGTGAACAACATGTGAATTCTCGGGGATTTGCTCATTTTTTTCAGAAAAAGCCTTGATTTTATTAAGCAAGTATGATAAACTCCATCTATATATTTTAACGCAATGTCAAAGCAGACGCAGATGGGGGGTTCTTTATGCCTGCTAGAATGAAACTAAGTTCCGTTTACTCCACGCTTCCTCCTGCCGAGAGGAAGGTCGCCGATTTCATTTTAGCAAATCCGGATGAGGCGGCTCATATGGTCATCAACGAGATAGCGCATCATTCGGGCGTCAGCGTTCCCTCGGTAACAAGGCTCGCCCGAAAGCTCGGATACGGCGGCTTTATGGATTTCCGGGTCTCCCTTGCAAGCGGAGCATCCTCCGTCAAGAGCGAAAGCACGCTCCCCATATCCGCTGATGATACCGACGATCTGCTCATTCAGAAGCTCATGGTCGGCCATATGTCGGCGATCGAATCCACGCTTCGGGTGCTCGATACCGAAAGGCTCTCGAATCTGGCGGATGATATCCTCTCCTGCCGCCGCTTGGTTTGGTTCGGCGTTGGATCCTGTTCCAAGCTCTCCTCGATATTCTCCGACGCGCTTTGCCGAATGGGGCTCGATTCGGTCGTCATCAGCGACAGAGCTCTGCTGCGCTTGTATTCGGACCGTCTTCACGAAGGTGATATGGCGATCGCCATCACCCGTACCGGCAAGACCCAAAGGACTCTCGAGGCGATCCGTACGGCGAAGGAGAACGGTGCGAAGACCGCTCTCATCTCGAACCTCGCAAACTCCCCCGGTGAGCAGTATTCCGATTATTTCTTCTGCACCTCCAGGCAGGATGAGCTTTATCGCATCAGCGGGTATGAGACTTTCAGTTCCATCTGCGCTTTGCTTGAGACGCTGCTGACTCTTGTCGAAAGGAAAAGAGGCTTCGAATCAAAGGCTCAGTTCCTCGATCTGATGACCTCTCAAAAATAATTCAGATGCCTTACAGGGTATTTGCCGATTATCATACTCACACCTATTACAGCCACGGAAGGGGCTCCCCGCGTGAAAACGTGCTCGCCGCCTTAGACAAGGGGCTTGAGCGCGTCGCGGTTTCGGAGCACGGTCCGGGGCATTTCTCTTTCGGCGTCCGCGGGAAGAAGCTCGAACGCCTCAATGACGAGATGATAGGCCTCAGGCGCGAATTCGGCGGCAGGATCGAGGTGCTTCGCGGGCTGGAGCTCAACGTGATGGGCTTCGGCAAAAGCGACTGCCCCGCCGACCGTGATGAATACGACGTCATCATAATAGGCTATCACAAAAGCGTTCCGCCGACGAACAGGCTCGCTCTCTCCGTCTGGGGCGAAAGTCTGCTTCATATAAAGAACGATCCTCACAGAAACGCCGAGGGGATACTCGCGGCGGCGGAAAGCTGCCGTGCGAATATCATTTCGCATCCGAACCTGTATCTAAGGGTGGATATCCCCTATTTGGCTAAATGCTGTCGTCAGCTCGGGATACTGCTCGAGGTCAATTCCGCAAGGGTCACTCTTTCAGAGGAGGAGATCCGCACGATAGCCGGCGAAGGCTGCGGGCTCATTATAGGATCGGACGCTCACTCCCCCGGCCGTGTCGGGGATTTCGCCCTTGCCGGCGAGGCTGTCACGAAGGCTGAAGCGTGGGATTCGGTCGTCAACGCGAAAAAGATCTGATCGCGCATCCCGGCTCCGGTTTCACCGGAGCTTATATTATGAGATTCGGTATTGATAAATCGTTCACGATGTGTTAAAATATCGTTTGATATCTTAAATTTGAAGAGGTACATCATGGTACGACTTTATGAACTGCACCGTTCGCCCGAGAAGTACGTCGGGCCCATCGAAGTTTCCGGCTGGGTAAAGACCTCCAGGGAATCGAAGTCCGTTGGATTCGTTGAACTTTCCGACGGTTCCGCTTTCAGGTCCGTTCAGATCGTTTACGAAAACGGGGCCATCCCCGCCGAAACGGTAAAGCGTCTCTCCACCGGCGCGGCTATCACCGTAAACGGCGAGCTGATCCTCACCCCGGAAGCCAAGCAGGCTTTCGAGATCCGCGCGAATTCCATCATCGTAGAGGGCGACTGCCCCTCGGATTATCCCCTTCAGAAGAAGCGCCATACCCTTGAGTATCTGCGCACGATACAGCATCTCCGCCCGAAGGCCAACACCTTCCAGGCCGTGTTCCGCGTGCGTCATGTCATCGCGATGGCCATACACAAATTCTTCGATGAGCGCGGTTTCCTTTACGTTCACACTCCGATATTCACCGGCTCCGACTGCGAGGGCGCGGGCGAGATGTTCAGGGTAACGAGCCTCGACATGAACGACCTGCCCAAGGATAAGGACGGCAAGGTCGATTACAGCCGCGATTTCTTCGGCATTCCCGCCAACCTCACCGTTTCCGGCCAGCTCCACGGCGAGGCCTTTGCGATGGCCTTCCGTGACATATACACCTTCGGTCCGACCTTCCGCGCGGAAAAATCCAACACCGCGCGCCACGCCGCGGAATTCTGGCAAATGGAGCCCGAGATGGCGTTCTGCGATCTCAACGGCTATATGGATATTGCCGAGGAGATGATCAAGTTCATAATCAGGACTGTGCTCGAGCGCTGCCCCGATGAGATGGCTTTCTTCAACAACTTCATGGATAAGGGGCTTTTGGAGAGGCTCAACCACGTTGTCAACTCCGATTTTATCCGTCTGCCCTATACGAAGGCCGTCGAGATACTCGAAAACTGCGGCAGGGAGTTCCAGTACCCCGTTTACTGGGGTTGCGATCTGCAGACCGAGCATGAGCGTTATCTCTGTGAGGAGGTCTACAACTCCCCCGTCTTCGTTACGGATTACCCTGCCGAGATAAAGAGTTTCTACATGCGCCTCAATGACGACGGCAAGACCGTCGCCGCGGCGGATCTGCTCGTGCCCGGCGTCGGCGAGATCATCGGCGGCAGCCAGCGCGAGGAGCGCTACGACGTGCTCCGCAAGAAGATCGAGGACCTCGGCATGGATATGCGGTATTACGAGTGGTATCTCGACCTCAGAAAGTACGGCGGAGTCAAGCACGCGGGCTTCGGAATGGGCTTCGAGCGCATACTCATGTACATCACCGGGATGCAGAACATCAGGGACGTGCTCCCCTTCCCCAGGACTACGGGCAGCATGGAACTTTAAAGGGCTTGCTTTTCGCGGAAACGGCGCGTCCGTTTCCGCGATTTTTTATTGCATTTGCGGGAAAACGGAGTATAATATAATCGTTGGAGAACAAACCCTTTTCAGGAGGAATCAACATGGATTGGAAAAAAGAATACAGACGCTGGGCGGATCACGCCAAGGGCGACCCCTTCCTTATGGAGGATATGAACAAACTCACGGATGACAAGTCCCGCGAGGAGGCCTTTTATACCGAGCTCGAATTCGGCACGGCGGGGCTCCGCGGCATAATCGGAGCGGGCACTAACCGCATGAACCGTTACGTCGTCAGGCGCGCCTCAAAGGGCGTAGCCGAGATGATATCGGAGACCGAGGGCGCTGTCGGCGCGAAACGCGGTGTTGCGATCGCCTATGATTCACGCAACTGCTCCGACGTGTTCGCCATGGAGGCTGCGCTGACGCTCTGCGCGGCGGGGATAAGGGTATACCTCTACACCACTTTGCACTCCGTGCCGCAGCTTTCATTCACGGTAAGGCACCTAAACTGCATCGCAGGCATAGTCATAACCGCTTCGCACAATCCTCCCGAGTACAATGGCTATAAGGTCTATTGGTCCGACGGCGGCCAGTGCGCGCCGGACAGGGCAAACAAGATACTCGAGTGCATCCGCAGGTTCGATTATTTCGACGTCGAGACGATGCCGACGGAGCTCGCGCTTTCATCCGGGATGCTCACAATGATCGGAGCCGAGATCGACGAGGAATACTATAAGTGCACGATGAGCCTTCTCCTCCACCCGGATAATCTTCGTGAGAACGGCCGCCTCCTGAAGGCCGTATACTCCCCCCTCCACGGGAGCGGCAGAGTCCCCGTGACGGAGATACTGAAGCGCGTCGGCGTGACGAACCTCAGCGTAGTACCGGAGCAGGCCGAGCCGAACGGCGATTTCCCGACGGTTAAGGCTCCCAACCCCGAAGACAGGAACGCTTTCACGCTTGCGGGGAAGCTGGCCGATGAGGTCGGCGCCGATCTCATGTTCGCAACGGATCCCGATTCCGACCGTCTCGGCGTTGCAGTACGTCAGCCGGACGGGGAGTTCAGGCTCCTGACGGGGAACCAGACGGGCGCGCTCCTGACCTACTACATACTCTCCTCGTTGAAGGATATGGGCAGGCTCCCCGAAAACGGGCTCGTTGTCAAGTCCTTCGTTTCCACCACGCTTGCCGATGCGATCTGCCGTGATTTCGGCGTCACGATAAAGGACGTCCTAACCGGGTTCCGCTTCATCTCCGAATGGATAGAGCACTGCGCCGTGACCGGTGAATACGAATTCCTCTTCGGTTTTGAGGAAAGCTACGGCGCGCTTGCGGGCGGCTTCGCCCGCGACAAGGACGCCGTCTGCGCTTCCATGCTCGTGTGCGACGCGGCCGCCTATTATATGCGCGAAGGTAAGACGCTTTACGACGTACTCATGAGCATTTTCGAAAAGTACGGCTTCTTCGCCGAAAAGGTCAAGAGCTACACGCTTTCCGGCAAGGAGGGCATGGCTCGGATCGCGGGCGCCATGCAGAGCCTGCGTGACGAACCGCTGACAGAGATCGGCGGCGAGAAGGTCCTTCAGTATGAGGATCACAGCGTCATGCTGAAGCTCGACACGATCACGGGCGAAAAAGTGCCGACGGGTCTCCCCCGCGCTGACGCGCTTCGGTACATACTCCCCGGCGGCGCGTGGGCGGTAGTCAGGCCGAGCGGCACCGAACCGAAGCTGAAGGTCTACATCGGCTCCGTCGGCAGGACTGCCGAGGCCTCCGGCGAGCAGGCCGAAAAGCTTCTCTCCTTCATGGACGTAAAGCTGACCGGGCTGCTGAACGGCTGATGTTTTTTCTGCGGATGGGAACCTTTTGACATCCATCCGCGTTTTATTAACGGGAGCGATCTCCAAATCTATCGGCATTGCCGGGAAAGGAGCCCATCCGGGCTTGGTGAATCCATGAAAAGAACCGACGGGATCAAAAGGAGCCGCGTCATCGTGCTTGCGGCGATACTCTGTCTCTGCCTTGCGTGCCTCGGCTGCTCGAAGAAAGCGGAAATCGCGCCCTTCGCGCCGGACAACAGCATGGCTTATGATCAGGGAGATTTCAGCAGCAGTGAGAACAACGGCTATGCGCCTCAGGAGGGCGCCAATGACGAAGCCCGGCAGGACATACTTGCCGGCAGAAAGGTTATCAGAAACGTTGAGCTGACGGTCCAGACCCTCGATTTCGACGCGTTCACTCAGGGTATGGATTCAAAGATCGCTTCCTGCGGCGGTTACGTTCAGAGCAACGTCACAGGGCGCGACCGTTATCAGCGCGGTTCCTCCCTGCGGACGGCTTCCATGACGGTGCGCATCCCCGCGGATAGGCTCGACGAGTTCCTCTCCACGGTGGAAGGGCTCGGCAACGTGATAATGAAGGTCGAGAACGTCAACGACGTGACCGAAAGCTACATTGACGCCGAGGCGAGGCTCGCTTCGCTCCGCACTGAGTATGAGACACTCCTCGGTCTGCTTGAAAAGGCGGAATCCCTTGAGGCCGTGATCACCCTGCAGGACAGGCTCTCCGACGTGCGCTACGAGATCGAATCATACGAATCCAGGATCCGCTCATACGACAGCCAGATCCAATACAGCACGGTGAAGCTCGAGATCAGCGAGGTCGAACGCGAGACCGCCGCCGAGGAGGAGACCTTCGGGCAGGAGGTCAAGAGACGGTTCAGCGAAAGCATGGAGGATATCGGCTACGGATTCACAAGGTTCGGCGCGTGGCTTCTCGGCGATTTCCCTGTGATACTCCTGCTCCTGCTGCTCATAGTGGGGATACCCGCTCTTATCGTCATACTCATAGTCAGAGCCTCGAAGAAAAAGAAGGCAAAGCGGCTGAAGGCCGCAGAAACGGATAAGACCGTCTCCGCAAAGGAATAAACGAAATGGGCTTCCCCCCGTCACCCCACAAAAAACAGCTCCGCAGGCGGCCTGCGGAGCTGTTTTGCGATTGAGATCAAACCGCGAGAAGCGGAGAGTTGAGGGAAAGGACCTTGGTCCTCTCAAGGTGGGTGCGGAGTATCGCACATGCATACTCAACGTCCTTATTGCGGCATGCTTCGATGAGGTTCCTGTGCTCCACTACGTTCTGGGCATAAGCCTCGGAAGGCGTATAGTAGGGACGGATGTACCTGTCCACATTGGCGTGGAGCTGCTCGATCAGCTGAAGGATGTAGGGGTTGCCCGCGGCCTCATAGAGGGCGAAATGGAACTGGAGGTTGAGATCCTCAAGCTTGTTGGGATCGTTCTCCTCGGCGGACTGGGCAAGGAAACCCTCCGCCTTTTCGATGCACTCGTCCGTCATGCGGGGAACTGCCGCGCGGATGACGCCGAGCTCAAGAATGATGCGGGTGTCCATCGCGTTCTCGAGCTCTTCCTTGGAGAGCTTCGTTACGACGGCGCCGCGGTTGGGATAGATGCGGACAAGGCCCTGAGCGTCAAGCTGACGGAAAGCTTCCCTTACGGGGATATGACTGACGGAAAGCTGTGCCGAAATTTCATCCTGACGAAGGGGCATTCCTCCGGGCAGGACCCCGCGGATGATCGCGGTGCGGATTACCTGGAAGACCCAATCCCTTGCTGCCATTGATTTCTGGTGCATTTCTTCTGCGATGTCTTTAAGCTGTGTACTCATAAATTCCTCACTTCCGATAGAATTTCGGGCTTTGCTTTCTTGTTGCCCATATATGAGATATATTATACAGCATGTTAAGCCGCTTGTCAATACGACAAATTAAGAAATTTTCTCTCAAGCCGAATATTTTTTTATCCGGGTTTCATTTATCGGAATTCATTTGCAAACCGTTGCCCCGGGAGCTCATTCCGGGTTGAAATAAGCGGAAAAATGGATTATAATTGTGATGAATAATTTTGGGAGGGTCGTCCATGCTTTCCACCGATTCGAGATACAAGGCTTATATCGATATTCTTAAGGAGGAGCTCGTCCCCGCAATGGGCTGCACAGAGCCCATCGCCATCGCGTTCGCGGCTGCAAAGGCGCGTTCCGTCCTCGGCTCAATGCCGGACAGGGTCGAGATCTCCGTCAGCGGCAACATTATCAAGAACGTCAAATCCGTTATTGTGCCGAACACGGGCGGGCTGAAGGGCATAGAAGCCGCCGCCGCGGCGGGAATAACCGTCGGCGAGAGCGACAAGGTGCTCGAGGTCCTCGCGAACGTCTCCGAGGCGGACAAGCCCAAGATAAAGGAATTTATGAAGAGCGTTCCCATAATCGTGCGGCCGTCCTCCGCCGTGGAAGTCATATTCGATATCGATATAACACTCCACGCGGGGAGCGATTTCGCAAGGCTGCGAATCAAGGATTATCACACGAACGTCGTTCTCATTCAGAGGAACGGAGAAACGCTTTTCGAGTCTCCCGAGATAGAGCTTTCGAGCCAGGGTCTTACGGACCGCGGCCTCCTCACAATAAAGGATATAGTCGATTTTGCCGACACGGTCGAGCTTGACGACGTTCGGGACGTCCTCGAAAGGCAGATCGAGTACAACACCGCGATAGCGAACGAAGGCATACGCGGGCGCTGGGGAGCGAACGTCGGCAGGGTACTGCTTGACGTTTACGGCTACGACGTGAAGATCAGGGCGAAGGCCATGGCCGCCGCGGGCTCCGACGCGAGGATGAGCGGCTGTGAGATGCCCGTCATTATCGTCTCCGGATCCGGGAATCAGGGCATGGCGGCGTCGCTTCCCGTCATAGTCTACGCAAGGGAGTACGACGTCGGTGAGGATAAGCTCCTTCGAGCGCTCTGCGTCTCAAACCTCGTCACCATCCATCAGAAGACGTGGATCGGCCGCCTTTCCGCTTTCTGCGGGGCGGTGAACGCGGGCTGCGGCTCCGGCGCGGGTATCGCTTATCTGCTGGGCGGCGGGTACGATATAGTGGCTCATACGCTCGTAAACGCGCTTGCGATCGTCAGCGGTATAGTATGCGACGGCGCAAAGCCGAGCTGTGCGGCTAAGATCGCCTCCGCTGTCGACGCCGGGATCCTCGGCTACCAGATGTACGTCCGCGGGATGGAATTCCAGGGTGGAGACGGAATAATCTCGACGGGAGTCGAAGCCACGATAGCGAACGTGGGACGCCTCGGAAAGGACGGCATGCGCGAGACCGACCGCGAGATCCTGAAGATCATGCTCCAGAACGGAAACAGCAATTAAGAGGTGTAAAATGGCACTGTTATTGAAGGGAAGCGAGGTCGCTTCCGCCATAAACGAGAGGACCGCGGCGGCAGTCGCGGAATTGAAACAGAAGGGCGTTACCCCTACGCTCTGCATACTGCGCGTCGGCGAAAGGCCGGACGATCTTTCCTATGAGCGCGGGGCGTTAAAGCGCGCGGACGCTGTCGGCGTGAACGTCGTGAAGAAGCTCTTCTCCGAGAATGTCACCGAGGAGGAGCTGATCGCCGCCGTAAACGAGATAAACGCCGACCCCTCCATACACGGAGTGCTCATGTTCAGGCCCCTTCCCCGCCATATCAACGAGAGCCGTGTGTGCAACGCATTGGCTCCCGAGAAGGACGTGGACGGCATTACGGAAATGAGCATGGCGGGCGTATATGCGCAGAAGCCCCTTGGCTACGCTCCCTGCACGGCGCAGGCGGTGACGGAAACGATCGACCATTACGGCATAGACCTGACCGGGAAGAACGTCACCGTCATCGGCCGCAGTCTCGTTATAGGTAAACCCGTCACAATGATGCTCATAAAAAAGAACGCGACCGTGACCGTCTGCCACACGAGGACGCGCGACACGGCCGCCGAATGCCGCCGCGCGGACGTGATAGTTGCCGCCGTGGGCTCCGCCGGGATGGTGAAGAGCGATTTCGTCCGCGATGGGCAGATCGTTATCGACGTCGGGATCAATTGGAGCGAGGAAAAGGGCAAGATAGTGGGCGACGTGGAATTCGACGAGGTCGAGCCCGTCGTTTGCGCGATCACTCCAGTGCCCGGCGGCGTCGGCGCGGTCACGACGAGCGTGCTCATGAGCCACGTTGCGGAGGCCGCCCGGAAAGCCTGCGCCGAATGATATCGCTCGTTCCGATGTCAAGGGAGCTCTTCCACGAGCTGAACAGGGGATTCGAGTACGACCCGATGCTCTTTGCCGATATGGAGCTGTTTGAGCGGGCAAAGCGGCAGACCTACGACCCCGCTGTGACGGACAATCGCTTCGACGACCGAATGAAACGCGCGGGCACCATCACATTCGCCGTAATGCTCGAAGGCTCCGTGATAGGCGAGGTGCTTCTGAAGCGGATCGACCGCGAAAACCGCGCCTGCGAGCTCGGGATACATCTCATTAACGATTCGGTGAAGGGCAATGGGCACGGGACCGAGGCCGAAAGGCTCGCAATATCATACGCTTTTAACGAGCTCGGACTTGAAACGGTGTTCGCCGATTCCATAATAAAGAACGTGAGAAGTCAGCATATACTCGAAAAACTCGGTTTCGAATTCCTGCGGGAGGATGACGGCTTTCGGTATTATAAGCTTGATAGAGTGAGGTTCAATGATAAACAGGTACACATTGATCAAGGCGAAAAGCTTTGACGAGATCGACAGAAGAGCTCTTATGGACGTCTACTCCGAGAGCAATCTTGAAAACACCGGGCATTTCTTCCCCGATATGGAGGATAGGACCGAGGCGGTCAAAATGGTCGAGGAGGGCTTCCTCGGCTTCCTTGAGAACGAATTCTTCAAGGATGAAGGAAACCTGTATTGGATGCTCGAAAAGGACGGCAAATGGCTTGCCGCGCTCCGCACCACAGAGCTTGAAGGACGCACGTTTTACATCGAGGCGCTTGAAACTCACCCCCGCTTTCGGAAGCAGGGTTATGCTTCAAGGCTGATAGAAGGAATGATCGAGGACCTAAAAAGGGGCGGCGATTTCCGTCTCCGCTCATGCGTGGATAAGCAAAACACGCCGTCTGTCGCGGCGCATCTCCACTGCGGGTTCAGTATTGCCGACGACGTCGGTCGGGATCTCCTGACCGGTGAAAGCAGTGAATGGGAGTACAGCTTCGAATACGTTTGGAGAGAATGATACCGCTGTTTTGATAAAGCAAACCGCCGCGCCCATTTCGGGAACGGCGGTTTTCATATGAGTTATCAGCCCCTGATGTCCTTCCAGACGGTCTCGAGAACGGTCTCGGAGAGCTCGTTGGCCCTATCCATGAGCTTCTTGCCTTCCTCGGCAAAGAAAGCGGCCTTCTCCTCGTCCTTTACGCCGCCGAGGTTGATCTGCACGTTCATCCACGCGCCGTGTGCGCAGGTGTGGAGGTTATGCACGCCCACGCCGAGATCGCTCGCGCAGTTAGTATTGTAGTGGCCGGGAAGCGTCGCCGCAAGCTCAAGCGCGGCCGCGGCAAGCTTAAGCGTCTCAAAAGGCACTTCGGTCGCAACGAGGGTCGCGTCGGCGATCGCCTTGCGGCGGACGGCCTTCTCGTCATCGGTGGCCTTCGGCAATTTGAAAGCGGATGCTACGAGATTGTAAGCGTCCGTGTCCTTATCGACCTGGAGGGTCAGCGCACGATAAATGGGCATACCCTCGTCGATGACCTTCTGCGCAACGGGCCACGCCTCTTCATAGCGGGCCTTGCTCGTGGTCTGCCCCGCTACCATGGTAACAAGAGCTGTACCCTGTGCGCCACAAAGCGCCGCAGCGCTGCCGCCGCCGGGAGCGGGCGCGTCGGAAGCAACGACGTCGAGATAATCGGTAACGGTCATTTCGATGAGTTTCATTTTATTATTTCTCCTTTAACAATAACTGTTTTTGCTTTGTTCGTGCCCATTCGGTAAACGAGATAGTCGATATCCTCCGCAGCCCAGATGACGAGATCGGCCTGCTTGCCGGGCTCGACGGTGCCGAGCGAATCTCCCCTCCCTATCGCGCAGGCGGCGTTGATCGTGACTGCGGAGAGGACCTCCTCGGGGGTCATGCGGTATTTGAGATACCCGAGATTCATGCAGAGCTGAAGATCGTTCGAGGGGCAGGAGCCGGGGTTAAAATCCGTGCAGACCGCGACGGGAACGCCGGCCTCGATCATCCTCCTCGCGGGGGCGAACTCCTTATTGAGATAGAGCGAGGTGCCGGGAAGCAGGCAGGCGATCGTGCCGCCCTTTGCCATGGAGGAGATACCCTCCTCATCGATGGCGATAAGATGCTCTGCGCTGACTGCGCCGATCTCGCCCGCGAGCTTCGAGCCGCCGATGGCGTCTATCTCGTCGGCGTGTATCTTCACCTTAAAGCCGTAGGCCTGACCGTAGGTGAGCATCTTTCTTGACTGCTCGACGTCAAAAACGCCCGTCTCGCAGAACACGTCGACGAATTCGCAGAGCTCCTCGTCGGCGACCTTAGGGAGTATCTTAGTGCAGACGTATTCGATATAGCCGTCGGGATCGCCCTTATACTCCGGGGGAACGGCGTGCGCCGCCATGAACGTGGGCACAACGTTGAAGCCGCCCTCCTCCTTCAGCCTGCGGATGACGCGGAGCTGCTTCAATTCGTTTTGCTCATCGAGCCCGTAGCCGGATTTGGCCTCCACGGTCGTGATACCATGATCACGCATCTCCGACAGGGCACTCACGGCGCGGTCGTAAAGCTCATCCTCGGAGGCGTTCCTCGTTGCGACGAGGGTGTTTAAGATCCCGCCTCCCGCCTGAAGGATCTCAAGATAGCTCGCGCCGCGGAGCTTTAACGGGACCTCGTGCTGACGCCAGCCGCCGAATATGAGGTGCGTATGCGCGTCTATAAGGCCCGCGGTCACGAGCCGCCCGCCGGCGTCGATGACGTTATCGCAATCGGGGGCGGAGGCGTTATCGTAAACGCCCTGTATCGTATCCCCGTTGAGGAGTACGGCGCAGCCGCGCCTGATCTCAACGCCCTCATGCTGAGCCGGGCCGCGAAGGGGTTCGTTACCCTTCGCGGTCGCGAGCATTCCTATATTTTTAATAAGGAGCATAGCCATCAGAGCATATAATTCTCGATGACCTGCTTATCGAAGTCGAAGCCCTCGAGCTGGAGATAATACTCGGCGGAATCGATGAGAGCCTTCATCGGGGTGAGACCGATGATCTCGGTGCCGGTCACCCACACGCCCCAGCGCTTCGCTTCGGCCTTCGTGACCTCGACGACGCGGTAAAGCGGAGTGCGGTTGAAGTCGGTCATGTTGATGGAGACCTGAGCGTACTTCCTCTCGGGAGTGCCCTTCTCGGGGTCGGCGGGAACTTCGATAAGGAAGCCGTTGGACTTGACGCAGTCGAAGCCGCCGTTCTTGCGGCGGATGATCTTGGCGATGGACTTCGCGATATCGACGTTATCGGTGGAAAGATTGATGTTGAACGCGACGAGCGGCATACGGCAGCCGACGGCGGTGCAGCCGGCGGTCGGGTGGCAGAACGCGCCGCCGAAGTCGGGGGTCCACATGGGATCCTTGACCTTCTCGGGCATGGCCTCGAACTGGCCCTTTCTTATGTCGGCAAGGTTCACGCGGTGGGGCGCGGAAGCGGAATCCTCATAGAGAAAAACGGGGACTCCGGCCTCTTTCCAGATGCGCTCGCCGAGCTGCTTGGAGTATTCGACGGTCTCCTCCTTCGTGCAGTCCTTCAGGGGGATGAGCGGGCAGACGTCGACCGCGCCCATGCGGGGATGCTCGCCCTTATGATGGTTGAGATCGATGAGCTCGGCGGCCTTCTTCGCAAGAGCGACGGCGGCGTTCATAACGCCCTCGGGGCTGCCCATGAAGGTGATGACGCTGCGGTTATGGGAAGCGTCGGAGGAATAATCGAGCAGGGTAACGCCGGCGGTGTTCCTGATCTGATCAACGCAGGCCTCGATGACCTCGTGATTCCTGCCCTCGGAAATGTTGGGTACGCATTCGATGATCTTTGCCATGATGATTCTCCTTATTGATATTGATATTTTACATGTCTTCCGTCATTCTTTCGATGAGCTTATCGTCCACGAGATACGGGATGGTGATGTGGGCCTCCCCCTCATGCTTCCTGTTGTACTCCATGGAGGTCTCGATGGAATGGGGGTTCCTTGCCCAGGCGCGGCGCGCGACGCCGCCCATAACGTCCCACATCATAGCGGACTTGATAATGTTATCGATGCGCTCGGAGCCGTCCAGAACGAGGCCGAAGCCGCCGTTGATGGATTTGCCGATGCCGACGCCGCCGCCGTTATGGAGCGCGCAGAGGCTCATGCCGCGTGCGGCGTTGCCGGCGAAGCACTGCACTGCCATATCCGCCATTACGTTGGAGCCGTCCTTGATGTTGGCGGTCTCACGGAAGGGGGAATCGGTGCCGGAAACGTCGTGATGGTCGCGGCCGATCATGACGGGGCCGATCTTGCCCTCACGCACCATCTCGTTGAAGCGCAGAGCGATCCTCGTCCTGCCCTCGGCGTCCTGATAGAGTATCCTCGCCTGAGTGCCGACGACGAGCTTGTTCTTCTCGGCGTCGCGGATCCAGTTGTAATTATCGCGATCCTGGAAGCGGCGGTTCGGGTCGATGCAGTCCATGGCGGCATGATCGGTGGCGATGAGGTCGCTCTCCTTGCCGGAGAGGCAGACCCAGCGGAACGGGCCGTAGCCGTAGTCAAAGAGCATGGGACCCATTATATCCTCTACGTAGGAGGGGAATATGAAGCCGTCCTTCTCGTCGACGCCGTTCTTCGAGATCTCCTTGACGCCCGCGTCATAGACGGCCTTCATGAAGGAATTGCCGTAATCGAAGAAATAGGTGCCCTTCGCCTTCAAAGCGCAGATGGCGTCAAAGTGGCGGCGGAGCGAAGCGTCGACCGCCTTGCGGAACGCGGCGCGGTCGGTGTGCAGGAGCTCCGTCCTCTGCTCGAAGGTGTAGCCTACGGGGCAGTAGCCGCCGTTATAGACGTTGTGGCAGGAGGTCTGGTCGGAGAGCAGATCGATCTTGAAATCGCGCTTCACGGCGGCTTCAAGCAGATCGACGATGTTGCCGTGATAGGCGATGGAGATGGTGGTGCCGTTCGCCCTGTGCTCGTCCGCGAGGCGGAAGACCTCGTCGAGATCGTCGGAGATGAGGTTGACCCACCCCTGGTCAAGACGGGTCTCGATGCGGCTGCGGTCGACTTCGGCGAATACGCCGACGGCGTTCGCGATATTGGCGGCCTTAGGCTGTGCGCCGCTCATGCCGCCGAGACCGGAGGAAACGAATACCCTGCCGGTGAGGTCGCCGCTCTCGGGGATGCCGAGCTCCTTGCGGCCCGCGCCGAGTATGGTGTTGAAGGTGCCGTGGACTATGCCCTGGGGCCCGATGTACATCCAGCCGCCGGCGGTCATCTGACCGTAGTTGGCGACGCCCATCTCCTCCGCGATCTCCCAATCCTCGAGATTATCGAACATGCCGACCATCATGGAGTTGGTAAGTATTACGCGGGGGGCTTCGGGCTTCGAGGGGAAGAGCCCGACGGGATGGCCGCTCTCGAGTACGAGGGTCTGATGATCGGTCAGCTCCTCAAGATACTTCTTGATGAGGCGGTACTGGAGCCAGTTCTGGCAGGGCTGCCCCGTCTCGCCGTAGGTGACGAGCTCATAGGGGTAGAGAGCGATCTCGAAATCGAGGTTGTTGTCGATCATGACCTGGAAGGCCTTGCCCTCGATACAGTTGCCCTTGTATTCGTCGATGGGCTTGCCCCAGATGCGTCCTTCGGGGCGATAGCGGTAGGCGTATATGCGCCCGCGTGTCTTGAGCTCCTCCAGGAATTCGGGAGCGAGCACCTCATGCAGCTCCTCGGGAACGTAGCGCAGAGCGTTCCTTAACGCAAGCTGAGTCTGCGCCTTCGTGAGGCGGAAGCCCCTGTCGGGAGCGCGGCGCTTGCCTTCCTCGAACTTCGGGTACTCGGGAAGGGTCGCGTCCAGCTTGATGGTCATAGCACCGGAGATCTTGCTGTTTTCCATAGCTTTGTCCTTTCTGAAAATATGTCGTGAGGGCGAGCCCTCTTAAACAGATCAGTTCAGTTTGCCGCAGACGGCCTCGGCGGCGGGTACGACGGCGTGAGCCTTAATGAGCTCATCGGCGGCCTTGAGATTGGGATACATGACGACGTCCTCCTCGATGGGAGCTATCCTCGTTTCGAGCAGGTCGTAAACGGCATTCGTCGCGGGGGCGATATCTCCCCTGCCCTCCTCCTTGCGGAGCCAGAGAGCCTGATGCGCGGTGACGAGCTCTATGCCAAGAACCTTCTGCGCGTTGTCGAGTATCATGCGGCACTTTCTCGCGGCGTTGGTCCCCATGGAGACGTGATCCTCCTGATTGGCGGAGGAAGGAATGGAATCAACGCTCGAGGGATGGGCGAAAACCTTGTTTTCAGAGACCATGGATGCCGCGGAATACTGGGCGATCATGAAGCCGGAATTGACTCCGCCGTGCTTCGTGAGGAAGGCGGGAAGCCCGAACGAGAGAGCGGGATTGACCATGCGTTCCGTCCTGCGCTCGGAAACGTTCGCAAGCTCGGAAAGAGCTATTCCGAGGAAATCGAACGCCAGCGCCATGGGCTGACCGTGGAAGTTGCCGCCGGAGATGACCTCGTCCTCATCGGGGAAAATGATGGGGTTATCCGTGACTGCGTTGATCTCACGCTCGACGGCGGCCTTGACGTAATTGATCGCGTCGCGGCTCGCGCCGTGGATCTGCGGGACGCACCTTATAACGTAAGCGTCCTGGACCTTATCGGGCTGCGTGCGAAGAGCGAGCTTCGAGCCCTCAAGGAGCTTTAAGAGGTTCGCGGCGGAGTCCTTCTGGCCCTGATGCCCGCGCACGTCGTGCACCTTATGATCGAAAGCGGCCTTGATGCCGAGCTGAGCCTCGGCGGTCATCGCGGCGGCGACATCGGCGGTCTTCATGAGATCGAGCGCGTCAATGACGCAGAGCGAACCGACGGCTGTCATTATCTGCGTGCCGTTGATGAGCGCGAGTCCCTCCTTCGCGGCAAGCTCTATAGTCGGGATGCCGGCCTTCGCCATAGCTTCCTTACCGGGCATGCGAACGCCGCGATACTCCGCCTCACCCTCGCCGAGCATTACGAGCACCATGTGCGAAAGCGGCGCGAGATCGCCGCTTGCGCCGAGGGATCCCTTTTCGGGGATGATGGGATGAACGCCCTCGTTCAGCATGGCGAGCAGGGTCTCGATGGTCGAGAGACGGATGCCTGAGTGACCCCTTGAAAGCGCGTTGCAGCGCAGGAGCATCGCCGCCCTCACGGCCTCCGTGGGAAGGGGCTCGCCCATTCCGCACGAGTGGGAGATTATGAGATTGCGCTGAAGCTGAGCCGTCTCGTTCTCTGGGATGAACTTATCGGAGAACTTGCCGAAGCCCGTGGTGAGGCCGTATATGACCGCGCCCTCCGCAAGCTTCTTTTCAACGTAGTCCCTCGCCTTATTGACCGCCGCCTTTGCTTCTTCGGTCAGCGAGACCTTTTCGCCCCTGCGGGCGACAGCTTCAACCTGCGCAAGCGTAAGCGACTTGCCGTCGATCATGATTGCCATATCAAAATTTCCTTTCAAAAAAATAATAGGAATTGAATACCAAATTATATTATAACCCTTTGGGAAATAAAGTCAAGTCAGCGAAGGCAAAAGAAGGGCTTTGCGGAGAGGTATATTTTTACCGCGTGTTCCATCTGCGAGAGTTCTGCATAACGGCGGAGCCGCCGGAATATCATCAAGAAAAAAGCACAAGGAGAGGAAAATGGAATACAGACGAAGGAATCGGGATCGGCGCAAGAGGACGGCGCCTTCTGCAGTAGGCGGTCTGCGGGCGCTGATCCTGCTTGCGGTGTTCGCGGCCTCGGCTTACCTTTTGATCGGGACGGGGGTCGGAAAAAAGCTGAAGGAGGGATACGCGCTTTCACTGCTTGAAAGCTGCCGCGGTACAGACTCCCCCGCGCCGACCCAAGGGAATTCGCCGGAAGTGTTCGAGGCGGCGCCGACGCCCTCCCCGGAAGCGAAAGGCGAAACCGCGGAAGTCAAGCTCAACGGGATCGACGTATACCTCCTTCAATTCGGTTTTTACAAGAGCGAAGAGGAATGTGCGGAGGAAGCGCGGCGCCTCCGCATGATGGGAGCCGCAGGCTACGCCTATAACGACAATGGGGACGTCCGCCTCATCGCGGCGGGCTTCGGGGACGAGGCGTCGGCAGAGAGCGTTAAAGCGGCTCTTCTCGGCGAGGGGTATGACTGCATAGTGCACCACGTTTCGAGATCGGGCGCGGCGCTGCTGATCTCGGCCGAAAGCGAAAGACTGGAGGCTCTGCGGAGCGCGTTTTCATACGCGTATGAAGTCATCGGCAAGCTCGACGCGCTTGCGTTAGGGTTCGATTCGAATTCGATGAGTATCGAAAACGCGTTGGAAGAACTCGGTGCGATCCGCGGTGAAATAACGCGGGCCGATTCGGGCGTAAAGGATCTCGCGGGGACGAACGGGACCGTCGCTCTTCTCCACGGATACTTCGAAGACGCACTCGATCTCATCGCCGAGGCGGCCGCGAATTCCGATCCGAGAGCTGAATTTTCATCCGCTCTGAAAAGGATCAGGGTTCGGATATCCCTTAAATACTGCGGTTTTCTGGAAGCGATCGACGGCGCGGCGGAATCGTAAGTAATTTACGATTCCGAAGACGGTCAAACGCGTTCGACCCTTTATCCTTCGGCTGAAATTTCTCTTGTTTTCGTTAACAGCGTTAATATGATTTTATAATTTTTTTGCAAATTTTTTTTAAAAATTCTTAAAAAAGGGGTTGACATTTGGCGAACATGTTATATAATAATCGTACTTGATAGGAAAGGGGTTTCTGTATGATTATCAAAGACGTTTCCGCTGCCGAACTGGAAGTCATGATCAAGATCTGGGAAGCCGGCAAGCCCACCACCATTAAGGACGTGTGGCATGAAGTCGGTGAAAACAAATGGACTTATCAGACCGTCCAGACTTTCGTCAACCGCCTCCACATGAAGGGCTTTATCGAGATGGTCGGTAAGCGCGTTCGCAGTTTCGAGTACGTTCCCTGCGTAACCCGCGCCGAGTATCTTGCCCTCACCAAGGGTCATCTCTTTAACGGTGAGCCCGGCGCTTCCATCGCCGATCTCATCAAGGCGTTCTATGCCAACGGCAACATCAAGCCCAAAGACATCGACGAGATCGCCGCTTGGATCGAAGAGGTCAGGAAGTAATCATCATCATCCAACAAAAAAGATCCGAAGGTTTTCACCTTCGGGTCTTTTTATATGTTGTTCAGGCGAAGAACGAGGCAAGCCCGGAGATCTCCAGCTCCCTCTCTTCCCCGTCGGCCATGCGCTTCACGCGGACTGTACCGGAGGCAAGCTCCTCATCGCCTATGGCTACGGTGTATTCGGCCTCGATCTTATTGGCGTACTTGAACTGCGCCTTGAACGAGCGGTCCATGTGATCGAACTCGGCGGAAATGCCCGCGCGCCTCAGCTCCTGAGCGAGGGCGAAGGCTTTGAGCCTCGGTGCTTCGCCCATTGCGGCAAAGTAAACCTTGACGGCGGGAGGCTTCGGGAATTTGACCTCGTTCGCCTCCATAACGGCGAGAAGGCGCTCCATGCCCATGCCGAAGCCGACGGCGGGGATCGACTGACCCCCGAGCTCCTCTATGAGGCCGTTGTATCTGCCGCCCGCGCATACAGCACCCTGTGCGCCGATGCGGTTGGAGATCACCTCGAACACGGTGCCGGTATAGTAATCCAGCCCGCGCACGATGTCGGGATCCACCACGTATTCCGCGCCGGCGGCGTCGAGGCAGGCCTTGACGCTTTCAAAATGCCTGCGGCAATCTTCACAGAGGTAGTCGATAGTCCTCGGTGCGTTCTTAACGATCTGCCTGCAGCGCTCCTCCTTGCAGTCGATTATCCTCATCGGATTCTTGTCGAAGCGGGAACGGCAGGTCTCGCACATCTCGGGGAGATATCCCTCAAGATATTCGCGCAGGGCCTTATTATAATCCCTGCGGCACTCGGGGCATCCGATGCTGTTTATATGGAGCATGAGATCGCGCACTCCGAGCTTTTCAAAGAGCGTGAGCGCGAGGAGTATGACCTCGGCGTCCGTCTCCGCGCCGTAGGCGCCGACCATCTCAATGCCGAACTGATGATGCTCGCGCAGACGCCCCGCCTGTGGCTTTTCATAGCGGAATGTCGGGGAATTGAGGTAATAGAGCTTCTGGGGCATGGGCTCGTTGAAGAGCCTGTTTTCAAGGAACGCGCGCACCATTCCCGCTGTGCCCTCGGGCTTTAACGTGATGGACCTGCCGCCCTTATCCTCGAAAGTGTACATCTCCTTCTGGACTATGTCGGTCGTATCGCCCACGCCGCGAAGGAAGAGCTCCGTATGCTCTATAACGGGCGTGCGAAGCTCGCGGGCGCCGTAAAGGCGGCAAAGCTCGCGCATGTTGGATTCGATATAGTGCCACTTGTGGCTTTCGGCGGGGGTGACGTCCTTCGTGCCCTTCGGGGCCTGAATGTTCTGCATATGTTCTCCTCTTTTCGGTTTATTCTTCGGTAATGGGAACCCCGAAGAGCTCCGTAACGGCGCTCCTTCTTACGGAGCCGCTCTTCAATACGGGCTCAACGGTAACGGGCTTTATGGAAGCCTCAGCCGCCGCGGTGAGCGAATGCCTGCTCTCCGCGTTGGTGATGTAATCATACATGTTCTTGCCGCTCCTGTCATAACAGATGTGCAGCACGTTCCCTTCCACCCAATGTGCGCTTGCCATATCCAGCGCGTAATAGACCGTGGGGTCTATCTCCTTCAACGCTTCGCGGAATTCGGCATAGAGCCGGTCCGCATCGCGGGTGGCGGCGGGCGCTTCGAAAACGTTCTCCTCCTCGGAGGGCTTCGCTTCCGACGCGGGAGAAGCGCCTTCGATCTTAACGGGCTCATCCCCGGCGTGGACGAAACGGACGCTCCCCGCGAGCTTTTCGGCGGCTTCCGCGGCAGCGGCGGCAGCGGCCTCCGAAGCCGCGGCCTTCATGCCGCGTTCGAGCTCGTCCACCCGGTCGGCGATCGCGGCGACGTAATCCCTGTCCTCCGGCCGGCAGATCTTCAAGAGGGTGCTCTCAACGAGAGTCCTCGGCGTGGAGACGAGCTTCAGATCGAGCTGGAGCTTCAACAGCTCCTCGACCGCGCGCTCGGCGCGAACGGTCGAAATGCGCTCCGCCTGCTTTTTATAATCCTCCATCATTTCGGAGGTGCAGTCGAGTATGTCGCGGCAGTCGCCAATGACCTTCGTCAGGAGCAGAGCCCTGAAATGCGAAGCGAGATCGAGCGTAAAAACTCCGAGATCGCGCCCCGCGGAGACGACCTCTCCGACGAGGCGGAGTATCGCCGCGGCGTCGGAATCGATGACAGCGTCCGCGGTCTTGCGTAGAAAATCCGAATTGACGCTTCCGAGCACGCTGAGAACGTCATCCGCAGTGACGTTTCCCCCGCAGAAGGAGAGGCATTGATCGGCAATGCTGAGGCAGTCGCGCATGCCTCCCTCGGCGGCTCTCGCAATGAATATGAGGCCCTCGTCGTCGATATGAGCGCCGATGGAATCGAGCGAGCGCTTCATAGAACCGACCATCTCGGGAACCTTGAGCCGATGGAATTCGAACCGCTGACAGCGCGAGACTATCGTCGCGGGGAGCATCTGCGGCTCGGTCGTAGCCAATATGAAAACGACGTGCGCGGGCGGCTCCTCGAGGGTCTTCAACAGCGCGTTCGAAGCGTTCTTCGTGAGCATGTGAGCTTCGTCGATTATGTAGACCTTTGTCTTAAGATGGAGCGGAGCGAACTCCGCTCTCTCGATAAGGGCCCGCATCTCCTCCACCCTCGAATTCGATGCGGCGTCCATCTCGATTATGTCGACGTTGTTCTGCGAAAGGCAGGACTCGCATTTCATGCAGGGCTCCCCGTCCTGCGGATCGAGGCAGTTGATCGCCTTGGCGAGTATCCTCGCCGTGCTGGTCTTGCCCGTTCCGCGGCTCCCGCAGAAAAGATAGGCGTGCGCAACACGCCCCGTCCTTATCTGGTTCTTAAGGATGGTCGTGATATGGGGCTGCCCTATTATCTGCCCGAATGTCTCCGGACGGAATTTTCGGTAAAGCGCATTATATGCCATGGTGAATGATTTTATTTCGCGGGATATCTGACGACCTCCGAAGCGCCGTCCGTCCAAAGCCTTTCGATGTTATAATACTCCCTCTCTTCGGGGTGGAATATGTGAAGGAGCACGTAGCCGAAATCGAGCACGATCCAGCGGCCCTCGGCATAGCCTTCTTTGCGGCGGAGGGTCAGACCCGCCTCCTCGTACTTTTCGAGTATCTCATCGCAGATGGCCTTGACCTGTATCACGGACGAGCCGCTGCAGATCACGAACCAATCGGCGACGATCGTCTTATCGGCGACGTCGACGGCGATTATGTCGGAAGCCTTTTTGCTGTCGAGCAGCTCGAGGAGCTTCATAACCTGCTCTCTCTCCTCCGCCCTAATGCGAAGCTCGATCTCATTGGGGAAAATATCGTTATCCATATAAGCCTCCTCAGCTATTCTTTTCCATCTCTGAACGAAGGAAATCCATGACCGCCTTCGTGGAGGGATTGATCTCCCTCCCGCTCCTGCGTGTATAATCGGCGGAATGCTCCATCACAAGGAGCATCGCGCGGTCGATATCCTCATATGCGGTGCGCCTGATCTCGTTTAGGCCCTCATAATCCCGCGAGGGCTCGATCTTATCGGCAACGTAAATGACCTTATCAAGCAAGGACATGCCCACCTTGCCGAGCGTATGGTTCCTTATAGCCTCGAGCACCTCCGGATCCGTTACGCCGTAATCCTCCCCGGCTATGACGGCGCCGAGCCGCGCATGTATGAGGTAGGGATTCTTCCGTTCGAAATCGGAGATATCATAATGATTCTCGTCACAGAATGCGATCAGATCCTTATTGGGGAGCTTGACGCAGTCGTGAAGCATGGCGGCGAGCCTTGCCTTTTTGGTATCGGCGCCGTAACGGAAGGCGAGCTTTACGGCCTCGCAGGCGGTCAGCATGGTATGATCGAGCCTCTTGCGCTTGATCCTTTCCGAGAGCTTCAGCCGTACGGCTCTCAGCTCCCGCGGCATGTAAAGCGCGTTCTCATACATATAGAGCTCCGTCGGCAGGGCGACCATAGTATCCACCGGAAGCGCCTCGCTCATTCTGCGGCGGACCTCGGTGGAGGATATCTGCGGCCCGGTGAATGACGACAGCAGCACCCTGCCGTGCAGATCGGACTCGATCCTGTCGGCTATGGCGCGCATATCACGCGCTTCATCCGGCCTCGTCACGGCGACGAGCGTACACATCGAAAGTATGCGCTCCGGCTCCCTCCAATGGGGGAAGTTTTCGAGCATATCCCCGCCTACTATGAGGAAAAGCTCCGCTCCTCGGCAGCTGTTTCTGAGGAGCTCGACGGTATCGACGGTATAGCTCTTGCCGCTTCGCTTCAATTCGATATCGGAAGCGAATATCCTCTCCTCGTTCTGAAGGGCCGAATCGAGCATCCTGTAACGGACGCTCCCCGGGAGCCTGTCATTATTGGGTTTATGAGGCGGATCTGAAGCCACTACCATGAGGAGCTTGTCAAGTCCAAGCTCCCGGCAGACGGAACGCGCCGTCCAGATATGCCCAAGATGCACGGGATCGTAGCTCCCGCCGAATATACCTATCCTCATAACATCATTATACAACATTTTTTCGCCATTGTGAATAGCGTATTTCAATTTGGTCGATTCTTTTCATGTGGATAATTCACCGGGATACAAAAAAGAGCTTGAATCGGCTCTGAAAGAAGGCTTTCGTCACGGCCGCTCTCCCGCGGCTTCATTCATCGATCACGCGTTTTTCGGCGGAGTGACGCTCATGACGCTCTATATACTCATCCGTCCGCACATGGGGAGCCGAACGGTCTCCGCCGCGGCGGCGCTCCTTGCGTTCGCTTCCGCTGCCTTCGTATACGCCGCCATCAGAAAGGAGCTTTTCTCACGGTATGTGAGGAACAGATACGCGTGGGCGGAAAAGGGATCGAAAAAGCTCGCGCTCCTTTTAAGGCTCGATTCGCTGGATGCGCCTCCCGGAGCGCGGCTGTGCCGAAGCTCCGAAGCGCTGACGGCGGACGACGTACTTGAGGCAGTCAGGGAGTCGCCGAACGGGGCTGTCATAATCTCCGCCGCGGAACCGACCGCCCGTGCGGAAGCCCTGCTGAAAACGCTCGGAGGGCGCGTCAAGCTGATCCCGGCCGAGGAGTATTTCGCGGACGAGATGGAAAACCACCGCGTGTCGGACGAAGAGATCGCTTCATTCATCATATCGCAAAGGCGCAGAAGACCGCGCCGTTTGAGCGCGCGGGAATTTCGGGCTTCGTTCCGCACGAGGCCGGGTGCATATCTCGCGCTCGGCGCGGGCTTGTTCGCAATGTCGTTCATCACGCGGCACGCGCTCTATTTCAGAGTGGTTTCATGGCTATGCGCCTCGGCCGGGGCTCTGGCTGCTGCCGGAGCGGGAAAAAGGAAAACTCCGGGGAGCGGCTCCCCGGAGATCTGAACTATTCGACGAAATCGAATTCCCACTCGCCAAGGCGTATGGTCGAGCCCTCGACCGCGCCCTTTTCGCGCAGCGCGTCGACTATGCCCTCCTTTACGAGGAGCTGCTGGAAGCGCCTCATGGAGACCTCGTCCTCGGCATTGGTGGTATCGAGTATGTAATCAACGACGCCGCCTTCGACGTTGTAAGCTTCGCCGTCGAATGTGATCTCGAAGCCCTTTTCATACCTCGGCTCCTGAACGAGCTCCTCCTCCTCGAAGGCTCTCGTCCTCGGAAGCTCGCGGAGCTTCAGAACGAGCGCGTCGAGCAACGGCTCGAGCCCTGTCATCGAGGCCGCCGAGATCGGGAATATGGGAATATCCTCGCCGCTCAGCTCCTCGCGCAGGCGCTCAAGGTTCTCCTCTGCTCCGGGTATATCCATCTTGTTGGCGGCGATGAACTGCGGCAGAGCGTGCAGCGCGGGGCTGTAATCGTAAAGCTCGGATCGGATGGTGTAGTAATCCTCGATGGGGTCTCGATCCTCCGAGCCGGAGATATCTATGACGTGAACGAGCATGCGCGTTCTTTCAATATGGCGAAGGAAGCTCCTTCCGAGTCCGGCGCCCTCCGCCGCGCCCTCTATAAGGCCGGGTATATCCGCAAGCACGAACGTATCGTCATAACGCTTCACGACGCCGAGGTTTGGAGTCAGGGTCGTGAAATGGTAGTTGGCGATCTTCGGCCTTGCGCTCGTCACGACGGAAAGCAGCGTCGATTTCCCGACGTTCGGCAGGCCGACGAGCCCGACGTCCGCGACGGTCAAAAGCTCGAGCTCGACCTCGTATTCCTTCAGCTTCTGGCCGGGGGAAGCGTATTTCGGGGATTGCTTCGTGGAGGTCGCAAAACGGGCGTTGCCTTTGCCGCCCCTGCCGCCCTTCAAAACGCATTTTTCATACCCCGGTTCACTGACGTCGGCGATTATCTTGCCGCTCCCGACTTCGCGCACGCGGGTCCCTACGGGAACACGGATGCGGATATCGGCGCCGTTTTTGCCCGTCTGGAGCTTCGCCCTGCCGTTTTCGCCGCGCTCGGCCCTGAAATGCTTCGAGAAACGGAACTCCAAAAGGGTGTTCACGTTATCGTCCGCAACGAACCAAACGGAACCGCCCGTCCCGCCGTCGCCGCCGTCGGGGCCGCCTCGGTTGACGTACTTCTCCCTGTGGAAGCTGGAGCAGCCGTCGCCGCCGTCGCCGGCCTTTATGAATATGTGGATCTTATCAACGAAGTTCATTTTGTTTGTCCTTTTCTGTTGTTGAAGTCGCAGAGCTCCGCTATGCCGCACCCCGCGCAGTTGGGCTTCTGGGCTTTGCAGACGCGCCGCCCGTGGAATATCAGCCAATGGTGCGCGATGGACCATTTATCCTGCGGGATGTTCGCCATGAGATCGCGCTCCGTCTGCTCGACGTTATCGGCATGGGCGAGGCCTATCCTGTTCGAGACGCGGAAAACGTGCGTATCGACCGCTATCGCGTCCACGCCGAATGCGTTCGACAGAACCACGCTCGCCGTCTTCCTGCCGACTCCCGCAAGCGACTGAAGGCTCTCCCTTTCCGAGGGGACGCGGCCTTCGAATTTTTCGGCAATGTCACGGCAGGCGAGGACTATGTTCTTCGCCTTATTATGGTAGAACCCGCAGGAGCGTATGTAAGACTCGATATCCTCCGGCTCGGCCTTCGACATGGCGACCGGATCGGGGTAATCGGCAAAGAGCTTCGGCGTTACCCTGTTGACCTGCTTGTCCGTACACTGGGCGGAAAGGATCGTCGCTATCAGGAGTTGGTACGGATCCATGAAATCGAGCTCGGGCTTAGCGTCGGGGTGCTGTGCGGCAAGGCCATCAAGTACGGCGCCGCACCATTCTTCATCGTGTTTTACAGCTTTGGTATCCATGTGAATAATCTAACATACTTTCGCCGTTTTGTCCAGTTTATTTTGTATTAAGCATTTCGATCAGCTTCATCGGATCCATCGTCTGCCCTCCCATCCCCTTCAAGCGCATCATCATTCCGATGAGATCCATCGGATCCGGCCTGCGGTTCGCCGCCTGTTTTTTCGGGCCCTCGTTCACTTCCTTCCTTTGCGCCCCGCGTGAGAGAGCCTCCGGCTCGATGCCGAACCCCGCCGCCGCAAACCGAAGCTCTCCCGGAGCCACGAATGGCGTCATCGCGATAAAGAACTCCCTTACCTGCTCCGCGCCCTGCTCCTCGCGGATGCGCCTCGCGAGTTTCAAAAGAGGGGACGCCTCCTCGCCTTGCGGCGCGTTCCCCGGCGGCAGATTTCTCATCGGTATTCGCTGCATTGGGCTCACCTCACTTCGATATTACTCTATTCCGCGCGTGTTCAAAAAGTTACCCTGCGGCATATAATCTACCGAAGGAAGGAGGCAGTTATGAAAAGAAGCATCAGGGACAGCCTGAATAAAGCTCCCGCGGCTCCGGCCGAAAAGCCGCCCGAGAACGCTGAGGCCGTCATCGAGAGGTATTCCGGCATGAGCGAATCGGAGCTTATGAGCGCGCTCATGGCGGAGACCTCCCGCCAGAGAGCGGAGGGGACGTTCGACGAAAGTTCGATAAAAAAGGGCATGGAGGCTTTGGCCCCCATGCTCGGCGAGGATCAGATGAAGCGCCTGCGGGAGATACTCTCCCGATTATAGGTCATTCGCCGCGGGGCTCCTTTATAAAGCCCTCTTCGGCAAAATAGCGGTACAGCGTGCAGACCATCCCTCCGTTCGAGAGTTTGCGCCTGCGGTCGGCCTTTCGGCCGTAGATGCGCTCGAAATCCCTGTGCGAGGTGATCACGTTCTTATCCCAATGGGTGAGCGGATCGAATTTAACGCGCATGGTCTTATAGAGGCGCTCCGCCTCGCGCTTTTCCATGAGGCGTTCGCCGTATGGCGGGTTGCAGACTATTATGCCGCTTTCACTCCCAAGGTCAAGTTCCTCCACGGAACGGACCGCCCAGCGGATATTGACTCCCGCCTTCTTCGCGTGCTTTTTGCAGACTTCTATCGCGTGCGGGTCGATATCCGAGCCGACTATATCCGGAGTTATATCGCGGACAGAATCGCGTGCCTCGACGCGGGCGAGCTCAAAGGGCTTGCCGGTAAGGAACGCCCAGCTTTCGGCGGCAAAGCTTCGGTTCATGCCGGGGGCCATGTTCCGCGCTATCATCGCGGCCTCTATCGGCATTGTGCCGGAGCCGCACATTGGATCGGCAAGAGGGACGTCCCCGCGGTATCTCGCAAGGCGCACTATCGCGGCGCCAAGCGTCTCGGCTATCGGCGCCGCGACGTTCCAAGTCCTGTATCCGCGCCTTGACAGACCCGCGCCGCAGCAGTCGAGCGCGGCGGTGACTTCATCCCTCAAAAGGCCTATCTCGATTATTATCTCCTCCCCGTCCTCGGGAAGATCGTGCGTACGGTACGCCTCAAAGAGGGAATCGACTATCGCTTTTTTGGCGATGCGCTGACAGTCCGAAACAGCGAAAAGCTTGCTCTTTGCGGATTTTCCGTTGACGTGGATGAAGCTTCTTCGTCCTATATACTCCCTCCACGGGATGCTCCTTACGCCGGAATAGAGCTCCTCAAATGATTCGGCGTGGAATTCGCCGACTATCATCAGCACCCTCTCGGCGGCGCGGAGCCAAAGGCAGGCCCTCGCCATGGCGTCGTACCCGCCGCAAAAGATTATTTTCGCGTCGTTGACGGATTCGATCTCTATGCCGAGTTCGCGCAGCTCGTCGGCGACGACGGACTCAAGTCCGAGCTTGCATGTCGCTATGAATCTCAAGATCGCTCTCCCCCGTTTTCCGGATCGTCGGGGCGATCCTTCTCGATGATGGTCTTTAAGACTCTGTCAAGCGCGTTCATGAGCCTGCGCTCCGTGACGGAGTATTTTTCAAGTATGTTGGGGTCGGTCATTATATCACAGCGCTCGCAGGCAAGGAGCTCGACGGCGGCGGATAACGCCTCGGACTGCGCCTTCGTGATGGGCGGAAATTCACCCTCCAGGCACATGAGGAACTTCTCGACGATGTTCCCCGCCGCGCTCATCACCTCGGGGCTCAGTATCTTTTCGGAGACCATGCCGATCCTGGGGAAAATGTCGCGGTAATTCTTCGGTATGCTGACGTTGGAAAGATCTATCAGATTGACGCGCCCCTCGAGAAGGGTCCCGTCGGAATACGCGAAGAAGTGTTCCTCCGCGCCCATGCGCTTTAGAACGCCAAGGGCTTCCATCTTCGTCTGGCGGCTTACGTCCACGTCCGCTAAAAGCTCGCGCAGCTGGAGCTCCGCGCGTTCGTCGCCAAGGAAGCCCATAAGCTCCATGAGGCTCCTCGACGTGGTGAATTCATAGAGTGAGAACGCCCAGCGGATCTTTTCCCTGTATTCGGGATCGTTCCGCCAGCGCTCGATGATGCTCTCCGTTCCGGACTCGCCGGGCTGCAGAACGGACTTTATCTCATCCAGTATGACGGGCAGCGGGAGCTGATAATGTACGGGAAGCGGGAGTTTCGAAATCGCGCTTTCGGGATCCTCCGCCGCTTCGCGGCAGGCGGATCGGTAGTATTTGGCGACGTGATCCGCCCGGTCGATGCGGACGAGCTTATCGTAGACGTCGCCCGCGCGGGTGTGATCCTTCAGCGCCATGTACGATATGCCGAGCCTGTGATTTGTGAGCCTGTCGTAGGGCAGGAGCCTGACGAGCCTTTTTGCGGTCGTCAGCGCGCCTTCGAACGCGCCCGATTCAAAGAGCGCCCCGTTCACACGAAGGAGCGTCTCCGGATCCTCCGATTCGCAGGCGGAGAGCTTTTTAATGAGTCTCGAACGCTCCACCTCGTTTTTGAGGGAGACGGCACACATGAGCTTCATTCCGAGGGCGCCCCAATCATCGGCGTTGATCTCAAGGAGCTCGTCGAGATACTTCCCGCTTTCCTCATAATTCTGGGTGCAGAGGCATGAAAGAGCGAGCTTATAGAGTATCTCCGTATCGGAAGGGTACTCCGCCCGAAGCGCGCGGAGCATGGTGACAGCCTGCCCGAACTCGCCGCAGTCGACTGCGATGAACGCCCTTCGGACCTTATCGTCCCTACCTATGAGGGATGCGTCCTTCAGTATAGGTTCCGTATCGGATTCGAGCGAATCGAGCATATCGAGCGCGTCGAGCATGGCGTCGGTTCGTTCAGAGATCTCATCCGTCAGTGCGAAAAAGCGGTTGAAGCAGGTCCGTGCGCCTTCGTTCTCGCCGAGGCCGAGGAAATTGAACCCCGCGATGCAGAAGCTCTCCTTGCGGAATTCCTCGTCAACGTGCATGAAGGGTATGATGAGCCTGTTCGAATCGTTGAACCTGGACATATCCGTCAGCACCTCGGCTGCGGCAAGACGGGTGTCGAGATCGTAAGGGTCGAGCTCAAGCGCCTCGGCATACATGGAGACCGCGCTCACGGGATCGTTTTGGGCGCGCTTCGCGTCCCCGCGCTTTGCGTAGAAAGCGGAGTCCCTGACGAAGCTCAGCACCTTGCCCCTGTTATTCGATCCTTCAAGTTTTTCAGTCATCTGTTCTGTTTCGGGAACGCGCCTCCCCGAGAAGGCGGCGCAGCTCATCTCCGGTAAAATGATACTTTTTATTGCAGAAGCGGCAGGTGAGTTCCGCCTTGCCGTCCTCCTCTATCATTTGATTGAGCTCGTCTTCGCCCATTGAAATGAGGGCGGATTCGATCTTCTCCCTCGAGCAGTCGCAGACGAATTCCGGCTCGTATTTCTCGTTGAACTCGGGATGCAGCTCGCCGATGAGCTCGATTATCGCGTCCTCGAGATCGAGACCTTCCTCTATGGTCTTCGTGAGACCGGTTATATCGTCGGCCTTGTATTCGAGGGCAGCGATATCCGATTCGCGGCAGAAGGGCAGCGGCTGGAGAAGTATCCCCGAAGCCGCCCGAACTTCACCCGTCGCCGGGTCTACCCGGACTCCGAGATACACGAGCGAGGGCTGCTGCTCGCTCTTCACATAATAGTTCGCAAAATCGTTCGCGATCTCGCCGTCGGTTATCGCGCACCTGCCGACGTAGGGCTCCTTTAAAGAGAGGTCGCGTATAACGCGGATCTCTCCGTTCGAGCCGACTATGCCCGAAACGTCGAGCTTGCCGTTTTCCTTAAGGGGGAGTTCGACTTCCGGGAAATCGACGTATCCCTTGACCATGCCGCCCTCATGCCCCACGGCGACGAGTCTGCCGCCCGCGCCGTCGCCGTCGAAAATGACGGTGAGGTTGTCGGAGGAGCTCTTGAGCTGTACGCTCATCATGGCAGTCTGCATGAGGAGCCTGCCGAGCGCGGCCGTGCATACGTGTGAAAGCCCGTGAGCCTTCCTTGCGGCTTCAACAAGGGCCTTTGCGGATATCGCAGTCATATTTACGGAGCCCTCCATGAGGAGCCCCCTTATTATCTTATCGTTATTCATTGCGTTTCCTCGCTGCAAATTGGATCCTTTCGTCGTTTGGCGATACGGGTTCCCGCGTGAAAGCCCTGTACGCCTCGTATTCAAAGCCCGCGTTGTCAAGCCACGAGCCAATTTCCCTTTCGGAGTGCGCTCTCTGGATATGCGTCTCATCGAAGCGTTCATAGAGCGCGCCCTGCTTTTTGAAGAAGCTCAGCTCCATGCGGATGAGCTTCGAGCTCTCGTCATATACGTTCTGCCACAGATACGCCGTCTCCTCCCCGTTATCGACGAAGCAATTGCACCCGAGCACCTCGCTGAGCTTATACCTCGACGAGACGTCGAAGAGGAGCATCCCGCCGGGGACGAGCGAATCATGCGCCGCCCGGAAAAAGGCGCGGACGTCGGCGGGCGAGGTCAGATAGTTCACCCCGTCGCAGCAGGCGACGACGAAATCGACCTTCCTGTGAAGGGCGAGCCTGCGCATATCCATGCGGACGAAGCGCAGATCGGCGTTAGCGAGACCGGCCTCGCGCTGCTTTTTCACCGCCTCGGAAAGCATCTGCTCCGAGATATCGGAAGCTGTGACCCTGCGCCCCGCTTTTGCCAGACGCAGGCTCATCTCCCCCGTCCCGCAGGCGCATTCGGCAACGGAAGCGCCATTCGGGATGAACGAGAGCAGATACTCCGCCCAGGCGTCTCGGTCGAAGTCGGTCATGAGAGAGTCGTATACCGATGCGAATTTCCCGTACTGCATATTTCTATCATAATACATAAACGCGGCTTTGGCAACCCCGATAGGAGGCGAAGCCGCCAAGCCGCCGTTATTCGATGGTCACGGACGCTGCGCGCCCTGTGTTCAGCGGTAGATCTTATACCTGCCGCGTCTCGATCTCGAATGCCTTCTCTTCTTTGCGGTGAGGAGCAGATAGACGATGATGAGCAGGGCAATCGCAAGTATGGCGATGAATATCCAGAAGAGGAGCCCGTCGCCGCCGCTCCTGTGGAGGAAGAGACCGTTGGAGGTGAGCTGGTAGCCGTTGCCGTTCGCGGTAAAAAGCCAGACGGCATCCGGAGTTACCCCGCCGCTGATATAGCCGCGTTCGTCTATCGTGACCGGGACCGCCTTAAGGCTCCTGCCCTTTTTGACAGAGCTCAGCGCCATGCCCTGTGAGACGATGACGTAGCTCTGACCGGCCTCGACGTGATCCGCCGGGGCGTAGACTTCGGCGCCGCTCTCGTCGACGATGCTCTTATAGAGGGTAACGGTATTATCCGAAGCGGGCACCCTTGCGGAACGGAACACGTCCTCGTCAAGGAAGAGGTAGTGCTGAATGAGACCGTCCTGCATCGTAAAAAGCGTATTCTCATAATATGCCCAAACGGTGTACTCCGCCCCGCCGCCGTTCTTGCTGACGTTGAGATTGCATACGTCGCGCCTTGACCCGGTATCGCGGTTGACTATATCGAAGGGCTCCTCCGTTTCCCCGACAGCGTTCTGCGCCGCCTCAACTGCGGAAGTCGCCACGAGGTCGCCTTCAAACAGGAGCTGTTCCGCACCGCCCGCCTGCGGGCGATAGTAAAGCGCGGCGCGGCCTATCACGTCGCCGATCTTGACCGGCGCGGAGACTCCTCCCTCCGGAAGCTCCGGCTCATGCCAGAAGAAATCCTGCGCGGTGAGATGCCCAAGCTCCTCACGGAGACCGGTTATCTCCACGGAGGAGATATCGACTTCGGCTGTAACGAAGCCGTTGTTGGGATCGTCGGGCGAATAATTCGAGGTCTGGATATTGAATCCGTTTGTGACTCCGAAGCTGTTCACGAGATCCTGCGAGGTATAGTGTACGTACCTATCGAATCCGTAATCGAAGAGCGTCCTCGCGCTGTGGAAACGGTAATAGAATTTTGAAGTATCGTAGTTGGGGTCGCCCATCAAAACGGCGATGAGAGTCACGCCGTCCTTCTCCGCGGCTTCCACGAGGCAGTAACCGGCGACGTTCGTCTCGCCCGTCTTACCGCCGATGGCGTATTCATACTCGTTTGTGGTATCCCAATCGATGCCCTCCTTCGTGTAAAGGAACTTGTTGGAGGTCTGTATGGTCTTCGTGAATTTGCCGTTCGCCTCGACGACGGTGTATTCGATGGTCTTGATTATCTCGCGGAAGGTATCGTTTTCGAGCGCGTGCCTCATAAGCAGCGCCATATCGTATGCTGTGGTATAATGATCGTCGTCATGCAGACCGTGGGGGTTGGTGTAATGAGTGCCCGTCATGCCGTATTCGACGGCCTTTTCGTTCATCATCTCGACGAAACGTTCAATGGAGCCCGCGACCGCGACGGCAAGGCAGGCGCCGCAGTCGTTCCCCGAACAGAGCATCAGCCCGTAAAGCAGATCCTTGATAGTGACGACGTACCCGTATTTGAGACCGAGAAGCGAACTCTTGGAACCGAAACCGTTCTGCGCTTCCCAACCGCAGGAATACTGCCGATCTATGCTGCCGCAGTTTTCAAGCGCGACGATGCAGGTCATTATCTTCGTTGTGCTTGCGGGATAGGCCTTCTCGTAGCCGTTCTTTTCGTAAACGACGGTATCTGTGTTGGCCTCATAAAGAAGAATATTCGGAGTCGTTATCTTGTCGACCTCATCCTTATAGGATCCGCCGTTCGAGGGTGCGGCTGCGGCCGGGAGCGCGGCGTTGAGCAGCATCAGAAAAGCGATAAATATATAAAAGATTCTCTTCATTCAATGATCCCCCACTTATAGGTTACCTCTTATTGTACCACTTTTTTGCGAACTTGTACACCCCCATTTCGACAATTGCGTATTTTTTCGTCTCCGTACGGAAAACATAAAGGTTTATTTTGCCCTCCCAATCTGTTATAATAGGGGTAAACAGATCCCGATAAGGAGGAAATAACATGAAATACAACGTAAAGACCGCAGGCATGGGCTGCGCGCACTGCATCGCCAACATGACGAAGGCAATGGAGGCCATGAACGCGAAGGTCACCCGGATGGAGCTCAACGATTTCGATATCGAATTCGAAGGCACGCCCGACGAGATCCGCGCCGCCGTCACGGAGCTCGGGTTCGATTTCATCTCCGCTGAGGAAAAATAAGCGTGAGCCGCGTGATCGTTGGCCTCTCGGGAGGCGTGGATTCCGCCGTCGCCGCTCTGCTCCTGAAGGAGCAGGGCTATGAGGTCGTCGGCGTTTTCATGAAGAACTGGGAGGAAAAGGACGAAAACGGCGTCTGCACGGCGACCGCCGACCGTGAGGACGCTCTCCGCGCGGCGGACGCGATAGGAGTCCCCTGCTATACCGTCAATTTCACGAAGGAATACGCCGAAAGGGTGTTCTCGTATTTTCTTGACGAATACAGGAAGATGCGGACGCCCAACCCCGACATACTCTGCAACACGGAGATAAAATTCAAGGCCTTCCTCGAATTCGCCCTCGGCATGGAGGCGGATATCCTGGCGACCGGACACTACGCAAGGCTCGACAAGACCTCCCGGCTGAGGCTCCTTCGCGGGGCTGACGCCAACAAGGATCAGACCTACTTCCTCGCAGGGCTCGACGAGGAGAAGCTGCGCCGCGTGGTCTTCCCCGTGGGAGGCCTCACGAAGGCGGAGGTGCGCGATATAGCGCGGAGAGCCTCCCTTCCCAACGCCGAAAAGAAGGATTCGACCGGAGTCTGCTTCATCGGCGAGAGGGATTTCAAGAAATTCCTTATGGACTTTCTGCCTGCAAACCCGGGCGATATCGTCGACCTCACGGGAAGGAAGCTCGCACGGCACGACGGGCTTATGTATTATACCCTCGGCCAGAGGAAGGGCCTGGGCATAGGCGGGAAAGATTTCGGCACGGGCGAAAGCTGGTTCGTCGTCGGAAAGAACGTTAAGGAGAACCTGCTCATAGTTCAGCAGGGCGAGCACGAGGAGCTTTATTCGACCTCGCTCACCTGTGGGAAGGTAAGCTTCATTTCAAAGAGGCCGGGTAACGGCTCCTTCCGCTGCACGGCGAAATTCCGCTACCGTCAGCCGGATCAGGGCGTTACGGTCGAATTGAAGGACGGCGGCTGCCGGATCGTTTTCGACGAGCCGCAGCGCGCCGTGACGCCCGGGCAATGGGCCGTGCTGTACGACGGCGACGAATGCCTCGGCGGAGGCGAGATCGACGAAGTCGTTCCTTTAAAGCCCCTGCCGAAATTTTTATACGATAATCATTGATGGAGGAAAACACCATGCAGAACATAGAAAAATACATTGACCATACCCTGCTGAAGCCCGAAGCGACCGCCGACGCGATAAGAAAGCTCTGCGCCGAGGCAAAGGAGCACGGCTTTATGAGCGTCTGCGTAAATACCTCCCGCTGCGAGCTCGCCTCGAAGGAGCTTGAAGGCTCCGGAGTCAAGACCTGCTGTGTAGTGGGGTTCCCTCTCGGCGCGATGGCGACGGAAGCAAAGGCCTTTGAAGCGCTCTGCGCCGTGGGAAAGGGAGCGGACGAGGTCGATATGGTCATCAATATCGGCGCCGCGAAGGATGGCGACTGGCCCTTCGTCGAAGCGGATATCCGCGCCGTCGTCAACGCCGCGCACGAGGGGCACCCCGGAAAGTCCGCCCTCGTGAAGGTCATAATCGAGACCTGCCTCCTGACCGACGAAGAGAAGAAAAACGCCTGTGAGTGCGCTATGCGCGCGGGCGCGGATTACGTCAAGACCTCCACCGGCTTCTCGACAGGCGGCGCCACAGCTGAGGACGTTGCGCTCATGCGCTCTGTCGTCGGTGAAAAGCTCGGCGTAAAGGCCTCCGGCGGAGTCCGCACCCCCGAGGACGCGGAGAGAATGATCGCCGCGGGCGCATCAAGGCTCGGCACCTCGAACGGCGTAAAGCTGCTCGGTTGAAAATTAGAAACAAATATATTCAATTTTGCTGCAACCTTTTGGCTTCTAATGCGTTATAATATGTGGCGGCCGAAATAACGGCCCAAGGAGGTTATATTATGAAACGCATTATTTCCTGCATTCTTGTTCTTGTTCTCTCGCTCGCGCTCTGCGCCTGCAAGACTTCCCCTTCCGCTCCGGCAAATACCGATGAGCCCGCGACCGAGCCTGCTGAGCAGACCGCCGAGCCCACCGCCGAGGCCGAAGCTCCCACCGAAGAGCCGAGCGAAGCTCCCACCGACGAGCCCGCGAACGGCGCCGACGACTTCTACGCTCTCCTCGAGAAGGACGTTCCCTTCACCTGCGATCTCGATTTTGACGGCGCGGATGATGAGATCCTTGTCACCGAGCAAGCCACGGACGAATACGGCGACTTCGCTTCGACCGTTAAGATCACCCGCGGCGGCTCAAAGGCCGAGCCCTATGAGTTCAAGGTCGATTACTCCTACGGCGTGAACGTATGGGTCATGGACTGCGATCCCGAGGATTCGAGGCTCAATATCATCGTCTCCTATGAGCAGGACAGCAGCGACTGGACTACCGCCGCTCTGCGCCTCAATGCCGACGGGTCGGATTACGACGTGTTCGAGTATTACTGCGGAGTCGCCCTTCCCGCGGATTACGATTACGACCACGAGCAGGGATTCCCCGGGTTTGAGAGCACTGATCTCTTCGGCACATATTTTATGGACGGCTACTACACCGTCGGCCCCGACGGGATCGTATCCGCCGACAACGTATTCATGTATCCCGTTTACGAGGATCCGGACATACAGCCCGAGCTCATGCTCGAGAGGGATCTTGACGTCGAGATCGTCGACTCCGAGACCTATGAGCCCACCGGCGAGAGCTATACTGTTCCCTCCGGCGCAGCGATCCGGCCCTTCATGTCAGACCTTGCGACCTACGCCGTAGTAAGGCTTGAAGACGGCCGTCTCGGCAGGGTGAGCGTCTCCCCCGCCAATGGCGAGGATCAGTATGGCTGGTTCATAAACGGCATTCATCAGGACGAGTACGGTCAGATACCGTACGCTGATTGACAACTCACAAAACAGGGGGCGTTCCGCCGAGCGGAACGCCTTTAATATATGTTGCGCGATAAGGGAAAAGCTATTGATTCATGCGTTGATTGTGATACAATACAGCTAAAACAGCATCGGCAGGATACGGATTTGGAATCGGGCGTGATCAAGAGGTTTTCATCGCTGCTTTCAAGGAAGGACGTTGACATGACGGAGGGGCGCATCGTTCCCCTGCTCGTCAATTTCGCCGTGCCGCTCCTTCTCGGCAACATACTCCAACAGCTCTATAATACGGTGGATACCTGGGTCGTGGGCAATTACGTCAGCGACTCGGCTTTTTCCGCCGTCGGGAACGTAGGCCCAATAATCAATCTGCTGATAGGATTCTTTATGGGCCTTTCCACCGGAGCGGGGGTCGTCATCAGCCAGTATTACGGCGCGAAGCGGGAGGATAAGGTCAGCGATACCGTCCACACCTCCGTGACGCTGACGCTGATACTCGGCGCCGTTTTTACGGCCGTAGGCATTATAATGGCGCCGACGATGCTCGGCTTCATGCGGATGCCTTCGGAGGAGATCTATTCCGAGGCGAGGCTCTATCTCACTATCTACTTTTCCGGCATGATGTCGCTCACGATGTACAACATGGGCTCGGGGATACTGCGCGCGGTGGGCGACTCCCTGCGGCCGTTCTATTTCCTCGCCGTTTCGGCGGGAACGAACACGGTGCTCGACCTGCTTTTCGTGCTCGTATTCAAGATGGGCGTTGAAGGCGTCGCCCTTGCGACCGTGCTTGCGCAGACGCTCTCAGCCGTTCTCATAATAATAACGCTCATGCGGATGGACAACTGCTGCCGTCTGAGCCTCAAAAAGCTCAGGATACATTCGGGCATACTCGGGAAGATACTGAAGATAGGCATACCCGCCGCGCTGCAGATGGCGATAACCTCGTTCTCCAACATTTTCGTGCAGCGCTACATCAATTTCTTCGGCGACGACTGCATGGGCGGATGGACGGCCTATTCAAAGATAGATACGTTCCTGTTGCTGCCGATGCAGTCGATATCGCTTGCCTCCACGACCTTCGTCGGGCAGAACCTCGGCGTGGGACGAGTGGACCGCGCAAAGCGCGGGGTCGCAACGGCGATGCTGCTTTCAGCAGCGAGCATGCTCATACTTATGATACCCGTGCTCATATTCGCGGAGCCGCTCGTCAGGTTCTTCAACGACAACCCGAACATAGTCGAAAACGGCGCGCTCTTCCTGCGTCTTATGAGCCCGTTCTACGTCTTCTGCTGCGTGAATCAGATCTACGCAGGAGCCCTTCGCGGCGCGGGCGACAGCAAGGCTCCGATGTTCATAATGGTCGGTTGCTTCGTCGTATTCAGGCAGATCTACCTTTATGTGATGGCGAATTACCTCGGCAACCCGATGCTGGGCATAGTGTTCGGATACCCGGCCGGATGGCTGCTCTGCAGCCTCATCACATTCCTCTACTTCCGCTTCAGCCATTGGGAAAAGCACAGGATCACAGCATGAAAAAAGACCGGAAATTCCGGCCTTTTTAAAGCTTTATCTCTTTCACTCGGCGAGCCTGCCGCAGCACTTCTTATACTTCTTGCCGCTTCCGCAGGGGCAGGGATCGTTGGGGCCGACCTTCTTTTCGGCCTTGAATATCTTGGAAGCCTTCCACTCCTTGAATATCTCCTGGCGGCGCTCGGCGGGAAGCACGGCTTCCCACTCGGGCAGCTCATAGAGCCAGGGGGCCTTCGCGTCGTACATATTGAAGAGGAGCTTCTCGAAATCGATATCGAGGGTGATCTCGGTATCGTGGTCGATATCCTCTATGACGAGCGGGGTCTTGAGGCTGGTGTTGATCCCGTCAAGGAAGCCTATAAAGCGGGTCCCGTCCCACTCGAAGCCCTCCGCAAGGGTATCGAAGGCGCCGAAATAGGTCGTCTCATGATCGGAAAGGAGCACCTTATAAAGCTCCTTCTCCTCCTCGAAATACTGCTCCCAAAAGAGATTGTTTTCCTTTTGGCTGCGGGGCGCGTTCTGTGCTAGATCGAGCCATTCACTGTGAAGACTCATAGAATTCCCTTTCTGAACTTATTATGAATTTTGCCCCACAAAAGCTTGTGAGGCAAAATCACGTCACTTGATTATTTTACGCTTACGCGAGGAGCTTGTCAAGGTTCTCCTTGATCTTGAGGATGAAGCCCTCGGTGGTCTCAACGTGCTTCTCCTCCATGTCGGCGAGGAGCGCGAGGTCCTTCGTCATATAGCCGGAGGCGATGGTGTCGAGGGAAGCCTTCTCGAGCATATCGGCAAAGTGCATCAGCTCAGGCAGGTTGTCGAGCTCGCCCCTCTTCCTGAGAGCTCCGCTCCATGCGAAGATCGTAGCCATGGAGTTGGTCGAGGTGGTCTCACCGGCCTGATGCTTATAGTAATGCTTCGTAACGGTGCCGTGAGCGGCCTCGTACTCATAGTTGCCGTCCGGGGAAACGAGGACAGAGGTCATCATGGCGAGAGAACCGAAGGCGGTGGCGACCATGTCGCTCATAACGTCGCCGTCGTAATTCTTGAGAGCCCAGATGAAGCCGCCGTTGGAACGGATAACGCGGGCGACCGCATCGTCAATGAGGGTGTAGAAGTAGGTGATGCCGAGCTCTTCGAACTTCGCCTTGTACTCCTCGTCGTAGATCCTCTGGAAGATATCCTTGAAGGTATGATCGTACTTCTTGGAGATGGTGTCCTTCGTGGAGAACCAGAGATCCTGCTTGGTGGCGATAGCGTAATTGAAGCAGGCCTTCGCAAAGCTCTCGATGGAATCATCTTTATTATACATGCCCATGAAGACGCCGGGGCACTTGAAATCGAAGACGGTCTCGTCGCAGAGGACGTTGCCCTCGGCATCCGTGAACTTGATCTCGGCCTTGCCGGGACCGGGTACGCGGAACTCGGTATCCTTATAGATATCGCCGTAAGCGTGACGGGCGATGGTTATGGGCTTTTTCCAGGAACGAACGCTGGGCTTGAGGCAGTCCATCGTGATGGGAGCGCGGAAGACGGTTCCGTCAAGGATGGCCCTGATGGTGCCGTTGGGGGACTTGTACATCCTCTTGAGGTTGTACTCGGTCATGCGCTGGGCGTTGGGGGTAATGGTCGCGCACTTGACGCCTACGCCGTACTTCTTGCAGGCGTTGGCAGCGTCAACGGTGATCTGGTCGTCGGTCTCATCCCTCTTGACGAGGCCGAGATCGTAATACTCGGTCTTGAGGTCAACGTACGGGAGGATCAGGTGCTCTTTGAGCATCGACCAGATGATGCGGGTCATTTCGTCGCCGTCCATCTCTACGAGGGGGGTCTTCATTTGGATCTTAGCCATGATAAAAGAAATCTCCTTTTTCAAGCAAATAGTTTTTTGTTCTATGAGCAGCCGTGGCATAAAGCCCCGGTGTGCTGTCTGATGATTTCGAGCTTATTTCTCAGCGGGAAGCTCGGAGGTGCAGTGCGGGCACCTGGTGGCGTCATCGGCGATCTCGCCCTTGCAGTAGGGGCACTTGCGGGCGGCCTTGGGAGCCTCCTCTTCCTTCTTGGTGAGATCCTTGAGCTTGTTGATGCCCTTGACGACGAAGAAGAGGATGAGGGCGATCATCAGGAAGTTGATAATGATGCTGATGAGATTGCCGTACCTGAGGATGTTGGCGCCGGCCTCTACGGCCGCTTCGGCGCTCATGCCCTTGGTTTCAACGCCGTTAAGGGTAACGTACAGGTTGGTGAGGGAGTCGGTCTTGAAGAGCAGGCCGATGAGCGGCATGAATATGTCATCGACGAGAGAAGACACGATCTTGCCGAAAGCGCCGCCGATGATGACACCGATGGCCATGTCGAGCACGTTGCCCTTCAACGCAAACTTTTTAAACTCTTTCCACATATTTAAACACCTCCATGTTTATTCAATGGTATCATATACCACTTGCCGATGAAATTCAATAGGCTAAAAAAATATAAATTTTAAGTCGGCAAATGCGGAACGGGAGAGCGCTTCACAGCGCTCCCCCGCCGGAGGTTTTGTCGGTGTTTACGAGTATGAACCGGAACTCCGCTTCGAGCCCCCGGTACGCTTCCCGCCAGGATCCCGCAAAGCTTTCGCAAGGGAAAAGCATCTGCTTTTCCGCATCGACCCCGAAGAGCATCGCGTCGCTTCCCGCTCCGCGGCAGATAAGGAACGTCTCCTCCGCCTTTTCGCGGAGGAGCGCCGGGGCTTCATGCGCGAGCCACTCGTCAAGCTCCTCCTCGGGGAAGCCCTTCGGGGCGGTGTGAACGCCCGCTTCGAGCTCTATCTCGGCATAGGCCCGAAGGACTCCCTCACCGGGCTTTATCCCGCGCCGGACCCGCTTCATGCGGAGCATGAGTGTCACGCTCTCCCCGCCGCAGGGAAGGGTCACCGTGCCGTTTTTAAAATCCCCGCAGACCATGTTGAGGTACATTGTCTGCTCCCTCGTGAGCTCACCCGTCATGCGAAGGCCCGAAAAGAGCGCCGTGCCCTCGACACGGCTCTTGAGACCGCCGACGGGAGCGCCGATCCCGGCTTCACGAAGGGGATCCTTCCCCTCCGATTCCGAGGACTTCTGTTCCATGTCGGTGATGACTTCCGGATCGTACTCGCCGAGCGGGGCGCAGTAATCGAACGCGCCTCCCGCCGCCGCTTCCATGAGCCGGCTGACGCTCAGTATCCGCACCATGCCCGATCTTTCCATATCCAGCATAACGGCAGATTGAAGCTTCTTCACGTTCGGGTCGTTATTGGAGCTGAGCCCGCCAATGAATTTCGAAGCTCCGCATTCCGCGACGACAACAGCGGCGGAGGAGCGTATCTTCAGGGAATCGAACGACAGGGAGAGAAGCTCCTTCACCGCGCCGCCTTCCGCCGCGCTCCGGCTGAGCACGAAGAAATTGAGCCGGCTGAAATTGAGCTTGACCGGCGAACGGCTCTCGAGCTCCTTTACCGCGCCGTCGAACGAAGCCGCCCGGCACGCGAGCAGCTCGGCGCCGCCCTCCGATTCCGTGCCCGGCTCGCTCAGCTCCCTCTGGAGGGCGAACGTGAAATAGTAGCCTTCGTCCATCGTATCCACGCCAACGGAGATCACGTACCCGTATTCCTCCAGTGAAACGGGGCCGAGGCAGCCGCAGAGCATAGGCGCGGCGCAGAGCAGCCCGAAAGCGAACAGCCCGAAAACGAACAGCGCGCGCTTCATGCTCTTTTTCTCCTCCTTTCACGAAACGCCGAGACCGCCGCCGCGGCAGCTGTCACTGCGGGCAGCGCGGCTCCGTATCTTTCTATGATGAAGCGAACGCGTTCGTTCAATCCCGCCGGAAGTGCGAGCGGAAGGAACAGCAGTCCCGCCGCCAAGGCGCAGAATATAAGCGCGGCGGTCAGATCCGACTCCGCGCCGAGGACGCCCGAAACGAGCCTCGCTCCAGAGGCGAGGCAGTAGGCGGCGCTTATCATCGCGCCCATGAGCCAGATCATGACGAAGACCTTGTCGAACCGATATATTGCGCCCGGCTTCGGGCTGACGAAGGCGATCCTGCAGAGCGGCATTATCATATCCCCGAGCATGGCGGGATGGAAAGAGAGCGCGGTCGAAATATGCGCGGCAAAGCAGACAGCGGCGGCCTTCACACCGGGAACGAGCGCCGATCGGTGCGAGAGGCCCCGAAGGTCTCCTTCGCCCGCATTCACCGCAATGCCGAGAAGCGGCGTCATAAAGAAGAACGAATAAGAGAGCGCGGATGACAGCGTTTGACCCGCCCCTTCACCGAGTCCTGCGTAAAGGCGGTAGGCATCGAACCCCGGAGCGGCGAGAACCATATTCGCCGCAAATGAAAGTCCGATAACGCCCGCGAGCACGAGCGCCGTCCTCCCGACGGATGAAGCGCCTTTTGCCGCCATGAAGAACGTCACGGGAAGCACGAACGCCTGGATGAGGGCGAATACCGCTCCGTCGAATACGAGCCTGTGAAGCACCTGTATGAAGACCGAAAGCGGCCTCACGGCGCAGAAAAGAAGCCCCAGTGCGAGAGGCAGCGCAAGCGCCGTCCCGACGGCTCTGCCGAAGGGATCGAGCAGCTCGGGGAAAGTCTTTCCGCCTGAGCGGAAAAGAGCGAACAGCGCCGCTCCCGCCGCCCCGCTTACGAGCGCCGCGAGGGGAACGGATATATACGCCGTATTGCTCCCCTCCGTGAACGAGCCGGGGCTCGGCCCGAAGACGCCGCATACACACAGGCTGACGAGCGCCGCCATGCTTACGGAGCGGAGCCCATCACGCGCCTTTTTCATACGATGCGCCCCCTATCCTTCCCCTTATTATGAACGGGCGGCGGCGGCTTCTCCTCGGTGAGAGAGGAGCGAGATACGGTTTGCCGAAGCTTTCCGTATCGGCAAGCACGCTCACGGCAAAGACGAGCGCCGCCGTGACTCCGAGCAGCCCGGCAAGACACGCGGCGATCACAGCCGCCATGCGGAAATACGAGGCCGCGAGCTGAGCGGAATAATCGGGTATGCAGAAATTGCCGAGCCCGGAGGCCGCGACGATTATCAGCACGACCGTGCTCGCGAGGTGAGCCGCCACCGCCGCCTGCCCCATTATGAGGCCTCCTATGATGCCTATCGCCTGCCCGATGGGGCCCGGAATGCGAAGCCCCGCCTCGCGAATGAGTTGAAATATGAGGAGCAGTATGATCATCTCAGCGGCGATGGGCTCGAACACCATCTGCCTTGAAGCTATGACCGTGGAGAGTACCTCCGTCGTCAGCATGCCCTGATGATAGAGCGCAAGCGCGAGGAAGTAACCCGGCATCAACACGCAAACGAGCGCCCCGATATAGCGCACGACGCGGAGCACGCTCCCCAACGGAGGGCGCAGATAGACGTCCTCCGGACTGTCCATGAGGGAGAAGAGCGTGACGGGCATGACCAACGCGAAGGGGCTCCCGTCAACTATGAGCACCGCACTTCCGCCGAGTATGTGCGAAGCCGCCCTGTCGGGGCGTTCCGTCGAAAGTATCCTCGGCAGGGGCAGGAGCGAAGCGTCCTCGATGAGCTGCTCGACAATGCCGCTCGTAATGAGCGTATCGGTATCGACGGAAGCGACGCGCCCGCGGATCTCTTCGAGAAGGGATCCCTTCGTCCTGCCGTTTATATAAACGAGAGCCGCCGGGGTCGGCTCCGCGCCATTTATCTCCAGCATCTCGGCGGTCAGGGCGGGATTCTTCATCACCCTTCGGAGGAGCGTTATATTCGTCCTCAGGCTCTCGGTGAAGCTCTCCTTCGGACCGAGGACGACGCTCTCGTTCACGGCTTCGCCGACGGCGCGCTTTTCAAAGCCGCGCGTTTCGAAAACGACGCAGGCATTCGCTCCCTCTGTAAAGAGTGCGCTCATGCCTTCGGCTATGAGTCGGGCCGCCTTCCCGATATCCGTCACGAGCCGCGCCTCGGCGATCTGCGTGATCCGTGTTATCATCTCCTCCGGAGCGGATCCGCGGATCGTCCCCCTTTCCAGCGGCCTTATGACGAATTCGTCGAGCTTGCGTTCGTCCGCCATGCCGTTTACGAACGCGAGAAGCGCCACGACTCCGTCCGCGGAGACTATCCTCCGGAGGATCAGGTCCGGGTTTTTTTCGGAATTGAACTCCTCACGAAGAAATCTCTCCGCGTTTCCGGGCGAGAGGCCGCCGCAGGAAGCGCTCTTTTTCGGTTTAAACAACATGCTTTCATCACCCCGCTGCTCAAATAAAGTCATACCGTTAAGAGTATCTGGAACATTCCTTAAATATATTCGCAAATATACTGTATTTACGGCCTTTTTTACATTATAATTAAGGGGACAGCCAGCGGACGGGCAGTCCGCCAACACATATAAGGAGGTAAAAGGTTTTGAAACAGCTTTTGCTCGGCAATGAAGCCATTGCCAGAGGCGCTTATGAAGCAGGTGTTCGCGTCTCCAGCGCTTACCCCGGAACCCCCAGTACTGAGATCAACGAGAATATCGCCAACTACAGGGAGATCTATTCCGAGTGGGCGCCCAACGAGAAGGTCGCTGTAGAGGTCGCTCTTGGCGCCGCCGTCAGCGGTGCGAGGAGCATGGCGTGCATGAAGCACGTCGGCCTCAACGTTGCCGCCGATCCCTTCTTCACCGCCACCTATACCGGCATTAACGCCGGCATGGTCGTCGTAGTTGCCGACGATCCCGGTATGCACTCCTCCCAGAACGAGCAGGATACGAGGCTTCTCGGCCGCGCTTCCCACGCCCCCGTTCTCGATCCCTCGAGCTCCCAGGAATGTAAGGATTTCATGAAGCTCGCGTTTAAGATCAGCGAGGAATACGACACCCCCGTCATCCTCCGACTGACCACCCGCATAGCGCACGCCCGCACCCTCGTCGAGATCGGCGAGAGGGAGCTGCCCGAGCTTCGCGAGTATAAGAAGGATATAAAGAAATACGTCTCCATGCCCGCCAACATGATCGGCCGTCATCTCGTCGTCGAAGAGCGTGAGAAGAGGCTTGCCGAGGACGCGAACGATATGCCCGAGCTCAACCGCATCGAGTGGGCTGACCGCAAGGTCGGCGTCGTGACCTCCGGCGCGGCATACAACTACGTCAAGGAGGCTATGCCCGAGGCTTCCGTTCTGAAGCTCGGTCTCGCCTACCCCATGCCCAGGAAGCTCATCGAGGAGTTTGCCAAGGGCGTTGAGACCCTCTACGTCATCGAGGATATGGAGCCCTTCTATGAGGACACCATCAAGGCCTGGGGCATCCCCTGCTCCGGCAAGGACAAGACCGGCGTTCAGGGCGAGCTGTTCATGCACAAGATCGAGGAGAAGTTCCTCGGCGCCGCTCCCGTCGGCCCCATGAACACCAAGGACATCCCCAACCGTCCTCCCGTGCTCTGCCCCGGCTGCCCGCATCGCGGCCTCTACTACGTGCTCGGCAAGCTCAAGCTGACGGTATGTTCCGATATCGGCTGCTACACGCTGGGCGCTCTGCCTCCCCTCTCCGGCGTTGATACCTGCGTCTGCATGGGCGCTTCCATCGGCATGGCTCACGGCATGGAAAAGGCCAGGGGCGCCGAGCAGGCCAAGCGCACCGTCGCCGTCCTCGGTGACTCCACCTTCTGCCACAGCGGCATGACGGGCCTTCTGAACATGGCCTATAACCGCTCCGTCGGCACCGTCATAATCGCAGACAACTCCATCACCGGCATGACCGGCCATCAGAACAACCCCGCCAACGGTAAGGACATCCACGGCGATCCCACAACGGCGCTCGACATCGTCAAGCTCTGCGAGGCCATGGGCGTAGCTTCCGTGCGCATCGTCGATCCGTTCGACCTCAAGGAGACCGAGAAGGTCATCAAGGAAGAGGTCGCGCGCGACGGTCTCTCCGTCGTCATCAGCCGCCGCCCCTGCGCGCTCATCATCAAGCAGACCAATAAGCCCGTCGTGAACGATCCCGACAAGTGCGTAGGCTGCGGTATGTGCATGAAGGTCGGCTGCCCCGCCATCATCAAGACGGAAACGGGCGTGCGTATAGATCCCACCCAGTGCGTAGGCTGCGGAATGTGCACTCAGCTCTGCCACTTCGGCGCGCTGAACTCTGCCGAGTAATAAGGAGGTCAATATGTTCAATATCGTTATAGTAGGCGTAGGCGGTCAGGGCACTCTGCTTGCCAGCAAGATCCTCGGCGTGCTCGCCATGAACAACGGCTATGACGTCCGCGTCAGCGAAGTCCACGGCATGAGCCAGCGCGGCGGCAGCGTCGTCACCTACGTTCGCATCTCGAACGACAAGCCCCTCTACTCCTCCATCGTGGAGCAGGGTCAGGCGGACGTGGTCCTCGCCTTCGAGAACCTCGAAGCTTTACGCGCTCTCCCCTACATGAAGGAGGGCGGCACCATGGTCATCAACACGCAGGAGATACTCCCCATGCCCGTTATCACCGGCGCGGTCGAGTATCCGGCCGACTGCCTCGAGCGCACGAGGAAGGCCTGCAAGACGGTCGAGATCAACGCCGTTGAGATAGCTCACGAGTGCGGCACCTACAAGGCCGCCAACGTAGTGCTGATGGGCGTTCTCGCAAAGAGCCTCCCCTTCTCCGAGGAGGAGTGGAAAAAGGCCATCACCGCGTGCGTCAAGCCCAAGTTCCTGGACGTAAACCTCATGGCCTTTGAGAGAGGCTTCAACTACTGATGAAATACGATTTCACAACAAAGATCGACCGGTCGAATACCGGTGCGTTCAAGTATGACTTCATGCCCGAGCCCCTCAGGGGTTCGGGCATTGTCCCAATGACGGTCGCGGATATGGAATTCTCCGCTCCTCCCGAGGTGAACGAGGCAGTGGCGCAGGCCGCCTACCACGGCTGCTACGGCTACACGGGCGCCGACCGCGCCTATCTGGACGCGATAAAGCTCTGGCAGAGGACCCGCCACGATTGGGAGATCGAGGACGATTGGTACGTCGTGACGAACGGCGTCGTGCAGGCCCTCGGTATCGCCGTCAGGGCGTTTACGGAGCCGGAAGATTCCGTGCTTATCATGACGCCCGTCTACCACCCCTTCTACGGAGCCGTCGAGGATAACGGAAGAAAACTCGTGACGAGCGCCCTTACGGAAAAGGACGCCCGTTATGAGATCGACTTTGACGATCTTGAGGCGAAGGCCGCGGATCCTCGCGTGAAGCTCCTGCTCCTCTGCAGCCCGCATAACCCCATAGGCCGCGTCTGGTCGGCGGACGAGCTGAAGAGGATATCCGATATCTGCATAAAGAACGGCGTTGTCGTTGTCAGCGACGAGATACATAACGACCTCATAATGCCGGGCTATGCTCATACGACCTTCGCGAAGATCGAAGGCGCGGCAGATAACTGTATCGTCTGCACCGCCATATCGAAGACTTTCAACCTCGCAGGGCTCTCCTGCTCCAACATATTCGTCCCGAACGAGGAGCTCAGGAAGAGGTTTTCGAAGGAGGCCTCGGTTTCCGGCTGTGGCTGCGTGCCGTATATCGCGAGATTCGCGACGATCGCGGCTTATACAAAAGGCGCGGAGTGGCTGGACGAGCTCATCTCCGTTGTTGACGGGAATTTCAGGCTTGTTTACGACTTCATCGCCTCCCGTCTGCCGGAGTTCAACGTGACGAAAGCCGAAGGGACATACCTTGCCTGGATAGATATGCGCTCTCTCGGGCTCGGGCACGAGGAGCTGAACGCGTTCATGGCGGAGAAGGCCATGATCGCCGACAACGACGGCGAAATGTTCGGCATAGCCGGCGACGGCTTCAGAAGATGGAATCTCGCCCTTCCGAGGAAGGAGCTCGAAGCCGCTCTGATAAGGCTCGAAAAAGCCGTTAAAGAATTCAAAAAATGATCGATCTTTCCAAATTGAATCCGCCGCAGAAGGAGGCCGTCCTCTATACGGAAGGCCCCCTTCTTGTGCTTGCGGGGGCGGGCAGCGGGAAGACGCGCGTGCTCACCTACAGGATAGCGAATCTTATTGAAAACCACGGGGTCGCTCCGTGGCAGATTCTCGCGCTCACTTTTACCAACAAGGCCGCCGCCGAGATGCGCGAACGCACCGAAAAGCTCACTGGGCTCGAGGCGCGCGATATGTGGGTGACGACGTTCCACTCCTTCTGCGCGAAGGTGCTGAGGTTCGATATCGAGGCGCTCGGTACGCGCACGCATGATTTCACCATATATGATGACGCCGATCAGAACACCCTCATCGGCGAGATAATAAAGCGCCTCGGCATAGACGAAAAGCGCGCGCCGAAGGGGTACGTGCGCTCGCTCATATCGGAGGCGAAGAACTCCTCCGAGGATCCTCAGCATTATATCGCCGAGGTCGGCGACGAATCGGGCAGATGCGTCGACATCTACCGCGAATATGAAAAGAGTCTCGCCGCTGCAAACGCGCTCGATTTCGACGATCTGCTCATTTACGTCGTGGAGCTTTTCACGCGTTGCCCGGACGTGCTCGCGAAATACAGGCGCAGGTTCTCATACGTGCTCGTCGACGAATATCAGGATACGAACACCATCCAGTACAGGATAGTCAAGCTCCTTGCGGATGAGAGCCGCAACATCTGCGTCGTAGGCGACGACGATCAGTCGATTTACGGCTGGCGCGGTGCGGATATCCGCAACATATTGGAATTTGAAAAGGATTTCCCCGGAGCAAAGGTCGTCCGCCTCGAGCAGAATTACCGTTCCACCGCCCCCATTTTGGAGAAGGCTAACCTCGTTATAAAGAACAACGAGGGCCGCAAAGAAAAGACGCTGTGGACGGCCAACAAGAGCGGGGAGCCCGTCGAGCTGCTCGTCTGCGATTCCGAAAGGGACGAGGCCTATACCATCGCCTCCATTATAGCGCAGGGGCACAGGCGCGGCAGAAGCTACAACGATTACGCCGTCCTCTACCGCACGCACGCGCAGAGCCGCGCGATCGAAACGACCCTTCAGCAGAGCTTTAACATACCCGTTTCCCTCATAGGCGGGACGCGGTTCTATGAATATAAGGAGATCAAGGACATCCTCGCTTATCTCCGCCTCATCGCCAACACGAACGACGACGTCGCCTTCAGGCGGATCGTCAACGTCCCGAAGAGGAACATCGGCGCCGCCACCGTAGCGGAGCTCGATTCCGCAGCCAAACGGCGCGACGTTTCGCTTTTCAGCGCGGCTTCAGCGGAAGGGTTCGTCTCTCCGAAGGTGCAGGCGAAGCTGAAAGGATTCATGGAGCTCATGGTCGATCTCTTTGCCGCGAGGCGCGAGCTTCCTCTGGACGAGCTCACGCAGAGGGTGATCTCGTCGACAGGCTACATGGCCTACCTCGCCGAACAGCAGGACGGCCTGCTCGAGACCCGTGTCGAGAACATAAACGAGCTCATCGGCGCTATGCGCGAACATATGGAGGAGAATCCCGATTCCGACGACCACCTCAGCTCCTTCCTCGAAAACGCAGCCCTGCTCTCCGCGGCGGACGACGTTTCGGAGGAGGACGGGACTGTCAAGCTGATGACCCTCCACTGCGCAAAGGGGCTGGAGTTCCCCGTCGTGTTCATGCCCGGCATGGAGGAGAACATATTCCCCTCCTCGAGGAGCCGTGAGGATCCCTCCCGCACGGAGGAGGAACGGCGCCTCTGCTACGTCGGAGTGACGAGGGCCGAAAAGAAGCTCTATATGCTTTACGCAAGGAGCCGTATGCTCTACGGCGAAAGGACGAGCAATCCGCCCTCGCGCTTCCTCACCGAGATGGAGATGATCGACGAGGACGAGGCTTCCTTCGGAAGCTCCTACGGCTTCGGAGGAAGGGGCGGCGGCTTCGGTTACGGGAATCGAAGCAACGGCTTCGGCGGGAGCGGGCGCTCCTACAGCGGCTCTTCCGCAAAGCCGAAGGCTTCGTCTTCCGGAAGCTTCGCAAAGACCGTCCCCGTAACGCAAAAAAAGCCCGCGGTCGGTTTCGGAGCGGGATACGGCTCTTCCAAGCCCTCGCCCTCCCCCGCCGTCCCCGCGGGGAACGGGAGGCTGCTCGTCGGCTCGGAATACAGAAAGATGCAGCGCGTCGTGCATGAGAGATTCGGGCGCGGCGTGATACTCGAGGTTTCGGGTTCGGGGAACACTTCAACTATAACCGTTGATTTTGAGAAGGTCGGCGTTAAGCGGCTCGCCGCCGCGTACGTCACCATGAGGTTGGAAGAAGATGAATGAGCTTGAAAGAATGAAGCGGCTCACGGCACAGCTCAATGACCTTGCGAGAGCCTATTACGAGCAGGACGCCTCCCCCGCGAGCGACGCGGAATACGACGCCCTGTTCGATGAGCTCGTCCGGCTGGAGGCCGAGACGGGCACGGTGCTCCCCGATTCCCCGACGCACCGCGTGGGCGGAGCGCCGCTCTCCGCTTTCCCGGAACATACCCATATAAGAAGGCTTTGGAGCCTTGACAAGGTCAAGACGGCGGAAGCCCTCCGCGAATGGGCGGGGAAATGCGGGAAGGTCTCAGACGAAGCCGCGAAGTTCATACTCGAATACAAATTCGACGGGCTGACTATAAACCTCACCTATGACGGAGGAAAGCTCGTCTATGCCGCGACGCGCGGCAACGGCGTCACCGGCGAGGGCATAACCGCCCAGGCGAAGACCATACGCAGCATCCCTCTCACAGTGCCGTACACCGGCAAGTTCGAGGTTCGCGGAGAGTGCTACATGCGCATATCCGTTCTGAACTCCCTCAACGAGAGCGGCGCGGAACAGCTCAAGAATCCGAGGAACGCCGCGGCGGGCGCGATAAGGAACCTCGATCCGAAGGTGACCGCCGCCCGAAAGCTCGATTTCACGGCGTATGACGTCGGCTATATAGAAGGGCGCGAGTTCAAGACGCAGGTCGAGATGCTCTCATTTCTCAGGGAGAACGGCCTGCCCGTCAACGAATTCTGCTTCGTCGGCGGGATAGAAAGCGTGATCCGTGAGATCGGCGCCGCCGAGGAGCGGCGATTCACGCTCGATTACGACATCGACGGCATGGTCATAAAGCTCAACGATATGATAAGGGCGGAAGCCCTCGGCTATACGGACAGGTTCCCGCGGGGAGCTATCGCCTATAAATTCGCCGCGCAGGAGCAGACGACCGTCGTCGAGAGCATCACCTGGGAGGTCGGAAGAACCGGCAAGCTCACCCCGCTGGCGCACGTCGCGCCCGTGGAGCTAATGGGGGCTACCATACGCAGGGCGACGCTCAACAACTATGACGACATAAAAAGAAAGCGCGTGGGCGTAGGGTCGAGGGTGTTCATCAGGCGCTCCAACGACGTCATTCCCGAGATACTTTCGAGCGTTGACGATTCGGAGCCCGAAAACCCCGTATTCCCGCCCGAAAGATGTCCGTTCTGCGGGGCGCATACCGAGTTCCGCGGCGCGCATCTCTACTGCACTAACTCGCTTTCATGCACGCCGCAGATAACGGCGAGGCTCGCGCACTTCGCCTCACGCGACGCGATGGATATCGAGGGCTTCTCCGAAAAGACGGCGGAGCTTCTGATAAACGAGATAGGGCTTCGCAATATCCCGGAGCTCTACGAGCTGACGGCCGAGAGCTTTTCCGGGCTCGCGGGCTTCGGCGAAAAGCGTATCGCCAACATCCTCGGCGCCATCGACAGGAGCCGCAGCTGCGAGCTCGCTTCCTTCATATTCGCGCTGGGGATACCGAACGTCGGGATAAAGACGGCGAGGGATATCTCCGCTCATTTCGGCTCCCTCGAAGGGATAAGAGCCGCATCGAAGGAGGAACTGCTCTCGATACGCGACGTGGGCGAGATCGTCGCCGATGACATCGTCGGCTTCTTCCGCGATCCCTCGCTTTCGGCTCAGGTCGACAAGCTTCTCGAACTCGGCGTGACCCCGCGCGAGGCGGAAAAGAGCTCTTCCCCCGCCGTATTCGAGGGAAAGACGCTCGTCGTCACGGGAACTCTCTCCCGCATGGACAGGCGCGGAGTCGAAGCCCTTATAGAGGAGCTCGGCGGCAAGGCGGCGGGATCCGTCAGCAGAAAGACGAGCTACGTCGTCTGCGGCGAGAACGCGGGCTCGAAGCTCGACAAGGCGCGTGAGCTCGGCGTTCCCGTGCTCACGGAGGAAGAATTCTTCTCTATGATCGAAAACTGATATGAGGATTGGCAAACTTACAAACGAACAGCTCGACAGGCTCATACTTTCAAAGCTCCGCCACACGCGGAGCGAGGTCGTCTGCGCTCCTTCCGTCGGCGTGGACTGCACGGCGGTTGCCCCCGAAAAGGGGCTTGCCGTCCTTTCCTGCGACCCGATAACCGCCGCCGAGAGCGGCGTTGGCAGGCTCACTGTGAACGTCTCCTGCAACGACGCGGCGGCCTCCGGCGCGGAGCCCGTCGGACTCATGGTGACCTTCCTGCTGCCCCCCTCCGTTACGGAGGAGGAGATCGGCTCGCTGGCGGACGAGCTCGTTGAGGCCGCAGCCGCCGCCAACGTCGACATAATCGGCGGACACACCGAGATCACTCCGGCCGTCACGCGGATAGTTACCTGCGCGACGGTCATCGCCCAGCCCGTTGGCGATACGCTCATCACCCCCAAGGGCGTGCGCGAGGGCGACGATATAATCATCACCAAGCACGCCGGGCTCGAGGGCGCGGTGATACTCGCGGATAAGCTCCCCGAGGGGCAGACCGTGCTCACCCCCGCCGAAATGGACGAGGTCCACTCGTTCGTCGGGCTCACGAACGTCGTGAAGGAGGGCCTTTACTGCGCCCGCCGCGGAGCGCACGCTATGCACGACGTGACCGAGGGCGGCGTGCTCGGCGCGCTCTGGGAGATGAGCGCCGCTTCGGACTGCGGGATAGAATTCGACTTCGCCCGCATCCCCGTCCGCCCCGTGACTGAAAAGCTCTGCCGGCATTACGGGATAGACAGGTTCAAGCTCATTTCCTCCGGCGCGATGCTCATTGCCCGCGATAACGGAGAGGAGCTCTGCCGCGGGCTTAGAAGCCTCGGCATAGAGGCCGCCGTCATCGGCAGGGCGCTCAAGAAGGGCTGCGGAGGAGAGGTCGTTTCCGTTGACGGCAGGCTGATAGAGCCCCCGGAAGCGGACGAGATCTACAAGGCATAAAGCATATTTTGGATCGGAGGCAATATAATGGAACTCGATTTGATGCGCATCTTCAGCGATACCGATTACGTTCACAGGAGCGGCACCCCCGAGGAGCAGAGAGCGGCGGAATATTTAAAGGCCCGCTGCGAGGCTCTCGGAGTACCCGCTCGGATAGAGGGCTTCCGCGTGCCGATGGCCGAGATGCGCGGGGCGAAGGTCACCGTCGACGGGCGGGAGATCCCCTGCCGCGGCTTCTTCAACTGCGGAAGCGGCAGCGTGAGCGCGGAGCTGCTCTATATGCCCTCCGTTGACAAGGTCTCGCTCTCCGCCGCGAAGGGGAAGATCGTCCTTCTCGACACGCAGGGCGTCGGCTTCTTCGGCTATAAGGATCTCATGGAGGCGGGCGCCGTCGGAATACTCTTCCAGTACGGGAACATGTATTATCCTCACGGGGATATCGACGAGCGCGACCTGCGCGAACACGTCGTCGGCGATGAGCGAAAGGTCCTCTGCGCGATGATACACACCTCCTCCGCCGTCGAGATAGTCAGAACCGGCGCAAAGGGAGCCGTCATCACGATAGATCAGCGCGAATATGACGGCGAGAGCCGCAACGTCATAGCCGAGATATCCGGCAGGCGCGATGAATTCATCACCCTTTCCGCACACTATGATTCCACCGCCCTCTCGCACGGGGCGTACGATAATATGTCCGGATGCGCGGGGCTCCTGGGCGTCATGAATGCTCTGAAGGACAGGCGCCTCAATTACGGTCTGCGCTTCGTATTCTGCGGGAGCGAGGAAAGGGGGCTTCTCGGCTCGAAGGCCTACGTTCGCGATCATGAGGAGGAGCTTTCAAAGACGGCTCTCAACGTGAATCTCGACATGATCGGCTGCATAATGGGCAAGTTCATCGCCTGCGTTTCCGCCGAGGAAAAGCTCGCGAATTACATAAGCTACATGGGTGCGGAGCTCGGCTTCCCCGTGAGCGCGAGGGTGGGCGTCTATTCGAGCGACTCCACGCCCTTTGCCGATAAGGGAGTGCCCGCGCTCTCGTTCGCGAGGCTCGCTTCCCCGAACGCCGCGCCGATACACTGCCGGTACGATACGCTCGAGCTCATGAGCGCCGAACAGCTCGAAAAGGATATCGCCTTTATTGCGGAGTTCACCCGCAGGATGGCGGATTCCGCCGTCTGCCCCGTCTCCCGGGAGATACCCGAGAAGGTCAAAACAGAGCTCGACGAGTACCTCGCGAGAAAACGCAAGCCCGAATAAAAACGAAACCCGGCGCTCTCACACGCCGGGTTTTTGATGCTTAGTTGCTTTTTCAGCGGAGACCGACCCTTGTAAAGGCGAGGTCGAGGGTCTTCTGCGCCCTTTCGGCCGCCTGCTCCGCGCCCTTCTTGAGGACGGCGTTCAGATAGGTCTCGTCCGCGAGAATGCGGCGATACTCGTTCTGGACGGGCTCGATCTCGTTGATGACTGCCTCGGCGACGGCTCCCTTGAGCTTGCCGTAGCCGCAGCCCTCGAAGCTCTTTACGGCCTCGTCCATCGAAAGGCCCGTGCAGGCGCAGTAGATGGTCAGCAGGTTGTTGCAGCCATAGCGGCCCTCCTCATAGGCGATAACGGGCTCACAGTCCGTGACGGCCTTCTTGAACTTCTTCGTAATGACGGCGGGATCGTCAAGCAGGGAGATATAGCCGTTGGGGTTCGTATCCGTCTTGCTCATCTTATGCTCGGGATCCTGCAGACCCATGATCCTCGCGCCGAATTTGGGCATCACGGGCTCGGGGACGACGAAGGTCTCGCCGAATGCGTTGTTGAAGCGTATCGCGATATTGCGCGCAAGCTCCACGTGCTGCTTCTGATCGTCTCCCACGGGGACCTGATGCGCGCCGTAGATGAGTATGTCGGAGGCCATGAGCACCGGGTAGGTGTAGAGGCCGGCGTTGATGTTGTCGGCGTGCTTGGCGGATTTATCCTTGAACTGGGTCATGCGGTTGAGCTCGCCCATGTAGGTGACGCAGCCCAACAGCCACGAAAGCTCCGCATGCTGATGCACGTGGCTCTGGATGAAGAGCGGGCTCTTCTCCGGATCGATACCGCAGGCGATGAGCAGCGCAGCCATCGAGCGGGTCTGCTCCCGAAGCTCCTTCGGGTCGTTCCTTACGGTAAGCGCGTGAAGATCCGCCACCATATAGTAGCAGTATTTGTCATCCTGCTGCATAAGGCGCCAGTTGCGGAGAGCCCCTATATAGTTGCCGAGCGTGGGTATACCCGTCGGCTTGATGCCGCTCAATATGATCTTCTTCTCCATTATAAGACTCTCCTTTGTTATTATTCCGGCTTTGCGGGCTTATCCCTCAGCCGGTTATTCTTATGGTTTATATCTTGCATTTATACCACAGCAGCGCCGAAATGTCAAGACCCGAAGTTACGATTGCGGTCTATTTATATATTATGCTGTAAGCGCATTTTTGGCGCTGTCCGACATTGCATTTTTTATGCAAATGCTTTAGAATATATGTAAGGGTTTTATGCCCGAAACAATTTTTCAGGAGGAAAAACTATGAAAAAGATTCTCAGTCTGATCGTAGCTCTGATGATGCTGTTCACCTGCGTCAGCTCCTTTGCGGTCACCGCCATGGACGAAGGCGATGATGACGACTATGAGCTTCCCGAAGCCATGGTCTTCTTCACGAACGACGTCCACTGCGGCATTGAAGACGGCTGGGGTTATTCCGGAGTATCCGGCTCAAGGAAGCTCATTGAAGAGCTCGGTATCCCCACCCTTCTTGTTGACGCCGGCGACCACGCTCAGGGAGGCCCGATCGGCACCCTGTCCAATGGCCAGTACATTATCGACATTATGAACGCCTGCGAGTACGACGTTGCCATCCCCGGCAACCATGAGTACGACTACGGCATGGATCAGTTCTTCAACCTTGTCGATTCCGCGGATTATCCTTACATCTCCGCCAACTTCATGCATTATGAAAACGGCCAGCCCACCGAGCGCGTGTTCGACGCCTATAAGATGTTTGACCTGGGCGGCAAGCAGGTTGCTTTTGTCGGTCTTACCACTCCCGAAGCCATCACCAAGTCCACTCCCACCTATTTCCAGGATGCGGAAGGCAACTACATCTACGGCTTCTGCCAGGACAGCACCGGCGATATGCTCGTTGAGGCGGCTCAGGACGCTATTGACGAAGCAGTTGACGAAGGCGCCGAATACGTTTTCGTGATCGGTCACCTTGGTATCGATGAGCAGAGCTCCCCCTGGATGAGCACCGAGATCATCCCCCGTCTGCACAACATCGACGCGTTCATTGACGGTCACAGCCACAGCGTTCTGAACGAGGTCCTTCAGAATGCCGACGGCGAGGATGTTATTCTTGCCCAGACCGGCACTAAGCTCGCAAATCTCGGTATGATCAGCTTCATGCCCGACGGCACGCTCCGCTGCGACATCCAGGCCGCAGATGACGAGGAGACCCTGATCGTTCCCGATCCCGTTGTTGACGAGCTTATCGAGACCATCAACGCCGAGTTTGACGAGCTGCTTCACACCGTCGTTGCCTACACTCCGTTCGATCTTACCGTTAACGACCCCGTAACCGGCGAGCGTATAGTCCGCAAGAGCGAGACCAACCTCGGTGATCTGTGCGCAGACGCTTACAGGAATCTGTTTGATTCCGATATCGCCTTCGTAAACGGCGGCGGCGTTCGTGCGAACATCGTCAACGGCGAGATCACCTTTGAAAACATCATCAACGTACATCCCTTCGGCAACGAGGCCTGCCTTGTTGAGGTCACCGGTCAGCAGATACTCGACGCCCTCGAGATGGGCTCCCGCGTCTGCCCCGATGAGAATGGCGGCTTCCTGCAGGTAGCCGGCCTCACCTATGAGATCCACACCGACGTCGAGCCCAACGTTATCGTCGGTGACGACAAGGTATGGCAGGGCCCCGCCGGTATCCCCTACCGCGTACAGAACGTCCGGGTAATGGATCGCGAGAGCGGCGAATACATGCCCCTCGATCTTGAGAGGACCTACACCCTTGCTTCCCACAACTATATGCTCATCAACCAGGGCGATGGTTTTGCGATGTTCGGCAGGAATAACGTCAACATCCTGCAGGAGGACGTCATGATCGACAACGCCGTGCTTATCAGCTACATCCAGTCCATGCCCGGCGCCGAGTTTGACGGAGTAGAGTATGAGCACGTCGTATCCGATGAGTACGCCGATCCCTACGGCCAGGGCCGCATCACCATCGTTGAGGGCGAGCCCTCCACCCTGCTGGGCGACGCGAACGGCGACGGCGTTGTTGATACCGCCGACGCGCTTCTCATGATGCGCTTCGTCATGGATCTTGAGTCCGAGGAAAGCATCAACGCAGGTCTCGTCAACGTCAACGGCGACGATAACTATGATATGGCCGATGCTCTGCTCATCATGCGCTACGCCATGGGCCTCATCGACAGCTTCCCCGCAGAGCTCGATTGAGTTGAAATCTTAACAGCATAAGCTTCGACCCCCGCGTGAATAACGCGGGGGTCGTGTTATATGGGGGCGGATTCCGAGTTCTGTTTTAGCGCCGGATGAGTCCCTCAACGCGGGGCTTAGCCGCCCAAAGAAGCCGAAGGCGGGCAGCCTGCGCCGCCCGCTTCGATCACGTTAATATTCCGATCCGGGTCAGATACCCATCTCTTCCTTGACTTCCCTGAAGCACTTGACGGCGAAGTCGAGATCCTCCTTGGTGTGGCCCGCGGAGACCTGAGTGCGGATCCTGTCCTTACCCTTGGGCACGACGGGATAGCAGAAGCCGACTACGTACACGCCCTTATCGAGCATGCGGCTGGCGAACTCCTGAGCGATCTTCGGATCGTACAGCATAACGGGAACGATGGGATGCGTGCTCTCGATCACGTCGAAGCCGACCTTGCCGAGCTGCTCGCGGAAGTACCTGGTGTTCTCGTGCACCTTATCGCGCAGAGCGGTGGATTCCTCAAGCATCTCGATGACCTTGATGGAAGCCGCGCAGATGGCGGGAGCGAGGGTGTTGGAGAAGAGATAGGGACGGCTCTTCTGACGGAGCATGTCGACGATCTCCTGCCTTGCGCAGGTGTAGCCGCCGGACGCGCCGCCCATGGCCTTGCCGAGGGTGCCGGTGATGATGTCAACGCGGCCCATGACGCCGCAGGCCTCGTGCGTGCCCTTGCCGTGCTCGCCCATGAAACCGACAGCGTGGCTGTCGTCGACCATGACGAGCGCGCCGTATTCATCGGCGAGGTCGCAGATGGCGGGCAGGTTGGCGATTATGCCGTCCATGGAGAACACGCCGTCCGTCGCGATGAGCTTTATACGGCAGTCCTTGGCGGCCTCGAGCTGTGCGCGGAGGTCGTCCATGTTGTTGTTCTTATAGCGGAAACGGTGAGCCTTGCAGAGCCTTACGCCGTCGATAATGGAGGCGTGGTTCAGCTCGTCGGAGATGATGGCGTCATCCGGCCCCAGGATGGTCTCGAAGAGGCCGCCGTTAGCGTCGAAGCAGGAGGTGTAGAGGATGCAGTCGTCCATCTCGAGGAAGTTGGCAAGCTTGCGCTCCAGCTCCTTGTGGATCTCCTGCGTGCCGCAGATGAAGCGTACGGAGGAAAGGCCGTAGCCCCACTTCTCATAGCTGGCCTTGGCGGCGGCGATGATCTCGGGGTTGTTGGCAAGGCCGAGATAGTTGTTGGCGCACATGTTGAGAACGCCTTTGGCCTTGGTGGTGTCGATCCTCGCGCGCTGCTCGGTGGTGATGATGCGCTCCTCGCGCCAGGTACCGGCATCGCGGATGGCATCGAGCTCTTTACGGAAGATTTCGTAAGCCTGTTTCATTTTGCTGCTCCTTTATAAGATTGATTATTTTGTCCAATCGAGAACTACCTTCCCGCTTGCGCCGCTGTTCATGGCCTCGAAGCCCTTCTCGAAATCGCGGTAATTGAAGCGGTGGGTGATCATGGGAGTGAGGTCGAGACCGGCCTCGACCATTGCGCCCATCTTGTACCAGGTCTCGAACATCTGTCTGCCGTAGATGCCCTGAAGGGTGAGGCCCTTGAAAATGACCTCGTTCCAGTCGACGGAGGTGCCGGGCTTCGCTATGCCGAGAAGCGCGACCTTGCCGGCGTTGCGCATGGCGGAGATCATCTGATTGAGGGCTGCGCCGGAGCCGGACATCTCAAGACCTACGTCGAAGCCCTCGGTCATGCCCATTTCCTTCATAACTTCCTCAAGGGTCTCCTTGGAGGTATTGACGACCCTCGTCGCGCCCATCTTCTTTGCAAGGCCGAGACGGTAATCGTTGATGTCGGTAACGACGACGTTGCGTGCGCCGTTCTTGCGGCAGATACCGGCAGCCATCATGCCGATGGGGCCGGCGCCGGTGATGAGGACGTCCTCACCGATGACGTCGAACATGAGCGCCGTATGCGTGGCGTTGCCGTAAGCGTCGAAGAAGGAGATGATATCCTCGGGGATATCCCAAGTGATCGGGATGACGTTGCGGGCGGGAATGCAGATGTATTCCGCGAACGCGCCGTTCCTCTGAACGCCGACGCCCTGCGTCTTGGCGCAGAGATGGCTCTTGCCGCTGCGGCAGTTGCGGCAGTGGCCGCAGGTGATGTGACCCTCGCCGGAGACGAGCTGACCGATCTCAAGACCCTCGACTCCCTCGCCGATCTCGGCGATCTCGCCGACGTACTCATGACCGATGGTCGTACCGGGCTTTACGTGAGCCTGGCTCCAGGGATCCCAGTTATAGATATGAACGTCCGTCCCGCAGATAGCGGTCTTGTGTATCTTGATAAGGACTTCGCCGTGGTGTACCTCGGGAACGGGGACCTGCATAAGGGTCAGCCCGGGAGCCGCTTCGGTCTTTACAAGAGCATCCATCATTTTCTTCATATAAAAGCCTTCTTTCTTGGAAGATAAAATTATATTCGGTTCAGCCCAGGATCTTCTCGAGCGCCGCGATCTTTATCGCAAGGCAGAGCACCTGCATCGCCATGGCAAGCTCGTCGACCGGCGGGAAGCTCGGCGCGATGCGCAGGTTGGAATCATGGGGATCGTTCTTATAGGGGAAAGTGGCGCCTGCGCCCGTCATGACGACGCCCGCTTCCTTACAGAGGGCGTGGACGCGCTTGGCGCAGCCTTCCATCACATTGAGGGAAACGAAGTACCCGCCGGTGGGCTTATGCCAAGTGGCAATGCCGAGGGGCGCGATCTCGGTCTCCAGAGCCTCCAATACTGTCTCGAACTTCGGAGCAAGAACGGCGGCGTGGCGCTTCATATGCTCGTGAACGCCGGCGGCGTTGCCGAAGAACTTGACGTGGCGGAGCTGATTGAGCTTATCGTAGGAGATTATCTGAGCGTTCCAGAGCTTCTTCATGTAGGCCATGTTATCCTCGGAGCAGCAGAAGCAGGAGACGCCCGCGCCGGGGAAGGTTATCTTGCTGGTGGAAGCGAACTCGAATACCATATCGGGATTACCCGCAAGACGGCAGGCTTCGAGTATGTTGAGGAAGGGTACGAAAGGCCCTTCGAATTCATGTACGCAGTAGGCGTTATCCCACATGAGGAGGAAATCGGGCGCAGCGGGCTTGAGGTTCGCGATGCGATAGACGGTCTGATCACTGTAAACGACGCCGTCGGGGTTGGAATACTTGGGTACGCACCACATGCCCTTGACGCACGGATCCTTTACGAGCTCCTCGACCATATCCATATCGGGGCCGTCCTCAAGGAGGGGAACGGTTATCATCTCGATGCCGAAGGTCTCGCAGATGGTGAAATGCCTGTCATAGCCGGGGGCCGGGCAGATGAACTTGACCTTGTCGAGCTTCGCCCACTTCTCCGGGGAATGGAGAAGACCATGCGTAAAGGCCTTGGCTATAACGTCGTACATGAGCTCCAGAGAGGCGCTTCCTCCGACAAAGACCTGCTCGTACTTAACGCCGAGAAGCTCAGCAAAGAGCCTGCGGCATGCGGGCAGACCCATGAGCTCGCCGTAGTTGCGGGCCTCCACCCCGTCCACCTTCGTCTCGGAAGGATCGATGTACATATTGAGCATCTCGTCGGAAAGGGCGAGCTGCTCAAGGCCGGGCTTTCCCCTCGACATATCGAGCTTCAAGCCCTTGTTCTTCATTTCTTCGTAGGCGGCTCTGGCGGAATTGAGGAGCGTTTCTTGCTGCTCGCGGGACATTTCAAAAACAGTAGGCATTGTTGGATCAAACCTCCGCTATGATATTGGTAGACATGTACCTTATAAATTATAGACCTGTCAGCGTGAACTGTCAAATATACTTTTGTTTTTACGTTGATTTTCGCGGAATTAAAATAATACTGGAAACCCGCGGCAAATGATGCTATAATGCATCGGATAATATTGAAGGAAGCTTCGCATGAACGTAACTCCCTTAACTTTTTTGATAATATGCCCGCTCGTTTTCCTTGCGGGATTCGTCGATTCCGTCGCGGGTGGGGGCGGTGTGATATCCCTGCCCGCTTATCTGATTGCGGGGCTGCCGGTGAAGCTCGCCGCGGGGACGAACAAGCTCGCCAACGGCTGCGGCACGGCGCTCGCCTCCTATAAATACGCGAAGTCAGGCAACGTCGATTGGGCGGCGGCGATCCCCGCCGGGGCGTTCTCGCTCATAGGGTCCGCCATAGGGACCTCGCTCGCCGTCATGATGCCCGATAAGGCGCTGGAGATCGTGATACTTGCGGCGCTGCCGTTGGTAGCCGTGTTCCTGCTCTTTTCAAAGAACCTCGGAATAAAGGAAAAGCCCGCGCCTTCAAGGCGAAAGACGGTGCTTCTCGCATCGCTCATCGGCCTCGTAATAGGCTGCTACGACGGGCTCGTCGGCCCCGGGACGGGGACTTTCCTTACGCTCGCGTTCTCCGCCGTGCTGGGGTATACGCTGCTGCGCTCCTCCGGCTGCGCGAAGATAGCGAACCTCGCTTCAAACGTCGCCTCGCTCATAGTATACCTCTCCCACGGAGACGTGCTGTTTTCCGTCGGGATACCGGCGATAGTCTGCTCCATGGCGGGGAATTACTTCGGCTCCCGCTTCGCGATAAATGGCGGCAGCCGCAGGATAAGGGTCGTCATGTTCATCGTGCTGGGGCTGCTTTTCATCAAGATCGGACTTCAGTATCTCGGCGTTATCGATTTCTGACGACCGTCCTCAGTTCCCATGCGTGCAAATATACTTTTTATAACGCTTGACATTCCCGATCAACAGCGCTATAATACATCCTGCGTCAAGCGACTGGGTGTAGCGCAGTTTGGTAGCGTGCTTGAATGGGGTTCAAGAGGCCGGAAGTTCGAATCTTCTCACCCAGACCAATTTAAACGGATAGGTGATCGCCTATCCGTTTTAATTCTTTTGGTGCGAAGTTCCGGCCTCTTGAACCCTAAGAGGGGTTGTTTTGCGGCGGCGCAGTGCGCCGTTTCGGGCATCCGGTGGATGGCCGAAAAGCAAAACAACGGCGGCGGTCTGTTCCGCAGGAACAGCAGTCCGCCCCGAGGCCGGAAGTTCGAATCTTCTCACCCAGACCAATTAAAACGGATAGGTAAACGCCTATCCGTTTTAATTCTTTTGGTGCGAAATTCCGGCCTCTTGAACCCTAAGAGGGGTTGTTTTGCGGCGGCGCAGTGCGCCGTTTCGGGCATCCGGCGGATGGCCGGAAAGCAAAACAACGGGCGGCGGTCTGTTCCGCAGAAACAGCGGTCCGCCCCGAGGCCGGAAGTTCGAATCTTCCTTCTATTGCCAATTGCTAATCATTCACACCACCTGGAACAGATAAAACTTCAAATACTCCGTCTCCCTGACGGTCGGGAGTATGGGGTGATCGGGCGCCTGCTGACGCGCCTCTATCTGGCGCAGGGTCACGCCCGCGTCATGCGCGGCCTCGCGGAGCATCCTGCGGAACATATCGTCATACATGAAATGCGAGCAGGAGCAGGTGGCAAGGTATCCTCCCCTCGGAAGCAGGCGCATCGCCTTCATGTTTATCTCCTTGTAGCCGCGGTAGGCGTTCTTCGCCGTGGAGGACGATTTCGTGAACGCGGGCGGGTCGAGGATTATAAAATCGTATTCCCTTGAGCGTTTCGCGTAAAGCTCGGTCAGAAGGTCGAAAACGTCCGCGGTGATGTATTCCATCCCGATACCGTTCAGCGCGGCGTTGCGCCGAGCCTGCTCGATGGCGGAAGCGGAGATATCGACTGCGGTCACCTTCTCGGCGCCTCCCGCCGCGGCGTTCAGGGCAAAGGCGCCCGTGTGCGTGAAGCAGTCGAGCACGCGCATGCCGCGGGCGATCCTCCTCACTGCGAGGCGGTTGTATTTCTGGTCGAGGAAGAATCCCGTCTTCTGACCGTTGATATAATCGACGTCGTACTTTATGCCGTTCTCCGTTATGATGACGTGCCCGTCGAGGTCGTCTCTCAAGCCCTCGCCCTTATAGAAGGCCTTGTATTCCTCCATCCCTTCGAGCTTCCTTATAGCGGCGTCGCTGCGCTCGTAAACGGCGTCTATGCGCTCGCCGAGGGAGCGAAGGTATTTGACCAGCGCGGGCAGTATAACGCCCTTTCGCATATCCGTGCCGAGGCACAGGCTCTCGACGACGAGCACGTTCTCAAAGCGGTCGACGGTCAGCCCCGGGAGCCTGTCCGCCTCCCCGAATATGAGGCGGCAGCAGGAGAAGTCCTCCCCCATCACCCGGCGGCGGTAATCGACGGCGTAACGGATCTGCCTTTCATAGAAGGCTTCGTCGAATCGGTCGTTGGCGTTGTCGGAGATCACGCGGACGCGTATCTTGGAATTATCGTTGACGTAGCCGGAGCCCAGGAACGTGCCCTTGGCGCTCCTCACGTCGACTATATCTCCGTTATTATACTCGCCGGAAACCTCGGTCACTTCCTCCCCGTAGACCCACGGGTGACCTTCCTTTAGCGAGGCTTCGGCCTTTTTGGTGACTGTGAATATCGGATACGGCCTTTGCATGAGACTCCCCCCGCGCTTTATTATCATGATGATTTTATCAGAACGGAGTCCCCGCGTCAATAACGGAGAGGAGCAAAAAAGCGGCTTGCGCCGCTTTTCCGTCAGTTCGTTTTATTCCATGTTCTGCTCGGCATAGGCGATCATGCGCTTTACCATCTCGCCGCCGACGGAACCGGCCTCGCGGGAGGTGAGATCCCCGTTGTAGCCCTGCTTGAGGTCGACGTTCATGGAGGAAGCGACCTCGTTCTTGAACTGCTGAAGACGGCTCTTGTTCCTGCGGGAGGAATTGCTGCCGTTGGAGCTGCCGCTCGTATTGTTGGTGCTGTTCATTTTGTTTCTCCTTTCAGAATGATAACGAAAGCTTCCGTGCTTTCCGTTCCGCTGATATTTTGCGCAGGAGTCGAGCAATATAGACAAGGAAATTTTTAGCCAAAAAAAGAACGGCTGAGCCGTTCAAAAATCATTTATTCACTTTGAATCGAAACGTCACTTCCGTAAACGACGGATCCAATGCAGCCCGGCCCGCTTTGCCTGCCGAACCTTTCATAGAGTATGCAGGAGCCGTCTTCGCGGGCATAACCGAGAATGAACATGTTCGTCGTGACGAAGTATGCGTCGGACTTTTCGGAATAGTAAACCCTGAACGCTCCGCCCGCCGCGCTGTTCGGATGCCCCTGGCCGTGCTCGTCCTTTACACCGAGGGCGGCGTTGAAAACGTCCTGCGGCGTTATCGGGTAGGCTTCGGCCGAAATGCCGTGACCGATGACCGTCCCGAAGGTTTCCTTCAGCTCCTCCCTTGAAGCGGCCGCCGCGTTGATATAGCTGCGTGACGTACCGTCTTCGTCTTCGTAAAACAGAACGTCGAGCCTCGGCTCCCAACCGGAAGTCCGGTCTTCAAGGTACGGCTCCTCGGTCTTGCCGATGTGGAAGCCGCCCTCAAACAGCATTGCAAACAGCATAAGCGTCAGCAGTATGAGCGCCGTTCTTATGAAACCCTTTTTCATATCGTGCCTCCTGAGATCATATCCTGTCCACGTTCGTTCCGAGGGTGACGCGGTACTCACGGTAAAACGACTCAAAGCGACCCTCCTCGAGAGCTTCGCGGATCTTTTTCATCAGATCGTTGTAGAAATACAGGTTGTGCAGTATGCAGAGGCGCATCCCGAGGCGCTCGTCCGCCTTTAAGAGGTGGCGAATATAGGCGCGGGAATACCGGCGGCAGGCGGGACAGCCGCAGCTTTCCGAGATCGGACGGTCGTCCGAACGGTAGACCTCGGCAAGCAGACGCCTTCTGCCCTCCCACGTGTAGACGTTGCCGTGCTGTGCGCCCTTTAAGGGGAACACGCAGTCGAAGAAATCTATGCCCCGATGCACGCCCTCGACTATGTTGACGGGAGTGCCGACGCCCATGAGGTATCTCGGCCTGTCCTCCGGCATCTCGGGCACGACGGCGTCGAGTATCCTGTACATATCATCCGCCGATTCGCCGACGGAGAGCCCGCCTATCGCGTAGCCGGGCAGATCGAGCGAGCGTATCTCCCGCATGTGTCGGACGCGGATATCCTCGTAAACGCCGCCCTGGTTGATGCCCCAGAGCATCTGATGGGGGTTCACCGCATCGGGCAGGGAATTAAGGCGCGCGTTCTCCGCGGCGCATCGCCCGAGCCAGCGGGTGGTGCGGTCAACGGAGCGGGAGACGTATTCGTAAGGGGACGGGTTCTCAATGCATTCATCGAACGCCATAGCGATATCGGAGCCGAGCTCCGACTGGACGAGCATGCTCTCCTCCGGGCCCATGAATACCTTTTTTCCGTCAAGATAGGAGATGAACTGCACGCCCGCCTCGGTTATCTTCCTTCGCCTGGAGAGCGAAAAGACCTGAAAGCCGCCGCTGTCGGTGAGGATGGGGCCATCCCAGCTCATGAAGCGATGGAGCCCGCCGAGGCTCTTTATGAGCCCGGAGCCGGGGCGAAGGTTGAGATGATACGTATTGCAGAGCGCGACGGAACAGCCGACGTCCTCGAGATCCGAGCTCGAGACGCCGCCCCTCACGGCAGCCGCCGTGCAGACGTTCATGAAAACGGGCGTTTCGATAACGCCTCTTTTGAGAGCGAACTCAGCGCGACGCGCGGAGCCCTGTGTTTCGATCAACCGGAAAGAACCCATAATGCACCTCGGGCACATTATAGCATACTCCCGGAATACATTGCAACAGCGTCGCGAAGCTTAGCTTCGGGGCCCAATGTCAGCGCGGCCTCCATGAGCCTCGTTTCGTCAATGGAGGAGGAAGCGCGCATGCCTTCGTCGAGCACGGTTATCAGTGCGTATTCCCCCGCGGGAACGAGGCGGATCGCATCCCGAAGGGGCATGTCGCCATTTGCGGCGAACCCGCACACCCTTGCGGAGCCCCTGCGGCGGAGCCTCGGCGGGCGCATACCGGGAAGGCGTTCGGGCTCCCTCTCGCGGAGAGCCGCCGGGATCATGAACGCCCCCATGAGGCCGAAGGTGGGGTTTATGAAGCCCTTCGTCAGAAGCAGCACGAAAAGGGCGATGAACGAAGCGCCCGTCGTCACTCCGACTGCCTTGAACAGCGCAAAGCGAAAGCCTCCGCGCCCGGAGCCGAGCGCCGCGTAAAGCAGCCTGCCGCCGTCGAGCGGCAGAGCGGGCAGAAGATTGACGGCGGCTGTCAGCAGATTGAATTCCGTGACGCCTAGCGAGAGCGCCGCGTATGGCGCAAAGAGCCTCTCCGCAAGCGAATTGAACGCCGCCAAAGCAAGCGAAGCCGCGGGCCCCGCCGCCCATACCGACGCAAGCTCCGCCCTTGAAGCGCCGAAGCCGTTAAGCCTTGCAGTAAAGCCGAATGGCTGTATCTCGATCGAATCGACGGTTAGGGAGCAGGCGGAAGCCAACATCGCGTGGGCGGCCTCGTGAACGCAGAGGGATATGAACGCCGTCAGGAGGAAGACCTCCCTGTGCAGTATGAACGCCGCCGGTATCACCGGGACGAGCAGCGGGCTCAATCGGATCTCCGTTTCGCCTATGGAGAGGAGCCGCCTCAGGCTCCCCTCCCGAGTGACAGGAGCTCGGCGGGCGATATCGGCCTGCCCGAGCGGAATATCCGAACGGTGAGCGTATCCGATTCCATGCTGCCGATCCGTGCGTCCTGCACTATCGGCTGACCGCGCTCGACGGATATCTCGCCCAAGCCGTAGATGGTGAAAACCGTATCCTCATCCGCGGAAACTCCGACGTAATCCCCGAGGATCTCGTCAAAGCCTATATCCGCCACCTTGCCGTTCACGGGCGAGCGGACGTCAGCGCCGGTTTCGGCCCTCAGTATAAGGTCGAGCCCGTCGTTGCCTATGCTGTATGAAACGGCTTCGCAGGGAAGTATCGCCCTTTGGGACGGCGCAAAGACGTCTATTATCGATGGAAGCTCCACGAATCGGAGCCGCCCGAGGCGTTCGTCCTCATCACTTTCCCGGCCGTCCGGGGCGGCGCTCCCGAATACGGCGAGCGAGCGCGTATCGCCGGAGAGCTTCAACGCGATCACCCCGCAGAGCAGCAGCGCGCATATGCCGAGCCTTGCCGCGAGGAAGCCCGCGTATCCGACGCGGCGTGCGGGACGCTTCCTCCGCGGGAGCGGCCTTGACGGGCGTTCGGCCACAGAGGTGACGAACGCCGAGGTTTCGATCTCTTTTCTTTCCATAAAAACACCTCCCGCAATTATGTATGCGGAAGGCGTTCGGAAATATGATCGTTCAGTGACGCATCCTCGATTCGACGACGCGGCCGATCACCTCGACGTCGCCGCCCTGGACGATCATGGGATCGTAGGCGGGGTTCGACGGGATGAGCGCGATGCTGTTCTTAATTCGCTTCACACGGCGAAGGAGGACCTCGTCCTCAATGCGGATGACGTAGATGTAACCGTCCTTGATGTCGCTCCCCTTCCTCACGAGGACTATCGCGCCCTCGGCGATATGATCGCCGGTCATGCAGTCGCCCACGACCTCCATGAAGAAATAATCCCCGTCGTAGACCTCCCCCGCGGCAACGGGGATGTGATCGGTTATGTTCTCCTCCGCGAGCATTGGCTCGCCCGCGTGGACCATGCCGACGAGCGGCACCGAAACGGCGTCGCTTTCCCGTGGGCGGGAAAGGATGCGCTCCCTCACGTCCGCGGGAAGGCGCGGGCTCTCATCCCTGCAGAGGATGTGATCGGCGGAAACGCCGAATATATCGATCAGCTTCTCAAGCACCTGGAATGGGACGTTGACCTTTTCGTTTTCATATTTGCAGACGGCCGCCTTCTTCACGCCGAGCATGGCGCCGAGCTGTTCCTGCGTAATGCCCCTTGCGAGGCGGAGCTGTTTGATTCGGTTCATATGATACCCGCTTTCGGATCATGTATTCCTTTGCATTATGATTGTATCCTATTCGGAAACATTTTTCAACCGTAAAGCTAAAATATATTTTTTCAAGCCTTTTTGAGTACCATTTTTTGTCTTGACAGTTTCTTTTGAGGAAACTATAATATAGCCGTACTCAAAAAACAGCGGGCAGACCCGCTAAAACAGAACGGTAAAAAAGCAAAGGAGTTTTGATATGAATTACATCGGCTTGATCTTTTCCTTCATGATCCCCGGTATGGTCGTGGGAGGAATGGCGGCTTCGCTCATCAGCGAGGCTGCTCACAGGCGCGAGAAGGGTTCAAGATCCCGCCGCGCATAAAATCGCTGACCCCACTTTCCTGCGGAAAACTCAGAAGAAGACGTCTGCTTCGTGCAGGCGCCTTCTTCGCGTTAATTCCGCCCTGATTCAGTTTAGAGTCATTTCCGGGATCTTCTCCGGCTCGGGGAGCTCGGGGCCCTCTATCGTGACGGAAGATATCACAACGGAAACGAGGGGCCTGTTGTTTGCATCGGTGTCGACGGAGGCTATCGCGTCGACGACCTCCATGCCGCTTATCACCCTGCCGAACGCCGCGTAGGAGCCGTCAAGGTGGGGGGAATCCTGATGGCAGATGAAGAACTGGCTGCCCGCGCTGTTGTACGGGCGGGACCTGCGCGCCATGGAGATCACACCGCGCTCATGCTTGAGGTCGTTCTCAAAGCCGTTGATGCTGAATTCTCCCTTTATGCAGTACCCGGGGCCGCCGTTGCCGGTGCCCTCCGGGTCGCCGCCCTGGATCATGAATCCCTCGATGATCCTGTGGAAGGTGGTCCCGCTGTAGAAGCCCTGCCTTGCGAGGTAGCAGAAGTTCCTGACGGTCTCGGGCGCGATATCGGGATAGAGCTCGAGCTTTATCTCGCCGAAGTCTTCGACCGCTATCGTAGCGATGATCTTGTTTTCCATTGTATCCTCCTCATTTTGGCCGTGCGAAGGCTCGTCGGTCAGCCTGCATGAAGCGGCGAACAATACAAGCGTGACGCACAGCAGTATAAGAAACAGTTTTTTCATTGCGTTTCTCCTGTCTATTGATTTCCTTTTAATTGTATCACATACCCGCGGTCGTTTCAAGCTATTGTAATCATCGGGAAAAAGATGTATAATGGCGTGATAAATAACATGGAGGTCGTTTTATGTCATCCGGCAGAAAGAACAATTCAAGGCAGATCCTCCTGCTCGCGGCGCTCATAATGATCTGCGCAGCGGCGATAGGGATACTCATACTCCTCATCAAGGGGCGGAACAAGGGCGCTGCCCCGACCCCTTCGGTCTCCCCCGTCCCCGCGACGGAGCAGCCCGGCGTTGTGGATTCGGAAGCCCCCGATACGACGGATGCGCCCGTCCCGACGGACGAGCCCACCGTGACCGAAGCTCCGACGGAAGCTCCCACCGGATATCAGTACGGGCCCATGCAGCCCGACGATTCCGCCAAGGCCGCCAACTTCGGCTTCTCCACCGAGGTCATGGCGAACGGGAACGTCTCGAAGTCCTATTCCGGCGAGCCGATAGAGTTCCTTCATAACGACGCCTATTCTCAGGCGGATGGCGTGCTCTCCTTCCGCGGGAGCTGTTTCCGTCAGGATCCCTATTTCGGTACGGCGACGGTCGAAATGGGCAAGCTCCAGCAGATCTGGCAGCACGATACTTACTCCGTTCCCAAGGGCGAGGGCGGCAACTATTCCGGCGTATGGACGGGCACAGGCTGGACGGGCCAGGCGCTCCTCGTCCGCTGGGACAGCGAGACGAGAGCCGTCATGAACATGTTCGATTCCGCCAAGGCGAAGGAAGGCCTCGTCGAGGTGATCTCCGCCACGATGGACGGCAATATCTATTTCTTCGATCTTGAAACGGGCGAACCCACGAGGAACAAGCTCACCTTCGGCGTGCCCTTCAAGGGCTCCGGCTCCATCGATCCGCGCGGCTGGCCGATACTCTACGTCGGTCAGGGCGATCACTACAAGGAGAGCGGCAAGGAGTCGAAGGCATACGCCATCTCGCTCATAGACGGATCCGTCCTCGCGACGTTCGGCAATAAGCCCGACAGCTTCGCTCTGCGCACGTTCCACGCTTACGATTCCGCCGCCGTTGTCGACGCCGGAACGGACACTCTCTTCTACCCCGGTGAGAACGGCGTTCTCTACCGCGTGAAGCTGAATACGAATTTCGATAAGGCCGCCGGCACCCTCACAATGGCGCCTGAGACTCCCGTCAGGGTGCGCTATTCCGCCATCCGCACGCAGTCCGGCAAATACTGGCTCGGCTATGAGGCGAGCGCCGTCGCATGGCACAACTACATCTATCTCTGCGACAACGCGGGCTTCATGCAGTGCGTGGACGTCAACACGATGCAGACCGTCTGGGTGCAGGATACTTGGGACGACACGAACGCCACCCCCTGCCTCGAAGAGGATCCTGAAAACGGTACGGCGTATCTCTACGTCGGAAACACGCTCGACAACAAGATGGACTCCGACGGCAAGGGCGAAGTCGCCTTCTTCAAGATCGACGCCTGCACGGGAAAGATAGTATGGCAGAAGGAATACACCGTCTACACCGACAAGCACGTCACCGGCGGCTTCCAGGGGAGCGCGGTGCTCGGGCGCGGCGAGCTCGAGGGGCTCGTCATCACGACTTACAGCTCCGTCGGCAACGGGTACGCCGGCTACGTCGTGGCGTATGACACGAAGACCGGCGACGAGGTCTGGAAGTTCCAGGTCGCGGGCTACACCTGGTGCAGCCCCGTTGCGATGTACGACGCTTCCGGCAAGGCGTACTTGATCGTCTGCAACTGCCTCGGCGATATCTACGTGCTCAACGGTCAGGGTCAGCAGCTCGACAAGATCAACGTGGAAAGCAATATCGAAGCCTCCCCCGTCGCCTTCGATAACTACATCGTGATCGGGACGAGGATAAAGGGCATATTCGGATTGAAGATCTATTGATCCGGCATCAAAAAACGGCGCTCCGAAGGAGGTACTTCGTAAGGAAGTGCCTCCCTCTCCTTTGAACATAATGTAATTTGACCACGCCAGTCAGCAATGGTACAATGGCTAAAACAAATCGGAGTTTGTTGCTGAGGAGATATTGAGAATGAAAACTGATCCACAATGATTTTGCCTTTGATAGAAACGAGGTTACCGCTTGGGAAACACACTGCAAGGCAGGCTTAAAGGAACTGGGTGTGGAGGACGGTTTCCTCCAGATGATGATTACGAAAGAGGATTATCTGAGGGATAATCTGTGAAAGGTGACGCTCAATGCTAAAACTTGTTCGCTTTGATTTGCGCAATCCTGCTGAGTGGAATGAATTCTACAATCTGTTTTCTGCGTATTTGGAAGAAGTATGCGATGATGATGAATACCAGGAAGAAATCGCTGATTTACATGACGAAACACTGAATAGTCATATGATCGAGCAAACACAGCAAGAACATAACCCATACTTTGTCATGCGTATTGTGCTGAATGAAGAAAGTGTGGGTCTAATCACCTATTCCTATAATGAAAAGTGCTTTCTTGGGTTCATAAACAACTTCTATGTCTGCCCCGAACAGAGAAGCAAAGGCATAGGCTCTACTGTTTTACGCATGGTAGAAACCCACCTGTCGGAGCTTGGTGCAAAGCAAGTTGACCTAAACCCTGAAGAGAAAGCAAAGCCATTCTATGTTCGCAATGGATTTGTTCAAACACGCACGACTATCGATGGTGAGCAAGTTTTCGGAAAGAAAATAAAAGAGTAAACCAGAGGTCTTCTGCATATTGCGGCGGCCAACGGCCTCTGGTGCGTAGCTAAACGGTCGGTAATGCTACGCGAATTGCAATATGAGAAAAGCAGTATTCGGGGAGATCTGCTGACAAACGAAAAAGCGGTTTCGGATATTCTAAAGTTCATTGGTAAAATCTTTTAAGTAAAATTAACAAATTCCCGTTTGTGGGCAGACCTTTTATTGTCCGCAGATATAACGAGCATCGGATTTTGCCCCACAAAATCCAAACAAATCCGACAAAACCGGCGTGACCGCAGCGGTCACGCCGGTTTCATATCCTTTTGAGCCGGTGATTGCCGCCTCAAAACAACTTCTTTATGGAGTACGCCCCGACGGCGCCGTTTTTATTTGCCTTTTTTACCCGAGAGCCTTTATGAATTCTATCAGCGCGGGCAGATCGCCCTTGACTTTTTCGAACCCTTCCTCAGAGCCGAAAAGCGAGGAGAAGCTTTCCGTATAGGTGAGCTTCGAATGCAGGACAACGACGTTCTTGCGCTCATCGGAAGCGGCGCTGCGGCTCAGATCGCAGATGACGATATCCTTGTCCTTCAGATTGAGGCGCATGGAGGCCTCGGCTCCGGAGGCTTCGCGGAGACCGTCGCGCATCACGACCTCCTTATCCGTGCTGAACAGCAGGAACGACTTCTCCCAGATCTCATTCACGCGGGCGGTGACGGAGGCCGCGGAGGCAGCGTCGAATCCTTCGCCCGAAGTGATGACCGTGCCGGCCTCCTCCGTGACTTCAAGGGCTCCGTCCTTCAGACGGATGAGCTTATAAGCTATCGTGAGAGAGCCTTCCGAAAGAACCGGCGCGTACTCGAAGAGAGTATCCTGCCCCCCGATATCGGCGATCGCGTAGGATATCGCGCCCTCGCCGGAGAGCGTCATCGTGTCGAGCGGGAACTCCTTTCCGTCGGCTGTTACGACGACGGGCGCGGCGGAGCCGTTCTTGATCAGCGCCGCGGTATCGAGCTCTATCGTCTCCTGTTCGCCGTCGGAATCGAGATCGGCGTGCGCGAGATAGACGGTCTTTTCAGGGGCCGGCGCGTGGGTCGCGGAGGGAGCTCTTGTTGGGTCGGCGCCGGGACGGATGATCTCACCCTCGCCGCTGCCGGGCTTCCTGCCGCCAATGGAGCAGCCCGCAAAAGCTGCCGCAAACAGTACCGCGCAAAGCACGGAGGCCGCGCGTATGATTCCTTTTTTCATTGAGTATTCCGAGCCTTTCCGACGGGTGTTCCCCGCCATTTGTGATATAAGACCGCGGACGCCCCGCACGGGACGCCACGGTGACGAAGCCGAAAAACGGGCGATCAGCGTCTTTTCTTTCTGTTCTTTCTGCCGCTCCTCGGGGCGGTCCCGTACTCCGGGTCGGTCGTTTCGGGTATTTCCGGAACGCCGGGCCGCACGGCTTCGGGCTCCGCGGGAGGAGGCGCCGTGAGCTCGTTCGCGCGGGAAGCGAAATCCGCCCTTGCAAGGCTTGCCGAGAGCATGTCGTTCGTCATTCGCGCGTCCGTAAGCTCCTGCGAGAGGGTGAGCTTCAATACGTCGATGGTGTTGTTGAGCCTGTCGAATTCCTTTATGACCTCATCGAGGAAAGCATCCACCGCGACGGGATCGTACCCGAAGAGCGAATGCGGGAAAACCTTGTTGATAACGTCGTCTCTGTTCATTTGAGGACCTTCCTTGGGGGATTCGGGGCCGGGGCTTTCGCCCCGACCCCCTTGGGCTTACTCCTTGAAACCGTCGGAGTTGCCGATGATCTCGTAGTCGGCGGGTACTACTGCAAAAATCTTTGCGGAGATCTTGCGGATGTCTCCGCCCATCGCGCTGCACGCGCCCGACATGAAGTCGAGTATCCTCTGGGCAACGTCGATCTCGATGTTCTCCAGATTGAGGATGATGGGCTTGCGGCTCTTGAGGTTGTCGATGATACTCATGGTATCCTCGTAGCTGACCGGCCTGTAGACGATCAGCTTGCTGCGTGCGTTCGAACCGGGCATCTCGACGATCTTGCCCCGGCTGCGCTCGCGGCGCTTCTCCTCGCGGGCTGCAATGGGTTCGAGCTCCTGCTCCTCTTCGAGGACGACGTCATCGAGTTCTTCATCCTCGACCACGTCAAACCCGAACCAGTTTCTGAGTTTGCTTGCTACGTTTGCCATTTTTCTTTCCTCCAAACTTTTTTCGTTGGCACTTGGAGAAAATTTGTTTAGCCTTTCGGCAATACGCGGGCGCTGTGTGTATATGTCGCCGCGTAACGTTTTCGGCTAATTGTAATGCCTCGGACCGAATATGGCAGAGCCGACCCTGACCATGTTCGCCCCCTCCGCTATCGCGGAGATATAATCACCGCTCATGCCCATGGAGAGCAGTTCCATCGAGACGTTCCGGAGCTTCAGCTCCTTCGCGTTCTCGAAGAGCTCCCGCTGCTTTTTGAAGTAATATGCCGCCTCGCTCCCCGCCGAGGGAGGAATGCACATCAGCCCCTTTACAGCGATATTGGACATGCCGGAAATTACCTTTAAAAGTTCCGGGAGTTCTTCGGGAAGAATGCCCGCCTTCTGCGGTTCGTTCCCGATGTTTATTTCAACGAGACAATCCTGCCTGAGGCCGTGCCGGCCCGCAAGACGGTCTATCTCGGAGAAGGCTTCGACCCTGTCGGCGGATTGGATGAGATCCGCCCGACCGATGAGGTATTTCACCTTGTTGAGCTGGAGCTGACCTATAAAATGCGTCCTCTGCCCGTGGGCCCTGAAGAAATCGTATTTATCTCTCAGCTCCTGGGCGCGGTTTTCCCCCACCTCGAGGCAGCCCGCCTCAAGCGCGGGAAGTATGCGCTCCGTTTCAACGAATTTCGTGACGGCTATGAGCCGCACCGCCCCGGGGCTCCTGCCGGACTTCACCGCCGCTTCGGCGACGTTATCCCGCACCCTGCGAAAATTCTCCGCGATGAGATTCAGCGTTTCCTGTTCCAATAGCTCGCCCCCTCCGTGATCGGGTCGTTTTCGGAATGCGCCCTTATTATGGCGTATCCGTCCCCGACCGCAAGAATGTCTATTTCAACTGCATGATGCGCGCCCGAGCGGATGAGCTCGAGATACGGCTTATGCTCCTCGAAAACTATGGCGTTTGATTTGACCTTCACGCCCGAGACCGCCGCACGGACGTTGACCTTGACGGCCCTTACCTCGATGAGATCGCCGAGCGGCTCGTCAAACTCGATCAGGTTCACGATCTCATCCCCGCTGACGAAGGGCTCCCGCGCGACTCCGTGATGGGAGCCGTGACCGTTGATCTCCACATCGTATTCCACGCCCTCTGCGAGGCGCTTCAGGGTATCGCCCTTCAGCGTGAACGCGAGGAACCATTTATCGTTATTCACGACGCGGCAGACCCTGGTCGCGTCATCGGCCGTCCATGTGGATGCGGCGCTCTCCTTTACGGCCCTGTTAATGAGGTTTGACGAGAGCATGCCGAGCTTTTCGACGTTCATCGCCTGCTCGTATCCGTCAAAATAATAGCTGACCCTTCCGCCCCTTTCGGCGTAGATATCCTCCGTCCAGGCGGTGATGAGATCCTCGGCGGCGTCCGCCGAAGCGTAGAGCTGCCGCAGGGATTCCGTCTCCTGCACCTTGCCGCGCAGATACTCCGTCCTCTCCTTGAGGAGGGAATCGAGGCTCCTGTAGATGGATTCGAGATCCTCGCCCGAGCGGTGCATCACACAGGCCTCTATGCGCTTTTTGACCCCGTCTATTGATTCGTTGAGCTCGTCCAGCTTCGGATCCTTAGTGGAGCCTATGCGCTCCATCTGGGCGGCATAGACCTCCTCGCGCTTATTGAGGAGGGACTGCATGAGCTCGTCGCTGTAGCCGAGCTTGTACGCGACGGCGACCAGATCCCCGCCGGAGACGGATTCGCCCTCCTCGAACATGAAGTCCGTCCTCGCGAGCTCGGAGGTCACGTGGGTGAACTCATCGCGGATTATGACGGCGTTCACGTCGGTGAGCGAATAGCTCATATAGCCCGCTTCGGCGGCCTCCTCGCGCCCGTTGTGAAGGAACGTATACAGCACGAAAGCTATCGCCCCCAGAAGCAGTACTATGGCGGCTATCATCCACGGGCTGACGCGGACGCGCTTCTTTTTCTTTCGCTTCTTTCTGATTATCATTAACGGTCTGCCTCTGTGACGTCATATCCCTTTCTTTGGGATCTGCCGTACTGCCTGTCAAAATTCTCTTTGTTTTTTGCGATATAGCCCTCGTAGAGCCTGTCCGGATCGAGCCCTGCCCTTATGCACATGCTGACGAAGAAGTGCAGTATATCGACGAGCTCGCCGTGGAGCGAAGCTTCGTCAACTGGCTTCGCGTTCTTCCACCATTTGAAATTGACCTCGTCAAGGAGCTCCGCAAGCTCCGATATCATGGCGAGCACGTCCTTCTGGATCCACTGCTCCATCGGGTAATCGAGCCCGCGCCTCTGCTGTATGTCGCTGTCAAGCTGATGCTGAAGCTCGAAAATAACGTCGAGCTTGTCCTTGCCTTCGATCATGGTAAATACCCCTTTAAAAATCGCTTATTCGCAGAGCAGTATCCGCCGCAGTTCATCCTCCTGCCCGGAGATCCTTCCGACGACGGCGGCGCTGACGTCCTCCTCCGAGCAAATGACGGGAAGCACGGAGAGTATGCTCTCCCTCGTCACAGCCTCGATGTTGGCGATGACCTCGGCTTCCGTGAGTATCCTGCCGTTCATGAGCTCCGCCCTTCCGAGCGCAGAGCAGCGCGAAACGGTTGACTCCCTTGACATGAGAAAGCTCGATATGAGCTGCTGCTTCGAACGCTCGAGCTCCGCTTCGGAAACGCCTTCCGAAAGCGCCGCGGAAAGCTCCTCCCGCATGAGGCGGGCTACCTCCGCCGCGTTCTCGGGGCCGGTGCCCGCATAGAGAGTCACGAATCCGGAATCCGCATAGGTCGTCGGGTAGGCGTAAACGGAGTAGGCGAGGCCCTTTTCCTCTCTTATCTTCTGGAAGAGACGGCTGCTCATCGAGCCGCCGAAGGCGTTCGAGAAGACGAGCTGAGCGTAGCTCTCGGGCGTGTCCTTCCTGAAACCGGGGAGGCAAACGCATATATGCGCCTGCTCGATATCCTTGAAGGCGGCAGCGAACCTTCTGCCGGGGATATGCTTCCCGAACGGGGTGCGGGGAACGCTCCTCTCCCCGAAAGCGGAGAATTTATCCTCAAGCATGGGGATCAGCTCGCTTTCGCTGAAGCTCCCCGCGACGGATATGACCATATCCTCCGGACGGTAGAGCCTGCCCATGTATGAGACGAGCTTCTCCCTTGTGAAGGAGCGGACGCTTCCCGCCGTGCCGAGTATGGGCTTCGCAAGGGGATCCCCCTCGTAGAAGGCGGCCGTCGCGAGCTCGTTGACGAGATCCTCGGGGGTGTCCTCCGTCATGGAGATCTCCTCCAGAACGACGCCCTTCTCGCGCTCGATATCCTCCGGCGCGAGAGAAGCATTGCAGACGAGATCGGAGAGTATGTCCGTGAGTACGGCGGCGTCACGCCGCAGGACGCGCCCGTAAAAGCAGGTGCATTCCTTGCCAGTAAATGCGTTCAGGTTCCCGCCAACGGCGTCCATCTCCTCGGCGATAACAGCTGCCGAGCGGGTGCGGGTGCCCTTGAAGAGCATATGCTCTATGAAATGGGCCGCGCCCGATTCGCCCTCGTCCTCATAGACGGATCCGGCGTTTATCCAAACCCCCATCGAAACGGAGCTGAACCCGGGCATTTCCTGCGCGGCGACGCGCGTCCCGTTGGGGAGCCGATGCTTTAGCATATCTTCATCCTTCTTTCCACAGGTCGAGTTTGCGCTGAACGCGGCGGCTTTATTCCCCGCTTTCCCACGCAAGATCCCGAGCCCGCGGGCAAGAGTTCCTTTTCAGACTTATACACATTAATTATACAACATTTTGTGTATAGATACAATATCCAATCCCATATTTTTTATTTTTTCGAGAAAAAAAGGCAGCTGTGCGGCGAAAGCCTCGGTCGGTTCGGCGGCGACGGTCCCTCCGTTCAGGGAAGTCCTGCCTATCCCATTCCACGAGGCTCCCGCCGGGAGCTCGACCGTCGGCACTATGATTGTGAGCCCGAGCCGCCCGGCCTCGCGCTCCTCGTTTACGGGAAGATCCCTCCCCGCGATCAGAAAAGCCGGCCTCTCCCCCGTCACGGCGGAAAGCCTCTCCAATGCGCCGCCGACGGGTTCGCCGTCATAAAGGAGGGCCGTCGTATGACCTCGGGCGGCTATATCGTAAACGAGCTTCGGCGCGGCGCGCGCGGTCTCCGCAGTGACCGCAAAGCACGCGGGGACCCCGGCGCTTTCAAGCGTATCGAGTATGGAAGACGCGGCTTTGGCCTCCCACGGGAGCTTAATTATGAGCCCTATCGCGCCCTCCTCGCCGGAGAGGTATACCGGCCCCGCGCTTGCCGCGGCGAGCTTTACGACCGAAACGGGCGACACGAGCGCCAGATACACGAGCGCCGCGATAAGAAGTATCGCAGCGTCAACGAGTCTTTTACGATCCATGCGTTTCTCCTTCGTGCTTTTTCCATACTGTATGCGCAGGTTCGGACGAGTATTCCGCGCCCGGCGGAGGCGGAAAAATCAAAATTTTGTTTTCCTGCCGTTTGGGGGTTGATTCCGCCCGAATAAAATGGTAAATTATAGCCGACAGAGCGCGGCGCACCGCCCGCGGCGCCGCCGAAAAAGATCGAAGCCGGGCAGGAAAGGCATCATATGGAAAGAGAAAACGCATGGAAGAAATACGACGATCCCGCAATGAAGGAGCTTGAGGCGGTCTCCGCCAATTACAGGCGCTTCCTCGACAGCGGCAAGACCGAGCGCGAGTGCGCCGAATACGCCATTGCCATGGCCGAGAAGAACGGCTACGCCTCCCTTGAGGAAGCGATCAGGGCAGGAAAGAAGCTCGAGCCCGGCGCAAAGCTCTGGGCCTCCCCCATGGGAAAGACCATCATGCTCTTCATCATCGGGCGCGAGCCGCTTGAGAACGGCATGAACATCGTCGGCGCTCATATCGACAGCCCGCGCATGGATCTCAAACAGAACCCCCTTTATGAGGACAGCGACCTCGCCTACCTCGACACGCATTATTACGGCGGCATCAAGAAGTATCAGTGGGTCACCCTGCCCCTTGCGCTGCACGGCGTCGTCTGCAAAAAGGACGGTACGAAGGTGAACGTAGTCGTCGGCGAGGATGAGGACGATCCCGTGCTCTGCATCTCCGATCTGCTCATCCACCTCTCCGCGGAGCAGCTCCAGAAGAAGGGCGCCGAGGTCATCGGCGGCGAGGATCTGAACCTCATCATCGGCGGCAGGCCCCTGAAGGACACCGAGGAGAAGGAGGCCGTCAAGGCGAACGTCCTCAACATTCTCAAAGAAAAGTACGATTTCGAGGAGGAGGATTTCCTCTCCGCCGAGATCGAGGTAGTCCCCGCAGGCCGTGCGCGTGAGCTCGGCCTTGACAGGAGCATGATCCTTGGCTACGGCCACGACGACCGCGTCTGCGCCTATGCTGAGCTCGAGGCCATTTTCGGCATCGAGGGCGTGCCCGCCCGCACCGTCTGCTGCCTCTTTGCCGACAAGGAGGAGATCGGTTCCGTCGGCGCTACCGGCATGCAGGCCAAGTATTTTGAGAACGCCTTCGCGGAGCTGATGAACCTCACCGGCGAATACTGCGACCTCAAGCTGAGGCGCGGGCTCGCCAATTCGAAGATGCTCTCCTGCGACGTTTCCGCGGGCTACGACCCCAACTTCGCTTCCGTATTCGAGAAGAAGAATTCCGCCTTCCTCGGGCGCGGCGTGTGCTTCAATAAGTACACCGGCGCGAGGGGCAAGTCCGGCTCCAACGACGCCAACGCCGAGTACATGGCCGAGGTAAGAAAGATAATGGACGACGCGAACGTCTCCTTCCAGACCGCCGAGCTCGGCCGCGTCGACGCGGGCGGCGGCGGGACCATCGCCTACATCTGCGCCCTCTACTGCATGAACGTGATCGATTCCGGCGTCGCCGTGCTCTCGATGCACGCTCCGTGGGAGATCATCTCCAAAGCCGACCTCTACGAGGCCGTGAAGGGCTATCGCGCGTTCCTCGTAAACGCGTAAGCAATAACGAACAACGTAAAAACGGAGCCGCACGGCTCCGTTTTTTATACTTCGGTATTCAGATCCAGTCCTTCGGGACGAAGAGACGCTTGTAGTCGTCAATTGCGTAGCGGTCTGTCATGCAGGCGATATGGTCGGCGACGCAGCGCTCTATCCCGTCATACGGGATATTGGCTTTGAATTCCTCGGGGATATCGTCGACGTGGTCGAGATAATGATACCACAGCGCGCGGATGACGCCCTCGGCCTTGCCCTCCTCCGCTTTAGCCACGGGGTTGAAATACAGGTTCTCAAAGAGGAAATCGCGGAGCTTGTTGAATTCCCGCCACATATCTTCGCTCATGCGGACGAATGGCTGCCCCGAGGATTCGTTCAGCACGTTGATTATAAGCGTGTTGATCCTTTCCCCGTGGGAGGCGCCTATCCTTTCGCGGCAGGAATCGGGGAGCATATCCTCGGAGAGTATGCCGGCGCGGACAGCGTCGTCTATGTCGTGATTGATGTAGGCGATGCGGTCGGATATGGAAACGACGCAGCCCTCCAGCGTGACGGGGCTTCCCTTTGACGTGTGGTTGACGATACCGTCGCGCACCTCGAAAGTGAGGTTCAGGCCTCGCCCGTCGTTTTCAAGCTTTTCGACCACGCGCAGGCTCTGCACGTTGTGCTCGAACCCGCCGGGGACGAGATCGGAAAGCACCTTCTCCCCCGCGTGACCGAACGGCGTATGCCCGAGATCGTGCCCCAGAGCTATGGCCTCCGTCAGATCCTCGTTGAGGCGCAGCCCGCGCGATATCGTCCGCGCTATCTGGCTGACCTCCAGCGTATGCGTGAGGCGGGTTCGGTAATGATCCCCCACGGGGGAAAGGAACACCTGCGTCTTATGCTTCAGCCTGCGGAAGCTCTTGCAGTGGAGTATGCGGTCGCGGTCCCTCGTGAACTCCGTCCTTATCGGGCATGGAGAGATCGGCCTCTCCCTCCCCCTCGTTTCGGAGGAGAGACAGGCGTACCCGGAAAGGTTCTCCCTTTCGAGCTGCTCTGTAAGCTTTCGGAATGAATCGTCCATTCTATTTTTTGACCCTGAATATCTTCGCAAGCTTTCTCGAACCCGGCATGAAGCTGAGATCATCCTTATTGAAGGCGCGGAACACGAAGAGGCAAGCGGCGTATACCGCGACGCCCACGACTACGGAGCCGAGGGTAGCCGCAGTCGGGTGACCCGTCTTATATATCAGCTGATAAGCCAGATGCACGAACACGCCCATTATGAGCGCGGAGAGGAGCGGCTTTCCGAAGGTATCGAACCAGCGCACCTTCATATCGGTATGGTTGATGGTATAGACTGTGTCGCCGATCCCCGCGACGACGTAGCAGAGCACGGTCGATATCGCCGCGCCGAGCACGCCGAGCTTCGTGTACTTCATGAGCACGATCATCGAAACTATCTTCACGACGCCGCCGACGATGAGGAAGTAGACGGGGACCTTCTGCCTGCCCATGCCCTGGATGACGCCCGTCAGCGTCTGAACGAGGGAGAGGAAAAGCACGCCGATAGCGGAGATCTGCATTATGCCGCCGGAAAGGGTGTATATGCTGATCTCCTGCCCGGGCTTCATGTTGAGTATCTGCGGGATGAACCCGGAGATGAGATACTTGCCGTTTTCGCCGACGGAGGCGCCGACCTTATGATAGAGCATCGCCATTACGGGGGCGCCCAGCACGAAGAGCCCGACGGCGCAGGGCGCGCCTATGAGCATGGCGAGCTTCATACCCGTTGCGCCGACCTTCCTTATGCCGCGCCTGTCTCGTGCGGCGGTCATCGGCGCTATCGCGGGGACGAGGCTCATCGAGAGCGCGAGAGTCAGCACGGCGGGCATGTTGATGAGCGGGGTCACGTATGAGCGCAGGGCGACGAAGCCGTCCCCCGCCATCGTCTCCGCGAGCTCCGCTTCAAAGCCGAGGCTCAGATAGCGGGCGTTTAAAAGCCTCTTTATGAATATCGAATCCGCGATACCGGTGATGGGCATAATGGAGGCGCCTATCGTGATGGGGATGGCTATTGCGAGCAGCCCCATGCCGACGCGCTTCATGGTGGACTTCGAGACGTTCATGCTCTCCAGCTTGTAGGAGGGGAGCAGACGGCGGTTGCGCCTGTAAACTATCCATATGACGGCAAGGCCCATGACCTCGGATATGCTGATGCCGATGAGCGTGCCCATGGCCCAGAGCTCGGGCCTTGCGGGGAAGAGCTTTACGAAGAGGAGCGCCAGCGAGTAGGAGGCTATGAGCTTGCCGACCTGCTCCGTTATCTGCGAAAGAGCCGTCCCCGTCATCATCTGCATGCCCTGCAGATAGCCGCGGTACGCACACATGACGGAAACGATGAGCAGTGAGGGCGCGAGCGCCATTATCGAGTACTTCGCGTCGGGTACGTCGGCAAGGCGGGCGATGAGACCGCTGCCCGCGAAGAGCAGCACCGTCGTCACTATGCCGATGCCCAGAAGCAGAAGCATCGCCGTTTTGAATACGGCCGTCGCTCCCTTCTTATCGCCGACGGCGACCTTCTCGGAGACGAGCTTCGATATGGCGGTCGGGAACCCGGCGGATGAGATCACGAGCAGCCATGAGTAATACGGGTAGGCCGTAGCATAATAGATCATGCCGTCGAGCTGGCCCCTTTGGAGAATGTTCGTCAGCGGGATGCGGTAGAACGCGCCTATTATCTTGACTATGAGCCCTGCTATACCGAGTATCGCGGCTCCTTTGATGAAGGATTTTTTGTTCTTTTCCATATCTTCTCCACCGGTAGGAATAATTGGGTATGATCGATCAACCTATATTATAACTCATATCGTCCGAATATGCACGAACTTTTTTTGAAGCATATCCCCGTTCCCTCATTTTTAATTCCGAGCCCACTTCACATCCGCCTTTTTCCATGGTATAATCTATTTGTTAAAATATGGCTCAAGCCGCAGAAAGGAATCTTATTATGGCACAGAAACACATACCCAAGCGCTCCGAAGTCGAAAAGCAGTATACCTGGGCGACCGAGGATCTCTTCGCCACGGACGGCCTCTGGGAGGAGGCTCTTGAGGCGGCGAAGGTCTACCCCGGGCTCATTTTCGCTTACCGCGGGCAGCTCGGCTCCTCCGCTCAGAAGCTCTACGAGTACCTTCAGCTCTGCGACGAGATGCAGGTCAAGGTCGAGCGTCTCGCCAATTACGCGATGCGCAAGTCCGACGAGGACACCGGCAACTCCTTCTATCAGGGTTACAAGGGCAAGATCATGAACCTTTACGTCGCCATCGAGAGCGCGGATTCCTTCTCCACACCGGAGCTGATCGCGATCCCCGACAAGACCATCGAGGAGTTCTACCGCGATCTGCCCGAACTGAAGCTCTATACGAGGAAGCTCTCCAAGATCCGCAAGTATAAGGCGCACACCCTCTCCGACGCGGAGGAGCGCGTGCTGGCTCTGGCGGGTCAGGTGATGGGCGCCCCCGGCGAGACCGCCTCCGCCTTCCGCAACGCGGATATCCGCTTCCCCTCCATAAAGGACGCGGAAGGGAACGAGCTCGTGGTCACGCAGGGGTCCTTCATCCCCCTCATGGAGAATCCCGATCCCGCCGTCAGGAAGGCAGCTTTCGAGAGCCTCTACCACACCTTCGCGCAGTTCAAGAACACCTCCGCCGCATTCCTCGATTCTCAGGTGAAGGGTCTCATATTCAACGCCCGCGCAAGGAATTACAATTCCACCCTGGAGGCCGCTCTCGACCGCACCGAGGTGCCCGTTTCCGTATACCACAACCTCATAAACTCCGTGCATGAGAACCTCAAGTATCTGCACAGGTACGTCGAACTGAGGAAGCGCCTGATGGGCGCAGACGAGCTCCACATGTACGATCTCTACACCCCGATCGTCGGCGACGCCGACCGCGAGATCCCCTACGAGGAAGCGAAGAAGATAATCGTGAAGGCGCTGGCTCCCCTGGGCGAGGAGTACCTCTCCATACTGCAGGAGGGCTTCGACAACCGCTGGATCGACGTTTACGAGAACGAGGGAAAGCGCGGCGGCGCGTACTCCTCCTGCGGGGATCCGCATCCCTACGTGCTCCTCAACCAGAAGGATACGCTCGATTCCATGTTCACCATCGCGCACGAGATGGGGCATTCGCTCCACACCGTCTACTCGATGAAGAATCAGCCCGTCTGCCAGCAGGATTACGTCATATTCGTCGCGGAGATCGCCTCCACCTGCAACGAGGTGCTGCTCGTCAGGCATCTGCTCAATAACACGACCGACAAGCGCGAGAGGGCGTACCTCATCAACCACTTCCTCGAGAGCTTCCGCGGCACAGTCTACCGCCAGACGATGTTCGCCGAGTTCGAGCTCTTCATGAACGAGCTTGCCGAGAAGGGCGAGACCCTCACCGCCGACGCGCTCTGCGAGAAGTATTACGACCTCAACAAGCAGTATTTCGGCGAAGCCATCACCGTGGATCCCGAGATCGCCTACGAGTGGGAGCGCATACCGCACTTCTTCTATAACTTCTACGTGTTCCAGTACGCGACGGGCTTCTCCGCCGCCTGCGCGATCGCCAACCGCATTCTCACCGAGGGCGAGCCCGCTGTTGCGGATTACAAGAAGTTCCTCTCCGCCGGCGGCTCCATGGACCCCATCAGCATACTGAAGCTCGCGGGAGTCGACATGACCACCGCCGCCCCCATCAACGAGGCGCTGAAGCTCTTCGGCGAGCTGCTCGATGAGATGGAAGAGCTGATGAAGTAAGAAAAAAGCGACTTCAAAAGGCTGCCCGCGGGCAGCCTTTTTTCACTTATTACAGTGATTGCCGTCAAGGCGTGTGAATAAACGTGAACGCGCCTTCCCTTGGGGGAAGGTGGCGGCGAAGCCGACGGATAAGGGATCGCACCTCCTGCTCCCGTGGGCACTAAGATTCAGAACTCCCGCTTCGTAGCCGCTTGGTTTATATCATACTTGAGTGCGCGAAGCTTTGGGAGAATTTGCTTATGGGCAAATTCTCGGAGTTCTGAATCAGTCGGTCTCTTTGTCAAATAATTATTTGGGCTTGATAGGGGGTTTTGATGCAATGCACCCTTACGCCGTTTTGGGTGCATTATGCTTTGTCCGGATGCATCCGTCGTCATCGTATTAAACAGCAGATCGCGTTTAAAGCTGCGATCCTGCATTTCACGGCCGATTTTCGACCTCTCAGGCAAAAACAGATGACAAGCCGGGGGAGGTGTGATATGCTTTCACCGTCGAAAGGAGGTCAAAATGAAGGTAGACATTAAACAAACGACAGAAGCGGAAGAGCCGTATGCGGTGATCTACTGCAGGGAGATAAACACCGAGGTGCTCTCCGCCGCGGAAGCGCTGGGGCGCACAGGCGACGTGATCACGGCTTACGATAACGGAAGCATAGTCGTCATCGGAAAAAAAGATCTGTACATGATCCGCGCGGAGGAGGGAAAGACCCGCCTATACACTGCCGACGCATCCTATGAGACCGCAAAGCCGCTAAAGGATTTCGAGAACCTTTCGGGGTTCATGCGCATCTCAAAGTTCTGCATAATCAATCTTGAGACCATAAAAAGGTTCGATCCGATGTTCTCGGGCTCTATGCAGGTGACCCTCAAAAACGGATCGAAGGATTATATCTCACGGAAGTACCTGCCGGACGTCAAAAAATATCTTGGACTGTAAAGGAGTGATAATAATGAAGAAATTACTTAATGCTGCCTGGAGCGGCATAGCGCTTTCCGCCGCGGTATTCGTTGTGACCAGCATGCTGATCGGCTTTGCGCACGGCGAAGCTCAGTTTGCCAGCGGGAGCAGCATGGCGCGCATGTGCGTCGCGGTGCTGGTGATCGGCCTCGGCTTCGGCGTGCCTTCGCTGATCTATGAGACCGAGCTCCCCACCGGGCTGAAGGTGCTGATCCACATGGGCACGGGCGTCATCGTGATGCTGGCGACCTCGCTCGTGATCGGCTGGATCGATTTTTCCCGCGGTTGGAAGGTCTGTCTGCTGTATGCCGCTCTGCAGATCGCCGTCGCGTTCATACTCTGGCTATTGACCTGCGTTCGCACAAAAAAAGATGCGGAAGACATGAACAAGCGCATAGAGGACAAGAAATGATGCAAAAAAGGACATGAAGATCAAAGCCCGGCGAAGCGACCCGTCGGGCTTTGGCAATAGGTTTGGTATCAGTTGCCGCGTTCTGTACCGTTCTTTGCAGTGTTTACAGAAGAGATCAGAATTCGCTTGATCTCAAGGCAATCGTCTAAAAGTGAGGCCGCCTGTTGTGCATCAAGGTAATCCGATTTTTGCAGGATATGAAGCCAATACTCCGTCTCCGCGGTTTCCTTTAACGCTATCTGGAGCTTTGAAACGAAGTCGGCTTTGCTCTGCCCATATTGGGCCTCGCTGATATTCGCCCCTATTGACGTGCCGCTGCGGAGTATCTGTTTTGAAAGGATTGTCTCGTGTTTTTCCTTAACAAGATAACGGTGCAGCTTGACTATGCGGGCGCCGAAATCGATGGTTTTTTCTATCAGGACGTTTTCTTTCATACTATCACCTCTAAGATATTATACAGGAAACAGAGACATTTTTCAATTAATTTTTAGCTTTGCTGCGGGCAAAGCTACCACAATTATTCATTATTCATTCTTCAGTTTTCAGTATTCATTAAGAAAAGCCATCGCGCAAAGCGCATAATTAATAATGAAGACTGAAAAATGAATAATACAAAGCGAAAAGCCAACCGCTTGCGCGATCGGCTTTTCACTTTGTGGCAGGGGCACTAAGATTCGAACTCAGAAGAACGGTTTTGGAGACCGCTATGTTACCATTACATCATGCCCCTATGGCTTCAACGAAACGGATTATAGCACTTGGGAGGGCGGTTGTCAAGCCCAATTTTACAAAAAATTTATTGACCGGCGAGCGGGTTTGGTTTACAATCAATTATATGAACACACGGGTCGTTATCGTGAATACCGCGGGGGTTTTGCCGCTCCTTTCGGAGCCGGGGCGTTTTGCCTCGGAGGCGAGGCTCATCGAGTGCGCGGGGGCGGATCCGCAAAGGCGCATTCAGGCGCTTTCGGCGGAGCTGGCGCTCTCATACGCGCTCTCGGGGGATGAGCTTCTGCCGCCCGTATACTCGCGTGATGAGGGCGGCAGGCCGGTGATCGAGGGGGGCTTCATCAGCCTTTCCCACACCGAAGGGTTTGCGGCGGCGGTGTTCTCCCCCGTCCCCTGCGGGATAGATATCGAGGCTTACCGTCCCGTTTCGGAGGCTGCGGCGCGGAGGTTCCTCTGCCCGGCAGAGCTGACGGCTCCCGCCGAGCCCGCGCTCGCGCGGTTCGTCATAAAGGAGGCCTTCCTCAAGATGACCGGCGAAGGGGTTTTCGGCGGCATGAGCCGCATATTTGAGACCGGGGGTTTCGTTTTCCGGCGCGGAGTCGCCCGCGGGCGCTGTCTGCGCCTTGACGGAAAGGGCTATTTCTGCCGCCTTGTAACGCGTGAGAAGGTCGAACCCGAAGTGATCTTTTATGATGGAGGGGCCGTATGAGCTACAGAAGACTGCCGTTTGAGGAATACTTCCTCAACACCTCGCGTGATTACAACCACACGGGCAGGTCGACCATGACCGTCGATTACGTCCCCGTCCTCTATACGACGGGATGGATCGAGAGGCTTTTCCGCCTCTCGCACGAGGCGAATTACGCGTTATTCTATGACGGGGAGCGCGACGTCATACAGCTCCACTTCCAGTGGACGGTCGGCTTGCGCGATTGGTTCGCGAACGTGTTCGAGTTTTCGAGCAAGTATTACGACGCCATCCGCTTCAAAAACGGGCTGCTGCAGCTCCGCGTGCATCACGGCTGGGGCAATATGTATAAGGCGATCAAGCACCGGGTGCGCGACGGGTGGAAGCAGCTTAAAGAGGAGCATCCCGAAGCCGAGACGGAGATAATAGGCTGGTCGCTCGGCTCCGCCATCGCAACTCTCTGCGCGCAGGATCTCAATTACAATTTCAAGATCAGGCCCCGCCTTTACACCTTCGGCAGCGTGAAGCCCTTCAAGTACGTCCGCCGGAACAAACGGCAGACGCTGCGGTATCTCTCCGGGGTATGCAGCGAATGCATGAATTTCGCGGACGTGAACGACATAGTCACCTACATGCCGCCGTTTCGCGGGTTCACCGCGATCAGGACGGTGAGAGTCGGCCTCGAGAGGAGGACCCTCTCACGGCTCATGAAGCCCTTAAAATACCATACGCATTACGACCTCCCGGAGCTGTACGGGGATCTGCGCTGAACCAAAACGAATCGAAGACCGTTCATTGGCGAACGGCCTTCTTTTTTATCATTCCATGCCGAGCTGGCGGCTGACCGTCCTCAGCTCCCGCGCGAGGCGCCTTACCTCGGCGTCATACGGGTTGGGTCTTGAGATCTCCTCCTCGAGGACTATCCTGTCACGGGAGAGCTCCTCGAGCGCCTTTTCCGCGTCGTCGATGCGCTTTGCGATGCCGTTGACCGCGTTGTCAAGGCGCATTGCCTGCCCCTGCGGACTGTCGCTTATCTCGACGGTATATGAGTTCTCCCCCTGAAGGAGGAACACCCGGTGCAGCCCCGTCGTATCGTTAGTGATGCAGAGCGGGAAGCTTCTGAACCTGCCTATGGGGATCGCCTCGCGCGAGTAGGCGAATTCGTCCGTCAGCTCGAGCAGGCGCTCGCCCGCGTCCCTGCGGCGGGTGAACGTCTCGCCCATTATCTCTATCGACCAGGCTTCGTCGGTCCCCTTCGCGGAGGCCTTCGCGTCGAGCGTGAGCCGCCGCTTTGCCTCGGTCAGCTCCTCCTCGCGCCTCGGGAGGGAGACGAGCTCGACCCGCGCCCTGTCGCGCGCGCGCTCGATGCGGGCCCGGAGAGTGCCCTTCCTTTGAAGCTCCGTCTCGAGCTCGATCCTGCGCTTTATGAGCGGATCGCCGACGGCGAGAGATTTGACCTCGCTGTAGGTAAGGACTATCTCGTCCACCTCGTCGCCGCTCCTGCCGGAGTAGCTCCCGCCGATGATCTGCGAGGTGAAGCGCTGTTTGTTTTCAAGCAGCTGCCATGAATAGGCGTCGAAGCTGCCGTTCGTTATATAGCGGTAGACGGCGACGTCGTCGTTCTTGTTGCCCTGACGGAGCATCCTGCCCTCGCGCTGGGTGACGTCGGAGGGTCTCCACGGGATATCGAGATGATGCACCGCCCAGAGCTTATCCTGCACGTTGGCGCCGATGCCGAGCTTGAACGTCGACCCGATGAGCACGCGCACGTCGCCGCGCCTGACCCTGTTGAAGAGGGCGGTGCGCATCGAATCGTTGACTGCGTCGTGAACGAAGGCGATCTCCTTTGCGGGGATGCCGAGCCCGACGAGCTTATCCTTCATATCGTCGTAGAGGTTGAAGCCGTCCTTCGGGGTGGACTGATCGAGGAACACGAGCTGTGTGACCCCGGGGTCGCCGCTCCAGATCTCGAAAACCTTTCTGACGCAGGTGTTGAGCTTTGAGGAGGGGCTGTCCGGCGCGAACCTATCCACCAGACGCATATCGAGCGCCGCCTTGCGGCCGTCGGTGGTGATCTTGAGCATATTGTCCTCTGTCCTCGGTATGAGGCCGGATTTCACGTCCTCGGCGCGCCTGGCGAGCTCGCCTATGTAATCGCGCAGCTCCTTTGAGGCGGGGACGGTGCAGTTGACGTATCGAACGTTCGAGGGGAGCTTCTGCTCATCCTCGGTCGTTATGTGGAAATCGGCGATATCGGAGAGCAGCAGCGAGAGCTCCGGCAGGTTATGATACCTGCTCAGGCGGCGGCGCAGACGGTAGCCGACGCCGTTCGCCTCGACCTCGAACTCCTCCGTTACCTCGGAGAAGAGCTTGACCCAGTTGTCGAATTCGACGAGGTTCATTTCGTTCAGCCTCTCATACGCGAGGTACAGGAGCATCGTGTAAAGATCGGAAACGGAGTTGGTTATCGGCGTGCCCGTTGCGAAAACGACTCCCCTCCCCCCGTGGGAGCGCTGAATAAAGCGCACCTTTGCAAGCAGATCGTCACAGCGTTTGGAGCCCTTCGTGTTGAGACCGGGGAGCGTGCCATGCTTCGTTTCGATGCTGATGTTCTTGAAATTATGCGCCTCGTCCACGAAGAGGGTATCTATATCGAGATCGTCGAAGCAGAGCTCGTCCTCTCCGGCGGGGTCCTCGTCGTCCCAGAGCTTCGAGAGGCGGCGTTCGAGCCTCGCGGAGTAGCGGTTGAGGACCATGTAGGCGTCGTTATAGATCGCGTCCTTCATCGAAAGGGATATCTCCGTCATGCGGGAGACGAGCTCCTGCTCGCGCTCCGCCTTCGAGAGCGGGATGAGCGAGAAGCTGCCGTAGCCCATTATGATGGCGTCGGCGTTGGAATCCTTTATCTCCCGCAGGACGCGCTGACGGCGGGCGGGCGTGAAATCCTTCGGCTCGATGACGATGAGATCCGCCTCGGGGTAGAGCTTCAGAAACTCGGTATGCCACTGATCGAGTATGTTGTTGGGGACGACGAAAAGGTTCCTGTTTGAAAGCCCCGTGCGCCTCAACTCCATTGCGGCGGCGGCCATGGCGTACGTCTTGCCCGCGCCGACCTGGTGCGCCAGGAGCGTGTTTTTGGAATTGACTATCCTCGAAACGGCGTTGAGCTGATAATCCTGCAGGCGGATATTCGGGTTCTTCCCCGGGAGCTTCAGGCGCGAGCCGTCGTACTCCCTCGGGCGGACGGCGCCGAACGCCTCGTTATAGTGCTCGACGAGCTTCGTCCGCCTCGGCTCGTCGCGGAAGAGCCAGAGCGAGAACTTCTCCTCCATGAGCTTCGCCCTTTCAAGGGCGAGCATGGATTCGGCGCGGTTGATGCGGCGCACGGGCATGCCCTTTCCCTCGGAAACGACGGTGTCGTAAACGACGATCTCGCCGGAATTGAGCAGGCGTTCGAATATGTCGAAGGCGTTCATCCGCTCCGTGCCGTAGGTGAGGCGCGCGCGGGTGAGCTCCCTGTAGCGCTTCTTGCCGTGGATTATGTAATGATTCGCCGCCTTGACGTACTCGACTATGAGGCGCGGCTTCTTGCCGCCCTCGGGCTTTATGCCGAGGAGCTTTATGAGGAACTCGCGGTAAACCCACGAGGGTATCCACGGGCTGCCGACGGCGGCCTTTATATCCTCCGCGGGGACGAAGGGCGGCATGACGGCGTTGAGGTCGCTTATATTGACCGACCAATCGACGGTGAAGCTCCGCTCGGGAACGCCGAATTCCTCCTCGCGTCTTTGAGCCTTCTCGGCCTCGTGCAGCTTCCTCAATACGTTGCCGGAGAGGTATTCTTCCGCCGTTACGATCGCTTCCTGCGCAGGGTCGTAATAGACGAGCCCTGCAAGGCGGCGGAAGGCCTCCGCTTCCGAAAGGCCGCAGCGCTCGCAGATAAGCCGCAGATCGACCCGCCCACGCAAAAACAGCGAGAGCTCAAGCGCCTCCGAAGGGGAGGCTATGCCGTTGAAGTCGATCTCCATAAACGCACCTTCCGTAAATTGTGGGCGGGCCGGCAGGGTAGCTTTCAAGCCGTGCCCCGTGAATCAAGGATTATAACAGAAAAGTTCAAATTTGTCAAGAGGTTTCGCCTGTATATGAGAAAAACCCGACGCGCATATCCGGAAAGGCTCCCGCCCTCCGCCGGAGACGCCGCGCTCACGGCATAAAAATGCCCGGGACGGCGTTTCGTTCACCGTTCCGGGCGAAGTATTCTTTTGTGCGGGCGGAAGCCTGCGTCATGCAGCCTATCCGGTTAAACCGGAAGCCGTTTCGTGCCTCAGTTCAGGTTCAGTACGTGCCTGAATATAAGCAGGGCGTCAAGAGCATCCGTTTCGCCGTTCATGTCGATATCGGCGTTTATGCCTTCTACGGCAGCGAGACCCATGCACCGGCGCATCAGAAGGAGCGCGTCCGTCGCGCTGACAAGACCGTCGCCGTCGATATCGCCGCCGAAGCGCGCGGTGTATTCGCCGCCCTCCGTGACCTCGATCTCTTCTTCGGCGGAGATAAACTCATCCCCCCTGTACCAGCCGATGAACATCTCCCCTAATGAAGAGGCGCTGAGCCGTGAAACGTCCTGATACGCATACTTATTGAAGAGAACGGAAACGCAGCCCCCTCCCCGCCACCGGCGGAGCCGTTTTTCCCGGCACGGGCCGAGATCCCGTCTTTCTCCGCCAAACGAAAAAGCATGGACGAACCATGCTTTTCTTACCGGAATACAGGTATTCGATCCTGTACGGGATGCTTCGGCTCCCCGATCGGTGATGCGGACGTTTTCCGATCAGCGCCCGAGGGAGAGCGCCGGGCCGACGCCGACGGCGTACCTCAGTATGGCTATCGCGTCGGAGGTATCGACAGAGCCGTTTCCGTCGACGTCCCCCGCGAGGAGGGACTGCCCCTCAAGGAAAGCAAGCCCCATCGCGTAGCGGAGGGCGAGGAGCGCGTCGGAGGAATCGACGACGCCGTCGAGGTTGACGTCGCCGGGGATGAAGCCGCCGAGCTCATCCGGATCGTAAGTGAAGAGGCCGGTTATCTCCATGCCGCCGCCGATCATGCCGCAGTACTCGACGGTATGGTCCACGGGGTCGAGCTTATAGAGGCCGTTGTCGGAGCTGTACTGCTCGTTTACGTGCGCCCAGTAGATACAGCCGGTCGTGGGTTCCCACGTCATGGACTGGGCGTAGAAGCAGGGCAGGCCGGTGCTCATAACGGTCGTCATGGAGCCGGTGCCGCGGTCTATCCTGACGAGGTTGGAGCTTATCGCGGCGAAAGTGAGCGCGTAGAAATTGCCCTCGCCGTCGACGGCGAAAGTCTGAAGGCCGAGGGAGTTCCCGAGCTGGATATCGAGCACGCGGGTGAGCTCGCCTGTTGCGAGATCGACCGACGCGATATAGGGGTGATCCTCATCGCAGAGGGCGTACATGGCGTTGTCGGCGGGGCTCCACGCCATGCCGTAGACGAATTCGCCGCCCGAGGAGGCGCCTTCGATGAACTCTATGCCGCCGGACTTGACGTCCATGCGGTAGTAATTCGTGAGGAGCGTCCCCATGGCGTCATAGCCGTAGAGATAGCCGTAGGCTCTTCCGTTGTGATAGCCCGCGGCGTAGGTCGAGAGGCAGGGATCGTAGGACGTGACGGAGGAAGGATCCGCCGCCGTGAAGCCTATCCAATCGGCGGTGCTGCTGCCGTTGAAATCTCCCGCGACGTAGCCGCGGAATACGATGGGTTTCTCATCCGCCCTTTCAGGGGAAGCAAAGCCCGCGGAGCTGACCGCAAGGAGCAGCGCGCAGAGCAGTAGGGAGATCGTTTTCTTCATGCCGGTTCCTTTCATAATTGAAGTTAGGTTCGTATAATACCATGATTCTCATCGGATTTCAAGCTTTCGTGCATTAATTTTACCCTCATCCTCTCCGGACCGCGGGCTGCGGGCTCAAACATTTCTCTTTTCCCGCAACAAAAAGTCTTGACAAAGGTCAAATTATATCGGATAATATAGGATGTATACGGGTAAACCCAATTGAACCAACCGAAAGGAGATTATAAAAATGGGTCTTATTCAGGCAGCTTTGGGCGCCGCGGGCGGAGTCCTTGCGGATCAGTGGCAAGAGTACTTCTACTGTGAGTCCATGCCGGACGACGTTCTTGCCGTAAAGGGAAAGAAGCGCGTTTCCGGCCGTTCGAGCAACACCAGGGGCGAGGACAACATCATCTCCAACGGCTCCACCATCGCCGTTGCTGACGGTCAGTGCATGATCATAGTCGATCAGGGCACGGTCGTCGAGCTCTGCGCCGAACCCGGCGAGTTCATTTACGACACCTCCACCTCTCCCTCCATATTCGCGGGGAAGTTCGGCGAGAGCCTCGTAGCCACCTTCAAGGAGTGGTGGGACAGGTTCAAGCACGGCGGCAGCCCCTCCAAGGATCAGCGCGTTTACTACATCAACACCAAGGAGATCAAGGGCAACAAGTACGGCACGGCCAATCCCGTTCCCTTCCACGTTATCTACCCCAGCATCAACCTCGAGACCGACGTTTCGATCAAGTGCTTCGGCGAGTATTCCTACAACATCTCCAACCCGATACAGTTCTATCGCTGCGTAGCCGCCAACTTCCATGACGTCTACACCCGCGACCTCATCGACAGCCAGCTCAAGACCGAGCTGCTGACCGCTCTGCAGCCCGCCCTTTACAGGGTCAGCACCGCGGGGATCATGTATTCCGCTCTGCCCGGCCACACGAAGGAGATCGCGGACGCCCTCAATACCGAGCTTTCGGAGACCTGGGGCGAGCTTCGCGGCATCTCCGTCGTATCCTTCGGCGTGAGCTCCGTCACCGCCTCCAAGGAGGATGAGGACAGGATCAAGGAGCTTCAGACCCACGCGGCTCTGAAGGATCCCTCCCTTGCGATAGCGCATCTTGCGGGCGCTCAGGCGGCCGCCATGCAGACCGCAGCCGCAAACGAGGGCGGCGCGTTCCTCGGCTTTGCTGGGCTCAACGCGGCCTCCGGCGCGGGCGGCGTCAATATGCAGACCCTCTACCAGATGCAGCAGGCGCAGGCCGCTCAGGCCAACACGTGGACCTGCGCGTGCGGCGCACAGAACACCGGCAAGTTCTGCGCTTCCTGCGGTCAGCCGATGCCCGGCTCCTGGACCTGCTCCTGCGGCGCGACGAATTCCGGCAAGTTCTGCTCCTCCTGCGGTAAGCCTCAGCCCTCTGCCGAGCCTGCGGGCTGGAAGTGCGAGTGCGGCCAGGTCAACGGAGGGAAGTTCTGCTCCTCCTGCGGCAAGCCCAAGCCCGCCGACGCTCCCCTCTACCGCTGCGACAAGTGCGGCTGGGAGCCCGCCGATCCCGCGAATCCCCCGAAGTTCTGCCCCGAGTGCGGCGATCCCTTCGACGAGAAGGATAAGATCTGAGCTCCGGCCCGTTAACCGATAAGCAGAAGCCCCGCCTTCCCCGGCGGGGCTTCTTAACGTTACCGCCGATCGATCCATTCGGCGGCGAAGCAGCTTGCGTAAAGCCGGATCCATCGGCATTGTACTTAATACAAAAACCACCGGGCTCAGCCGGCGGTTCATTTGATCTGCGCTCACGCCGCCATCACGAGGCGGGCCAATTCACCGAGGGTGTCGAAATCGGTATCCGTGAGATAGATATCGTACTCCTTTTCCACGTCTATGACGAGCTCCTCCACGTCGAAAGAATCGAGCTTGAGCTCCTCCTTGGTGCTTTCGGGACGGATTTCCTCCTCCGGCACGCCGACGAGCTCATGCACAGCCTTGCGCAGGAATTCGAATACAGCCATTTTTTTCCTCCAAATGATGCCAAATAATGCTATGATAAATCAATATGCGGCACAGCCGAAACTATGCCGCACACATTATATTGTAGTGACCTGTATTTGTCAAGCGCAATATCGATTCAGGCAAGATATTTTTTCAGGTATTCGGGGACGGGCTCGTCCGAATTGATGCCGATCACCATGTCGGCGCCGATCCTTTGGCTGAACTCCTCGAAGAAATCGAACAGCCCCTCCAGCGAGGAGACAGGATGCCTGACTATCTTCATGAAGCTGCAGATGATTATCTTTTCGAGATCATGATCCTGAGCGGATATGCCCGAGAGGAAACCGCTGAACATCTTCGGCCCCTCTATGTGGTAATCGCTCGCGTTGATGAGGCGTATCCCGCTCGCGAGATCGTAAATATGCTTATCGTCCTTGTCAATGAAAACAACGCTCCCCTTGGCCTGCGCATGGTAATTTGCCGCAAGTTCGAGAAGCTTGGCGTCCATGCCCTCTCCCCTGCCGCCGTACAGCAATTTTATCATTTCGCCACCTCGCTTTCTTTTTGCTCGGATATATTCTAACATATTTCCTTCGGGGATTCAACCGCAAAAAGCGCCAAACTTTTAACGGTTTATGAAATCGATTGACAAATCAACGGCGCTGTTGTATGATTTTCACATGAAAGAAAGGCTCGTTAAGAAATCGTTTCCGTTCGGGCGCTTGGCGATGATAACCGCAGGGGGGCTGCTCGTTATCGACACCTTATTCGTCATGACCCGAAGCAATCTCAATCTCGGCGTGGTGATGCCCGCGATCATCGGGTTCCCGCTTCTCGCGATCGGCATACTGCTCCCGCTCTTCAAAAAGGCATGCAAAAAATCGAAGCTGTTCCGTGCTCTCGCGTTCCTGCTCTCGCTGGTATACGCCGTGTTCGCTTTGGCTTTCGCGTTTACGAGCACGCTCATACTCGTCAATTCTGCGGAGCCTTCGGGGGAAGCCGACGCGCTCATAGTCCTCGGCGGCGGGATACGCGGCGATCAGCCGACGATCACCCTCCGCCGCAGGCTTGAAAGGGCGGCGGAGTATCTCGAAGAGCACCCATCCTGCGTCTGCATAGTGAGCGGAGGCATGGGCGGCGACGAGACCGTTTCCGAGGCTTCCGTAATGCGGAGCTGGCTCGTTTCCCACGGGATCGGCGAAGCCCGCATACTCACCGAGGAGGAGTCGAAGAGCACCGAAGAGAATTTCATATTCTCGAAGAGGATCGCGGATCGAGTCCTCGGCGAAGACGCGAAGCTCGTATTCGTGACGACACGGTTCCACGTCTTCCGCGCGGAAAGGACGGCGGCAAGGCTCGGCATAGAGGCCGAAGGCATCCCCGCGCCCGGGGTCTGGTACATTACGTTCAACGATTATCTCCGCGAATGCGCCGCAATAACGGCCTATTGGCTTACCGGGAAGATCTGATCTTTTCACGTTAATGTTGCACAGGCCGAAAAACCGTGGTATAATGGGGAAAATTCAATCAAGGAGACACCCATGAAACGTACCCTTTCAATGCTTCTCGCGGCCATGCTCGCGTTCTGCTGTCTCTGTTTTACCGGCCCGCGCTCAAGGGCGGCTTCCGTCTTCCCGAAGAAGGACGCGGATGAGATCCAACTCTTCCCCGCCGAAATGCGGCTGCCAATGTTCAGCTCGAGCTCGGGTGAGAGGCTTCGCGTGTTCGTCGGCGGGGTCGCCGCGCCCGCTGCGTATTTCTCCTGGGAGTCGGATGACGAGAGCGTCGTCACGGTCGGCGCGGACGGCAGCCTTACCGCGATCGCCCCGGGGACCGCGGTCGTTACGGTCACCGACGACGACGGCGGTACCGCTTCATCCGTTGTGAACGTCGTGGAGGATGCTGAATTCGCGACGCTTGCCGATCTCGATTTCACCGATCTGACTCTGCCTTATTATTCCGAGGAGGTCGGCATAGGTCCCCTCTGCGGCGGGCAGCCCGTCATATTGAAGAGGCTCATCATCCCGCCCTCCTGCGGGGACGAGCCGGAGCCCGATCCGAACGCCTATATCGCTTCCCAGGGTTGGACTTACACCTATGCGACGGTGTTCCGCATACACGTCACGTACGGTCAGCATCTGCATTTTGCTGCGGGCCCCTCCCCCGCCGGCGGCGCGGCGAACGCTTACGTCTGCCTCTACGACCGGTATTTCAACCTCTGGTCATACAGTTCCGGGACGTATACGAACCCCTTCGGAGAGGTCGCCCTCGACTCATATGAGGACGGGGATTTCTTCCTCGTCATAATGCCGATATCGCATACCGCGGAGGGCAGCAGCGGCAGTATCCGCCTTTACGCCTTCGATGAAGAGTCTCCCTTTGCAATGGGCGACGTCGACACCGATCATTACGTGACCTCCTCCGACGCGCTGATGCTCCTTCGCGGGGCGCTGGATCTCATTCAGCTCAGTCCGGCTTCGGCTTCCGTTGCCGATATGAACGGGGACGGGCATACCGGCAGCGACGACGCTCTCCTCATACTGCGGAGGGTGCTCGGGCTGAACGCGCCCGGGCCGAAGAAGCCGTGATCCCGAATTGAATCAAACACCTACCGACAAGGGCGCCTCCGCGGAGGCGCCCTTTCCGGCGTCCTTCGAAACACGTGTTCTCATCCCAAAAGGCATTCCGCGCTGCGGAGAAGGCGATCGCGCGGCGCCGCAGCCGGGAAGACGAGCCGTGTTGGAACGGGCTTCATTAAGCAGTTACGATCTCATCGGGCAGCCCCGCCAGCGGATGGGACGACCGCTCCAAAGCATCGGTATCCCGCAGGGGGATGGCTTTACCGCCTGAAAAAGCGCAAAAAAAATGGCTCCCTTACGGGAGCCAAGGGATGCGGCCTCAGCCGCAAATGATACCGAAGATCGCGGAAAGGTCGGAGGAATCGACCGTGCCGTTGCCGCTGGCGTCGGCATTCGCGAGACCCTGAGCGGTGAGCTCGCCCTTGCCCATGAGGTAAGCGGACAGAGCGGAGATATCGCCCATGTCGACCTTGCCGTCGCAGTTGACGTCGCCGAGGAGGGATACGCCGATCTCGTTCTCGGTGTAGGTCGCGGTGACGACGAGGTCGCTCGTCACGTTGTTGAACGCCTTATCCCAGCCGGCAAAGGTGTAACCCTCACGGATGGGATCCGCGGGAGCAGTCGCAGCGCCGCCGTAGTTGACGGTCTGAGTCTTCAATACCGTGCCGTCCCAATCCTTGAAGGTGACGGTGTAGGTGTTGATGGTGTACTGCGCCGTTACGGTGAGGTTGGAGGTGACGTTGGTGAACGCCTTATCCCAACCGGTGAAGGTGTAGCCAACGCGGGTGGGGTTGGCGGGAGCCGTCGCAGCGCCGCCGTAGTTGACGGTCTGAGTCTTGAGCGTGGTGCCGTCCCAATCCTTGAAGGTAACGGTGTAGGTGTTGATCGTGTACTGCGCCGTTACGGTGAGATCGGAGGTGACGTTGTTGAAGGCGACGTCCCAACCGGTGAAGGTGTAGCCAACGCGGGAGGGATTGGCGGGAGCCGTGGCGGAGCCGCCCTCGATGACCTGCTCGGTCTTCAGGGTAGTGCCGTCCCAATCCTTGAACGTTACGGTGTAGTAAACGGGGTCGGGCTCAGAAGAGGTGATCTTCTTGTAGAGGTTGATGGGGTTATCGCTGCTGGTGGAGGTGGTGTACCTGGTATAGTTGTTGGAGCTGGAAGCAGCGGCATAGGACATATAATAGTAACCCTCGGAGTCTACCTGGTTGTTGAGAGCCTTATTGCTTTCATACAGCCAATAGATGATGCCGCTTGTAGCGGGTACAAGCACCTCGGAGGAGTTGAGCGCCATATATACGCCCGCCGCCTCGTTATAGAAGGAGTAACCGGAGGTCGCGTTGCCGGCAGCCTTCCAAACGACCTTGGCCTCGTTAGAGGTGCTGACGGTGCAGGTATCGTCGGAATTGATGGTAACAGCAACGGGAGTAAGATACTTGTTTGCGCCGGAAACGACGTAGTTACCGACAGCGTAGCCGGTCGTGCCGGAGATGGCGCCCTGAGCAACAACGATGTACTCGCCGCCGTCCTCGATGGTATCAACGAGCATGTAGCCCTCGAAATCCTCGACGGTGATGGTGGCGGTGGCGGTGTAAACGGTGCTGGTGGTGTTGTCCTTGACCTTTGCGGTGAGGGTAGCGGTACCCGCCTTGACGCCGGTAACGACGCCCGCGCTGGTAACGGTAGCGACAGCGGTGTTGGAGCTGGTGTAGCTCTGAACGGTGTAATCGGCGTTGGTGGGAGCTACGGTGAGCTGTGCGGTCGCGGTGCCGCCGGTAACAACGTTAACGTTCGCAAGCGATACGGAGGTGATGGGCTCGGGCTCGGAATCGCCAAAGAGCGTCCAATCGCAGTAAACGGTCTGAGCGCCGTCGGGGTTGGAGGGGAAAGCGTCAACAGGGCTCATGAGGATGGGATACGCGTCGCCGCCGGTGACGGGATCGGGCACGCCGTAGGTGTTCTTCATGACCTGAAGAGCTTCCGCAACGGTGGCGCCGTTCTTCATCTCGGTCCAGAACTTGGCCTCATACTTATAGTCGCCGGTGAAGGAGACGGACTGGGAATAGCCGTAAACAGCAGCGCAGCCGGCAGCAAGAAGAGCGGTACCGGTGGTACCCTTGCCTTCCTTCATCATGCCCTGGCAGATAGCCATCCAAACGAGGGTGTTGGTGATGGTGCCGGAAACATGGTTCTGGATGTAACGGCCGTCGATGCCGTAGAAGGAACCGCCGTTGTAAGCCCAACCATTGTTGTAGTCGGTCGTGGTGAGGCCGGTGGAGCTGGTAAGGTCAAGATAAGAGGTCTGCTTGGAGCTTATGCAGTTGCCGTGGGAGTCGTAAATAACGACAGCCTTATTGGTGTAGTTGGCTGCAATGTTGGGACCGGTCGCATTGCTGTTGATGACCTGGGTCACGGTACCGCCGGTAGCGGCAGCGATGGAAGCGGCCTCGTTCTTATACTGATCGGTGAAGCTGGAGTCGGAGCTGTAATACGGGCCGACGAGCAGAACGTCCACAGCGCCGTTGGTGGGGCAGTTGCCCTTGGTGGCGATGACCTTGGCGGCGGCGGTGACAGACTCGGTCTCGAGAGCCTGATTCGTCTGCTTCGCAGGAGCCTTGGTGAAGTTCCTTACGCGGTAGTTATAGCCGCCGACCATGCCGTTGGTCGTGAAGGAGAACTCGTTGTCGTTAAGATCGGTGATGCTGCCCTTGTCGATGAGGGGGCAATTGAGCGCCGCCTTATAAACGGCGTACACGACTTCGGCGCGGTTTGCGCCCTGTTCCATCATTTCGGCTTCAACAGCGTCAAGGACGGACCATACGTCGTCCCAGCGCTTCATGCCGGCTGCCTCGTTTGCCTGATAAGCGGCTTCGGCCGCGAAGGACGCTACGGGCAGGACTGCCAGTATCATCAGCGCGGCGAGAAGAGCGGCAAAGAGCTTCTTGGTCTTAGTCATTTCTTTTCCTCCGGGTTTTTTTATTTATGAAATCGGTGTGCACCGATTCCACATTTTGAGATATTATATCAGCATTAGTCCCGTTATTCAATAGATATTTGATATATTTTTGCCCAAAAATGTGTTAATTTTATTAACGAGTCCGGCCCGGCTTCCGAAGCCTGAAAAATACAGGCGGGAAAAGGGTTTTTAGATCATCTTCGCAACACCCTCTTCCGTTTCTCGTGATCACGTGATATAATATCGAAAACAAGCATGATCGGCTTGATAGTATATCCGTGTCGAATACTTTTTTTCAAGCTGCGCGTCTCCTTATTTTATCGGGAGGCGCGTGAAAGGAGGACGCAATGGCGGAACGGGGATCCGTTCTGACGGGGCCGCGCACCTATGCGCGGGAGATCGAACGCGGGGACGCGGAGTTCCTGCTCGGGCTTTTCTGCGGGGACGACGAACACGCCTTCATGGAGCATCCCCCACGCGACGCGGACGAGGCGCGCGCTTTCATCGAATGGGAGCTGCGGTATTCCCTTAAGGAGGAGCGGAAGCGATACTTTCTCATACTCTGCGAGGCGGAGACCGACGAACCGCTCGGCATTACAGTGCTGACGCTCTCGCCTTCTCTGCCGACGGGCGTCATCGGCTACGCCCTGCTCCCCCGCTTTCGCGGGAGGGGCTTTGCCCGCGAGGGTGTTTCGGCGCTCCTCCGGTTCGCGTTCATGGGGCTGGATCTTCACCGTGTCAGCGCCGAGTGCGACGAGGAGAACGCCGCCTCTCTGCGGGTGCTCGAGTCCGTCGGAATGCGGCGCGAGGGACTGCTCGTGAAGGCGCGCCGTCTGAGATACCGCGGGCATGAGCGCTGGCGCAGCGTTTACGTTTACGGGATGCTGCGGAAGGAGTACCTCATGCGCCTCCCCGACGGAGATTATTCGCCCTCCGTCACTTGATTGCGCGGCGGCGATGTTGTATAATGTGGATCGTAAGGCGGAGGTCCTGCCCCCGCTTCATTATAATATCCCGGAGGATAATCAATTGAGATCTGCCCTGTCAAAGCTTATCGCGCTGCTGCTCGCGGCCGCGCTTACCGTATTCTCCGCCGCCTGCGCGAAGAACGATCCCGAGGCGAACGCAGGCGAAACGCCCGGCTCCGTCACGACGGAGGCCGCGGCCGACCCCACGGATGGGGCGCTGCCCTCCGACGCAGCGCCGGACGGCACGGAGCAATCGGCCCCCGTTGAAAACGGATCCGAAGAGCCCGCCGTCACCGCCTCGCCCGACGGTTCCGTGACGGAGGCGCCTCCCGTTACCGCGGCGCCCACGAACGTGCCGGTGATAACCCAATCCCCCGACGGCGCCGTGACGGCGGGGCCTTCCGCTTCGCCCTACGTTCCGCCGACGATGCCCCCGGAGCCCATGACTCCCGCTCCCACTGCCGTGCCGACGGCGGCGCCCACCGCCGCGCCTACGGGCTCCGCCGGGACCCCGACGCCGAAGCCGACCAATACTCCGAGGCCGACCAACACCCCGAAGCCGACCAATACGCCGAAGCCCACCGTCACCCCGAGGCCCACGGCCGTCGTGCTCCCCACTCCGGACGCCCCGAACGATTTTACTGCGATATACGCCGGGCAGGAGCTCGACCTGACGGCGGTCCGCCCGGGCGACGTGTTCGTCTGGTCCTTCGACCTCGTGAACGAGCACAGCTCCCTTTACGCCGGGCTCTGGGGGATACACTACGACCCCGAGTATTTAAAGCCCATCGCCGTTTCCGCGCTTTGGGAAAGCAGCCTGCAGTATCTCATCTACGAGACCTGGGACGAGGATGAGGCATGGTCGGATAAGCCCGAATTCGTGAACAATCTCGAATACGAGGGCGGCACCGGCGCCAAGCCCTACGGCGAGCCCGGGGAAATGTATTCGCTCATAGCGATGTATATCACCTCGTTCGATTTCGGCGGAGTGCAGATGGCGGGGCCCATGGTGCGCATCTCGTACAGGGTGCTGAAGATACCCCCCGAATCCGCCATGAGGCATGACGCCTTCGGCAGTTATCTGCCGCTCGACGTTTTCGTTCAGGATTCCTTCGCCATGACGGGAAGGACTTCGAGCGTCACCCACGGGCATATCGAAGTCACGGGCGGAAAGCTGTATTTCCGTCGTTGACACGGGCTGAACGGTATCGTATAATATGAGCAGATATCTCCGGCAGTATCTGCCGTTGATCTCAATAATAAAACGGAGGTTTTCATTATGAATAAGAAATGGGTATGTCCCGTATGCGGGTACGTTCACATCGGCCCCACTCCCCCCGAATTCTGCCCCCAGTGCAAGGTTCCCGGCTCCAAGTTCCGTGAGCAGGCCGAAGAGGCCGCCTGGGCCGCCGAGCACGTCGTAGGCATCGCCAAGGACGTTCCCGAGGATATCCTCAACGATCTGCGCTCCAACTTCCAGGGCGAGTGCAGCGAAGTCGGCATGTACCTTGCGATGGCGAGAGTCGCCCACCGCGAAGGATATCCCGAGATCGGCCTCTATTGGGAGAAGGCCGCATGGGAAGAGGCCGAGCACGCCGCCAAGTTCGCGGAGCTCCTCGGCGAAGTCGTCACCGACAGCACCAAGAAGAACCTCGAGATGCGCGTTGACGCCGAGTTCGGCGCGACCGCCGGCAAGACCGATCTCGCAAAGCGCGCCAAGGCCCTCAATCTCGACGCCATCCACGACACCGTCCATGAGATGGCACGCGACGAGGCAAGACACGGCAAGGCGCTGAAGGGCCTCTTGGAGAGGTACTTCAAATAAGCCGAAACATATTATCGTCGTTAAGGGAAGAACGCGGCCGTTCTTCCCTTTCGTTACGCCCGGGCGTTCATAATTGCCTCCGCGCCGCTATTCACATACGGCCGCGAACGTGGTATAATCGGATAAGACAACGCGCCGCGCGAGGCGTTAGTTTGCAGGGAGGGAACAACATGGATATTTACGGACTCATCCTGAAAGCACAGGAAGGCGACGCGAACGCGCAGTATGAGCTCGCCATGCGTTACGCCCGCGGGGACGGCGTGGAAGCGAACGCCGCACTTAAAAAGAAATGGCTGCTTGAGGCGGCGGAGAAAGGCAATGCCGACGCCGCGGAGATGCTCGGCACGATCTCGTTTTTTGACGAACACGATTATAAGAGCGCCGTTCATTGGTATGAGAAGGCGGCGAACGGCGGATCCGCGGAGGGGCTCCGCAGCCTTGCGTTCTTCTACGATTCCTTGGGCGGTGAGATGTGCGACGCGGGCAAGGCGGCCCATTACTATGAAAAGCTCGCCGAGCGCGGGGACAGCTCCGCGCAGACGAAACTCTCCGAGATATACGAAGCCGGAAACGGAGTCGAAAGAAATGACGATAAAGCGCTTTACTGGCTGAAGAAGGCCGCGGAGGGCGATGACGCCAAGGCGCAGTGCCTGCTCGGGGAACGGTATGAAAAGGGCTATGGGGTCGAGCGTGACGAAGATAAGGCCGCGTATTGGTATGTTAAGGCCGGAGAGCAGGACGATATCGCGCTGAGAATGGCGTTCGGCACTTATTACCTTGGCGACGACGCCGAATCGAGGCGGAAGAACGCCGAGATCGCCAAACTCTCGAAGCGCTCGCACTGGCTGAGGAAGGCGGCGGATCTTGGCAGCGTGCGGGCGAAATACCTGCTCGGCGAGCTCTTCACGGATTTTCACTCAACGGAAAGCGGGAGCGATCCGGAAGAGGGGCTCCGCCTTCTGACCGAGGCGGCGGAGAACGGCCTCCCCGAAGCGCAGGAGAGCCTCGGTTGGAAATACCGTGCCGGAGCCTGGGCGCTCGGTAACGCCGAGCAGAAGGATACCGAAAAAGCGTATTACTGGCTGAAAAAAGCCGCCGACAGCGGGCGTCCAAAGGCCGTGCGCGAGCTGGGCGAGCTCTATCTTGACAAGGATTTTTCCCGCAGAGATCCGAAAAAGGCGCTCAAGCTTTTGAATAAGGGCATGGAAATGGGCGACGAATATGCCCCCTATGAGCTCGGCAAGTTTTACCTCGGCGGCGTCGGGGCCGAAAAGGATATCAAAAAGGCTGTCCTTTATTTTGAAAAGGCCGCGGACGCCGGCAACTCTTTGGCTATGATGAAGCTCGCAGAGATGTTCGGCAAAGGTGAAGAGGTCGAAAAGGATCTCAAAACGGCGGTAAAATGGGCGCAGGCGGCTTCGGATAAGAAGGCTTTCGGTGCGGACGATCTCCTTAAAGAGCTCCGCCGCGAGCGGGAGGAACACATCGTTAAAAGGAAGGCGGAGCTCACGGAGAAAAAGAAAAAGATCGAGGAGAAAACCTCCGCTTTTTCCGCGTGGCTCAGCCTTGCGCTGCTGCCCGTGTTCTTCCTCGCCGTATACGGCGCAAGATGGGCGCTCACTCACGAATTCAGCAGTTCGATATTGAAGATACTGTGCCAATTCCTCACGATAGGAGCGGGCGTCGTCTGCGCCGCGGTGATCGGCGGGGGCGTGATGATGAGCATCACCGAAGTCCTCACGATACCGGGAGCCATCGCCGGGATAGCATTGGGCATAGGCGCGCTCGCCTCGCACGAGGAGCCCGACCAGCTGAAGACCACCGCGACCGTGCTCGGCTGCATAGCGGCCGCGCTGATCGTAATGATCGTCATCCGCACCCTTGTCCGGAAGAAGAAACTATCCGCAGTCGAAAAGGAACTGGCTTCGCTGTGATGAGGGAGGGGCAGCCAAAGCCGGGTCTCTGAGCTGATCGCCGCCTCGTCCGCACGCTTGGCTTCCCTTGGGGGAAAGCTCCGCCGACGCAGTCGCTGCTGACGAGGGAATAATATCTTCCTCAAATCATCATCCGCAGTTGATTTCCACCTCATCCACCGCAAGCGGTCCCCCTTCCCCTCATAGGGGAAGGAACAGCATGTACGCCGCACGCTTGGCTTCCCTTGGGGGAAGCTCCGCCGACGAAGCCTGCCCATCGCCTTTTTTCGCCAAAACATTCTGTTCTTCGTGAAAAAGGTGTTGACATCCGACGGTAAATATATTAAAATATTGGTATCCGGTTCGTAAGAGCCAAAACATGGAGGGAAATATGGAAACCAACAACTACAAGCTCAAACAGTACCCCAGCCTCTTGAAGCTCATCCTGCTGTCGATCGTGACGTTGGGAATCTACGGAATCGTCATCTACAGCCGCGCTTCCGAGGACATCAACACGATCGCCTCCCGCTATGACGGGAAGAAGACGATGCACTACTGTCTGCTCATATTCCTCATCGCGCCCATCACCCTCGGCATCGGCGCTCTCGTATGGCAGCACAAGATCTCCAACCGCATCGGCGGCGAGCTGACGAGGAGGAACCTCGGTCTCGAGTTCAGCGCGAAGACCTTCTGGCTCTGGGGCGTGCTCGGCTCCTTCATCATCGTCGGTCCGTTCATCTACACCCACAAGTTCCTCAAGTCCATGAATCTTCTCGTTGACGACTTCAACACCAAGGGCGCCTGATCGCCGCTTTGAACCGGGGAGGGGCATACCCCTCCCCCTTTATTTCCGGAAGCTCCTTTTTGCGAACGGGAGTTTCTTTTTTTCGTCAAGCACGAGTAAGTTTTTCTGTACAACACCTGCGCGGTGTGGTATAATGCGGGCGAACAATATTCACAAAGGGACTCTTATAATGAAACGTGTATTGGGCTGCATCCGCAGAGCGGATGAAAGATACGGGATGATCCACGACGGGGACAGGATCTGCGTGGGCGTCAGCGGCGGAAAGGACAGTCTTCTGCTGCTCTACGGGCTCTCGCTCTACAGGATGTTCTCCAAGAAGGAGTTCGACGTCGTGGGCGTTATGCTCGATCTCGGGCTCGTTGAGCAGGATCATTCCGCCCTCACCTCGTGGGCGGATGAGGTCGGCGTGAGGCTCGACATAATCAAAACGGACATCGGCGACGTCGTCTTCAACGAACGGAAGGAGAAGAACCCCTGCGCCCTCTGCGCAAAGTTCCGCCGGGGGGCTCTCGGCACGGCGGCAAAGGAGCGCGGCTGCAATCTCATCGCGCTCGGCCACAACCGCGAGGACGTATTGGAGACGTTCCTCCTCAGCCTCTTCTTCGAGGCGAGGCTCAACACCTTCGCCCCCATCACATATATGGACAGGACGGACGTCACCGTGATCCGTCCGCTCGTTTTCTTCCCCGAAAAGGAGGCGGTCTCCGCGGCGAGGCGCCTCGGGCTCCCCGTGCAGAAGGCGAACTGCCCCGTCGCGGGAAAGACCAAGCGCGAGGATATGAAGAACCTCCTTCGGGAATTCAGGAAGATAATCCCCGATCCGGAGATGCGTCTTATAAAGGCAATATCCGACGTCGACAAATACGGCATGTGGGACAGGATGAAGCTCCCTCCCGATTCGCTCATCGGCATACCGCAGAAGAACGCGACAACGAAGAAGAATAAAGAATAAAGGAAAGGCAGCAGCATGGACGAGAACAGCAAGACCATATTCGATACAGTCACACTCGACACGGAGGAGATCCGCGCCAGGGCGGAAGCCGAGGCCGCAAACCCCGGCCGGCTCGAGATATTCGGCGAGGGCGAAGGCGCGCTCGGCAAGAGCACCGTCACCTATAAAAAGCCGCGCTCGCTGTACGTCGTGATAGCGGGGCTCGTCGGCGCGCTCATCGGCGTGACGGCGGCGCTCATTGCGGTCTCCTATCTTGCGGGCGGGCTGAGGAACCTCTCCGTGATAAGGGATATGGGCAAGTACGATACAGCCGTCATCACCGAGCTTCTCAGCGACATCGACGAATACCATTTCGGCGAGACGCCCTCCTCGAAGGAGCTCGTCGAGAAGGCGGCGCACGCGCTCGTCTCCGGCATGGGGGATCCCTATGCCTCCTACTTCACGAAGGAGGAATATGAGGATTACACCTCAAGCTTCAACGGAAACTACTACGGCATAGGCGTGACGGTCGGCGCTCCCGACGGGACGGGCGCGCTCATCCACCGCGTATACGAGGGCTCCTTTGCGGAGGAGGCCGGTCTCAAGGGAGGCGACCTCATAATAGAGGTCGGCGGAGAGGACGTCAGAAACGTCTCGAGCGACGAGCTCGTCGAAAGGATAAAGGGCGACGAGGGGACCACCGTCGAGATCAAGGTCATCCGCGGCGAGGAGGAGATGACGTTCACCGTGACGCGCGGCGAGGTCTATATAAAGCGCGTCGACTATTCCGTCATGGAAAACGGCGTCGGATACCTCTATCTCAGCTCCTTCTCCGGGAACGCGACGGAGGAGTTCCGCTCCGCACTCGAGGATATGAAGGCGCAGGGCGTGAAGAAGCTCATCGTCGACCTGCGCGACGACCCGGGCGGCTCGCTCTCGATAGTCGTCGATATTTGCGATATGCTCCTGCCCGAGGGCGCGACCATCTGCTCCATGCAGGGGAAGACGACCGACCCGACCCTCTACTACAACGCGAAGAGCGATATGTACGATTTTGAGCTCGCGGTGCTCGTCAACGGCTACTCCGCCTCAGCTTCGGAGATATTCGCCGGCGCCATGCAGGATAACGGCCGCGGCGCGATAATCGGCACGCAGACCTACGGCAAGGGCGTCGTGCAGACGACCTTCCCCCTGAACGCCGACCGGGGCTATTTAAAGCTCACGACCGACGCATACTATACCCCGAACGGGACTAACCTCGGCGGGACGGGGATCACGCCCGATACCGTCGCGGAGCTGCCCGAGGAATACGAGGGCTACGATATCTACACCCTCGTGACCGAGTACGCGGAATTCGACACCCAACTGAAGGCCGCGCTCGAATATCTGGAGAACAAATAAGAGATCGCCCGTAAAGGGCAAAAAACATAAAGGCACATACAGCCCACGCCGAGATACCCCCCGTATCGAGCGGCGCGGGCATATGCGCGTATGAGGTGTTCATGGCAAAGGAATACGTACTCCGAATACTGAACGAAAGCGGCGAATACCGCCGTCTGGAGGAGGCTCTCGGCGGCGGGAGCGGGCCCGTCAGCGTGTTCGGGCTCGGCGAGGCGCACCGCCTTCACGCGGCGGCGGCGCTCTTTACTTCGCTCTCGCGGAGCATGCTCATCGTCATGCCCTCGGAACTTGCGGCGGCAAAGGCGCGCGAGGAGCTCCTGCACTACGTTCCCGACGCGCTTCTCTTCCCCGCGCGTGAGCTGCCCCTTGCCGTGAGAAGGTTCGTCCAGTCGCCCCAGGTGGAGGCGCAGAGGCTGAGCGTCATTACGAAGCTCATAGAGGGGAAGCCTTCAATGCTTGTCACGAGCATTGAAGCCCTCATGCAGAGGATGGCGCCGCCCGACGCGATAGCCGCCGCGTACCACACCGTGAGGGTCGCCGACAGGATCGAGCCGGAGGCTCTGCTTAAAAAGCTCGTCGAGGCGGGCTACAAGCGCGAGGATATCTGCGAGGGGCCGGGCGCGGTGACGCTGCGCGGCGGATACGTGGACGTCTTCCCGCTCACCGCAAAAAACCCCGTGAGGATCGAGTTTTTCGACGACGAGATAGACACGATACGCGAGTTCGACCCCGTTTCGCAGAGGTCGACGGAGAACGTGCCGATGGCGGAGATACCCCCCGCGACGGAGCTCCCGCTGACGAAGGAGATGCGGAGGAACGGCGTCGCCGCCCTGCGCGGGAGAGTCGGATACGAGGAGGAGCTCGAAGCTCTGAAGGCGGGCGGCTCCCCGGATAACGCGCTGATGCTGCTGCCGCTCTTCTGCCGCGATAAGGCGACCCTGCTCCAATACCTGCCGGAGGGAAGCGTGATACTCATCGACGAACCCTCCCGCACGGAGGAGAGCGCGAAGCTGGTGTTCTCGAACTTCCTCGAAGGGCTTTCTTCCGTACTGAAGGACGGGATAGGACACCCGATGCAGGAGGGGCTCGTGCATTCGGCGCTCGATACGATAGAATCGCTCTCCTCGCCGAGAACGGCCATGCTCTTCTCGCTGACGAGGAGCTATAATCTCATAAAACCGTGCGAGCTCATAAGGTTCGAGACGCGCCCCGCGCCCCGCTATATGGGCAGGGGCGAGCTCCTGCGGGACGATCTCGTCTCGTGGCGGAGGAAGGGCTCGGCGGTGCTCATTTACGCGGGCAGGCACGCGGAACGCCTGCGCGAATCGCTCTCTGACATAGGGGCGGATCTGCCCGTCTCGGCGGAGCTGACGCGCTCCCCCATCCCCGGAGAACAGCTCATAATCGGCGAGACACTGCCGAAGGGCTTCGAGTACCCGGAGCTGAAGACCGTTGTCCTGACCGAATACGAGATATACGGCAGCGAGGCCAGAGCCTCCGCGAAGCCGAGGAAAAAGCGGCAGTCGATGGCCTTTTCGGAGCTGGAGGTCGGCGATCTCGTCGTGCATGAGGCGCACGGGATAGGGCGGTTCACGGGAGTGAAGACTCTCACCGTCGACAAGCGGACGAAGGACTATATCGAGCTCGTTTACCTTGCGGGCGACAAGCTCTACATACCGACCGATCAGCTCGACCGCGTGCAGAAATACATAGGCGGCGACGAGTCGAAGGCGAAGCTCTCCCGCCTGGGGTCGGGCGAATGGCAGAGGACGGTCGAAAAGACGCGGGCTTCGGCCAAGAAGCTGGCGTTCGACCTCGTCGCGCTCTACGGGGAGCGCAGCCGCATAAAGGGATACGCCTTCTCCCCCGACACCCCGTGGCAGGCGAAGCTCGAGGCGAGCTTCCCGCACGCGGAAACACCCGATCAGCTGACGAGCATAGCGGAAATCAAGGCGGATATGGAATCCGACCGCATAATGGACCGGCTCCTCTGCGGGGACGTCGGCTACGGCAAGACGGAGGTCGCGCTGAGAGCCGCGTTCAAGGCCGCGATGGACGGCAAGCAGTGCGCCGTGCTCGTGCCGACGACCATACTCGCCCAGCAGCACTACAACACTTTCACCTCCCGCTTTGCGGGGTTCCCCGTGAACGTGGAGCTGCTCTCGCGGTTCCGCACCCCGGCGGAGCAGGAAAGGATAAAGGAACGTCTCAAAAAGGGCGATATAGACGTCATAATAGGGACTCACAGCCTGCTCGCAAAGTCGGTGAAGTTCCGCGATCTGGGGCTCCTCATTATAGACGAGGAGCAGCGCTTCGGAGTCAATCACAAGGAGCAGATCAAGGAGCTGAAGCGCTCCGTTGACGTGCTGACCCTTTCGGCGACGCCGATACCGAGGACGCTCCACATGAGCCTTGCGGGCATACGGGATATGTCCGTCATCGAGACCCCGCCGGAGGAGCGCTACCCCGTTCAGACGCTCGTATGCGAATACAACGATAGGATAGTCCGCGAGGCGATCATAAAGGAGATGGCGCGCGGCGGGCAGGTATACCTGCTTTACAACACGGTGAAGACCATGGAGCTCTTCGCCGAAAAGATACGCGAGCTCGTTCCCGAGGCGAGGATCGCATACGCCCACGGGCAGATGCCGGAGCGCAGGCTCGAAACGACGATGCTCGAATTCATGGAGGGCGCGTACGACGTTCTCATCTGCTCGACCATAATCGAAAACGGGCTCGACATATCTAACGTCAACACGATAATCGTCTGCGACGCGGACACGCTCGGCCTCAGCCAGCTCTATCAGCTGAGAGGCAGGGTCGGCAGGGGCGCGAGGCTCGGCTACGCCTACCTCACCTTCCGACAGAACAAGGTCCTGAACGAGGTCGCCGACAAGCGACTCAGCGCAATAAAGGATTTCACGCAGTTCGGCGCGGGGTTCCGTATTGCGATGCGGGATCTTGAGATAAGGGGCGCGGGAGATATACTCGGAGCGGAGCAGTCCGGCCACATGGCGGAGGTCGGCTACGAGCTCTACTGCAAGCTCATCAACAACGCCATTCACGAGGCGAGGAACGAGCCCGTAAAGCCCGAGTTCGACGCCGTAATGGAGATCCCCCTCGACGCGCACATCCCGCCGAAGTACATCCCACGCCAGCAGGGGCGCATCTCGATGTACAAGCGCATCGCTTCGATAAACGACCTCGATTCCTTCCGCGACGTGCAGGATGAGCTCATCGACCGCTACGGCGACATACCCCGCCCTGTGCAGACGCTGCTGGAGATCTCGCTACTGAAATCGAAGGCGGAAGCTCTGGGGCTCTCCGCCGTGTCCGTCAAGCAGGAGGAGGCGAAGCTCACGTTCTCGCCCGAGGCCGCGCCGGATCCCGTCCGCTTCTTCGAGGTGGTGGCGAAGCTCCCCGGTGCGCAGGTCACCGAGAAGGCCGTAAAGAGCGGCAGCCGCGAAAAGCGGGCGACGGTGCTTCTCATCCGTCAGCGCAAGAAGGCCCCCGAGGATATGTTCCAACAGGCGAAGGAAGCGGTGGAAAAGCTCCTCGCCTGCGTGAACGAATAGGAGGACGATATGAACGAACTCACAAAAAAACTCGTTGAAGCCGTAAAAAACGATCTCACCCCCTCCCTTGGAGTGACGGAGCCGGGCGCGATCGCCTACGCCGCCGCGGCGGCCGCGCGGGCTTTGGGCGGCGGGATCCGTTCCGTCCGCGTGAAGCTCAACTCCTGCATTTACAAGAACTCATTCACCTGCGCCGTCCCCGGTACTGACGGCATGGGCTGTGCTTTGGCGGCGGCTCTCGGCGCCGTGATGGGCGATCCCGAAAGGAAGCTCATGGCGACGGAGGGAGCGACCCCGGAGGATATCGAAAAGGCAAACGCCCTCGTGCGCGGGGGCCGGGCAACAGCGGAGCTTGCGGATATATCGCCGAAGGTATTCATCGAGGCGACGGTCGAAACGGAGAACGGCTCCGCGACCGCGGTCATCGAGGGCAGGCATGACGTCCTCGTCCGGATCTCGGTCAACGGCAGGGACGTCTTTATAAAGGACGCTGCCGGAGAGGGTCCCGAAAGGTTCCGCGTCAGCTCGGTCTCATTCAGCGACTTGCTCGAAGCCGTCGGCGAGGCGGAAGGGCTCGAATTCTTCGACGGGGCGATAAGCATGAACATGCGGCTCTATGAGGAGGGGCTTAAAAACGGTCTCATGCCTCTGACCGAAGCCCGCTGCCCGGAGGGAGCCTCCGCGGCGGAGACCGCCGAATGGATCGCCTGCGGCGCGATAGAGGCAAGGGTGCGCGGCGCGGCCGCCCCTGCGATGGCACTGACCGGGAGCGGCAGCCACGGGATACTCGCGACCCTCCCCGTATACGCTGCGGCGCAGGCCCATAACGCGGGAGAGGTCCTCCTCCGCCGCGCGCTGCTGCTGTCCGCTCTCGTCACGACCTATATAAAGGAGCTTTCGGGGCTCCTCTCGACGGCTTGCGGATGCGTGCTCGCGGGGGGAACGGGCGCGGCGCTCGGGATCTCGTACGTCATGGCAATGACACGGGACCGCAGGCCCGACGAAAACGAGCTTTACGCGATACTCTTCCGCGCGCTCAACTCGATGGCGGCTTCCGTTACGGGGATGATCTGCCATGGAGGGAACACGGGCTGCTCCTTAAAGGCGGCGATAGGCGTCAAGATGGCTTTCGCCTCCGCCGAGATGGCGGTAAAGGGCGCGGGAGCGGAGAGCGTGCACGGCATACTCGGCTTTACGCCGGAGGAGACCATGCGCAATATGGGGAGGATCGCTTCTGATATGCTCCCCGTTGAGAGAAGCATTCTCGATATCATGAATTGCAAATCGGACGGCTGTCTGATATAATAACAAAAAACAATTTCGGAGGCGGATATGCAGTACGTACCTTTCGGCAATACCGGGCTCACGGTCTCACGCGTGGGCTTCGGCGGGATACCCATCCAGCGCATCGACGCGGAGGGGACCAAGAAGCTCTTTGAAAAGCTTTTGGAGCGCGGAGTCAACTATATCGACACGGCCCGCGGATACACGGTCAGCGAGGAATACATCGGTTACGCCATCGATTCGCTCAAATGCCGCGATAAGCTCTATCTCGCGACGAAGAGCATGGCGGCAGCGAAGGACGCCTTCTCGAAGGACATCGAGACGAGCCTTCGCAATCTCCGCACGGACTATATAGACCTCTATCAGATACACAATCCCTCCATGGAAAAGCTCGATACGATACTCGCCCCCGGCGGCGCGCTCGAGGCTCTTATGGAGGCGAAGGCCGCCGGTAAGATCGGGCATATAGGCCTCACCGCGCATTCCGCCGCGGTATTCGAAAGGGCGCTCGGGCTCGATTTCGTGGAGTCCATCATGTTCCCGTACAACATTGTCGAAACGCAGGGACGCGAGCTCGTCGAAAAATGCCGTGAATGCGGCAAGGCCTTTATTGCGATGAAGCCCCTGGCGGGCGGCGCGATAGAGGACGGCGCCGCCGCGATGCGCTACCTTCTGACCGACCCGAACGTCACCGTCGTCATCCCCGGCATGTTCGAGGAGCGCGAGGTGATCGAGAACACCTCCTTTGACGACTCCCCCCTGACGGAGGACGAGAGGATGAGGATAGAGCAAATACGCTCCACGCTGACCGGCAACTTCTGCCGCAGGTGCAATTACTGCGCGCCCTGCACGGTTGGCATCAACATACCCTCCGTGTTCCTCTTCGAGGGGTATCTTGAGCGCTACGGCCTCGAGGATTGGGCGCGGGGCAGATACGCAACGCTTCCGGTCAAGGCTTCGGAATGCATTGAGTGCGGCGTCTGCGAGACGAGGTGCCCGTATGAGCTGCCCATCCGCGATATGCTCAAAAAGGCGGCGGCGGAATTCGGAGAATAATGAGCATTATACTTCGCCCCGTTCAGGGAGAATTCGATATCCCCGATGATCTCAAAAGGATAATCGGTACGGAAAAGCCCGAGGTCCTTCGCTTTTTCGACGACTCCGTTTACGATAACGAGGACAAGGGATACAACGCCTTCAAGCTTTTGACGCCTGACGGCTCCTTCGTGCTGAAAAGATACGAGCTTCCCGAGGACAGGGACGCCGAGGTCAAACACTACCGCCTTCTTCAAGGGCTCCCCGTCCCAAAGCTACTTGCCGTCTCATCGGACTGCATACTGATGGATTTTGTTGAGGGCGACGACTTAAAGCATCCGACAGACGACGGCGTTCGCGCCGCGGCCGAAAGCCTCTGCGCCGTTATGAACGCCTACCCCATGGGCAGGGACTATGAGAAACAGCGGTATGAAGCCTACCTTCGCCGCCTTGAAAGGCGGGCGGGCACGCTTGAGGATGAGCCCGAGCTTAAGCGGGCGTTCGCCGTTTTCTTTGAAAGGCAGAAGCACATTCCCCTGACGCTGTCGAATTCGGATCTTCTGCCGATCAACATCCTTTACGACGGACGCAGGGCGACCATTATCGATTGGGCATTCGGAGGCTTCATGCCGTATTCCCTTGATATCGCAAGGTTTACGGCGCATGGGCAGACCGTCTCCTCCGTCACTCCGTTCCGCATGAGCGATGAGCAAAAGGAGCTTTTCAACTCCCTCGTCTATGAAGGACTCGATATCAAGCCCTCCCGCGGGGAATACGAACGCGATCTGCTCCTCGCCCGCATTAACGAATACATTGAGATCCTGGAATACTATTTCGGAGACAGATCGGTCCCGCGGACCGAAAGCGTTTCCCTGTATTATTACCCGCTTGCTCTTGAGCTTGCCGGGCAGATAAACCGTGATACGAACAAGCTATCTTGACCTTTGGAGGCATTTTTGACAGAACGGCTTATAAACATACTTCTTGAATCCTTCCCGAAGATATTCCTTCAGGGGCTCCTCGTGACGATACCGCTCACGGTCATTTCGTTTGCCATCGCAATGGTGATCGCGATGGTCTGCGCCATGATCCAGATAGCGAACGTGAAGGGGCTGAAGCAGATAGTCCGCTTCTATATATGGATAATCCGCGGGACTCCGCTGCTCGTTCAGCTCTATCTCATCTACTTCGGCCTGCCGGATCTCGGTATAGTGCTGCCGAGCTTCCCCTGCGCGATCATGGTCTTCGCCCTCAACGAGGGGGCCTACTGCGCGGAGACGATGCGCGGCGCGATAGAATCCGTGCCGAAGGGGCAGCTCGAGGCGGGCTACTGCGTCGGCATGAGCTATATGCAGATAATGCGGAGGATAATCCTCCCCCAGGCCTTGCGGACGGCGTTCCCGCCGCTCTCGAACTCGCTCATCAGCATGGTGAAGGATACCTCCCTCGCGGCGAACATAACCGTCGTCGAGATGTTCATGACCGCTCAGCGCATCGCCGGGCGAACCTATGAGCACCTCGCTCTCTATATCGAGGTCGCGCTCATCTACCTCATTTTCTGCACGGTATTCACATGGCTGCAGCGCCTCGGCGAGAGGAAGCTGACCAGCGTTTCGGGAGGAGGGAGCATCCATGCTTGAAGTCACGGGGCTCAAAAAAGCATTCGGCGGGAACAAGATATTAAAGGGAGTCGACGTATCCCTTCAAAAGGGGGACGTGCTCTGCGTACTGGGGCCCTCGGGCTCCGGCAAGACGACGATGCTCCGCTGCCTCAATTACCTCGAAAAGGCGGACGCGGGGCGCATGCGCTTCATGGAGAACGAGTACGACATGCCCGGCATTTCGAAAAAGGAGATCTCCGCTTACAGGCGGCACACGGCGTTCGTTTTCCAGAATTTCAATCTCTTTGCGAATAAGACCGCCATCCAGAACGTGACGGAGGGGCTCATCGTCGCAAGGAGGATGTCCAGGGCCGAGGCGACGGAACGCGCCGAGAAGGCGCTCATCGAGGTCGGTCTCGAGGGCAAATTCGATTCCCGCCCGAGCCAGCTCTCCGGCGGGCAGCAGCAGAGGGTCGCGATAGCGCGCGCCGTCGCCGCGGAGCCGGACGTGATATTCTTCGACGAGCCGACCTCCGCGCTCGATCCGGAGCTGATCGGCGGCGTGCTCGACGTAATACGCGGGCTCGCCGAAAACGGCAGGACCATGATGATAGTCACCCATGAGGTGAACTTTGCCCATAACGTGGCGACGCGCGTCATATTCATGGACGAGGGGCGGATACTCGCAGACGCGCCCCGCCGCGAATTCTTCGGAGCGGAACAGCTCCCGAGGATACGAAGCTTTTTGAATTCTTTGGAAAGAAAGGAATAAACTATGATGAAAAGACTGTTGGCAATGACGCTCATCTGCCTCATGGCGCTCGCGCTCTTCGCGGGCTGCGCCGGGCAGACGGGCAGCAGACTGGACGCCGTTAAAAAGAACGGCAAACTCACGATAGCCATGGAGGGCACCTGGTCCCCCTGGACCTATCACGACGAAAGCGGCAAGCTCGTCGGGTTCGACGTTGAGATCGGGCAGTACATAGCCGAGTACATCGGCGTTGAGGCCGAGTTCATCGAGGGCGAATGGGACGGTCTGTTCGCGGGGCTCGATTCCGGCAGGTACGACCTCGTTATAAACGGCGTCGACATCACAGACGAGCGCAGGGAGAAGTACGATTTCTCCGACCCGTACGCCTACATCCGCACGGTGCTCGTCGTCCGCAGCGACAACGAGGAGATCAAGTCCTTTGAGGATCTTGCGGGCAAGACGACCTCCAACTCCATAGGCAGCACCTATATGGAGCTCGCAGAGCAGTACGGCGCGAAGGTCGAGGGCGTGGACTCCCTCGGCGAGACGATGCAGATGGTCATCTCAGGCCGCGTGGACGCGACGCTGAACGCCGAGGTCTCCGTCGCCGATTACCTGCGCGAGCATCCGGAAGCCGAGATCAAGCAGGTCGCCGCGACCGCGGAAGCGAACCGCGTCGCCATCCCCATGCCGAAGGGAGAGAACTCCGCCGACCTCAAGAAGGCCGTCGACGAGGCCATCGCCGCGATGCGCGCGGACGGCACGCTCGCCGCTCTCTCCATGAAGTATTTCGGGATCGACATCACGAACAATTGAGGTAAACGCACAAAGGCCGCAGGAAACGCCCCTGCGGTCTTCTCTTGTTTTGGGAGAGTTCCGGATTTTGATATGGGGAGCTTGGCTTCTCCTCTCCCCTCCTCCCCGAAGGGATATCGGGTCGGCGCAAGCCGACGTATCGATTTGACGAAGTCAAAGTATCGAGCGCCGTGAGGCGCATATCGATGGACCGTTCTCTCCGTCTTTTCTCCCTTCGGTCGAAACGCCGCCCATCCCGCTTTCAGCATTTCGGCAGAGCCGCAAGCGCGATCACCGCTCCCGTGAGGGCTATGACCAGCAGCACGAGCAGCCATTGCGGTGCGAGGAAGAGCAGCGCCGTCACGATCCCCGCCGCAAGGAGTATGAGCGCGGCCGCTTTGAAGCCCGCGGGCGGCCGCCTTCTTTTCGTCGGGCGGCGCGAACAGAAGTCAACACCGAAAAGCATATCGTCCTCCTTGTAGTTTCACTCCGCTACGATATTCAGGCGCTCGTTAAAATATATCGAAAAATTCAAAAAATTTTCTAAAAAAAACCGATTTGGCTATTGAACGCGGCGCGTGGGAATGATAAAATATTGTGAATGCATATCGAATACGGTTGCTTCACTATAATCGAACGGAGAACACTCATGGGTTTCTTTGAATTTAATGACGTAGGTATCGATCTGGGTACTTCCAGCGTTCTTGTATATGTACATAATAAGGGTATCGTGCTCCGCGAGCCGAGCGTTGTCGCGGTCGAAAAGATCACGGGGCACATCTATGCCGTCGGTGAGGAAGCGCGCCGCATGCTCGGCCGCACGCCCGGCAACATAATCGCCATCCGCCCCCTGCGAGACGGCGTTATTTCCAATTTCGACATAACCGAAAGGCTGCTCCGCCACTTTCTCAAGAAGGTCGTCGGGACAAAGATCTTCTTCAAGCCCCGCGTAGTCGTGTGCGTTCCTTCGGGCGTCACCGAGGTCGAGAAGCGTTCCGTTATAGACGCGACCGAAGAAGCGGGCGCGCGCCACACCTACCTTATCGAGGAGCCTATCGCGGCCGCTATCGGCGCGGGGATCGACATCTCCCAGCCCCGGGGCAACATGGTCGTCGACATCGGCGGCGGCACGACGGACGTCGCGATAATCTCCCTCGGCGGCAGCGTGCTTTCGGAATCCATCAAGGTCGCGGGAGACCGTTTTGACGACGCTATCGTCCGCTACATGCGCAAGAAGCACAATCTGCTCATCGGCGAGCGCACTGCCGAGGATATGAAGATCCGCATCGGCTCCGCTTACCCGAGGAAGGAGCAGCTCTATATCGACGTAAAGGGCAGGAACCTCATCTCCGGTCTGCCCCAGGCGATCACCATCGGCTCGAACGAGATGATCGACGCGCTCGAGGAGCCCCTGCAGAACATCCTTGAGACGATCCGCAACCTCTTTGAGAAGACCCCGCCCGAGCTGGCGAGCGATATCGCGGAGAACGGCATCTGCCTGACGGGCGGCGGCGCGCTGCTCTACGGCATGGATAAGTTCGTCGCCGAGCATACGAAGGTCCCCTGCTACGTCGCGGAGGATCCCATCTCCTGCGTCGCCATCGGCACGGGCAAGGTGCTCGACAATATCGAAAAGTACTCCATAAGCGCCATCTATGATTACAAGCGCGGAGATTACTTCGAAGCGTAAGCCGTTAAAAAATCGTAACGGTGTTACGATTTTAGGCTTACGCCGATCCAGCTGTGCTGGATCGGTTCCTATCGGCGAAGCCGAACAGGTAACGGTGTTACGATTTTAGGCTTACGCCGATCCAGCTGTGCTGAATCGGTTCCTATTGGCGAAGCCGAACAGGTAACGGTGTTACGATTTTAGGCTTACGCCGATCCAGCTGTGCTGATCTGTTCATTCAGTAGCTCATCGTCCGCTCCGGCGGCGATATGCATAAAAGTTTAATAAGTTTTCAAAATTATAGCAGGTGCTGTGAGGTCTTTTCTCTGTACCTGCTTTTGATTGGAAAAGTGCTTTGGAGGTCAACATGAAAGACTATTCTTCCCTTCAGAACGGCAGCGACGTCAGGGGCGTCGCAATGGAGATACCCGGCGGCAAGCCGGTAAACCTTACCAAACGCGCCGCGCATGATATCGGCTTTGCGTTCGGCCGCTGGCTCTCCGAACGGACGGACAGACCTGCGGACGGGCTCAGGGTCGCCATTGGCGAGGACAGCCGCCTCACCGGGCCGGATCTTTCCCGCAGCATAGCGGAGGGGCTCTCCCTCCGCGGCGTCGAAGCTTATATTTCCGGCATGGCCTCCACCCCCGCGATGTTCATGTGCTGCGCGGAGGGCGGCTTTGACGGCGGCATAATGGTCACCGCGAGCCATCTGCCCTATGAGCGCAACGGCATGAAATTCTTTACAAAGGAATCCGGCCTCGAGAAGGCAGATATAAAGAAGATACTTGCCTATGCCGCGGAGGTCCCCGACGATATGGACAAGGTCGGCGAAGGGACGATCGGATCCTGCGGCGTGATGCCCTCTTACGTGGACGGGCTTAAAAAGAAGATACTCACCTCGCTCTGCCTTCCCGAAGGCGCGAGGCCCTTTGAGGGCATGAAGATAATCGTGGACGCGGGCAACGGAGCGGGCGGCTTCTTTGCGACGGAGCTTTTACAGCCCCTCGGCGCGGATATCACGGGCAGCCTCTATCTTGAGCCGGACGGACGCTTCCCCAACCATGAGCCGAACCCGGAGAACAAGGAAGCCATGGAGGCGATCACCAATGCCGTGATCGCGTCCGGCGCGGACATGGGCATCATATTCGATACCGACGTCGACCGCGCGGGCGCGGTCCTTCCCGACGGGAACGGCGGCGCGGTGACTCTCGGGCGCAACAGGATGATCGCAATAATGACCGCCCTGCTCAAGAGGCAGTACGGCCCCATCACCGTCGTCACGGATTCCATCACCTCGACGGGGCTTGCGGAGTTCATAAACGGCATGGGCTGCCGCCATCACCGTTTCAAGAGGGGCTACCGCAACGTCATAGTTGAGGCGCAGCGGCTCCTCGCGGAGGGCGAGAACGCCATATTCGCAATGGAAACGAGCGGTCACGGCGCATTAAAGGAGAACTATTTCCTTGACGACGGCGCTTACATCATTGTGAAGCTCCTCGTCGAGCTCGTCCGCACGAGGAACGAGGGCAGGGATCTGCTCGACCTGATAGCCGATCTTCGCGAGCCGAAGGAATCGAGCGAGGCGAGGCTCCCCGTTCTGAGCGACGACATGCGCTCCGTGACGGAAAGGGCATTCGACGCCGTGCGCTCATACTTCGGCGGGCGCGAGGGGTATTCCATAGTCCCCGAGAATTACGAGGGAGTCCGCGTGAACGCCGACTCCGCTCACGGCGACGGCTGGTTCCTCATCCGCTGCAGCCTGCACGATCCGCTCATGGCGACGAATCTCGAAAGCGATTCAGAGGGCGGCGTGAAGCTCCTCGCCGGCGCGATACTCGACTGCCTCTCCGATATAAAAGAGCTTGACAAGGAGGCTCTCGAAAAGCTCGTAAGATGAGACCCGATATCTCCCAAAACAGTTCATATCTGCTCGCCGTGACAGGCTCCGCCGCCAAAGGCCTTCCCGCGCCCGAAAAGCCGGATGGGGTCGATTGGGGCGAGCTTTTCGCCGCCGCCGACGCGCACGATCTCGCGCCGATGGCATATCATTCGCTCTGCGCGCTGCGTCCCGGGGATGAGGCTCTCGCCCCCTTCCGGGAGGCTCAGAGGCGCAGCATGCGCCGCTCCTTCATGCAGGAGGCGGAAGCAAGGCGCGTCTTTTCCGCGCTCGAAAGCCGCGGCGTAGACTACTGCCCCCTGAAGGGCTGGTTCACGCGGGAGCTCTACCCGGAGCCCTCCATGCGCGTGATGAGCGACGTGGACATACTCGTCAGACCCTGCGACCGGCCTGTTTCGAAGCAGATAATGGAGGAGCTCGGCTATACCTGCATCCGTTACGATACAGCCGACGACGACAAATACAAGCGAAACGGCCTGCTCATCGAGTTCCACACGGGGCTCGATTCGGATGGCGTCGCCGATCCCTCGCGATACGAGGATCCCTGGAAGCTGACGGAAAGGCTCACAGAGCACGGCTTCCGCATGACCGCAGAGGAAGCTTACCTCTATACCGCCGCACACGCGATGAAGCATTTCATGAATATGGGGCTCGGCATCAGAGTGCTCGTCGACGTCTACCTCTACCTTAAAAAGGGCGGGCTCGATACGGATCTCGTCGAAAGAGGCGCGGAGGAGCTCGGCATACAGCGATTCCTGCACGTTCTGCAAAAGACGGCGCTCGCCGCGTTCGGCGGGGAGGAATTCGATCCCGATTCGGCCGAGGTGCTGAGGTTCATGCTCGCCTGCGGCGCGGGAGGGACGAGCGAGATCTACGAGAATTCGCGCATGCTCCGCCTTGGCGGCGGGAAGCCCTCGAAGGGCAAATACATGCTAAGGCGGGTTTTCCCCTCCCTTGAAGAGATGAAAAAGCGCGACGGCATACTGAAAAAGCACCCGCGGCTCCTTCCCGTGATGTACGTTCGCCGCTGGTTCCAGCTCCTCTTCTCGAAGAGAGAACGGCTCAACAACGGTCTGCAAAAGGTCTCGCGCCTCAGCGCGGAGGAGGCGGAAAAGCTCAAAAGGATCTACGATATAGCGGGGATCGATCAATGAAGATATTCGATACGCACGCCCATCTTTCCGACAAGCGGTTCGACGAGGACCGGGATGAGCTCATTTCAGGCCTGAAGGATAACGGCGTGGAGCTCGTTTGCGAGGTCGGATGCGACCTGCGGGACGTTTCCGCAACGCTCGCGCTTACGCAAAAGTACCCGTTTGTTTACGGTGCGGTCGGCATGCATCCGCACACCGCGCAGTTTATGGATAACGGCATGGCGGACGGTCTCCGCGAGATGCTGAAAGGCGGGAGGATAGTCGCCCTCGGCGAGATCGGCCTCGATTATTATTACGATCTCTCCCCCCGCGATAAGCAGCGGGAGGTCTTCGATATGCAGCTTTCCATCGCGGCGGAGGCGGGCGCGCCCGTGATACTGCACATAAGGGACGCCATCGGCGACAGCCTCGACGTGCTCCGCGCACACAAGGCGGAGCTTGTGAAAAACGGCGGCATTACGCATTGCTATTCCGGCAGCGCCGAGAGCGCGAAGGATTTCCTCGACCTTGGGCTTGTGCTCGGGTTCGGAGGCTCGCTCACGTTCAAGAACAACAGGAAGGGAGTCGAGACTGCGGCGATAGTCCCCCTTGACAGGTTCGTATTCGAGACCGACTGCCCTTACCTCGCCCCCGTCCCCCACAGGGGAGAGCGCAACGACCCGACCCTCGCTCGCTTTGCGATAGAGCGGTTCGCGCAGATAAGGGGACTCGACCCCGAAGCCGCCGCGGAACTGGGCTTTGAAAACGGCAGAGCGGTGTACAGGCTCTGCGACAAATAATGAATACCCGCGGAGAAGCCGGCAGGCCTCTCCTTTTTTCTTCCCGAAGGGATATCGGGTCGGCGTCAGCCGACGTATCGAGCGCCGCAAGGCGCATATCGGTGAAAGAGATAAACTCCGGGGAGAGTCGTCGGGCTTCCCTTGGGGGAAGCTGTCATCAAGCCAAAGGCGCAGATGACCGATGAGGGACAGGCTTCCTTTTGGAAAGCAGTCGCTTTGGCTGTCAGTCCGGTGAATGGATACCCGAGGGATCGTTTAGCATCGTTACCCATCAATTCCTCCGCCGCAGTCGGATGCGCCTCATGCGCCGCCATGCCGGGACCGGCTGTGCGCTTCACGCACAAGGGAGGCTTATCGTATCGTCCGCCGCAATCCCGCTTCTCCGGCGGGACATTTCATTAAAAAGGCGGACGCGTTTTTCGCATCCGCCAAATTGTTATCGAGCAAGCCGTAAGCCGAGTTCTGTTTATGTGACCATCTATCTTGATTGCCTGTTGCCAAACAGTTCCGGCGGTTTGCGAGCAGGGCGAGCCGCGCGGGTCAGCGCGTCCGCGCCGCGACAGGCGCGGGATCTCGATCCTTTAAGCTCTGAGTTCGCTCCCGCGGGACATTTCATTAAAAAGACGGACGCGTTCTTCGCATCCGCCAAATTGTTATCGAGTAAGCCGTAAGCCGAGTTCTGTTTATGTGACCATCTATCTTGACTGCCTGTTGCCAAACAGTTCCGGCGGTTTGCGAGCAGGGCGAGCCGCGCGGGTCAGCGCGTCCGCGCCGCGACAGGCGCGGGATCTCGATCCTTTAAGCTCTGAGTTCGCTCCCGCGGGTCATTTCATTAAAAAGGCGGACGCGTTCTTCGCATCCGCCAAATTGTTATCGAGTAAGCCGTAAGCCGAGTTCTGTTTATGTGACCATCTATCTTGACTGCCTGTTGCCAAACAGTTCCAGCGATTACGGGGAGCGTGACGGACAGCCATTAAATGCTCCCATTTCAATCTTGCTCCGGGTGGGGTTTACAGGGACGCGGCGCGTCACCGTGCCGCCGGTGGGCTCTTACCCCACCTTTCCATCCTTACCCCGCGGGCGCGGGGCGGTTTATTTCTGTTGCACTTTCCTTAAAGTCGCCTTCACCGGACGTTATCCGGCACCCTTGTCCTATGGAGCTCGGACTTTCCTCACGGCGATTTTTCACGCCGCGCGGTCACTTGGCTTACTCGATAATATTCTGTTGTTTTTACCGTGTTTATTCCGCACGGTGATCGGAGTTTTTACCGTGTTTATTCCGCACGGCGATCGGGAGCTTTCCGGTGCCGTTACCGCGATATGCCTCGCGGGGGCGGGCCCCCCGGCCTGCGTTATCGCGTTCCCGCGGCTCTCGCGCCGCGGACGGCCTGACCCGGCCGGCTCCCTTCGGTCGCATCGGGCTCGGACTTTCCTCACGGCGATTTTTCACGCCGCGCGGTCACTTGGCTTACTCGATAATACTCTGTTGTTTTTACCGTGTTTTTCCGCACGGCGATCGGAGTTTTTACCGTGTTTTTTCCGCACGGTGATCGGGAGCTTTCCGGTGCCGTTACCGCGATATGCCTCGCGGAGGCGGGCTCTCTCACACGCTCCTCTTGCAGAGGAGGCGGCCGCAGTTCTCGCACTCGATGACGCTGTCATCCGTCTGATATTTCTTGACGACGCTCATCGAGACGCTCATCCCGCAGCCGGAGCAGCGGTTGTTCTCGATGAGGGCGACGGGGTTGGGAAATTTCTTCTTGATGAGCTTATAGCGCTTCAGTATCTCCGGGGATACGAAGCTCTCGAGCCTCTCGACCTCCCTCTGCGCCCTGTCGATGACGGGCTTCCTTTCCTGCTTTTCGGTCTCGACGACGGCCTTTGCCGCCTCGTAATCACGCTTCGTTTTAACGCCCTTCTGATAGGTCTCCTTTATGGATTCCTCGGCCCTCTTTATCCAGTTTTCGCAGTCGGTCAGGCTCTTTTTGAGGGCGTTTACCTTCTCGAGGAGTTCCTCCATCGCCTTCCTTGATTCGGTGAGCTCCTCGGCGGTGCTCTCCTCATCCTCCATCATTATGCCGAGATCGTCCTGCTCGAGGTCGTAATCCTTCAAGAGCGCCTCGAGCTTTTTGAGCGAGGAATCGAGCTCCGCTTCCCTCTCCTTGACGCCGGTCTTGAAGGAGTCTATCCTTTCGGACTGCTCCGTCAATACGCGGCGAAGCTTCTTCATCTTCTGCCTTTCGGGGGTCTGCTCGAGCTCCTTCCTGAGCTTATCGAGCTCCGCTTCCGCGTCCTGATACTGCCAGATCAGATCGGTCTGTGCCATCATATTAAATCACCTCCATAGGGGTATTGAACTGTTTTATATCGAACGAAGGGGCGTTCCCGCGTCCGAAAGCAAGTATTCGACTCCGTCCGTAAGCTCGCGCAGACGGCGGATGAGCGGCGGCAGGACTATCGCCTCCGTCTCATAATGGCCGGCGACGATGACGTTGACTCCCATCTGCACGGCCTCTATCGCCTCGTTATGTTTGCATTCGCCCGTGACAAGCACTTCCGCGCCGGAGGCCGCCGCAAGCGGGTATTCCGAGCCGCCGGAGCCGCCGCATACCATTATCCTTTTGACAGGCTTATCCTCCCCGGCCGCGCGCACCTTCGTTTGAAGAGCCCTTTCGACCGTGCGGGCGAACTGCGAAAAGCCGACGGCCTCCTTCAATTCACCGACGCGGCAGAGGTTTTCCGGCGGGACGGGGCTCTCGTTTTCGATCCCGAGAGCGCGGCAGAGCGCGGTGTTGACGCCGCCCTCGGCGCAGTCCAGATTCGTGTGCGCAGCGAACATGGCGATACCGTTTGAGATAAGCTCGAAAACGGGCGCGGTCACAGGATCATCCGGAGTTATGTGCTTCACCGCGCGGAAGAGCAGCGGATGATGCGTCAGCACGAGCTGACAGCCCTTCGCCTTCGCCTCGTAAACTACGGGAACGGTGCAGTCGAGCGCGACGAGCACGCGCGTGATATCGCGCCTTCTCGTCCCAACTATGAGGCCGGGGTTGTCGTATTCGAACGCGAGCTCCCTTGGGGCGATGCGCTCCATCGCCGATATGAATTCACTCAGAAGCATCCGCTTCCCCTCCCGTAATTATACCTATGAGCCTGTCTGTCCGAGCGATCTCGGCGGATATCTCCTCCGGCTCCCTGCCCTTCATGCGAGCCTTTCGAAGCTCCTCCCCGTAGACGGAGCGGTAATGCCTCAAAAGGGGGAGAAGCTCCTCCGGGTGCTTCTGCGCCGCGACCCAGCCGAAGCGGAACCAGCCCTTCGGGAACCATTCGGGGACGCGGCCGTCGCCGTTCGGGACGGCGGCAATGACCTGATAGAAGCGCTTCCCCTCGCGAACGACCCTTTCATCCGTGATGCGATAGCCGTTTTTAACGAGGTATTCCCTCAGCTCCGCCTCTCCCCGCATGGGCTGCATGACGATGAGATCGGCGGTTTTCGCCGCATGGGCGCCCTTATCAAGTATCCTTGCAATGAGCTCGCCGCCCATGCCGCAGATCGCGATGGAATAGGGCGGCTCTTCGCTCCCGATGGGGGCGAGGCCGTCCGCGCAGACGACGCTCATCACCCCGGCAAGACCGAGTTTTTTTGCGAGCCTCCCGGCCTTATGCGCCGAGACGGGGCTTATATCGGAAGCGAGCGCGTATCTTGCCGCGCCGGAGAGTATCGCCGCCGCGGAAAGGAAGCCGTGATCGCACCCGACGTCGGCGAGGGTTTCACATCTCCCGATCATCGAAAGCACGGTTTTCAGCCTCTCGTCCTTCAATTCGGCATAGCGCAGACTTCCACTCATAAAATGCATTTTACCACATCGGGTCGGAAAAGTCAATAAAAAAACGGGCTTTCGCCCGCGGAAACAGGTGAGGTCACTCCTCCTGCTCCCCTTCGTCCCTCATGCGCCTGCGGCGGCGCCTGTCGCGCTTATGGAGATCCTCGGTCTTTATTACTTCCATATGGGTGACGTGAACGCCCTGCAGCTCCACCCTGCGGCGAAGCTCCGCAAGGCCCTTCGCCTGCCCGGAATCGGAGGTGAGATAGATCTCGACCTCCCGCCCGACGGGAAGCTCCCGCACGATGGAATTGAACGCAGGCGCGGGATACCCTCCCCAGATGGGGCACATGATGATTATCCTGTCGTAATCCTCCATGTTGACGGCGATGGGCTCGACCACGACGTACTTCCTGCGCCTCGCCTGAGAGGGACCGAAGAGATACGCCGAATAGAGCGAGCGGCGCTTCTGCTCGCGCACCTCATAGAGCTCCCCGCCGACCCTTTCGGCCATGCGCTTCGCTTCGTAATGAGTCCTTCCCGTGAATGAATAGTATGCTACAAGTGTGTACATCTTACGCCCTTCCCCGGAGTTTTCCTTCCCGAGAGTTTATTATACCACGTTTTTTCGGTTCTGTCACGGGGAAATGCTTCTTTACCGACGAATTGTGAAAAGGAATGTGAATAATCAGAGAAATATATTTTTAATGCCTCTTGACACACAATACTATGTAATGTATAGTATCACGTGAAGGGAGGTATTCACATGGACGTTCAGTTGAAACGCGGGTTCATAGAGATCTGCGTGCTTGCCGCAATGCTGCGCGGCCCGACCTACGGCTACCGGCTGATAAAGGACGTTGAGCCCTATATGGAGATATCGGAGTCGACGCTCTACCCGATATTGAAAAGGCTCGAATCCGAGGGCAGCGTGAGCGTGCAGAGCGCGGAACACAACGGCAGGCTGAGAAAATACTACACGATCACCCCCACCGGGCGCGGGCGCATAGACGAGTTCCTGCGCGGCTGGCAGGATATAATGAAAATCTACCGCTTCATAGAAAGAGAGGCTTCCCATGTCTAAAAAGGAATTCCTGAAAAAGCTGAAAAAGGCGCTTTCCGCGCTCCCCGCCGCCGAAAGGGAGCGGACGCTCGCCTATTATGACGAGCTCATCGAGGACCGCAAGGAATCTGGCGCGACTGAGGAATCGGCGGTTTACGCCATGGGCGAACCCCAAAGCATAGCGGCGGAGATACTTGCCGACGCAAACGAGCGCGGAGTGGAGCTGAAGAAGCACACTCCCTTCGGCAGAGCCGCGCTCATACTGCTCATCGGGTTCCTCTGCGGGGCGCTCATCTGGTTCGGCACGAACGTGATCGCGGATCTCGTCAGAGGCGGCGCGGACTCGGGCGAATGGGAGAAGGTCGAAAAGAACATCGAATTGGGCTCGATCTCGACCATAAACATGGATATGACCACCGTCGACCTTGTCATCACCGGATCGGACAGCGAGATGATCCGCCTGGTTTACTTTACGAACGACGCTCTCGTCGAATACAATTTCGAATCATCCGAAGACACTGTCACCCTCACGCAGAGGAAGAAGCGTATTCTCTTCGATTTCTTTTCGCAAAGGAACAAGCGAAGCGCCTCCCTGTTCGTTCCGGAAGGATTTACCGGCACTATAATCGCCAAGACCACGACCGGCGATCTGATACTTGAAAACGTCGCTTCCGCCTCCGCACTTCATTTGAGCACCACGACGGGCGACTTGACGATCCATGACGCGAAGTCGAAGTACGCCTTGTTCGGCGTCACTACGGGAGATATGCGCGTTTCCGAATGTGTATTTCCCGGAGATATGACTGCATCCGGCTCCACCGGCGACGTGATGATAAAGGGCGTACGGAGCGTGAAGATGAGCGTCAAAACGACCACCGGCGACATGATCCTCGAGGACGTGCAGCTTTCGACGCTCGACGCGGAGCTCACCACGGGCGGCATCAACGCAAACCGTGTCGCCGCGGAGAAGGTCACGCTCCGCGCCTCGACAGGCGACGTTAAATTTGACGGGCTCGACGCGAAGAGTATCGATATTTCGGTCTCGACCGGAGACGTGCTTGGCACGCTTGCGGGAAGCGCTGAGGATTACACGTTTGAAACGCATACCTCGACGGGCAGGAACAATCTGCCGGAGAACTTCGGATCCGGCGAAAGGAAGCTCAAGGTCAGCGCCTCCACTGGGGATATAAACATAAGCTTTGATTGATCGCCTTTTTGGGAAAAGGGGATGCATCCCGGCACACGTATAAGGCCGCTGTGATCCGAACAATTTAAGATTCGAAGAACAATAATCGGCTGCGGCAAAGGAAAAGTACGGGAAAGATCCCGTGCTTTTCTCAATAAGCACAGCTCGCGGGGTATTTCTAATATATTTAACTTTTCACCCGTTTTTGATTGACATATCCTCCCTTTTTGTTTACAATGATACCGTTGGTATACGTTTGCAAAAAAACCCATCAGTCAACATCACAGGAGGATAGAATGAACAAAGTTACAACCGTTGAAGAAGCCTTCTCCCACATCAAGGACGGCGATACCATCATGGTAGGCGGCTTCCTTATGTGCGGAAGCCCCGAGTATCTCATCCACACCTTCTTGGATCACCCCTCTAAAGGGCTCACCATCGTCAATAACGACATGGGCGAGTACGGTTCCAGCCTCACTCCCCTGCTGGCTTCCGGCCGCGTCACCGATCTCATCTGCACCTGGATCGTCCGCAACCCCGCCGCTCAGGAGATGTACAAGGCAAACCCCAAGTGCCTGCACATCAATCCGCAGGGCACTCTGACCGAGCGCATCCGTGCGGGCGGATTCGGCATCGCCGCTTTCTACACCCCCACCGGCGTCGGCACCATCATTGAAGAAGGCAAGGATACCCGCTGGTTCAACGGCCGCAAGTACATCATGGAGACCGCGCTCCGCGCGAACGTCGCCTTCATCCACGCGGAGATCGCCGACGAGATGGGCAACATCTTCATGAAGGGCTCCTCCAAGAATTATAACGCCGCAATGGCGACCGCGGCCGATTACGTCATCGTCGAGGCGAACCACATCGTTCCCGTCGGCGAGATCGACCCCGAGCTCGTGACCGTTTCCGGCATCTACGTCAACGCCGTAGTGCCCGTTCCCCAGAAGGACTAATCGACGAATATTGAGGTAAGATTTATGGATAACAAGAATATAATCGCAAGGCGCGTTGCTCAGATGCTCCATGACGGCGAGGTCGTGAATCTCGGCGTCGGTATCCCCCAGCTCGTTGCGAACTGGCTCCCCGAGGGAGTTGAGCTCATCGTTCATGCCGAAAACGGCATCATCGGTGCGGGCGGCTACTCCGAGGAAGGCAAGGGCGATCCCAACGTCGTAGACGCGGGCGGCATGATGATCGACATCAAGCCCGGCGCTCAGTTCATAATCTCCACCGATTCCTTCGGCGCTATCCGCGGCGGCCACATCGATATGACGATACTCGGCGCCTACCAGGTCGACTCCAAGGGCAACCTCGCGAACTGGTGCCTCCCCAATAAGATGGGCGGCATCGGCGGCGCCATGGATCTCGTTTCCGGCGCGAAGCAGGTCGTCGTCGCGATGGAGCACACCCAGAAGGGCAACCCCAAGATCGTCGAGAACTGCACCTTCGCGCTGACGGGCGCGGGCGTTGTCGACTACATCGTCACCGAGATGGGCTTCATGCACGTGACCGAGAAGGGCATCGTGCTCGAGGAGATCAACCCCAACTACACCGTCGAGCAGGTCCTTGCCGCTACCGACGCAAGGCTGATCGTTCCCGTTGACCTCAAGGCAATGGACGTTATTGACTAAAACGAATGGGCAGGCTCGCTCCTGCCCTTAAAATTTATCATTATCGGAGGTATATCTTATATGTCTAAGGAAGTTGTTATTGCAAGCGCAGTCCGTACCGCTGTCGGCACATTCGGCGGTTCCCTGAAGGATATCCCCGCCGTCGATCTCGGCGCGATCGTGATCAAGGAAGCCGTGAAGAGAGCCGGCATCGCCCCCGCCGACGTTGACGAGGTCATTATGGGCTGCGTACTGCAGGGCGGCCTCGGCCAGAGCGTCGCGCGTCAGGCGAGCGTCAAGGCGGGCATCCCCGTGGAAGTCCCCGCGGAGACCATCAACAACGTCTGCGGTTCCGGCCTTAAGGCGGTCAACCTTGCCGCCGCCATGATAATGGCGGGCGAGGCGGACTGCATGGTCGTCGGCGGTATGGAGAACATGTCCGCCACCGCTTACGCCATCCCCCAGGCGCGCTACGGCTACCGCATGAGCATGCCCACCGCGAACATCGTCGACATGATGGTCAAGGACGGCCTCTGGGAGGCGTTCAACGATTACCATATGGGCATCACTGCGGAGAACGTCGCCGAGCAGTGGGGCATCACCCGCGAGATGCAGGATGAGTTCGCCCTCCGTTCCCAGCAGAACACCGCCAAGGCCCAGGAAGAGGGCAAGTTCGACGAGGAGATCGTCCCCGTAATGGTAAAGGTCAAGAAGGAGATGGTCGAGTTCAAGAAGGACGAGCACAACCGTCCCGGCACCACCATGGAAGCCCTTGCGAAGCTCCGCCCCGCCTTCAAGAAGGACGGCACCGTCACCGCGGGCAACGCCTCCGGCATCAATGACGGCGCTGCCGCGGTCGTCATAATGAGCGCGGAGAAGGCCGAGGAGCTCGGCGTTAAGCCCATGGCGAAGTTCGTAGTCGGCGCTTCCGCCGGCGTTGAGCCCAGCATAATGGGCGTCGGCCCCGTCGCCGCCACGAGGAAGGCTCTCAAGAAAGCCAACATGACCATCGACCAGCTCGACCGCATCGAGGCGAACGAGGCGTTTGCCGCTCAGTCCCTCGCCGTCGGCAAGGATCTCGGCTGGGATATCGACAAGGTCAACGTCAACGGCGGCGCGATCTCCATCGGCCACCCCATCGGCGCCTCCGGCTGCCGCATTCTCGTCACCCTGCTCTATGAGCTGAAGCACTCCGGCCTCAAGACCGGCCTTGCCACGCTCTGCGTCGGCGGCGGTATGGGCGTTGCGACGATCGTTGAAGCGATGTAAATACAAATTATCATCAAGGGGGCTCTCGCAGCCCCCTTTATTAAAGGATCGTTTATGAGCAAGTACAAGATAAGATCGGTTGCATTTGTCGCTGTTGCGACAGCGCTGTTGTTTCTTTTCGGCTGTGGAACGGCCAACGACGGCGAAAAGAAAAACGAGAAGGAGGATCCCATAATGAACGTTGAAAACGATACCGCTTTGGGCAGATGGCTTGAAGCGCACGGGGTTGAATATTATATTGCGGACGTGGAGCTTTCTCCTGAGAAGCTGACCGAGCTTTATGAAAAGGAGCTTGAAAAGGGCAGGCATGAAGGCTATACCCCCGTGATAGTATTGGACGACGGTACGGATGGTTCCCTGCTTTTATCCATGCTTAAGGAGTATGACCCCGAATCACTGCTTCAGGCAGAGCTGCCAGACGGCAAAGCTTTCCTCGACAGCAGGATCGACGAGTTCAAAAATCCTTCCGATCCATCGCTTGACGCGCTCGATCCCGATATGCTCAGGGATGATTCCGCGGTGGGCGAGCCGCTTAACGCTTTCATCTCATATTCCATTGAGATGGACGGAAGCATTGCCCATATAGTTAAGCTGCCCACCGATAAGCCTTGGGAAGCGGTATTATACCTTCCGTTCGGAGGATGGAACTCCTGCCCCGACCCCGAGCATATGGCGGGCGTCTGCAAATACTGGTATGAGAAATACTCCGCTTATCCCGCATTGATCGCGGGCGAGGAGTTGAACTTTTATCTGCCCTCTCCCGTTCCGGAATCGGAAGCACGCGAAGCCGCGCTTGAGCATTTCGCCTTCTGCGAGGACGTAGTATTCCAAGGTGTGGGTTATATTAACGCAGTGGAGGATTATATCAGACAATCCACCGTTTGGTATTTCTGGTGGGATTAAAGACCGAATCAAAACCACCCGTTGAACGTGTGGTTGTATAACGCCTGATCGGCTTCCAAAACAAAGGCCGGTACGGAGAGATCGATCCTCTGCGCCGGTCTTTTATCGTTCAGCATGAAGCCGGGAGCATCCTTATGCGCGCGTATGCCGCAGCGCCGGCTTTTTACGTACGTTGATCAAGCTCATTCTTGAACCTCTCGACCTCTCTTTGGTTTTTCAGCTCCACGCTCTTCCCGCCGTACCGCGCGACAAGGGCGGCATAGCGCTTCAGCTTCGGCTTCGTTCTGCCGCCGCGGAGGATCCATTTTTGAAATGCGAGGTCGAACTTTTCCTCGCACCCGGGAGCGGCCGAGGAGCGCACCTTATTCCTGTATTTCCTGCTCCTGCGCAGAGCCCTCGTGTAGCACACCAGGCGGTTGAAATTGAGGTAGATTATAAGATCCGCCTCCTCCATCCTGCGCTCATGCTCCAGCTTCATGTAATTGCCGTCTATCACCCAGCCGCGCTCCTCGTTCCCGTCGAGAAAGGCTCGCATGAGGGCAAGCTCTTCCTCCGGCTCGCGCTCGACCCAATTCGGCAGGAAGTGTATCGCGTCGATATGCAGGAGCGGCAGGACGTATTTCTCACTCAAAAAAACCGCCAGCGTGGATTTTCCGCTTCCGGAATGCCCGATGACCGCTATTTTTGCATTGGGCGGGATATCGGTTTTTACCCGTTTTTTCATCGCTTCACCGTAAACTCAAAGACGTATTCGGCATAATTATATATCAGGGAGTCGAGCTCCGCGCGGACGACCTCGGGCAGGCGGACGCGCCTCAATTCCGAGGCGTCGAGCATCATCATCCGGCGCCACGCCTCGAGCGCAAGCGCGCTTACGGACTTGAAAGCCCCGCCGCAGGCCTCGCATACGGAGCCGCCGAGCCTGTTCGAGAAGCGGACCGTCTTCTGTTCGCGGACGTCCTTCCCGCATTTGACGCAGGAGGTCAGCGTCGGCGCGTATCCGCAGAGCCGCAGGAATTTCGCCATGAATGCGAGCTCCGCGTCCTTGGGATCGTTCTCACCGTAGGCGATGACGGTCAGCGCGTTATAGAGCAGGAGGAAGAGCTCGTCGTTTGCGATATCGTTTTCGGCGACGCGCTCGGCGGCGCGGGTCACCTGCGTAGCGGAAACGAGCTGCTCGTAGCTCTCCCTGATGGAATAGAAGCTCTCAAGCACGGCGGCGGACGAGAGCTGGAGCTTGCCGAAGCGGTCGTTGACCTCCATCTCGCCGTATACGAACTGCGTCGCGAACGCCGAAAGCTTGTGGTTGGGCTTGCGGCAGCCGCGGGCCGTCACGGTGACGAGACCGTGCTCCCTCGTCAGGACGTTGAGTATCCTGTCCGATTCGCGGTAATCCGTCACGCGGAGAACTATTCCGTTCATTATCTCGTTTGGCATAATTTTCTGAGGTTTCGCTTCGGCGCTCGTGGGATAATATCGGTATGACCGAAAGGAGGTCGTCATATGGGAGCGGACAAAAACGCCATTGGTTTCTGGGCAGCTTTTGAAAAGAGCGGTAAGCTCGAGGATTATCTGCTTTTCTGCGAGAAGAGGCGCGGGCTCGTAAAGCCGGAGAAAGCGCCCCTATGCGAGGAGGGAGCTCCCGATCAATCCTCGTTATAGCCGAGCTCACGCAGGGCGCTCGCGCTGTTGCGCCAATCGGGGCGGACCTTCACCCAAAGCTGCAGGTTGACCTTCGCGCCGAAGAGGGTCTCTATCTCGGGCCTTGCGGCGGAGCCGATCCTTTTGAGCATCGAGCCCTTGCTGCCGATTATGATGCCCTTATGCGAATCGCGCTCGCAGTAGATGACGGCGGAGATATCGAATATGCCGTCCCCGCGATCCGAGATGCGCTCCATGTCGACGCCTATCCCGTGCGGGATCTCCTGCCGGAGGGACTTTAACGCCTTCTCCCTTATGATCTCCGCCGTGATGACGCGCATCGGCTGATCGGTGACCATATCCTCCGGGTAATACTGCGGCCCCTCGACAAGGTATGAAGCGAGGACGCTCTCGAGCTTATCGACGTTCCTGCCGCTCTGCGCGGAGATGGGGACGATCCGTTTTATGAAGCTCTCCTTTTCAAGCCTCTCGCGGACGGTCTCGACCCCGTCGAACGAGACGAGATCGGTCTTGTTTATCGCGGCGACGACGGGGGTATCCCCCACCCTCCTGCGAAGGTTTTCGATGAGGGCCTCGTCCATATCGCGGACGCCCTTCGAGGCGTCCAGCATGAAGAGGACGCACTCGACCTCCTTTAAGGAATCGTAGGCGACCTTCAGCATGTATTCGCCGAGGCGGTTTTTGGCCCCTGTAACGCCCGGAGTGTCGAGGAAGACCATCTGGTAACCCTTCCGCGTTACGACGCCTGCGATGCGGTTACGGGTCGTCTGGGCGCGTTCTGAGACGATGCTCACCTTCTGCCCGACGAGCAGGTTCAATAAAGTCGACTTGCCGACGTTAGGCGAGCCGATTATGGTTATGAAGCCCGATCTGAACTTGCTCATTTGCTGTCGTCTATATCCTTCTTGGTAAATGCCATGGGGATGAGCTCGCGGAGCTCATGCACCTCGTAGTTGCCGTCCCTGTCGGCGCAGATGACGGGCATATCGGGCGGGCAGAACTCTGCGAGCACCTGCCTGCACACGCCGCAGGGAGCAACGTAATTGATCCCGTCGGAGATTATGGCGATCGCCTCGAAATCCCTCTCGCCCTCGTAAACGGCCTTGAACATAGCCGTGCGCTCGGCGCAGTTGGTGGGAGTGTAGGAGGCGTTTTCGATATTGCAGCCGAGGTAATACGCCCCGGAGCCCGTCTTGAGGCACGCCCCGACGTGGAACCCGGAATAGGGCACGTAGGCCTTCTCCCGCGCCTCATCGGCAAGCCTCAGCATCTTTTTGATCTCAAATTCGTGTAACTGTTTCATCTTTCCCTCACAAAACCGTATTAGAGGCTGAGCTTTGAGATTATCTCTCTCTGCTTCGCCGTCATTATCTCCTCATCCTCGGGGAGGATGTGATCGTAGCCCAGCACGTGGAGCGTGCCGTGTATGGCGAGGAAGGCGACCTCGCGCCCGACGCTGTGGCCTATTGAATCCGCCTGGCGCGCCGCCGTTTCGACGGAGATCAGTATATCCCCCAGATGCCCGTCGGGTATGGCGGCGATCTGCTCGCCCTCCGACGTCGGGAAGCTCAGCACGTCCGTCGGGCGGTCGACCCCGCGATAATCGCGGTTGTATTCGTGGATGAGCTCATCGTTCGTGAGCCCGATGCAGATCTCACCCTCCGCGTTCTCGGCCTCGAGCGCCGCAAGGGAGCCCGCCTCCGCCGCGCGTTCGAGCTCCGGTGAAGGATCGACGCCGTATAAAACCGTTTCTATCGATCTCATCTGACATCTATCTCCTCAAGATCGGGGTATTCGACCCTCTCATGCCGCAGGGCGGAGAATGTCTCGAGGAAGCTCTCCTCGATCTTTTTGATCTCAACGAACGAGAGCGGCGAATCCCAGAGCATGCTGCCGCGCTTGTCCCACTTATGGGTTATGACCTCGCGCACCTTCGCCCCGATCTCCTCGTTCGTCGGGTTGTTCATGGAGCGGACAGCCGCCTCGCAGCAATCGGCAAGGAGCAGTATCGCCGCCTCCTTCGTGTCGGGCTTTTTGGCGGGGTAGCGGAAGAGGCTCTCATCCACCTTCTCGCCCTCCTTCGCCTGCTTCACGGCCTTGTCGTAGAAGTAGACCATGACCGAATCCCCGTGATGCTGCCCGACTATGCGGATGACGTCCTTCGGGAATTTCGCCTTTTCGAGAAGGGTCACGCCGTCCTGCTGATGGGCGATTATGCGCTTCGCCGATTCGTAGGGATCGAGCTCGTCATGCATGTTGGCGCCGCGCTGATTCTCCTTGAAGCAGGCGGGGCAGCGGAGCTTGCCGACGTCGTGGAACATGGCGGCGGTCCTTGTAAGGAGCGCGTCCGCGCCGATGCTTTCCGCCGCGGCTTCCGCAAGTGAGGCCGTCAGCAGGCTGTGATGATAGGTGCCGGGAGCCTCCGTCATGAGGCGCTTCAGGAGCTTGTTGTCGTTGCTCATGAGCTCGTTGAGGCGCGCCTCGGAGGCTATGTCGAATATGCTCTCGAATATGGGCATGAGCCCGACGGTGAGTACCCCGCAGACTATGCAGGAGCCGAGCAGCCAGAGGAGGCTCGCCCAGTAATCGGTAAAGAGCTCACCCGAGAAGAGCATCGCCGCGGTGAAGGTCACGACGCCCGCTATCCCCGCGAGGAACGCCGCGACGACCGTGGAAGCGCGGGTCTTTCTCATATGGAGGGCGTAAGTCGCCGTCAGACTCGATATCAGCACCGCGAACGCCGAAGCCGCGGGAGCGCTCGTCGAGAACCCGCCCGTGGCGGAGACTATCCCCGCCGTGACGGCAAGCGGCAGCGCAGCGAGCATGGCGGCCTTTTCATTCGCCATTATCGCGATGAGGAGCACGGCGAGCAGCGCCGGTGTGAAGCCGGCGTCTATGCGGGCGGTGACTATGCCCGTCAGCTCCATGAGCACCATGACTACCGAGATGAAGAGTATCTGCTTCACGCCGGATACGAGATCGCGGTGCTTTATAACGAGATAGAGCCCGAAAGCCGCGTGCGCCATGAGGAGCATCGTGAGCGCGCCGACGGCGGAATACGCCCCCCTGCCGGAAGCCAGCAGATGCCAGAGGAGCCCCGCGGCGGAGATGACGTACGCGCCGATGAGTATCAGCACGCCCGGCGCCGCGGAGGGGCTCCCGCCGCTTGCGGCGGGGTTCGGGTTCAGTTCGGTTTCCTCTCTCTTTTTCAAGGTCTTCCTCCTTTAACGCGGGTCCGCCTCCCGCCTGCGTTCGGCGGCGGCGTTCGCCGCCCGCTCGTAGGCGTTGACTATCCTCTGCACCATCTCGTGCCTTACGACGTCGCGCGAGGTGAGCTTTATCATTGCGATCCCTTCAACGTCCGCCAGCACGCGCATAGCGTGGATGAGGCCGCTCTTCCTGTCCTGGGGGAGGTCTATCTGCGTGATGTCGCCCGTGACGACAACGCGCGAGCCCTCGCCGAAGCGGGTCAGGAACATCTTCATCTGCTCAATGGTGCAGTTCTGCGCCTCGTCGAGGATTATGTAAGCGTCGTTCAGCGTGCGCCCGCGCATGTACGCAAGGGGCGCGACCTCTATGACGCCCCTCTCGGAGAGGAGCTTGAAATTCTCGGAGCCGAGGAATTCATAGAGCGCGTCATAGAGTGGACGAAGATAGGGATCGACCTTGTTCTGAAGATCCCCCGGGAGGAAGCCGAGCTTCTCCCCCGCCTCCACAGCGGGCCTCGTCAATATGATGCGGGAGACCTCCTTGTTCTTATAGGCGAGCACCGCCATCGCGACGGCAAGGTAGGTCTTGCCCGTGCCCGCGGGGCCTACTCCGAACACGACCGTATGCTTTTTCAGGGCGTTGACGTATTTCTTCTGGCCGAGGGTCTTGCACTTTATCTGCTTGCCCTTGTTCGTGAAGGCGACGACGTCGTCCGCAAGCTCCAGTATGAGCTCGGCGCTGCCCTCGCGGGCAAGGTCGATCGCGTAGCGGATCCTGCCGCGGTCGACGGATTCGCCCCTTCTGATGAGCTCGAGCAGCTTTTCTATCACGGCCGAAGCGGTCGCAACGGCCTCCTCCCCGCCGGAGATGCGGATACACTCCGCGTCTGTCGTAATATGGGCGAGCGTCTCCGCCTCGATTATTTTGAGGTTCTCGTCGAACACGCCGAAGAGCCGTATGAGCTCGTCCATCTGTTCGACTTCAACTGTTGTTTCGAATACTTCGTTTGTTCCGTTTTCTTCCATATCTCATTCCCGGGGTATCCCGATCCTTTCAGATGCCGTTACCGTAATTACGGCGGTTACAGCGCCGCCCTCGTCAATCATCTCGGTCGCGGCGGTTTTGATGAGCGCCCCTTTGGGGATCAGCTCATCGAGCTTTGCCTGCGCAAGCAGCCTTGCCCGCTCGCAGGCGCCGGCCTTCGTGTCGGACTCCATGCGCTCAACGAGCTCGCAGACCTCGTATTCCGTCAGTGCGACGGGCAGCGGGCCGAAGAGGAGCCGCTCCCCGACGGGGACGGCCTCGTATGCCTCGAACCCGGTATCAAAGCCGAATTCGCGCCCGAACAGCCCGACCGTGACAGCGCGTTCGACCCTTCCGCTGCGGGTAAGCTTCGGTCTTTGAAGCTCCGCCGCGGCGCTCACCCGATAGAGCACCCGCCCCCAGACGACGCCCGAGGCGGGAACTCTCATCCCCTCCTTGAGGTTCGAGAGATCTCCCGTGATGAGGGGATCGCCCTTTTTCACCGCGTCGCCCGGCTTTACGAGCGCGCGCCCGCTCGTGACGGAGATGCTGCTTATCACGCAGTCCTTTTCGGCGGTTATCACGGCGGCTTCGCCCGCGGCCGGGGCGGGCTCGGAATACCCGAAGCCCGAAACGGATACCGTCAGCTTCACCCCGCGAAGGGTCACCTTGGCGTTGACGATGCGCGGATCGAGCATCAGCGCCCGAGCCGTGCCCGCAATGGCGTTCCTGTTCCGGCGGGAACCGACGGAAGCTCCGAGCGCCGCGAGCTTTTCCTTTATCTCCGCTTCCGGCAATGAGGCGGATCCGACCTCGATGAACCATATTCTCGTCGAGAGCACAGCGAGCGCCGCCAGAAAGACGAGCAGCGAAACGGCGAACACGGCGTTCGCCCGAAGGAGCTGCACGCGCCCGGCAGCGCCGAGCCGGCGATCCACGCGCACGCGGCAGCCGCTCCCGCGGCGGATAATGCGCAGCCTTCCCATGCACCGGGAGGGGATCTCCGCGTTTATGGCAGAACCCTGCCTTGAGGCGTTTTTAACGGGTATCCCGGAGGCGATGACTTTATCCATCAATTTTTCGGGATACTTCCCCACTATGCTTATATTAACATATCCCGCATGATATTTCCATACCTTCATCAAAATTTACTCCCGTTTGCCGCCGGTTTCCTGTTTTCGAACGCGACGAGGGTTATCTCGCCCTCGAGCAGCATCTCGTCGCCGTCCATCTCGGGGGCCGCAAGCCCTTCGCCCTCTATCCTTATAACGCCGAGCCTTGAGTAAAGCCGCACGAGGCAGGGCGTCAATTGGAGTATCCCCGTGTGATGCTCGACCGTCAGGTACCTCCCGCCCGTCAGGGATATCTTCGGAAGTACGCAGTCGGCGTCCGCGGGGAGACCCATCGCCGCGAGCCTGCGCGCCCCGCGGTCGGATCCCGTTTTCGATCTTTTCACGCTGTGGATCAGCCTCCGTTTTTTCTTTATGATATGCGCGAAAAGCGCGTTTTAATGCAAAAAAGCCCCCGGGCTTTGCCCGGGGACCTGTTGAATATCGGTTCATGCCTTCGGCTTCTCGTCGAGCCACGTGGGTTCGATGAGCTTTTCGGCGACAGCTTCGCGGCCCTTTTCTATATCGGCGCGTTCGACGATTATGATCCCCATATCCCGCGCGCGCATGTAGGTGGCCCAGTTCTCCTTTGAGAGGGGGACCGCCGTCGCAAGCACGACGTTCGCATCCCTGCCGCCGAAGCGGCGGGCGAGGTAGTCTATCTCGTAGAGGTCGCGCGTGTCGGGCCTTGCGGATTTGCAGGAGACGAACACGGACGAGAGCCCCTTCGTCATCACGACGTCAAGCTCGTTGGTGGTGTCGTTGAAATTTCCGTGGAGGACGCCGTCCCAATCGAATACGACGCTCATGCGGACGTCGTCGAAGCGCCCGCTCTCCAGAGCGGAAACGTATATGAGCAGCTCAAGGCACATGCCGACCGTCGTCAGCAGCTCCTTCATGAACCCGTTCGCGAAACGGAAACTTATGCTCTCGCCATCCGTCGCGAGCTCGCGTATTGCGCCCGCCCGCAGGAGCTCGTTGAGCAGCCTCTTATTCGCGTAGAGGAGCATGGAATTATTGAGAAGGGTCGAAGGAGCCGTGAAGAGCTGGGTGCGCGAATCGTAATAATGCCTGCAGGCGTACTGCAGATACTCCGAAAACGCGTTCCATACGGAGAGGTTCCGGGCGTAGATATCGAGCACGGCGTTCGCGGCCTCGCGGTCCTTCTCATAGGGGGAGGCCGAATGTCCGCTCCCGGTGACGAGGCCGACGCCCATGGCGATCGCCCTTTCCACCGTCAGCGGCTCGGGGCGGTGGGAGGTTATCTCCTCCGCCATGCCGTGTATGTTTATGAACTTCCCCCTCCGCGAATCGAAGAAGAAGGCCTTCGTGCCGTTCCTCTTGCAGTACCTGTGCGCGGCGATGAGCGCCCCCGTCGGGCCGCCCGTCATATCGATGCAGCAATCGCCGTATCTCTTCACGACCTCGCCTATCTTTTGAAAGAGCGAGCCCAAAGAACGGCTGCCAATGTCGATGAATTTGACCTCCGCGTCCGCGTTGCCGCAGGCCTTGCGGATGAATCGGATCATGCCCTCGCGCGTGGCCTTGTCCGGCACGAAGCCGCCCGAAAGGAACACGGTCCTTTCGGGGCGGAACGTCATCGCGGCGGCAAGATCGTCAAACTGTTCGTTAACGTAAAGCTCTATGAGCGTCTTCATTTATTCGACCGAAAGCCCCATAACAAGCTTCAGGGTGTTTTCCGCGCCCTTTATATGGGAGCGCTCGTACCCGTGGGAAGCGTACACGCCCGCGCCGATGAGGCCGTGGCGCAGGTCGTAGCCCGCGTCGAGGGCGGCGTCCGCGTCGGAACCGTAGAAGGGGTATACGTCGAGCGCGTAATCGAGGCCGAGGCGCTTCGCGGCGTCGATGAGCTCTCCCGTGAGATCGTAATTGTACGGACCGTGGGAATCCTTAACGCAGATGGAGACCTGCTCCTCGCGGCACTCGAGGCCGAGCCCCACGCAGCCCATATCGACGGAGATGATGTCCCTCGCGTCGCGCGGGACTCCGGAGGAGCAGCCATGACCTACCTCCTCAAATACGGTGATGTAGATGTAGACCTTGCGGCGGAGCCTGAGACCCTCCTCCTTTATGCGCCTCGCAAAGTCGAGGAGTACAGCAACGGAGAGCTTGTCGTCAAGGAAGCGGCTCTTGATATAGCCCGACTCCGTCACGCGGAAGCGCGGCTCGAAGCAGACGTAATCGCCCGTCGCAATGCCGAGCTTCACGGTATCCTCGCGGGTCCTGACGAACTCGTCGAGCACGAGCTCCATATTGTCCCAATTGCGCTCCTGCTTGGAATAATCCCCGTTGACATGGACGGAGGGATCGTTCATCTGGAAGCAGCCCTCGTACTTTTTGCCGTCGCGGGTGTAGACCCATGCGTTCTCGCACTCGGCGTTGTTGGGGTTCATGCCGCCTATCCTTGTGAGGCGCAGGCGGCCGTTGGACTTGACCTCCGCCACCATGCCGCCGAGGGTGTCGAGATGCGCGGAGAACACGACGGGCTCTCCCTCGCCGCCGAGGCAGCAGAGCACGCAGCCCTTGTTCGTCATCTCGGGCTCATAGCCGAGCCCACGCAGACGGTCCATCGCATAATTCGCCGCGGCCTTGGTAAAGCCGGTGGGGCTGTCGATGGAGATGATCTTTTCGAGTTCCTTTATAATGCTGTTCATATCAATGATCCTTTCGGTTTGATCTACCATTTGTTGCGGACCTTTTCGGCAAAGCCGAGGAAGTCCTTCAGTTCTATCCTTCTGCCGTCGTCGAGCACGGCTGTCCCGCTGAACCTGCCGAACACCTGGTGCTGATCGCTCATTATGATCCCGAGGGATATCCTCGCCTTCCTGTCGATGATGGGGGTGAAATCCATCTCGAACCTGCCGTCCGTCGAAGTGAAGCGCCAGGGCTCCTCATAGAGTTCACGGCCCTGCCCGTCCTTCGGAATGAGGAATTCCACACCCTCGAGCTTGTGGGCGACTCCGTCATAGAAGAGCATGTTCTCGGAAGCGGCGGAGGTATCCCCGAAGCCGTAACCGATGTTGAAGCCGAACCTGTGCCCGCCGGTCTCTCCCTGCGCCGCGCCCCAGTACCAGGTATTGTCGTAAGTCCATACTCCCCTGCCCCAATCGAGCAGGCCGTATGAATTGCCGGGGGTGAACTTATACTTCTTGCGGTCGAACCACACCGTCCCGGAGGCTCGCATGCCGACGATCTTCTGATTATAGTAGAAGGCGGTCTTCTTTCCGGGGAAGGGGGTCGATATCACCATCGAATCCCGCGGCTCGTCCGTGAGGAGTATGTCGCACTCAAGATCGTCCTTCTTCCTGAACCGGCGAAAGAGCACCTTCAGCCGCCTGCCGCCCTCCTCATGGGTGAAGCTGAGCTTCACGCGGCGGCTGTTATAGACGACGTCGCCGCTCTCCGATGAGGACGGGAGCTTTATCCTGCCGTTGGTAAGAGGGATGATGACGCTCTTTGTCGTTTCGGAGCGCTTCCCGAAGTCGATGAACGAAACGCTCATCATGCCCATGTAGGAGTTGTCGTCGCAGGTGAGGGCGACGGCGAATCGGTCGTTGTGGATGAGATAATAATCCCACTCCTTTATGCGCATCCTGCCGCCCCTGACCGCCGAGCGGTCGTAGACGAGTATCGGGTACTTGGCGTAGCCCGCCTCATAAAGGGAGCCGTCGTCATTGAGGAGCGGAGCCGGGGTGTTTATCTCGTGCTGCATGGGGTCATTCCTTTCCGTAGAGGAGGTTCTGCGCGTCGTGGAGGAGCTTGTACGCGCCGTTCAGCTTTATGAGCTCCTCATGCGTGCCGCGCTCCAATATGCCCGTTTCGTCGATGACTATTATCTCGTCGGCGTTCCTGACCGTCGAGAGCCTGTGCGCGATTATGAGCGTCGTGCGGCCGACGGAGAGCCGCTCCAGCGCCGAGGATATCTTCGCCTCCGTCGCGGAATCGAGGGCGCTCGTCGCCTCGTCGAGTATGAGTATCGGCGGGTTTTTGAGGAATATCCTCGCGATCGAGACGCGCTGCTTCTGCCCGCCGGAGAGGGTTATCCCGCGCTCGCCGACGACGGTCTCATAGCCCTCGGGCATCTTCATAATATCGTCGTGGATCTCGGCCCTTTTTGCCGCCTCGACTATCTCCTCGTCGGTGGCGTCGAGCCTGCCGTAGCGGATGTTCTCCTTTATTGAGGCCGCAAAGAGGAACACGTCCTGCTGGACTATGCCGATGTTCCCGCGAAGCGAGCGCATCGTGACCTCGCGCACGTCATGCCCGTCGACCGTGACGGCGCCGTCGATCACCTCATAAAAGCGGGGTATGAGGTGGCAGAGCGTGGTCTTTCCACCGCCGGAGGGGCCGACAAGGGCGACCGTCTTCCCGTGCGGGACGGTGAGGCTGATATGATCGAGCACGTGCCTGCCGTCCTCGGAATAGGCGAAGGAGACGTCCCTGAATTCGATATCGCCCCTGACGTCACGAAGCTCGACGGCGTTCGGGGAATCGGTTATCTCGGGGTCGGTGTCCATTATCTCGATAAAGCGGCGGAAACCCGCCATGCCGGAGGTGTACTGCTCCGTGAACATTGCAAGCTTTCTGATGGGCGAGGTGAACGAGGTGATGTAGAGCAGGAACACGAAGAGATCGTTGGAGGTCATCTCCCCCCGGCCCGAGATTATGAGCACGCCCGCGAAGCCCAGCACGAGCACCTTCAGTATGGTGGTGAAGAACTCCATCCCGCACATGAATTTGCCCATCGCCTTGTAGTTCATGGCCTTGGCGTGCAGATACCTGCGGCTGCCGTTATCGAACTTTTCGATCTCGTGATCCTCGTTGGTGAAGGCTTTGGCGACCCTCGCGCCCGAGATGGCGGATTCGATATCCGCGTTGATGCCGGCGATGCTCTCCTTCACCTTGCGAGAGGTCAGGTTGAGCTGCTTCCTCAGATACATGACGAAGAACACCATGATGGGGATGGTCGCCATCAGCATGAGGGAGAGCTTGAGATCGATGGTCGCCATCGCGATGAAGGAGCCTATGAACGTGACGAGCGAAATGAACAGATCCTCCGGGCCGTGATGAGCGAGCTCGACTACGTCGAAGAGATCGGTCGTGCATCTTGCCATGAGCTTGCCCGTCCTCGACTTATCGTAAAACGAGAAGCCGAGCTTCTGCAGATGCGTGAATACGTCGTGGCGCATGTCGGTCTCGATATAGACTCCGAGCACGTGCCCGTAGTAGGTGACGAAATAATTGCACGCGGCGCGCGCGATATGCATGAGCACCGCGATCGAGATCAGTATGAGGAAGGGGCGCATCGTATCCGCGCCGGGGACGACGTACTCGTTGAGAGCGTTCCTCGCCATCAGCGGGTAGACGATATCCACCGCGGAGATCATGAGCGCGCAGAGCATATCCGCCGTGAAGAGCGGGAGATGCCCGCGGTAATAGCTTATAAACCGCCGGATGACGCCGTGCTTATTCCCTGTTTTCATCGGAGCCCTCCCCCTCGTCGTCAAGATCGGAAGGGAGCTTCTTCACGTACGTCAAAATAAGGAACGACGCGAGTATGAGCCCCACCGGGATAAGAAAATTCAGCTTGCAGAAAAGGGATACGGGGATCATCACGAACCCCGCGATAACGAGCACGAGCCCGACTGCGGCCAGGAATCTGCGCATTATTGCATTTGCCTCGCATTCTTATATTTGCGTCTATGATAACACAAAGGGCTGCGTTTCTCAAGACAAATAAAAGAAAGAGGCCGTCCTTTTTTTGAACGGCCCCATGGCTCATCTGTTACTCGTAAAGGGGATGCTTCTTGGTCAGCTCGATAACGGCGGCCTTGACTTCGGGAATGGCTTCCTCGCCGCGCAGGGCGATCTTGGAGATGAGGGCGCCGATCTCGACCATCTCATCCTCCTTGAAGCCGCGGGTGGTAACGGCGGGGGTGCCGATCCTGAGGCCGGAGGTAACGAAGGGACTGAGGGTCTCCTTGGGGATGGTGTTCTTGTTGACGGTGATGTTGGCGGCGTCGAGCCAATGCTCAACGTCCTTGCCGGTGCGGCCGACGGGAGTCAGGTCGACGAGCATGAGGTGGTTGTCCGTACCGCCGGAGACGATGCGCATGCCGTTATCCGCAAGGGACTTGGCGAGCACGGCGGCGTTCTTGACGACCTGCTTCTGATACTCCTTGAACTCGGGCTTCAATGCCTCGCCGAAGCAGGCGGCCTTGGCGGCGATTATGTGCATGAGGGGGCCGCCCTGAGTGCCGGGGAAAATGCCCTTGTCGATGGCCTTGGCGTACTGCTCCTTGCAGAGGATCATACCGCCGCGGGGGCCGCGAAGGGTCTTATGGGTGGTGGAGGTGACGACGTCCGCATAGGGAACGGGATTCATGTGCAGACCCGCGGCGACGAGGCCGGCGATGTGAGCCATATCCACCATGAATATGGCGTTGACCTTATGCGCGATCTCGGCGATGCGCTCGAAATCGATCGCCCTGGGGTAAGCGCTGGCGCCCGCGACGATCATCTTGGGCTGATTCTCAACGGCGATCTTCTCGAGCTCGTCGTAGTCGATACGCTCGTCCACATCGGAAACGCCGTAGGGAACGAAGTGGAAATACTTACCGCTCATGTTGACGGGGGAACCGTGGGTGAGGTGACCGCCGTGGGAGAGGTTCATACCGAGGATGGTGTCGCCGGGATTGAGGAGCGCGAAGTATACGGAGAGGTTCGCCTGTGCGCCGGAATGGGGCTGTACGTTGGCGTGATCCGCGCCGAAGAGGAGCTTCGCCCTGTTGCGGGCAAGATCTTCGACCATGTCGACCTTCTCGCAGCCGCCGTAATAGCGCTTTCCGGGATAACCCTCGGCATACTTGTTGGTCAGATGGCTGCCCATGCAGGCCATGACGGTCTCACTTACGAAGTTCTCGGATGCGATGAGCTCAAGATGGTCGCGCTGACGGGCCAGCTCCTGCTCCATATAATCGCAAAGCTCGGGATCGGTGGAACGGATAAGATCGAACTGTATCATGTTTTACCTCCAAAAAAATTCCATATTCGGTCTTCTATATTATAACGCGTCTCCCGTGGTTTTTCAACAGAAAACAATAATATAAAAAACCGTCGGAGCGGGGGCTCCGACGGTCGATCATGAACGCGTCAGATGAGGGCGAATATGGCGGAAAGATCCGAAGAATCGACAGAACCGTTGAGGCTCGCGTCCGCGTTCGCGAGACCCTCGGCGCTGAGCTGGCCCATGCCGAGCAGGTACGCGGAGAGCGCGGAGATATCGCCCATGTCGACTACGCCGTCGCAGTTGACGTCGCCGAGGAGGCCGACGGGGTTCTGCTCATAGAGAGCGACGACCTTCATATCCGAGGTCACGCTGCTGAAATCGGCGTCCCATCCGGTGAAGGTGTAGCCCTCATGCACGGGGGGTTCAGGCGCGGTCGCGGCTGTGCCCTCCTCCACCACCTCGGTCTTTATTACCTCGTTGGTGAGCCCGTCAACGAACGTGACCGTGTAGGTGACGGTCGTCTGGAGGGTGTAGGGAACGAAGAGCGCTGTGGTCTGCATGCCGTTGGTCTCACCCGCAAGGCCGGTGACGCCCGTCGCGGCGGAAACGCCCGTATCCATATCGGTGACCACCATGGTGCAGGTGTTCCCGAATATTGCCGCCCAGTAGAGCATGCCGTCAAAGGGATTGTACCAGAGCTTCTGCGCATACTGGGTCATGGAGCCGACCTGCGCGGAGACGGTCGCCTGATCGTCGCCGAGGAAGCCGACGGCAAGCTCCTCGCCCTCGTAGTTGGGGGCGAGCAGGAAGATATAGTCGGAGCTTGCGGCGGCGAATATGCCGCTGCCGACATAGGTGACGAGCCTCGGAACAAGACCCCAGGTATCGTTCTCATCATAGGCCGCGTTGTAGGTATCCACGAGGACTTCGCCTTCAAGACCGGTGGTGAGATCCACCTCTGCGATATCGAAGTGGATCTTCTCATCGGCGTCCTGATAGTAGAATCCGCCGTACATCACGTCGTTATCGAAATCATAGGCCATCCACTCGGGCATCGTGCTGAGGCCGGTAGCTATGACCGTCTTCGCGTAGCTGTTCGCTATATCGAAGGAGAGGAAGTTATAGGTGTAGGTGCTGTCGGAGCCCTCCACCTCCTCATAGGCGTAGAGCTTACCGTCCATTCCGTCATACTCGGAAGCGTAGAAGGTGGTATCGCCCGCCGCGTCGACGACCGCGGTACCGAAGCGGTCCATGGTGTACCAGGTGTTCTCGGTCTGGGTGTTGAGATCGTAGATGCCGTAGGCGATGAGATCGTCCTCAAAGGACTCCTCGCCCTCGGTGACGGTGACCTCGCAGCTTGCGGTAAACCCGCTGTGGGACGTCGCCGTGATCGTCGCCGTGCCGACGCCTACAGCCAGCACGCCGCCGACGGAGTTGACGACCGCGACAGATGTGTCGCTGCTCGACCAAGTGACCCCGGGGAAGGTGGTGTTTTCGGGTGCGACGGTCGCCGTGAGAACGGAGCTGTTCGTAAGCGTGAGAGCAAGCGTGCCCGCGCTGACTGTGACGCCCGTATCCGCGACTATGGAGCTGCTGTCGCCGAGGCCGACGGCGACGTCGTCGAGAATGACGGCGACCTCATCGTAATCGACGTGACGGAAGGCAATGGCGATCGTCTTGCCCGCGTAGGCGGAAAGATCGACCAGCATCTGGGAATACGACGCGGGGACCTCGTAGAGATCGACGGCGGATACCCACTCGGAGGGGGTTATGGTGCTGTCGTCATAGGCGACGCCGCTCTCGCCGATCATTATCTGGAGATGATCCAGGAAGCTCTCGTTGGCGGACCTTGCGTAGTAGCTGAGATAATACCCCGCCGCCGGAATGGTGAGATCCGGGGTGACGAGCCAGTTATCCTGATCGCGGGCGGTGCTGCCGATATAGGAGTAGGACATCATTGCGCCGGTCCCGCTGTAAGCGTAGTCCTCGCCTACCGTGCTCCATACCCAGTTGGAATAGTTGGTGGAGTCATTGTAGGTGAAGGTGTTCCCGTCGGCATTATACATCCACCAATTGGGGTTGTTGAGAGAATCGCCGTCCCAGTTCTCCTCGAGAAGGAGATCTGTCAGAACTACGTCATCCTTTACGGCGGGAGCCTCGTTCGCCCTCAGTGAGTTAAGCCTGCGCGCGCCGCCGTGACGGTCGGCAAGCATCAGCTCCGTCTTCGCTTCGCCGACGGAGACCCTTGCCATTGCCCCAAGGGGGACGACCGCAAGCACCATGAGCGCCGCGACAAGAAGACTTATGAGTTTCTTTGTCATTGTTTTTTCCTCCTTTGACCGATTGCGGGCATTCGCCCGAACATTGTATACATTATAGCACTTTTCACATTTTCTTTCAACGGATTTCAATAATATAAAATATTCAGTAAATTATTTTCGGATGAATATATGAAGGGATTTATCACATTTTCCCGAAGCCAAACTAAAGACGCCTCTTTGCCGCGTTTTCGCCATCGAAGCGGGAGGCGCCGTTTTTTGGGACGCTTCTCCCCCGCCCGGGCGCAAAAAAATCCCGCGTAACAAGCGCGGGAGGCAAGCGGGGTTCCCCGAAGGGAGCCCCGCAAAGCCATTCAATTGGGCGTCAGATGAGCGCGAATATGGCGGAGAGGTCGGAAGAATCGACCGTGCCGTTAAGACTGGCGTCCGCGTTCAGGAGACCCTCGCTTGTGAGATCGCCTACGCCAAGCAGGTAAGCGGAGAGTGCGGATATGTCGCCCATATCGACGAAGCCGTCGCAGTTGACGTCGCCGAGCAGGGTCGCGACGGGATCCTGCGTGTAGTTGGCGGTGACCTTGATATCCGAAGTCACGTTGGAGAAATCAACGTCCCACCCGGAGAAGGTGTAGCCCTCATGCACGGGGGGTTCGGGCGCGGTCGCGGCTGAGCCCTCCTCCACCACCTCGGTCTTTATTACCTCGTTGGTGAGCCCGTCAACGAAGGTGACGGTATAGGTCGGCACGGGCGGGGTATCCGCCTCAGTGCCCCAGACCTCCACCTGGTCGACGTTGAGGAAGAACATATCGGTGATATTATAGTGGCGGATGGCAATATAAACCGTCTGCCCCGCATACGCGGAGAGGTCCGCCATGTACTTGACGTATTCGCCCGTGGCGGTGAAGTCGCCCGCGACCTTGGTCATCTGGTCGGGGTTTGCGGTGGTGCCGCAGTAGATGGCAAAGTTCTCTGCCGCCCAATCCTCATCCTGACCCTCGGCGAAAAGGGTGACGGCCGCGGTCTCGTTGGGGAGAGTGACCGCGGGAGAGATCGCCCAGTTATCGGGGGTCAGCGCGGTGCTGCCATCGTTGTCGTAGGAAGCGGAATAAATCAGACCGCCGCCCTCATAGGGGGTCATCTGGTTGGTCTCGGGAAGGGTCTCCTGCCACTCCCAGTTGAAGCCGTCGCCGTCCTTATCGACGAAGGTGAAGTTCTCGGCATTGGAGCCCTCCTCGAAGTAGAAGCCCTTGACGAGCTCGCCGAGATCGGGTTCGGGAGTGGGTTCGGGAGTGGGTTCGGGAGTAGCGGGCGGGTTGCCGGTGATGCCGATGTTGACGTCGTCAAGGAACACGCCGCCGCAGTCGTTAGCCTTATGACGGAAGAGCACGTATATCTCGGAGCCGGCATAGGCGCTCAGATCGGCGGTGTACTGACTGTAAGAGCCGGGGACGTCTGCAAGGGGAACGACGTTCGTCCATGTGCTGATATCGGTTGTAACGGCGTCGGGATCGCCGACGTAAACGCCCAGGGCGTCCCGATAACCGTCGAACCATGACCTCGCATAGTAGCTGAGATAAACGTTAGTCGCGCCGGCCGGAATTGTGACGTCAACAAAGAACCAGTTATCCTGATCCCAGGAAGCGTAGCTGCTGTCGTCCTGATAGTAGGAGAAGGAAGCGAAGCCGTAGCTCCCGCTGTGGGCGACGGAGCCGAGATTCATCCACATCCAGTCGGAGAAGTCCTCGGCGCTGGAGCCGGAGCCGAAGGTAGCGGTATTACCGTCTGCATTGTAAATGTTCCAATCGCCGTTGAGGTCGTCTCCGTCGAAGTCATCGAACAGAATGGAACCGTCCACGTCAACGTCCCTGGTGGAGACGGACGGAGCGCGAACGCCTTCACGGTGAGCGGAAACACCCTTTGCCGAAGCGCCCATGGGCAAAAGCGCAAGCACCATGAGAACCGCGACGAGAATGCTGATCCTTTTCTTAGTCATTGTGTTTTCCTCCTTGATTGATGCGGGTACGTACCCAAATATTGTATACATTATATCACAATATTGTCACAATTTCAACGCTTTTGTTCGATTTTTCGGGTGATAGTTTTATACATTTTCGAAGAAAAAACTGTTCATTTTTCAATGTTTTTTGTGGAAACAGAGAACGAACCGCGGCGGGTCTTCCCGCCGCGGTTCGAACTAATGATATATTGAGTCTTTTTGAGATACTTGCCGTTTATTCAACGGGGAACCCGGTGATGAGCCCCATCACCTTACGGGAGATGAGCAGGCAGTCCGCCATGTCGATCACGCCGTCGCCGTTGACGTCGCAGACGGCAAGCTGCTCGTCGGTAACAGTGGCAAGGTGCATGACGTGGCGCATCAGGAGCAGGACGTCGGTGGAATCGACGTCGCCGTCGCCGTCGGCGTCACCCCAGAGGATGCCGGGACCCTCGGACTCGCAGACAACGGGCAGGCTGTTCATGTAGCAGATGTAGTTCTCCGCCTCATCAACGTAGCACCACTGGAGATCGAGGATATCCTGGGAGCCGTCCGCGTAGAATACGCAGTCGTCCGCGAAGTAGTATCCTTCCTCGGCCCAGATCTGGCAGCCCTCGGAATACTCATGACCGGCGATGAAGACGTGCTGTTCGCCCCACATCTGCTGCTGATCGGTCTCGTCGCGCCAGCCGCCGTAAACGAGGAAGTAAGGCGCGTCGGAGGGAGTCTCGAGGAACATATGGTCGATACCGGCAACGCCCTCAACGGGGGTGCCCCAACCGTTCACATAGACCTCGTGGATGGGGATCGGCTCGGGATCGACGGGTCCGCCGGATTCGCCGAACACCTCAACCTGATCGACCCAGAGCTGATACAGATCATAGCTGTTGAAGTGACGGATACCGATGTAAACGGTCTCGCCGCCGAACTGGGTCAAATCCGCCTCAAGATGCAGATAGTCCGAATAGTTGACGTCGACAACTCTCTCGGGAATAACAACGATCATATCTTCGGGGTTGGGTGTAAGACCGACATAAACCGCGATGTGATCGGGATAGCTCGTATTGTTTACGCAGGTGTACAGGGACAGAGAGGCTGATCCTTCGGGAATGTCGATACCTTCGGAGATGAGCCAGTTATCGGGATCGAGGGAAGTGCCAGTGCTGTCAAGATAGGACTCGGAAACAGCAAAGCCGTCGCCCTCATAGGCATAGCCCTGACCGACGTAGGAGTAACCGTTGTCATTGAAGTCGGGGCTCCAGATCCAGTTGTGGCCGTCGCCGTCGGAATCCACCGCAGTCCAACCCTCTTGATCGAAGGGAACCTCAAAATAGTAACCTGCGATGAGGCTTTGCTCACCGGGATCGGTGGGAACGGGCGTGGGTGTGGGATCCACAGGAGGTTCGGTAGGATCGGTAGGAACGGGTGTGGGGGTGGGATCTACAGGAGGCTCGGTGGGAGTATTCCCCTCCTCGATCTCAACGTTAACGGCGTCGTTCTGACCCTGAAGAGTTACGGTGAAGGTGTAGGTATAGCCCGCGAGGAACTCATAATCGTCAGCGCGGCCGCCAACGTTGCCCTGCTCGGAGGCGATCCATACACGGTCGCCGGGAGTGGGGTTGGTGATGCACCAGTCATACACACCCGCGGGAAGCTCGATAGCAACCTGCGCGCTGTTGACCATGTTGCTCGTATTGAGGGAACCGTCCGCGTTCTCGGGGATCTTATACTCGAACTCCGCGTAAACGGATGCGGGAGCGTCGCCGGAGGCGGTCAGCGGGCCTGTCGTGGGGATGATGGAGCCGTAAGCGGTCGCATCCGCGTCAAGCAGCATCTGATAGCCGGAGCCGTCTCCCCAGTGATCCTCGGGAACGTTCAGAATGACGGTCGCGTTGGGGGCGTTCGGATCGCGGAACCTTGCGGTGATCGTGGTATCCTCGAATACGGGATCGCCGTTGTAGTTCCAGCCTACGAACTCATAGCCCTCATGCTCGGGGACTGCGGGGAACGCGGTCTCGTCAAGCACGGTGCCCGCGGCTACGTTCCAGCTTCCGAGGGTCTCATTCGTGAGCCCGTCGACGAAGGTGACGGTGACCTCGGGAACGTCGGTCAGCTCTACGTTATCGAGAGCGAAATAGTCGCCGGTCGGGTTGACGGAGGAATCCTTGGTGTAGGACCAGACGAGGGTGTGCTCGCCGGCGGGAAGGATCAGCGTGTAGGCCTCCCAATCGTTGTCGTAAGCGCCGTAGTAGAGTACGCGCTCGCCGTCAACGGTGAAGTCGCAGTGATCCCAGAAGGTGTTGGAGCCTTCGCCCCATGCCTTGAACTCGAAGGCGATCATCTGAGGCTCGGCAAGATCGAGAGTGAGGGTGAGCTCGGAGGTGCTGCTGGCAGCCCCTGCGTTGCCGCTCTGCGCGAATACGCGGTCGCCCTCCTCGACAACGATCCAGGGGTAGGTCTCGCCCGTCTCGAAGTGGAGCGTGCCGCCCGGGACGTTGAGAGCCGCGTCAAGATCGCTTGCCGGGGGCTCGGTGGGCTCTACAGGAGGCTCGGTGGGCTCTGCGGGCTCGGTGACGAAGAAATCGATGGTGTAAGCCCAATAATAGCCGTCCGCGGTGCTTGTGCCGGCATTATCAATGATGGACTCATCGCCGTTGACCTTGACGGTCACGTTCTCGGCGAAGGTATAACCCTCGGCGGGAAGGATCTCGAAATACTGATAGTAAGCGTAGCTTTCGTTATCGAAAGTATCGGACGGGGTCATTCCGTCGCCGTCACCCAGATCGTAGTTCCACCATACCCACTCGGTGTAGTCGATGGTGTAAGGCGCGCCGGCGGGAACGGTGACGTCATAGAACGGGTGCTCGCCCCATGCGGGCTCAACGAAGTCGTTGATCTCGATGGTGTCGATGACGTTGGGAGTGACCTCGGCGGGAGCCGCCTCTTCGGGGATCGTCCAGACGTAGCAGAAGGTGTTGTCCTCATCGTCAACGGCGGTGTAGGTGTAGTCAACGAGCTCCTCGGAGCCGTTTACGCAGAACACGCAGTCAGCGGCGAAGTAGTAGCCTTCCTCGGCTACGACGGTCACGCCCATGGAGTAGGGGTTGCCCTCGACGAAGGTGCCGAAGAACTCATCGTCTACGTCGGGGTTGTTATCCCACCACTCGGGAGACCAGCTCTCATGATGGATATCATAGTGCACGTCGGCGGGAACGGTGATGTTGAGGTGATCGGTAGCGAGCTCGCCCGCGACAGGGGACTCGTAACCGTTCACGCAGACCTCATGGATCGCGTAATCATCCATGGGAGGTGCGGTGGGATCGGCAGGCTCGGTGGGAATGACTTCGACATCGGCGGTGACGGTCACGTCATCGATGAAGAACTTCCACATGTCGGTGCAGCCGTAATGACGGATGGCCACGGCGACCCTCTCGCCATTGGAATCGGGGATCTGATAAGTGAGCTCCGTCCAGGCGGCGCCTTCAACAGTCACACCCTGGGCGAGAGGCTCGCCGACTTGACCCTCAAAGTTGTACCAGACCTGAAAGGTCTCGGGAAAACTTGCCGAATAGTTCTTTACCCAGAAGCTGAGCGTACAGCCACCCGCGGGGACCTCGATATAGGGGGACTGAGCCCAGTTATCGGGGGTCAGCGCGCCGCCGGAGTAAGACGCGGAAGTGATGGAATGGGTGCCGCTGTGGAAGTTTGTTCCATCGGCGGACCATGCCCAGTTTGAGCCATCGCCGTCATCGTCCGTGAACACCCAGCCGTCCTCGATAGGATCCGTTTCGAAATCCCACGAAGCGACGACCTGCTCATCGCGCGAACCGTTGATGGCCTTGTCCTCCTTTGCGAAAACGCTCATGGGGATGAGAGCCATCACCATAAGGGCCGCAACGAGAAGACTGAGTATTCGCTTGGTCATAGTGGTATCCTCCTTTAGAAACTCATTTTATTGGATGATAATATTATACTATATTTGCCTGTCGATTGCAAGAGTTTTTCAGATGAAATAATATAACCCGAATGCTGTTCCCGCCGCGTTCGTTCGATCCCCCATGTCGATCGAGCGAAGCGAGATCGACATGCGTTTATCTTCTTTTAGTTTATAGGGTTCATCTGATGCACCACCCCCGGTTCATCTGATGCACCACCCCCGGTTCAAATTTTGAACCACCCCCCGGAGGGGATGGACGGCGCGGGCGCCGAAGCCTTCCCTTGGGGGAAGCCCGGCGCAGGAGCACCTTACAGAGGCGAGCCGGGCGGCGGAGAGCTGAAAGCGCGCCTCCCCCCCACCCCATGCACCCCATGCACATAAAGTGAATTTTGTCAAGCCCCGATTTCGGGACGCAAAAAGCCCGCCGGAGCGGTTGCTCCGGCGGGCCTGAAGTCGGTCGTTTACCGGCTTATGCCTCTAAATATCAGAAGCAGGGAAGCTCGGGAATGGCGCCGTTGACGTAACGGGCGATGAGCAGAGCATCGGTCATGTCGATGCTGCCGTCACCGTTGACGTCGCACCAAGGATCGAGATCCTCGGAGTTGAGGGTGATGAGGTTCATGACGTGCCTCATGAGAGCGAGGACGTCGAGGGAGTTGACTTCGCCGTTGCCATCAGCGTCGCCCCAGAGATGGGTGGGCTGAGGACCGTCGTCACTGCCCCAGACCTCTACCTGGTCGATGTTGAGGATGAACATATCGGTGATATTGAAGTGACGGATCGCGATGTAGACGGTCTCGCCGGTGAAGTCGGAGAGATCGACCTCAAACTGCTGATACTCACCGGTGACAACAAACTCGGAGGAGACCTGGATCATCTCGTCGGGGTTGTTGGTAAGACCGGCGTAGATGGCGAAGTGCTCAGCCGCGTAGCTCGGATCCTGACCAGCGGCAAAGAGGGTTACTGTTGCGCTGCCGTCGGGCAGATCGATAGCGGGAGAAATAGCCCAGTTATCGGGATTAATCGCAACGCCGCCGCCAAAGCCGTCATTGACGTAGGACTCGGAGTAGATGATACCCTCGCCCTCATAGGGGGTCATGCCGGTGGAGCCATCAGGACCAAGGTTCCAGATCCAGTTATGGCCGTCACCGTCCTGATCGACAAAGGTCCATTCATCGACCTCAGCCTGATCCTCGAAGTAGAAGCCTTCAACAAAGCCGCCGACCTCGGGGATGACGTTGACGATGGCGAACGCCTGATAGCCGCCCTCCTCGGTGGTTACGCAAACCATCGCGGTGCCCTCGGCAAGACCGACGACGAGACCGTTCTGGTCGACCATGATGATGGACTCATCATCGACGGACCACTCAACGTTCTTGTTATCGGCGTTGAAGGGCTGTACGGAAGCGGTGAACTGAGCGGTGTCACCAACGTGGATGGTGACCTCCGTCGGGTTGATGGTGACGCCCGTTACGGGGTGCTCGTCACCGGAGCCGGGCTCGGAGCCGGGGATCAGGAACATGCCGACGATCTCCATGCCCGCGGTGCCGATGGTGCCGCAGAAGTCGGCAGCGCCGGTGTTCTTGTCAAGGCGATAGAGGCCGTTGGTGGTCGAATCGAGGATCTGCGCCCAGTAGATATCGCCGGTGTCGAAATCATAGGCGAGATCCTGTACGTAGGAGCAGGATACGCCGGTGTTGCCTACGAGCGTGGCAGCGCCGGTATCGAGGTTGATGGCGTAAAGATCGCCGGTGTTGGCAATACCGTAGCCGGTGCCGTTCTCATCAATGCAGAAGCCGTAGTAGTGCTGGCTGTTGGTGGTGACGGTGGTAACAGCGCCGCTGGCGGGATCGACATTGATGAAGTAGGAGTAACCATTGTCATCAGCGGCAATGCCGAAGATGGTTCCCCTGGTGTAATCGTAGGACAGAGAGGTCACGGTGCCGCCGGTGAAGGAAGCGCCGTAGGTGACGTTGCCCAGATTATCAAAGGGAGCGGTGAAGTACACGCCCTCGGTGGTGAAGCCGAACACGGTGCCGTAGGCATAAGCTGCGCCAAACGCTTCGGGAGCGCCGGTGATGCCGGTGACGGTGCCGGGATCGACGTCGGTGAAGGTTACCCAATTGTTATCGTAAACACCGCCCATATCATAGGTGCAGATACCGTAGATCTGAGCCATGGTGAGACCGGTGTCAATGACGGTGATCTCAGTCACAGCATAGACGGAGGGATCGGATACGAGCGCAACGGTAACGAAGGTCTCGCCCTCGGCAACGCCGCGGACAACGCCGTTCTCGTTAACGGTCGCGATGGAAGGATCGTCAACGGTGAAGTAGACTTCCTTATCGAAGGCTTCCTCGGGGAGGACGGTCCACTCGATAACGCCGGTGCGGTTCACGGGAACCTCAAGAGACTCGGTGGCGACGATCTCCTCAGCGAGAACGGGCTCGCCGACGTAGACGTTATCTACCGCGAAGTAGTCGCCGGTGGGGTTAACGGAGCTGTCCTTGGTGTAGGACCAGACGAGGGTGTGCTCGCCGGCAGTGAGCTGATAAGCGAAAGCTTCCCAGTCATTGTCGTAAGCGCCGTAGGTCATGACTACCTGGCCGTCAACTGCGAAGTCGCAGTGATCCCAGAAGGTGCTGGAGCCTTCGCCCCAAGCCTTGAACTCAAACTGGACGATGTCGCCTTCCTCGGCGATGACAGTCGTGGTAAGAGTGGAGGTGCTGGAGGCAACGCCCGCGTTGCCGGAGATGGCGTAGAAGTGGCTGCCCTCGGTGGCGGTGGTCCAGGGATACTGAGCGAAGGTCTCGAAGTGGAGAGTGCCGCCGGGTACGTTCAGGGCCTCGTCGAGGTCGCCGGTTACGGGAGGCTCGGTCTCGGTGGGTTCGGGAGTCTCAATGGGCTCGCCGCCCTCGCCAAGGAACTCGACCTGGTCGATCCAGATCTCGTAGCAATCGTAGCAGTTATCGTAGAACGCAAGGTAGATGGTCTCGCCGGCATAGTCGGAGAGATCGATCTCGTAATGGGTCCACTCATCATCATACCCGGTGGTCGGGGAGATGTTGGCCTGCAGGAGGATCATATCAGCGGTGTTGGGGGTAAGGCCAACGTATACGCTGAAGGGCTCGGGGTAGGTGGCGTTCGCGTTGCTCGCATAGAAGCTAACGGAAGCCTCGCCCTCGGGCAGGGTAACGGCGGGAGAGATCGCCCAGTTGTCAGCCTGGTAAGCGCCGACGTAGTCCACGAAGGAGTAGGACATGATGAAGTGGCCGCCCTCGTGAGCGAACTCGGTGTAATCATAACCGCCGGGGTTGTTGTCGGACCAGACCCAGTTGGTCTCATCGGTGCCGATGAAGGTCCACTCGTCGACCTGCTCCTGAGTCTCGAAGTAATAACCCGCAATGAGGCCGGTGGAGGGCTCAGAGGGTTCGGGAGTTACAACGGGCTCGGTCTCGGTGGGTTCGGGAGTTACAACGGGCTCGCCGCCCTCGCCCCAGAACTCGACCTGGTCGAGATTAAGACGGAACATATCGGTGCAGTTGAAGTGACGCACTGCAATGTAGACGGTCTCGCCGGCAAATTCGGAGAGATCGGCCTCATACTGAGCGTACGCGCCGGTAGAAACCGACTCTTCAATGACGGGAACCATAGAAGCGGTGTCGGCGGAAGTGCCGGCATAAACAGCGTAATGCTCATCCGCCCAGCTGGGATCCTGCGCGCCGATGTACATGGTGACACTGGCGGTGCCTTCGGGAAGCTCAACAGCAGGGCTGATAAGCCAGTTGTCCGGAGTCAGAGCAGCGCCCTGATAGGAGGCAGAGGTCATGTTGCCGATGCCTTCATATGCCATATTGCCGGTCGTCTGGTTGATGCCATAGCCAAGCCAGTACCAGCCGTTGCCGTCGCCGTCGGCGTCAACGTTGGTCCACATATTGGCCTCTTCCTCGGTCTCGAAGTAGTAGCCGACAATGAGACCATCGGTGGGCTCTTCGGTGGGAGGTACTTCGGTGGGAGGTACTTCGGTGGGGGGAACTTCGCCGGTGGTAAGAGCTACCTCGTCAACAGCGAAATAGTCGCCGGTGGGGTTGACGGAAGAATCCTTCGTGTAGGACCAGGTGAGCTCATGCTCGCCGCCCGCGGTGAAGGTGTAGGTGTAGGTCTCCCAATCGTTGTTCTGAAGGGCGCCCCAGGTCTGAACGGTGACGCCGTCTACCTTGAACTCGCACTTGTCCCAAGCGGTACTGCTGCCCTCGCCCCAAGCCATGAAGTCAAAGCTGAGGGTGTCGCCCTCGTTGGCGTTGACGGTGGTGGAAACGGTGGAGGTGGAGCTGGAAACACCGTTATTGGTGGACCATGCAGCAAGACGGTCGCCGTCCTCAAAGACTGCCCAGGGATAAGCCTCGCTGGTCTCGAAGTGGAGCTTGCCGCCCGCGACGTTCAGAGCCTCGTCGAGCTCGCTCATGGGCTCGGAAGCCTCTTCGCCGTAAACCTCAACGGCGTCCAGCATAATGCGCCACATATCGTTGGTGCCGTAGTTGCGGAACGCGAGCTGGACAGTCTGACCGGCATAATCAGCGAGGTCGATCGTGTACTGATCGTAAGCGGAGGGAGCGTCGAACTGCTCAACGGCAACAACGGGATCGCCGTCAACAACAACGTAAGCCTCGAGCTTCTCAGGGTAGGAGGAGGAGTAGCTCCTCGTCCAGAAGGTAGCGTAGGGGTTAACAGCGGGGACCTCGAACTCGGGGGAATAAGCCCAGTTGTCGGGGGTCAGCGCGGTGCTGTCAAAGGAAGCGGACCAGATGCAGCCCTCGCCCTCATAGGCGGGATAGCTGCTGCTCGCGGTCGCCCAAGCCCAGTTGTGGCCGTCGCCGTCGGCGTCTTCGAAGATCCAGCCTTCCTCAGCGGGATCGGACTCGAAGTAGTAACCGAAGAGCGGGGTTTCGACGTTGGACTCGCCGGACGGATCGATGATCTCGAGATCGACCTTATCGTTCTGACCGCCGAGAGAGACGGAGAAAACGTAGGTATAGCCGTCTTCGAAAACGTAGTCGTCATACCTGCCGCCGATGGTGCCCTGATCGGAAGCGATCCAGACACGATCATCGGGGGTGGGGTTGGCGATGCACCAGTCATAGGTGCCGGCGGGAACCTCGACGGTACCGGTGCTGTTAAGGATGATGTTCTGCGTGTCGAGCGCGCCATCGGCGTTTTCGGGGATCTTATACTCGAACTCGCCATAGATGGTCTCATCCGCAGCGCCGGAGCTCGTCAGACCGCCCTGCTCGGGGATGATGGACCCATACGCAGTAGCGTCGGCGTCCAGAAGCATCTGATAGCCGGTGCCGTCCTGCCAGACATCACCAGCGGTCAGAACGACCCTGGCGTTGCCCTCTGCGGGGGGATCGTAATCCACGGGAGCAACACGGCTCTTGGTAGGATTGACCGCCGCAGTCTTTGCATTGCCCGATGCGAATGCCGCCATGGGGATGAGAGCCATCACCATGAGAACTGCAACGAGAACGCTGAGAACTCTCTTAGTCATAGGTTTTTCCTCCTAAAAATTTTTTGAACCGAACTTACGCGGGAGCATTCCCGAAAGGGCCTGCTCGGGCGTATATTCAATTACACCAGTATTGTATCATCAAAATTTAAATCTGTCCATAGGGTGGACGAAGAATTTGGGAAATTTTTTTTGGAATGTGAATAAGTGCGCGCCCGTGAAAGGAAAAAGGGGGCGCCTCCGCTCTGTCGGGGGCAGAATCCCTCCGTTTATGCAAAGAAAAAGAGCTGCGGTGCAGCTCTTTTTCTTTGGTACCTGGTAGGGGAGTCGAACCCCTGTTACCGCCGTGAGAGGGCAGCGTCCTAGGCCACTAGACCAACCAGGCAATTATTGCGTCGCTCAGCGACATTGACCATTATACAGGGTTTTGACGAAAAGTCAATAGGGCAAATAAGATATATTATCGATGGAAAACAAGCCTTCTCCCCCGCCCTATCGGAGGCCGCGGACGAGCTTCAGGAATATCCTCGCGGCGATCGGCGCGAGCCCTTCGGGGTAGCAATAGGAGGCCGTATGGAGCGGCGGAGTGCACTCTCCGGAGCCGATACCGAAAAACAGCGAGGGCGCGTATGCGCCGTAATGACCGAAATCCTCCGACCAGCGGAACGGGACCGACGCATATTTATAAGGAAGCTTCTCCGACAGACAGACGGCTTCGGCGCGGTTGACGAGTCCCTCGTCGTTGACCGTAGCCGGGAAGGGATCGTATTCCGCGAAAGCAACCTTCGCACGAGCGTCCGACGCTCTCGCACGAGCGTCCGATTTAGCGAAGTCGACGAGCTTGGCGAATGCCCCCGGATCCTCGGAGCGGAGAGTGACCCAGAGCCTGCCTTCTGAGGCGGCGACGCCGAAGGCCTTCTCCCCCGTCCTCATGCCTACGACGGTCGCAAGCGTCATACAGCCGTATTCGCGGGTGAGCTCCGCCGCCCTGTCGGGTATGCTGAGTGCGAGCTCCGCAAGGGGCTTCGTCGGATCGACGCCGTTTTCCGGGTAAGCGGCGTGCGCGGGCGAGCCGGTCATCGCTATCTCCAGCCCGCAGGAAGCGCATGCGAAAACGCCGTGCCTGAGTATCAGCTTGCCGAGGGGCTCGCCGGGTATGTTATGCGCTCCGATGATCGAATCGATGCGCTCCTTCCGGAACAGCTCCGCGCAGGCGGGGGCGCCCGCGCCCGTCTCCTCCGCGGGCTGGAAGAGGAGTATTACGTCCCCGCCGACCTTGTTTCCCTCAAGCAGAAGGGCGAGCGCCAGCAGCGCCGCCGTGTGCCCGTTGTGCCCGCAGAGGTGCTTTGCACCGGTTTCCGTGGGGACGGCGTCGAAATCAGCGCGGACGGCGATCGCGGTATTTGAACCCTCGCGGTGGGCGGCGTAGAGGAACGCCCCCTCGTCGTGCACCTCGAGAGTGGTATGCTCCGCAAGAAAAGCCTTAATATATGCCTTGGTTTTTTCCTCTTCAAACGCAAGCTCCGGCATGGAGGCCAAGGCGATCCTTGCGCCTTCCGCCAGGGCGGCGGCTTTGTCATTCATCATATCCATACTCCGTTTCGTTCAATCGGCGGGCGAGCTCGCGGGCTTCCGCTCCGCCTTTATTCAGCGCCCCGGCAAGGGCTTTCTTCCCGAATCTGCATCCCGTGACGAGCGACGCGATCTCATCCGCTATACCGACGTCGAGCGCGTCGGTAAACACGGCGGCTTCCGTGACGACGCCTCCGTGCAGCCGCAGATGGAGCTGTATCTCTCCGAACGAGAGCCTCTCCTCGAACGAGATGTCGAAGTCGGGCGTTCGTCCGAATATCCATTCCCACGAACGCTGCTTCTCGTACAATCGTCCGACAGCCTCCTTCGCCTCATCGGAAAGGGTTAGGAGCTCCGCCTCTCCGAACTCACGGATGAATTCGCGGGCGATGGCCTCTCTCGCACGGTCGACCGAGACTTCGGCGGCTTCCGAAAGGTTGACGACCCTTGCTTTTACGCTTGAGATCCCCTTCGCTTCGAGCTTCATTCGGGAGGGCTTCAGGTATTCGGACAATCGTCCGAAGTCCGTGTTGACGAGCAGGGTGCCGTGCATGGCGCGGGCACGGCCGCTGAGGCCGTATGCGCAGCCGGAGAACTTCCTTCCTTCGAACGTGAAATCGTTCCTGCCGGAGACCTCCGCCGGAACGCCGAGGCTCCTCACGGCGCGGAGCACAACGGCGTTCAGCCTCTGCTTATCGTAGAGCAGCTCGTCTGTGATGAAGGAGAAATTGAGGTTGCCTTCGTCGTGGTAGACTGCTCCCCCGCCCGTGTGGCGGCGGACGAGGCGCACCCCGTCCCTCCTCATGCGGTCGACGTCGCACTCGCGCCAGGCGCTCTGGTTCCTGCCGATTATGACGTCGCCGGAATTTACGTAGAAGAAGAGCGTGACGCCCTCCATCCTTCCGAGGCGGTACTGTTCGAGCAGGTATTCGTCTGTGGCGAGGTTCAAATGGCCGTCCCCGCTCCGGCTCACGAAGATGCTGTTCATAATGGGATTATACCTCACGCAGGCGTGTTAATCAAGCCCGCGTGGAGGATATGGCTTTGATAATCGGCGAGCTTGCGTCATAGGATCGAATATGGATCATTTCGGATCACTAATGGCTTTCCTCACGCTCGGGGTCGGGAGTTTCCTGACTCTGCGCCTCGGATTCTTTCAGTTCACCCATCTGGGACGGGCGCTTCGGCTCCCGTTTAAGAGGAGGTCCACCAAGGGGGGCGTCTCCCCTTTCCGCGCGATGGCGACGGCGCTCGGCTCCTCCGTCGGGACGGCGAACATTGCCGGGGTCGCGGGTGCGATAAGCCTCGGCGGGGCGGGCGCGGTTTTCTGGATGTGGGCGGCGGGGCTCCTCGGCATGGCGACGAAGCTGACGGAGATAGTGCTCGCCATGCTTTACCGCGACTCCTCCTCCCCTCCCGTCGGCGGGCCCGCACGGTACATGGAGAGGGGGCTCGGCCCGTTCGGGCGGAGGCTTGCCGCCGTCTATTCCGTATTCGGCATGTCGGCGGCGCTCATCGGGACTGCGCTCGTCCAATCGAACACCATCGCCGAGGCGGGCGCGGGCCTTGCCGCCGCGCTCGGAGTTCCCGTCGGGCAAAGGGCGCTTCTGATCACGATCGGGGCGTTCGCTTCCGTCCTGACCGGCGCGGTGATACTCGGCGGCGTGAAGCGCATAGGCGCCTTCTCGGAAAGAGCCGTCCCGGCGATGGCGCTCGTATACGCCGCGGCATGCGCGGCTGTGCTCCTCGTCAACCACGCCCGCGTGCCCGAGGCGATCGCTGAAATAGTGCGCGGGGCGTTCCGCCCGGATTCCGCGGCGGGCGGGGCTTTCGGGCTCGGGATGAGGGAAGCTCTCCGGGTCGGCGTCGCACGGGGGGTCTATTCGAACGAGGCGGGCGTCGGCTCCGGCGCGATGGCGCACGCATCTTCCGATGAAAAGGATCCCGTCCGGCAGGGGCTGATGGGCGTGTTCGAGGTGTTCGCCGACACCATCGTCATCTGCACTCTGACGGCGCTCGTTATACTGACGAGCGGCGTACCCATCCCCTTCGGCAGCGCCGCCGGGGCGGAGCTTGCGCGTGCGGCGTTCGCTTCCGTTTACGGAGAAAAGACCGCTTCTCTGTTCCTCTGCGCGAGCGTGCTCCTCTTCGCTTTCACATCGCTCGTCGGGTGGTCGTTCTATGGGGAAAGATGTGCCTGCGCCCTCTTCGGGAACAGGGCGGCGCTCCCCTTCCGCGCGGCGTTCCTGCTGCTGATCCCTGCGGGGGCCGCCGCGGGGACGGCTTTCGCATGGAAGCTCGGCGAGGTTTTCAACTACCTGATGGCACTGCCGAATCTCCTTGCGCTCCTCCTCCTTTCGGGAGAAGCGCGGCGCGAGACGGCCCGCTATAAAATGTTTGAAAAATCGCCGCGCAGGCGTTATAATAGCGTAAAGGATCATAATGGAGCAGTATATGGCAAACAAGGTCAACGGCGAGCTGAACGGCATCCGATCCGCCACTCTGGAGAGGATCCGCTCGCTCTATGAAATAAGGATGGGGCAGAACGAGTTCGCTTCGCATGAGCTCATAAGCCTCATGGCGGAGCTCACGGGCGAGATCAACCGCGAGATATCCGTCTATATCGCGCGCGACGGGCACGTCGTCGACGTTTCCGTCGGGAGCGACAGCAATGTCGAGATGCCGAATATGCGCCTCGTACGCAACGAGGACCGCCTCTGCGGAGTGCGCTGCCTGCACACGCACCCGAACGGCGACGGCCGCCCCTCCGGGGTGGATCTCGGGACGCTGCGCTCCATGCAGCTCGACTCGATGTCGAGCCTCGGCGTGCTGAACGGGAAGCCCACGCAGCTTTACGCCGCCTTCATCGGCGAAAAGGACGACGAGGGCAATCGGACTGCGCTCGTCTACGGGCCGCTGCGCCCGTATAAGCTGCCGCATCACGCGCTCATAAGCGAGATATACATATCCGACGACCGCTTCCGCTCCGTCACGAAGGAGGTCAGGGAGGCCGAACCCGAGAGGGCGATACTCGTCGGCATTGACGGCGGCGAAGGCTACGATACCCTCTCGGAGCTGAGGGAGCTCGCAAAGACGGCGGGCGCGAACGTGGTCGGGAGCGTCCCGCTGAAGAGGCGCCCCATCGACAACGCGACCTACGTCGGTTCCGGCAAGGCGGAGGAACTCTCCCTTCTGGGGAGCGAGCTCGAGGCGGATCTCTTCATATTCGATGACGAGCTCTCCGCAATACAGCAGAGGAACCTCGAAGAGATACTCGGAGCCTCCGTCATAGACAGGACGACCCTCATACTCGACATATTCGCCGCCCGCGCGCAGAGCCGCGAGGGCAAGCTCCAGGTGGAGCTGGCGCAGCTGAAGTACCGTCTGCCCCGCCTTCTCGGGCAGGGACAGGCGCTCTCCCGCCTCGGCGGAGGGATCGGCACGAGGGGCCCGGGCGAGAAGAAGCTTGAGATCGACCGCAGGCGCATCCGCCGCAGGATCTATGAGCTCGAGGAGGAATTGAAGGAGGTCTCGAAGCAGAGGGATCTGCGCAGCGAAAGCCGCCGCGGGGCAAGTACGCCGCTCGTTGCGCTCGTCGGCTACACCAACGCGGGCAAGAGCACGCTTTTGAATTCGCTTTCCGGCGCGGACGTTCTTGCAGAGGACAAGCTCTTTGCGACGCTCGACCCGGTAGTGAGGAGGATCTCCCTCCCCGCCGGGACGGAGATAATACTTTCCGACACGGTAGGCTTTATAAATAAGCTCCCGCATGACCTCATAAACGCATTCCGCTCCACTCTGGAGGAGGTCTCACGCGCGGATCTGATACTGCACGTGATCGATATATCCTCCGATTACCATGAGACGCAGATGCGCGTAGTCGAGGAGGTATTGGCCGATCTCGGCGCGGGGAACACGCCGAGGATCGACGTTTTCAACAAGTGCGACGCACTGCCCTCCTTCCCCGCGCAGCCCGCGAACGCCTCCGGGCGGGGGCGGGTGTTCATCAGCGCGAAGGAGAAGCTGGGGCTTGACATGCTCCTCACTTTGGCCGAGGGGATGCTCAATTCCCGCAGGCATGAAATCGACCTCGTCATACCGTACTCGAAGTACGAGGCGGCGGGCTTCATCTACAAGGTCGGGACCGTCCTCTCGGAGGAGCATACCGCCGATGGCACGCGCATACACGCCTACCTTGACGAGGCGGACTACGGACAGCTCAGGAAACTGCTTTCATAAAGGAGAAACCGATGAAGACGAAGATAATCACCATCGAAGGCATAGACGGGAGCGGCAAGACCGTCCAGTTCAACAAGCTTCGCGAGGGGCTCACGGCAAGGGGATACAGCGTCGACACGAAGTCCTTCCCCGTTTACGAGTCGTTCTTCGGCTCGCAGGTGGGGCGGCTGCTCTCCGGCGAGGAGGGCGTCCTCGCGACGGACGTGGATCAGAAGAGCATGGCTCTCTGGTTCGCGCTCGACAGGTTCGAGGCCTTCCGCGATTGGCGCGACGGCGAGTACGACTTCCTTATTATAAACAGGTACGTGCTCTCGAACGCGGTGTATCAGAGCATACGCGACCGCGATCATGAGAAGCCCGATATCATCGATTGGGTATTCGAGCTTGAATACGGGCATTTCGGCCTGCCGAGGCCGGATCTCAACGTTTTCTTCGACGTCAACACCGAGCGCGCCGGGCAGAACGTCGACCGGAAGGGCTTCCGCGAATACGTCGGCGGCGAGTGCCGCGACGTTTACGAGCGCAGCTCCGGCATACAGGAGAGGGCGAGCGCCATGTACCGCCTCGCATCCGAAAGGTATGAGGACGTTTGCGTCGTGAACTGCATGGACGGCGCCTCAATGCGCGCGCCGGACGACATCGCGCGGGACGTGATGCTCCTGCTGTCTGAGCGCGGCCTCATTGAAAACAACGAATAAACAAAAGGAGAAAACCTTATGAATACAAAGATACTGGGACACAGGGGCGCATCCTTCTATGCGCCGGAAAACACGATGCCCGCCTTCGAGATGGCGCTTGAGCAGGGAGCCGACGGGGTCGAGCTCGACGTGCATCTTTCAAAGGACGGGGAGCTCGTCGTCATCCACGACGAGAAGCTCGACCGCACGACCAACGCGAAGGGCTTCGTCGGCGGTTACACGCTGGAGGAGCTCAAGAGCTTCGACGCCTCCTGCGGGCGCGAAGGCTTCGCGGGGGTCAAAATACCCACCCTGCGCGAGGTGTATTCGCTCTTCCAAGGGACGGGCAAGATGATAAACGTGGAGGTCAAGACCGACATAATGGACTACCCCGGCATAGTGGATAAGCTCCTCGCCCTTGAGGACGAGATGGCGATGCAGGGCAGCATACTCTATTCCTCGTTCAATCACTACTCGGTATACGAGCTCCTCACGAAGCGCCCGACGGCGAAGATCGGCCTGCTCTACATGAGCATTTTCGCCGCGCCGTGGAGCTACGCCGCCTCGCTCGGCGCCGCCGCCCTGCACCCGCATTTTATAACGATAAGCAAGACTCCCCTCATGGCGGAGGAATGCGCGAAGCGCGGCATAGAGACCAATATCTGGACCGTCGACGACCCCGCCTGGATGGAGAAGCTCGCGGCGATGGGCGTCACATCCCTCATCACGGACAGGCCCGACCTCGCAAAGACGGTCGTCTACGGCCATTGACGGAGGAAGCATGAAGCTTTGGGGAAAGATCCGCAAGGACGATCACACCGTTTCGGATGAGGTCGTCGCCGTTCACGCGAAGCACGCATATGAGGTCGGCGACTGGACGGAGCCCATGACCGAGCTCTGCCGAAAGCTCAACCTCTCCCGCCCGGTCATATTGAAGAAGCACGTGCGGGATCTCGAGCAGTTCTCGCGGGCGGTGTTCTCCCCCGCCGATTTCATGGAACCCGTTGATTTCGACAGGTTCGAGGTCGAGCTGTTCTGAATATCGAATGAAAAAAAACGGTGCGGAGGCTTGTTTCCTCCGCACCGTTCATTCAATTAAGCGGCCTTACGCCGACGTCCATATCGTACTCCAGCTCATACTCGCGTTCGGTGAGGGTGATATCCGTGAGTATGTGCGCGTAAACGACGGTATTGCCCGGCTCCAGTACGAGGAGGTATTGCCCGTCCCGCGTCTGGAGGCGCGCCCTTGCGAGCTCCGCGCCTTCGTCATCATAATAGACGACGTCCACCGCGCAGGTGATCGGCCGGGAATAATCGTTGCGGATGGTCCCGTCGAGGAAGGTGTCCTGATCCTCCTCATAGACGAGCATGGTGCGGAACGAGAGGTAGCGGGTATAATGCTCCGGGCCGGAGATTATCCTGCCGAGGGCGTCCTTTACGTCCGTCCGGGTCCTGTTGGGGTTATAGTCGGCGGGCTGGGGCGTCACTTCCGCGGGCTCGGGGGTGATATCGGTTTCCGGGGGCGTGGTCCGCTCCGCCTCCTCCGTTGCGGCGGGGGTCGGAGTCCTCGAAGGGCCTGTCTCGCTGTGGATGACCGGGGCCTTGTTTACGCACCCCGTGAATATGAGCGCGGCCAAAACAGCCGCGGCGATGAGCGCGAGCCTATTCATTCTCACCCTCCGGGGCGGGCTCCGCATCGGCGGGCTGCTCCGCGTCGGCGGGCTGTTCCGCATCCGCAGGCTGCTCCGCTTCCGTGGGCTGCCCGGCATCGGCGGGCTGCTCGGCATTTGCGGCTTCCCGGGGCATATCAATGCCGGCGTTGAGCTCTGCCATCCTGCCGTAATAGACCTCCCGCACGGGGCGATGGACGCGGCCGCGCTTTTTGTCGAGGACGAAGGTCGCAACGAGGAACGCGAGCGCGAATACGGCCAGCAGCGCAGAGAGCGCCTGCGAAACGCGGACGTTCCCCCACATGAGGCTGTCCGTGCGCAGACCCTCTACAAGAGCCCTTTCGACGCCGTACATGAGCAGATAGCCCATTGTGACGTCGCCCCTGTGCCCGGCGCGTTTCCTCACGATGAACCAGAGGACGAGGAATATCACGAGGCACCAGCACGATTCATAGAAGAACGTGGCGTAATGGATGTTGTTGAGGTTGCTCGGAAGATCCGCGCAGCAGGCCTGATGGCATTCGTCTATTCTGACGGCAAGCGGGAAATACGGCGGGAATCCCTCCGCAATTACAGTGCCGTATGCTTCCTGATTGAAGAAATTCCCCCAGCGGCCTATCGCCTGGGCGAGCGCGACCGAGGGCAATACGAGATCCGTTATGGAGAGGAAGTGCATCCTCTTCCTGCGGCTGTAGATGAGCATGCCTATCACGCCGCCGATTATCGCCCCGTAGATCGCAAGGCCTCCGTCGCGGACGTTTATCATGCCGAGAAGTATCTCGCCGAAGCTCATGCCGGGCCTGATGAAAACGTCAAGCGCAAAGACGATATAGTAGAGCCTCGCGAACACCGCCCCGAGGGGGACGGTCCAGAGCGCAAGGTCTATGACGCAGTCCTTGTGGAGCCTGCGGCGCTTCGCCTCATGCGAGCAGAGGAGATAGCAGATGACTATCCCCACCACGATGAGAGCGCCATACCAATAGACCTTGAGCCAATCGAGCCCGAATTTCGAGCCGTCGATCAGTATTCTTGATGGATTGGACATTTGATGACCTCTTTTTTATTTGCTCATGCCGTTTCGTTCGAGGAACAGCGCGAAGACCCTGTCAAGCACGGCGGCGTCTTCAAAGCCCATGAGCTCACCCGAGGGGCTTTCCTTCAATATGACTGCCTCGGGCTCGGAGCTGTCGTCGTCGACGGGAAGCAGAACGGAGTAGAACTCGCCCCCGAATTCGATCCTGTCGAGCAGCTCGCACTCGATCTCGCCGCCCTCCTCGTCGGTGAGCAGCACGGTGTAATCATAATCCTGCATAGTGCACCTTTAAAGAAGGCGGCCCCGCGAGGGGCGGGAGCCGCCATTACGATCGGATCAAGCCTTGCCGTCGCAGCCGAGAACGTCAACGATCTTGTGCTTTACAAGCTCCTTGATGGCGGCGCGGGCGGGCTTTAAGTACTGCCTGGGATCGAAATGATCGGGATGCTCCGCGAAATACTTACGGATGTTCGCCGTCATGGCGAGGCGCAGGTCGGAATCGATGTTGATCTTGCAGACGGCGGACTTGGCGGCCTTCCTGAGCTGTTCCTCGGGGATGCCGACGGCGTCGGGCATATTGCCGCCGTTCTCGTTGATCATCTTGACGAACTCCTGCGGTACGGAGCTGGAGCCGTGCAGAACGATCGGGAAGCCGGGCAGGCGCTTTTCGACCTCTTCGAGCACGTCGAACCTGAGGGGCGGGGGCACGAGGATGCCCTGCTCGTTGCGGGTGCACTGCGCGGCGGTGAACTTATACGCGCCGTGGCTGGTGCCGATGGCGATGGCGAGGGAATCGCAGCCGGTCTTCTCAACGAACTCCTGCACCTCTTCGGGCCTTGTGTAGGAGGAATCCTCCGCCTTGACCTTGACCTCATCCTCAACGCCGGCGAGAGTGCCGAGCTCGGCCTCTACGACCACGCCGTGATCGTGAGCGTACTCGACGACCTTGCGGGTGACCTCGATATTCTCGGCGAAGGGCTTAGAGGAGGCGTCGATCATGACGGAAGTGAAGCCGCCGTCGATGCAGCTCTTGCAGAGCTCGAACGAATCGCCGTGATCGAGGTGGAGCACGATGGGCAGACCGGTCTCGATCACCGCGGCCTCGACCAGCTTCATGAGATAGGTATGATTGGCATACGCGCGCGCACCCTTGGAGACCTGCAGGATGAGGGGCGCGTTGAGCTCCGCCGCAGCCTCGGTGATACCCTGGACGATCTCCATGTTGTTTACGTTGAAGGCGCCGATAGCGTAGCCGCCATCATAAGCTTTTCTGAACATCTCGGTGCTTGTTACAAGTGCCATTCTTATCATTCCTCCGATTGTTTTTTATTGCGGGAGTTACCCCGCTTATATTATAACCCTTCTTATTGAATAGTGCAAGCATAAAAAACCCCGCAAAGGAACGAACCTTTGCGGGGGGGATAATTATGCGTCGAAGTTATAGGTCACGGAGAACGAGCCGTCCCCCATGTCCCTGACGTTGATCCCATACCAGATCGTGAACCAACCACGGCATTCGGGGTATTCGTCGCCGCCGTAAAGCGCCTCCAGAATATCGCCGAAGCCCCTACTGAAGATCCATTCGTTAACGGGACGCACGGCAAGCCAGGCAAGGTGAGTCTGATAATCGAGAACGAAATCGTTCGGCGCGATCTCGACGTTCACCGCCTCATAGCAACGGAAGATATTATCCTCAGAGCACCCGGTGAACATATTTACGATCCTGTCGCCGTAGTACGCCGCCGCACAGTCCGCCGCCTCCTCGTCGGAGGAGAAGTCATAGCCCGCGTTTTTCAGCTCGTTCCTGCTGACGGTGATCGTAGGCCACGAAAACTCTTCCCTGTCCCTCTGCCACTTTTCGGGATCGTCGTCGATCCCGTCGATCTGATCGACATACGCGTCGTAGGACAGCCTGCACATATCCATCGTGATATGCTCCGGCCAATTGCCGCTGTAATCATCGACATAGTAGATCCACAGATTTGCTTCATCCCCAAAGAAGTTTATGCTCACTTCGCCGTGATAACCGTTATTCGACGGGATGGAGCTCTTGCGGATATCGTGCTCGTCTTTATCGAACTGTACGCCGTGGATCCTGCCGACCTCCTCCGCGAGCTTCCAGCTTTCCTCAAGAAGCCATTCATTGGAGGGGAACTCGATGTCCTGTTGTGGGGCGGGAGTTGTCGCCGCGTCGGGATCGCCGCGCAGGGTCCACGTCAGCCCGCCGTCGAAGGTCTCATACCAGAGGCCCTTATACTGCGTTTCCTCTCCTGACGAACCGAGTCCGAACGCGCAGACCTGCATCACGCCGTGATCGCCGTCGAAGACGGGCGAGGCCGCGTAGCCGGGGTAGCAGTTGCCGTACTCCTCCGGTATCTCGAGGCCCATATCTACCCAGGTCTTGCCGCCGTCGTCCGTGCGGTAGAGCCATATCTTGCGGTAGGATCCGTCCGGCTCGTCATAGAACTTTGTGAAATAGCTGAGGAAACCGACATTCTCATCGACTATGCACGCGCCGAAGAGCGGGCGGTCCTGCTGCGAATTGTTGTCGCCGAACTCATGCCACTCGTTCCCTTCCCTATGGAAGATGACGCTGAACTGGATATCCTGCATGGAGTCGTCGACCGTCTTCAATACGAACCAGTCGTCGCCGACAAAGCCCTCGGCGCCCGTATATGGCCCGACGAAGCTTGAGTCCGCTATATCGGCATAGAGCCTGTTGAGCGCCTTTTCGCCCACCTCGCGCGGGTATTCGGCGATCGGCTCAGAGTACTCGAAGGAATACTCGTATTGGCCATCATCCCTTATTCTGTAAAGCTCGGTCCTTTTTGCATAGGCGCGCAGAGCGTCGTCATCGAGCCGGAAAAAGACGTCGCAGGTATAGACCGGCGTCAGGCTTCCATTCGCGAGCAGATCGGCCGCGGCCTGCATGTATGCATAATAGTTTGACTCTTCGATGCCATCCAACACCCATTCGTCGGTCGGCGCTGTGTTGAGGAAACGGGCAAGATATTCCAGCTTCTGAGCGATCGTCATAGCCGAATGATAATCCTCCTGATCCGTAAAGAAATCGTCGATGACGACGAGCTTTTCCTTGTAGGATACCGGCTCGCCGAAGGAGACGATCCGGGATCCTTTTTCCGGAGTGAAGATCTGATGATGCGAGAATGCGATAACATTCGCGCCGTCGGTCTCGAACGGGGTACCGTCCGCGATATTAAAGAGCCCGCTCCGCATCAGGGTGAATGAATCGGTGCTTATCATCAGCTTTGAGCTCTTCCAAAGCTCGTTTACGCGCTCTATCAGCGCGGCGCCCCTTTCGGCGGCGGTCTCCATGCCTTCATTGCCGGTATTATCGAGGCGGAACGAGTCCTGTTCCTTAACCGAAAGCTCTCCGTTACGGAGCTCCAGCAGCTCGTAACCGATGCTGAAAGTGCCGCCTCCGAGATACGGCGCGTATCTGAGAATATAATCGCTGCCGTCAAGCTCCGTATGCGCGTAGCTGACCATACCGGCATGCGAGGTCCCGAACTCGTCGAGCCTTATGATCTCCTCGCCGTTCTTGGTGATAAAGGGTGAGGCATGGCCCTCGGTCCCGAGCGCTTCAAGATCGACGGTAAACTCCTCCGCCTCTCCGTCATGGTCGATATCGATAAAATAGGTGAACAGCTTATCGGGCCCGTTCGTCTTCCCATTGGGCGGGTTGTTCGACTTGCAGCCGAGGAAGCAGAACGCGAGCGCGGCAAGCAGGAGCGCGGTCACCGCCGCCGCGATCATCAGTTTCGTTTTCGTATGCTTCGCCATATGCGTTATCCTTTCTTTCAGTTCGCGTTTGCCGCCCGTCATGGTGGTTGCGGCAACGCTGAGGCCGACCCGCTTTTTGAGCTTGGAGGAGAGCCCGATGAGCGTCATACCGTAGGACTCGCGCTCATCCTCGCCGAGTGCCTTTATCGCGCCCGCGTCGGCGAACAGCTCCCCGTCGCGGCGGGAGATATACGCCGCCGCCCAAACGAGCGGGTTATACCAATGGAGTATGAGAGCGGCGCTCCTTAAAAACACGGTGACGCCGTCCCCGTGGCGGCGGTGGGCAAGCTCGTGCGCAAGGACGTTTTTAAGCTCGTGCCCGTCCATGGCAGTCTGCTTCGATACGTAGACCGCCCCCATGAAGAGGCAGGATGAGCTTATCCCATCCACGGCGTAGACCCGGCAGGGAGCATCGGCCGGGATCGGCTCGCGCCGCCTTCGCAGATCGAGATACGCCCGCGTATTTGCGAATATGAACCGGAGCGCCAGCGCCGCCATCCCGCAGTACCAGACGATATTCATAATTTCCCGCGCTTCGACGGTCCTTCGGAGGCTCTCAAATCGTTCGGGAGTCGCTTTCTCCTCAAGAACGAGCTCGACGGGGTAAGCAAAGCTTGAAGCGTACGGATATGCTTCCTCCGGCGGCTTCACTCCGGCGAGCCTGCCCGTCACCACGCCTTCGTCATCCATACTGACGGAAGAGACGCGCCTCACCGCCTCGATATCGGAGACGACGGGCGCCTTTATCACGGCGCTCTTCACGCTGACGGGCGAGGAGAACACCGTCCCCGGGATGAGGAGGCGCAGGAGCACCAGCCCCCAGAGCGCGTAACGAAGGCCCGCGCTCATCCTTTTGCCGAGTATCGCGCGGATGGCGATGACGGCAAGTATCAGTACCGATGAGGATATCACCCATACGGGATCAGTCATTGCGTTTCGCTCCCTTCAATATGCCGATGAGCTCGTCTATTTCGGCGTCGGAAAGCTCCGACTCCTGCGTCATCGCGCTGACGAGCAGACCGAACCTGTCCATGCGTATCTTTTTTATCGTGTTCTTCGCCTCGCTCATTACGGCGTCGTCGCGGCGGACGAGGGGGTAATAGAGCTTCCTCGTGCCGTCGGAGGCTATCTCCACCGCGCCCTTTTCGGCGAGGCGCTTCAGCATCACGTTGACGGTCGATTTCGTCCAGCCCGTCTCCTGCTTCATGGCTTCGACAAAGCCGCCCATCGTCATGGGCTGCTCGTCCCAGAGCAGGTTCATGAGCTTCCATTCGCCGTCTGAGAGTGTCACGTTTTTCATATGCGTCTTCCTTCGTTTCATTTACAGCGCTGTATCGCAATTCCATGTTAGCATATGGGTTGACAAAAGTCAACCCCTGTTTTGTAAAAATTTTTGTTCCTGTTTTTTTCATGCCGATATTCCATTCACGGGCGCGAAATGGTATAATAAAGTTTAAGATCAATGGGGCGGTGTTTGCTGTGCGGATAGAAAAAAGATTCATGGAAGAAGCTCTGCGGGAGGCGAAGACCGCCTTTTTTGAGGGCGAAACGCCCGTTGGGGCGGTCGTCGTGCGGGGGGACGGGATAGTTTCCCGCGCTCACAACGAGGTGATGAAATACGGCGACGCCTCGCGCCACGCGGAGCTGACGGCGCTTCGCCTCGCCGCGGAAAAGCTCGGGACGAGGTACCTTGACGACTGCGTGCTTTACGTCACAATGGAGCCCTGCCCCATGTGCGCCGGGGCGTGCCTCAATTTCAGGCTCGGGGCGGCGGCCTTCGGGGCTTACGACGAAACCTGCGGCGCCTTCGGCACAAAGGCCGATATCGGCAGCGGCGCGTTCGGCGCGGAGATACCCGTTTTCGGCGGCATTATGGAGGAGGAGTGCGCGAAGCTCCTCGGAGAATTTTTCGGATCAAAAAGATAAGCGATGGAATTTACGCAATACAGAACTCCCCTCCCCATGACGAGGAGGGAGCTATACGACGTTTTCGGGACGGAGGAAGCGGATTTCGTCATCGTGACGGGAGACGCTTACGTTGACCATCCCTCCTTCGGCACGGCGATAATCGGGCGCGTGCTCGCCTCGCGCGGGTACTCCGTCGGAATAATCGCCCAGCCCAACTGGAAGAACTCCGAGGATTTCACGCGGTTCGGGCGGCCGAGGCTCGCCTTCATGGTGAACGCGGGGAACATGGATTCGATGGTGAACCACTACACGAGCTCGAAAAAGCGCCGCTCCGCCGACAGCTACTCCCCCGGCGGCAGGGCGGGTCTGCGCCCCGACAGGGCGACGACCGTCTACTGCAACCGCATACGCGAGGCGTTCAGCGGCGTGCCGATCGTCATCGGCGGGATAGAGGCGAGCCTCAGGCGCTTCGCCCATTACGATTATTGGGACGATAAGGTGAGAAGGAGCGTGCTCGTCGATTCCGGCGCGGATATCCTCACCTACGGCATGGGCGAGAGGCAGACCGTCGAGATAGCGGACGCGCTCGCTTCCGGGCTCGATATACGCGATATAACCTACGTCGCGGGGACCTGCTATATGGCGGGGTCGCTCGAGAACGTCTACGACTGCGACGAGATACCCTCGTTTGAGGAGGTCTCCGCCGACAAGCGCGCCTACTGCCGCGCGTTCATGCGCGAGTATGAGGAGCAGGATGCGATAGCCGGGCGCCGCCTCGCGCAGAAGCACGGGAACCGCTGGCTCGTTGCGAACCCGCCCGCGGCGCCCCTTTCAACGCAGGAGCTCGACGACGTTTACGAGCTCCCGTATACGAGGCTGCCTCACCCCTCTTATAAGGAGCATATACCCGCAATCGACGAGGTGGAGTTCAGCCTCGTTTCGACGCGCGGCTGCTTCGGCGCGTGCTCGTTCTGCGCGCTCACGTTCCATCAGGGCCGCGTCATTCAGGCGCGGAGCCATGAGTCCCTCATACGGGAGGCCGAGCTTTTGACGAAGCTCCCCAACTTCAAGGGCTACATCCACGACGTCGGCGGGCCTACTGCGAATTTCAGACAGCCCGCCTGCAAAAAGCAGCTGACAAAGGGCGTCTGCAAGAAGCGCGACTGTCTGGGCTACGATCACTGCAAAAACGTCGAGGTGGATCATAAGGATTTCACCGCCCTGCTTAAAAAGCTGAGGCAGGTGCCGGGAGTCAAAAAGGTATTCGTCCGCAGCGGGATAAGGTATGATTATCTCATGTTCGACAGGGACGATTCGTTCATTAGGGAGCTCGTGGCGCATCACGTTTCGGGGCAGCTGAAGGTCGCCCCGGAGCATATCTCGGATAACGTGCTGAGGCTCATGGGCAAGCCCGCGGGCGGCCTCTACGACAGGTTCTGTCAGAAGTACGGGAAGGTCAACCGTCAGCTCGGGATGGATCAGTACATCGTGCCGTATTTTATGAGCAGTCACCCCGGGAGCACGCTCGATTCGGCGATAGAGCTTGCGCTCTATCTTAAAAAGACCGGTCAGCGCCCGGAGCAGGTGCAGGACTTCTACCCCACCCCGGGCACGCTTTCGACCTGTATGTTTTATACGGGGCTCGATCCACGCGATATGCAGCCGGTGTACGTCCCGCGGGACCCCGCCGAAAAGGCGATGCAGCGCGCGCTTATGCAGTATTTCATGCCCTATTACCGGGAAACCGCAAGACAGGCGCTCATAAAAGCGGGCAGGGAGGATCTCATAGGAAACGGGCGCGACTGCCTCGTGCCGGAGGGAAGGCCGACCCCAACGCCCGGGAAGAAAAACGCAAAGGCTCCGGCAAAGCCCTCTGTAAAGAGCAAGGGCAAGCCGCGAACCGGCGGTGACAGGGCGCGTAAAAACATAAGGAAGAGGTGAGCCCATGGAACGCGAGCTTATCAAAAGCATGGTGATGGCCGCCATCGGATGGCTCTTCTGCTACGGGTTCAACTGCTTGCTCGCTCTGCCGGACGGCAGACATAACGAGTCGGACTATATCCCGCTTCCGAAGCCGATAGCCTATATCCTGTTTCTCCCGCTCGCAATAGGCAGGTGCAGGAGCTATATGATCCTTGCGATATTCCTGCAGGCCGCCCTCTTTTTGTTCATTCCCGCCGTTGCTCTTGCGGAATACCTTGTGCATATAGGCGTCATCGCGGAGGATAAGATCGAAACTTATCTTCAAATCGCTTTTATCGCCCTCGTTGCGATAGGCTTGCTCGCTCATCTGATAAGGTGGCTGATGAAGAGACCGAAAAGATACAAGCCCCGCCGCAGAGCAGGCAGGCTCAGGAGCAGGCGCCGCCACAGAAAAAGATAACAAATCGTCCGCATAAAAAAACCGTGGCATAAGCCGAACCCTCATAAGGCAGGTTTTGGTCAACTGAGCGGCTCTATTGATACAAACGCAAAAAACACTCCTCCGAATCTTGAATTCTCGGAAGAGTGTTTTGCTGTATAATTACCGCGGATCATGCCTCGCAGGGGCGGTTAGCCATGCTTGCGTTGACGAGTTCCGCGCCTAACGCGGCGCGGCGCCCGCGGCCTATGACAAATATGTCATTACGGCCGCTCTGCGGCTCGCACAGCTCGCGGCCGGCTTGAGTGCCGATCATACCGTTTGCTTTTAAATTGCCTCATCACCGTCAAGCATAAGCCCCGGTTTTTTGCGCTTATTTACTCGCCCTTTCGCTGCTTCTCCTTCTCGAACTGGAGCATATAGAGGGCGTGGTACTTGCCGTTGGGATTCTTCAGAAGCTCCTGATGGGTGCCCTGCTCGACTATCTCGCCCTTCGAGAGGACTATTATGTTGTCCGCGTGCTGGATCGTGGAGAGGCGGTGCGCGACGATGAGCATGGTGCCGATATTCATCATCTTCTCCATGGAATCCTGTATGAGGACCTCGGTCTCGGTATCGATGTTGGCGGTGGCCTCGTCGAGTATCATGACCTCGGGCTTATGGATTATCGTGCGGGCAAAGCTCAGAAGCTGGCGCTGACCGGCGGAGAAGTTGTTGCCGCGCTCGCGGACGACCTCGTCAAGGCCGTTTTCAAGGCGGTTTATGAAGTGATCCGCGTTGACGTAGCGGCAGGCCTCCATGACCTCCTCGTCGGAAACGCCCTCCTTATCGAGGAGTATGTTGCTCCTTATCGTTCCGGAGAAGAGGAACACGTCCTGCAGCATCTGCCCGAAGTGGCGGCGGAGGGACCGGATCTTTATCTTCCTTATGTCTATGCCGTCGATCAGTATCTCGCCCTTCTGGAACTCGTAATTGCGGCAGATGAGCGAGAGTATCGTCGTCTTGCCGGAGCCCGTCGCGCCGACGAAGGCGACGGTATCGCCGGGGTGAACGTGGAAGGAGACGTTCTTCAATACCCACTCGTCGGGAACGTAGCTGAACCAGACGTTGCGGAACTCGATCTCGCCCTTCACGGTTTCAAGCTCCACGGCGTCGGGCGCGTCGGAGAGGGCGGGCACTATATCCATTATGGAGAAGACCTTTTCCGCCGAGGCGAACGCCGACTGGAGCCAGTTGAACTGCTCCGCGAGGTTCTGGATGGGGTTGAAGAACTTGTTGATGTACATATAGAAGCTGACTATCGTCTCCGCCTCTATCATCTGACCCAGGAAGCTCGCGCCGTCGAGCTTGCCCTTGCCGCCGAGGTAGAAGAGGCAGAGCACGCTGCTGATATAGAGCATATAGACGAGCGGGCGGAATATGCCGAAGACGAGTATCTGCTCGCGCTTGGCCTTGCCGAGGCCGCGGCTCTTTTCCGCGAAGTCGAGCTGCTTGCGCTCCTCGCGGTTGAATATCTGGGTGATCTTGATGCCGGAGAGGTTCTCCGAGAGGTAGGTGTTGATATCGGTCGTGCGGTCCTTCACCCGGCGGTAGGCGCGCCTTGCGAACTTGCGGAATATGATCGTGAACAGCAGTATGAACGGCACGAAGCAGAGTATCATCAGCGTGAGCTCGAGATTGAGAGCGAACATCGCCGCGAGCACTCCGAACACGATAAAGAAATTCTTGATGAGGTTCACGAGCAGTGAGGTGAACATCAGCGATATCGCGTTCGTGTCGTTGGTGACCCTTGTCACGAGCTTGCCGACGGGGATGGAATTCATCTGCTCATGCGAGAGCTCCTCGATATGAATGAAGAGATCCTCGCGCATGTTGGAGATTATCTTCTGCCCGACCCTTTGGAGTATTATCGCCTGCGCGTAGGTGCAGACCATGGAGACGACGAGTATCCCGCCGTAGAGCCCGACGAGGGTGAAGAGGCGGCTGAGCTCGAAATCCTCCTTTATAAGGGCGGTGACGCGGCCGATTATGTAGGGGGAGATGATATCGTACGCTATGCCCGCGAGCATTATAAAGCCCACGAACACGAAGCTGCCTATATAGGGCTTCGCGTAGCGGAGCAGGCGGCGGATTATCTCGGAATCCTTCATGTGGCGGTCAAAGCCGATGGCCTGCTTCTTATCCTTTATGGAGGCGTAGGCGATTATGAGGACTATGGATATTACGCCGAGTATGGCGCCGACTATCAAGAGGGGCAAATATTCACGCATTCCTTCTCACCTCCTCACCTTTGAGCCTCTTCTTCGAGGCGCTGCAGCTCTACCATCCTGGCGTATTCGGGGCAGGATGCGACGAGCTCATCATGGCTGCCGACCGCAGTCACTCGGCCGTCCTCCACGAAGACTATCTTATCGAGTTCCTTTATCGTCGAAATGCGGTGGGCGATGAGTATCGTCGTCTTGCCCGCGCGGCTCTCGCGAAGGTTTTGGAGTATGACCTTCTCGGTGTCGGTATCGACGGCGGAAACGGAATCGTCGAGTATGAGTATCGGAGCGTTCTTCATGAGCGCCCTCGCGATGGATATGCGCTGCTTCTGCCCGCCGGAGACGGTCACGCCGCGCTCGCCGAGGACGGTCTCGTACTTATCCTTGAATTCGGCGATGTTCCCGTGGACGGCGGAGAGCACGGCCGCCCTCTCGACGGCGGGCTCGTCGAGCTCATCGTATGCGAAATTGATGTTGTTGGCGATGGTGTCGGAGAAGAGGAAATTATCCTGCGGGACGTAGGCGCAGCCCTCGCGCAGGGACTTTATCGTGATCGTGTTGACGTCCCGCCCGTCCACGAAGAGGGAGCCGTCAGGCACGTTATACGTGCGGAGAATGAGATCGACTATCGTCGTCTTGCCGGAGCCGGTCTTGCCGACTATGCCGACGCTCTCGCCCGCGTTTATCTTGAAGCTGACGTGCTCGAGCGCGTCGAACTCGCCGTCCGGGTAGCGGAAGGTGAGATCGCGGAACTCGATATCACCCTTCACCCTTCCTATGTCAGCGGCGCCGGGAGCGTCCTTCACCGTGATCTCCGCCTCGAGCAGCTCCGAGATGCGCTTTAAAGAGGCCTTGCCCCTTGCGGACTTTTCTATCAGCATGGAGATCGCCATGACGGGCCAGACGACCGAGGTGAAGTAGCCGATGTATTCGACGAGCCTGCCCGCGCTGAACGTCCCCTCGTGAACGAGGTAGCCTCCGTACCCGAGTATGACGCAGATGACCGTCTCGACGAGGGTGACTATGAGCACGTGCATGAGGTTCGAGACCTTGACGAAATCGACGTTCGTATCCTCATTCTGCTTGTTGAGCTTGCGGAAGGCGAGGAGCTGCTTCATTTCCTTTACGAACGCCTTTATGACGGCGTAGCCGGAGAAGCTCTCCTGCGCGAAATCGGAGAGATTCGAGAACGCCTGCTGCCTGACCTCCCACTTTTTCATCATCGCCTTGCCCATGAAGGTGCCGATGACGAGTATCAGCCCCAGCGGGACGAGCGTCAGCAGCGTCATTACGACGTCCATCCGCCACATGTTATAGAAGCCGAGCGCCCCGAGGAAGAGCGCGTCGAAGAACATGAGCAGCCCGTCGCCGAAGCACTCCTGAATGGTGTCGAGGTCGTTCGTGAAGAGGCTCATGAGATTGCCGACCTTGTTGACCTGATAATAATCACGCGAGAGATCTTTGCAGTGATCGAACATCTCGATGCGAAGGTTCGTTTCCACCCTTATCGCCGCGCCGAAGAAGCACACGCGCCAGAGGAACCGCCCGATGACCATGACGACCACGATGCCGACTATCGGCAGGCAGATCTTATCGAGCAGGAAATCCATCGTGAACGGAGTCAGCACGCCGTTATAGAGGGCGGACCCCTTCGTAAGACCGTCTATGAGCATTCCGTATAGATTGGGGATGATGAGCTGGAAATAATCCACCAATATGAGCGCCGCCGCCCCGAGCAGCAGATACGGCGCATACCGCAGATAATAGCGGTTGATCTGTTTGCCGAATACCAAATCGATTCTCCTTCCGAAACCCAAACCTTTGCTTTTGTTATCATTATAAGGGCGTAAGCGCGTTTGTCAAGCAAAAAAACAGGCTTTGTTCAAAATCGAAAAAGCGCCCAACGGGCGCGGAAAAGCATGAACGATTTTTTACTCCTCGTCGGATTCCGTCTCCGGCATCGGGGGGAGCTCCTCAAGCGAGTGGAGCCCGAATCGGCGGAGGAAGGCGTCCGTCGTGCCGAAGAGCATCGGGCGGCCGACGACCTCCTTGCGTCCAAGCTCCCTTATAAAGCCCTGCTTTAACAGCTGCGAGACGGCGTATTCGCAGCGCACGCCGCGGACGGCCTCGATATCCGCCCTTGTGACGGGCTGACGGTAGGCTATGACGGAGAGCGTTTCCATCATGGAATCGGAAAGGTTCTTTTCCTGCGGGGGAGCGAGCAGCTTTATGAGCCACCCGTTATACTCCGGAGCGGAGACGAGCTGAACGGTATCGTTCGTCGTGAAGAGGCGAATGCCGCGGGCGTTCGATTCGAGCTCGGATTCGAGATCCGCAAGGAGCACCGCGAGCTCAAGCGCGTTCATGTTGAAAACACGGGAGATCTCCGCCTTGGGGAGGGGTTCGCCCGCGACGAAAAGCACGCTCTCGAGCGCGCCCATGAGCTGCTCGCGCGTCATTTCGGCAGGATCGGGCCCGTTTATAACCGAATCGGGAGCAACTATCTCTTTCACGAATTCTTCCATCATTATACCTCACTGATCGAGCTCGTCGTCGTAGCTGACGTTCTCGTCATCCTCTATGAGTTCGCCCTCGTTTATGGTAATATCGCCGAAGCCCTTCTCCTGCGTCAGGTGGATCTCGCCCCGGCGCATCATTTCAAGCAGAGCCATGAACGTGACTATTATCTCTATCTTGCACTTGCCCTCGACGAATCTCAAAAACGTGATCCTGCCGCCGCCTGCCTTTAACGCGCTCCTTATGCTGCCGGAACAGCTCCGGATCGTGAACCTGTCCGCCTCGACGGAGCGGACGGGCTTTGCGAGCTCTTCCTCCGGCAGGCGCTTCAGGGCCGCGAGCAGGGCGCGATAGAGCCCGTCTATCGTGGTGTCCTTCAATATTATCTCGCGCGGGGGGAGCGGGAACTCCATCGGGAGCCTGCCGCGCATGAGGCCCGCCTCGCTCCAGAGCTCGCGAAGCCCGCGGGAGGCCTCCTTGAAGGCCTTGTACTCGCGCAGCTGGCGGATGAGCGCTTCGCCGGGATCCTCCTCTTCCTCCCCGGTATCGGGGCGGGGCTTCGGCATGAGCGAGCGCGACTTCATATAGACGAGCGTTGCCGCGACGGTTATAAAGGAGGAGGCCTGCTCCATATCGAGCTCGTCAAGCTCGGAAAGATAGCTCAAAAACTCCGAGGTTATCTCGGAAACAAACACCTCGCGGATATCGACCTCGGCCTTTTCGATGAGGAAAAGCAGCAGGTCGAGCGGCCCGTCGAACTGCTTTATATGGACGTGGTAGCCGTTTGTCCTTTCGAGGTCTTCCATCAGAATATGAGCCTCGCAAGGAAGGAGAAGAGCGCGGTGAAGCCGTTGTAGATCCAGCTGGCGGCGTCGCCTATTATGGATATGCCCGCCGTGCGGGAGAGCATCGCCGAGATGATGAGGAACCCGTAGAGCACGTAACGGCCGTTCCTGTGGAGCCACATGAGCGCCTTTGCGCCGACGAGCCTGCCGAAGAGCAGATCGAATATATGCGAGCCGTCAAGCGGGTAAACGGGGATGAGGTTAAAGAGCGCGAGCGAGCAGTTCGTCACGCCGAGCATCCAGAGGAACATATAGATGGGGTAAGGGATGACCGCCTCCCCCATTGCGCGGGAGAGAATGGCGATATTCTCCGCGCTGACGGGAGCGCCTAACGCATTGCAGTCTATGACCGCGAGCACGACGGCGGCCAGAGCCGCGAAGAGCGCGAGCATGAGATTCATGAATATCCCGGCGAAGCTCACCGTGAACTCGCCCCTGCGGTAGTTCCTGTAATTCCTCGGGTTGACGGGAACGGGCTTCGCCCAGCCGAAGCCGACGACGAAGAGCAACAGTATACCCAACGGATCTATATGGGCGATGGGGTTGAGGGTCATCCTTCCGAGGTTCTTCGCGGTGTCGTCGCCGTTTTTGTGCGCGGCAAAGGCATGGCCCCACTCGTGGATGCTGAGGGAGATTATTATGACTATGATATCTATCGCGAGATAAATGAGCTTATCCTTCAGCTCCATATCGCTGAAAAGCAGGGAAATAAGCATTGGCTCCTCCTGTTCATACCTATTCATTTTATTATATCCGTTTTTGCCCGCGTTCGCAACCACGATTTTTCACGAAGATCAGTTTGAGCATGAAAAGACCGGGCAAGCGCCCGGCCTGTTGCGGTCATCGGTTTCAGTTGAGATCTATACGCCAGACGGCGACCTCGTCCTTAAGGCATGCCATATAATAGATCTGCCCGTCGGGAGTCGCGATCAGATTCTCCGCATAGTCGGATGCGCTGATCTCATCCATTGTGTACGGCATATCCGTATACGCGAGAAGGTTCCCATCGCTGTCGGTGAGAACGATTCGCCGCTCCGAATAAGTAATCTGCTCTTCATCAAGGAAATGTAAAATGAAGCAGTAGTTGCCGTTCGGCAGTATTCCGCTGATCTGTCCGGCCGAGAATATCCCGTTATCCCAGTCGATCGTCTCTCCCTCAGACCACTTGTGATCCGTGCCGTCCAGCGTATAGAGCGTGTTCGGATGAACGCCGGAGATATTGCTCTCATATCCATAGAGGAAAAGCCGTATACTGCCGCCATATCCGGTCATAAACAGATCCTTTAGATGGCCGTCATCCTCGAAAAGCGGAGAATCGAACGTAACTGTTTCTCCGGTTTTGACGTCTCTCGCGCTATCGGGCCTGTACATTATTCCGTCTGCAACGATCATTGCGATCGTTGTATCCCACTCGGTTTCGATCCTCGAGGTGCTTCCGTCCGTCATATCATAGACGAACATGGAATACGTATGATCGGGGGTCAGATACGAGTCGTTGATATAGATCTTGCTTCCATCGACCGAGAAAACGAAGGGCGCGCTGTTGATCACTTTCTCCCCGTTCTCGGTAGTGTATTCGTAGAACGGTCCGTTCGGGCTGTTCGGTACGACCGACATGACCTTTACGGCGCAATCGGACAAAGGTGTTTCTCCGACGGCTTCCAAAGCATCCTTGACGCGCTGATCGCGTTGTAAGATCTTCTCAAGATGGTCGGGGTCTTTGGTCGGTGTCGGTATCGGATCCTCGTCCTCTCCCTCCTGATCAAAGCCGTCCTCCGTCGGCTCCGCGGTCGGCTCCTCGGTCGGAGCCTCCGTCACGGGCTCATCGGTATTCGAGACCACGGCCTCCTGCGTGGGGTCCGCGGGCTCGCTCCCGGGAGACGCCGTGCACGCGGCAAGTGAGAAAAGCATTGCGGCAAACAATATAAACGCGGCCGCCTTTACGATCGTTTTCATGCAAATACCTCCTTCACGATCTGTTTCCCTATTAATTAAACGAATAAGATACGCAAAAGGTTCCCGTTATTCCGTATCACCATCAACAACGAAGCTTTCCGGATATGAGTTTCCATCCTCAGAAAACTCATATCCGATCTGATCTGCTTGAGCATGTCAAGTATTTTTTGTTGCAGCTCTTTTGCACCGTCTGGCGGGGCGGGGTTCATTTCCCCTTCACTTATATAGCAAGCGAAACAGGCAAAAGTGGACAGCGTTTTTAAAATATATTTCGATCCGCGCGGCCTGCGCCGGAGAACAACGGCTCCTCACTTATACAGACGTATTTTGGGGGCCGATATTACCCTTCTGTGAAAATATATTTTACGCCGTCGGGAACGCCGCATAAGCTGTCCTTCACTTATAAAGACGGTTTCTATGCATCGGAGGTCACAGTTCCGCAATAATATATTTTAAAACGCATTATCGCGGGCTTTTCTCCGCCGATAACGGTATCTCCCTATTGCAAAAAGCCGGGCGATAGTGTATCATATATAAGCAAACTCATCGATAAGGAGCGCAATATGAATTACAGGGATTACAGCAGTCAGATCGCGATGACGGCAAACAACGATATGGACCGCGAGAAGATGGCAAAGCTGAGCGGCGACATGAACTCGCTCGGCGGCAGGACGCGCAAGCGGCGCTTCGGGAAGGTGATACTCGGGATCGTGCTCGGGCTGCTGATACTTCTCGTCGGGGTATTCCTCGCGCTGACGCTGACGGAGTACAAGCCCGCCGAGGTCGAGAGCGTGACGCCTCCCGGCGGAACGAAGGAGCTTGCCGCGGGAAGCACACTGACCGCCGTTTCCTACAATACGGGGTACGCCGCTCTCGGCGAGAACGAGGATTTCTTCATGGACGGAGGCAAATCGACGAGGCCTTCCTCCGCGGAGGTCGTGAAGGGCTACATGCAGGGGATCGGATCGGAGCTGAAGGCCATGGGCGCGGATATCTATTTCCTGCAGGAGGTCGACAACGGCTCGAAGCGCTCCTACGGCATAGACGAGACCGCCTATTATAAGGAGGAGCTCGGCCTGCCGTTCGACTTCGCGCTGAACTTCAAATCGACCTACACCCCCTACCCCATCCCCGATATGATAGGCGGGGTCTCGAGCGGGCTCGCCGTTTATACCGAGCTTGCGGTTTCCTCGGCGGAGAGGATACAGCTTCCCATCCCGTTCAGCTGGCCGATGAGGTGCTTCAACCTCAAGCGCTGTCTGCTCGTCAACCGCATGCCCGTGGCGGGCACGGATAAGGAGCTCGTTGCGATAGACCTGCATCTTGAAGCCTATGACGACGGCGAGGGCAAGATCGCGCAGACGAAGCAGCTTTACGAATTCATCGAGGCGGAGTACACGAAGGGCAATTACGTGATCGCCGCGGGGGATTTCAACCAGACCTTCCCCGGGGCGAAGAGCTTCCCGCAGCTCACCCCCGGCAGCTGGATGCCCGGCACTCTGGAGGAGGATCTCCCCGAGGGCTTCGGCTTCGTTTTCGATAAGGAGACGCCCACCTGCCGCCTGCTCGACAAGCCCTATAAGGGGAACAGCTCGCCGCAGTACTACATAATAGACGGGTTCATCGTCTCCTCCAATATAACTGTGGAGTCGGTGGAGGTCATAAATACGCATTTCGTCAACTCCGACCACAGGCCGGTACAGCTCGTGTTCACTCTGGGCGACTGAGGAACGGAAAGGAATAGATATGAGCAAGGTCAAGCATACAAAACCCAATTACATCTGGAAGGACAGGAAGCGCATACTGGGGCTTCCGATCACGTTCATACGCTACCGCATGAGCGAGGACAGACTCTTCTTCGAGACGGGCTTCTTCAACACCCGCGGCGAGGAGATACTCCTTTACCGCATACGGGATATCTCCGTCTCGATTTCCTTCTGGCAAAGGCTGACGGGGGTCGGCACGGTGACCGTCTCCGCGACGGATAAATCCGCGCCCTCTCTCGCGATGCGGAACATCAAGCGCCCGCGCGACGTGAAGGAGATGCTCCACGCGCAGGTCGAGAAGGCGAAGATCGCCTACCGCGTCCGCTACACCGAAATGATGGGCGAGCTCGGCCCCGGCATGGGCGGCCCCGGCGGGGGGATGGTCGACCTCGACGGCGACGGCATTCCCGATATGCTCGAGCAGGAATGAGCGAATACGGAAAAAGCATGGCGCGCCATGCTTTTTTTATTGCGCGGAGCTTTACGCGGCGGGGTTCGGAAGGAGAGCGGAGCCGACCTCCTCCGGGCTGAAATCAACGCCGTTGATCTGGAAGCGGAGGGAATCGAAATCGAATTCACGGGAGAGTGTCAGCCAGACCGTCCTGTACGCGAGGGAGAAAAGCCCCTCCGTCTGCGCCGAAGCTCGGAAATCCTCCGAGAGATTCACGGTGACTGCGCCGTTTTCGAGCGTCGCTCCGAGAAGAAGGGTGTTTTCGGGGAAGCAGGAACGGAGCCTGCCCGAACGCGCCCCCGAGACGAGCGCCGAGACGAGCTGATAGAGGCCCGGCCTTCCGCTTATGCGCCTCGTCACGGGGACGGCGAGCGAGCCTCCGGCGTTCGGGAAATAGAGCGTGACCTCCGCCCCGCCCGCGGCCGTTTCCGCCTCCGGCTCCTCGGGGTTGAGGGCGTAAGCCTCCTGCCTTACCGGGAGCTCCGCCCCGTTTTCAAGGAAGCCGCCCTCCCCGTCCCGCGTGACGGTGACGGTGCTGACGGTCGGGAACCCGGTGAGCGTGTTGACTATGGAGCGCAGCATCGCGTCCTCCGCCTCCCTCGAAGGGAGAGGCGCGATCCCCGAGATATCGACCTTCGCGTTCCCGTCGGCTATTGAAAGGCTCAGCTCCGCCCCCTCCGGTATGACGGTGGAAAGCCCCATCTCGCGCGCGGCGGAGACGTTGGCGGGGGTCGACACCATGCAGGAGAGCGCGGCCTTCGCAATGCCCTCCTCCCACGGGATAAGCTTCGTGACGGGGACTATGAAGCCGTCGTCCGAAAGATAGAACACGGTCGTCTCGCGGAACGTCGCGGAAAGCTCGGGGTGCTCGGAAAAAACGGTCTCCGAAGGGGCGGCGGCCCCGGGCGCGGGGTCCTCTCCTCCCACGCACCCCGAAAGCAGGAACGCCGCGGGAAGCAAAAGAGCGCAGATCAAGCATCTTATCGGTTTCATCTGATACCTCCATGGGGTTTGTCATCAAAACAATATTCCTATATAGTGGAAAAAATGATTCCATTTTCCCTCCCAACATGATAAAATACGTTAGTTTCTGTATCGGAGAACCAAATGAAGGAAGAAAAGAAAGCTCCCCATATCGGGCACAGGAAGAGGATAAAAGCGCGGTATCTCGAACGGGGTCTCGCTTCGCTGGATGAGAAGGACGTGCTTGAGCTCCTGCTCACGTACACCATCCCCCGTCGGGACGTATACTGCGCTGCGGCTGAGCTGGTGAACCGGTTCGGCTCTTTGGAAGCGGTGCTTTCCGCCGACATCGCGGAGCTGACCTGCGCCGGCCTTACAGAGCATTCGGCGGTGCTTTTGAAGCTCGTCAACGATCTGATGAAAACGCCGCAGGCCGCTTTGACCATCAAACGCGAGAAGCTGACGAGCCTGCTGAAGACGGCCGAATACTGCCACTCCCTGCTGAAGGACCGCGCCGAGGAGCTCGTGCTTGAGATATTCCTTTACGACGACAACACCGTCGCGGACGTCGTGAAGGTCTCGGAGGGGACGCCGGATTCCGCCGTGTTCCCCGTGGATTCGATGCTCGTGAACGCTCTGCGAACGAAGGTCCACCGTGTGCTGATAGCGCACAACCATCCTTCCGGGATCTCGCGCCCCTCCGCCGACGATATCGTGGCGACCGAGGCGCTGAGCGCCGCGCTGAACGCCCACGGGCTGGAGCTGACCGAACACGTGATAGTCACACGGACGGAATGCACGCTCCTCATGCACCACCAAACCATATCCATACCCGCGGAAGGCGGGCTCATGCCCTGGAAGGAGCCGAAGGATTGACGCGCCTCGGGCGCGTGATAAGCCCGCGATAATGCTGTAAACGAAAAGATCGGCACGGGGATCCGGATCTCCGCACCGATCTTTTTTGCTTTGCGGCAGACGACGCCGAAGGGGCGCGTCACTTCAAAATGAGCCCGACCGGGCAATGGTCGCTGCCCATTATCTCCTTATAGATCAGGGCGTCGCCGACCTTTTCCATGAGGCGGCGGCTGACGAGGAAATAATCTATTCGCCAGCCGACGTCCTTCTCCCTCGCCTTGAACATATAGCTCCACCAGGTGTATGCCGCCCTTTCGGGGTAGACCTCGCGAAAGGAATCGGCAAAGCCGGAAGAAAGCAGTTCCGTCATCTTGGCGCGCTCCTCGTCGGTAAAGCCGGCGTTGCCGCGGTTCGATTTGGCGTTCTTCAGGTCGATCTCCTCATGCGCGACGTTCATATCGCCGCAGACGACGACGGGCTTTTGCTCGTCGAGCTTCAGAAGATACTTGCGGAAGGCGTCCTCCCAGCGGCAGCGGAATTCGAGCCTTGTCAGCTCCCTTTGCGCGTTGGGGGTGTAGACGGTCACGAAATAGAATTCGCCCATATCGAGCGTTATCACGCGGCCTTCGGTCTCAAACTCCTCGTCGCCGCCCATGCCGTAAAAGACGGAGAGCGGTTCCTTCTTCGTGAATACGGCCGTGCCGGAATAGCCCTTCTTGACGGCGTAGTTCCAGTAAGCATGATAGCCCTCGGGAGCAAAATCTATCTGCCCCTCCTGGAGCTTCGTCTCCTGCAGAGCGAAGATATCCGCGTCCTCCGCCGCAAAAAAGTCGGCAAAGCCCTTGCCCATGCAGGCCCTCAGGCCGTTGACGTTCCACGAGATGAGTTTCATTTGTTTCTCCTTTACAGATTGGAAATCAAGAGTATCGCCAGGAAGGCCGTTACAGCAAGCTCCCCCGCAAGGAGTATTATGCTGAGCACCTTCCCGGCTTTTTCCTTAAGCAGAGCTCTGATCGGAAACCACAGAAGCGCCCCGATGAGCGCGCCTGCAGTGTTCGTGATAAGGTCGGTTATGTCCGCGCTGCCTATGGCAAGCGCATACTGCACGGTCTCGAACGCAAGGCTCAGGAGCAAGCCGAACACGACCGACTTCCACAGCCCGCCCCTTTTTGCGAGCATTGAAACGAAGAGCCCGAACGGGATGAACGCTATGACGTTCTCGATTATTTCGGGCAGATATACGCGTCCGTTTGCGATCACCGAAGCCCCGAATGGAACGAGGTTTATCGGGAGCCTGTAATGCAGCGAAGCAAGATCCGGGACGCAGAACTGCATTTTGAATACGATGACCCAGATGAGCAGTATGACGTATATCGCAAAGCCCGCCCACGTGAGCACGCGGGTGCGTCTTTCATTTCTTTCCATATGCGCCTCCTTGGTTTATTAAGTGTATTAGTGATTATAGTACACTTTCCCTGCCCTGTCAAGAGGCGCAAACGCAGATCGCAAATTGCTATTTATAGAAGGTGTTCCCGCCTATGAACTCCCTCAGTATGGAGGTCGGCGGTATCTCGTCCTCGACGTTCGCCTCAAGGAAGTAGTTGAGGTACTTGACGATCGAGCGCGCCATGCAGTAATACTCGCTCTCGGGCGGGACGGTCAGAAGCAGCGGGTAGACGTGCCGCTTCATAATGGCCGGCTCATAGTGGAGGACGGTGTTGAGTATCATGTCCGCCTCCTCCTGATAGGGGAATATCCAGCGGGATTCGCCGCGCCTTACGCTCGCCCACATGGAGAGCGTGCGCTCCATTGAAGCGCCGCGCGTCTCGTAATCGCGCACGAGGCGGCGAAGTATGCGAAGATCGGTAGTGCGGACGCGGTTATGATCGTCAAGATTTATCGTGGTGAGAGCCGAAACGTAGACCTTGAACACGCGGCTCCTGTCTATGTCTTCGCCGAGCATCATCGGGTTGAGGCCGTGTATGCCCTCAATTATGAGAGGCTGATCCTCCCCGCAGCGGATGACGTATCCCCTGTCCTTCGGCTTTTGATCTATGAAGTCGAAGACGGGGATCTCCACCTCCTCGCCCGCCATGAGGAGCTTCAGATCGTGGTTGAACCTTTCGATATCGAGGGCGCGGATATGCTCGAAGTCGAGCTCGCCGTTCTCGTCGCGCGGGCAGAACTGCCTGTCGCAATAGTAATTGTCAAGCGAGATCATGATGGGGTCGAGCCCCTCCGCGCGGAGCTGGGTGGCGATCCTGTTGGCGGAGGTGGTCTTGCCGGAGGAGGACGGGCCCGCCAGCATTATCGCCCTCGCGCGGCGCTCGATTATGGCGTCGGCGGTCTTGGCGAACATCTTCTCGTGCAGGGCCTCGTTCACCCTTATGAGCTCGCGCACGGTGCCGTTTTCGACGCGGGTGTTGAGCTCGTTCGCCGTCGAGCAGGTCATGATTCGGCCCCACTCGTCGCTGCGGCGGAAGACCGCAGCCATCTTGGGGTTGGGAACGTACTCGACGGGCTCAAGGGGAGCTTCGCGCCTCGGGCGGAGCATGACGAGGCCGCCGTCCAGAAGGTGCAGATCGAACGCCGAAACGTACCCCGTGGAGGGTGCGGTCTCGCCGTAATAATAGTCGATATAATCGCTGTAATCGGGGCAGCGGTAGACGTCAAAATAGCTGAACCGGCGCCATTTTAACAGCTGCGCCTTATCGGTCTGACCGTCCTTTTCGAAGGCGGCGATCGCCTCCGCGATGCTCATGCGCTTCCTCTGGAGCTTATAGTCTGCAGAAATGACGCGCCGCATCTCGTCCTTCAGGGCGAGCATATCCGCTTCCGAGAAGGCAGGCTCCTTCGTGACGGTCATATAGACGCCCTCGCCGAGCGAGTACCTCACGAAAACGCGGGCCTCGGGGAAGAGCTTCCTCATGCACATTATGAGCACGAACTGGAGCGTGCGCTCATAGACCTTGACGCCCTCCTCCTCCGCGTAATAGAGGAGGTCGACGTCCGCCTCGTGCATCGGGGTATAGGCGAGGTTGAATATCTCCCCGCCGATACGGGCGGCGATGGGGCGGTCGGAAAGATCGTGCCCGGCAAGGCCGTTTTCGTTAATAATATCGAGTATGGACTGACCGAGAGCGACCTCGGCGGGTTTTCCCTCAAGATTGATTATCATGGCTTCCTCCGAATGGGTACTGAGCCTTTCGGCTGATTCTATTATAATATAAGATACGACCCCGCGCAACTTCTTTTTTCCCTCTTGATATTTGTGCGCCCTGTGGTATAATGGGGATGAAAAACAGAACAGCTCCGCTGGGCGCGTCCGGGAGACCGGGCTGAGAATGAGCCTTTGAACCTGTTGGGGTAATACCTGCGTAGGGAAGCGGTACGGAAAATATAATGCTTTTGAGCCTTCCGCACCGTGGCGGAAGGTTTTGTTTTGGGAGGAATTATGTTCAAAAAACTGATCTCTCTTCTGATGGTCATGCTGCTGGTGTGCGCGGTGCTTGGAACGGCTTCGATGGCCCTTGCCGCGGACGCTGCCCCCGACGCCGATCCCAACGACACGACGACCGTCGGCGCGATCGAGGAGCCCGCCGAGGCCGACGACGCCTCGGGTGAAGCCGAGGAGGAGGCTCATATCGAATTCGTACTTTTTGAGAAGCTGAAGAAGGTCGACACGAAGGGCTGGATAATGTTCGGCTCCGCGCTCGTTCTCACCGTCGCTCTCATCGTATTCCTTGCGACCCGCAAAAAGGAAGCGGAGCTTCCCGCCGGGACCGCAAAGGTCAGCACCACGCTCATACTCTGCCAGGGCGCGCTCTGCGTAGCGATGAGCTTCGTTTTGAGCTATATCAAGCTCTTCTCCATGCCCGCGGGCGGCTCCGTCACGCTTGCGAGCATGCTGCCGCTGATGGTCTTTGCCAACCGTCACGGGGTAAAATGGGGCCTCTTTGCCGGCCTCGTTTACGGCCTCCTGCAGTTCGTTCAGAAGCCCGAGATCTATCATTGGATCGACGTCATACTCGAGTACCCCGTAGCATTCGCGCTTATCGGGCTCGGCGGTCTCACCAGGGGCGTGCGCAATCTGCCCTTCTCCGTGCTCATCGGCGGTATCGCAAGGTTCCTCGCTCACTTCATCGCGGGCGTGGTGTTCTTTGGCGAGTACGTGATGATAGGCAAGGACGCGGCTGCCGGCGTTTCCTTCGGTCAGATGATCTGGCCCAACGTCGTCGCCTCCTTCCTCTACAACGCTCCCTATATGTTCGCCGATATCGCGATCTGCTTCGTGATAGCGCTCCTGCCCCCCTTCAGGAACGCCATAAAGAAGGCGCTCAAATACTGAGAAGGAATATCACGGAACTGCCGCTTTGCAAACGATCGCAAAGCGGCGGTTCCTTTTTTATGCTTTATTTTTCCTTCCGGTTATGGTATCATAGATATATTGGGAGGTGAACGCATATGATCGGTTTGACGGGCGGAATGGCTTCGGGCAAGAGCACGGTCTCCCGCAGGCTGCGTGAGCTCGGCGCATTCGTCGCGGACGCGGACGAGGTCTCGCGCGAGGTCATAGCGGAAGCGCCCGTCCTTGCCGGGATACGGTCTGCCTTCGGCGCGGAGGTGTTCGGCAGCGACGGCTCGCTCGACAGGCGCGCGCTCGCGGCAAAGGCCTTCGCCACGGCGGAGGGAGCGGCAAAGCTCAACTCCATCATGCACCCCGCGATACTCTCAAGGCTCCGCTCGCTGTGCGGCGAGGCGGAGGCGGGCGGCGGATACAGGCTCGTTTTCGCGGACGCGGCTCTGCTCATCGAATCGGGCTTCCATAAGCTCTGCGACGGGGTCTGGCTCGTCACGGCGGAAAGGGAAAGCCGCATCGCGCGGATCGCCGAGAGGGACGGCCTTACCTACGAGGAGGCTTCCGACAGGCTCTCCCGCCAAATGAGCGACGGGGAAAAGCTCCCGTTTGCGACGGTCGTCATAGAGAACGACGGCACGCTCGACGAGCTCATCGAAAAGGTCGACGAGTGCTTCCGCCGGGAAGTGACGCTCCGCAACGGATCGAGATACGAGAATTCCCCCGATAACGACACCTATATTAAGGAAATGACAGGAGCCTATGCGGAAGAAAACAAACCGCGCTAAGATCGCGCTTATAATAGTCCTGATACTCGGCATCGCCGCGGCGGCTGCGCTGATTTTCGGCGGGCGGATCTGCGACCGCGTCAGAAGGGCGTTCCGCCCCATCGGGTATACGGACGAGATCCGTGCGGCGGCAGAGCAGCACGGGCTTGACCCGGCATTCGTCGCGGCGGTCGTCAGCACGGAGAGCCGTTTCATGGCCGACGCGGTCTCCGCCGTCGGGGCGGAGGGGCTCATGCAGGTGCTTCCCTCCACGGCGGAATGGATCGACTACCGGCGCGGGAGCGCGCTCCCCGAGAACGGGCTGTTCGATCCCGAGACCAATCTCGATTACGGGTGCTGGCTGCTGAGATACCTGCTTGACCGCTACGGCGGGAACGAGCGGTATGCGCTGATCGCTTACAACGCGGGGTTCGGAAGGCTCGACGAATGGCTGAATACTCCCGAGCTTCTCGACGGGGAGGGCGGCCTCGCCTCCATCCCCTATCCGGAGACCCGCGCATACGTTGAAAATATAACCCGCCTTGAAGGGATCTACGGTGAACTCTATGAAGAAGAACTCGGTCAGAAATAAGGCCGCCCGATTCGCGGCGCTGACGCTCGCTCTAGCGGCGCTCCTTACGGGGTGCTCCTTAAGGCGCGGCAGGGACGAGACCTCGCTTGCGACTCCGGCGCCGACGGCGGAACCCGCCGCAACGGAAGCGCCCGCGGAGGGAGGTACGCTCCGCCTTGCGATGCCGGTAAACGCGCCCTCGAGCGACCCGCTCAGCGTCACGACGGAGGAAATGCTGTATCTCTTCTCCCTCGTTTACGACAGCCTGCTCACGGTCGGGCCTTCGATGGAGCTCGAGCCCTGCCTCTGTGAGAGCTGGACGAGCGAATCTCCCGGGGTATGGATACTCCACGTGAGGGAGGGCGTCGTCTGGCACGACGGCTCGCCACTGACGGCGAACGACGTGATCTCCACTTATCAGGCCCTTCTCACGATGGAGGAAAGCTATTATAAGCCCTGCCTGCTCCACATACTCGGCATGGAAAAGACCGGCACCTACGACCTCCGTGTGAGGCTCGACACTCCCGGTATTACTGGGCTGTATTCGCTCGTCTTCCCGATAAGGAAGAACATCCCCCTCATGGGGACGGGCGCATACCGCCTTGAAGGCATTACGGACGAGCAGATACGCCTCACCGTCAACACCCTCTGGTGGGACAAGCTCCCCTACATCACCCGGGTCGTATTCTCGGAGAGGGATTCAAACACGACGGCGCTCGCCTCATATGAGGCGGGTCAGCTCGATATGGTCCCAACGGACATACTCACCGCGGGAAAGTATCACGAGGACGGCAAGACGGAAGTGCTGGACGTGATGACGCAGAACATGGAGACTCTGCTTTTCAACCACAGGGGAAGCGTTTTCACAGACGAGAGGCTGAGGCACGCCGTCGCCCACGGGATAAACCGCAGCCGCATAATTACGAACGTATACAGCAACCGCGCGAGGGCGGCGGATATCCCCTTCCCCCCGGACAGCTGGCTTTACGACACGAGATGCGACGTTCTCAATTACAGCCCGGACGCCGCCGCGCAGCTCATTGCGGAGGCGGGATACACGATAGATACCGACGGGAGCGGGCTGCTCTTTTCACGCACGGGCAGGTCGCTCAGCGTGAAGCTCCTCACGAGCGCGACAACGGAGAACACCATAAGGAGCGACGCCGCCTCCATGATAGCGCAGCAGCTCGGCGAGCTCGGCTTCGCCGTCGAGGTGATAACAAAGCCGCACACCCTCGGAGATCCGGAGAGCGAATTCATCACCGCCCTTCGGGAGGGGGATTGGGATATGGCGCTCGTGGGGTTCAATCTCTCGCTCGGGAACGAGCTTTCCGGCTATCTGGATCCGGAGGGCGCGAACAATTTCGGCGGGATAAACGACACGGATCTCAGCGCGCTTGCCGCCGATCTCGCCGTCGCGGAAAACGAGGAGACCATGCGCGAACGCGCCTATGCGCTGCAGAGCCGTTTTGTCGAGACTCTGCCCTTCCTGCCGCTCTATTTCAGACTGAACAGCGTCATATTGAAGGCGGATATTTCCGGGGTCGGTTCCCCGAGGGAACCCTTCCTGTTCGCGAACGAGAAGGATTGGTACTTCAGCGAATAATTCCCGCCATCGATCGGGCCGACTAACAGGACCCATATGAAGTACAAACGGAAAGGGAACGAGGTCGTTCCCTTTCCGTTAAACAGATGCTTATTATGGAATTTAGGAGGGTTCCATGAAAGACTTATCTTGCACTAATAGATTATCACGGAGAGCCCTTCAAGTCAATCGGCGTTTTGGGCTTTATTATTAACAAACTATTAACTCTTCTGCCCGGGGCGAAGACCCTTCATGACGGCGTCCCGAACGACGGCGAGCCTGACCTCGCGGTCGTTATCGTCGGCGCTCATGATCATGCTCGCGCCGTACATGATCGTCCTCACCATGAATATCCGCTCGCGTATCTCCTCCCTCGTGTAGCCGAACTTCCTGCGGCAGATGACGAAGAGGCGGCTGAGCAGCACGCTCATAGTCATTGCTCTGGCGGCAAGGGGCGTGTCGAGCCCCGTCTCCTTTATGAGGAGGACGGCCTTGAAATCGGGGTTCTCTACGAGAAAGGCGACGTGCTCCGCCGCGAAATCGGCGATGACCTCCTCGACGGGCTTTTCGAGCGAGAGCCTGCCGCGGATGCGCTCCGTCCACTTTGCGTGGATATAATCCGCCATGGCGGTGAACAGATCCTGCTTATCCCTGAAATGCTTATAGGGCGCGGCGCAGGATACGCCGCAGTTTGTCGAAACACGGCGGAGCGAGAACCCGTTCATGCCATGCTCGCGAAGCTCCTCCATGCCTGCAAGGATCAGTCTTTCCCTGGTTGAGAGCGTTTCATTAACCATAATTCGATCATTCCTTTCCCGGCGGAATGCCGTTATTGCTTACGGTTCAGGCAGCAGTGCGGACGACCGTTTTTTTATTATATCACGGAGGCGGGGTTTTGTCCATACGTTCATATCAGTAAACTGCGCGGTCGCTTTCCCGCCGATAACCCGTGCGCGGATCGACCGAATTGAGGAGCTGCCCGCCGTTTACGAACCTTTTAAGATTCTCCGAGCCGATGGCGACGATCCTGTCGAGAGTCTGCGGCAGGTGGAAGAACCCCGATATATGCGGCGTGATGAACACGTTCGGCGTTTTCCAGAGCGGGTGATCCTTCGGCAGGGGCTCGGGGTCTGTCACGTCGAGAGCGGCGTATATGCGCCCCTCCGAGCAGACCTTTTGAAGCGCTTCCGTCACGACGGCGCTCCCCCGCCCCACGTTGATAAGAACGGCGCCGGGTTTCATGAGGCGCAGACGGCGCTCATCCATGAGGCCGTTCGTCTCTGCCCCGGAGGGCAGCGACAGCGCGACGACGTCCGCCCGCGGGAGGAGACCGTCGAGCTCGTCAAGGGTATGGATCTCGTCGGCGTATTCGGGCTTTGCGCGAGGCGTGCGCCGAACTCCTATCGTATAAGCGCCGAGCGCCCTGCACTTGCGGGTGAACTCGCCGCCTATATCCCCCATGCCGACGGAGAGCACGACGGAATCCTCTATCGGGGTGACGGGGCCCTCATCGCGCCAGAGGGAGGCCTTTTCGTTATCATAGTAGAGGAACAGCTTCTTTTTTATCGCAAGGAGCGCCGCCAGCATATGCTCCGATATTGCGAGCCCGTACGCGCCGGAGGAGTTCGTGAGGAGAGCGCCCTCGGGCATTCTTTCGGGGTAGCCGTCCGCCCCGGCGGAGCCGAGGTGCAGGAGCTTCAGATCCCGGCAGGCGGGAAGGAGGCTGTGCGGTATGTTGCCTATAATGATCTCCGCATCAGAAACGGCGCGTTCATCAAGCTCCGCGGAGGGAACAAAAAGTATCTCGGCGTCAGGCGCGGCGGCTTTTATCATCTCCGCGTGTTTTTCATTGACGGGCAGGGTTACGAGCACCTTTATTATATCTTTTTCCACGTGGGTCAACTCCTTGTATTTTCGTTTGTTCGGCTATATAATACACTTATTAAGGAGGTGATTCAAGTGGAATTTTCACTGGATCTTTTAAAAAAACAGGCCGGGGCGGCCATCACCGAGCTTTTGAATTACGGTCAGGTGGGTTTGGAATATGCAGGGACCTCCTCCCACAATATCCCGCCGCTCAAAGCGGGCGATATAGTCGTCATCGGCTGTTCGACGAGCCGCGTGCTCGGCTACCATATGGGGACTCATTCCAATGAGGACGTGGCGAAGGCCATAATGGACGAGGTCCTCCCGCTTATCCGCGAGCGCGGGCTGTATCTCGCCTGCCAGTGCTGTGAGCATCTCAACCGCGCGATAGTCGTAGAGCGCGAGTGCATGGAAAAATACGGCTTTGAAGAGGTCTGCGTAAAGCCCGCCCTTCACGCCGGCGGCGCGTGGAGCGTCAGAGCGACCGAGGTTTTTGAAGACCCCGTCGTAGTTGAGGATATAAAGGGCTCCGCAAAGGCCGGAATGGATATCGGCGGCGTGCTCATCGGCATGCATCTGAAGCGGGTCGCCGTCCCCGTCCACGCCGAAAACGCCAAGCTCGGCGAGGCGAATATCGTCATGGCGCGCGTCAGGCCGAAGCTCATCGGCGGCGCGAGAGCGCAGTACTGAGAATCAGCGAACACAAACACCATCGGGCGTCCGGTGGTGTTTTTAATATATTTTTCAGTATGGTTGACATTTGTTATCCATCATGGTAGCATATGGTTATAGATAACATTTGTTATCTTGTTTATTGAAAAGAGGTGCCGGTTTTGAAAGGATTATCGCTCTCCGACGGGGAATGGAAACTGATGAATCTTCTGTGGGAAAGGGAACCCCTCACGATAGGGGAGATGGTGACGGCTTTAAAGCAGGATACGGCATGGAGCAAAGCCACCGTCAACATAATGCTCAACCGCCTTGCCGGGAACGGCGCGGTCCGCGTCGAGAACGGCGGAAGAAACAAGCTGTTCTTCCCCGTCATCCGCCGCGAAGAGGCCGTTAAGCAGGAAGCGAGGAACACCCTCGGCAAGATTAAAACGGGAGGCATAGCGCTTCTCGTCAGCACGATGGCAAAGGAATCGCGGCTGACCGACGAGGAGATCGAAGAGCTCTATCGCATTATGAAGGAGGTGCGGGATCGATGACTGATCCTATCTGGATAATATCCTCGTGCGCGCTGATCGTCGCGGTCATTGCGATCCGCGCCGTGTTCGGCAAAAGAATGAGCGCGGGGCTGAGGTACGCCCTTTGGGGATTGGTGCTCTTGCGGCTGCTCATACCGGGGACGGTTTTTTCAAAGCCCGGTGAGCGTTGAGACCGCGGTGAACCGGAATGAGATAGTACGCGACATGGAGGCTCTGCGGCAGGTCAGCTCCATAACGCAAACCGAATCCGGCTCCGTTGTGGGGCGGATGAGCGGGGTGCAGTCCGGTCAGAACGAAGCCGCCGTTGGCGAGGCCGGGCAAGGTTCGAAGGTCATACTGCAGGAGGCAGCTCCGGAGCGGTTCCGCCGTATGCAGAGGACGCTCGAGGTGCGCGATCTGCTCCGCGTCGTCTATTTCGCGGGCATGGCTGTGACCGCGGCATGGTTCATCACGGCGAACCTCCGCTTCTATTTGAGGATCCGTCGCAGGCGCGAGCGCATAAACGCGGGAACGCGCTTCCCCGTGTATCTTGCGGAAGGGATCGAATCCTCCTGTCTGTTCATAAATTCCGTATACGTATCAAAGCAGATCGCCGAAGACGCGGAGAAGTTCCGTTACGTGCTCGCGCATGAGAGCGCGCACAGAAGGCACGGGGACGGCTTCATCGCGCTGCTGAGGGCCGCGGCGCTCGTGATCCATTGGTACGATCCGCTCGTATGGGTCGCCGCGTTCCTTTCAAGGCGGGACAGCGAGCTCTTTGCGGACGCCGGCGCGATCGCCGAGGTCGGCGAGGAGAACCGCGGCTCATACGGGGAAGCCCTTATAGAGCTGTCCTCGGGGAGGAGCTCCCGCGCTCCGATCGCCTGCGCCGCCACAATGATGACCGGCGGCAAAGCAGAGCTGAAAAGACGCATAAAGGGGATAGCTTCTCATCGGAAGACCGGGGCTGTTTTAGCCGCCGTTGTCCTCGCGGCAGCGCTTGCGGCGGCCGGATGCGCCTTCCTCGGCGGGAAAGCGGGTGAAACGCCCGCGTCGGATACGCCTTCGCCGACCGAGGAAACCGCCGTACAGCCGACCGAAACGAAGCTCTTTTCCGAACTGCCCATGGATGAGATCATCGCCGTGTTCGAGCGTTACGGCGTGCCTCTGCCCTATGATCCGAGGGAAAACGAGGACCGGTTCCGGGATATCATCCGCGATTGCGAGGAAAACGGCACGGGGCCGGTATTCGATTCCTCCGAGATCAACCTGTTTGTCAGCGACGTTGCCTACGTCACTCTCCGTTACAACGACCCCGCAAGGCATGATGAGCTGACTCCGCTTTCGCATCTCGGAAAGAAGAAGTGTATTGAAACGCTCGCCCAATACGGTATCACGATCCCCGAACCGCTTCTTTTCTCAGACATCGGCCGGCTGCAGGACATACGCATTTGTTTGGCGGAGCTTGAGAAGGACATAAACATGGAGTCCATGTTCAAGCCCGAATTCGACGAATTCTTCGAATCGCTTCGCAGGGCGGTGATGCGCTATAACGGTATGGATCCGCAGAATACGAATGGGCCCGACGATGGCATACTCGGCGGGATATCGCCCGAGGTCAGGTTCCTCGGTTCCGAAAAGACCGCCGAGATACCCGCGGGCGCGGCGCCTTACGGCGCGGAGCACGGCGCGGAAGGAAGTCTCGGATATCTGTTCGATCCGTCCGGCAATATAGGCCCCGCCGAAATGCGCGCCGTTTCGGACGAAAGCTTCATAATACTCGATCAGGTGAATAAGGCGCTGCTCTTCGTCGGCAGGGACGGCGTTGAGCACATCGTCAGCCTTGAAAGATGCGACCGTCCGAAGACCTTCGCCGTCAACGGCGATGAGATCGCCGTACTCGATTCGGCGAGGATAGTCATAATGAACGGATCGGGCGAAACTCTGAGGCAGATCCCCCTGCCCTTCCTTCTCTATAACGACGATTGGAATTACGGCGCTGCGGCAATGGCGTTCGAATTCGAGGACGGTATCCTCTACTGGCAGACGTATTCCGGCAAATCGTTCGTGCTTGACGACAAGGGATTGGAGGAGACTGAGCCGAGGATAAAGTGCTACGCCTCCGGGACCAATGCGAAGATAGCCTCCGGGTTCAGGACATGGACCATAGCGGGAGGAGAAAACATCGCCGTGATCGACCCGGTCGAGAGCATCGGACGAATATACCTGATAAAGAAAAACGAGGGAATACTGCCCGACGTCACCGCCTATGCGGGAGTTTGCGACAGCGAAAGCACCAATTCGGTATTCGCCCCGATAGAAACGGAGGGCGAGATCTGCTTCCCGCTCGTCTCGATGAGCCCGTCCGGCAGAGTCTATATGCTGACCTGCCTTGAGGACAGAGCGATCATATCGGAGCTGATATTCGGAGAATGACGCGGAACAAACAAGATCCGCCCCGGCATCCCTGCCGGGGCGGATCGTTTTTTCAGATCGTGTTACCTGTCGTTCTTCCTGCGAAGAGCGATCATGCCGACGCCCGCAAGCGCGGCGGCCGCGCCGAGAACGGCAAGGCTCATGCTGCCGGTCGCGGGGGGAGCGGGAACGATGGGAGCATCGGTGGGAGCGGGCTCGTCGGTGGGCTCAACGGGAGCGGGCTCGTCGGTGGGTTCAACGGGTGCGGGCTCATCGGTGGGCTCAACGGGCTCGCCGCCGTCGGCGAACATGTCAATGGAGTCAATGTACATCACGGGCTCGGCGCCGTCAAGGAATACGCTATCGGTCATAACGTCCTTGATATCGTCATCGGTGAAGCCGAAGAAATTCATGACGTCGTTATAGCCGCGCTCGAGAGCTTCGAATTTCGTACCCTCGGTGAATACGACGGAGGGATCGTCAATACGGGTGTAGGTAACGCCCTTCGTGCCGACGGAGCGGATGTAATCGATATCGTTGAGGCAGACGTAGTAATGATCGTAGAGGTCGCCCTCGGTGAAGAACTTCATGCCGCGGATCTGAACGGCGGTGAAATCCTTATCATAGACGTAGTAGCCGCCTTCGATCTTCTCGACCTTGCCAACGGAATAGTGGGTGGGCAGCGTGGACTGACCGATGGACTCAACGTAAACGAACTCGGACTCCTCGGAAGCGACGGTGCCGCGGACGATGATCTGCACGGTGGAGTTGAGCTTGGGCTCAACGACGAGGGAGCCGTCCTCGATCGCCGCATTGCCGTAGCCGGGCAGAGGATAGCAGTAGCCCGCCTCGTAATCGCAGGTCTGATTGGGCTCAAGGCCGGTCGCGTCGATGATCTCGATACCTTCGAGACCGGTGAAGCCGGCGACGATGACTATCTGATTGAGAGCCTCGGCGTCAAAGCCCTCGATGGTGGAGCCGATCTGATACTCGACGGAGTAGGTCACGGTCTCGCCAACGGCGGCTGCGGGGTCGCTGCCCATGGGTACCCAGGTGTTGTAGGTCTCGCCCCAAGGAGTCTGGGAGACTTCGGGTTCGTTATTCACGCGGACGAGGTCCACGTCAAAGAGGGGCTCGGAAGACAACGTGGCTTCGGGTTCCGCGGGGGCTTCCGTGTAGCCGGTGAATGCGAATGCGGGTACTGCCGCCAGCAGGAGCAGAGCGGCGATGATGATCGAAACTGTCTTTTTCATGTGTTTCTCCTTTATTTTAAATAAATTATTTGTTCTTCTTGGTGCGGAGGGCGACGCCTTCGGCGGTCTTTACCTTGAAGCCGGGGCGGATAGCCTTCTGCGGGCAGGTGGCGCTGCACGTCCCGCAGCGGATGCACTCGAGGCTGTTCGGAGTCTTGACGGGGTCTACGCCCATCGGGCAGGCGTTTGCGCAGGCGTGGCAGCCCTTGCAGCGGTTGCACTTGCTGTCATCGATGCCGTACCTGTAAAGCGAGATCGGATTGAAGAACGAATAGATCGCGCCGAGCGGGCAGATGTAGCGGCAGAACGGCCTGTAAAGGAACATCGAGAGCACGACTATTGAGACGAGTATGCAGCACTTAAGCAGCGTGAGGCTGCCCGCCGCGGAGGCGAGGCTCTCGTTCATGCTCATAAGGGGTATGCCGCCGATGAGCATTCCGGAGGGACATACGTACTTGCAGAACCACGGGTTCGCCCTGACGATGAGGGGCAGGAAAATGACCATTATGAGGAGGAAGGCGTACTTCGCGTAGCGGAGGTACTTATCCACCCCGAGGAAGAAGCGGACCCTGCCGGGGTGCTTCATGGCGTTTATGCGTTTCTCGTCCCGCGGGAGCTTCAGCTTCTTGACGGGGATCTTATAGAGCAGATCCTGTATCCAGCCAAACGGGCACAGGAGGCCGCAGATGAACCTGCCGCACACCGCGCCGACTATCATAAGGAAGCCTATGACGTAGAAGGCGATCCAGTATTTGGGGTACTGGACGAACGTGGAGGTCTTCGGATCGAACCAGGATTTGGAGGGATCGGAATCATCGAGCACGGCCTGAAGCGCGCCGATGGGACATGAGCCCCACGCGCCGGGGCAGGAATAGCAGTTCATGCCGGGAACGCAGATGTATTTGAGCTTGCCCTGGTAGATCGTCCCCTTCAGCCAGCCGACCATGAAGCTGTTGGTCAAAACGAACCAGGTGGTCTGGGTGATGAGCTTCGTGCGCTGCCAGGTCTTATTGCCCCAACGGGTGATCTGATAGCGCTTCTTAACGAGCAGGGTTATGAACACGGCAATGCACGCCGCAATGAGCACGAAGCTCAGTATGACGCCCGCAACTACGACGGGATCGGACAACGCGGCCTCTTCAAGGCCGAAAAGGCTGAGAATAAAATCCTTCATGGAATTGGCGCCCCCTCGCGCGGTCGATTCAATGGAATTCTCCTATGCCGATGCACTCCATGCAGATGGCAACGGCCTTGCGGAGCACGGAGCCCGCTTCGCCGTCGGAAATGCCGACGATGACGAAGCCGACGCCGATGAGCAGCACGAGAGCGGGAATGAGGTATCTTTTGAGCTTCATGTGTATCCCCCCGATCAGAGCATCTTTTCTATCTCAGAGCACCACTGATCGAAATTGTGGCTGCCCTTTATGACCTTGACGAGCCTGCCCTGCTGATCTATGAAGAAGGTCGTCGGCAGGGACGGCGGCGTGAGATAGGGGTTGTCGAACGCAGCCTTTATGGAATCGTTCCTCCTCAGCACGGGGAGGGTGAACCCCATGGCGTTCATCTGGCCTATCGCAAGCTGTACCGCGCCGGAATCGCCGGAATCATAGAGTATGGTGAGTATCTGGAGCTTGGAGGAATACTTGTTCTGAAGCTGACCGAAGAAGGGAAGCTCCTCAAGGCAGGGGCCGCACCAAGTCGCCCAGACGTTGAGCATCGTGAGCTTTTTCTTGGAGAATATGCTCTCGGTGTATTCCTTGTTGCTGACGATATCGTAGGTCTTGAAAACGAAATCGGGCTTGGGCGCGGCGGTGGGCTTGGGCGTGGCCGTCGGCTTGGGCGTATTCGTCGGCTTCGGCGTGGGAGTGGCCGTCGGCTTCGGAGTGTTCGTGGGCTTCGGCGTCTTCGTGGGAGCCGCCGTTTCGCCGGGCTTCGGCGTATTGGTGGGCTTCGGCGTATTCGTCGGCTTCGGCGTGTTCGTCGGAGCCGCTGTAACGGCCTCTGTCCCGCCGGGCTCGGGAGTATCCGTCGCCGCGGGGGTCTCCGTCACGGCGGGAGCTTCCGTCGGCGCTTCGGTATCATCCGCCGGTCCATCCGTCACGATGGGCTCATCCGTTTCGGCGGGCTCTTCGGAGATCATCCCGTCGTCGGGCTCGGTCTCCGTCGCGAGCGCTTCCTGCGGCTCCGTCGGGTTCGGGTTCTTCGCTATACGCAGCGGATAGCAGGCCGCGAGCGAAACGAGTGTGAGCGCCGCGAGAACGAGAGCGGCGAGCCTTTTAAGCGTAAGCTTCATAAACTCCTCCTAAAATTATAAGGACAATGCCTGCCTTATGACCATGAGCGCGTCGTAGCCGGTGAGCCTGCCGTCGCCGTCAACGTCCCCTCGGGCGATCTGCTCGGGAGAAAGGGCGTTGAGCCCCATGACGTGGCGCATTATCATCAGCGCGTCGACGCTGTTGATGACGCCGTTCATATCGACGTCGCCGTCTGCGAGGCCGGACCAGTAAGCCAGCCTTTCGAGCAATGTATCGGCGCTTGTGAAAGCCGCCTGCCAGACCTCGACCACGAGGCCGTATCTGTCAACGATGAAGCACTGCGGAATGTACATCGACTCCCCGACGAGATCGCCCCAGACTTCGTCGCAGACGAAAACGGGGAATTCGTATCCATGTTCCTCCACGAAAGCGAGGGCGGCTTCGGGCGTGCTGGTCGCGTCCGTATGGAGCAGACCCATCACGCCGTATTCGGGGTGCGCGGCGGAGACCTCCCGCAGCAGCTCAAGCTGTGCGCAGCTCTCCGCGCTCCAGGTCGCCCAGCAGACGACCGCGCTTGCGGCATAGTTGCCGAATATCCTTCCGTCGATGAGCTCACCGTCTATGCACACGGAAGAGAACCCAACGACCGACGTCCCCGCCTGATCCCTTTCGGGGGAGGCTGCGGCGCTTATCGGGAACGCGATCAGTATCGAAAGAAGTATCGCGGCAAATCGTCTGATCATTTCTTTCTGAATCTTATGAGCAGCACGACAAGCGTTACGAGCGCAGCCGCACCGAGTACGCACGCCGCGATTATTATCAGTCTCGCTGCGCTCATCAGTGCTTCCTCTCATTGGAGTTTCGCTTTATGAGCAGAGCGATGAGCGCGATCACAGCCGCCGCAAACACGCCGCCGCCGATATAGAGCGCGGTATGCAGGCCGGAATTATCCCTTGAGGCGGGAACTTCGCTCTCATTCGCGGAAGCCTGCTCGGATGCGTCCACCGGGAGCTCGGAAAGGACGGCCTCGGAGAAAGCGGGATCCTCCGACTGAGTCTGATCCGGAGGGGTGGTGCCGAACGCGGAAGCGGGATCGGGAGTCATCTTGGGATCCTGAGATATGAGCGTGGGCTCCGTCCTCGAAGCCCTGCCCTCGGTATTGGAGGGCTGAACGGGGTTCGGCGTGGAGCTCGTGGGAGCCTTGGTGCCCTCGGGCCTCGGGGTGTTGACGGGGATCTCCGTAGTGCCCGTGCCGGTGCCGCCGGTGATGCTCACCTTAAGGCCGGAGGACGAGCAGTTGAGGTTGTATGCGATCGTCTGGCCGATGGGCATGGAGGCGAACTCCTCCACCTGCACGGCGAATTCGGTGCTGCTCGATGCGGTGCCGATGACCTGGAACTTCGCACGGACGAGCTCGCCCGGGACGGTCATCGCGGTGGTGGGCATCATTATGCCGAGACTTATCGCGTTGGCGTCCTGATTTATGTCGCAGAGGGCGAACCCGCCGACGCTCTGCGCCGCGGTGAAGGCTTCGCCCATCGTCTTATCGACGAAGCGGAACGAGGTGTTATCGAAGAAAACGCGGATGTTGAGCGTGTTGACGCTGAATTCGCCTTCGAGCTTGACGGAGATCTCGATCGTATCGCCGACCTTTGCCGTGGTCGGCCCCTCGATATAGAATCTCCCGTATTGATCCGCGAACGCGGGGACGGCAAATACGCCCATGAGCAGCAGCGCTGCGGCTATAACCGAAATTATCCTTCTCATTATCACACATACGCCCGAGCGGATCGGGCGCCCTTTCCCGGCATGGAGCCGAATTGATATTCCTGCGGAGAAAAACAACGGGTTTTCACTCCGAATAACTCTCCGTATACATTTTATCACACAGAAACGGAATATGCAATCATAATATTGCCCTATTTTGTTTCAGAAGTTTAAATAAAAATTTATTGCAATCGCGGGGCGGCGGAATTATAATTATGGGTGGCGGCGGCTCCGGGCTCAATGCGCGGGGGCTTCCGTCAAGACGGCGTTCTGCGCCGGGAAAGGCGCCCGCCCCGAGCGGGGAATGCGATGAAACATTTCTTATTAAAAGCCTGCGTGCTGCTGCTCGCGGCCTCGGCGACGGCTCTCGCTTGCTCCTGCACGAAGCCCGGCTCCGAAGCCGATCCTTCCGTGACGGAGATCCCCGAATGGATGCAGACGGCGGATCCCTCCGATTACGAGCCCGACGCCGAAGGATATTTCGAGGATGAGTACATCCGCGTCAAGTGGCCGGAGTTCCTCTCCTTCGATTTTTCACAGTTCAATTACGCACAGTATTCCGGTATGACCGAAGACGGTACGCGGGTCCTCTTCGCCTACGTTCCCGACGACGGCGCCTCCTACGCCGACGAGATCGCAAAGTATGATTTCGACGGGTATTCGGAGCATCTCGTCAACGACCTCAATTCATACTACGTGCTGAACGAATTCTCCCCCGCCGAAGTCGACGGGCACGCGGCGATGAAGATCGTTTACGATTACGTCCCCGAGGAGGATCCGGAGAACAACACAGTGCACGTGCTGCAGTACGTCGTGAACAACAGGGGCTGGGTGCTGAGCTTCTCTTTCACGAGCAAGGGAGACATCCCCGCCGAGTGCGGAGAAAGCATACTTTCAATGGAAATAAAGGACTGAACGGAGCGGGAAAACGATGAAGATAAAAGGCATAACGACAGGCTTTGAAGCCGCGGAAAAGCAATGGGGCTTTACCGAGGCCTCCGCGGCGAAGACCCACAAGGGAACGAACGGCACGGGCGTGCTCATCTGCCACGGTTTCGGCGGCTCACCCGCTAATATGCGCTGCCTCTATGAGAGCGCGGTAAAGCTCGGCTGCACTGCTGCGGCGCCCCTCCTCACCGGGCACGGCGAGACCCTCGGGGAGATGAACGAAGCCACCTACGCCGATTGGCGGCGCGACGTTGACGCCGCCCTCGAGATGCTGACCTCTGCCGGCTGCGAGAGGATAGTGCTATGCGGGCTCTCGATGGGGGCTCTGCTCATGGCCGATCTTGCCGAGAGGAACGCGGGGCTCGGGCTGATCGACGGGGTAATGCTCATCTGCCCGCCCGTCAGACTGAAAAAATACCTCAATTTCTGCTCGCATATTTCCCGGCTCATACCCTACGTCCAGACGCGTGACGTGTTCCCCGGCGGGGATATGGAGATGTACTGCGGCATGGCGACGGCGAAGCTGAAGGATCTTCGGAAGCTTTCGGACGCCGTCAGGACGCACACCGGTGCGCTTGACATGCCGACCCTTCTCGTTGAGGCCGGGAAGGACAACCGCGTCGACCCGGAGAGCTACAACATACTGCGCGAGCGCATCCCGCACGCGGAATACGTCCTCATGCCGGAGGCGACCCACGGCATACCCTACAGCGAGAGCGCGCAGGAGCTCTGCGAGCTGTTCGAGGGGTTCCTGAAAAGGTTCATCCAAGGGGACGCGGAACAAATATATCGGCCGTCCTCCCCCGCCCGCTATTGAAATGGAACGGGGAAAATGTTAAAATTACGCTGAATTTTCACGGGCATCACCCGCGCAAAAATACAATTCCTTTTGGAGGCTCAAAATGAAGATCTCTCAAAAAGCGCTTGAGTGCAACCTTTCGCCGATGCGCAAGTTCCACCCCTACGCGGTGGAAGCCGAGAACAAGGGCAAGACGATCTACCACCTCAATATCGGTCAGCCCGATATCGAGACCCCGCCCAACTACTATTACGCGATACACAATTTCGATAACCCCGTTCTTGCGTATGCCGCATCCCCCGGAATGCCCGTGCTCATTCAGGCTATTCAGCATTATTACGACAAGCTCGGCATCCACTTTGAGGAGGACGAGATACTCATAACCACCGGCGGCAGCGAAGCGCTCCAGATGCTCATGCTCTCGATACTGGATCCCGGCGACGAGGTCATCATTCCCGAGCCCTTCTACCCCAACTACAACACGTTCGTGAAGTCCGCGGGCGGCGTCATCCACCCCATACCCACCACGCCCGAGGGCGGCTATCGCTATGCCTTCCGCAAGAAGCTCGAGGACGCATATAACGAGCATACCCGCGCCATCATGTTCACGAACCCCGGCAACCCCACCGGCGTCGTGCTGACTCCGAAGGAGCTGCGCACCATCGCCGATTTCGCCAAGGAGCACGATCTCTACGTCATCGGCGACGAGGTCTACCGCGAGTTCATTTACGGCGCTGAGGATCTTGCCACCATCGGCCAGTTCGACGATATCCACGATAACGCCGTCATAATCGATTCCGTCTCCAAGCGCTTCTCCGCCTGCGGCGCGCGCATCGGCGCGATCATCACCCGCAACAAGGAGCTGAGGCAGAACCTGCTCAAGTTCTGCCAGGCGCGTCTCTCCGTCGCCACGCTCGACCAGATCGCCTCCGCCGCGCTCTACAAGGTCGGCCCCGAGTATTTCGACGCTGTCCGCAAGGAGTATAAGCTCCGCCGCGACACCTGCTACAAAAAACTGCTCGAGATCCCCGGCGTCGTCGTCAAGGAACCGCAGGGCGCGTTCTACATGATGGCGGCTCTGCCCGTCGACAACGCGGACACCTTCCAGAAGTGGCTGCTCACCGATTTCGACGACAACGGCGATACCGTCATGTTTGCTCCCGGCGAGGGCTTCTACGCCACCCCCGGCAAGGGCCTCAACGAGATCCGCATCGCGTACGTCCTGAAGCAGGATAAGCTCGAAAGGGCCATGGATCTTCTCGCCCTCGGCATCAAGAAGTATAACGAGACCCACTGACCGGGCCGGCAATCAAACCGAAAAAAACGCCCGCCGCTTGAATGAGCGGCGGGTATTTTATGCGCTTGATACGCGGATGAAACGGTTTATTCCTTGTCGTCGCCGATGAGCTCCTCATAGAAGGCGGCGGAAACGAGGCCCTTGAAGAGGGGCAGCAGGACGCCGATGCAGATGAATACGAGCACCATTATGATGAGGAAGAGCACGCCGACGTAGGGGATCATCCCGAGGAGACCCAACACGAGCGCGACGATGAATATTATCGCGTATACGACGAGATCGGCGAGGAACATCTGACCCTTGTGGCCCTTGGTCTTTTCAATGGAGAGCTCCCTCGCCTGAATGGCGTTGAGCTCGGGCTTCTTGACGAGTATGTAGGGAACGAGGCCGTATTCGTAGCCCTTGATTATCGCGAATATCGGGCCGACGATGGGGATGAGCCCCCAGAGGAAGACCCAGAGAGCGGACCAGCCCATGCCGGTGAGCACGCGCTTGATCGTCGCCCAATCCTTGAAAGTATCGAACAGTTCGCGGCAGTAGACCTGTTCCCTGTGATAGCCCTTAAGGAATATCGCGGCGAGAGCCACGTTGAAGAGCATGGCTATCGCGATGCCGATCGCGGGGATCGCGACCCCGGCGAGCGAGCTGCCGATCGCGATAAGGAGATTCCCGAGAAGTGAGACGCCCCAGAGCCTGAAAGGCTTCTCCATAAGGGCGGCGAACGCCTTGACGTAGATCCTCCAGAAGAGGGGACCGCTTACTTCCTTGGAAGCCGCGGGCGCGGCGACGTTCTCACCGCAGTTGGGGCAGAACTTTTCGCCCTCCGCAAGCTGACTTCCACATTTTTTGCACGTTGCCATATGATTCCTCCAAATGATTTATTTGCTTTCCAGCAGTTGTATTATAGCATATTCCACGATTAGATACAATATATCGACAGAATTTTATTTTAAAAAAACAGGCGCGGAGCTGTTCCGCGCCCGATTTCAATTGGCGAATATCACTTTACGAACATGCCGACGACGTCGAAATTCCCGATGACGGGAAGCTTCTTCGCCTTGCCGTTTACGACGTTGACGATGCCGATTATCGCAAGGACGAGTATGCAGACGCTGAACGCCCACTGCACGATACTGAGGAGTATCGCGATCACCTTGAGCTTCGCGAATATGGCGGTGAGTATCCAGAATATGATGCTCCCCACGATGGAGATCGCGCAGAGGGTCACGCCCTGCCTGGCGTGGAACTGAGCGAAGCCCGAATCCTTCTTCGTGAGAAGGGGGATGAGACAGAGTATCCCGATGTAGGAAAGCACCGAAATGCCCTTGTTTTCGTTGATATCCTGAGCCCCGTACATGCCGGTCTCGTCCTCTGTGTTGAGGACGTCCCCGACCTTATTCGCCGCGCTTTCGGCCTGACCGACGGCTGCGCCGCAGTTCGGGCAGAATTTTTCGCCCGCTTCGACCTTGGAACCGCACTTTCCGCAAAATGCCATTGTAGTTTCCTCCTTTTATAAATTGCCCCGCAGGCATATATCGATTATAACACAAGTGCCCGCGATATACAAGACCGCGGGCAAAAACCCGCGGCCAAGCTTCACATGAGATAATCGTCCGTCAGCTCGCTGACGAGACCGAACTCGAACCCCTTCGCAATGAGATCCTCTATCACGCGGGGGAGGATCTCCACGCTGTCCTTATACGTATCGTGGATTATGAGTATGAGCGGGTCCTTATCCTTATACCAGGAATAGGTCTCCTGATAGCTCTTCCAATAATATTCCTTCAGAGGGAGGTTTTCGGTATTGCCCGCCGCCCACGCGTCATTGAAGGCGAGGTTCCAATCGAAGCCGACGTAGCCGGCCTCATGCATGGCCTCGACGTATTTGCCCCTGCCGCTCCTGCCGCCGGCGGAGGGAGACCCGCCGGGGAAGCGGTAGAAGTACGCGCCGGCGTCATAGCCGACTGCGTCCCTGACCGTCTCGCGCCAGGCGTTGACGTCCTTTAAGAAGGCTTCGGGGTTCTGATATATGATGGTCAGATCGTGGCTCATCGTATGGCAGGCGAGCAGATGCCCCTCCTCCGCGATGCGCTTTGCCGTCTCCGGGTTCTGCTTCACCATGCGGCCGATCGTGAAGAAGGTCGCCTTGATGTTGTAACGCTTTAAAATATCGAGCACCTCGGGGGTGTTCTTGCAGGGGCCGTCGTCAAAAGTGATATAGACCTTGCGGCCCGTTGGCGCGGGGTTGACCGCCTGCGTGGGAGCCGCCGTCGGCGCCTCGGTGGGCGCTGCGGTGGGTTCCGGAGTCGGTATCTCGGTGGGAGCTGCCGTCGGCTCCTCCGTCACAACGACGGGCTCCGCGGTCAGATCCACGCCGGCGGAAATATCCACCTCTATGGGAAGGCCGTGCTCTCCCCCGCTGCAGCCGAAGAGCGCCGCCGCCATCAGCATGCAGACGAATACGAGAACGACGCGCTTTGCGATACCTCGATTTGAAATACAGTTCTTCATTCCGTTAAAGGGCGTTGAGCCCCGGACCCTTTCATAGCTTGTCCTTTCGGCTTACAGGTACAATATAATACCGAAGCGGAGTCTTTTCAAGCACATCCGACAATATATTTGAAAGAAATTATCGAAAAACCGTCGTGTGGTCCTCTTCTCCGACGCAAACGAAAGCCGCCCGGAGATCCTCCCCCGGGCGGTCGTATGGCTTTGGAATTATTTTTTCAGTTCGGTTATCCTCGTCAGGAGCTTCTCCATGAGATCCTTTGCGGCGGCGAGCTTATTGCGCTCCTCCTCGACGACCTTTTCGGGCGCCTTCGCCATGAAACCGGCATTATTCAGCTTGCCCTCAGCGCGCTTTATCTCGCCCTCGACCCTTGCCCGCTCCTTCTCGAGACGGGCGAGCTCCTTCTCGATATCGATGAGCTCGTTGAGCGGGATGAACGCGTCGCCTATCGCGGAAACGACGGAGACGGCGTCGGGCGCAATGCCGGATTTATCGAGCCTGACCGTCACCTCGGAGGCGCCGGCGAGCTTATTGAAGTAGGGAGCGGCCTCGCGAGCGGCGGCTACGTTCGCCTCGTTCGTCACGATGAACATATGCGCGCGCTTTGCGGGCGGGACGTTCATCTCGGCGCGGACGTTCCTTATCGAGCGGACGAGCTCCATGATGCCGTCCATCGCCTCGGCGTCGGCGGCAAAATCGAAGCCTTCGACGGGCTTCGGCCAATCGGAGAGCATTATCGTCTCGCCGGAGCCGGGGAGCCTCGTGTAGATATCCTCGGTGATGAAGGGCATGAACGGATGCAGGAGCTTCATGCTGTCGCCGAGAACGCGGACGAGTATCGCGCGGACGTTACGCTTCGCGGATTCGTCCTCACCGTAGAGGCGGGGCTTCGCCATCTCGATGTACCAGTCGCAGAGCTCCGTCCATATGAAGGAGTAGATCTTCTCGACGGCAAGGTTGAGATCGAACGAATCGAGGTTGCCGGTCGCTTCCCGCACGACGTTGTTGAGGCGGGTGAGTATCCACTTATCGGCGATGTCGAGCTTCGTCATGTCGATATCGCCTGTCTCCCCTTCGCCGAGGTTCATCATCACGAAGCGGGAAGCGTTGTAGACCTTGTTGCAGAAGTTCCTCGCGGCCTCGACCTTCTTGATCTGGAAGCGCATATCGGTGCCCGCGGCGGTGCCCGCCGTCAGCGAGAAGCGGAGCGAATCGGCGCCGTAATCCTTGATTATCTCGAGGGGGTCTATGCCGTTGCCGAGGGACTTCGACATCTTCCTGCCGAGCTCGTCGCGCACCATGCCGTGGATGAACACGTGATCGAAGGGGACCTCGTCCATGGCGTAGAGGCCGAACATTATCATGCGGGCGATCCAGAAGAATATCAAATCGTAGCCGGTGGCAAGGGTCGAAGTCGGATAATAATACTTCAGCTCCTCGGTCTGCTCCGGCCAGCCCATTGTGGAGAAGGGCCACATTCCGGAGGAGAACCAGGTGTCGAGCACGTCCTCATCCTGATGCATGGCTCCGCCGCACTTGGGGCATTTTGCGGGCGCCTCTTCGGCAACGACGGTATGCCCGCATTCATCGCAGTAATATGCGGGGATCCTGTGCCCCCACCAGAGCTGGCGGGAGATGCACCAATCCTTTATATTGTACATCCAGTTATAATAGGTCTGGGCGTAGCGTTCGGGAACGAACTTGATCCTCCCCTCCTCCACGGCCTTTATAGCGGGTTCGGCAAGGGTCTTTATGCTGACGAACCACTGTTTCGAGACCATGGGCTCGATGGTGGAATGGCAGCGGTAGCAGGTGCCGACGTTATGCGTGTAGGGCTCGATCTTGACGAGATTGCCCGCCTTTTTCAGATCCTCGACGAAGACCTTGCGGCACTCCTTCGTGGTGAGTCCCTCGTATTTGCCGCCGAGCTCGTTTATATGCCCGTCCTCGGTGAACACGCACATGCGGGGCAGACCCGTCCTTATGCCGACCTCGAAATCGTTCGGGTCGTGCGAAGGGGTGATCTTGACGGCGCCGGTGCCGAAATCCATTTCGACGTATTCGTCGGCGACTATGGGTATCTCGCGCCCGACGACGGGGACGACGACCGTCTTGCCGACTATGTCGGTATAGCGCTCGTCATTGGGGTTTACGGCAATGCCGGTATCGCCCAAAATGGTCTCGGGGCGGGTGGTGGCGACGGTTATGGAATACGAGCCGTCCGGCGCGTCATAGCGGACGTGCCAGAGGTTGGAGGGCTGCTCTTCGAACTCGACCTCCGCGTTGGAGATGGCGGTCTTGCAGCAGGGGCACCAGTTGACTATGCGGTCGCCCCTGTAGATGAGGCCCTTATTGTAAAGATCGATGAACACCTTGCGGACGGCTTTAGAGCAGCCTTCGTCCATCGTGAAGCGCTCGCGCTCCCAATCGCAGGAGGAGCCGAGCTTCCTGAGCTGCTTTACTATCCTGCCGCCGAACTCGTCGCGCCACGCCCACGCGCGGCGCAGGAACTCCTCGCGGCCGACGTCCTGCTTCGTAAGACCTTCCTCCGCCATGCGCTGAACGATCTTGACCTCCGTAGCTATGGAGGCGTGATCGGTGCCGGGGAGCCAGAGCGTCTCATACCCGCTCATGCGCTTGTAGCGGATGAGTATGTCCTGCATGGTCTCGTCGAGGGCGTGACCCATGTGGAGCTGACCCGTGATGTTGGGCGGCGGTATGACGATGGTGTAGGGCTTCTTATCGGGGTTGGGCGCGGAATGGAAATAACCGCTCTCCTCCCACTTTTTGTAAAGGCGATCCTCGACTGTCGAGGGATCGTACGTCTTGGGCATTTCGTTAATGCCCGTTTCGTGCTTTTCACACATTTTGCTGTACCTCCGAACAAATAATAAGTCCCTTCCCGCCAAAGGACGAGAAGGGACGCTCGTGGTACCACCTTTGTTGAAAAGCCCGCATGGGCATTTCCACTTGAACGCGCTTTATCGGGCGCACCCGCCCACGCTCCCCGGGCGACCTTCACGGAACCTTTTGCCGACGGCTTTCACCTGACCCGCCTCTCTTTTAAGGCAACGGTATTCCGCTACTCCTCCCGGATCAAAACGGGGGATATCCATTTTTACGGAACGGGAAGACCCGCTCTAAACTATATTATACCGCGCTTCAGGGAGGCTGTCAAGGTTTTTTTGCAGGATCGGATCAAAAGCCCGAGCGATCCGCAAGAGCCTCTATCGCCAACAGCGCGGCGGCGGCAGCGTCCCCGAGCTCCATGAAGGGCTTGCCCTCCCGTCCGGGGACGCCTTCGACCTGTTCCCTTATAAACGGGACGTGGACGAACCCCGCGGGGACGCTCTCCGGTATGAGGGCGAGAGCCGAGTACATGAGGCAGTTGCAGACGAACTCCCCCGCGCTGAAGGATATCTCGGCGGGGAGCCCTTCGCCGCGGATGCGGGCTATCATTTCCCACACGGGGAGACGGCTCACGAGCCTCTCCTCCCCTCCCTTTATGACGGGGACGTTCGAAGGCATGAAGCCGGAATTATCCGGAATGCGGGCGTTCATCAGATTGACGGCGTAAAGCTCCGGCGTGACGGCGCTTCGGCCGCCCGCCTGCCCAAAGCAGACGACTGCGTCGGGGAGAAGCTCACGATACCCGGCAAGGAGCAGCTCCGGCGCAAGCCCGAATTCGACGGGCAGAAGGAGTTTTTCGATCCTCGCCCCGGGTATCTCAAACGGGAGAGCCCGGAGCACGGACTCCGTCGGGTTGACGGGATCCCCGCCGAACGGCTCGAACGCGGTGACGAGTATGCGCTTCATATCAGTCGCCAATGTCCAGCGCCTCGAGGCCCTTTTTTGCCGTGGGCTTGTTATCGCCGTGCTTGACAAAGAGCATGGTCACGAACGCGCAGGCCACGAATATCGCCGCATAGGGGAAGAGTATCCTCATGCCGAAGGCGTCCATAAGGAAGCCGGAGAGGATCGGAGTCAGCACCTGCGCCGCCATGGACGCGGTATAGTAGTAGCCGGTGTACTTGCCGACGGTGCCGCCCTTTGCGAGCTCAACGACCATCGGGAAGGAGTTGACGTTGATGGTCGCCCAGCCTATGCCCGCGAGAGCGAACATGGCGTTCATCAGCATCGCGGGGGAACCCGCCCTGAGGAACGCGGCGACGGTGAAGGCGGCGGTCAGCATGATAACGCCCGCCAATATCGCCTTCTTGCGGCCTATCTTCGAGGAGATGATGCCGACGGGCAGATAGGAGATTATCGCCGCGGCCTGGGCGATTATGAGGGTCATGTTATAGTCGAGATTCAATACCTTGCCCGCGTAGACGGAATATTTGCTCGTGACGGCGTTGTAGCCGAAGAACCAGAGAGCGACGGAACCGAGTATGAGGAGCAGGGACGTGAGCTCGCCCTTTGAGAGCTTCCTTGCGCCCTCCTCCTTTTCATCGGCGTTATCTATGCCGTAACGCTTCGATTCCTCCTCCATCTCACGGACGAATTTGGGCTCCTTGACCGTGAGGAGGAATATGACGAGCGCGAGTATCATGATAGCGCCTATCACCGTGAAGAAGAGCGTATAGCTCATCATGGCGTTCTGCGCTTTGCCCGTGCCGAAGACCATGCCGAGCACGAGCACGAGGATCCCGCCGAACGAGCCCATGAGGTTTATCACGGCGTTGCCCTTCGACCTTAACGGCTTCATTGTGACGTCGGGCATCAGCGCGACGGCGGGCGAGCGGAAGGTGCTCATCGCGACGAGTGTCACGAGCAGCACCGCCATGAACGCGACAAGTATGAGCCTGTGGCTCGCGGTGGTCTTGGCGGCGTAGGCCTGACGCGCGGGGACGTAATAGGTATCCCACTCGGCCTGCGCGGCGGAGGCGGCCTCCTTATCCTCGCCGTTTATGCGGTGGAGCACGTCGATGAGCTCATCCTCGGTGTACTTCTCGGAGAGGACGTACTTCTCGCCGTCGTGGGTGATGAGCTCGGCGGAGGCGATCTCGCTGTTCCCGTAAACGACGGAGACGCCTTTATCCGTCATATCGGCAGCGGAATGGAGGGTGTTGAGCTGGGCGTTGTCTATGAACGAAAGGCCGATGAACGCGATGACGGCGATTATCGTACCGACGACTATGAACGGCGTCCTTTTGCCGTATTTCGACCTGCACTTATCGGAGATCGCGCCGAAGATCGGCAGCATGAAGAGAGCCAGAATATTGTCGAGCGCCATTATCACTCCCGACCAGCCCTGCGCCATGCCGAATTTATCAGTCAGTATCTTGGGGATGATGTTGTCGTACGCCTGCCAGAAGGCGCAGATGAGGAAGAACGCGAACCCGACGCATATGGTGCGCCAATAGTTGAGCTTCATAGCGATGACCCTTCGCCCCTGCCCCACAGGGGCTTCCTTTCAGATAATAATGAAGGTTTTGCGCCGACAGGCCGCATGCCCGCCCGCTCGGAAGGCACGTTCACGAAAAACGGCTCGGTGCTATTTTAGCATATATTCAGACGAAATACAACAAATAAAGCTCGGCGCGAGGGCATAAAAGAGCATAAAAAAGGAGCTCCCGCGAGGGAGCTCCGGATGCGTTCTCAATTACATGAGACCGAATATGGCGGAGAGGTCGGACGAATCGAGCGAACCGTTGCCGCTCGCATCGGCGTTCACAATACCCTGCTCGGAGAGCTGACCCTTGCCGAGGAGGTAGGCGGACAGAGCGGAGATATCGCCCATGTCGACCTTGCCGTCGCAGTTGACGTCGCCGAGGAGGGAGACTTCGATCTGGTTCTCGGTGTAGGTCGCGGTGACGATGAGGTCACTCGTCACGTTGTTGAACGCGACGTCCCAACCGGCGAAGGTGTAGCCCTCGCGGGTGGGATCCGCGGGCGCGGTCGCCGCGGAGCCGTGCTCAACGGTCTGGGTCGAAAGGACAGTGCCGTCCCAATCCTTGAATGTGACGGTGTAGGTGTTGATGGCGTACTGCGCGGTTACCACGAGATCGGAAGTAACGTTGTTGAAGGCGACGTCCCAGCCGGTGAAGGTGTAGCCCTCGCGGGTGGGATCGGCGGGCGCGATGGCGGCCGTGCCTTCCTCAACGGTCTGGGTAGCGAGAACGGCGCCGTCCCAATCCTTGAAGGTCACAGTGTAGTAGGTGGGCTCGACCGCGGGAGCAGTCATCGAGTAGAGCTGAACGTAGCTGTTGGTGGGAACGTTCGAGGTGACTCCCATCAGGTTGAGGCTGCCGTTGGTGTAGTACTGGGCATACCTGGTGGTGGAAGTGTAGGTGTAGAGGGTATGCGCGTCGGCGTCATAAGTCCAGGTGAAGTTATTGTTGGTGCCGGGATACAGGTCGGGATAGCTGGTTCCGCTGTAGGCCTGGAGATAGTAGCCGGACTGATAGCCGCTCGTGATGAGGCCGGTGCCTTCGGACTGGAACACCCATGTGCAGTAATCGAGGTCGTCCGCGTTGCCGGAGACGCCGATGACGTTCTGACCGTTCATCGTGGCGGGAGCGGTGTAGCCGTAGTAGTTGTAGCTGATGCTGTTGTAATAGTGGTTGCTCGCGGAGACGTTGTAGTTGACCGCAAGGTAGGTGACGCCGTCAACGACGAAGCCGATGAGGTACTCCTCGCCGGGAACGATCGTGTCGGCGGGATACCACTGGGGAGCTTCGGTGACGTTGATGGTGATGCTCTTCGTCATGACGGTCTTGCTCTCGTCGGTGACGGTGGCGGTCAGCGTGGTAGCGCCGGGAGCGACGCCGGTGACGGTCGCGGACTTGCCGTTCGCGGCGGGAGTCACCGTCGCGACGGAGGAGTCGGCAACGGACCACTCAACGGTGTAGGTATTGGCGTTGGAGGGGTTGGCAACGATCTTGACGCCCGTGCTCTTGCCCTGCGCGACGGTCGCGGAGGTGATCACGGTGCCGGCGTTGTTGGCGATATCGAAGGATTCGAGCGCGATGGGATCCTGAGAGAAGAGCGTCCAATCGCAGTTGACGGTCTGGGTACCGTCGGGGTTGGAGGGGAACGCGTCAACAGCGCTCATCACGATGGGCCATGCCGCGCCGGAGCTGCTGGAATAAGCGGGATCCCAGTTGCCGTGGGTGCTCTTCATGACGGCGATAGCATCGGCAACGGTGGCGCCGTTCTTCATCTGGGTCCAGAAGGTCTCCTCATACTCATAGTCGCCCGTGAAGGAGACGGACTGGGAGTAGCCGTAGACGCAGCCCGCGCCGGCGGCCAAGAGAGCCGTACCCGTGGTGCCCTGGCCTTCCTTCTTCATGCCCTGGCAGATGGCCATCCAAACGATACAGTTGGAAAGCGTGCCGGAAACGTGGTTCTGGATGTAGCGGCCGTCGATGCCGTAGAAGGAACCGCCGTTGTAAGCCCAGCCGTTAGTATAGTCGGTGGTGGTGAGGCCGGAGCTGGAATTGAGATCGAGATAAGAGGTGTTCTTGGAGTCGATGCAGTTGCCGTGGGAGTCGTAGATGACGACGCCCTTGTTCGTATAGTTGGAAGCGATGGCGGGGCCGGTGGCCTCCATGTAGGAGAGGGTCGTCAGCGTGCCGCCGGTGGCAGCCGCGATGGAAGCGGCCTCGGTCTTGTACTGATCGGTAAAGGAGCTGTCAGAGCCGTAATAGGGGCCGACGAGGAGAACGTCGACTGCGCCCGCGCAGCCGCAGGAGCTCTTCGTGCTGTTGACGTTAGATACGACTCGCGAGGTGGTCTCGATTGCGAGATCCTTGTTCGTCTGCTTGGCGGGGGCCTTGGTGAAGTTCCTTACACGGTAGTTGTAACCGCCGACCATGCCGTCGGTCGTGAAGGAGAACTCGTTGTCGTTAAGGTCGGTGATGCTGCCCTTGTCGATGAGGGGGCAGTTCAAAGCCGCCTTGTAAACGGCATATACGACCTCGGCGCGGTTCGCGCCCTGTTCCATCATTTCGGCTTCCACAGCGTCAAGGACGGCCCATACGTCGTCCCAGCGCTTCATGCCGGCTGCCTCGTTTGCCTGATAAGCGGCTTCGGCCGCGAAGGACGATACGGGCAGGACTGCCAGTACCATCAGCGCGGCAAGAATGGCGGCAAAGAGCTTCTTGGTCTTAGTCATTTTCTTTCCTCCATTTGATTTCTTAGGCGCGAAACGCCTTTTGTCGCCCTTTATTATACCACTTTTTCACAAAATTTCCCGCTTTTTTACGCCGGGAAAAGGAACATTTTTGTGACAATTTTTTTGGACTGCAGGAGAAGGAGCCCGCTTTTTGTAAAGTTTCTGTAAAAAAAACGGCCCGGTGTTCACTTTTGCCCGCTTCGGTGGTATGATAAGCGAGTCAAAAAATACGATCGGAGCGACTATATGCTTGAACTGAAAGGTATTAAAAAGGATTACGTCTCGGGAAGCGAGACCGTACACGCATTAAAGGGCGTGGACATGGAGTTTTCACGGAGCGAATTCGCAGCCGTGCTCGGGCCTTCCGGCTGCGGAAAGACGACCCTGCTCAACATCATAGGCGGGCTCGACAGGTATTCGGAGGGGGATCTCATAATAAACGGGACCTCGACGAAGCTCTACCGCGACCGGGATTGGGACGCCTACCGCAACCACTCGATAGGCTTCGTATTCCAGAGCTACAACCTGATACCGCACCAGACGGTGCTTTCGAACGTCGAGCTCGCGCTGACGCTCTCCGGAGTATCGAAGGCGGAGCGCCGCCGCCGCGCCGAGGAAGCGCTCAAAAAGGTCGGCCTCGGGGATCAGCTCAGGAAGAAGCCGAACCAGCTTTCCGGCGGGCAGATGCAGCGCGTCGCCATCGCGAGGGCGCTCGTCAACGACCCGGATATAATCCTCGCCGACGAGCCGACGGGAGCGCTCGACTCGGAAACGAGCGTGCAGATAATGGAGCTTCTGCGGGAGGTCGCCTCCGAAAAGCTCATCATAATGGTGACCCACAATGCCGGTCTTGCGAAGAAGTACGCGACGAGGATAATCCGTCTGCTGGACGGGCGCGTCGTCTCGGAGGAGGAGAACACTCCCGAGTACAGCCCCGCCCCCCGCGCGGCGGAGGAGACCGCGCCGGTTGAAAAGAAGCGCGGGCGAGTCTCGATGAGCTTCTTCACGGCGCTCTCCCTGAGCCTCAAAAACCTCATGACGAAAAAGGCGAGGACGATACTCACGGCGTTCGCGGGCTCAATAGGCATTATAGGCATCGCGCTGATACTCTCCATCTCCGACGGGTTCCAGAACTATATCGACCGCGTTCAGGAGGATACGCTCTCCAACTATCCGCTTTCGATCGAGGAGCAGGTAATGGATATGTCCTCGATATTCGAGAGGAGCGACCGCGACGCGCCCCCCGAGACGGAGCGCGAGGAGGGGCTCGTTTACTCGAACGGGCGCATGGCCGAGGGCGCCGAGATGATGACCTCCGGCAGGAAGACGAACGACCTCGCCTCCTTCAAGAAATATCTTGAGGGCGAGGGCGCGGGGCTGCTCGAAAACACCAACGGCGTGCGCTACACCTACGACGTGGATATTTACGTCTATAACAGGGGCGCCGTCGGCGGCACGGCGCAGGCGAACCCCGGCGTCGTCTACGATAAGATGTTCGGGGAGAATTTCTCCGGCATGATGAGCTACACGCAGAGCATTCAGACCTTCGGCGAGATGATAGACAACCCCGAACTGCTCGGCACGCAGTACGACGTGCTCGCGGGGCGCTGGCCCGAAAGCTATGACGAGGTAGTCATAGCCGTGGATAAATACAACAGGATAGGCGATTTTCAGCTCTACACCCTTGGCATAAGGGATCAGTCGAAGCTCGACGGGCTCATGTCCCGCGTGATGGAGGGCGATTATGAGAAGGACGAACAGCTCGTTTTCACCTACGATGAGCTGATGGGGCTGAAGCTGCAATTCCTCCTCCCCACCGATTTTTACGAGGAAGGCGGGGACGGCCTCTGGCACGACAGAAGGCTGACCGAGTCCATCGACGCGATACTCGACGAGAAGGGCACGGATCTCAAGGTCGTCGGGCTCATCCGCCCCAAGGAGGGAGCCTCCGCGACGGCGCTCTCCTCTACGGTATGCTACACCTCCGCCCTGACGGAACACGTCATAAACGGAGTCAACGGGAGCGGCATAGTCAGAGCCCAGCAGGCCGACCCGGAGACCGACGTATTTACCGGGCTCCCGTTCGGTTCTGAGGACCGCGTCCCGACGCGCGGGGAGATAGCGCAGTTCGTTTCGACGCTCCCCGAGGAGGAGCAGGCGCAGATACTGCCCTATTTCGATACGATGACGGACGAACAGCTCGTTGAACAGTTCGGGCCGAGGATGCGCGCGATGAGCGGCGGCTCGAGCTATGAGGGGAACCTCGCTCTTCTCGGAGTGAACGATCTTTCGGAACCCTCCGGGATAGTATTCTACCCCGTGGATTTCGAATCGAAGGACGCGATCAAAAACGAGATCGACCGCTATAACGAGGAGGTCAAGGCCGCGGGCGAGGAGGACAAGGCCATCACCTACACCGATTACGTCGGCATACTGATGAGCTCCGTAAGCACCATAATAAACGTCATCAGCTACGTGCTCATAGCCTTCGTCGCGGTGTCGCTCGTGGTGAGCTCCATCATGATAGGCGTCATCACGAACATCTCTGTACTGGAGCGCACGAAGGAGATCGGCGTGCTGCGCTCGATCGGCGCTTCGAAGAGGGATATTTCCCGCGTGTTCAATGCGGAGACGCTCATTATCGGGTTCATCTCCGGCGTGCTCGGGCTCGCGATCACGGAGCTGCTCATAATCCCCATCAACGCCATAATCTACAAGCTCGGAGGCATCGCCAACGTCGCCGCCCTCCCGTGGAAGGGCGCACTGATACTGCTTGGGATATCGATGCTGCTGACGCTCATCGCGGGGCTCATCCCCTCGAGAGCGGCGGCGAAGAAGGACCCCGTCGTGGCGCTGAGAACGGAGTAAAAAATTACCGATCGGCAATTGGCAAGGCCGGGCTTTTCGGCGAATATAAAAGGCATTTCCGGGCGGAAATGCCTTTGATCGTTTTCGGTCTCAGCTCTTCATCCCGCGCTGGCGTTCGAGCCTGAACGCGACGGAATTCTTCAGATACTGCATGTACTCGTTATCCTGCGACATGGATTTGCCCGGAGCGTCGGAGATCTTCGCGACGGGGCTGCCGTTGACGTACTGGAGCTTTATCACTATGTTGAGCGGCGTTTCGCAGGTATCGTTCGAGCAGAAGGTCCCTATGCCGAAGCTGACCCTGGTCTTATCCTTAAAATACTCGTAGAGCGCCTGTGCGCGGTCGAAATCGAGGCTGTCGCTGAAGAGGAGGAGCTTCGTCTTCGGGTCGACGCCGTAGCTCCTGTAATGGGCGATCATCTTCTCGCCCCACTCGTAGGGGTCGCCCGAATCGTGGCGGACGCCGTTGTAGTTGTTCACCATGGAGCGGTTGAAATCGAGCAGGAAGAGATCCGTCGTCAGCGTATCGGTGAGCGCCGTGCCGTTGTCGCCGCGGTACTCGTCATACCAATCCTGCATGGCGAAGTGGTTCGTGTAGGAGAGGGGGATCTCGTCGATGCCCTGATACATCTGCACGTATTCGTGGGCATAGGTGCCGATGGGCGTGAGATCGTATTTCCACGCGAGATAGACGTTCGAGGTGCCGGCGCAGTTCTTCGTTTCACGGGCAAAGCGGCGGACGACCTCGTCCTCCCACTCGCGGGAGAGCCTCCTGCGGCAGCCGAACTCGGCGAAGCTGAACGTGTATTTGCCGGAATTGAAATCGGTGATCTTACGATCGAGCCTCTCCTTCGCGGAGGCGAGGAGCTTGTCGTAATCGTACTTCATGCGGAAGTAGACCTCGTTTATTATCTCGAGAAGGTATATCTCGAACTGCATGGCCGAGAAGAGCGGCCCGTCGACAACGACGTGCAGGGCGCCGTCCTCGTCGAGGCTGATGTTCACGTAATCGCGGATGGGGTGCCAAAGCCTGAGGAACTCCACATAGTCGTTCTTTATAAAGCGGATGGAGCGGAGATAATCGAGCTCCTCCTTGGTAAAACGCAGCGCGCAGAGGTGATCGACCTGAGCGTTGATCTCTTCAAGCATCTCCGGAGTGAATACCACGCCCTCGTTGCGGCACTTGAAATAATACTGACCGCAGAGATCGGTGTGCTTGTGGAATATGACCTGATCCATGTTGAATTTATACAGGTCGGTATCGAGAAGGGAAACGACGATTGGCTGAAGCTTCATGATAAAGGCTCCTTTCGGTCATTCATTGTTTTTGATGGTTATCTGGCAGCTTGCCATGGTTTTAAGCGCGGCTTCGTGAAGGGCGGGCGTTACCCCGGCGCAGGCGGAAGCGTCGACGGAGATCTCCGCTTCGGGGAAGCGGGCCTTTAGGAGCAGCGCGTTGCTGACGACGCAGACGTCGGTACAGAGACCGATGAGCTCTATCTCATCGGGGTCGCCCCCGGCGGCACGGGCGATGAGCTCCGGAAGCTCAGCCGAACCGAACGAGGTCTTTTCGACGAACACCGCCCCCTTAGCCGAGAGGCGCTCCATTACGGGAGGCGCGGGTTCATGCCCGCGGGTCCCCTTTACGCAGTGCGGCACGGGGAGGAGCCTCCCCTCGCGCGTGAGGGGATAGCGTTCATCGTGGGTGTCGAGCGTGGCGAAGACAAGTCCGTCAAAGCCCTCTATCACGCGGACGGCGGCGGGGACTATCGCCCTCGCCTCCGGCGTGCCGAGGGAGCCGTCGATAAAATCGTTCTGCAGATCCACGGCGACGAGTATCCTTTTCATTCCGTTCCTCCTTTGGGGCTCCACGCAGCGGCGGCGCGGACGAGCGCGTTTGCGGCGTTCGTTCTCTTGGGGATGACCTGTATCACTCGGGCGGCGCGGGGCTCATCCTCGCCGGGGAGGGTGAGCATGACCGTCCCGTCGATCTCGGGAAGCTCCCCCGCGAAGGGGAAGGTGAATTCGAAGCTCCCGTCAAGGCGGTCCTTCAAAAGGAACACCGCCCCATCCGGGCAGACGGCGGCGCAGCCCCCGCAACCGACGCATTTCTTCGGATCGGAGAAGGGGAGTCCGTCCTCCCCCGCGCTTATCGCCGAAAACCCGCACGCCGGGGCGCAGAGCGCGCAATCCCGCCGACGGCAGTCTATCACCGCGGCGCGGCCCAGTTTGAGTCTTTGCTTATCGGGAAGGATCATGGTCAGTCCTCCTTCGTTTATTCATCGTATTCTACCACCATTCGGAACGAAAATCCATATCCAATTCCGGAAAGGAGCCGTTTTTTTCAATTGACTTGCGTGATATATCCTGTTATAATGACCGTGAAAGAAAACGATCGGAGGTCCCTATGGAAAAAACGCTTTCGCTCATAGTCCCCGTCTATAATGAGGAAGAGGTGCTCCCCGTCTCGTTCGAACAGATGGACGCGGAGATGAAAAAGATAGGCTATCCCTATGAGATAATCTACGTCAACGACGGCAGCCGAGACGGCTCCATGAAGATACTGCGCGATATAGCAAAGAACAATCCGCAGGTCAAGGTGCGCTCGTTCAGCCGGAACTTCGGGCATCAGACGGCCGTCACCTGCGGCATGGACGCCGCGAAGGGCGACGCGCTCATAATAATCGACGTCGACCTGCAGGATCCGCCGGAGGTCATAGAGCGCATGGTCGAGGCCTGGGAGCAGGGCGCGGACATCGCCTACGGCAAGCGCTTAAAGCGCAAGGGCGAGACGATATTCAAGAAATTCACCGCGTTCGCCTACTACCGCGTATTGAAGGCGATGAGCGCCTCCGCCATCCCGCTCGATACGGGGGATTTCCGCCTTATAGACCGCAAGGTCGCGGACGTGTTCCTGCGGATGCGCGAGCATAACAGGTTCCTCCGCGGGATGAGCGGCTGGATGGGCTTTGAGGCCGTGCCGATAGAGTACGTCCGCAACGAGCGCTACGCCGGCAAGACGAAGTACACGTTGAAGAAGATGCTGCGCCTCGCCTCGGACGGGATAGTCGGCTTCTCGGACAGGCCGCTGACTCTCTGCGGCGAATTCGGGATAGGGCTCCTTTTGCTTACCTTCCTCGGGCTTGTCGCGCTCATAGTGCTGGCCTGCTGTCACGTCGCATTCCCCGCTTGGCTCTGGGCGCTCTGCGGGCTCGTCGCGCTGAACGCGATAACGCTGCTCTTCATGTCGCTCCAGGGTATGTACATGAACCGCATGTACGATGAGCTGAAGGACAGGCCTCTCTATATCGTCGCGGAGGATATCAACCTTTGATCATCTTAGGCGCATGGTAAGTAGACCAAGATGCTAACAGAGTGTATCATTTCCATAGTGCTGAGTTCAATTGCCGGCGTATTTCTGGCACTGGGTGATTTGTGCAATAAATGCAACTGGTCAATTGCAGAACGTTTTCCGTTGCTTGAGAAATGCTTCTATGCGCTTGCCATACTAATTGGGGCAGCCTTATACTTGCTGATAGCATTCGTTTTTACCGGGTATGAAAACAACCGCCCCGGAATAGTAATATACGCATTGTGCAGTATTGTTCCGTTTCTTGTTTTCTTGGCAGCGACAACACTCATTATTAAACGATAACAGTTATGGCAATGGATGGGAATAAAAGTTTGGCTGGCATTCACTACGTATTATGAAAAACACGGTGCGGAGACCGAACTGCCTCCGCACCTTTTTTAATTGATTTGATTTCAATAAAGCTCGGCCGGATGGGAAACGAACAAAGGCAAGCGTTCCCAAAAGGCAGACCGCTAATTGCCCGTTGACAATTGACTTATTGCTTTTGCAAGGTAGATCATGGAATTCTTCGCCTGCTCCAGGGTGTTGCCGTTATGCCCGACCTCGACGAGGAGGCATCTGTCGGATACCTGCTGATTGTATTTGCCGCTCTTGACGCGTATGTTCCGCATGAAGCGTTCGTTATAGGAAAGGAGCGTTTCGGTGAGGCTTGCCGCGAGCGCGTAATTGGATTCGAAATCCGGCGTTTCGGCGGCGACTCCCTCTGTCTCCTCCGGCCCGAACCGGGAGGTTTTTCCGCTCTTGCCCGTGCCTACGACGAACATCATCCTCGCACATTCGAGGCCGTCGACCGTGACGAAATCATCCTCGAAGCCGGTATCGGCAACGCCGTCGCGGTGGAGGTCTATGAACATGGTGATGCTCGGGTACTCCTCCTTATACCTCAGCATGGTTTCGAGCGAGCGCGAATACGCCGTCGTGATGAGGGGCTTTTCGTGCTTCTCGTCGGCGTGCAGGGCGATTATGCCGTACTCCTCCCGGAGGATGCGGACGAGCTCCTCCCCCACGGCATAGACGTTCTTTTCCTCGTCCTCGGTGCGGAAATTCCCCGAGGGCTCGTACTCGTCACCCTCGGTCGGGCGGTAGGCTTCGGAGTCGTGCGTGTGGTAGATGAGGATGCTCGGCTCGTCCCCTCCGAGCTCCGGCAGGGGGCTCATGCCCTCCACGTTGATGAGGCGGATCGCGACCTCGCGGCTGACGTCCTCGTCGACGTCGGCCAAGCGGATCACGAGCTGCGGCTCGGGCGAGGGAACGGGAGTTTCACCCGCGATGCGAACGAGCTCCGCGCCGACCGGCTCCCCGAGGGCGGCGGCAACGCTCACCTCGTTTTGAGGGAGGCTCGCCGAAAAGAGGAGCGCGAGCAGCAGGAAAAGCGCCGCCATCAGCGCGGAGCTCCCTTCCGTGAGCCGCCTCAGCTCCGAACGGCGTTCCCTTTCCCGTTCAGGATCCACGGACATGCTCCCCCTCCTTTCACTTTCGTTACGCTCCATTATATGCCCCTGCGCGCCGCGGTATTACGGACGGACGGGAACAGGCGAAAAATTTTGTTCAAAATCGCAAAGAAACCCCAAATTGGCTCTTGTTTCACGAGGGAGGTATGTGGTATAATGTATTGTTGTAAAAGAGGGTCTCATGCCCGCCGGGTGGCCGAAAGCCCGCCCGTATCGATGCCGCGCACGGAGCGCGGCGGAAGGGAGTATTAAGAATGCTTATCGAAAGATGCAGCAAGCTCATTGCCGCGCTTGAAAAAGAGGGCGTTGACGGCGCGATAATCACCCACGGCACCAACATCCGCTACTTCTCCAACTTCACGAGCGACGAGTCCGTGCTCGTCATATCGAAGGAGAGGCGCGTCCTGCTGACGGATTTCCGCTACACGATCCAGGCGAAGGAGCTCTCCGCCCCCGCCTTCGAGGTGATCGAGACCTCCAGGGCGATAGCCGCGGACGAGATCGCGGCCGTGCTGAAGGAGATGGGCGTTAAGAAGTGCGCCTTTGAGGACGGGTATCTGACCGTCCGCGAATTCAACAACTACAAGGAGCTCCCCGTTGAGCTCGTGCCCATGACCCCCGTTATCGACAGGGTCAGGCTCGTCAAGAACGAGTACGAGGTCGAGTGCCTCAAGAAGGCGCAGTCCATCGCGGACGAGGCCTTTGCCGAGCTCATTACGAAGATACACGCCGGCATGACGGAGAAGGAGGTCGCGAACGAGCTCGATCATCTGCTCCGCGTTCACGGCGCGGAGGAGAATTCCTTCGATACGATAGTCGGCTCCGGCCCGAACGGCGCGCTTTGCCACGCCACCCCCGGGCAGAGGAAGCTGCAGGAGGGCGATCTCGTCGTCATCGACTTCGGCTGCAAGTACATGGGTTACTGCTCCGATATGACGAGGACGATAGCCATAGGCCGCCCCTGCGACGAGCTCATCAAGATCTACGATATCGTCAGGCGCGCACAGTCAGCCGCACTTGATGCGCTCCGTCCCAACATGAGCGCGAAGGCGCTCGACGCCGTTGCCCGCGATCTCATCGCCGCGGAGGGCTACGGCCCCTGCTTCGGGCATTCCCTCGGGCACGGGTTCGGCCTCGATATCCATGAGGCGCCCTACGCTTCCACCCGCTCCGAGGATACTCTCGTTCCCGGATCCACGATAACGGTCGAGCCCGGCATCTACGTCGAGGGGCTCGGCGGCGTCCGCATCGAGGACGACTGCGTCCTCACCGAGGACGGGTATATCGACCTTGCCCACACCGGCAAGGATCTCATCATCATCTGACCTTATGCGGGAACGACCGCTTCGGTATAGAAAAACAACTAATACATTTTCTGGAGGTATTCTATGATTTTAGCAGGCGATTTTCGCAAAGGCGTCACCGTCGATATCGACGGTCAGGTTTGGTCCATTGCCGATTTCCAGCACGTTAAGCCCGGCAAGGGCGCGGCGTTCGTCCGCACCCGTCTTAAGAACGTCATGACCGGCGCCGTTCTTGAAAAGACCTTCTCTCCCACCGACAAGTATCCTCTCGCCCATATCGAGACCCGCGAGATGCAGTATCTCTACAACGACGGCGATCTCTACACCTTCATGGACATCGAGAACTACGAGCAGCTCGAGCTCAACCACGATCAGGTCGAGGACGCCATCAACTTCATAGTCGAGAACATGAACGTCACCATCCGCTTCTACAAGGGCAAGGCGTTCTCCGTTGCGGCGCCCAACTTCGTTGAGCTGACCGTCACCGAGTGCGAGCCCGGCGTCCGCGGCGACACCGCCACCAACGTCACGAAGCAGGCCACCGTTGAGACCGGCTACGTAGTGAACGTGCCCCTCTTCGTCAACGAGGGCGACCGCATCCGTATCGACACCCGTTCCGGCGAGTACATGGAGCGCTGCTGATGAAAGAGAAGATCGCATACCTTCGCGGCCTCATGGACGGCATGAAGCTGCCCGAGGATGATAACACGAAGCTCCTTCGCGCCATTGCCGACTGCCTTGATTCCATGGCGGATGAGATCGAGACCGAATCCGCAAGGGTCGACATGCTTGAAGCAGACGTTGAGGAAATCAACGACGACATAGACGAGCTCGACGAGGTCCTCGGCTTCTTATTGGAAGAAGAGGAAGAGGACGAGGATGACGACGACTTCGATTGGGAGGATGATTTCGATTATTTCACCTGCCCCAACTGCGGCGAGGTCGTCCCCGTCGATGAGGAGATGCTTCAGGATGAGGCTGACCCCATCTGCCCCAAGTGCAATTCGAAGCTCTTCGGGGAATGAGTTCTAATTGAAATGCAGGCCGTTTCTTTCGGGAAGCGGCCTGTTGTTTAAAGGAAGGATCCACGATGAACGATCTCATTGCTTTCTGCGGGGTGGACTGCTCGCAGTGCCCCGACGATATCGGCGAAAAATGCCCCGGCTGCCGCAGCACCGAATGGAAGCCGGGCGACGAGTGCATGCCCGTCGCCTGCTGCAATAATAAGGGGATCTCATGCTGCGGGGAATGCGAGGGTTTCCCCTGCCCCGACATGAAGGAATTCTACGAGGAATCCGACAGCCACCGTTTGGCAGGAGCGAGGATGAGCATTGTCAGCCGCCGTGGAAGGGAAACGAAGCTCAGGATCGCTTTCCTTCAGATACTGCCGGGCAAATCCCTTTCGGAACAGCTGACAATAGGCTCCGAAGCCTGCCGCGAGGCAAAGCGCATGGGCGCTGATATCGCGCTCTTCCCCGAGATGTGGTCGGTGGGATACGATATCCCGCAGGAGCAGGATGCGCTGGAAGCCGCCTCGCTCGGAAGGGATTCGATGTTCATGAAGTGCTTCGCCTCCCTCGCAAGGGAGCTGCGCATGGCGATAGGGATCACCTATCTTGAAGCCTACGGCGCGTTCTCGCGCAACTCGTTCGCCCTCTACGACATGAACGGCGAGCGCGTGCTCGACTACGCGAAGGTCCACACCTGCGATTTTTCGGACGAGCGCATACTCGCCCGTGGGAACGATTTCCCCGTCTGCGAACTGAATACCGAAAAGGCCGCCGTCAAGGTCGGCGCCATGATATGCTACGACCGCGAATTTCCCGAAAGCGCGAGGCTTCTGATGCTGAAGGGAGCCGAGCTCATTCTCTGCCCGAACGCATGCCCAATGGAGATCAACAGGCTTTCGCAGCTCCGCGCGAGAGCTTACGAGAACATGCTCGCGATAGCCACCTGCAATTACCCCGCGGGTCAGCCCGACTGTTTCGGGCACTCGACGCTGTTCGACGGGGTCGCGTACCTGCCCGACAACGACGGTTCGCGTGATACCTGCGTGCTCGAAACGGGGAGCGAGCCGGGCGTTTTCATTGCTGAGCTCGACCTTGACACCCTCCGCGCTTACAGGAGGAGCGAGGTGCACGGCAACGCCTACCGCAGGCCCGAGCTCTACGGTCCGCTCGTCAACGAGCGGGTGGACGAGCCCTTCAAAAGAAAGGACCGCAGGATCTGAGTCCTGCGGGAATATTACGGCAAAATGAAGACGACCCCCGTTTGGGGATCGCCTTATTTCACAGATTCTTTCTGTACCAATCTATCGCGGCGTTGATGCCCCGTTTGAAATCCCATTCGGGGCAATAGCCGAGCTTTTCGCGGGCTTTGGAGATATCGGCGTTTGAATGCTTTATATCGCCGGGTCGATCCGGCCCGAAAACGGGTTCGACGCAGACTCCGAGCGCTTCGCAGATCAGCCGGTAGATATCGATCAGGTATTCCCTTCCGCCGTAGGCTACGTTGTAGACCTCGCCGACGGCGTCATCCGGAGCGGCACAGGCTTTGAGGTTCGCCTCGACGACGTTCTCGACGTAGGTGAAATCGCGGCTCTGTCTGCCGTCGCCGTGTATAGTGGGGCGCTCCCCGTTCATGAGCTGCTTTATGAATTTCGGGATCACGGCGGCGTACGCGCCGTTCGGATCCTGACGGGGGCCGAACACGTTGAAGTACCGGAGGCCGACGGTCTTCAGCCCGTAATGGAGGTAATACTGCCTTGCCCACTCCTCGTCGGCGCGCTTCGTGAGCGCGTAGGGCGAAAGGAGGTTCCCCTCCCTCCCCTCCTTTTTGGGGAGGTTGGGCTCGTCTCCGTAAACGCTCGATGAGCTGGCGTAAACGAACCTTTTGACGCCCGCCCGCCTTGCGGCCTCAAGCATATTGACGGTGCCGGCGATGTTGTTGACGCAGTAGAAAACGGGCGCCTCGATGGAGCGCGGGACACTGCCCCAAGCCGCCTCGTGGAATACGAGATCGACCCCCTCGCACGCGCGGAAGCAGGTTTCGGGGTCCTTCACGTCGCCCCGCACGAATCCATACCCTTCCTCCCCCGCGAACAGATCGACGTTCTCCCGCTTTCCCGTGGAGAGATCGTCAAGGCAGCGGACGCGGCAGCCGAGCTTTAGCAGCCCTTCTATTATATTCGAGCCGATGAAGCCCGCCCCGCCCGTCACGAGGCAGAGGGGGCGCTCATCGAAGATCGTTCCTTCAAAAGCCATTTACAGTCTCCAATACGTATAGCCGGAGCTTTCGCAGAGCTCCTTATCGAGTATGCCCTTGACGTCGATGAGGACGCGGCCGCCGCCTCCGAAGAAGCGGGCGATATCCTCCATGCCGAGGCGCTTGAATTCATCGTGCGCAACGGCGATAATGACGGCGTCCATATTGTTTATCTCCTCCATGGCGGAGAGCTTAACGCCGTAGAGCCTTTCGGCGTCCCCGGGATCGGCCTGCGGATCGGATATCACGGGCTCGATGCCGTATTCGTTGAGCTCCCTGGCTATATCTATAACGCGGGTGTTGCGCGTGTCGGGGCAGTTTTCCTTGAAGGTGAAGCCGAGTATACCGACCCTCGCCCCCTTGACGGGCTTATCCGCCCGGGTGAGCTTCTTTACGCAGTTTTCGGCGACGTACTTGCCCATGCCGTCGTTGATCCTTCTGCCCGCGAGTATGACCTGGCTGTGGTAGCCCATCATCTCAGCCTTGTAGGTGAGGTAGTAGGGATCGACCCCTATGCAGTGCCCGCCGACGAGCCCGGGATTAAAATTCAGGAAGTTCCACTTGGTGGAGGCGGCGGCGAGCACGGACTTCGTATCGACGCCCATCCTGTCGAATATGATGGAAAGCTCGTTCATGAAGGCGATGTTTATATCGCGCTGGCAGTTCTCTATGACCTTGGCGGCCTCCGCTACCTTTATGCTCTCCGCACGGTGGACCCCCGCCTCCACGACGAGACCGTAGACCTTCGCCGTGAGTTCGAGCATCTCCTCATCCATGCCGGAGACTATCTTTTTGATCGTGCGGAGCCGGTGCTCCTTATCGCCCGGATTGATCCTCTCCGGGCTGTAACCGACCTTGAAATCCTTCCCGCAGACGAGGCCGGACTCGCTCTCCAATATGGGGACGCAGACCTCCTCCGTGGCGCCGGGATAGACCGTCGACTCATACACTACGGCGCTGCCCCTTCTGAGGCTGCGGCCGAGTATGCGGCTCGCCGATTCGAGCGGACGCAGATCCGGCGTATGATCCGGGTTGACGGGCGTGGGAACGGCAACGATATGGAATCTCGCCTCACGAAGGGCGTTCTCATCCGACGTGAAGAAAACGCCCGATGCGGCGACCTCGTCGTCGCCGACCTCACGCGTTGGATCGACCCCCCGCCTGTAGGCGGCTATCTTCGACGCGTTCACGTCGAACCCGATCACGGGGACCTCCCGCGCGAAGGCTGCGGCTATCGGCATCCCGACGTAGCCGAGCCCGATAACGGACAGCTTTTCTTCGCCCGATTTCAGTTTTTCAAAAAGATCGGAAAACATAGTTCACCTTCCCATTCATCTCGCGGCGGGGACTCCCCCGCAATGCTTTATTTTACTCCAACGGGGCGGGTTTGGCAACAGGCGCAGGCCAAAAATTGTGAATAAATCTGTTCATTTTCAAATCGGGTTTTCCACGCGGAGGCTATATATTTGTTTCAAATGTTGACAAGCTCCTCCGCGGGGAATAGAATTGAACCGAAAACGAATGAAAGAATGCGAAAAAAGATGACTTCCGCCAAGAAAACACGCGACGTAAACATGCTTGAAGGGCCCCTTTTCGGGAAGATATTCATGTTCGCCCTTCCTCTCATAATAACGAACATGCTGCAGGTGTTCTACAACGCCGCGGATATGATCGTTGCCGGGCTTTCGGGCGTCGAAGGGGCGATAGGCTCCATCGGCACGACGAGCGCCATGATAAACCTAATAATCAACATATTCATGGGCTTCTCCGTGGGGACGAACATAGTCGTCGCCCGCAACATCGGCAAAAGGGATGAGACCGCCGTTTCCGAAGCGGTGCATTCGTCGCTCGTCGTCGGGGTAATAACGGGGCTGGCCTGCGCCGTTATCGGGTTCTTCATCAGCCGCCCGGTGCTGAAGCTCCTCGGCGACGAGGGGCATATACTGGAGCTCGCGACGCTCTACACGCACATCTATTTTGCGGGAGTGCCGTTCGTCGCGCTTTCGAACTACCTCATCGCCATATTCCGCGCCAAGGGCGATACGACTACGCCGCTCGTCGTGCTAATGCTGACGGGGATCCTGAACGTGGGGCTAAACCTCGTGTTCGTGCTCGTGCTCGGGATGAGCGTCGACGGCGTCGCATGGGCGACGGCGATATCGAACCTCGCCTCGACCGTAATACTCGGCTCCATTCTCATGCGGGACGGCGGCGCCTGCCGTCTGCACCTCAACAGGCTCCGCCTCCACAGGGACGCCGTGCGCGAGATAATAAGGGACGGCCTCCCCGCGGGAGTGCAGGGAGCGCTGTTTTCCATCTCGAACATGCTCATCCAATCGAACATAATCGGCATAAACAACCGCCTCTGCCCCGGCGGGAGCGACGTGATCGACGGGAACGCCGCCGCGACGAGCCTCGAGGGGTTCGCCTACGTCGCGCAGAATTCCATATACCAGGCGTCCGTCACATTCACGAGCCAGAACTTCGGCGCGGCGAAGTACAAGCGGATCGGCACGGTAATGAAATGCTGCTACGGCCTGACGGCGATCATCGCGACTGTCTCCGCGGGGATACTGCTCGGCTTCCACAAGCCTCTGCTCGCGCTCTACGTCGAAGCGCCGCTCGCGCTCGAGACCGCCATGACGAGGATGAACATAATGCTCATCCCGTACTTCCTCCTCGCCTTCATGGAGGTGGGCTCCGGCGTGCTGCGCGGACTCGGCAGGAGCACGACCTCGACCGTGATATCCCTCGTAGGCACCTGCGTTTTCAGGGTGATCTGGGTCTACACCGTTTGCCGCGCCGTAGACGAGCTGTGGATCGTCTACCTCTCCTACCCCATCAGCTGGGGCATGACCGCGCTTACGCATTTCATATTCTCAGAGACGACGAGAAGGCGATACATGAAGCGCAGCGAAAAGGCTGCCGCGTAGTTTTCGGCTTCGGAAAGCCTTCCATATCCGTCAATACCAAAACAGCCCCGCGGGGATACCCCTGCGGAGCCGTTTTCGTTTGAGTTATTTATTCCTTTCGCAGGCCCTTTCGGCGAGCTTCAGGGCGTTGACGAGCAGGCCCGCCCTCGTCATGGGGCCGACGCCGCCCGGGACGGGGGTTATCATGGAGACCTTCGGCTCGACCGAGGCGAAATCGACGTCGCCCGTGGGACGGCCGTCGATATAGTTCATGCCGACGTCTATGACGACTGCGCCCTCCTTGACCATGTCGCCCGTTATGAAATGCGCGCGGCCTACGGCTACGATAAGCACGTCGGCGCGGCGGGTATGCTCGGCGATGTTCTCCGTCTTGCTGTGGCAGACGGTGACCGTCGCATCGTTCAAAAGAAGCTGTATCGCCATTGGCTTGCCGACGATATTGCTCCTGCCGACGACGACGCAGTGCTTGCCGGCGACTTCCACCCCGCTCTCGCGGAGCATCCGCATGACCGCGGCGGGCGTGCAGGCGGCGACGTCGTAATCGTCGCTGTCGATCCTGGCGGAGAAGCCGTCGACGTCCTTTTCGGGCGCGATGGCGGCGAGCACCTTCTTTGTAGAGATATGCTCCGGAAGCGGGAGCTGGCAGAGTATCGCCCTGACGTCGTCGTCGCGGTTGAGCCTGTCGATGAGGCGAAGGAGCTTCTCCTCGGTGGTGGATTCGGAGAGGGCGATGACCGTCGGCACTATGCCCGTCATCTCACAGTCGTTCGCCTTCATGCCGACGAGCTTCTTTGATACGGCGTCGCTGCCGACCTCTATGAGTGTCATGTTGGGGCGGGCCTCCTCGCCGAATTCACGGACGAGGCGCTCGGAGCCCTCGGCCACCTCCGCCTTTACCTTATTCGCTATAGCCTTTCCGTCGATTATGAAAGCCATACGGTACTCCTTTCAAAAAGCCTTGGTTTAATTGAAGAAATCGTAAGCCGAAGCAAAGAGCTTCATGTCGTATACGCCGGGGACGTTCTTGTAGAGGCCCTCGCCTATCCTCTCGGCGTGACCCATCTTGCCAAATATCCTGCCGTCGGGGGAACAGACGCCCTCGACCGCGCCATAGGAGCCGTTCGGGTTGAACTCCTGATCCATGGAGGGGACGCCCTTGAGATCGACGTAGCGGGTGATGATCATGCCGTTTTCGGCAAGCGAGCGCATGACGTGCTCGGGAGCTACGAAGCGACCCTCACCGTGGGAGACGGGGACGTTGTAGACCTCGCCCGCGCGGACGTTCCTGAGCCACGGGGAGGCCGAGGTCTCCACCCGGACGCGCACTATGCGCGACATATGCCGCGAGATCACGTTATGAGTGAGGGCGGGCATTTCCTCGGTGGGCTCCACGAATTTCCCGTAGGGAAGGAGACCCGTTCTGAGGAGCGCCTGGAAGCCGTTGCAGATGCCGCCGATGAGGCCGCCGCGCGAGAGCATGCCCTCGACCGCCTTTGCGGAGGCGGCGTTCCTGAGGAAGGCGGCGATGAACTTGCCGGAGCCGTCCGGCTCGTCGCCGTTGGAGAATCCGCCGGGGATGAAGAGCGTTTCCGCTCCGTCGACAGCGGAGGTGAAATCGTTTATCGAATCGCGCAGCGCATCGGATGAGCCGGTGCGGACTACGACTATCCGCGTTTCAAAGCCCGCCTCGCGGAAGCGACGCTCCGTTTCGTATTCGCAGTTCGTGCCGGGGAATACGGGGATGACAGCCTTGGGTCGCGCGGTCTTGACTCCGAAGGGCTTCGAATAGGGCCTGTCGGCGCATTCGAGCTCGAGCATTTCGCCGTTGTCGCTCCCGACGGGGAACACGCCCTCGAGGGTGGAATCATACGCCGCAGCGAGATCGGCAAGGGGGACGCTCTCGCCGCGCACCGAGATAACGGGCTTGCCGCAGGTAACGCCAATGAGCTCGCAGGTGACGCCGGCGGCGTCGATTTCGATATCGCCGGAGGTCTCTATCACGAACGCGCCGCATTCGGGGGCGAATATGTCGTCGGTAACGAGCTCCGCTCCGACGGAATTGCCGAGCGCCATGCGGAAGACGGCCTCCGCCGTGCCGAACCTGCCGGGCACGTATGCGGAGATAATACTTCCGGAACGGACGCCCCCCTCCACGAAAAAGAAGAGGCGCTTCAGGGCTTCCGCGTCGGGAAGACCGTTCGGCTTTTTCGCCGCGCGGAGACGGTAAATATTATGCCCGCCGGCCTTGAATTCGGGCGATATGATGCCCCGGGCGTTCCCGAGGGCGACCGCGAACGAGATGAGCGTGGGCGGAACGTGGATATCCTCGAAGCTGCCGCTCATGGAATCCTTGCCGCCGATAGCCGCGGCGCCGAGATCCATCTGCGCGTCAAGCGCGCCGAGCAGCGCCGAAAGGGGCTTGCCCCATGCGCGGCTCCCGCGGAGACGCTCGAAGTATTCCTGGAAGCTAAGCCAACATTCGCTCATATCGGCGCCCGCGGCGACGAGCTTCGAAACAGAATCGACGACCGCCGTGTATGCGCCGTAATAGGGAGAAGCCTCGCTTATATAGGGATCGAACCCATAGCTCATGACGGAGCAGGTGTTCGTCCTGCCGTCGCGCACGGGGAGCTTTGCAGCCATCGCCTGGGTGGGCGTGAGCTGGAGCCTGCCGCCGAAGGGCATGAGCACGGTGTTAGCGCCGACGGTGGAATCGAACGTCTCGGCAAGGCCCCTCTGGGAGCAGACGTTGAGATCGGACACCACGGAGAGAAGCTTCTCTCGGAGGCTCCCCTCCGGCAGGGTCGGGACGTACCCTTCCTGCCTGCCGACTGTTATATCGATATGCTTGGCGGCGCCGTTGGTATCAATGAACTCCCTTGAGAGATCGACCGCCTTTTTGCCCTTGAAATACATGGTGAGGCGGGCGTCGCCGGTGACCTTCGCAACGCGGACGGCGTCGATGCCCTCCGCCGCGCAGAGCGCGATGAAGGCGGCCTCATCCTTTTCTTCGACGACGACGGCCATGCGCTCCTGGGATTCGGATATGGCGAGCTCGGTGGAATCGAGGCCCATGTACTTCTTCGGGACCTTATCGAGATCGATGAGCAGGCCGTCGGCCAGCTCGCCTATCGCGACGGAAACGCCGCCCGCGCCGAAATCGTTGCAGCGCTTTATCATGCGGGAGGCCTTCGGGTTCCTGAACAGCCTCTGCAGCTTCCTCTCCTCGGGGGCGTTGCCCTTCTGCACCTCGGCTCCGCAGAGCTCCAGCGAGGAGGTCGTATGCGCCTTTGAAGCGCCCGTCGCGCCGCCGCAGCCGTCGCGCCCCGTCTTGCCGCCCATGAGTATCACGCAGTCGCCGGGGAGGGGTTCCTCGCGGCGGACGTTGGCGGCGGGAGCCGCGGCTATTACCGCGCCGACCTCCATGCGCTTGGCGGCGTAGCCCTTATGATAGATCTCGCGGACGAGGCCCGTCGCAAGGCCGATCTGATTCCCGTAGGAGGAGAATCCGGCGGCGGCCTCCCTCACGAGACGCCTCTGCGGGAGCTTGCCGGGTATCGTTTCGGAGGCGGGTACGGTGGGATCCGCCGCGCCCGTCACTCGCATGGACTGGTATACGTATCCCCTGCCGGAGAGCGGATCGCGTATCGCGCCGCCGACGCAGGTCGCCGCGCCGCCGAAGGGCTCTATCTCGGTGGGGTGATTGTGTGTTTCGTTCTTGAAGAGAAGGAGCCACGGCTCCTTCTCGCCGGCATGATCCACCTCCACCTTGACGGTGCAGGCGTTGATCTCCTTGGATTCGTCGAGCTTCGTGAGCTTGCCGCGCTTCTTGAGCGCCTTGCCGCCGATTGTCGCTATATCCATGAGGCAGACGGGCTTCCTGTCGCCGACCTCCCCGCGTAGGGCGAGATAGCGCTCATAGGCCGCCTTGACGTCATCATCCTCGAACTCGACGCTGTCGATATGGGTATTGAAGGTAGTATGGCGGCAGTGATCCGACCAGTAGGTATCGAGGACCTTTATCTCCGTCACGGAGGGGTCGCGCCCCTCGGTCAGGAAGTAGTCCCTGCAGCATTTGGCGTCCGCCAGATCCATGGCGAGGCCCATATCGGCGATGAGCTTTAAAAGCCCCTCGTCGGAGAGCTTCGTGAAGCCTTCTATGAATTCGACATCGGAGGGCTCGAAATAAGTCTGCTCGAGGGTCTCGCACTCGGCAAGGTCGCCCTCGCGGCTGTCGACGGGGTTGATCAGCGCGGACTTGATCTCCGCGAGCTCGCTCTCGCCGATATCGCCGTAAATGAGGTATACCCTCGCCGTGCGGACGATGGGCTCCTCCGCGCCGTCGTCTTTCAGAGCGATGAGCTTTATCGACTGACGGGCGGCGTCGGCGCACTGATCGTACTGCCCGGGCAGGTACTCCGCGGCAAAGGCGGCGTCCGCCCCTTCGGGGAGGGTGAAGAATACCTCCTCCGTCCTCGGGTCGGAAAAAACGCTGCCGACGCTCTTTTTAAACGTCTCCCCGGTGACGTTCGCGACGTCGTACCTGCGGAGTATCCTTATCCTTCTCAGCCCCTCTATGCCGTGGAGCGTGACGAAATCGTTCCTTAACGCCTCCTCCTCACGGGAGAAGACGGATCTTCTTTCGGTGTAGACTCTGTAAACCATATCATTCCCCTTTAATGCATTCAAGCGCCGTTCTGCCGATATCGCGCCTCATATATACGTTCTCCCAGACGATGTTCTTCGCGCCTTCGTATGCCTTTTCGACCGCCTCTTCGAGCGTTTCGGCGACGGCGACGACGTTCATTACCCTGCCGCCGGCCGTTATGAAGCCGCCCTCGGCGCGCTTCGTTCCCGCGTGGACCGGATGCACGCCCGCGGGAAGGGGGCCTATCGAGATGGGCAGACCCTTTTTATAGCTTCCGGGATAGCCGCCGGAGGCCAGCACGACGTTCGCGGCGGCCTTATCCGAGAAGCGGATCTCCGTCTCGTGAAGATCGCCGTTCTCACAGGCGAGCATCGCGCAAAGCAGGCTCGTTTCCATGAGCGGGAGGACGGTCTGCGCCTCGGGATCGCCGAAGCGGCAGTTGTATTCGATGACCTTGGGGCCGTCCTTCGTGATCATAAGCCCGAAATAGAGACAGCCGGAGAACGGACAGCCCTCCGCCTCCATCGCGCGGATGGTGGGAAGGAATATCCTCTCCATGCAGGTTTTTGCGATATCCTCCGTATAGAAGGGGTTGGGCGCGATAACGCCCATGCCGCCGGTGTTGGGGCCGGAGCCGCCCTCGCCCACGGTCTTATGATCCATCGAGGAGACCATGGGGACTATCGTCTTCCCGTCCGTAAAGCTCAGGACGCTGACCTCGGGGCCTTCGAGGAATTCCTCTATGAGTATGCGGCTGCCGCTCTCGCCGAAGAGCCTGTTTTCCATAAGCTCGCGGACGGCTGACTCAGCCTCCCCGCGGGTGCGGCAGATGAACACGCCCTTGCCGAGGGCGAGCCCGTCGGCCTTGACGACCATGGGAGGCTCGTTTTCATTCACGTATGAGAGCGCGCTCTCAAGCGAATCGAACGAGGCGGCCCCGGCCGTGGGTATGCCGTATTTTTCCATTAGGCGCTTGGAAAAAACCTTGCTCGCCTCTATCCTTGCGGCGGCCTTTGAGGGGCCGAAGCAGGGTATGCCCATTGCGCGCAGGCGATCCGCCATGCCCATTGCAAGGGGATCGTCCGGGGTGACGACGGCAAAATCGACCGGGTGGCTCTCGCAGAAGGAGCATACGCCGTCGAGATCCGTCGCCTTTATGGGGAAGCACTCGGCGAATTCCTCCATGCCTCCGTTGCCCGGCAGACAATAGAGCTTTTCGACTCTCTCGTCCTCAAGAAGCTTTTTCGCTATCCCGTATTCGCGGCCGCCGCCGCCGATGATGAGTATTTTCATGCTGTTATCCTCAATGGTGGAAGAGGCGGATACCGTTCATGACCATGGTGACGCCGAGCCTGTTGCACTCGTCGATCACGTCCTGATCACGCTTGGAGCCGCCGGCCTGCACGATGTAGCGGACGCCGCTGCGCGCCGCCCTCGTGATATTATCGGAGAAGGGGAAGAAAGCATCAGAGGCGAGCGCGAGCCCCGCGCGGGCGGCAAGGAACGAGCGCTTTTCCTCCTTCGTAAGCTCTTCGGGCTTTTCTGTGAAGAAGCGCTGCCATTCGCCCTCCGCAAGGACGTCCCCGGAATGGTCGGAGATATAGCAATCGATGCAGTTGTCGCGGTCGGGGCGGCCGATCCCCTCCTTGAAGGGGAGGTTCAATACCTTATCATGCTCGCGCAGGAGCCAGTTGTCGGCCTTGTCGCCGGCGAGCCTCGTGCAGTGGATGCGGGACTGCTGACCCGCGCCCACGCCTATCGCCTGCCCGTCCACCGCGTAGCAGACGGAATTGGACTGGGTGTATTTGAGGGTTATCATGGCGACGACGAGATCGCGCTTCGCGGAGGCGGGAAGCTCCTTGTTTTCGGTGACTATATTCGTCAGGGTGCTCTCGTCGAGGTTCGCGTCGTTGCGCCTCTGCGTGAAGGAAATGCCGAAGACCTCCTTCGTCTCGCACTCGGGGGCGGTGTAATCCGGGTCGATACGGATAACGCAGTACTTGCCTCCCTTCTTCGTGCGGAGAAGCTCCAGCGCCTCCTCATCGAAGCCGGGGGCGATCACGCCGTCGGAGACCTCGGGCTTTATGACGCGGGCGGTGGTGATATCGCATTTATCGGAAAGCGCGATGAAATCGCCGAAGCTGCTCATGCGGTCGGCTCCGCGCGCCCTCGCGTAGGCGCAGGCGAGCGGGGAATCGTTGATGTTCTCTATGTTTTCGACAAAGAGCTTTTTCTTCATCACATCGGAGAGAGGCACGCCGACGGCGGCGCCGGCCGGGCTGACGTGCTTGAAGGAGGCCGCCGCGGGGAGCCCGAGCGCGGCCTTCAGCTCCTTCACGAGCTGCCACGAATTCATCGCGTCGAGGAAATTGATGTAGCCGGGGTTGCCGTTGAGGACCTCGAAGGGGAGGTCGCTCCCGTCGGGCATGGAGAGCCGCGCGGGGATCTGGTTGGGATTGCAGCCGTACTTTAACGTGAGTTCTTTCATATGCCCCTCCTTTTATTCGTACTTGTTTATGAGCCTGTCCTCGTATTCCATGGTGACGGGGTCGATGAACCTCGTATAGAGGGCGACCTTGTTATCCTCGTTGATACCGTTCCAGACGGCCTCGGTGAACGCGTCGATATCGTCGGGGATATTGACCTCGTGCGGCTCGCCGCAGAAGGTCTTCAACACCTCGCTGCCGCCCATGTAGGTGTGTATGAAATGCCCGACGCCGGGCTGCTTTTCATAGCGGAAGAAGCTGCGCGCGCAGGTCTTCCCCTCGGGATCGGCCGCCTTCAAAACGGAGAGCTCGAACGAGGGCGCCTTGCGGCAGAATGTGACGAGGCCGGATATCCTCGCGGTGAAATGGGGCGGATCGGGCTCAAAGCAGCGGGTCGAAAGAGCGGACTCGAAGCTTCCGCCGAGGCGGAGCCCCTCATAGACGGTGTCGGTCTGATCGCCGTTCGTGACTATGAGCTTATTGCCGAGCATCCTGATGGGCGAATAGATTATCAGCTCGGCGTGCTCGGGATCCTTATCGGCGGTGTACTTGATGGAGAGATCGTCGCCGTTCCTTTCAAAGCGCCTTGCCCTTGAGGACGAGGAGCGCCCCATGATAAAGTAGGCGACGGCGACACGGCCGGAGCCCGTCGTCCCGATAATGATGCCGCGGCCCGCGTATTCCTGCGTGCGGAGGAGTGAATAGAGATCCGTCATATGCTGCCCCTTTCCTTTTCTGTGAAAATCCTCTCGGAAAGCATCTCCGCCGCCCTCGGCAGGAGTATCCATTCCGCCTGTTCCATGACGCGCCTCTGAAGTATCTCCGGAGTGTCGCCTTCCAAAATATCGACCGCCTTCTGGAGGAGTATGGGGCCTGCGTCCGCCTCGGCGGTGACGATATGCACCGTCGCCCCGGTGACCTTGACGCCGCGGCTCAGCGCAGCCTCATGCACGCGGAGGCCGTAGAAGCCCTTCCCGCAGAAGGAGGGTATGAGCGAGGGATGGACGTTGATGATCCTCCCCTCGTAAGCATCGATGAACTCCGCCGAAAGTATGCGAAGGAACCCGGCGAGCACTATGAGCTCTATCCCGTATTCGGCCAGAAGCGCCGTGAGCTCGCGCTCGAAATCAGGCCCGTTCGGGATATATGCCGCGGGAATACCGGCCTTTTCGGCACGGGTGAGCGCGTACGCCCCCTCGCGGTTGGAGACGACGAGCGATATGCTCCCGTGGGGGATATCGCCCCTGCTCTCCGCGTCGATGAGCGCCTGAAGATTCGTTCCCCCGCCGGAAACGAGCACCGCTATGCGCGTCCTTTCGCTCAGCATACGATCACGCCCTCATCGGAGGCGATGACCTCGCCGACGACGTAGGCCTCGACGCCGGTCGATTTAAGGGCGGCGATGGCGGCGTCAACGTCCTCAGCCGGGGCGGTGGCTATCATGCCGACGCCCATGTTGAAGGTGTTGAACATATCCCTCTCGGGAATATTGCCTTTTTCGGCGATAATATCGAATATCGGCAGTACGCGCACCTTGTCGCGATATACCCTTGCCGTGAGCCCCTTGGGGATGGCGCGGGGGATGTTCTCATAGAAGCCGCCGCCCGTGATGTGGGCGAGGGAATGGACCTTCGCCGCCTCTCGCAGGGCCTTGACGGGCTTGACGTAGAGCCTCGTGGGAGTGAGGAGAGCCTCGCCCAGGGTCATGCCGAGCTCGGGAACGAACGTGAAGAGCTCGTCGCCCTCGACGTCGAACACCTTCCTGACGAGGGAGAAGCCGTTGGAGTGCACGCCGGAGGAGGGCATCGCGACTATGACGTCGCCCTCTTTGACGTTCGAGTTGTCCATGAGCATGGATTTTTCGACGACGCCGACGGCAAAGCCCGCGAGATCGTATTCGTTCTCCGGGTAGAAGCCGGGCATCTCGGCGGTCTCGCCGCCGATGAGCGCGCAGCCGGACTCACAGCAGCCGTCCGCAACGCCCTTGACGATCTGCTCCACCCTCTCGGGGAGGAGCTTGCCCGTGGCGATATAATCGAGGAAGAAAATGGGGCTGGCTCCCGAACAGACGACGTCGTTCACGCACATGGCGACGCAGTCGATACCGATGGTATCGTGCTTGTCCATGCGGAAGGCGAGCTTTAATTTGGTGCCGACTCCGTCAGTGCCGGAGATGAGGACGGGCTCCTTGTAGCCCATAAGCTCAAACGCTCCGCCGAAGCCGCCGAGCTCGGAAGCCGTGCCAGGGATCTTCGTCCTTGCGACGTGTTCCTTTATCCTGTTGACGGCCTCGTAACCGGCCGTGATATCGACGCCCGCTTCGGCGTAGCTCTTGCTGCTGCTCTTCATAGCTTATATCTCCTTATGATCACTGTATTTTCTCGTTGAGCTTCCTGTCCTTTTCCTCCACGGCCTCCGCCATGGAGCGGCGCTCCGCGGCAAGCCTTTCGGCAAGCGCGGGCTCGGAAACGGCAAGTATCCTCGCGGCGAGCCACGCGGCGTTCGCTCCGCCGTCTATCGCGACGGTCGCAACGGGTACGCCGGAGGGCATCTGTACCGTTGAAAGAAGCGCGTCCATTCCGCCGAGATCCGACCCTTTTATCGGCACTCCGATAACGGGAAGCGAGGTGTGCGCGGCGATGACCCCCGCGAGGTGAGCCGCCTTGCCCGCAAAGGCCACGATCACGCCGCAGCCCTCCTCCTCGGCGGAGGAGGCGAATCTCGCGGTGACCTCGGGAGTGCGGTGCGCGCTCATTATACGGACGACGTACGGCATATCGAGTTTTTTAAGTACGGATATGGCTTTTTCAACTATCGGCAGATCGCTGTCGCTGCCCATTATCAATGCGGTCTTTTTCATGCCCGAGCCCTCTTTTCTTTTGTTTATTGGTAATACCTATTCCCAAAAATGATACCATACAGCGCCCGAAAAGTAAATAGGAAAGCTCCCCGCGCCGGATGTATATTTGTTGTGGCAAACACAAGTGTTACCGATACATTTTGACAAAGCGTGGGCAAGGAACGGAACAAACGGTGTTTTTCGGTTTTTTCCCGAAAAAGTCTGCTATGATGTTACGGAAAGAAAACGAAAGGAGATCCGAGCCGTGAAAAGGATACTTGCTTTGATGCTTGCGCTTCTCATCGCCGCAGCCGTTTTCGTCGGCTGCTCGGATAAAAAGGATAATGATGACGGCACCATGACGGAGGTGGTCGCCACCGAATTGGACGGCCACGGGAATATGCCCGAAGGCGGCCCCGGCCCCGAAGGGTTCCCGGGTGGACCTCCCGAGGGTTCCCCGGGTCAGCCTCCCGAAGGTTTCCCCGGCGGGCTTCCCGAGGGTTCCCCCGGTCAGCCTCCGGAGGGTTTTCCGGGTCAGCCTCCCGAAGGAGGGCCCGGTGGAGGCCCGGGAGGCCCCGGCGGAGGGATGGATACGACTGCAGTTCCCGCTGAAGTGACGAAGGGCGAGCCGACCGGCGTCCTTGCGGATGACGGGAGCGCGATCTCCTCCGGCAGCGCGGTCATCACATTCGGCGGGACGGAAAAGACCGTCGGCGCGAAGTACGTGATAGACGGCGTCGAACTGACGATAGATTCCGGCGAATTCGCGTATGATTCCGGGAGCTCGGACGGGGCGGTGTTCCTCGTCGTGAACGGAGGGCGTCTCACCATACGCGGGAGCGCCTCCTCCCCCGTTGCCGTCACAAAGAGCGGCTCCGCCGCCTCCGGCGGGCAGGTGAACGACGATTATAATTTCTACGGAATAAACAGCGCGGTGGTCGTTGCCGGAGCGGGCTCCGCCGCTGTCATCGAAAACGCCTCGATAACGACCGCGGCCGCGGGCTCCAACGCCGTCGTATCGACGAACGGCGGCTCCGTCGATGTGAGGAACAGCGAGATCTCGACCGCCGGCTCCGCGGGCTCGAGGGGGCTTCACGCCACTTACGCGGGCTCCATCACGGCGGAGAACGTCTCGATAACGACGCAGGGCGGCTCCTCCGCGGCTCTCGCTACGGACAGGGGCGGCGGTACTATAACCGCCCGCTCCATGAAGCTCGAAACGAACGGCGCGGGCAGCCCGCTCATCTATTCGACGGGCGATATCACACTGAAGGACTCGACCGGTTCCGCGAATAAAGCGCAGGCCGTCGTCGTCGAGGGCGGGAGCTCCGCCTCGATAGAGGGCTGCGGGCTCACCTGTTCCGGCGGCGGGAACCGCATGGGATCGAGCGAATCCGACCACTCGGAGCACAGCATAGACGCCTGCGGCGTGTTCATCTACCAGAGCTTTTCGGGGGACGCCTCGGAGGGGATCGACAGGTTCAGCGCGAAGGACTCGACCATCACCGTGACGGCTGAGAACGTGCCGATGTTCTTCATCACGAATATAACCGCCGAGATAGCGCTCGAGGGGAACAGCTTCGTGTATTCGTGCGGCAGGTTCCTCATCGCCGAGGAAACGAGCGAATGGGGCGTCCTCGGAAAGAACGGCGGCGCCGCCGAAATAACGCTGACGAACCAGAGCCTTGCGGGGCTGAAGGGCTTCGTCGGAACGGGCTCGAGCAGCTTAAAGCTCATCTCGTCGGACGGCTCCGACGCGGGCTTCGACATAGAGAACGGTTCATGGTAAACCTCCCCAAAAGGGAAGGAAGGCGGCGGACGTTCCGTCGTCTTCTTTCCTTATGCGCTATTTTTCAAAGAATGCTTTGAGCTTCGGGAGGCCGTCCCGGAATGAGAATACTGAGTTGAGCCCCTTTGAAACGATTCCGATGAGGGGGCCGTTGAGTATCGCGCAGATTATCGTGCCGAGCTTCACGCCCTCAAAACGCCAGAGCCCGAAGAATATGAACGAGAGCGCGACGCCGACGGCGCAGCTGATTATATCGTAGACCGTCTTGACGCGGCTGACGTCCCTGCCGAGCATCGAGGAAAGCTCCTTGACGAAGAGCTCGTAGGCTTCCGGCGGGATATACGCGTTGAAGAAGAGCGCGACGCCGACGGCGCAGATCACGAACCCGGCGGCGTATACCGCGATGCGCACGGCGAGCGCATCCATCGGGATGAACGCCGCGAGGCTCATCATCAGGTCGAGCGTGAAGCCGTATATGACCGCCGTCACGAACGAGAAGAGATAGGCGCGTTTGAACCTGCGCGCGATCAGCGAGAGCGCGATGAGAAGCGCCGCCTGGAAAACGTATTCGCTCATGCCGAAGGAGTAGAAAGGCAGCGCCTGCGATACCTTCAGATGTATAAGGTACGCGGGCGCGACGACCATGGATATGCCGAGATCTGCCCTCTCCATGAGGGCGGTGCCAAACGCGAGCGTAAGTATGCCGATGGCATACGCGATCTCTGTCAGAAGGACTGGTTTTTTGTTCATGGGAGCCTCCGTTTATTGACACCGTTTGATACAGAAACGGAGAAAGATGCGGTGTGGATATTATCACACGGGAAGGGTTTTGTCAAGCTTCACAACGGGAAAACTCCGTGGTATAATGTGGGCATGGAACAGGAATACACTCTCATCAGAAGCGCGAGAAAGACCGTCGGCCTCTCCGTGGGGCGCGGCGGGCAGGTGATCGTCCGCGCGCCGTACGGCTTCCCGAAGGGGAGGATCGACGGTTTCGTTTCGGAGAACGCCGGCTGGATCGAAAAGCAGCGGGAGAAGCTCGCGAAGGAGCGCAGGGAGGCGGACGAACGGGGCGTTTTGACGCCCGCCGAGGTGCGCTCGCTCGCCGCGCGGATGAAGCTTGCGCTGCCCGAAAAGCTCGAAAGATACTCCGCCGCCCTCGGAGTGAGGTACGGGCGGGTGACGATACGCTGTCAGCGGAGCAAATGGGGAAGCTGCACGGCAAAGGGAAACCTCAATTTCAACTGCCTGCTGATGCTGGCGCCGGAAGCGGTGCTTGATTACGTGGTCATACACGAGCTCTGCCATCTGCGGCACATGGATCACTCGAAGGCGTTCTGGGCGGAGGTCGCCTCGCTCGACCCCGACCATAAGGCGCACAGGAAATGGCTCCGTGAGAACGGCGGGGCGCTTCTAAGAAGAGCGGAGGAGGGAAAGGAAGATGCTTGACAGCAGGCAATTCGATCTCTGGGCGGTCGGATACGACAGGTCCGTCGGGCTCTCGGACGACAACGGCGAATACCCTTTCGCAGGATACAGGGAGGTATTGAACCTCATCTATTCGAGCGTCCTTCAAAGGGGCGCCGGGCGGGTGCTCGATATAGGCTTCGGCACGGGAAAGCTGACGAAGAAGCTCTATGACGCGGGCTGTGAGATCTGCGGGCAGGATTTTTCGGCGCGGATGACCGAGCTGGCGCAGGAAAAGATGCCGGAGGCAAAGCTCATCACGGCGGACTTTTCGGAGGGGCTCGCGCCGGAGCTCAAAGCTTATCGCTTTGACGCCGTCATCGCCACGTACTCCCTGCATCATTTGGACGACGCGCGCAAGGCCGCCTTTATCGGAGAACTGCCGCCCCTTCTGAATGAGGGCGGGAGGATACTCATCGGGGACGTCGCCTTCGGCACGAGGCGCGAGCTGGAGCTCTGCCGCGAAAGGGCGGGCGAAAGCTGGGACGACGAGGAGTTCTACTTCGTTTACGAGGAGCTTCAGGCCGACTTCCCGAAGCTCGAATTCACGCGGATCTCCCACTGCGCGGGGGTGTTTTCGCTTTCCCGCGATTGACAACCGGCGGATTTGCTGATATAGTAATAATATCCTGAAAGAACGGAGTTTTTTCATTATGCTCAAAGACGGAAACATCCTTGTCGGCAAGGGGAATACCGAGTGCTTCATACTGCCCGAGATGGCGAACCGCCACGGGCTCATCGCCGGGGCGACCGGCACCGGCAAGACGATCACCTTGAAGGTGATGGCGGAGAGCTTTTCCGAGCTCGGAGTGCCCGTTTTTCTGGCCGACGTCAAGGGCGACCTTGCGGGCTGCGTAAAGGCGGGCGATTACGGGACGATCAAAAAGCGCGTCGAGGGGCTCGGCTTTGACGAGGAGAGCTTCCCCATGAAAAGCTTCCCCGTCCGCTTCTGGGACGTTTTCGGCGAGGGCGGTCACCCCGTGCGGACGACCGTTTCCGAGATGGGGCCTTCGCTTCTTTCAAGGCTGCTCGGCCTGACCGAGGCGCAGACGGGCGTGCTCGCGATAGTCTTCCGCCTCGCGGACGACAAGGGCTGGCTGCTTGAGGATCTGAAGGATCTTCGCTCGATGGTGGCCTATGCCTCGGAGCATTCCTCCGAGATAATAAACGAGTACGGCAACATATCAAAGCAGTCGGCGGGCGCGGTGCAGAGGGCGCTTCTGCAGCTCGAGGACGCGGGCGGAGATCTCTTCTTCGGCGAGCCCGCGATAAAGCTCGCGGACTGGATGCAGACGGCGGACGACGGACGCGGGTACATAAACGTGTTCCACTGCGCGAGGCTCTATCGCTCTCCCCTGCTCTACTCCACTTTCATGCTCTGGCTGCTTGCGGAGCTCTTCGAGGAGCTGCCCGAGGTGGGCGATCTTGAAAAGCCCAAGCTCGTGTTCTTCTTTGACGAGGCGCATCTGCTCTTCAACGATTCGACGAAGGCCCTGCGCGACAATATCGAGCAGGTCGTGAAGCTCATCCGCTCGAAGGGCGTGGGCGTGTACTTCATCACGCAGCAGCCCTCCGACGTGCCGGATCCGATCCTCGCTCAGCTCGGCAACCGCGTTCAGCACGCGCTGAGGGCGTACACTCCCTCGGAGCAGAGGGCCGTCCGCGCCGCGGCGCAGACCTTCCGCGTGAATCCCGAATTCGATACCGAGGAGGCGATAATGGCCCTCGGCACGGGCGAGGCGGTCGTGAGCTTCCTCGACGGGAAGGGCCGCCCCAATATCTGCGAACGGGCGACGATACTTCCGCCGCAGTCCATGATGGGCGCGATCGACGACGAGCGCAGGCGCGCAGAGATCGAGGCTTCGGACTTCTTCGGCAAGTACGATGTGTCCGTGGACAACGAATCCGCCTATGAGATAATAAACGCGGACAGGCTCGAGCAGGAGAAGCTCGAGGCCGAGGCCGCCGCCGCTGCCGCCGAGGCGAAGGAAAAGGAGAAGGCCGAGAAGGAGGCCGCCCGGGAGAAGGCGAAGCAGGAGCGCGAGAAGGCGAAGGCAAAGAAGAAGAAGGATTCCGCCCTCGGCAAGGTCGCGAATTCCGCCGTCAATTCCTTCGGGCGCTCGCTCGGCAGGGAGATATTCCGGGGGATACTCGGCATATTCAGCAGGAAATAAGGGGGTGCTATGGATCCTAACGTATTATTGATACTCTGTATCGGCGCGGGAGTGCTGATACTCTTCATCGCGATAGTGCTGATATTCTCATCGAAGGGGAAACGCTACACCGAATCGCAGTATTATAAGGTCACCGGCAACACGAAGGACGATCTTCGGTCGGATTCCGGCAAGACAGGCGAATACAATATCTACGCCGCCCTCCGGGAGTATGAGGACAAGGGCGCGAAATTCCTCTTTAACGTGTACATCCCGATGGCAAAGGGCGGGACAACGGAGCTTGACGCCGTTATGATATGCTCGAAGGGCATAATCGTATTTGAGAGCAAGAGCCGCTACGGCTGGCTCGAAGGGAACGAAAGGGATAAATACTGGTCGCAGTTCCTGTTCAGGGCAAACGGCGCCCTCATCGAAAACAAGCTCTATAACCCCATACTCCAGAACAGGGGGCATATAGTCCATCTTAAGACCCTGCTCGGCGGGAACGTGAGGATGTGGTCGGTCATAGTCTTCTCTGAAAAGACGGACATAAAGCGCATTTGCGTTTCATTCCCGGATACCTGCCTCACCACCGACAGCGACCTGAAGCGCGTGGTCGGCAACATATATTGGAACGCGAAGGATACCCTCACCGCGAACGATATAACGAGCATCTATTTCAAGCTCTATCAGTACACCCGCGTTTCCGACGAGGATAAGCAAAAGCATATCCGCTATATAAAAAAGACCTACGTTAACAGAAAGCCCCCGAAGGGCAAGGCGAAGTATAAGCGGGTAAAAAAATAGAGATACGATCACGGCACGCGGGAACGCGTGCCGTTGTTTTTCAGCAGAATGGGACAAATTTCGTTCCTTGCTTCTATGAACCTTCTTCCAAATTCAAGAAGATCCTCGCTCTTTCCCGCATCATTAAATATCCTCATCAGCTCTTCCGAGCGATCAACTACCGGGACGTATACGCCCGGCTCGTCCGGGGATTCCATCATCATGACGCCGTCAACAAATATCGTATCATCACAGGGATCGGAGCCGATCGACGCTTCGTTTTTCGGTTCGGTCCTCCGTCCGGCGTCGATCTCCTGCGGGAACAATCCGATGAACAGCTCGTCAAACAGGTATTCCCTTCCGTGATCCGATCCGCAGTATCCCTCAAGAAGGAACCATCTTGTGAATCCGTCCTCGGTATATCGCACATAATTGAGTCCTTCCCATACGCTGATAGATGCGCCGTCTCCGCAAACATCTATGCGTCCATCGCTTTGTGCCGTTAAATCGGTAAAATCATCTCCATTGGTGTAATTCTCAAAAGCTTCGAAGCAATCTGCAAGTGCATGAGTAATGGGAATAAGCTCCTCTGCTTGCGTCAAAGATACGGAATGCTTTTCCGTGCCGTACTCAAAAACGCGGACTTCCACACTTCCCGTGCTCTTATACCATTCCTTCACTACCATCGCAAGGTTATGAGCGTTCGTATCCGGAACTATCGGATCGGGCCTTGGGAAGCTGTTCGGAATCTTTTCAGGGGCATTCCCGATTTGAGGCGCGTCCGTAGGCTCAACGGTCGTTTCATCTCCCGGCAGAGCGGCTTCATGCCGCGAGGGCTTACTTACCGCATTCACGACCGCAAACAAGCAAACCGCGATCAGCAGCAGCGCTGCCGCCGCATAAATGAAACGAACGTACAGCGGCGCGGGCTTGGGTCTTTCATATCCCTCAGCCTCGTCGATGAATGCGGGATCTATCTCCGTTATCGCTTTATATACATCTTCCTTATTCATTATCGTATATCTCCTTCTCAATATGGGCTCGAAGCTTTTTTCTGAGCCTTGCAAGACGCTTCACGGCGGCAGTGCGGGAGACGCCCAAGTTCGAAGCAGCCTCTTCGACGCTCTCCTCGAACCAGTAGCGCTTTATGAAAAGCACCCTTTCCTCCCTTTTAAGGGATGCGAGCCATCGGTCTATCACGCCGGCCAGCTCAGCGGTCTCGAATCTCTCCTCCACTCCACCGGGAGCGGGCAGGCATTCCTCAAGCTCCTCAAGCGCAATAGATCCCGCCCCCGCGGATCGCTTATTTCTCCTATTGTCTCTGAGACGATTGACGGATCCGTTTTTCAATATTCCGCAGAGGTAAGAGCGAAGCGATCTCGGCGTTTCCGGTGGGATGCTTTGCCACAATTTGAGCAGCGCGTCGCTAACGCATTCCTCGGCGTCCCGGGCGTCCCCGAGAATGCCGAGGGCTATGCGAAAACACAGCGAACCGTATTTCCTTTTCGTCTCGACTATGGCCTGTTCATCGCGGGCAAAAAATAACGCGATTATCTCGCCGTCGCTCATGGCGATCTCCTTTCCGTTGAAGGTCCTTCACCCTATAAGACACTTTTCAGGCAGGGATATCCCTCGTTTGTCAGAATATATTTTTACGTCCGATCAAGCGCCCCCCGTTTTCAAAAACAAAACCCGGGAGACCCCCGGGCTTTATTCTTATTCGCCTTCCACAGTCAGGTTGTTGACCCATTTGCGGCGCTTGATGAAAACGTATCCGACGACGCATTTTATGAGATCGAGCGCGCGGACTATGATGAACATCGGGAGTATCGGCAGGCTCGTATAATGCGCGATGATGAACGCGGCGGGGACGCAGATCGTCCATACGAAGCCGCTGTCAAAGAGGAACGTGATGAAAGTCTTCCCTCCGGAGCGCAGCGTAAAATAGCTCGCGTTCGTGTAGGCGTCTATCGGCATCATGCAGGCGCTGACTATGAGCATATCGCAGGCAAGCTCCCTGACCTCTTCGATGGTGTTGTAGAGCCTCGGAATAAAGGGCGCGACCGCCGCCATCACCGCGCCGACCGCCGAGCAGAGCAGAACGGAGAAGACTATGAGCTTCCTGTCCTCATCGACGGCCCTTTCGAATTCGCCCGCGCCGAGGAGCTGACCGACGATTATCGCGATAGTCGAGCCCATTGCGAAGAACGCGCAGAAGAAGAGGTTCGACACCGTCGAAGAAATGCTGACGGCGGGGATGACCTCCGCCCCCTTATAGGAATAGCACTGGTTGAGCACGGTCATCCCGAGGGACCAGAGGAGCTCGTTCGCCATGAGCGGCGCGCCCTTCTTTATCATCCTGCCGACGAGTCGACCCGGCACGCGGAACGAGGAGAAGAGCCCCTTGAGATAGGTGAAGCGATCCGTCCTCAGGTGCGGGACGATGACGACTATCCCGCATTCGACGAAGCGGGCGATGACGGTGGCTATCGCCGCGCCGACCACGCCAAGCGCGGGCATGCCGAGCTTGCCGAATATGAGCAGATAATTCAGCACGAGGTTGATGATTATCGCGATTATGCCCGCCGCCATGGGGAGCTTCGTATAGCCCGTTTCCCTCAACGTGCCGGCGTACACCTGCATTATGGCGAAGGGAAGCATCTGGATGAGCATCACGGCAAGGTATTGCTTACCGTACGAGAGTGTGAGCGCGAGATCGATATCCTCCGTGCTCTCATGGAGGAAGAGGAGTATCAGCTGTTCGCCGAACAGGAGGAACGCCCCGATGAACAGTATGAACACCAGCAGTACGGTGTAGAACTTCATGCGGATGGTGTGACGGACGCCCTCGTTATCGCGCTTGCCGAAGAACTGCGCGGTGAAAATGCCCGCGCCGGATATCCCCCCGAATATCGCGAGATTGAATACGAACATGAGCTGGTTCACTATCGCGACGCCGCTCATCTGCTCCGTGCCGATGCGCCCGACCATGATGTTGTCGAGCAGGCTGACGAAATTCGTAATTACATTTTGGACCAGTATCGGCAGCATCACCGCGAAGAGCCTGCGGTAAAACGCCCTGTCCCCGAAATATTTACTCATAATGCCCTCAAAAAAAGTTTGCCTCTATTATAGCAGACAGAGGCAAAAAAGCAAATATATGCTTCATTTTACAGGAACCGGAGCTTGGGGCGCAGGCGGTCGCGGTAGAGCCTTTCGGCGACGCCGAGGGCGGCGTCGTAAACGAGGAGGCACAGCAGCAGCCCGATGAAGAATACGGCGTTCATCGCGGCGCCCATCTCGCCCATGTCGGCGAGGACGGCTTCGAGCCTCAGCACAAGGCAGAGGAAGAGATACAGAAGCCCCTCGGAGACTGCGAAGAACCCGAGCTTTGCGAGCGCCCGCAGCGGGGCGCGGCGGATACTCAGAAATAGGGGGCGCAGTATCGGATAATACCCGATGAACACGTAGAAGAACGCGAGCTCCTTATCGGGGCAGAGCAGCACCGAGAGCACTGCCGAGGCCATATAGCAGAGCCACGCCCTGCCCCGCCCGAATTCGGACAGGACGGGGATGAGGCACACGGAGGCGATGAGCGGCGCCGCGTATGTGAGCACCGCGAGCACCCCTCCCAAGAGCATAAGGACAACGCCCAATGCGGCCATCATGCCGCAGAAGGTCACGGCGAGAGCTTTTTTGCTGTTCTGCCTTCCCACGCCCATCGGCTACCAAAGTTCGTAGCGGGGCATGGTCTCCGCATTGCGGAACTCATGCTTCTCATAGTAGCCGATGAGCTCGCCCGCGTCGTCGCGCAGGGCGACCATGTAGACGTCCTTGTTGACGGTCGGGTTATGGAAGGTATGGACGAGGTTGTGCGCCTTGTCCGCGCGGAACCAATCGACGACCCTCTTTATCGCCTCGCGGCTCTTGGGGGAATGGCAGTCGAGCAGGTTCCGCCCGAGAAGGGCATATCCGCCGTGCTTTGCCTCCGCCTCCGCCGCGGCGGGATTCATGTAGATTATGACGTCGTCGAGATCGCAGATGACTATCTGCGCGCGATCCTGTTCGAGAACGCTTTTAAAGAACGGTGAAAGATCCATTTTTGCCCCTTTCTTTTTCGTCAATCCGCCTTTTGCAGTTTGGAAAGCCCGGCGTAGGCGTTCCTGATGGAGGTCTCCATCTCGGAGACGGAATCGAACCCGGTCATGGCTCCCATATAGGTTCCCCAAACGGGGTTGGAACCCTCGCTCATGGAGCCTATCTGTATGGTATTGCCGAAGAAGCCGTCCCGCTCCCAGCTGACGCGGGCAACGCCGCTCTTATGCAGGAGCACGCCGTCGAACTCATAGACGGCGTATTCCGTCACGGATTCGCCCCAGCGGGTGAATGTGAGCTCGACCGCTTCGAGCAGATGGCTCTCCGTCCTCCCGTCGGTGACGAGATAGAGCCCTATCGGCTTCCATTCATAGGATTCGTAATGCTTCGTCGCGGAGGAAAGCAGCTCGCCCGTCGCGCTGAATTCCTTCTCGATCTCCTCCGCCGCCCTTTCGCGCAGAACGGAGAGCGTTTCCTCATCCGCCATGGACAGATCCGTGAGGTAAAGGGCGAGCCCCTCCACGGTCACGGTCTTCGACTTGCTGCTGAGGTTATAGGAGCCGCTCTTCGCGGTGACCACGGCCTGCTCCCCTTCGGAGAGTGAGCCGTTGCCCTCGATGAAATAATCGACGCCCGCCGTGCCTTTGATCTTCGCTTCGCCCGTGCCGTCCGCTCCGGAAAACACTATCTCCATCCCCTCGAACGGGTCGACGGTCGGCTTCGCGGGATCCCCGAAGACGAGTGTATAGATCGCGGCGAGTATGCCTATGACGAAGGGCGTCAGCACTATCGCGAGCGCGATGCGCTTACCCCTTTTGACTCTGCTGTTCTTTTCGTCTTCAAACTCGGACTGCGCCTTCAGCCTGCCCTTTTCACGCTCGTACATGAGGCGGCGGATGCGCTCGTCGTGCTCCTCCTTCGTCTCCTCATGCTCGATCACGCGGGAAAACCCGCAGTACGGGCATTGGGCAAGCTCCTTGCCGCTGCCGTTCAAAAGCTCCATATTCGCGCCGCATTGCGGGCATTTCAAAAGCTCCTCCGAGGGGAGCGTATCGCTGCTGCTCATATCCACCTCCGTATTCACATCCTTATGATTTTATCAAAACGGGAGCGCGGTGTCAATCCCGGCAAAGGCGAATGGATCGATATGCCTTCGGTGGGAAAAGCAAGGGCCCTCCCGCGTGGGGAGAGCCCTTGACCTTAACGGATATCATCGGTTCAGTTCAGCATAAGCCCGGTGATGAGATCGGCGACCTCGGAGGGGTTCTCGATGGAGAGGCCGGAGATGAGGCGCGCGCTCGCGCAGAGTATGCGGCTGTAATCCTTCAGCTTTTCCTTATCCTCGATGAAGAGCGTCTTGAGCCTGCCGGCGATGGGATGATCCCTGTTGATCTCGAGGATCTTCTCCGCCTTTATGCCGTTTTCGGCTCCGGGCATGCGTCCGAGGGTCTTTTCCATATTGGTGGATACGGCGCCCTCGCTCGAGATGCAGACGGGATGCCCGGAGAGCGTGTTCGTGAAGCGGACGGCGCTTACTTCCCCGCCTATCGCTTCCTTCATAAAATCGAAGAGATCCTTGGATTTCTCATTTTCGAGCTTCAGGCTCTCCTTCTCCTCGTCGGAATCGAGATCGAGCTCATCCGTCATCACGTTGGAGAACTCGTGCCCGCCGTACTCGTGCAGCATCATGAGGGCGAACTCGTCCACGTCCTCGAGCAGGTAGAGCACCTCGAACCCCTTGCCGACAACGGCCTCCACGCGGGGCAGGAGGCTGGCCTGTTCGCGGCTCTCGCCGGCGGCGTAGAATATCTTCTTTTGGCCCTCCTTCATGCGGGAGACGTACTCCCCGAGGGTCGTCGGCTCATCCGAAGCGGAGGACTCGAACATGACGAGATCCTGCAGGGCAGCCTTGTGCATGCCGTAATCGGCATAGAGGCCGTACTTCAGCTGGGTGCCGAAGGCCTTATAGAAGGTCTTGTACTTATCGCGCTCGTTTTCAAGCATGGCCTTGAGCTCGTCGCCTATCTTCGTTTCGAGGGCCTTTGCTATGTGCTTGAGCTGCCTGTCATGCTGGAGCATCTCACGCGAGATGTTGAGCGAGAGATCGGCGCTGTCAACGAGACCGCGCACGAAGCTGAAATAGTCCGGCAGGAGCTCCGCGCACTTATCCATTATCAGCACGCCCGATGAATAAAGCCTGAGACCCTTTTCGTAATCGCGGCTGTAATAATTATAGGGAGCCGATGCGGGTATGAAGAGGAGCGCGGTGTAATCGGAAACGCCCTCGGTCTTCTGCCTGATGACCTTCAGCGGGGCCTCGAAATCGCGGAACTGCTCCTCGTAGAAGGCGGCGTACTCCTCATCCTTCACCTCGGTGCGGGGCTTCTTCCAGATGGGGGTCATGCGGTTGAGGGTCTCGTCCTCGAGATAGTCCTCGTATTCGGGCTTATCCTCGGGGGAATCCTCCCTGCGGCGGGATTTCTTCACCATCATCCGGATGGGGTAGCGCACGTAATCGGAATACTTCGAGACGAGGGCACGGAGCCTGTATTCTTCAAGGAATTCGGAATATTTTTCGTCATCGGTATCGGGACGCAGAGCGAGCTTCACGAGGGTGCCGTTATGCTCGAGCTCATTTTCGCCGGCGGGCTCTATCGTGTAGCCGTCCACACCGGAGGATTCCCATTTCCACGCCTCCTCCGCGCCGTAAGCGCGGCTGATGACGGTTATCTTTTCGCTCACCATGAATGCGGAATAGAAGCCGACGCCGAACTGGCCGATTATGTCGACCTCCTCCCCGCCGACCGCGCCTTCCTTCTTGAAGTCGAACGAGCCGCTCTTCGCGATGGTGCCGAGGTTGCTCTCCAGCTCCTCCTTCGTCATGCCGCAGCCGTTATCGCGCACGATGAGCGTGCGGGCGGCCTTATCGGGGACGAGCCTTATCTCGTAATCGCCCCTGTTGAGGCTGACGCTCCCGTCCGTGAGGGAGCGGAAATAGAGCTTGTCGATCGCGTCGCTCGCGTTCGAAATGAGCTCGCGCAGGAATATCTCCTTGTGCGTGTAGATCGAGTTGATCATCATGTCGAGGAGCTTCTTCGATTCCGTCTTGAACTGTTTCTTTGCCATTAAGATTCATCTCCAATGTTTTGGTTTGCCTCTATATTATCACTCTTTTTTGGCAATTCAATGTTTTGGGGCGATAAACGCGCCAATATATTCCCCGTACGTTCGTCCGACGGACGTCGCACGGGCGTCCGACAAGTCTCGCACGGGCGTCCGGGTCCGGTCAGCGGGGGTCTTCTTCCCCGTCCGGGAGAAGCTCCGCCTCGACTATATCGTCAATGCGAATGCCCGCTCCGTCGGCAAAGAGTATGAGCCGCAGCGTTTCATTCACGGCGGCGACCTCCCCCTCGTGACGGAGTATCGCCCCGCCCCGCTTGCGCTCATCCGGCACGAAATAGGATATGCGCGCGCGGCGGACCGCGCCCTGCCGCAGCTCTCTCAATTGAACGTCTATTATATGCTTCTCGTCCTCGTCCAGTATGGGTCTGCCGTCGGTCAGGCGGGCGGTCTCCTCCACGATGGAATCGTACCCCGTCAGCGCGGCGAACGGCGCGAACTGGGCGGCGCGGTCATAATTCGTCATATGCGGCCTGTCATGGCATTCATGCCGGGGCATCAGCATAATATGGTCATACGCGTGTTCGTCATGCCTCAATTCAAGCACACCCCCTACCCCGCTTTGTCGCTGTCGTTCTCCCGCTCGGCTCTGCCCTTTAACGGGGCCGCCTGCTCTCCGCGCCCGGCGCGATGCCCGCCTATCTGCGCGTTGCGCTCCATGGCGGTGGCGCCCTCCTCGAAGTTCATTCCCTTCAGTATGGCGTTCTTGCCGAATTTGCTTCTTATCTTCATCACCGCCGCCTGGCGGTTCCGCTCGCGTTCGCGGGCCCTTGCCGCGCCCTCGGCCCGGCGGCGCTGCTCCTCCGGATCGGAGAAGAGATCGAGCTGCTGATACTCCGGCTCATCCGGGAGGCTCTTCTCCGGCACGGTGTGATTCGCCACGACGTACATCCTTCTGACGAGGAGAGCGGGGTCGACTATCCTCTTATAGAGGGCGACGGCGGCTTCGGTTATCACGCGGGCGGAGAACGTGAACGAGCCGAGATTTATCGACCCGTGCGCGGACTTGGGCGCCTTCCGCCCGTAATGATCGGTATCCACGGCGCCCCTGAAACGGCGCATTCGCTCGGGATCGGTCAGGTTTTCGATATCGTAACCGACGGTGAGCACTATCTGATCCGTCACGAGCCCCTTCGAGAACACGTCCATCGCAAGACCGTCCGCCATCTCGCGGACTATGAGCGCGGCCTGATCCGACTCATACGGACGACTCAGCACCTGGCCGACGCTTAACGAGTGCGCCCGCGGACGGTAGGCCTTTATATCCGCCATCGTGCAGGGCTCCCACCCCCACGCGTGATCTATGAGGAGCTCCGCGTTCACGCCGAAGAGCTTATAGAGGAAGGCCTCGTTGAGCGAGCTCCTGTCCCCCGCCTCCGAAACGGCGGCGATATCGCCCATCGTGCGGATGCCGTACTTATCGAGCCGCGCGGCGATGCCGTGACCGACGCGCCAGAAATCGGTTATCGGCGTGTGCGCCCAAAGCCTCCTGCGGTAGCTCATCTCATCGAGCTCCGATATCCTCACGCCGTTCTCGTCGGGCTTCATGTGCTTGGCGTCGATGTCCATGGCGATCTTCGCAAGGTAGAGATTCGTGCCGATGCCGACCGTCGCCGTTATGCCCGTCTCCCTGAGGACGTCGCCTATCATCCGCATCGCGAGCTCACGCGGGGTGGCGCGGTAGGTGCGGAGGTAGTTCGTCACGTCGATGAATACCTCGTCCACGGAATAGACGTGGATATCCTCCGGCGCGATGTAGCGGAGATATATCTCGTAAATGGAGGCGCTGACCTCCATGTAGCGGTGCATCCTCGGCGGGGCGACGATATAGTCTATCTCGAGAGAGGGGTCGGCCGCCAGCTCCGAACCGACGTACGACGTGCCCGCGAGCCGCCTGCCCTTCGCGCGCAGACGCCTTTCCGCGTTGAGCTCGCCCACCCTCTGCACGACCTCAAAGAGCCTCGCCCGGCCGGATATCCCGTAGGATTTCAGCGAGGGCGACACGGCAAGGCAGATGGTCTTATCCGTCCTCGTCTCATCGGCGACCACGAGATTCACGTCCAGAGGATCGAGCCCCCTGTCCGCGCACTCGACCGAGGCGTAGAAGGATTTGAGATCGATACATACGTAAATTTTTCCGCTCATTCGTTCCATATTTCAATTATAGCAGGTTTGTTCTATTTGTCAAGGGGGTTTAGAAAAAATTTGCGATTATAGCGGAGCGCGGCTCGAAAAACTCAATAGCGGTAAAGGCGATCGAGGAATACCTCGACCGCCTTTTGCGTCCCCGCAAGCAAGATTTCACGCTCGACGATATCCGGGCGCTTTTTTGTTGCCCAAAATTAGAAAGGAAGTGATGCCATAGCAAAGAAAAAGGAATCTCCACGCATAGCGTTCAGGCTGACGCCTATTTTGTTCTCTGCGAAAAGCTCGACCGGCTGACCGAGCCGCCGTTTTCGCAGGCGGTGAACGATGCGGCGAAGAAGCTGATATCGTGACAAAAAAGGAGTGACGAACCCGAAACAACGGATCCATCACTCTTTCAAAAACGCCTTTATGACGGTCGGATAACCTCCAACCGCTTTTCGATTTTCGCTTTATACCTCTGCGCGGAGCCTTTCCATAAGCTTTTTGATGCGCTTCTCGAGCTTCTTTTTGGGTATGCAGCCGACAAAGCCCTTGAGATCCATCTCCGTGATTGTCGCTCTGCCGAGGCCGGGACAGATCCAGCCCTCGATGCGGATCTCGTTCTGCAGATACTCGATGTTTAGGAACTGCATTGCCTGAGCCATGCCTACGCCCAGCTTATAAGCCTTTCCGCCGTTGTAATCCACGAGCTTGAATTTCTGCTCGTCCAAGAAAGCCTCGGCGATCCTTCTCGCCCTTTCGGCGTCCCCGTTATAGGAGAGCGTGTAAACAGATCTTCCCATAGTATTCCTCCTGAAAAAAGAGGCGGGGCGTCCCCCGCCTCAATGCTTTTTTTATTTCATCCCGCGCTTGACCATCTCGGTCACGGCGAAGGTGGCGACGTCGTCGGCGTATTTACCGGCGCCGAAGCCCGCGTCATAGCCGAGCTCCTTTGCGAGCTCATGGGTGATGCGCGCGCCGCCGCAGCAAAGAATGAACCTGTCGCGCAGGCCCTCGGCCTCGAGATACTCGACGAGCTCCGTCAGATTCTGGATGTGGATATCCTTCTGTGTGACGGTCTGCGAGACGAGGAGCACGTCGGCGTTGACCTCGAGAGCCTTCCTGACGAATTCCTCGTTGGGGATCTGAGCGCCCAAGTTATAGGCCTCGATCATCTCATAGCGTTCCAGCCCGTAATGCCCCGCAAAGCCCTTGCGGTTCATAATGGCGTCGATGCCGACGGTATGCGCGTCAGTACCCGTGGAAGCGCCGACCATTATTATCTTGCGGCCGAAATGCTCGCGGATGTACTCGTTCGTCTCTTCCATGCTCATGGTCTCCTCCTCGACGGTGACGACGTGGATGTTCTCATAGTCGACGGAGTGGACGACGGAGCCGTAGACGACGAAGAACGTGAACTCGGCGTCAAGAGTCTTGGCGCAGGCTACGTTCGGCTCGTCAACGCCCATCTTGCGAACGAGCTGACGGGCGGCCTCTATGCCTCGCTCATCATTCTTGACCGGCAGGGTGAAGGAGAACTGCACCTTGCCGTCGTTCATCGTATCGCCGTAGGCTTTTACGTGAGTCGGGTCGAAGTGTGTATCGAAATCCGCTTTATGCGTGTTGTAAAGTCCGCTTGACATGACTTACACCTCCCTTTTCATAAGCTCGATGAAGGGGTTGAAGTACACGGCGTCCTTCCTCGTAACGCCGGCAAGGCCCTTGCCGCCGTCGCGCGAGCGCTTGATATCGGCAAAAATGCCCTTTTCAAGCGTTGCGAAGAGGCCCATCTTCTCGATCTCGCCGAGAAGGTCGGTCGCCTTCTGAAGGACTTCGTTCGCGCGGGTCTCCATTATGCCGCCCTCACGGAAGGTGATATCGTCGCCCAGATCGTGCATGGTGCGGAATATGTACTGCGCGTTCTCGATGGAGAGGGCGCGGTCGCTCATGAACGGGGTGTGGATGGCCTCCGTCAGCATGCCGAGCAGGTGGAGCTTCTGCCCCGTGAGGATCGTGACTATATTGAAGAGCGCGTCCTGCACGTGGCCGCGGAATATGTTGCCCGTCATGAACTTGGTCGGGGGCATGTACTTAAGGGGAGCCTTCGGGAATATCTGCCTTGCCATCTGTGCCTGAGCGAGCTCGTAGAGGAAGCCGTTCGGGACGTCGGGATCGATCTCAAAGGCGTGGCCGAGGCCCTGCTGCTCCTCGGGAAGGCCGGCTTCAAGCGCGAACTGCTCGTTGAGGAACTGGGAGGCAAGCACCGTATGCGCCTCTTCGACGGCGTCGGCGGTGGTGAGGTAGTTATCCTCGCCGGTGTTGATTATGACGCCCGCGAAGGAGTTGATAACGCGACTCATGAACTGGTCGATGATGGTGCGCTGGGGGTTGATATCGCGGAACAGTATGCCGTAAAGCGCGTCATTGAGCATGACGTCGAGCCTTTCGAGCGCGCCCATTGCGGCGATCTCCGGCATGCAGAGACCGGAGCAGTAGTTGCACAGCCTGATGTAGCGGTGCTGCTCCTCGCCGACCTCGTCGAGCGCGGCGCGCATGAGACGGAAGTTCTCCTGCGTGGCGTAGGTGCCGCCGAAGCCCTCGGTCGTCGCGCCGTAGGGGACGTAATCGAGGAGGCTCTGACCGGTGGTGCGGATGACGGCGATTATATCGGCGCCCTGCTTCGCGGCGGCCTTTGCCTGGGTGATATCCTCGTAGATATTGCCCGTCGCGACTATGACGTAGAGGTAGGGATCGGTCTTGTCGCCGAACTCGGTGAGGTACTCGCTGCGCTTGGCGACGTTTTTGCGGATGCGCTCGACGGTCGCCTCCGCAACGGGCATTATGACGCCGCGGATCTCCTCGATGGAGCGGGGCGGGAGCTTCGTAAGATCGATGCTCCCCTCGTCGATGGCCTCGGCGACCTCCTGCGGGGTCTTGCCCGTATCGAGCATCGCGGTGCCGATGAGGTACGCCGCGCCGACGCCCAGCACGCCCTTATCGTTCATGTGGTCGACGACCACGTTGGGAAGGGGCACGTCCAGAGCGTTCACTCCGTCAATTCCCAGAAGTCGGCAGACGGTGCGCTCGACCGTGACGGTGGTGTGAAGATCTATAAAGCTCTGCGTGTCGACGGCGATGCGGTGCGCCGACTCGCGCGCTTTATTTACGTTGTTCTGATCAAGACGAAGTTTCTCAGTCATGCTTCCTGCCTCTCTCAAGCCTGGCGAGACCCTTTGGCTCGAGGGAGATCGCGCCGTCCTTGCGGCCCTGCTCGAGGCCTGCTACGCCGACGGGCTCGAAACGCTCTCCCCGCGCCTTGCGGCATTCCTCGCAATGGCAGTCCTCTTCGTAATGCTCGGGCTCGGTGTAGGTGGTGATGACGCCCTCGAAGTTGCGGAGGATGGTCTTCCTCGGAGTCTGGCCGATGACGTAATTGGGCATGACGGGAGTCTTGCCGCCGCCGCCGGGAGCGTCGACCACGAAGGTGGGTACAGCATAGCCGGAGGTGTGACCGCGAAGACCCTCGATGATCTCGATGCCCTTCGAAACGGGGGTACGGAAGTGCGTGAGGCCCATGGAAAGATCGCACACGTAGATGTAGTACGGCCTTACCCTGATGTAGACGAGGGCCTGGACGAGCTTCTTCATTACGTGGACGCAGTCGTTTACCCCGTGCAGGAGGACCGTCTGGTTGCCGAGGGGGATGCCGGCGTCGGCGAGCCTGGCGCAGGCGGCCTTCGATTCCTCGGTGATCTCATTGGGGTGGTTGAAGTGGGTATTCAGCCAGATGGGATGATACTTCTTCAGCATATCGCAGAGCTCGGGAGTGATCCTCTGCGGGCATACGACGGGGGTCCTGGAGCCGATGCGGACGATCTCGACGTGGGGGATCTTCCTCAGCTCGGAGATGATGTACTCGAGCTTCTCATCCGAGATCATGAGCGCGTCGCCGCCGGAAAGGAGGACGTCGCGTACCTCGGGATGGTTCCTGATGTAATCGAGGCAGCCCTCGACCTGGCAGTCGGGAACGGCGGTGTCGTTCTGACCGGCAAAGCGCCTCCTCGTACAGTGACGGCAGTACATGGAGCACTGATCCGTTACGAGGAAGAGGACGCGGTCGGGATACCTGTGGGTGAGGCCGGGAACGGGAGAATCGGTATCCTCATGGAGAGGATCGAGCTGATCTTCCGGAGCCTGATAGAGCTCGAGCGCGGTGGGGATCGCCTGACGCCTGATGGGATCGTAGGGATCGTCCGGATCGATGAGAGAGAGGTAATAGGGCGTGATCGCCATGCGAAGCGTGCCGAGACATTTCTTGACGCCGTCCTCCTCTTCGGGAGTCAGGGAGACGTACTTTTTCAGATCCTCAAGAGTCTCGACGCGGTTGGCGACCTGCCAATGCCAGTCGTTCCAAAGTTCGTCGGGGATATCCCTGAAAAGCCCGTGGGCGCGGCTCTCGTTGATTTTGATCATGATGAAATTCCTTTCTGTTACGGGGTTTTAATCGGCGATAACGCCTTTGGTGAGTGCGTTTTCGATGTCGAAGACTACGTCCTTGAAGGCGGGACCGTACTTCGTCACGCAGGAAGCGGGAACGAACGCCTGGACGGTGTAGACGCGCTCGTTATCGACGACGTATTTTTCCATCCAAAGCTTTTGGATCTCACCGGTGACGGCGTACTCGGCAGTCGCCTCGAGATACAGGCGAACGTAATGCTCCTCCTTCTCGAAGGAGAAGCTGTCGATCGTGTACTCGGCGCCCTGCGAGGAGATCATTCCGAGGGCGATCTTCATGTAATCCAGAGCTTCCTCGTCCGAGTAGGCGGCTATCTCGGCATACTTGCGGGACGGGACCTTATAGTACTCGTTGGTATGCTCATAATCCTTGTAGGAATCAAAGAACTCATAGGAAAGGACGCCTTTGTCGTCCTCCGTGTTGGCGACAAAGGATTCCTCCTCTTCCGAGGATCTGCCGAAGCAGTCGAGGTAACTGAATGCGAGAGCGCTCCCGTCCTCATACGCGGTGTACCCGACTTCGCCGTAATCGACTTCGGTCGGGCCCTCGGGTACGTATTCGGGTTCCTTGCTGCAGCCGGCAAGGGCCAGCGCGCTTATAAGCAGCGCCGCACAAAGCAGCAGAGAGATTATCTTCTTCATAGTGAAAACTCCGTGTTTTCGATAGGTCGTTGCGGTGAAGGCGGGGCGTTTCGGCCTCATCCGCCGTTCGGTGACGCTGCCCCCGCGGGGTTCGCGGGGGCGGCGAATGGATAATTATCAGCAGTACTTCTCGTCGAAGAGCTTGCGGAGCTTCTCGTTCTCACGCAGAACGTTGAGGGTGATCTCCGCATGATCCTTGGTGTAGCCGTTGCCGATGATCATGGTGACGTCCTTGCCGATGCCCTCGGCGCCCAGGGCGGCCTTCGTGAAGGAGGTGGCCATGGAGAAGAAGTAAACGATACCTTCGTCACGGACGGGGAGGATCGCGCTCATCTCGCAGGACTCGACGTTGACGCAGCAGATGGAGATATCGTACTCCTTGCCGCCGTTGGCCTCAAGAGCGGCATCCAGAACGGCGATGGGCTCCGTAGCGGAAGCGACGACGACCTTGTTGTAAACGCCCAGCTCCATGAGAGCGGGTACCTGAGCGGGGTTCCTTACGACGCCGACCACGTTGCCGTTGGGGCCGACCTTCTTCATGGCCTCATAGCCGCAGAGAACGCCGGACTTGCCGTTTGCGCCGAGGATGAGGACGCTGTCGCCCTCCTTGGGGAGCTTGCGGGCCTGAGCGGGAGCGCCGGCCACGTCAAGAGCCGCGAGAGCGAGGGTCTCGCTCATATCATCGGGGAGCTTCGCGTAGATGCCGGACTCAAAGAGGACGGCCTGACCTACGATGTCGACGCGGTCGATATCCTTGTGGATGGCAAGTATCTTATCGATCTTGAGGGGAGTGAGGGACAGGGAAACGAGGGAAGCGATCTTGTCGCCGACCTTGAGGTCACGATCCTTGAGATCCTCGCCGATGTAGGCGACCCTGCCGATGAACATGCCGCCGGAACCGGTAACGGGGTTCTGCTGCTTGCCGCGCTCGGCGACGATGCCCATGATCATATCGCCGATCTTCTTTTCGTCGCCGCCGCAGGCTTCTTCGATCTGGGTGAAGGAAGCGGAGTCGATGTTGAGGGAGATGACGTCGCAGATGATCTCGTTGGAGTAATGCTTGGTCATGTCGTTATCGATCTTCCATGCGGCCTGAGTGAGAACGCCGTGGGGCTCGATGACCCTGTGAGTACCGTACTTGTTGCCTTTGAGTGCCATAAAAATATCCTCCGTTAAATAATATTTTGTTTGATCGAACCGTGTTTTACTTCAGGGGCTTGAGGGAGAGTATGCGCCTTGCCTCCTCGGGAGAGGCGATCTCACGCCCGAGCTCGCGGGAGAGGCGGACGACCTTCTCGACAAGCTCGCCGTTCGAGGCGGCCTTGACCCCGCGGGAGAGGTAGATGTTATCCTCGAAGCCGACGCGGACGTTGCCGCCCATGACGATCGCGGGAGCGGCGAGAGTGAACGCGGCGCGGCCTACGCCCGTCGCCGTCCAGGTGGAGCCGGCGGGGATGGCGTCGACCATCCAGCAGAGGTTCTTGACCGTCGCGGGGGTGCAGCCCTTAACGCCGAGAACGAAGTTGAACTGCATCGGATCGCCGGGGACCTCGCCCTTCCTCGCCATATCGAGGATGGTGTCGATATGACCCATCTCGAAGCACTCATACTCGGGCTTGATGCCGTTCTCGATCATACGCTTGCCGAACGCGCGCATGGTGGGCATGGTGTTGTCGAATATCTCATCGCCGAAATTGCAGGTGCCGCAGTCAAGGGTCGCCATCTCGGGGAAGAGCTCGGTGGGCTGAAGACGCTCCTCGGGGCTCATGCCGGTGGCGCCGCCGGTGGACGGGATCATTATGACGTCGGGCAGCTCGCGGCGTATGGCGTCCATAACTACGCGGAAGCGCTCGCGATCCTGCGTGGGGGTGCCGTCGTCATGGCGGACGTGAACGTGGATGATGGCGGCGCCGGCGTTGTAGGCGCTCCTCGCCTCGTTCACCATCTCCTCAACGGTATAGGGGACGGCGGGGTTGTGGGCTTTCGTGACCTCCGCTCCGCAGATGGCGGCGGTGATGATCAGCTTTTCCATAATGAGCTCCTTTTAGATATTCTCGTAATTGCCGCGCTTCTTGTCCTTGGGGACTACGCAGGTGCCGGAAGCCCTGCAGACCACGATGGGCTCGGCGAGGACGTCGCAGGCGGAATCGTTGATGTCGGGGCGGGGCATTATGACCTTGCGCGCCTCGAACACCATCTTGCGGGAGGTGTTGCCGATGTGGGTGATCTCGCCGTAGGCCTCGATATAATCGCCCGCGAAGACGGGAGCAATGAACTCGACCATATCGTATGCCTTGAAGAGACCCTCGTCGCCGTCGAGCTTTATGAGAAGCTCGGTGGCCACGTCGCCGAACAGCGCGAGCATATGTGCGCCGTCAACAAGGTTGCCGCCGTAATGGGCGTCCTGCGCGCTCATGCGCAGACGGATGGTGGACGTGATCTTGTTTTCCATGATAGTATCCTCCGTGTAATTGATCTTTGATTAAATAAAAAGGCGCTCTTTGTCACGGTTCGCGAGAACCGTACAATAGCGCACCATTGACTTAGCAATGACAGTCGCACGGCGCTCGGCCGTACGCCCAGATGCGCTTCAAGCGGGATCCGGCGCACCTTCGGCAGAAGCCCCATTCACATGCCGCACGGCTCCGCAGCCACACGCGGGAGGCTACCTGAGCTTCTGCGCCTCTACCTTGTTATTTTACCTCATGGATATGCGTTTGTCAAGCCGAAATTGCCCGATATCTCAATAAAAGAAAGACGGATCCAAACCGCGCCGCGCCGCGGGAGCGGAAGCCAAAAAGCGCTTGTGACGCTCCCTGCGATATGATATAATATGCGCATCATAAACCGCTCCGGGAGGATCGCTCCGAAATGGAAAACAAGCAAAAGAAAAAACGCTTCGACTTAAAGCGCGCGGGAAAGAAGACGGCTCAGGCCGCGGCGGGAGCCGGGCTTGCGGTCTCGCTCTTCTTCGGGAGCACGTTCTCCTCCCCCGCCGATATAATGGAGCCCGACGCCGCGCTGCAGACGGCGATAGTCGAGGTCGCGGAGGGAAGCGCCCCGGGTGACGATCTCGTGATCGAAGCCCCCGCGGAGACCGAAAAGCGCGGCTTCCGTCAGCGCATGCGGGCATGGCTGAAGTCGCTCCCCGCCGCGGTGAGGGCGCTTCTCATCGTGCCGATGTGGGCGGTCGGGTTCGGGATCATCTGGCTCGTTTCGCTCCTTGCGGGGCTCGTGAACGTGCCCATCCTGGGCGGGGTGATCAAATTCATAATAGGAGCCGTCGTCGCGGGGGCGCTGGTGCTCGCCGCGCAGAAGCTCCTCTTCCCCGATATCCCGCTGAAAAGGCTCCTCTCGCGCGGGAATATGACGGCGCTTGCCGTCACTGCCGCGGTGATCGGGCTCATGGGCGCTTTCGGCGGCCTCCTGAGGGAGGATCTGTCCTGGCTGACGGCCGCCGTCGACTGCGGAGCCGTCGCGCTCTACGTGCTGTTCTTCCTTCTCTTTGTTAAGGCGCAGCCCAAAGGGGAGCGCGGCGCGGCAAAGGCATAAAGCAGAATACGGTAAAAACAAGGCGGCAGCCGCGCGGCTGCCGTCTTTGCGTGTCATTCAATATAGTTGCGGGCTCCCCCCGGGACTTCCGGCGGGGGCGCCGTCGGAACGGGAGTCGAGATCGGCGGGAAGGTCGGCCTCGGCGTGGGAGTCGACGTCGGCGTGGGAGTCGGCGTCGGAGTGGGAGTCGGCGTCGGCGTGGGAGTCGGCGTCGGCGTGGGAGTCGGCGTCGGCGTCGGCGTGGGAGCCGCCGTATTCGTCGGCGCGGAAGTGGGCGTCGCAGTGGGAGCCGCAGTGGGCCCGGCGGTCGCAGTCGCGGTGGGCCTCGGCGTGGAGGTGGGCCTTGGGGTCGAAGTCGGCTTCGGCGTCGCGGTCACGGAAGGCCTCGGCGTGGGCGTGGAGCCTCCCGAGGGCTTCGGGGTCGAGGTAGGCCTCGGGGTGTTGACGGGGATCTCGCCGTAATACTCCTCAAGGCAGATCCCGCGGGAATGGATCTCTTCGGCAAGCTCCTCCCCGACATAGCGGAAATGCCAGGATTCGTAATGAACGCCGGTGATATGAGCCTTCTCGTCGGAGTATCTGAGTATGAAGCCGAAGCGGTGAGCGTTGTCGCGCAGCCACTTCGCGTGCGGGGTGCCGGCAAAGCCGTTATCGGTATAGGGATAATCGACGCAGGTGATATCGAGCGCGAGCCCCGCGCAGTGCTCGCTGGCGTTTCCGGGCATCGTGCCGACGGGGTACCTGTAAGGATCCGCGCCGTAATACGGGTTCTGCGCCACCCTGTCGTTCCACATCTCCCACTGAAGGGTCTGCGTGCGGTAGGCGTTGTTTATGCGGTACATGCCGGGGACGCCTTCATTGGCCGCGGCCCGGAACATTTTCCTTGCCTGAACGGCGACCTCGTACTGGATCCTGGTGGTGTCGAGCTTCGTTTCGCAGACGCCCTCCATGAAGCTCCTCGCGTTGACGAGATCGTGCGGGACGTAATCATCGGGGAGGCGGTGGCGGAAATTGACGAGGCGCGTCTTTTCCCACGTTGTGAGATACCCCTCGGGGACGTACTCCTGTGTGGGCTGCGCCGCGCCCTGCCCGGGCGTTCCACCCGGAGCAGCGGAGGCCTGACCCGCCTCTTGAGTCTGTGCGGGGAAAACGGGCGGTTCGGTATCTATGGTGTAGGCGATCGTTTCGGAAGGGAGCTCGGGAAGGGGAGTTTCATCACCCACTATGACGACGGGGTCGTTCGTTTTGCCCCTTCCGGAGCAGGCCGCGAACACGGCGATGAGCGCCGCCAAGGCTGCGGCGGCGATGCACATGCATCCGGCTTTTATTCCCCTGTTCACAGAAAAAACCTCCCGAAGGCGTTACAATGATACATATTCATTGTAACACCGCGGGAGGCTCAAGTCAATCTTAAAAGAAATTATACTGTTTCGCCGTTCGGCGTTCGGGGACGGCTTATCGGGCATTATCGCGGAGCCCGTTATGGGACAAGCTACTGCTTGAGCTTCTTCCTCTCCGAAAGCCTCTGCTCGAAGCGGTCCTTTCTCGTGTCGGTGGGGATCTTCGTCGGGTACTCGCCGCCGAAGCACGCGCTGCAGAACCCGCTGCCGCCCGTAAGGCAGGGCAGGCTCTCTATCGGAAGGTAGCCGAGCGAATCCGCGCCGATTATCTCCGCGATCTCGGTAACGGAATGATGGCACGCGATAAGATGCTCCTCGGAATCGATATCGGTGCCGTAATAGCAGGGGTGCAGGAAGGGCGGCGAGGATATGCGCATATGGACCTCCGCCGCGCCGGCCTCGCGCAGGAGCCTGACTATCCTGCCGCTCGTCGTGCCGCGGACGATGGAATCGTCTATCATGACGACTCTCTTCCCGCGGACCGCGTCCTCTATCGCGGCGAGCTTGATCTTGACCTTATCGAGCCTCTGCCCGGGGGCGATGAACGTGCGGCCTATGTATTTGTTCTTGATGAGACCGATCCTGTACGGGATGCCGGAAGCCTCGCTGTAGCCGAGGGCGGCGTCGAGCCCGGAATCGGGCACGCCGATGACTATGTCGGCCTCGACCGGGTGAGCCTTCGCAAGGACCTCGCCCGCGCGGAAGCGTGCCTCGTGTACGGAGACCCCGTCTATCCTCGAATCGGGGCGGGCAAAATAGATGTATTCGAAAACGCAGAGCTTCTTGTCCTTTTTGTCGCAGTGCTCGCGCCTTGAGACGACGCCCTTGTCGCTGAAGACGAGCATCTCGCCGGGCTCGACGTCGCGGATGACCTCGCCGCCGACGGCCTTTATCGCGCAGCTTTCGGAGGCGACGACGTACGCGCCTTCCGCCGTTTTGCCGTAGCAGAGCGGACGGAAGCCGTAGGGATCCCTCGCGCAGATGAGCTTTTGCGCGCTCATGAGGACGAGCGAATACGCACCGTCGAGCACGTCCATCGCACGGGAGACCGCCTCCTCGATGGAGGGAGCCTTGAGCCTCTCCTTGGTGACGATGTAGGCGATGGTCTCGGTATCGCTCGTCGTATGGAAAATGGCGCCTGAAAGCTCGAGCTCGTTGCGGAGCTCGGCGGCGTTCGAGAGATTGCCGTTGTGCGCGAGCGCCATGCGGCCCTTCTGGTGGTTGACCTCTATGGGCTGGCAGTTGTTGCGGTTGGTGCCGCCCGTCGTGCCGTAGCGGGCGTGGGCGACGGCGATCCTGCCGCGGGGCATCTTCGAGAGTATTTCGTCCGAGAAGACCTCGGAGACGAGACCCATATCCTTGTGAGAGACGAAGAGGCCGTCGTCATTCACGACTATGCCGCAGCTCTCCTGCCCCCTGTGCTGGAGGGCGTAGAGCCCGTAATACGATATGTTTGCTACGTCGGTGGGTTCCGGCGCGATGACGCCGAAAACGCCGCATTCCTCATGTATGCTCATTCCGGTGATTCCTTTTAAAGATTTATCTCGGCCTTCTCATCGAGGGCTTCGGCAAAGAGCGGCTCGGCCTTTTTGACGAGCCTTTCGACCTGTTCGACGCAGCGGCCGATATAGAGCTTCGGCTCAAGCAGCGTCTCCATTTCGGAAAGCGTCAGGCCGAACTCCTTTTCGGCGGAGAGCCGCTCGAGAAGATCGCAGCTCTCGCCCTGCTTCATCCTCGCGGTCGCTTCCATGGAGCAGGCCCTGATCATCTCATGGATCTGCTGTCGGTCGCCGCCCCTTTTGACCGCCTCCATCATGAGGTTCTCGGTCGCTATGAAGGGGAGGTATTCGCGCACGGTGCGCTCTATGATCTTCTCGTTCACGCGGAGACCGTCGGTGACGTTCATCGCAAGGCGGAGTATCGCGTCGCAGGCGAGGAAGCCCTCCGGCAGGGAGATGCGGCGGTTGGCGGAATCGTCAAGCGTGCGCTCCAGCCATTGGACGGAGGCCGTCATCGGGGCGTTCGCGGCGTCCGCCATCAGATACCTGGCGAGCGAGCAGATGCGCTCCGAGCGCATCGGGTTGCGCTTATAGGCCATCGCGGAGGAGCCTATCTGGTTCTTCTCAAAGGGCTCCTCTATCTGCCTGTCATGCTGGAGGAGGCGGATATCGTTCGCCATGCGGTAAAGGCTCTGCGCGGCGGAGGAGAGCGCGTTAAGTATCCTCGAATCGACCTTCCTGGGGTAGGTCTGGCCGCAGACGTCGAAGCACTCGTCAAATCCGAATTCGGCGGCGATCATGCGGTTCATCTCGTCGATCTTCGCAGCGTCCCCCTCGAAGAGATCCATGAAGCTCGCTTCGGTGCCGGTGGTGCCGCGGCAGCCGAGGAATTTGATATTCTCTATCGCAAAGTCGATCTCCTTCACGTCGGAGATGAGATCCTGCATCCAGAGGGATGCGCGCTTCCCGACGGTGACGAGCTGCGCGGGCTGATAGTGCGTGTAGCCGAGAGTCGGAAGGGCGCGGTATTCCATCGCGAACGAGGCGAGGTTCCTGATGACGCCGATGAGCTCCCGCCTTACGTGGCGGAGGCCGTCGCGGTAGATGACGAGATCGGCGTTGTCGGTGACGTAGCAGCTCGTAGCCCCGAGGTGGATGATACCCGCGGCGGAAGGCGCCTTGAGGCCGTATGCGTAGACGTGCGCCATGACGTCATGGCGGACCTCCTTTTCACGCTTGGCGACGACGTCATAGTCAATATCCTCGATATGGGCTTCGAGCTCCGCGACCTGATCGGCGGTGATCGGCAGGCCGAGGTTCATTTCCGCCCTTGCGAGGGCGACCCAGAGACGGCGCCACGTACGGTACCTGGTATCCGAGGAGAAGAGCCACAGCATATAGGGGCTCGCGTATCTTGATGATAATGGGGATTCGTACTTGTCTGTCATGGATGCGGATCTCCTTATTCGTTATCTTACTATGATACTGTCGCGCTCGGGGCCGACGGAAACGTATTTTATGAAGCAGCCGATCTGCTTTTCGATATAGAGGACGTAGTTTTTCGCCGCCTCGGGAAGCTCGTCCCATTTGCGGCAGGCGGAGATATCGCAGTTCCAGCCGTCGAAATACTCTACCACGGGCTCGCAGTCATCGAGCGCCGCGGGGAACGGGAAGCGGTCGACAAGCTCGCCGTTCAGGCGATAATGCGTGCAGACGGGGATGCGGTCCATATAGCTGAGCACGTCGAGCTTTGTGAGGGCGATCGCGGTCGCGGCCTGGACCTCCACGCCGTAGCGGGTGGCGACTATGTCGACAGGGCCGACTCTCCTCGGCCTTCCGGTCTTCGCGCCGTACTCGAAGCCCGCCTCGCGGAGCTTATCGGCCTCCGGGCCGAACATCTCGCAGACGAAGGGGCCCTCTCCGACGCAGGTGGAATACGCCTTGACGACGCCGATGACCTCGTCTATCCTCGCCCCGGGGAGCCCGGAGCCGATTGGAGCGTAAGCCGCCATTGTGTTGGAGGAGGTCGTATAGGGGTGGATGCCGTAATCGAGATCGCGGAGGGAGCCGAGCTGCGCCTCGAAGAGGATGCTCTTTCCCTCGGTCTGAGCCTTCTTGAGGAAGGCGCCCGTATCGGCTACGTGGGGCTTAATGAGGGCGCAGTAATCGTTCAGCCAGCGCTCGATCATCTCCCACGTATAGGGCTCCGCGCCGTAGACCTTCGTCAGGGTGAGGTTCTTCCACTCCATGAGAGCCATGAGGTGCTCGCGAAGGTGCTCGGGATAATTGAGCTCGCCCGCCAGCACGGTCTTCTTCTGGAATTTATCGGAATAGAAGGGGGCGATGCCCTGCTTCGTGGAGCCGAATTTCTTATCGGCAAGACGCCTCTCCTCGAGCTCGTCCATATCGCGGTGCCAGGGCATGAGGAGCGAAGCGCGGTCGCTTATCATGAGGTTTTCGGGAGTGAGGGCGACGCCCTGCGCCCTGACCTCGTTCATCTCTCTCACGAGGGATTCGGGATCGACCGCGACTCCGTTGCCGAGTATGTTGACGACTCCCTCGCGGAATATGCCGGAGGGGAGCAGATGGAGAGCGAACTTGCCGCGCTCGTTTATGACGGTGTGCCCGGCGTTGCCGCCGCCCTGGAAGCGAACGACTATATCGTAACGATCGGTCAGAAGGTCGACCATGCGGCCCTTGCCCTCGTCGCCCCAGTTGATGCCTACTATCGCGCAGTTGGACATTTTATGCTCCTTTTGATCGTTTCAGAATGCAAGATGCTCGTCGAGGCGCTTCATTACCTCGGCATATGCGTCCTCTACGCCGCCGAGATCGCGGCGGAACCTGTCCTTATCGAGCTTCTCGTGCGTAACGGAATCCCAGAGGCGGCAGGTATCGGGGCTGATCTCATCCGCGAGGACGATCCTGCCTTCGCTCGTTTTGCCGAACTCGAGCTTGAAATCGACGAGCGTCACCCCGCAGGAGGACCAGAACGCCTTGAGCGAATCGTTGACGGCGAAGGCGAGACGCTTGATCTCTTCGATCTCATCACGGGTGGCGAGCTTTAAAGCGATGGCGTGATACGCGTTCATGAGCGGATCGCCGAGATCGTCGTTCTTATAGGAGAACTCGATCGTGGGCTCGTCGAATACGATGCCCTCCTCCACGCCAAAGCGCTTCGCGAAGGAACCCGCGGAGATATTGCGGATTATGACCTCGAGCGGGACTATGGAGACCTTCTTCACGACGGTGTCGCGCTCATTGAGCTCCTCGACGAAATGCGTGGGAACGCCCGCCTTTTCGAGCATCTTCATGAGGCGGTTGCTCATCCTGTTGTTGATGACGCCTTTGCCCTTTATAGTGCCCTTTTTAAGACCGTTGAAAGCGGTCGCGTCGTCCTTATAGGAGACGATGACGAGATCGGGGTCGTCAGTCGCGAAGACCTTCTTCGCCTTGCCCTCATAAAGCTGCTCTCTCTTTTCCATGGCGTTTATCCTCCGATTAATATATTATCCTTTAAATGAGATTTGGCAAAGACCGCCTGCGTTCCGACACCCGAAAGCCTTTGCCAACACCTTTTTATTTTACTTCTTTTGATCACCCTTGTCAACAGGCGCGAGGGGCGGAAAGCGGGTTTTGGAATAATATTTAATTTCCCGTTCGGGTATTTGAAAATTCCACCGCAATATGCTACAATCGATCAATGAAGAGAGGTGTTGAAAATGAAACGATGGATCGACGATAATTTCAATGAGCATCTGGAGCTTTTAAAGACGCTTGCGGCTATACCCGCGCCCTCGCACCATGAGGACGAGCGGGCGGAGTTCGTGCTCCGCTTCGCAAAGGGGCTCGGCTTTGACGGAGCTTATATCGACGAAGCGAAGAACGCGATAGTCCCCATCGGGGATACCGAAGGCGGTGGGATAACGGCATACCTCGCGCATCTGGACGTGGTGTTCCCCGATACCTCTCCCCTGCCCGTCCGCGAGGAGGGCGGCCGCCTTTACGCGCCCGGCATAGGGGATAATTCCGCCGACGCCGCGGCGATGCTGACGATGCTCCGCTATATAAAGGAAAAAGGCCTTTCAGCCCGGGAGCCCGTGCTCTTCGTTTTCAACTCCTGCGAGGAGGGGCTCGGCAACCTCAAGGGCGTGCGCCGGCTGATGAAGGACTTTACGGGCAGGATACGCCGGGTCGTCTGCTTCGACTGCTCGCTTGACGGAGGGATAGTCGCCAAAGCCGTCGGCTCGGAGAGGTGGCGCGTTACCTGCACGACGCGCGGCGGGCATTCGTTCAGCGCTTTCGGGAACCCCAACGCCATTCGGCACACGGCAAAGCTCATAGAGTCGCTCTACGGGCAGGACGTCCCGAAGAACGGGGATTCCGTCACGACCTACAACGTCGGAACTATCGCCGGCGGCACCTCCGTCAACACGATAGCGCAGAGCTGCGGGATGCTCTATGAATACCGCTCCACCGACAGGGGATGCCTCGCCGCGATGCGGGAGAGCTTTCATTCCCTCCTCCGCGCGGCGGACTGCCCCGACGCGCGTTTCGAGGCGGAGCTCATAGGCGAGCGCCCCTGCGGGGGCGAGGTCGACGGGGAGGCGCTTCGCGGCCTTCTCGAATGCTGCTCCGAGGCTATATCCGCGGAAACGGGAGCTGTTCCCGCCCTCACCGCGGGCTCCACGGACGCGAACGTGCCGCTCTCCCTCGGGATACCCGCGGCGGCATTCGGGCTCTTTATAGGGCGCGGCGCGCACACGCGTGAGGAATGGCTCGATATAGAGTCGCTCAAAACGGGGCTGTGCGTGGGATTGCGGACGGTGCTCCCGCATTTTGAATAGAGTATCGGGCAAACGAAAGCCCGCCTCGAAACCGGGGCGGGCTTTATAATACGTTCAGCCGTCGAGCCCGAGCTCCAGCCGCAGACAGGGGATCAGGTTCTCATCCCATGGGACGCCGTAACTCGAGAACGGGTCCGCGGCGGGAGTCAGCGTGACGCTCTCGCCGGGCAGATCGTAGTATGAGAGAATGAGCTTCAGATCCTTTATCGAGGAGACCCTGCAATTGCCGTTCAAGGCTTCCATCAGTTCCGGAAACTCACGCGGCCGCATCGGCCCGGGAAGTATTACGAAGTTCATGCTCGCGGGGGCATTGCAGAGAACGAGCACCTCGAGCCCTTGCTCCGTGTCCACATCGAAGAGCTCCGGATGAAGCCTTTGAAGCTCCGCAAGCCTCGTTTCGGGATCCGACGAGGTATGGTTCGTCAGCTCCTCGGCCATCAGCGCCGAGTATACCTCGTATGAGAACAGCTTCTCCTCCCCCGAGGGGATCGCGTAAAATGAGGCGAGGCACTTATCCGGCACGCCGATAAGACGGAGCACGGCTCTTGCTTCGGAGGCGGAAAGGCCGTTTTCGTCGATGAGGGTGCGGAGCTCCTCCTCCGATTTGTCGTCACCGACGAGATCCGGCGGGGCGATATGGTATCGGAACCCGCCGCTCCTCATGCCGTATACCGTGACGAAGCGCCCGGTCGATCCCGTATCGGACGAATAGATCCAGCTTAGATCCGTGCGGAGTCCCGCCAGCATCGCCTCTTCCGGGACGTTGATATCCACCCAGAACCCGGTCGGCTCCATACCGTTGAGGAAAAGCCTGTACTCGCCCTCCTCAAGGCCGCCGTAAGCTTCAAGCGAATAGGTCATCAAGGTGAAGCTGTGGGGCATAAGCACGTCCTCCACGAGATCGAAGCAGAGATCCTTCGCGTGGACCGGCTCGAATCCGCCGTCCTCGTATCTGTAAAGGCAGAACTCGCTCCCGAACGGGAAGGGCTCGTCGCCTGAGTTATCCCATACGACGGTGACTGAATTATGCTCGCCGAATTCCGTCCCCGAGACGCCGACCCTGACCAGCGGATCGGTGGAGAATCCCGAGGCTCCCTCAACGCGGAAGGGGATATCCGTTTCAATACCGAGTATATCGTTCATGCCGAACCACTCGCTGTAAGAGAGGCTGAGCATCCGCTTCCCGTTCGCGTCGGAGAAGGAACGGGCTTCCGGCGAATAGAAGTACGCCGCGCCGTCGGCGGTGAATGTAAAGGGGTATCGCTCCGTCTGTTCCGCTTCGAACCATCTTTCCGATGCGAGGAGCTTTAAAATATAGGCTCCGTCGTTTTGGGAGACGGGGATCTCCCGCTCGCGTCCGTCGGATCCGGTCTCCACGCAGAGGACGTCGGCCGGGGTCTCCTTTTCCTTTCGCGTCAAAAGGAAAACCGCCGCCGCCGCGCCGGCGAGGAGCAGCGCGGCGATCATCCAAAATGCGGGTTTATTGAATATCCTGCGCATAGATCGTTCCTCAGTCTGTCTCCGTCGGGATGAGATCGAATTCCCGCTGTACACGGAAGACTTCGAAGCCCTCCTTCCCGTTCGCGGCGCGCCACTGCATTATTATGCTGAAGACCTCGCCGCCGATCTCCGTCCGGTACTCGCCGTAATATACGGTGCTGCTCCCGAAGCCGACGTTCTTTGACGCGTTATACTGCCGAAGCTCGAGCTCCGGGCTCTCCGTTACGGGGAAGAGCCCGCAGAGCTCCGCGAACCTGTCGGCGAAGCCCTCGCCGCCGCTTCCCGGATACAGGAGCTTTGACGCGCCCTCCTCGTCGCGGGCGATAATGCATGAGAACATCTCCTCCGCCTTTCCCTCGAGAAGGGAGCTGTCGAACAGCTTGGCGCAGCCCGGTGTGAGCGTCAGCGAAAGCGCCGCCAACAGCAGGCAGACGAAGCATTTCAATGATTTGGGTCCGCGCATTGTCTCCTCCTTTTTCGCCGGATCACGCCCGGCTTTTTGATATCTCCCGATAGATCGCGGCCTCAATCGGCCGTGAAGCGTGAGAGCTCCGCGACGCTTTCGCGGATGCGCTTGTTGACGGAAGCCGCCTGCATCCGATACGCCTGTTCGATGCATTTTTCGACCGATACGGCGTTGGATGAGCCGTGCCCCTTGACGACGATCTTCCTGCACCCGAGCAGGACGCTGCCGCCGTAATTGCGGTAGTCCATGAAGTCCTTCTCGTCGGCGAACATCCGCTTCATGAGAAGCGCGCCGAGCTTATAGATCGTCTTTGAGAATATGTCCTTTTTCAGCTTCTTCAGAAGCTCCATCGCGGTGCCCTCGGTCGTCTTTATGAGCACGTTGCCGCTGAACCCGTCGCAGACGACGAGATCGTAGTTCCCGGAGAGGAAGTCGCGGCTCTCCATGTTGCCGACGAAATTCACGCTTTCGAGCGAGCTCAAAAGCGGGAACGCCGCCTTTCTAAGCTCGTCGCCCTTCGTTTCCTCAACGCCGACGTTGAGGAGCGCTGTCCGCGGGCTCTTCACGCCCATGGACTCCATGTATAGGCTGCCCATCACGGCAAACTGGCAGAGCATGAGCGGGGTCACTTCCACGTTGGCGCCGCTGTCGCACACGCCGACGACGCCGCCCGCCATCGTGGGCAGTATCGGGCAGAACGCGGGGCGTTTGACCCCCGGGATGCGGCCGAGACGAAGCGTCGCCGCGGCAACGAGCGCGCCGGTCGAGCCCGTCGTGACCATGCCGTGAACGGTCCCGTCCGTGCGGAGGAGCTCCACGGCCTTCATAAGGGAGCTCTCCTTCTTCTGCCTGACGGCGACGGTAGGAGTCTCGTCGCAGCCGATGACCTCCGGCGCGTGGAGAACGGAGAGGCGCGCTCTGTCGTACGCCCTGCCTTCGAGCTTTTTCGATACGATCCCCTCGTCGCCCGAAAGCACGAGCTCGAGATCCGCGTATTTTTCGAGCGCCGCGAGCGCTCCGTCTATATTGGCTTCGGGGCTCTTGTCGCCGCCGAAGCAGTCGATGATGAGTTTTATCATGGTGGGTTCCTTTTAATGAGTTATGAGCTCCGAGAGGAATAAGTATCTCTCCCTCTCCCCGAAGGGATATCGAGCGGCGCGAGGCGCATATCGATGCATTTTTCAGAGTTCCGAATCGTTGACGATTCCCCGTTATTGGCTCGTCCCTCATCCGTCAGCTAACGCTGACACCTTCCCTTCTCCCCGAAGGGATATCGAGCGGCGCGAGGCGCATATCGATGAAATAATTACGCGGTCAGAATCGTTGTCGATCGATCCCCCGTCATTTCCACAAGGGAGGCTTTCATCACAATTGCAAATTGCTGATCGCTGATTTATCAAGCGTCTTACAGCTTCTTAACGTACGACCTTCTCCTCTTATGCTTGACCTCTTTGAAGCGTTTCCACTGGTTCTGGATCATGAGGTTATCCTCGAGGTTGAGGTTCGTTTCGGCGTATTCGACGCCGGGAGCGCGGAGCATGCGTTCGAGCTCGGCGGAGATCGCGACGGAGACGCCGCGCATCGCCCACGCGGGGTCGACGCCTATGAGCCCGAGGTCGATTATCTTCGGGTGCTTTATCGCCCACAGCACGCGGACTATCGCCGCGGGGGTCAGATGCCCGTTCGACTTTTGCACGGCGCGGGCGATCGACGGGAAGCAGACGCCGAGACAGACGACGTTATCGTCCTTATCGAGTATGGCGGCTACGTGGTCGAGGTCGATTATGAGCTTGAAATTGTCTATCATCAGCTTCTTCATACCCTTTGTAAAGGGCACGGTGCCGTAGAGCTGATCGTAGGATCTATCGAGCAGTTCAAAGAGGCCGTCCGCGTATTTGGCGAGGAAATCGTTGACGTTCTTCGCCGGGCCGAAATGCAGGTCGTAACGCTGCATGAGCCTGTCCGCGAGCTTTTTGAGATGACCGTCGTTCTCCTCCGGGGGGTAGATGCGGCTCTCCGTCCAGTCGACCTCCTTCTCGTAACCGAGACCCTCTATTAGGGTTTGGTAATAATCGGCGTTGTACTGCTCCTCAAACGTGGAGAGCCGGTCAAATCCCTCGATAAGCAGGCCCTCGCGCTCAAGATCCGAAAAGCCCAGGGGGCCGCAGATCGTATCCATGCCGAGCTTCCTGCCCCAATCCTCGACCGCGTCAAAGAGGGCCTTTGCGACCTCGCGGTCGTTGACGGAATCGAACCTTGTGAAGCGGATGCGCTTCTCGCCGTTCTTTTCGTTTGCGGCCTTCTGGAGTATGCCGGAGATGCGGCCGACCATGCGCCCTTCACGATAGGCGTTATAATAGACCGCCTCGCAGGTATCGTAATAGACGTAATCGGAGCGGAATATCTTCTTCTCGTCCATCCAGAGGGGAGGGACGAAATTGGGATTGCCCTTATAGAGCTCCAGCGGGAAATTGAGGAACTCCCTCTGCTGTTTCCTTGTTTTTACTTCAACGATCTCAACCATACTTCCACCGAAAAAAGATGATCCTTCCTTTACCTGTGCTTTGCGTGGAAGCAGACGCCTACGCCGTTGGGGCCGCAGTGGCCGCCCGTGGTCGGGTTGACGTCCACCTTCATTATATTGAGGTCTTCGCCGTACTTCTCCTTCAGACGGGAGACGACCTCCTCGACGATATCGGGAGCGTCGGTGTTGCCGACTATCACACGGTGAGCCTTCACGTCCTCGCCGAGATCGTCGACGTATTTGAGGAGCCTGTCTATGGCCTTCGCCCTGCCGCGCTCACTGCCGATCGAGACCATCCTGCCCTCGTCGTTCATGTAGATTATGGGGCGCACGCCGAGGAGCGTGCCCATGGTGGCCTTGAGGCCCGTCACACGACCGGAATGCTTGAAGAATTTGAGATCGTCCGCGAAGAAATAGATGGCGAACTTATCGACCTCGGTCTTCGCCCATTCGAGTATCTCGGCAACGGACTTGCCCGCCTTTACCATATCGCCCACCTCAAGGACTATGTTGAGGCTGACTATCGTTATGCCCTTCGTGTCGATCTCGTAGAGCTTCCTTCCGGGGTACTTTTCATAAAGCTCCCCGAGGGCGGAATCCATCGCGTCGAAGGTGGCGGTCATTGCCCTTGAAAAATGGACGTAGAGTATGTCGTCGCCCGCGGCGAAGACGGGCTCGAACTCCTCGATGTACTTCTCGCGGCTGATGGCGGAGGTGTTGGGCAGGGCGCCGTTCCTGAGCCGATCGTAGAAAGCGTGCGCGTCGAACTTATCGAAGTCGACGTAGGGGTAGGTGGTCTGTCCGTCGATGGAATAGGGCATGCTGATGAGCGAATAGCCGTACTCCTTCGCTATTTCGGGAGTGACGTCGCAGTCGGTGTCAGTGTAGAGTCTTAACATGGGATTCTCCTTATGATTCCTTATAAATTATTCGAGTATCATTATGTAGTCGTATATGGGCTGACCGCCGTCGAGGAGTATGACCTCGACCCTCGGGTGGGCTTTTTGGAGGGAATCCGCGAGCGCGCGGGCTTCGTTCGTGCCGGCGTCCTTCCCGCAGACGAGCATCAGAATGCCGAACTCATCCGCGCTGAGCGAATCGGCAAGAGCCAACGCCGCGGACTCGGGATCCGGCGCATCGGAGCGCACGACCCCTTCGGAGAAACCGATATAGTCGCCCTCGCGGATGGATACGCCGTCGCGCTCGGTGGTGCGGCTGGCGACGGATACCGCGCCCGTTTTGACGGAGGCCATCACCTCCGCGCAGCCGCGCTCTATCTCGTCCGGATCCCCGGAGGAGATATCGAGCAGGGAGAGCGCCGCGTAGCACTCGCCAATGGAGCGGCTCGGGAGCACGCGCACGTCCGCGTCGTTCGTCAGCTCCGCCGCCTGGCGGGCGGTGAGTATTATGTTGCCGTTGTTGGGGAAGACGAGTATGTGCTCGGCGTTGACCTCGTCAAAGGCTTTGAGGAAGCTCTCCGCCGAAGGGTTCATGCTCTGACCGCCGTCGACTACGGCGTCCGCGCCGAGCTCAAGGAAAGTGTTCCTTATGCCCTCCCCCGCGGCGACGGCGACTATGCCGAATCTCTTCTTCGCGCGCTTCGGGGGGACGTAGTTGTTTCTGATATTGGTCTCGTTATGCTGGAGCATCATGTTTTCGATCTTCAGCGTCAGGAACTCGCCGTACTCATGGCAGTGGGCAAGGACGGCCTCGGGAGTCATCGTATGGACGTGCGCCTTTATTATGCTGCCCTCGCGGAAGGCGACTACGGACTCGCCGTTCTCCATGAGCCAGTCTATGAGGGGCTTTTCGTCGAAGCCCCCGACGGGGCCGACCTTTTCGGTGCGGAGCCTTAAAAGGAACTCCGTGCAGTAGCCGTAATCGAAGGGCGAATCCTCGGTCAGAGCGGAGGTATCGACCCTGTGCGCCGCGGATGCGGCCCCCGTGCGCGGGCCGGCTTCCGCTCCGAGGAGCGCTTCGCGCATCCCCTCGGCTATATAAACGATGCCGGCTCCGCCCGAATCGACTACGCCCGCCTCGCGAAGGACGTTCAGAAGCTCCGGCGTGCGCTCCAGCGAGGCGCGAAGCTCGTCCATGAAAACGTCGAAATAGCTCTCGAAGCTCGTCTCGTCGCCCGCTTCGGAATTGGCTTTGCGGACGGCGTCGCCGAACACCGTGAGGATGGTCCCCTCAACGGGCTTGCGGACGGCGTTGTAGGATTCGGTCACGCCGTTCTGCATGGCGGAGGCGAACGTGCCGATATCGGCCGCGCCCACTCCCTCGAGCCCCTTTGCGATGCCCGCGAAAATGCGCGAAAGTATGACGCCGGAATTCCCCCTTGCCCCGAGGAGCATGCCCTTTGCTATGCGCCCCGCAATTACGCCGAGCGCTTCGCCCTCCGCCTCGCTTGCGTTGGCCGCGCCGGAGTCCATCGTCATGTACATGTTGTCGCCGGTATCGCCGTCCGGGATGGGAAACACGTTTAGATCGTTCACTACCGAACGATAGGCAAAAAGCCTTGCGGCGCCGCTCTCCACCATGCGGGCGAAGAGCTCGCCGTTCAAAGTTGTCGTCTGCATATTGATCCTTCCGTCCCGGGAGCGAAGATAATGAATGATTCCGAATAAAAAGATCCCCCGGGTACGGGGCGGCGCATACCGCCCCATCAACTATTATAAATGAACGAGAGGCGAATTTCAACTTTTTTTGCGGCCGAAAGGCGCAATAAACATTTTTGCGGTCTAAAGGCGCAATAAACATTTTTGCGGCCGAAAGGCGCGATAAGCTTTTTTGCGGAAAGACGCGGAGACGGGCCGCCGAATCGCTCCTCTATTGACAACGGCGCTCGTTTCGGTGTAAGATATATATGGAGAAAATTTGCCCGTTCCGGAAGGAGCGGGATGAAAGCCGGGGGTTTTATGGAGCTTACTGACTTTTTCAGCGAACACGGCGAGGCCGCCGTCGCGTTTTCGGGCGGGGCGGATTCCTCGTACCTGCTGTACGCGGCGGCAAAGTACGCAAAGCGCGTGCGCGCATATTACGTCAAGACCGCGTTCCAGCCTTTTTTCGAGCTGGAGGACGCGCTTCGGCTCGCGCGGGAGATCGGTGCCGATATGCGGGTGCTCTGCCTTGACGTGCTCGGCGATGAGCGCATTGCCGCGAACCCGCCGGACAGATGCTATCACTGCAAGAGGCGCATTTTCGAGGCGATAGCCGAAGCCGCCCGAAGGGACGGCTTTACGCTGCTGCTCGACGGGACGAACGCCTCGGATGACGAAGGCGACCGCCCCGGCATGCGGGCGCTCAGGGAGCTCGGTGTGCTCTCCCCACTGCGGCTCTGCGGGCTGACGAAGGCGCGCGTTCGCGAGCTCTCGCGCGAAGCGGGGCTCTTCACCTGGGATAAGCCCGCCTACGCCTGCCTTGCGACGAGGGCCCCTTCGGACTACCCCATCAACGCCGCAGGGCTTTCGCGGACGGAGGCGTGCGAGAGCTTCATGGCGGGGCTCGGATTCGTGGATTTCAGGATCAGGACGAGGGACGGCGCGGCCGTCATCAGCGTGACCGCCGGGCAGAGACCGCTGCTCGAAGAGAATATGGATATCATAAGCGAACGGCTCCTGCGGGAATATTCCGAAGTGAGGGTCGATCCGGAGGACAGGCATGAACAGTAAAACAAAACAGCTCCTCGAGGGTGTGCGCGACGGGAGCATCTCCGTTGAAGAGGCGCTGCTCGCGCTCAAAAAACAGCCCTTCGAGGATATCGATTACGCTAAGGTCGATCTCCACCGCGGCGTGCGTCAGGGCGCGGCGGAGGTCATTTACGGGGCGGGCAAGACGCCGGAGCAGATACTCGGCATAGCCCGCGCTATGGAGCGCGGCGGCGAGGCGCGGGTGCTGATCACGAGGCTCAGCGAGGAATCCGCTGCGGAGCTCAAAGAGGAGCTCACGATGCGTTATTATAAGGAAGCGAGGATAGGTCTCATCGGCGGAATGCCGGAGCCCGACGGCATCGGGAAGGTCGTCATAGCCACGGGCGGGACGAGCGATATCCCCGTCGCCGAGGAGGCGGCTGTCACCGCAGAAGCTCTCGGCAGCGAGGTCGTGCGGCTCTACGACGTGGGCGTCGCCGGCCTCCACAGGACGCTCGCCCATATCGATGATGTAATGGGCGCCTCCGTGATAGTCGCCATTGCCGGCATGGAGGGCGCTTTGGCGAGCGTTTTGGGCGGGCTCGCGGACTGCCCCGTCATCGCCGTGCCGACAAGCGTCGGCTACGGCGCGTCGTTCGGCGGACTCTCCGCGCTGCTTTCGATGCTCAATTCCTGCGCTTCGGGGGTCAGCGTCGTAAATATCGATAACGGCTTCGGCGCGGGTTACCTCGCCAACATGATAAACCACATGGACGTTAAGGCCCGAAAGGAATAATATGAAAACACTCTATCTCGAATGCGGAATGGGCGCCGCCGGCGATATGCTGAACGCCGCCCTTTACGAGCTGCTTGACGACGAAAAGAAGCGCGTCTATATCGAAATGATGAACTCCCTCGCCGGGGAGGGTATCGAGGTCGCCCCCGAAAGAGCGGAAAAATGCGGCGTTGTCGGCACGCATATGCGCGTAAGCGTGAACGGGCTCGAGGAGCATGAGCATCAACATGAGCACGATCACCATCACGAGCACGAGCACCATCATGAGCACGAGCACCATCACGAGCACGAGCACCATCATGAGCACGAGCATCATCACGAGCACGAGCATCATCACGAGCACGAGCACGAGCATCATCATTCCTCGCCCGCGGATATAGAGCATATCATTTCGCATATGCCGGTGAGCGAGAGCGTGAAGCGGAACGCCTGCGGGGTGTATTCGCTCATTGCCGAGGCGGAGAGCCATGCGCACGGGCTGCCCGTGGAGGAGATCCATTTCCACGAGGTCGGCACGCTTGACGCGATAGCCGACGTTGTGGGCTTCTGTGTGCTGATGGAGCTCATCTCCCCCGAAAGGGTAGTCTGTTCGCCCGTGGCGCTCGGATCCGGGCAGGTGCGCTGTGCGCACGGGATACTCCCCGTGCCCGCTCCTGCGACGGCGTACATCGTCCGCGGGATGCCCGTTTACGCGGGGGATATCGAGTGTGAGCTCCTGACCCCGACGGGAGCAGCGCTCATAAAGCGGTTCGCGGATGAATTCGCGAATATGCCCGTCATGCGCATCGAGCGCACGGGGTACGGCATGGGAAGGAAGGATCTCCCGAGGGCGAACTGCGTGCGCGCCTTCCTCGGTGAGACGGAGGACGGGCGCGGCAGCGTGTGCGAGCTCGTCTGCGATATCGACGACATGACCGCGGAGCGCATCGGCTTTGCGGCGGAGACAATACTGCGCGAGGGCGCGCTCGACGTTCACACCCACGCCGTCCAGATGAAAAAATCCCGCCCGGGGACGGAGCTTCTCGTGCTCTGCCGCGCGGAGGACAGGGAGCGCATGACGGAGCTCATATTCCGCCACACGACGACGCTCGGCGTCCGCGAAAGGCTCTGCCGCCGCTGTACGATGGAGCGCCGCACCGAGAGCTTTGAAACGGAGCTCGGCCCCGTCCGCGTGAAGACCGCCTCCGGTCACGGGGCGGCAAGGCGCAAGCTCGAATACGACGACGTCGCCCGGATCGCCTCCGAACGGGGGATATCCTTTGACGAGGCGGCGGAGCTCGCAGAACGGGCGATCCCGGAAAGGCTGTAAAATGAAGCTGAAGACCGAAAAAAAGAAGGTCGTCCACCTCGATCCGGAGGGGTGGGCGCGTAAGGTCCGTCTGCGAAAGCGCGCCGCTCTTATGACAGTCATCGTGCTTGCGGCCGCGGCCGCGGTGTATTTCCTGCTGAGCCGATGCATAATACCGGCTTCGCGTTACGCTTCCGCGGAATCGGCGCTTCGCCGCGGAGAGATCGCCGAAGCCATCGCGGGGTTCACCTCGGCGGGGAGCTGGCGCGGCGGCTTATCCCGCGCGGCGGAGATCGCCTTTTCGGAACAGGGCGACCCTTCGATACGCCGGCGGCTTTCCGAAGCGGAGCACGGGAGCATAGTCGAATTCGGGCATTACGAGCAGGACGGCGAGACCGCCGACGGCGCGGAGCCCATCAGCTGGGTCGTGCTCGACAAGAGGGACGGGCAGCTCCTGCTCCTTTCGGAGAAGGTGCTCGACGCCGTCCCCTATAACGAGACCGAGTGCGATATCACCTGGGCGGAATGCTCGCTGCGCAGGTGGGTGAACGGGGAGTTCCTCAGCGCCGCCTTCACCGGTGAGGAGCGGCTCCTCATCATAACGAAAAAGCATCTCAACGAGAACAACTCCGTCAGCGGCGCGAAAGGCGGGGCCTCGACCGTCGATACGGTCTTCATCCCCTCGCTCGAGGATCTGCTCTCCGCCGCGAGGCTGAAGCGCGGGTTCAGCATCTACGATCTCAGTGCGGCGCCCACGGTTTACGCCCGCAGCCGCGGCCTTGAGGGAAGCCCCTACGGCGGGAGCTCCTGCTGGTGGACGCGCACGCCCGGCTCCGGGCAATCGACCGTCATGTACGCCGATATGGGCGGGTCGCTGCTGCACTCATCCCGTCCCGACCGCACGAATTACGGCGTCCGCCCGATGATATGGGTATTCGCGGGAGACGCGGGATAGCCCGAAAAAAGGATATTCAAAGCCCGGCCTCATTTTCCGAAGCCGGGCTTTCGTTCGGTCTTATTTGTTTCTTTGCCCTTTCCCGAACAGGTGAGGGCGGCAGTTGACGACGTAGTTTGCCGCAGTCATCAGCAACAGCAGCGCGACGTGAACGGCATAGGGGATCACATCTCCGTAGAAGAAGCCGCCGGAGCCCCACAGCACCGTCAGCGGGGTATAGTTGAACAGCGATTCCACGCCCATCGCCGCGACGCAGGCGGGCAGCACCATGACCGCGGACGACATGACGAGGGAGGTGTTGGACCGCTCGTTAAGGGTCGAGATCAGGCCGACGGCGCTCCCGACGAGGAATATTGCCAGCAGCCTTGCAAGGTAGAACAGCACAGTCAGCCCTCCGACGGAGAGGGACAGGCGGCTCTCCCGCAGAATGGTGAGGCCCTGTATCGGGTAATTGAAGCAGGTGAACCCGCCGTAACGCTCCGAGCCCGCAAGGGCGAGTATCTCGGGCAGGTAGACCGCCGCGAAAACGATCACGCTGAATGCGAGCGTCAGCAGCTCCTTGCGGAGGAACAGCCTCCCCCGCCCCTTCGGGAGCGAGCGGAGCAGCCGCGTCATGGAGGACTGCTTCTCATAGGCGTAGAGGCCCGCCGTCAGGAGCACTATGCCAAGCAGCGCCTTGAGTGCCTGTATCGTCCCGAAGGAGAGCGAGCCCTCGCCGAAGGCGATCATGTACGTATACGGCGGCAGGAGCTTTATCTCGTTCGGGTATTCGCCCGAGGCGTTCCTCTCGATTATGTCGCGGACCTCCCCCTCGAGATACTCGAGACCGTCGAGGGTCTTCGTGAAGATCATACGGGCGAAGCTGTCTTCCGCACCGGGGATCATGGCCTCGATCTCCTCTATATCCCTGTCGATGGAGAGGATCGTATCCTCCGAAACGGAGCCGGCGTACTTTTCATAGTAGCTCGGGATGGAGGACTGCTCCTCCGTGACGGAGGGCTCCGGCAGGGAGCCGAACGTGAAGAAGACGTACACGAGGGCGAACATCACAAGTATGCCGCGCTGAGCGAAGAGCGCCTTGCCCGTTTCCTGCATGAAGACGCGCTTATACGTGCGCCTGCGTATCTTATCGATGAGACGCTCGAGCGGATGGGGCTTGCCGACGGGGCGTTTATGCATGTGGACGAGGATTATCCCGACCGCCGCTGCCGCCGCCAGAACGAGGAGCACCGCGCTCACGGCGACGCGTGTATTCACGGGATGCTCGAAGAAGTTGAGGTTGAGGTAGTTGACGACGAGATCCTTCGGGACGACGACGCGCATCACGTTGACGTACTTGAACGGAACGAGGATGCTGTTGTCCCTCACGGCGGTGCTGAGGCCGAATTCCGCCGCGAGCACCGCGCCGGTTATGACTATCGCGATATTGAGGTTCTTCACCGAGGAGAGCAGCATGAAAACGAACAGCCCCGAAATGAACGTGCAGATGAATTTCACCCCGCAGTAGAGGAGCACGAAATCATTCACCTTCATTGGGACGGGGATGCCGTTGAAGCCCTTCACGGACTGTATGAGGCGGCTGCCGTAGGCCATGCCGTCATAGGTGAGATAGGATATTACGAGACGGCTTCCGAATATGAACACCGTCGCCAGGAGCGCCGCCGCCAGGAGCGCAGCGATGCGCGAGCCCGCGAGCCCCGCTCTGCCGTTCGGGGTCGAGCGGACGAGCTGCCACAGGCCGCTCTTCCTCTCCTTCAGCATAAGGACGGACACAAGCATCATGAAGATGAGCATCAGATAATCGACGATCGGATCGTCGAAGACGCTCGTCACGGCTCTGTCGTCGCCGAGCGTGCCGCGCGCGCCGTCTATCGCCTCAAAATCCTTGACGGTCTTTATCGTGTTCCTGTACGCGAAGCTGTTCGGATCGCCGAATATGCTCGTATGCTGCATGCGCTCGGCGTTGCTCTTTATCGCGGGGTAATACGCGTTGAAATCGCAGAGATAATCCACCTGCTCCGAGATGAGCTCGATCGCATTCTCCTGCGCCTGTGCGAGTATGAGGTTATCGAAATACGGAGTAAGATCGACCGACCCGTATATCTCGGCGAAATCGGGGTCCTCCTCTATCATCTCCTTCAGCTCGTCGTCAACGCCGTAAATGTTTATATGGTGCGCGAGCACGCCCAGTACCCTGTAAAGGGTCATACGATCTTCGATCTGCTCATCGGTGATCTGCTCCGGCGGGACGGCCGAGAACTCATCGAGGAGCTCATGATAGGCCTTCGTGAAGACCTCCGTATACTCCTTCGAAACAATGGAGCTCTTCGTATGGAGCCAGAAGAGCACGGCGCCTATCGCGGTCAGAAGGATCAGCAGGAAGATCGTCACCCTGTTGAATATTACTCGTCTGATCTCACGCATCCGGCTCATCCTCTCCGAGGTAATGCATGTAGACGTCCTCGAGATCGCGGCCGTTCACGGAGGCGACAAGCTCGTCCGGCCTGCCGTGGGCAACGAGCTTCCCCTTCTGCATGAGGATAACGTCGTCCGCGATGCTTTCGATATCGCTGACGATATGCGTCGTCCACAGGACTATGCTCTGCTTCGCGAGGTCGTGGACGTAGTTCCTTATGCGGACCCTCTCCTTCGGGTCGAGGCCGGCGGTGGGCTCATCCAATATGATGATCTGCGGAGAACCCAGAAGCGCCTGACAGAGGAGCACCCTCTGCCGCATGCCGCCGGAAAAGCCGCCGAGCTTCTTATGCGCGGAATCGGAAAGGTTAACGAGCGAAAGGAGCCTTGCCGCCTGCGCCTTCGCCTCCCTGCCGCGGACGCCCTTGAGCTTTGCGATATAGAGCAGGAATGAATACGCGCTCATCTCGTCGTACATTCCCTGCTGCTGAGGCATATACCCGAGCATGGAGCGGAACGCGCTGCCGAGCTCGAGCACCTCCTTTCCGTTGAAGAGAATACTTCCCTCATCGCGGGAGACGTTATCCGTGATGAGGTTCATCATGGTCGACTTGCCCGCGCCGTTGGCGCCGAGTATGCCGCAGATGCCCTGCCCGAAGGTATAGCAGAAGCCGTCCAGCGCCGCCTTCCGGCCGTAGCGTTTCGTCAGGTTTTCAAGTTTTAATTCCATAGAGTTTTCTCCTTCCGTATCCGGTTCTCCTCATAGGGGGCGAGGGGCGAAGACAGGGGTTTCTCTTCGCCCCTCAATAACAAAGACGTATTCCGCAGCAAAGCTGTTGCGTACCACAAAAAATATATTTTAATCCCCGTCCGGGGCCCAGCGGCGCCACGCGAGGTTTCCCGTGCCTATCTCGGATTTATCGATGTACCATGTGGGGATGGCGAAAGCGGCTGAGATACCCAGTTCATCAGGGTGTTCCGGATTAAAAGAAATCGGCGGAGCTGCGAAGATAAACGAATTCGTCTGGAGAAACACTCTGATCGATAAGACCTCATCCGGAACGTCTTCATAGAGCGAAGTCTCGACCTCATTCAGGTCGGCGTCCATCACGTAGAATCCCCATTCGAAGCGGTCACCGCGTTTGTAATTATCGAATACAAAGCCGTTTGCCCAGTCCATACTGTATCCTTTGAACTCCATGCCGTCGCCTTCTTTTATCAGCGTATTGGCTCCGGTTTCAAGATCCATTCGCCATACAGCAAGCCTCATTTGCGATGGATCCCAGCACAGGTATTCAAACGAATCATCGACTATCATGAAGCCGCCTTCCAAATAATAGAAATTCTCCTCAAGCGTTCCTACCCGACGCCCTTCCAAGTTGTTGTAATCAAGAAACATCAGATCCATACAGCCGGGACGATCCGCGCTGTCTCCTACACTGTATATCCCGGAACCGTCCCCCGCAATAGGAAGACCGGCATATGTCGGAACATCCTTATTATCCGACGAATAAACATCTCTGACTGCGAAAGAGTCGAGGTCGATCAGATATGATCGATACGGGTTCGTTCCCGAATTGCCGGGATCGTCGGTGAAAGCCGTGTTCGATACATATAAGTATTTATCGGTAAATACATAGTCCCATCGGTTTCTCACGGGGGTAAACCCGTAATCCGGCAGCGGGAGCTGCATCAGTTTTTCATGCTGCGTACCGTCAAGCCTCATCCTCCATAGGGCAGGCTCGGTGAAAGCGATGCTGCCATTCTCATCGAACACATCATCAACATAGTAGATGTGTTTACCATATATCCAAATGCCGCTTTTGGTATATATAAAGGCATCACAATCCTCACTGTCATGACTGCAATTCGGTCTGGAGCACAAGGGCATGAAATCTTTATAGCTTTTATCGCTGAAATACAAATGGTCGTCATATAGGTAATAGATCGAATCCTCTGTTTCCAGGATATTGTTCCCTGTCATAAACGAGCAAAGAGTGCCATAATGAAAATCAAAGCAATACCCTTCATCTGAATGCTCCGACACATTCGGATGCTCGTCCGTATTCGCATCATTTGAGCAGCCGATGTTGACAGTGATCAGTATACAAAAAAGTATTATCAGGGCTTTCCTCATAAAGCATCTCCGAATCATTACAATAAACGGTCCTCGCAGCCTGCAATGAGAATTATTTCATCAATAATTCACGGTAAAAGAACACACGGTGTTGGAATCAAGCCTAAGGCTGTATTTGCATTTCGAGAACACCGCCGTATCCGGCAGGAACTGAGAATAAGGGATGCTGCCCAAGTAAAAATGAGCTGCGGCCTGTGCGACTGTATAAGACTTGGTCAGACTGTCGGTAAAATAATTACCATAGTCTAATGAGCTTTCATCCCCCGGCAAAATCACATATCCATCAATCGACGAATACTTGAATGTCGGGTTGAACTTCAATTGCATATACTCATCAACTGCATACGTGCCGGTCGACTTGATTTTTGTCGCCGTCCCAGCTGATGCGTTAAGAGTCCATCTCCGTCCCAGATAAGTGCCCTCCTTCGATGTTACGATCGAGGGGCGAGTCGGCTCCTCCCTCTCATCGTCTCCGGCAAGAACAACGGCGCAGGAAAGCGCCAGCATCAGCGCCGCCATGATAACGGCAAGGACCTTCGTTGTGATTTTCACAATGTTTTCCTTTCCGCCTTCGGCTGTCGTTTTTATTGTGTTACCGCGTTTTGCGGGCTGCGGTCGCATATCATAAATGTCCCTTAATCCCCGTCCGGGGCCCAGCGGTGCCAGGCGAGGTTCCCGGTGCCTATCTCGGATTTATCGATGTACCATGTGGGGATGGCGAAAGCGGCATACGAGCCCCAGCTATCGGGATCGTCGGGGTTCATAAGGATCGGCGGAGCGGCGAAAATGTACGAGTCCGTCTGGAGGAATATTCGAAGGGTTTTTACCTCCTCCGGAACACCCTCATATGAGAAACGGTCGACCTCGTTCAGATCCGCGTCCAATACGTAGAGGCCGCTCTCGCTTTCGTCTCCGCGCGTATATGGATCGATCAAACACCGATCCGTCCAATCCATGTAAGCGCCTTTTATTTCGTTGCTGCTGCCCTTTGCCAGCAAAGCGTTCTCTCCGGTTTCAAGATCCATCCTCCATATCGAAATTTCCCCGATCGACGGATCCCAGCAGACGTATTCAAAGGCGTCGTCAAGCAGCATGAATGAGCCGCCGAGATAATCGAGATTCGCTTCGAGAGTCCCTATCAGCTTGCCTTCAAGAGTTTCAAAATCGAGAACGACAAGATCCATGCGCCTCATGTGCGGGTATCGCTCACTGCTCCTTATCCCATAAAGCTTTGTACCTTCTCCCGCGACCGGAGTTCCGCTGAATCTGGGCGCGTCGGCATCTTCGGATGAGTACAGGTCGCGAACTCTCAGTGAATCCAGATCTATTATGTATGAGCGCCAATCATTCTCTCCCGGCACGATCATCTCGTTCTTAAAAGAAGTGTTGCTGACATACAGGTATTTGTTTGTAAAAATATATGTCCACGTGTTCCGCATGGGCTCATATCCGTAATCGGGGAGAGGAAGCTGCATCACCTTTTCATGCTGAGAGCCGTCGAGCTTGAGCCGCCATAAAGCGGGCTCGGTGTAAGGTATTTCATCATCTTCATTGAACACGGCGTCGACATAGTAGATGTGATCGCCGTAGATCCAAATACCGCTTTTTGTATATACATACGCGTCGCATTCCTCGTCGGTATGATCGCAGTTCGGCTTTGAGCACAGCGGCATGAAATCCTTGTATTCCTTGTCGCTGAAGTATAAGTAATTCTCGAATAGATAATAAACTGTGTCTTCAGTCTCGAGAATGGCGTTTCCCGAGCCTATAGTGCCTATCGTGCCGTAATGAAAATCGTAGCAGTTTTTTTCCTCCTTGGGAGCGACCGTATTATTGCAGCCGACGGCAAGAACAACGGCGCAGAAAAGCGCAAGCATCAGCGCCGCCATGATAACGGCAAGGACCTTCGTTGTGTTTTTCATACTGTTTTCCTTTCCGCCTTTCGGCTGTCGTTTTTATTGTGTTACCGCGTTTTGCGGGCTGCGATCGCGGGCATTGGCGCAAGCGCAATATCCCCTCACTTATATAGACGGTTTTTTCGGACGGATATCACATGTTTTTAAAAATATATTTTTAATGAACGCATCCCAAGCCGCGGTTGGGCGGTCTTCGGCCTATCCGCGCACCGGGGAGCTGCCCGTCCCTCACTCCCCGTCCGGGGCCCATCTGTGCCAGGTGAGGTTTCCGGTGCCGATCTCCCCGATATCCAGATACCAAGTCGGGGGCTTTTCGCTGACTTGCGCGCTTTCTCCGATCTCATATCCGAAAACGTGATCTCCGAGTATCTTGCAGATAACTATCTCCGGATCGGAATCGGAATACGTCAGCTCTTGTATCAGATTGCCGGAAAGATCGGATATCTCCGTGCCTTTGAGCGAAGGGACCGAGCCCGTATTGCTCCCGAAGACGTATTCGCCATAGGGGTGATACCAACGGCGGGTCTGAGGTTCGGCCGAAGCCACAACTTCCTCCGCGCCGGAAACCGTGTCGATCCTGTAGATCTTCCCCTGATCCCAGCCCTCGGCAAAGTACAGATGACCGTCCTTCAATTCACACGAGAACAGATCCGGGACGAAGGACAGCTCGCATAATTCGATAACGGAGAGTGATTCAAGATCGGCCTTGACGATCCTTGCGGCGTCATCCTCGCAGACGCAGTAGAGCTCATTCCCTTCTCCGGCAACGGGATCGCCAAGCGTGACGCCTTCGGGAAGCTCGATCTTTTTCAATTCAAGCTCGTCTGTGCTCAGGTCGAGCACGTAGGTTTCCATTTTGACCCCCGTTGACTCCGTTCCCAACTGAAGATACCGCACTACGGCGTACTTGTTGTGGAAATACCAATCAAAGGAGAACGCCGCTCCCCCGCCGTCCCGCTCCTCAAAGAACGTGCGAAGCTTCTCATGTGCGCTTCCGTCGAGCCTCATCCTCCATAATTCGATCCCCTTGCCCTGCGGACTGTAGATCATATAGTAGATACGGGCCCCGTACAGCCAAGCTTTGTTTGATGCATTTCCCTCAAGGATGGAGTTGCAATCCTCGTCCGAATGCAGGCAATCGGGCTTTGCGCAGAGCGGCAGCCATTCCTTTTGGTCCTTGTCGCTGAAGAACAGGCGGCATTCACCGCCCGGCTCGGTGCAGAGATAATAAACCGTTTCCCCGGTTTCGAATATCTGCTCCATACCTGCGCTCGCATATACGGAACCCAGATCATTTACATAAAATTCTTCGGGCACGTCCGAGCCTGTTTGTTTGACGCAGGAAATGAAGCTCAGAAGCACGAGCGACGCCAATAACAGTGCTGCGATACGTTTCATAGATGTCACCATGGTTCCTTTCTTAAACAATCATTGATCATCCGTCTACCTAAGATCCATTCCCTCACTCCCCGTCCGGGGCCCATCTGCGCCAGGTGAGGTTTCCGGTGCCGAGCTTGGACAGGTCGAGATACCACTGCGGGGGCGTAAGGATCGACTCCTCACCGTTCACGTACTCGAAGCCGTAAACAACTTCGTCCAATGTCCACATCGGGAAGATCGTCCCTGTGCCCTCCGGCACGGGAACGGATGTTTCGAATACGCATTTGTCGTCATAGATCATCAGATCGCCGCTCCCGGGATCCACACCTATTTCATGCTCCCCGCATATCGTATACCAGCACTCGGATCCGGGTTCCACTCGCTTGATCTCATCCGTCATACCTGTGTTTACATCGACGGATACGGCCATTCCCGCTGTCCATGGCTCGTAGAAATACAGCTTATCTCCAACTTTGCGTATGCCGATCTCCTCAGGATAAAACGGCAGCATGCATATCTCGGAGAGCGTCCCGGATTCGAGATCGAACCGTAGCAAAGTGCAGTCGTCAAGCACGGTGTAAATATACTTCTCATCGCCGATCAGCGGATAACCGATGGTCTTCCTGCCTTCACTTTCGGTTACAAGCTCGACGTTCCGCATTTCAAGCTCATTCATACTGAGATCGACAACATAGACCTTCGGTTCATTTACATCGGAATCGGTTCGCCCATCGGGTGGAACTACCGCGATAAGGACGAGATACCTGTCATGGAAAAAAAACGTGCCGACATAGCCGCCGGGATCAACCTCGAACGTCTTCAGCTTCTCGTGTCCGCTTCCGTCAAGCCTCATTCTCCACAGGCTCGAATAATCCGAAACATAGTAGATGTGCTGCCCGTAGAGCCAGATCCTTCCTCCCGCGTGTCCCTCGAGAACGGCGTTGCAGTCTTCATCATTATGCATACAGTTGGGCTTTGAACAAAGGGGGATCCACACGTCCTTACCTTTCTCGCCTATCCAAAGCTTGTCCAGCTTGTGTTTGTTTATTCCGGATTCGCTGCACAGATAATAGACGGCGTCATTCGTTTCAAAGATCTGCTCAGTTCCGGAATGCCCCGAGTGCCCCGTCATACTGCAAACGTAGAACTCCCCGTCTCCGGAAGGACTGCACGCCGAAAGGGACGATAAAGTCAACATAGCCAGAACAAGAGCAACAATTCTTTTCATAAAACAGCCTCCTTTTCCGCTTATGCAGCGGTCACCCTTACTCCCCGTCCGGGGCCCAGCGACGCCATGTCATATCGGGGTCGCCGATCTCGCTGAGGTCGAGGTACCACTCGGGCTCAACAAGATCGATCTGTTTCGTTGGAACGTTCGCCTCTGCTCCGAACATATACTCCCCCGTACCATATACGGGAGTTATATTCTTGTTGTAAGACTCATACGGAATACGCTGCACAAGATTCCCATCGAAGTCGTAGATCAGCGTATCCTTTCCCGTCTCCGGGTTGTCATCAGAAAAATAACCGTTGATGTTGATGTTCCCCGTGCCGATGAGATATTCCTCCGTCATTCTGAGCCTCATCGTCTCATCAAACGAGAGCACAGGGACTATCTCACCGGTATTGGTATCGACATAACCAAACTGCTTTTCAAAAAAACCGTCGGCATAATAAAGGCGATCCCCTATAAGCACAAATCCCGATTCGGGATAGAGCGGGAGCTCGCAGAGCTTATCCCATGTTTCGGTTGAAAGGTCAGCTTTGATTATCGAATTGTTGTTGGTTGTGTTCAAACAATACACGGTCTCGCCTTTGCCGCAGACGGGGATCCCTGTATCATAGACGAAACGCGTGAGCTTCATCTCGGGCTTTTCAAGGCTCAGATCTACGAGAAAAACAAGGGTGTGCGCGCCCTCTCCCGAAGCTATCAACTCCGAATTCGACCCCCTGAACCATGCATAAACGTATTTGTTATGGAAAATAAAAGACCATGAGCTGCTGGTGTAATCTTCGGAATTATCAAAATCATCGAATCTCAATATCCTCTCATGCCCGCTTCCGTCAAGCCTCATCCTCCAAAGGGCAGTCATTCCGTGTTCATCTGTTTCATCGGGTATATAATAAATATGATCTCCGTACACCCAGATAGTAAGACCGCAGTTACCCTCGAGATGAGCGTTGCACTCTTTTGTCTTATGTAAACAATCGGGCTTTATACAAAGCGGCAACCACTCCTTATTCTTTTTGTCGCTGAAATGGATCGTATCACTTTTACTTCCCAAGACATAATACAGCGTGTCTTGCGTATCTATCAACTGAGTGATAGCCATGCCGGAGAAAGTGCACTGTCTGTCCAACACAATGAATTCCTCATTCCCCGTCGCCTCGGTTACGGACGAACCCGCCCCATCCGGGGTGGGTTCGTCCGAGCCTGTTTGTTTGACGCAGGAAATGAAGCTCAGAAGCACGAGCGACGCCAATAACAGTGCTGCGATACGTTTCATAGATGTCACCATGGTTCCTTTCTTAAACAATCATTGATCATCCGTCCACCTAAGATCCATTCCCTCACTCCCCGTCCGGGGCCCAGCGACGCCATGTCATATCGGGGTCGCCGACCTCGCTGAGGTCGAGGTACCACTCGGGCACGGCAATGTTAGCTTCCTTGGCAGTATTGTTTCTTAACGTCCCGAACACTATATTGCCCGAGGAAAAAGTCGGCCCGATATCCATACCGTACGATCCATACGGTATGCGTCGAACGAGATTGCCTTCAAAATCGTAGATCAGAGTATCCGCCCTTCCGTTGGCTATCTCTGTTTCCGTCGGAGCTTTCCTGCCGCTGCGTCCTCCGATTATATATTCTTCAGTCAGTTTATAGTGTTTTCCGCTTTCGAGCGTGCAGGCAGTCGCTATCTCGCCGGTATTCGTGTCGACATATACAAGCTTATCCGAATCCGCTGCATACAGGCGGTCGTCCTTCAAAATGAAGCCCGTCGTCGGATAGAACGGGAACTCGCACAGCTTTTCCCACGAGCCGGTTTCAAGATCCGCCTTGACGATCGAATTGTTGTTGGGGGTGTTCCAGCAATAAACAATATTATCTTTACCGCAGAAGGGCATCCCGGTATCATAGGTAAAGCTCGTTTGCTCCACCTGCGGTTTATCGCGGCTGAGATCGACGAGGAATATCAGCGTTTCAAAGCCGCGCGGAGTCATTGCCAGCTCCTCGTTTGAACCCCAGAACCACGCATAGAGATATTTATTATGAAAATAGAAGTCCCACGTGAACGAATTGTAGATATCATTCTCCTTTTCGTAATCGAATGCCAGTACCCTTTCATGTTCGCTTCCGTCAAGCTTCATGCGCCAAAGCGAAGGAGTCATTCCGCTTCCGGACAGAACATAGTAAATATACTTCCCGTAGGCCCAGATGGTGCTGCCGCTGATCCTGCCCCCAAGGTATGCGTTGCAGTCGAGAGTCTTATGGAAGCAGTCGGGCCTGAAGCAGAGCGGCATCCAATCCCTGCTCTCCTTGTCGCAGAAAAAAACCTTGCTGTTCTGTCTGCCGATCGCGTAATAATAAGTCCCGTTCGCTTCTATAAGCGGGGAAATGAGCATATCCGAAAACGTACCCTGCCTGTCGATCGTTATAAAGCCTTCATCTGTCGACGAACCCGCCCCATCCGGGGCGGGTTCGTCCGAGCCTGTTTGTTTGACGCAGGAAATGAAGCTCAGAAGCACGAGCGACGCCAATAACAGTGCTGCGAAACGTTTCATGGTTTGTTTTCTCCTTTAAAACGAGTTTTCGGTCACTCCGTTCAACACGTTCGTATTGTTGATATAATCATAGTACGTGCAGCTATAGAACGTGTATCCGGAGGGAAAAATGGGGTGTTCAACCGAGAACTGGCTGACATTATAGGTGTGATTGAGAGACTTTACCCCGTTGGCGGACAAGGACATATCCGCATCGGGATAATACGAGGAACCATAATCGAGATACACCGTGGTATCCGTCCTCAGGTTGGAGGTTTTGCTGCATGAGATCTTGGAGATGATCTTAAGCGGCGCGCAGCTCACGGTGCAGGTGTAGACGTTGCTGCCGATCGAGCCGCTGTAGGTCGTCGCACCCGCATAGAGCGGGATGGTGAGTATCGATACTGCTGCGAGTATAAGAGCGAGCGTCTTTCTTGAAAACTTTTCATTTGTGTTTCCTGCTTCAGTATACTTTCTTTCGGTTTCTCTGTCAACTGTTTTTTTCATTTCGTTGACTTTCGGTTCGGTTTCGCTGCCGATTCACGGCTCCCTCAGCTTTTCCGGCAGCTCGGGCTCGTAGATCGGGCCATTGCACGGCGCTGTCGCAAAGGCGTTAGCCGCAAACGTGAAAACCGCCGCCAACACCGAGATGACCGCCGCGAGAATCTTAGCTCTTTTCATGCTGTTACCCCCTTTCTTTTTTGTTTCATGATATCATATGTTCAAAAAAAATCAATAAAACTGTGCTGAAATGGCCGATTTTTGTGCTGAGATCAAAAAAAGCCGAAAAACGTTCTTGACATCGGTTCGATTTGGTTGGAAAATCATTATGGAGGTGCTTGGTATGTATCAAGAACTAATTGAGATCGCGGTCAACTTAGCCGAGGCGATACTGCTTTTCCTATTGTTGAAGCATAAGCTCACTCTCAGGAAGAAAACCGTTCCGCTTGCGATCATCTGTATTATCGTTCTTGCGGCCGCAACAACGATAATGAATAAAGCCGAGCTCAGCTATGTGTTTACCACAATTATCAATTTGACTCTATACTGCGCGTATGCCGTATTGTTCTTTGCGGACGACATTCGGTTAAGATTGGTCTGGGCGTCAATGATGATCTATATTACGGTGTTTGCAAATACGTTCCTCATAGCTATCATGTATTCCATATCGAGTTCCGTACTTATCGCCGGGTTAAATCCAACCGCCATCCGGATCGCCATACAGGCAGTCTATCTTTTGCTGTGTTCACTGATGACGGCAACGGTATTGAAAACAACGAAAAAGCTTGTCTCTGTAACCTCAAAAGCGGCCGTTGGAATTATGATATCATGTATGATATGCATCACCGCGATGTATCTCCTTTTAGAGGTGACGATCGAATCGGCTTCCGCGGGTGTGGATTCTTTAAAATTCTGCGCTATCTCCGCACTTCTTATGGCGCTCGTTCTGCTGCTTCTTCTGTTATTTGCCAAAGCAAACGTTTGGGCGCAAAAATACTCCGAAGAGCGAATTGTTTCCGAATCATTGGAAAGAGAGATCCGTTACAATTCCGAAATGACCGTCATCTCCGGTTCCATACGACAGTTGAAGCACGATTATTCAAACCATATGAGCGTGATAGCTTTGCTGACCGAGGACGGAGATATCGAATCCCTGCGCAAATACATGAGTGATTATAAGGCTGAGTACGGGAATATCGACCGTTACGCCATCACCGGAGATAACAGTTTGGATATACTGTTTTCCTACAAAAAAATGATCTGCGACGCGGAAGGGATCGAGCTGAAAATAACATCCGTGTGCGAAGGCATCCACAAGACGGGACTTTCCGCCACCGAGCTCAGCTCCCTTTTCGGTAATCTCCTTGACAATGCGATCAATGCGTGCAGGAAGCTTGACCGCGAAAAAAGAAAGATCTCTCTTTCGATTCGAGATAAAGCGCAAATGCTCAACATAAGGATCGAAAACAACTGTATCGATTTGCCTGAGAAGCCCGAAGAAAGCAAACACATCGGCCTCGGTCTTCCGAGAATAAAGAGCATTGTCGATGCGCATAACGGCATTTGCACGGTATCCCCGGAAAGCGAGCGATTTATCGTTGATATTTTGTTCCCGAAGATTTCAGCAAAGGAAAGTTAAGATGAAGCTCAATGTTGTAATAGTGGACGACAGTCTCAGCGATATATTGGCAATCGAGAGGCCGGTCAAAAAATATGCGGAAGAGCTTGGGTGCGAAGTTCAAGTTATAAGATACACCGAGCCGAAAAGCGCCTTACGCATGGATAAATATGTCGGTTTGGAAAACATGCTCATGTTCGTTGACGTGTTGATGCCCGGATTATCCGGCACCGAGCTTATCCCTTTGATGCGTGAGATGATCGACCCAAAGTCGTTGTTTGTGCTCATGTCCTCTCAGCATGGTTTTATTAAGGAAGGTTACGCCATTGAGGCGTTTGATTTTATCTGCAAGCCGCCTTTGGAAGAAGATATTAAACATGTACTGAAGCGTGCTGTAAACCGATTCCGTGCTTTCCGAAAGGATACTTTTGATTTCTATGCGGATAAGACCAATTATAAGGTCGGTTTCGCAGATATCCTGACGATATCCGTTCACAAAAACTATGCAACGCTTATCACCGTTTCAAAGAGGTATTGTTTTCGCGCTACGGTAAAGCAGCTTTTGGAAAAGCTCCCTGAACAGTTTATTCAGATATCGGGAAACACGCTCGTCAACATTTCAAGAGTGACATCTATTTCCCCCACCAAAGTCACTCTGCATAACGACAACATTTCCCTTGAAATATCAAAAACCTATTTTGATCAAGTGCTTGAGGCATTTAGAAACTATAACTGAAACGATCATGATTAAAAGATTTTCAAAAAAAGCAGCGGGATTCCTCGTAAAAAACGGCGCCGATCCCGAGATGGAGGAAGTCTGCGCCTATGGTATCGAATGCGTTGTTTCGACGGTTTTGATACTTGTTCTGCTTATGGCGGCGGGGATACTGCTCAATAAGCCTATATTAATGACGGTGTTCATGATCGCATGGCTGCCGCTTCGGATGCTCGTCGGCGGAGCGCACGCAAATTCGCATTGGGGCTGCACGCTCGTTTCCGTGGGGCTCGGGACGGTCTCCGTTTGGCTTTCCGGGCCGATCGGGGCTGCTCCGCTGTGGGCGATCGTCACCGTTTCGCTTCTCTGTTACATGCTTTTCTTTCTGACGGCGCCCATCGTCCACAGGAACCACCCCATATCGAAGAGGCGATACAGAAGATCCCGTATCGCGGCGCGGATATTCGCGGCGGCTGAATGCGCGGCGATAATTGCCCTCGCCTGTTTACGCTCCCCGTTGGCGGCTCCCGCGTTCATGGGGTACTTCACAACGGCGGCGCTTTCCGCCGCTGGGCTGTTAAGTGCGGGGACAGACCGTTCTTCAACAAGGATCTCATTTAAGCTCGAATGATCACCTGAGGGATATCTCCGCCAATATGACGGTCTCCCCTCCCCTTGACATGCGGAGGGCGTATCCGCCCGGAGTCCTGCGGCGGAATATATCGAGAACGTCCCCCTCGAAACAGGGGGCGCGGAAAATGACCTCCGCGCACGAGATATCCATCTGAGCAAGCTCGGCCTTCGTGAACGCGCTCATGAGAGCGCGGACGTATGCGGCGTTGTTCATATGCCCGCCGACGTCGATATCGACGGAGCTCACGCGGTAATCGCAGAGCTTCTCGCCGGGGAGGAATTCGTCCTCAAGGCGGGAGAAGGGCTCTGGGCTCGCGGAGGGCTTGTCGAAGGGAAGCTCCTCCGGGAATATGCCGCGCATGGGGACGAGGCGCCCGCTGCCCGTGTTTATGACGGCCCACTCCGTCCTGCCTCTTATGACCGTCTCGCCGTTGAGATCGGCCTCATAGCTGCGGTTGGCGCGGACGCGCTCCGGCGCCTCCGGCCAGGTGCGAAGGGTGAGCTCCTCCGCCATGGAGGGGCGCTTTATGAATTCGACCCGTGTCTTGACCGTGAGCCAGAAGAGCCCGCGTTCCGCCATCGCCTCAAAGCCGACGCCGAGCAGCTCCGCGTGGATGGCCGCCATATCCATGAAGGCCCTGAACGTTTCGTAGACCCCGAGCCTGCCGAAGCAATCGGCGCAGCCGGGAGTGACAGTTAACCTGCTTTCATATATCTGTTCCATTGTTTTCCTCCTCCGCTGTCAGCAATACGGTGACAGCGTTGTTTTTTACGTGCGCGAACCCGCCGGGGAGCTTCAGATCTACGGGCTCCTCACCCGGGCGCACGGCGGTGACGAACGACCCCGGCTCAAGCGCGATGAGCGCTTCCATATGCCCGGGCCTTATTCCGACGGAGCCGCCGCCCTCGCCGGCCTCGTTATCCATCGCCGTGAGGTTCACCGCGCCGCACGGGATGCGCCTTGCCCCGCCCGTCGGGGAGAGTATTATCAATTCCATACGGGAGCTCATATCACACACGATCCTTTGATTCGAAGACCTCCTCGATGGAGCCCTTCATCATGAAGGCCTGCTCGGGGATATCGTCGCAGTCGCCGGAGAGGATGGCCTCGAATCCCTTTATCGTATCCTCTATGCGGACGAATTTGCCGGGGATCCCCGTGAAGCCCTCCGCCACGTGGAAGGGCTGGCTGAGGAACCTCTGCACGCGGCGGGCTCTTTTGACGATGCTCCTGTCCTCGGGGGAGAGCTCGTCCATGCCGAGTATGGCGATTATGTCATGGAGCTCGTTATACCTCTGCAGAACGCGCTGGACCTCCTTGGCGGTGTTGTAATGGCGGTCGCCGACGAGATCGGGCGTCAGCATCCGGGATTCGGATTCGAGCGGAGCGACGGCGGGATATATGCCGAGCTCGACCACCTGCCTTGAAAGGACGGTCGTCGCATCGAGATGGGTGAAGGTCGTCGCCGGGGCGGGGTCGGTCAGATCGTCGGCGGGGACGTAGATCGCCTGAACGGAAGTGATCGAGCCGTTCTTCGTGGAGACTATGCGCTCCTGCAGTTTGCCCATCTCGGTGGCGAGGGTGGGCTGATAGCCGACGGCGGAGGGCATTCGCCCGAGAAGCGCCGATACCTCGGAGCCCGCCTGTGTGAAGCGGAAAATATTGTCGATGAAGAGAAGCACGTTCTTGTGCGATGATTCGCGGAAGTATTCGGCTATCGTCAGCCCCGCGAGGGGGACCCTGAGCCTCGCGCCGGCGGGCTCGTTCATCTGCCCGAAAATGAGCGAAGTCTTTGAGAGTACGCCGGACTGCTTCATCTCCTGCCAGAGATCGTACCCCTCACGCGAGCGTTCGCCTACCCCCGCGAAAACGGAGTAGCCGTCGTGCTCGAAGGCGATGTTGCGAATGAGCTCCATGATGAGGACGGTCTTGCCCACGCCCGCGCCGCCGAAGAGGCCGATCTTCGAGCCCTTGGCGTAGGGGGTCATGAGGTCGATGACCTTGATGCCCGTTTCGAGTATCTCCTCTGCGGGGACTATATCCGTAAAGGCGGGGGCGCTGTGATGGATGCGCCAATGCTCCTCCGCCTCGATGCGGCCGCCGCCGTCTATCGGCTCGCCGCTGACGTCGATCATGCGGCCGAGAGTCGCCCTGCCGACGGGTACGGTGATGGGAGCTCCGGTGTCGACGGCCTCCATCCCGCGGGAAAGGCCCTCCGTCGAATGCATGGCGATGCAGCGGACGTCTCCCCCGCCCGTTTGCTGGAGCGCCTCCAGCAGGAGCCTGCCGGAACGGGTCTCCACCTCGAGGGCGTTGTATATCTCCGGGGTCTTGGCCTGATCCCGGAAGGTGACGTCAACGACGGGGCCCATTATTCTCGTTATGATGCCTCTGCATCCCTTTGGCATGAGGATCCTCCTTAGAAGCTGTAATTGTCCGCGTCGGCGGAGGTCTCTATGACGCTCTGCGTGACGCTCGCCTGCCTGCGGCGGTTTATCTGTGTCTCGAGAGCGGCGCACGCGTTCATGGCGTTATCATACGCGGAGCGCATCGCCATGAGCGTTGCCGCCTGCGCGCCCGAGGCGCAGGAGAGAAGTATCGAATGGACCTCCGAGGCGAGGCAGAGAGAGCGGAGCGTTCCCGATACCGTGCGCCTGTCGGGTATGAAGAGGGGCTCCTCCGCCGATTTTTCTTCGGGAGCTTCCTCCTCGGCAAGGGGAAGAAAGCGCCTTTTTTCGGGGACGGACCTCAGCATATTGACGAATCTGCGGAATATGAAGCCGACGGACGAGACCTCGCCGCCCTCATATAGGGCGGTAAGCCTTTCCGCAAGAGCGCGTGCGGAAGCAAAATCGGGGACGTCGGCAAATACGAACGAATCAAGCATCCCGATATGCTTTTCACGGCAGTAGTCCGCCGCCATGCGCCCGACCGCTATTACGAGCGGGGGTTCGGAGCGCCTTTCCAGCTCCTCCGAGAAGAAGGAGAAGAGCTCGTGATTATAGCCGCCGCAGAGCCCGCGGTTCGACGAGACGAGCACGAGGAGTTCGGGAGCTTCCCGCACCGTCGGCGGATCGGCGCGGCGATCTCTCCTTTTGCGTTCCTCCGCTCCCCCGCAAAGGAGGGCGAGTTCCCCCGCGGCCGCGGCATACGCTTCGCAGCCTTCTATCATCTCCGCCGCGCGGGAATACTTCGCCGCGGCTACCGTGCGCATTGCGCCCGCGAGCTGGCGGGTCGTCCTTACGCCGCGAAGGCGGTTTTTGAGCTCACGCAGCGTCGCCATTGACTGCCTCCGCAAATCTGGCAAGAGCGGCTTTGAGCCTCGCCTCGAACTTCGGGTTCATGGCGGAGCCCGTTTCGAGCTGAGCGCGGAGCCGCGAACAGCGCGTCTCGAAAAACTCGAAGAGCTTCCGCTCGAATTCCTCCATCGCACCGGGCGCGAAGCCGTCCGCATAACCCTCGGAAACCGCGTAGATGAGGAGCGCCTGCTTCCAATCCGGCATGGGCGAATACCGCCTCTGACGGAGGGCGTACATCATGCGCTCGCCCGAATCGAGCACGCGCCTCGTATCCTCGTCGAGATCGGACCCGAACTGCGAGAACGCCGCGAGCTCGCGGTACTGGGCGAGCTCCATGCGGAGCTTGCCGGAGACCTGCTTCATCAGCTTCGTCTGGGCGGACGAGCCGACGCGCGAGACCGAGAGCCCCACGTTGACGGCGGGGCGCTGCCCCTCGTTGAAGAGGTCGGTTTCGAGGAATATCTGCCCGTCGGTTATTGAAATGACGTTCGTCGGTATATAGGAGGAGATATCCCCCGCCTGCGTTTCGATAATGGGCAGCGCGGTGACGGAGCCGCCGCCCGCCTCGGGGGAGAGCCTCGCGGCCCTTTCGAGGAGCCTCGAATGCAGATAGAACACGTCGCCGGGGTAGGCCTCGCGCCCGGAGGGGCGGTGAAGCAGGAGCGAGAGCTCGCGGTAGGCGACGGCGTGCTTTGAAAGATCGTCGTAGACGATGAGGCAGTCCCGTCCGGAATACATGAAGTATTCGCTCATCGCGGCGCCCGCAAAGGGCGCTATGTACTGCATGGAGGCGGAGCTCGATGCGGGAGCGGAGACTATCGTCGTGTACTCCATCGCGCCGTTCCTTTCGAGCCTTGCGCGGATCTCGGCGACGGTCGAATCCTTCTGGCCGATGGCGACGTAAATGCAGGGCACGTTCCTGCCCTTCTGATTGATTATCGCGTCTATCGCAAGGGCGGATTTGCCCGTCTGGCGGTCGCCGATAATGAGCTCGCGCTGGCCGCGCCCGATGGGGACGAGCGCGTCTATCGCCTTGACGCCCGTGTGCATGGGGACGTTGACCGTCTGCCTTTCCGGTATGCCCGGGGCCTTGAATTCTATGGGCCTGCGCTCGCGGGCGCGGATCCTGTCCTTGCCGTCGATCGCCCTGCCGAGGGGGTCGACCACCCTGCCGATGAGCTCATCCCCAACGGGGACGCTCGCTATCCTGCCGACGCGGCGCACGCGGCTGAGTGTCTCTATCTTTTCATATCTTCCGAATACGACGCAGCCTATGCGCTCCGGCTCGATATCGAGTATCATGCCGCGCTCGCCGCATTCGAACTCGACCACCTCGCCGTACATGATGTCGGCAAGACCGTCGAGCCTGCAGATGCCGTCGGAAACGGAGAGCACGCGCCCGAGCTGGAATTCGTCGACAATTGCTTCGGAATCCATGATGCCCTGTTTTATATCCTCCGCGAGGGCCTCCGCCGTGAATTCGTGCGGAAGGGGACGCTTTATCAGATCGCGCTCCAGATGATAAAGGCGATCGTCCACCGTACAGTCGTAGACGGTGTCGCCTATCCTCAGCCGGAGACCGCCTACAAGCTCCGGATCCGTCCTCACCCAGAAGGAGGGCCTGCCGCTGACCTCGTCGAGAAGGGCGGAGGCTCTCGCGCCGATCCTCTCAACGATGGCGGGATCGAGCTCATACGCGGAGGTCAGCGTGACGTAGAGCACGTCGTGGTGCATGAGGTAGCACATATCGCCGGGGGTGAGCCTGATCTTTTCGAGTATCATCTCTGCGAGATCGGCTTCCTTCCCCCGGATGAGGGACCTGTACGGCTCCTCGCGGAAGAGCTCCCGCGCCCTTTGGCAGAGGCTTTTTACCGTCCTCTCGCGGAGCTTTATCATCGATTCGCGCCTCAGCTCCTCGCGGGTCATCTCCGACTCGCGGATCCGGCGGCGCTTTTCCGATTCGAAACGCTCGTTCAGCAGAGCCTCCTCGTCGGGCTGAGGCTCCTGCGGGGCGGCCTCCGCTTTAGCGGGCTCCTCCGCGGGTCCGTTCACTGCAGCTTCGGGAGGTATTATCCCCCCGTCAAGGGAGCGCGTCACGGCCTCCGCCTCATCGAGGGCGGCTTCGATATTCGCTCTTCTGGAAGAGAACATCCTTTTTATGCTCTTGCCGAGGGCGAGCCAAACTATGACGCCCAGCAGGAGGAAGTTCACGGCGGCATACAGATACTGCATTACGGCTCGCCTCCCTCTGTCAATCTGCGGGCATATGCCCGTGCGAGGGATTCTATCGAGCCCGCGAAAGCGGCCCCGGCCTCGTCCTCGAAACGGGCGGCGGCCTCCGCTTCACGAAGGTTCGCTTCCTCCAGCGCGCGTGAAAGCTCGCGAAGCTCCTCCTCCCGCTCGCGGCGAAGCGCCTCGAGCCGGCGGGAGTTTTCCTCCGCGGCGATGAGCTTCTGCGCTTCCGCCTCCGCGCGGGCGGCTTCAAGCTCCGCTTCACGCTGTGAACGCGCCTCCGCAAGGCGCTGTGCGGCTCCCTCGATCTTGGCGCGGCGCTCGTCCATGACCTTCAGAACGGGTCGGAAAAGAAGCCGGTCGAGCACGAGCGCAAACAGGCCGAAGCAGATGATCGTCCAGATGATTTGTGAAAGGCTGATCTCCATCAGCTTATCTTGCCGATGAGCATGAACGCGATGAGCAGACCGTAGATGGTCAGCGCCTCCATGAGGGCGAGCGAAAGGAGCAGGGTGCTCCTGATGTCCTTGGCGGCGTCGGGCTGGCGGGCTATGCTCTCCAGAGCGGCCTTTGCAGCCTTCCCCTGCCCGAGGGCGGGGAATATCGTGGATATCGCTATCGCGAGGGCGGCTGCAATTGCAATCAATGCGGATTCTGTCATGGGTCTTCTCCTTTATATAATAGGTTATTCTTCAATGAATTCCTGCAGATACGAGGCTGTAAGCATGGTGTAGACCATGGCCTGTATCGCGCAGAAGAGCAGCGAGAGCGCCATCATTATCATGGGCGCGCCGATGGGCAGGAGCTCGTAGAGGTTCTCCGTCACCATCTCCTCGCCGAATATGTTGCCGAAAAGACGGAGCGCAAGCGAGGCGGGCTTTATGAGCTCATCCAGCAGGAGCAGCGGCACTATCGGCGTGAGGAAATGTTTGACGTAATGCCTGCCGCCGGCCTTGGCTCCCGCCGCCTGCAGGAATACGAAGGTGACGATGCCGAGCCCCATCGTCACCGAGAGGGACGAGGTCGGCGCCTTGAAATAGGGCGATATGCCTACGCCCGGAATGAGGCCGGAATAGTTCGCAAACAGTATGAACACGAAGAGCGAGCCGAGGAAGAACAGATACTTCCTCGCGTTCTTCTTCCCGAGAAGATCGGTAAAGAAATTATCGAGGTATTCCACGCCCGTCTCGATCGCGTTCTGGAGCCTGCCGGGACGCTCCCTGAGATTCCTCGTCACGATGAGGGAAATGACCGCGACGACGGCGATCATAACGAGCATGGTTATGACCTCCGGAGTTATATCGAGTATGCCGAAAATTTTAACGATGGGTTCGGATACCTCACCCACGGTCGTTCACCTCCTCCTTTTCCGTCGGGTCCTTCGGGGCGCCGATGAGCCTTGCCGTGAAGAGCGCGAGCCCCACGGAAGCGCCGAGCGCCGCGCAGATGAGCGGAGCCGCCGGATCGAGCCCGAAATGCTTTGAAACAAAATAGACGAGCACCAGAAACCCGACCGCCAACGCCGCCCTCACGGGGAGTACCGCAAGGGGGTTTCCCTTCCTCCCGAGGGCGCGCTTTGTGAGCCTGCCGTTCACGAACTCGACCGCGAGGCCGAGGACGGCAGCCGAAATGCACGTCGGTATCATGGCTCGCCTCCTTTATATATATTATCTGTTCATTGTATCATCCGCCGCGGGGCATGTCAAGCATTTTTATTGCTCTTATGCCCCTGCCGATATTGAAATACACGCCTCCGTCATGGTATAATATCGCCAACAAACGAAAGGAGCATTCGATATGTACCCCTTTGACAAGAATTACTGCGTTGAGGCGTTCCGCCGCCTGCTTGCGGCCGACAGCACGACCGGCCAATATGAGGAGTGTCAGGCGCTTCTGATCGATATGCTGGGAGAGCTTGGCTATGAAGCATCCGTCACCCGCAAGGGCGGCGTGATAGTCGATCTCGGCGGCGAGGGCGAGCCCCTCGTCGTGACGGCGCATCTCGACGACATCGGCCTCATGGTGAGGCATATAAATAAGGACGGCACTCTTAACGTCTGCGCCGTCGGCGGGCTCTACCCCTTCTACTGCATGATGGAGAACGTCCGCGTCCACACGAGGGACGGGAACGTTTTCACCGGCTCCGTATGCCGCACGCCGAACTCCATCCACGTCACCGAGGAGGAGCTGAGGGCGACTCTGCCCGATTTCCGCACGAACGTGTGCGTGGTGCTCGACGAGGACGTGAAGACCGCCGATGAGACCCGCGCGCTCGGCGTCGAGACGGGCGACATGATCGCGCTGGAGCCGCGCTTCGTCGAGGCGAACGGATATTTGAAATCCCACTTCATCGACGACAAGGCCTGCGCCGCGGTGCTCCTTGCCGCGATGAAGACCATAAAGGAACAGCGGATAGCGCTGCCCCGCAAGGTGTACGCCTACTTCGCCTTCTATGAGGAGATCGGTCACGGCACGGTGACTCTGCCCGAGGATACCTGCGACATACTCGCCATCGATATCGCCCCGACCGGGCCCGATCAGAATTCCGACGAGCACAAGGTCTCCATATTCGCGAAGGATTCCCGCTTCCCCTATCATTGGGGGATGACGAACGAGCTGAGGCAGGCCGCGATCTCGGCGGGCGTCGACTACGTCATGGACATATTCACCCCCCACTACGGCACGGACTGCGACCCGGCTATAGCCGCGGGGTACGATCTGCGCCACGCCGCCATCGGCCCCGGCACCGCCAACAGCCACGGCTACGAGCGCACGCATATCGACGGGCTGAAGGCGACCTACGAGCTGCTCATGGCCTACCTGTTGATGTGATATGAAAAGGATCGCCGCGGCTTTGGCATTGGCGCTCTGCCTGACGGTGCTCTGCGGGTGCGCGGGCAGAGGCACCCCCGAGACCACCGGGGAGCCCGTTTCGAGCGCCGCGCCCGAGGCCGAGTATGAGATGACGCACATCGTCCGCTACTGGCCGGAGGACGCCGATTACGATTCCTGCGATTACGCCTGCATAGCGGAGATACCCATGTTCTCAAAGGCGTTCACGGCGGGCTACGCCATGAACGAGGCGGTCGACGCGTATTACGAAGCGCTCTGCGGGCGGATCGAAAGCGAATACATGCCCGCTTCCATCGCGCGCCCGCCCTATACCGAGATCGCCTGCGAGGTGGAAAAGACCGGCGATATCACGAACGTGATATTCACCGAAAAGCACTGCTATGAGGCTCAGCCGCAGACGCGGAAGCACGTCCTCATGCTGGACGGACGCGGGAACGCGATAAATCTCTGCGACGTGTTCCTGAACTACCGCGCCGAGCGAATGACGGCGGCTGCCATCGCGGAGGAGATCTCCGGCGATCCGCGCTATTATCAGCTCGACACGGACGGGATACTCGCGTTCCTCGATATCAACCACGGCGCGAAGGCGACGGATACCGGCTGCACGGTATTCATACCCGAGGGGAAACTCGCCCCCTATGAGGAGGGCGTGCTCGAATTCGACTTCACTTTCGACGATATCGCGCCGGATTTCGTCGGGGAAAACGGCGCGATGACGATTGAAGAATACAGGGATCTGACGGAGTTTTTGGGTTTCGTCGGGGACGGCGTAGTGGTGCGCGGTGATTTCATCGAGAACGGGACGCTTACCGAATACGCGGCCTCCTCGTTCATGGGGGAACTTGCGCAGACGCTCGGCATAAAGCCCGAGGCGGGCAGGATAAACGTACCGGAGGAGGAGTTCCTCTCCCTCTACCGCGAATGCTTCGGCGCGGAGTTCCCCGGCATAGACGTTGACGCGCACGACATCAGGCGCGAGGACGGCTTCTTCAAGGTGCGTTACGTGAGGAAGCCCTACCGCTACAACGTGGATATGCTTGAGGCTTTCCGGGAAGGCGGGACTCTTCGGATCGACGGGTCGCTGTACTTCGGGGATTTCGGCTATGCCTCGACAGAGTTTTCATGCAGCGTCAGCATCACGCTTGAAAGAAACAGCGCGAGCCCTTACGGGTTCACGCTGAAGGAATTCGTTATTCACTGATCTTCAGACTGAAACAGGCGGCCGTAAAGCCGCCTGTTTCCATGCTCTGTTTATTCGTAATTCCAGAGCACCTCTTCCGAACCGGTTTCAAGATCGAAATACAATACACTGGTCGGCCAGATCTGGATATAACGGGTCGGCTCGTCGTCAAGGAAGAAGCACGCGGTCATTCCCCCATCGCCGAAGTTCCAATCGGGCACGGCGTATTCGCTGAACTTTTCGACCAGTGCATCCTCCCCTTCCGCCCGATCATACTCGGAGAGAATCTTCCTCGCCTGCTCAAGCGTGATGCGGGGAGTGCCTTCGGGAATATCGCCCAATATCTCGCGGATAAGTCTTTCGCGCTGGACACTCGCAGCAAAAAGACTGTTCTTTGGAGCATTTTGGAGTTCTTCCCATTGTGCATCGGTCGCGTTCATATAAAATCGATCCATGACCGACAGCTCATGCTCCTTCTCATATTTCTTTGCCTCCGCAAGGGACGGGTACATATCATAGATAGTCTTCTCCGCGGGTTCATCGGTGACGACCGGCTCGTCGGTGACAACGGGCGCTTCCGTTTCCGCGTTCTCATCCGCTCCCGCGGGAGCGGCGGCGGAGGGATCCGCGGGAGCAGGCGACTCCCTGCAGGAGACCGCAAGCAACGCGAGAGCCATCAGCATTACAACAGCGATTATCCTTTTTTTGATCATGTTACTTCTCCTCCTCCTTTAGTTCCTGATCAAGCTATAAGAAACCACGTTGCCGTTCTCTTCGCATAGACGGATACGGTCGTTCTTTTGGTTTTTATCACATTTCATGTCTCTCAAATAAAGTATATAAATAATGGCAGGCAATGTCAAGGGGGAGCTGTGTATATATGATATATACTATTAATGCCTTCCCCCCTTCATCCCTGTCGCACTCCCATCCGCGCCGTCAGACCTCCTCCTTTTTTCTTTTGGCGAACCCGCTTGCGGCGGCCGCCGTGAGCGGCACGGCGAGCACGAGGCCGAGCGACCCCGCGACGGCTCTTATGACTTCCATGATGGTATCGTCGTTGTTTATGAGCTGATAGGGCTGCATGCCCGCGGCGAACATGATTATCACGAGGTTCAGCGAGGAGCCGACGAAAGCCAGTATGAGGGTGTTCGTCATGGTGCCGATCATATCGCGGCCTATGTTCATGCCGGAGGTGAAGAGCCGCTTTTTGGAGAGGGTCGGATCCACCTCGTTCAGCTCGTTTACGGAGGAGGCGATGCTCATCGCAACGTCCATCACGGCGCCGAGCGCGGAGATGATTATGCCGGAAACGAACAGCCCGCGCACGTTGAGGGTGACCCCGGGGAGCATTTGTGATTCATCGAGGAGCCATTCCGCCTCATCCATCGTGAGGCCGGAAACGCGGGCGATCCTCCCGCAGACTATGGCGAATACCGCCGAGACCGCGACGCAGAGCAGCGTGCCGAGCATGGCGGAGACGGTCTTTTTGGTGACGCCGCCGAGGAGCGTGAACCCGAAAACGGTTATAAAGAGGCAGCAGACGAGCGTCAGCGGCAGGGCGGGATAGCCCTTCAGCCACATGGGGATGAGGAAGAAGACTATCGCGATGAGCGAATAGAGAAGCCCGATAAGGCTCATGACGCCCTTCTTCCGCCCGATGATCACGACAGCGATCACGAACAGCGCGAGCATGCCGACGAGCAGCCACGTGAAATCGTAATTGACGATGCTGATCTGGAAGCCGTCCTCACGCGAGTCGGCGGTGATGGTGACGGTGAGCACCGAGCCCTGCTTCGCGATCTTCTCATGGAGGGGGCCGAGATAGTTGGTGACGGGCATCGTCTCGCCCTTGAATCGACCCGTCAGCACGACGACGTTCAAGGACTGCGAACCGCGGGGAACGTCCTCCGCTTCATGGTCGACGGTGTAATTATCGAACAATACCTGCGTCACCCGCACAAGCTCATATTCGACGGTATAGTAGGGGTTCGCCTCCTTGGGGGCGGAATCCCGCGCGAGGAATATGCCGCCGATAAGCGCGGCGGCGCATATGAGAATGACGCAGATATCGATCAGCGTGCGTTTTTTATTTTGAGGCTTTAGGTTCTTTTTCATTGTTTTAAAAGCGGGGGCCGCCCCTTGACGGCCCCCTTCTCACTTTGGGATCAGTTGAGATCAAGAGCGTAGCGCATGAGCGCGAGCGAATCGATCGAATCGATCACGCCGTCGCCGTTGACGTCCATCATGGCGATTATCTCGTCGGAATAGGAGTCAACGCCCATCACGTAGCGCATGATCATCAGCGCGTCGACGGTGTTGACTTCGCCGTCGCCGTTGAGATCGGGGAACCCGGGGGTGACGACGATCTCGGCACGGTTCCTGACGCGGATGCGCGGGGTGAGGCCGCCGTCAACGGAATCGGTATCGACCGTGATGGAGGCAAGACCGATGGCGGAGACCTTGTCGCCGGGCTTGATATCGATGACGTAATCGCTCATGATATAGCCGTCGATGAATACCCTGGCAGTGCCTGTGCCGTCGTTGACCATGATGGTCTCAAGCGCTCCGTCGGAGGAGTAGCCGATCGCTTCCGCGACGCCCTCGACCTTGACGAGGGTACCCGTCCAATCGGGGCTCATGGATTCGCCGGTGGAAAGCTCGAGAGGATCGATGATATGCTCCTCATGGCCCTCTATCGCGCAGATGTTCGTGACCACGAGTTCACGCTCGCCGTTATAGGCGCCGAGAACGCCGGTCGCGCGCACGTACTGACCGATGTGGAAGTCGCCCGCAACGGGGAACAGGTTGATGCCGGCGGTATCGTCCTGCACGTAGATGCAGTCGAAGAACGCGGTATCCTGATCGTAGCCGGAAGCGTTCGAGGTGACGTAACCCTCAACGGTGAACTTGCGGCCGGGCTCCGAAGCGTTGACCTCGGCGATCGGGGTGATGGTGGGCTCGGGGATGAGCTGCTTGATTATGTTCATCACGATCTGGTAGTTGGAGTTCTGGAGCGTGGTGGCGTTCTCGATCTCGACCTGTACCTCGAAGGTGGAGAAGAACGTGACGCCGGAGGTGATGAGCCAGCCGCCGCCGGAGAGATCCTCAAGGGTCATCTCGACGACCTCGCCCATGGGAACGACTACCGTGTCGTTTTCATAATCGGGTACGTAGCTGGAGGAGCCGCCGAAGTCCGCGGTATAATTGGCGCCCCAGGTGGTGGAGTATCCCTTTATGATGGGGATGGCGTTCTCACCGGGGATAACGGGCGCGCTGTTGTAGCCGGAGAAGGAGTTGTTGGTGGTTTCAAGAACGTCCTTCAGGAGCCAGACGGGCTCGCCGTTCCAGGTGTAGGAGTAGTTGTCCTCGGAGGTGAAGTAGATGCGGTAAGCCTCGTTGGCCTTCTCCACGTTATCGACGACTATGCCGTTGGCGATGGTCGTATCGGAACCGATGGCGGCGAGGATCCCGTTCGTGATGGTGTGAGCCTGTTCGGCTATATTGGTGGGATTGCCGCGGTCGGACTTGGAGCAGACGATGAGGTTGCCGCCGTTTGCCGCGTACTCGGCGATGGCGTCGAGCTCGGCCTGGGTGTAGAGGTTGGCCTCGCCGACGTTCTCCCATCCGACGTAGGGAACGGTCAGCACGAGCAGGGCGTAATCCTTGATGTTATCGTAGGTCAGCTCGCCCGCGTGGACGTAGTTCGTGCGGATGGCGTTCTGGGCGCAGAGCTCTATGAACGCGGCGTCGGAGCCGGCGTAGTTGCCGGATACGTAGAAGTTGGCGTGACCGGTGTCGATACCGATGTCAAGGAGCTCGGAGGGATCGAGAACGTCCATCTCATAGCTGTAGGCGAACTGCATCATCGTCTCGCCGAGGTAACCCGTGACGGTGACGGTGAAGGTCTGCTTGCCGAGAGCCGTGGGAGTGAAGCTGTAGTGCTGCACGAGCTCGGAGTTGGAGGCGACGGTGCCGGGGTTCTCGATGACGTCGAGGACGACGGCCTCGTTCTGACCGACGGCGATCGAATAGGAGATCGTCTCGATCACGAAATCATCCGCCTCATAATTGTAGAGGGTGGTGTCGAATATCATCTCCTCATCCTTGACGGGGATGATGGTCTCGGTGGTGACTTCGGAGATGCCGACCTTGGAAACGTCGCCGACCCAGACGGGAGCAGTGACCGCGATGTCGCCGTCGGCCTGCTCTACCCTGATGAAGTAGTAGGAGTAGTCGTTGGGAAGGGTGACGTCGAGTATCGCGGAGGAGCCCGCGAAATCCTCGGAATAGGCGGTGATGCCGCCGTTGACTATGACTGAGATGCGCCCCACGCCCTCGCCGTCGGGATCGTTGACGGAGGCGTAGATGTTGACCGCGCTGATGGGGTTCTCCTCATCCTCGGGGATGATGGTGCCCATTATGCAGTCGTTCAGGGTGTAGTAGACCTCAAGGTTCTTGTCCTCGGTGGCGTAGATGGTCATGTTGCGCATGGCCTCATAGATGCCTTCCTCGGTGAAGTTGTCGGTGATGATAACGTCACGCGCGGTGTTGGCGTTGCCCCAGCGGCCCTTGTGGTTATCCTGGTTGTTGGTGGGAGCGACGTGCCAGCCCATATCGAGAGCGAGGGTGTACTGCTCATAGCTGGGCCAGTAGGCGGAACCGCCGATGGCGCCTTCGCCATTGCCGACCTCGACCATGGTGATAACGCGGTCGGCAGCTACGTCGTAGTAGCCGAAGTTATCGAAGTTGCCGAAGGTGGTGCCGGGATGGTTGAAGGCGTGGATGGTCTCGGTGTGCTGCTTGATGAGATCGTAGTAAGCAACGAGGCCCGCGCCGCCGTGGACGGTGTAGATGCTGTTCTGGCGGGAGACGATACCGGTGGAGTTGTAGGTGTTGATATGACCGTACTGACCGGACCAGGTCATCTCGTAACCGCCGATGAATATGACGTTGGACTGACGGGTGTTGAACTCGTCGATGAGGGTGGTGTAGTTATACCACTTGGAGTGGCCGTTTGCCGCAACGGTACCGGACTCCACGTCGAGGAAATCGCCGAGGTTGTCCTTGGTATCGAAGTAGTTGGAGTGATCGGTCACGGCGAGGAAGTCGACGTTCTCGCTCTCGGGCAGGCCGGTGACGTAGGAGTAGACGTCCTCAAGGGAGCCGGCGCCGTCGGAATACTCCGCGGTATGGGCGTGGAGCTGACCGAAGTAGTAGCCGAACTGGGGCTCGCCGACGGTGAACGCCCAGCTGTAGGTGACGGTGTGACCGTCCGCCCTCGTGATGGTGACGCTCGCGTTGTACTTGGCGTCGGGAAGCTCGCCCTCGTACTCAAAATAGGCGGTATTGCCGTTGACGACGGTCTGGCCGCTGACGCCGGGTACGGTTATGACGACGGTGGGATCCTCGCCGGCATTCGCGAAGCGGACGCTGATGACAGGGGTCTTATCGTCGAAAGTGGCGGAGTTCGCCCTCGGGGTGACGTCGATGATCTGGGGCAGGTCGACGATGGTTATCTCCGTCGTCATGGTGCTGACGAGGCCGTAGATATCCGTCGCCGTGAAGGTGAGCTGCATCACCGAATTGCCCGCGGTTATCACGGAGCCGGGGATGAGCGCACGGTACTTGGAGTTGGTGGCGTTGTAGACCATCGGGATCTCGCCGGTGACTTCGCCGATGACGTAGGTGCAGACGACGGTATCTATGCCGTAATCGTCGGTGACGCCGACGGAAACGTCATAATCAACGCCGACTTCCGCGTCAAGGAAGGAGCCCTCGATGAAGTTGGGGGCCTTGTTCTCGCCGAAGTATTCGCCGCCCCTGAACTGCCAGGTGGAGGAATACTTGGAGAGAGCCGCGCAGAGGTCGACGACCTCGCCCGCGGTGACGCTGTAATTCGCGTAGGAAGCGGCGCGGTAGATGGGCATCGTGGCGCCGGTGGAGTCGGTAACGGTGGTGGAGCCGTTATCGTTGTAGGAGCCGAGGGTCACGTTCCTGACCATGACGTACTCGGAAAGGAGGTTTTCCTTATTGGCGAGCAGGTCGGCGAACGTGTCGAAGGGCTGGGCGGGGATGCGGTCGGTCGAATAGAGCTTCTCTACGGAGAGGGCGCTCTGGATCTGGGGAACGCCGCCGTAGGTGGTCTTGGTGGCGGATATCCTCAGGACGTCGCCGATCTGATAATCGTCGAGGGAGTTGTACATCTGGAGACCGTAGATCTCGCCGTCGATGATGTCCTCGAGTATGGCGGAGTTGATGGAATCGTAATTGCCGAACCTGTAAACGAGCTGGGCAATGACGGTGACTTCCGTCGAATCCGCGGCGGCGATGACCTCGGGTATGGTCATGACGCCCTCCTCGAAGAGATCCTCGGGGATCGGATCGCTGAACACGATATGCTCGGTCACGGAATCGGCGTCCGTCACGCGGAGCTGCAGGGCGTTGTAGCTCGAGACGATGGCGATCATATCGACGACGTCGCCCTCACCGAACTCGATCTCGGGGATCCTGTACACGTTGACGGTGTTCCCGTCCTGCGTTACGGGGGTGTTGCCGGAGGTGTTCACGGCGCCGAGGGTAACGCCCTCGAGCTTGACGCGCTCGCACATATAGGCGTCGGTATCGGCGAGGAGCTCCGCAAGAGTGACCTTCTCAAGCGGGAGCGCGTTGCCGGAGGAGATGATCTTGAATACCTCCTCGTTTGCGGCGTCTATGCCGGAGAGCTCGGGCAGGCCGCGGAAGGTCGCCCTTGTGCCCGTGGCCTCGACCATGTCGCCGATGCTGACCGTATCATTTGCGGCGTTGAGGTAGAGGTCGATGGCGGCGGTGGGATCCTGAACGTAGACGTTCCTGCCGTCGATGAATGTGACTACGCCGCGTACCGTCGCGGTTTCGCCCTCATTAAGGGCAAGCGCCTCTGCTATGGTTATATAGGGAAGATTCGTAACGACGTAATCCTCCGGGGAGCCGTTCCTGAGCTGGACGGTGGAATTGTACCTGGAGGCTACGGCGTATACGTCGACGGTGTCGCCCGCCGCAGCGCCGTCGGGATAGGCGGCAGCGCGGTAGATGGGCATGGACGCGCCGGTGGGATCGGTGATCGTGGTGGAGCCGTTGGAGTTATACTCGCCGAGGACGGCGTCCCTGATCACGACGAACTCGGAAACGTAGTTCGCAATGTTGTTCATGAGCTCGGAGACGGTAACGGCCTGAGCTTCCATGGGACTGACCTCGGTGGAGAGAACGCTGACTGCGGTCACGTTCTGCACCTGGCGGACTCCGCCGTAATCGGAAGTCGTTCCGGTGACGGCAACTATATCGCCCACGTTGTAGGAGGCGATGTTGGTGTAATCGTAGATCTGCAGACCGACGATCTGACCGTTCTCAACGTCGCCGAGGGCGATGGAGTTGAGGGAGCCGTAGTTGCCGAACTTCATGGTGACCTGGCCGACGACGGTGACCGTGCCGCCCGTGCTCGTGAGAGCGAGCACCTGCGCGATCGTGCTGTAATCGGGATAATCGGCGGGGTCGATGGGATCGTCAGCGGGTGCGGGAGGCTCGGTGGGCTCGGGAGTCTCGGTGGGCTCGGGAGTCGATACGACCTCGACGTCGGAGGCGAGAGCCACGCGAAGCTGCATGGAGTTGAACATGCCGACGACAGCCGTTACGTTGACGGTATCGCCCTCCGCTGCCTCGACCGCGGGGATCTTGTAGATGACCGTGGAGGATCCGTCCTGCGTGAGGTTCGTATTGCCGGAGGTATTGACGGCGCCTATGACGGCGTTCTTCACTATGACGCGCTCGCAGACGTAGTCGGCGGTGTTCGCGAGAAGCTCGGCGATCGTTACCTCCTGCAGGGGGAGCTCATGGCCGGTCGAGATGACGGCGAAGGCCGCCTCGTCGGAGCCGTTGATGCCGGAAAGCTCGGGCAGGCCCTTATACTCGGCGCGGGAGCCGGTCGCCTTGACGCGGTCGCCGAGGGCGAGCCCCGCGGGAACGGTGTTGCTGTTGAGGTAGAGATCGATCGCGCCGGTCTCATCCTCGACGTAAATGTTCCTGCCGTCCATGAAGGTGACGATACCGGCGACGCAGACCTCGGCGCCGGTTTCGGCTGCGAGGGCTTCCGCTATCGTTACCGTGCCCTCGACGGGCTCAAGGGACTCGGCGGCGGTGACGTCCTCAGCCGCCGCTACGCGCAGCTGCATGTTGTTGAACATGCCGACGGAGGCGATCACGTTGACCTCGTCGCCCTCTGCAAAGTCGACGGCGGGGATCTTGTAGATGACGGTGGAGGCTTCACCCTGCGTAAGCGTGGTGTTGCCGGAGGTGTTCACCGCGCCTAAGACGGCCTTCTTAATAAGGACGCGCTCACAGATGTAGTCGGCGGTGTTCGCGAGAAGCTCGGCGATCGTGACCTCCTGCACGGGGACCGTGCCGCCCGTGGAGAGGATGCTGAACTGCGCCTCGTCCGCGGGGTTGACGCCGGAGAGCTCGGGCAGGCCCTTATAGGTGGTCTTGGCGCCCTTGGCCCTGACGGTATCGCCGACGGCAAGAGCGGAGGACGCGGCGGTGAGATAGACGCACATGCCGGCGGTCTCATCCTGAACGTAGACGTTCCTGCCGTCGATGAAGTTGACTATGCCTTCGATCGTGACGTCGGCCGCGCCGTCGGCAAGGGCAACGGCCTCGGCGATCGTGACGACGCCGGAGACGGGCTCCTCGGTCACGACGGGCTCCTCGGTGGGAGCGGGAGTCACGACGGGAGTCTCGCCCGCGGGCTCGCCCGAGACGGTGAGATCGTCCATGCGGAGGGTGCCGCCGCCTGCGACGGTGCCGCCGTTGGCGCTCGTCGTATCGGTGACCGCGAAGCGGAGCTCAACGGCCTCCGCTCCGTCGCAGAGCTCGGGCAGGGTCCCTGTCAGAGTGCCCCACGCGGTGCCCTCGAGGGCGACGGAAGCGCCTTCGGCCGCGATGAAGTTCTCGCCGTCAACGCTGTAATAGAGGGTGATGTTCTTGGGCCCCGTGTTGGACGCACGGAACGCTGCGGATACGGCGACGCCGGTATACCCCTCGGTATTGACCGTGACCGAGTAGTATTTGGGCGCGGTTTCGGAAGCCCCATCCCAGTTGGCTGAGCTGATGGCCTTGGAGCTGCCGTTGCCCGCGGAATAAGAGAAGGCGTTACCGCTGTCCTCCCTTATGACGACGGCACCGGAATTGGCGTCGTTATACGTCGAAGGGTTCGGCGTCTGGGCTTCGAAATCCCAGGCGACGACGGTCTCCGCCGTCCTCATGCCGACGATACTCTTCGCCAGCGCGGAGGCGGGGACGAGCGATATCACCATCAGTGCCGCAAGCAGCAGAGCGGAGATACGTTTTACGCTGTTCATTGTTTTCCTCCCTGAATAGAATCTTGCACCTATGCTTCGCATAGTTATACACATTAATGATACCACATTTCATTTCCCCGCGCTACATGAAAATGCAAATTTCGCGGATGAATTTTCGGTACATTTTTGTGACGCGGGCATGTTTCGCGGCAAAAAAAAGGGAGGGCGCGCACGCCCTCCCCGAAGGATCGTAAAAAAGATATCATACCAGCTTTTCGGGATCCGCTGTCGAATCGAATTCCTCCCCCGAAAGCAGACCGAGGCTGAGGACGGCCTCCCTCAGCGTGAGGTTTTTCTCATGCGCGAGATGCGCGGCCTTCGCGGCGTTCTCGTACCCTATGCGCGGGGAGAGCGCCGTGACGATCATCAGGCTCCTGCCCATGAGCTCCTCCATCCTTTCGCGGTTGGCGCGGAGGCCGGAAACGCAGCGCTCCTCGAAGGAGCCGATGGAATCCGCAAGCAGCCCCGCCGAGCTGAGGAAGTTCCGCATGATGACGGGCATGAATACGTTGAGCTCGAAATTCCCCTGCGAGGCGGCGAAGCCCACGGCGGCGTCATTGCCCATGACCTGGACCGCCACCATGGTGACCTGCTCGCATTGGGTAGGGTTGACCTTGCCCGGCATTATGGAGGAGCCCGGCTCGTTTTCGGGGATGGATATCTCCCCAATGCCGCAGCGCGGGCCGGAGGCGAGCCACCTTATATCGTTCGCGATCTTCATCATATCGCAGGCAAGAGCCTTCAATGCGCCGTGAGCGAAAACGATCTCGGACTTGCTCGTGAGGGAATGGAATTTATTCGGGGCCGTAACGAAGCGCTTCCCCGTTATTTCGGATATCTTCTGCGCGGCAAGCTCCGCAAAGCCCTTCGGCGCGTTGATGCCGGTGCCGACCGCCGTCCCGCCGAGGGCGAGCTCGGAGAGGGGCCCGAGCGAAGCCCTTATGAGCTCCGCGTCCCGCTCGAGACTGCTCCGCCAGCCGGAGATCTCCTGCGAGAAACGGATGGGGGTCGCGTCCTGAAGATGGGTGCGCCCGGATTTGATCACGCCCTCGTTCTCTGCCTCGAGCCGGCGGAACGCCGTGATGAGTGATCCGACCTTCGGGAGAAGGCGATCCTCGAGCACGAGCCTTGCCGCGATGTGCATGGCGGTCGGGAAGGTGTCGTTCGAGGACTGGGACATGTTGACGTCGTCGTTCGGGTGAAGGAGAGCCTTGCCCGCGATCCCGTTGCCGCGGTTCTTTATGACCTCGTTGGCGTTCATGTTGGTCTGCGTGCCGGAGCCCGTCTGGAATACGACGAGCGGGAAATGCCCGTCAAGCTCGCCGCGCATGACCTCCTCCGCCGCGGCGGAAATGGCGCGGAGCTTCTCCCCCGTCATCCTTTCGGGGACGAGTTCCGCGTTGGCTCGCGCCGCCGCGAGCTTCAATATGCCGAAGGCATGTATGATCTCCTTGGGCATGGTCTCCTTGCCGACCCCTATCGGGAAATTCATGCGCGATCTTTCCGTCTGCGCTCCCCAGAGCCTGTCGGCGGGGACCCTGACCTCGCCCATGCTGTCGTGTTCCGTTCTGTATTCCATTTCGCGCCTCCGTTCTTATATTATCGCCCCGACGCCGCGCTTCTTGCGGCGGACTTGACTTCGTTTATTATTGCGTTCCATAGCTCCACCGGCTCCGAAAAGCCGCCGTAATCGAGCTTCAGCTTTATCGGATGCTCCGACTGGAGCTCCGCTGCGGTCTCCGCGTATCCGTCGAAGAGGGAGACCATGACCTGCCTTTCGCGGCGAAGGAATATGAATTCGATGGAGTCCTCCTCCGCTTCGACGTAGCCGAGCTTCCACCCGCGCAGCGAAACGTAGTTGATGAAATCGGAGAGACCGTCCGCCTCATACCCGGCCATTATCTTTTTGAAGAGCGGGTCGCGGATCTCGTAGGGCTCTTGCTTTATCCCCTCGTCCGGCTCCGCGTTCCTTTCCGCTTTGCCGCGCTTTACGGCGACGCCCACACATACGGCGACGGTTATAACAAGGAGCGCGGCGAGTCCGATAAGCGCCCATTCGAGCCACGGGGCTCCGCTGAACAATACGCTCAAAACGCCCACCGCCGCGCCGAGAAGCACGGGTATTATCAAGCCCTTAACCGAGACCCCCGCATGAGGGTACGCTTTTTCATGCGCGGCTGAAGCCCTCTTCATATGACTATCTCCTCTATATCGGCGGGGGCAGCGGCTAAATGATCCGCCTCGGCCGCATTAAGTTCCTCCCGTGAGCCGAACCCGAAGAGGACGCCGCAGGAATCTATCCCGTTAGCCTTCGCGCCCTCGATATCGTGCTTCCTGTCGCCGACCATGAGGACGCCGCTCTTATCGGTCACGCCCAGCCTTTCCAGCGCGTAAGCGATCACGTCCGCCTTAGCAGAGCGAAGATGACCGCGCTTCCTGCCCTCCGCGTCGTCGAGCTCCGCGCCAAAAACGCCCGCAAGATATGGGCGGACGCCGATATCGTCTATCACGATATTCGCGAATACCTCGGGCTTCGAGGTCGCGACGGCGCAGAGGCATCCGCGTTCGTTAAGCCGCAGAAGCAGCTCGGGTATGCCGGGATAGACCGTGTTCTCGTGCACTCCGACGGAGGCGTAGCGGGAGCGGTAAACGTCTACGGCCTCCCCCGCTTTCTCCTTCGAAAAGCCGTAAAAGCGCATGAACGAATCGACGAGAGGCGGGCCTATGAAGCGGTAGAGCTCCTCCTTGGTCCGGGGCTCGATACCGAAATGCCGCAGGGCGAATTCGACGGAGCGCGTTATGCCCTCGCCCGAATCGACGAGAGTGCCGTCAAGATCGAAAAATATGAATTTATATCGTGTGTTTCCCATTTCCGCTCATTCTCCGAGACCCAGCATATGCGGGAGCTCGGCGTAGTTTTCATCGAGGAGCTCGAACTTCGCCCTCGGCAGCGAGCCGCTTCCCGAGGTCGCCGTCCGGATATAGAACGAATCCATTCCGAATGCCCCGGCGCAGGCGATATCGGTCAGCCTGTCGTTGCCCGTCATAACGGCTCCCGCCGGATCGAGACCGTACCGTTCGAGAAGCTTCCGCATTATAAGCGGAGAGGGCTTCCTCACCCCGGCTTCGGAGGAGATGACGATACCGTCGAACGAATCCGCGATCCCGAGAAGGCGAAGCTCCGGGAGGGTGAACGCGGCCTGCGCGTTGCTTAAAAGGTAGATCCCGCTCCCCTTCCGGCGTATGCGTTCGAAAACGGGGACGACCCACGGATACAGACGGAGCTTCTTGAGCGAGGTTATCCGGAAGAACACCGCCGTCTCCTCCACGAGACGGTGATCCGCCTCTATGCCCTTTTCGGCATAGAGGGAGCGGAATACGCGCCTTATATCGAATTCATAGAGCGGATCGGGGTTTTCGGACTGCTCCTCCGCGCAGAGGCGGAGATACTCCGAACGGAATTCCGCGGGCTCGTATCGCGCCCCGTGCTCGGAGTACCAAGCGGAGCAAAGCTCGTGATGTCTGGGATCCTCCTCGTCCGTGAGTATATCGACAAGGGTGCCGTAGAGATCGAATATGTAATTAGAGTATCCTTTCACAGCCGCCCCTCCGTTTTGCGCTGCGCGGTCGCCCGCCGGTCAATTATACCCTGTTTTCGTCCGGCGGTCAACAGCGCACGGCGCTCCCGGGGAAATGAAAAAAAGCTCCCCGGGGCGTCCGCTCGGAGCAAGTCCGAGTATCGGCCGCCGGGCCGGGGGAGCCTCGTCAGGAGCATCGGATCAGATCAGCGCGAATATCGCCGAAAGATCGGAAGAATCGACTACGCCGTTGCCGGAGGCTTCGGCATTCAAGAGCCCCTGTGCGCTCAGCTCGCACTCCTTCAGAAGGTAAGCCGAGAGCGCGAATGATATCCACTACTACACGATCAGCGTCAATACGGGATCCGTCTACGTACCGGGCGAGTTCCCGAAGCTCGAAGGGGTATCGTCGTCATCATCCCCGCCTCCTCCGCCCGTTGCTCCGGCAACGGCGTCGAAGCGCTCGGGCGCGGCGAACGCCGGGAGCGGCATGACGGACGCGATCAGCAGGACCGCAAGAACCACGGAAAGCAGCTTGGTCGTTTTTTTCATTCGTTTTCTCCTTGTTAAAAAAATTACCCGCAGATTTGTGCGCATCAGTTAGCCAAGGCTAACTTAATGAACATAATAAAAGCGCCGTTTCAGTTGACGATCTCAAGGGGGACTTCCGCGTACTCGCCCATCGGGGTGAATACCGCGCCCGCGCCGGGGGTGGCGTATATGCGGTCGGCGGCTATGGCTATGAATTCAAAGCCGCCCCCGTCGCGCCGAAGCTCCAGCGCCTTATCGACGCCCATAACGAATATCGCCGTGCTCAGCGCGTCGCCCTCGGCGGCGCTCCCGGAAAGGACCGTCACGGAAAGGAGACCGCTGTCGGCGGGGCGCCCGGTCAGCGGGTCGAGAATATGCCAGTAGACGCGGCCGTCCTGCTCAAAATACCGCTCGTACCCGCCGGAGGTGCTGACGGATCCCGACGATATCCCGAGCGTGCCCGCGTAAACACCGGGGTTCTTGGGATCCTGCACGGCGATCTTCCATTTTGTGCCGTCGGGCTTTGAGCCGAACGCGAGTATGGTGCTCGAGCCGAGATCGAGCAGCGCCGCTTCCGTGCCGCTCTCCTTCAGAAGATCCGCCGCCTTATCCGCGGCATAGCCCTTGGCGAGCGCGCCGAGGTCGATCTGCATCCCGGCGGGAAGCGTGACGGCGCCGACGTCCGGGTCAAGGGTCAGCTTATCGTCGTCAACGAGGGGCAGGAGCGAGGCAAGCTCCTCATCCGAAGGGACGCGCATGGGCCCGTCCGTAAAGCCCCAGACCTTTGAAACGGGTCGAAGAGTGATCTCGAAGCTGTCGCCCAGCTTCGCGGAAACGCGGGCCGCGATGGAGAGGAGCTCGAAAGTCTCCTCCGAAACGGGGGTCGGCTGACCCGAACCCGCGTTGAGCGCGAATATCTCGCTGTTCTCATTCGTGACGGAGAGAAGCGAATCGAGTCTGCTCATGAGAGCGCAGGCTTCGTCAAGACCCTCTTCGGCTTTGCCGCCGTAGGCGCGGAGCTTCATGTAGGTATCCATAAGGAACAGCTCGCGTTCCGCCGGCCTTTCCGCCGCGCAGGAGGGGCCGAGCGCGCATACGAACAGCATCAAAAGCGCGAGAGCAAGGGCTTTCGCCCTCCTCCCCGCTGCTGCCCTGCGGTATTCGGTTCCGTAAACGGTTAGCTTCATCTAACTGATTATAGTGCATCATCGGGGTTTTGTCAACATGAAAAACGGGAGATCCCGGCATAAAAAGGGGCTCCCCGCGCGGGGAGCCCAATGAGCGTTTGCGTCAGATGAGTGCGAATATAGCGGAGAGATCGGAGGAATCGACCGTGCCGTTCTGGCTCGCGTCAGCGTTGGCAAGGCCCTGCGCGGTAAGCTCGCCCTTGCCGAGCAGATACGCGGAGAGTGCGGAGATATCGCCCATGTCGACCTTGCCGTCGCAGTTGACGTCGCCGAGGAGACCGGCGGGAGTCTGGTTCTCGGTATAGGTCGCCGTTACGGTGAGGTTCCCCGTCACGTTGGTGAAGGGAGTATCCCATCCTGCGAAGGTGTAGCCCTCGCGCGTGGGATCGGCGGGCGCTTCCGCCGAGGAGCCGTAGCCGACCGTCTGGGTCGAGAGGACGGTGCCGTCCCAATCGACGAATGTGACTACGTAGGTGTTGAGCGTATAGGTCGCCGTTACGGTGATATCGGCTGTGACGTTATCGAACGCCCTGTCCCAACCCATGAAGGTATAGCCCTCCCTCACGGGGTTCGCGGGAGCGACAGCCGTGCCGCCGGCCTCCACCTGCTGGGTGGAGAGGACCGTGCCGTCCCAATCGACGAATGTGACTGTGAAGCTGCCGGGAGCGGGAGTCTCGGTGGGCTCCGCGGTGGGATCGGGATCGTCCCCTCCGACATACTTATAAAGGTAGAGATCGTGCCAGTCGGAGAGGTTATACGGACGGAAATCCGCCTGATAGATGCTTATCATCCTGGTGGAGCCCTCCAGCGTGGTGGTCAGATAGTAGGAGCCCGCGGTTTCCGCCGCCGCGACGGTGAAGCCGTACGTCGCCTCCGCGGCCGTGCTGAAGCCGTTGGTTTTGTCGGTCGATATCATGCAGTAGACGTCCGCGGCCTCGTTATAGAGCGTGAAGGAGCCGTCGGTCTGCTTCTCCATATGCCAGACTACCGTCTCGGGAGGATCGATGACCGTGGTCCCCTCGAGAGTTACGGCGGAGGCAAGCATATGCCCCTTATTGACCGTGCTGCTCATTGCGCCGGTGTAACTGCCGTTCACGCCGTAGAGCACGTAATCGCCGTCGGTCACGTCCGCAATATCGGTGACGAGCTCAAAGCCGCCGTCGACGGGATCGGGAGTGGGCGTGGGTTCGGGCGTGGGAGTGGGCTCCGCAGTGGGAGTGGGCTCCGCCGTGGGCTGAGGCTCCGCGCCTTCAACGAATTTATAGAGGCGGAGCGAGATGAACGCGCTCGTCTTATACGCTCTGAAATCGTTCTGATAGATGCTGATGCCCCTGTCGCAGCCGGAGAGCGTCGTTTTGAGGAAGAACTCGTTCTGCTTGTTCTCAACGGCGGAGGCCGTATAGCCGAGCTCGGCCGTATCGGCAAGGGAGAACCCGGAAGAGCCGTCCGAGGAGATGACGCAGTACTTGCCCGCAGCCTCGTTATAGAGCGTGAAGTAACCGTCCTGCTCGTCAAGGCGCCAGATGACGGTCTCTTCGGGATCGACGACGGTGTTGCCGTTAAGCGTGACGGTTTCGGCAAGCATCTTGCCGGACTGGAGCGTGCTGCCCATGGCGCCGGCGTAACTGCCGTTAACGCCGTAAAGCACGTATTTGCCGGCGGTGATATCGGCAAGATCTGTCACGAGGACGTAGCTGCCCTCACCGGAGGGAGTCTCCGTGGGAGAGGCCGCGAGCTTTATGCAGCCGTCGGTCACGGTGAAGTCGATATCCGTCCCGGCGGTGGAGCCGAGGGGCATGTTCTGGAAGCTCGTCACCGTGAGGGAAACGGGCTGATCCTGAGTGCAGTTTTCATTGACTGTGAAGTTGAGGTCAAGCACAACGCCGCTGCCCGTGATCGAGGTCATGGGTACCATCGTGCCGAAGCTGTCGCCGTTGGGCATGAACACGGCGTCGGCGGGGATGAGCCCGCCCGCGGTGATGGAATCGAGGGTGAGAGCGGAGCTGTCATATGAGACAGTGCCGTTGAAAACGTGCGCCTCGTATTCTCCGGAGATGCTCACGGGGACGGTGACTGAGGAGCCGGGCTCGGCGTTTTCCACCGTGCCGACGGTTATTGCGACGGGCGCCGCGGGGATATCCGTGCCGTCCCAAAGGGCGGCGTCGTAGCTGCAGCTCCCGGAGGACCAGGTGCTGCCCGACCAGCCGGACTGCCCGCTGACGTAATAGAGCTTGAAGCCGGCGGGGACTTCGCCTTCATCGCTGCCGGAGATCATTATCTGATCGGCGCCCTCGTCATGGAATACGGGCGCCGCTCCCGCGAAATAGAGGCCCTGCAGCGCGGGGCAGTCACGGAACGCTCTGCGCTCGAACTCCGCGCTTCCAAGGACGAAAACGCTCTCAAGCGCGGTATCGTTATAGAAAGCGTAAGTGCCAACGGAGACGACCGTCGCGGGGATGGTCACGGAGGTGAGGCTCGCGTTGTTTGCAAAAGCCGCGCAGCCGATGCCGCTTACGGTGTATCCGCCTATCGCGGAGGGGATCGAAACCACCGATTCGCTCCCATTATAGGAGAGGATGACGGCGGAACCGTTCTTAACGTAATAGGTGTAATCGCCCGAAGTCACGGGGACGTAATCGAAGCCGTTCACGTCGTCGCCGTAGATGAGCCTGCCGAACTCGGGATAATCGACGAAGGCGTTGCGGTTGCCCTGAATGGACTGCACGTAATCGTTTCTCGAGATCTCGATCTCATCGACGGGATCCAGCAGGTTCCATTCGAGCAGGGTTTGGAAGGTCGAATCCGCAACGGGGCTCGAAAGGTCCTCGCCCCAGCGGGCGGCGATGTAGAAATAGGTGCGGGCAACGTCGCCCTTGACCTCGTCACGGGGCTCGAAGGTATCCTCCGCCGTGTTGATATAGGAATGGATGCCGACGTTGTTGTAAGTGAGCTGCTTTGTGGCGGTATCGACCCAGCTCATCAGATGATTCCCGCGGGTGGAATTGACGGTCTGATCCTCGGGGCGGATATGATAGAGATCGGCGCCCGCGTTGGAATTTGAGAAGGTCCCCCTCGAGACCGGCCAGACGTGCTCGCGGCTATAGGTGACGCCGCTGTCCCACGTCCCGTCGACCGAAGCGCCCGAATAGATGAGGCGGATGTTTCCCGCGTGGTCGGGATCCGCGTCTGAATTGACGAACAGATAGCGGATCTCGTCATACGTCGTTATCTTCGTATGGGTCGTCGACATGACGCTTGAGAGCGCTTCGAAAAGCTCATTCCCGCTGAGGGACAGGAGCGTGTCAACGGAATAGCCCGCTTCGGAATAATAATCCGAGACCGCGTCCCTTTCCGTAACGCCGAAGACCCGCATCGGAAGCATTCCGACGATCATCAGCGCGGCAATGAGAATTGCTGCAATTCGTTTGGTCATCAAAGGATCCTCCTGTGTGAATGTGATAATCTGCTCCGATTATACACCCGTCCGTTTTTTTTGACAACAAAAAAACAACCGTGACACAAAAATGTTTATTAGTTATATATCTTCTTCCGAGTGTTGAATTTTTCCCGCCCATGCTGTATAATGCTTTAGTCGAATGGAGCGGTATCGAAGTGGTCATAACGGTCCTGACTCGAAAACGAGTTGTCCATTCGGCACCCTCCTCTCGAAAAATCCTTTGTTTTACTGGGTTTTTCGAGGTTTGATAACTGAATATTTTTCGCAGTTCTCTTCATCAGTTCTCTCCGTTTTCCGAGGGTTGATTTTCGAGATAAGCTTGGAGCGGTATCGAAGTGGTCATAACGGACCTGACTCGAAAACGTGCGGTCTACTTGGTACCCTCCCCCTAAAAAAATCCTTTTGTTTGTTAGGATTTTTGAGGCTTGAAAACAGAATATTTGCGTTTGTTCTCTCCTCCAATTCTCTCCTTTTTCCGGAGGCTTGGAGCTTGAGCAAATATACGGAGAGTTGTCCGAGAGGTCGAAGGTGCAGCACTCGAAATGCTGTGTTCCCGCAAGGAACCCTGGGTTCGAATCCCAGACTCTCCGCCAAAAAGCTAGAAAATCATTAGGTTTTCTGGCTTTTTCTTTTCGCAATCAAGCAGTGTTTTTTGCAAAACACGCACTTCTCCATGAATTCCGGAGAGAATCAGAAAAGAAAAATCAAGAAACGTAACTTGTAATTCGAATCTCACAGTCCGAGGCTCTCAGACAGTGCATGTGCAGAACTCAATTTCGAGCTGTACTCGAGGTGCGAGTAGATATTTGCAGTCGTCGAGAAGTCGCTGTGACCAAGCCATTCCTGTATCTGTTTCATCGGAACGCCGCTTGAAAGCAGCAGCGAAGCGCAGGAATGACGCAGATCGTGGAAGCGGATCTTTCGCAAGCCGGTTTCGGTGAGAAGCTTTCCGAAGCAGTTTGTCACATAGCCCGGCTTAATAAGGTCCCCTATCTCGTTGACGCAGATATAGCCCGCGTATTCCTTGATGTACGATTTTCCGCAGAGCCTGCGGTTCTCCTCCTGCTCCGCCCTGAGCTCGAGCAGCCTGTCCCTGACGGCGCTCACGAGAGGCAAAGTTCTCATACTGGATTTGGTCTTGGTCCTGTCCTGCTTTACGAGTATTACCTTTCCGTCGACGCTGCACTCCGTAACGGTGTGCTTTATCGTGATCGTGTTCCGTTCGAAGTCCACGGCGTCCCACTTGAGACCGAGCACCTCGCTTCGCCTTAATCCGTAGAACGCGGCGAGCATTATTGGAATTTCAAGTTTTGTGCCTTTGCATGCTTCGAGCAGCGCCTTCATCTCATCAGCGTCGTAAAAGCTTCCTGTGAAAAGCTCCTTTCGAGGGCGCTCCACCTTATCCGCCGGATTGACAGGAATCATATCGAGCTTCACTGCGTATTTGAGTGCTTTGTGAATGTTCGCATGATAGTGAATCACGGAATTCGCCTTTACATGCTTGAGCTTTTCAATATAGAAATCCTGAATATCCTTAGCAGTAAGGTCCTTCAGCCTAATGCCCTTCTCCCGGAAATACGGCGCGATCGTCCCCTTTACCATAGTCGAATACGAAGAATACGTGACGACCGTAATAGAGCTTTTTACGATCTCGAGCCATTGCTCCATGTAATCGGCAAATAGGATATCCGAGTTTTCTTTAATGCGCTCCGGCGGAACGAAAGCCATTCTCTCTATAGCGAGTATCTCTTCCGCCTTCTTCTTGTTTCCCTTCACCGGAAGACCGGTTGCGATCCATTTGGTTTTGCGCTTTCCGAGCGCGTCGGTGTAACTGAGTACCGCGTAAAAGTACCCGTTCTTTTCGCTGAGATGTCCTGATGTCATTTTATTAGCCTCCTTGTAGTTATTGCGGACACCCCCGCCGTCAGCCGATTATGTACAGTATAAATACCTTCGGGTTCGAATGCGAGGGTGCCGCACAATTGATTTATCCTTTTCCGATGTTAAGATAGCTTATGAGATGCGCCTTCGGGATCCTGTAAGCCCGTCCGATCTTGAGGCTTTGGAGCTTTCCTTCGCGCAGGAGAGCGTAGCAGGTCTTGGTGCTGACCCCCAGCACCTGACTGACCTGTTCCACGTTCATTACGTCCGGATACTCCTTGAGCATGAGCCTGTAGGCGTCTCTCTGTGTAAGATTCGGCGATCTGTTCAATACGTTCATTGCGTTCATTTCGCCGGCAAACTGACAATTCTGCATAGAGCCTCCCTTCCTCAGCGTTCCTCGCGCTGACGCTCAAGGTGGTTCCTGTAGAACTCACAGGCCTTGAGTATGAATGCCTTGGCGCGATCCGGGCTCGTATCGGGCAGATACTTTGAAAGATCGCTCACGGGGATGCTGACGCGCTCCTTCTGATTCGGCTTCTCCTCGGCCATGATCTCCATGATCGCGTCCTCCGTGAGCCTGCCCTCGGCGCTGAGCCTTTTCATATGGCATGCCTGGGAGAGGGACGGCGTCGCCTGGGCGAAGCCGATCTCCGAGAATAACAACTCCTGCTCCTCGTGCGTGAGGTACGAGAGCTCGACCGCGGGAGTGAAGGCGATACGGCCTTCATCCACCAGATCGAGGAGCGGCGGGATGAGATTGGTCAGACGGATGTAGCGCTGGATCTGGCGCCCGCTTTCATCCCCGTCGATATCGTCCCTTGACTTGTGGCCAACTTGTCCACAAGTGAGATCCCGCTTCCCCTGTCGTGAAAGCGCTTCGAGCTTAAGCTTGTAAGCAAACGCCTTTTCACTCGGCAGCAGCCGCTCACGGTGAAGATTGCTGTCGACAAGCGCTATCGCAGCTTCGTCCCGCGTCATATCCATTTCGATCGCAGGGACGGTGTCGAGCCCCGCGCGCTTGGCCGCGTGGATGCGCCTGTGCCCGGATATTACCTCGTAACCTCCGTCTATCGGACGGACGTATATCGGCGTCATAACGCCGTGTTCCTGAATACTTTCGACGAGCCTGTCCATCTCGTCATCATCGACCACCCTGTAAGGATGGCCGGTAAAGGGCTTGAGCTTCCCGCTGCTCAGGTCCTTTATAGTTTTGGTTTCTTGTTTTTCTGTCATAAATTCTCCTTGTTATCATTGTTTTTGAGTTATCGTTCTTCCATGAGCTCTCTCATGGCTTCCTGCCTGTTTACGGCAGGATCGTCCAGGACCTCCGTGATATGGAGCATGTCGACCTTCGTATTCGCGATGATCCTTTTCTCGCTGCGAAGCTTACGCAGCCGTTTGTTGACCGCGACCAGCTTTTCGTACAGCTCGGTCTTTTCTTTGTTGAGGGCGGTCATATCCCTACCTTCCAGCAGGCACTGTGCTTCGAAGAGACGAGCGTGCTCCTCGGCGTAATCCTCCGGAACGCCTGCGTAATACTCCGCGTCGGCGAGCGCGTCGTACAGCTTTTTGTTCCGCTTCTTTTTGCTGTTGAGGATCGTCCGCGTTTTCGTGAGCCTGTCCATCTCGGCTTCGATCGCGGCCTCCCTTGCGTTGAGAGCGTCAGGATCGTCGATCTCGTATTTGCCGATGAATATAAGTTCTTCCTGTAAACGGCGGAACAGTTTAAGGTCCTCCGGTTTGACCTTGTACGGGACCTGCTTCCTCTCGGCGAACATTCCCAGAATGTACATGTAGTGTGCGACCAAGGCCCTGAACCCGTGAAGCTTTTTGAACGGCACGAACGGGATACGCTCTCTTTCCTTGATAACGAAGGTCTCATGAGTCGTGTCCATGAGATCGTTCTCTATGAGCCTGTCGATATCGTCCTCCGTGAGCGATTTGCCGTCATGCTTCAATCGGAAGCCGTGCTCAGCTCCCTTGGGCTTGAAGGTCGGATATTTGCTGTTGTGCTCTACCTCATACCCACGGGCTTCCATAAGGCGGTAAACGTCGCCCGCACTCAGGGCGATCGCAAGCACCTCTTCCGCGTCCTTATCGAGCATTTCGCGGAGCGTCGGATACCCGAGCTTGTTCGCCCGCCACAGGGCGTAGCTCTTGCCATGGCGGCCCGGGTTCTCGATGACCGAAAGCCCGTTCTCACGGCAGAGCCTGTCCGAAGTGCCGCGGACCTGAACGTAATACGACTCAGCTGTGCTGTGGTATTTTTTGCCCGTAAGGAAACTCACCGAGTTTACCGCCATATGGTTATGGATATGATCCTTGTCGATATGCGTGGCAAGGACTACCTCGTATCCCTTGAAGTGCTCCTCGATGAACTGACGGCCTATGTCGTGAGCGAGCTCCGGCGATACCTCTCCGGGATCGAAGGACTGTATGCCGTGGAACATCTCGATCCCGCCTTCCTTGCCCCAGCGGGCTTTTGTTTCGAGCATCTGCCTTGCGGCGGTATCGAGCTCGCAATGGAAGCAGCTGACAAGGGTATGCTCCTCTGTCTTCATTGGATTGGCGACATAGCTGATCAGCTGATCGGGCCGCATGTGTCTTGAGAGAACCTTCGTTACCGCCATACTGCCTCCCATTCCCGCATGAGGGCGAGTATCCGCTCAAAGGCGATACGGGCCATACGGAAGTCGTCGTTTGTTACGAAGCCCTCCGCGTTCGCTCTGTGCACGAGCTGATTGAAGTTGACGCCGATCCGGTCGATCGAGGTGCGGAGCTCGGTGAAGTCTGCATTCGGCCTTTCCCTCACGGGTTTGCTCATGATGAGCTTTCGGATGAGGTTGGCTTTTGAAAGGCCGGTGCTTTCGCACAATCTTTCCAGCTCACGGTTTTCTTCGTCGCTCATCCACAGGTGATATTGATGCGCTGTTTTTTTCATGGCGCCACCTCCCGCGGTAAGCGGCATAGGGGTTCGGGGCCTGTCCCCGACAAGCAAGGCTTTTTTGGTACAAAAAGGCGATGCTTGCAAAGACATTCACCCGCCCATGCTTTTGGTTTTTGGTTGATTTTGTTCATTAAAACCTCCTGTATTTGTGTTATTTGATTTGGCGTCACACAGAAGCGATCACTTGGCTTCGTGATGCCAAATCCGGCGCTTTTGGCGCCATGGGTGATTAACGCATACGGTCAATTCTGCAAGGTTGCAAAATTGTGTGTACGCAGATGTTTGCAAGGTTGCAAAATTCAATTTTGCAATCTTAGTCCTGAAGGGAGAGCTGTTCGGTCTCCCGCTTCGGCGGGAGCCATGCCCAGCTTCCGTCCTTCTGCTTCTTGGAATCGATGCCGAGATTCTTCTTCGCCTCGTTTGCCGTGCGTTCGCTGATCCCGTGAGCCTTCAGAAGACCGTAGACGCTTGATGCGGATACTTCCTTCCCCAATGCCATGAGACCCGAGATGAGCTCTTCGGCAAGCGGGAGCTTCGTTTTCTTGTACTCGCCTTTCGAACTCTCCAATAGCTCGTCCGCGGTCATGTCGCTCGTACCCTCGAAGAACATACGATTGTCCTCTACGGTGAATACGAGCGTGGGGCTCAGCGCAGTGAGATTGCTCTTCACGGGAGCAAGGAATACTGAAGCTTCCTTCGGGTTCGGCTTTGCGAGCAGCAGTACGCTCCTCGCCGCTCCGGTGATGTCCATTGAGCCGAGACCGCGGCTGATCGCCTTCATGCCCTTCATCTTGTTCAGATGCTCGATGAGGACGATAGCGCAGCCTGTGCGCTCAGCGATCACCTTCAGGCTGTGGAACTGGGGACGGACTTCGTTCGCGCGGTACATGTCCACGCCCGCTCCGAGATACGCCTGCAATGGGTCCAGGATGAACAGCTTCGACTTGGTCTCGCGGATAGCCGCCTCGATACGCTCGTCGGAGAACGAGAGCGGGTCCTTTGTTTCGTCGATGACGAATACCCTGCTGCAATCCGCGCCGTTCGCCTCGAGACGAGGCTTGATGGTGTCGCCCAAGCCATCTTCTGCCGTCTGGTAGATGCAGTTGACGGGATCGCGGAATGCGTCGTCCGCTTCGCCGGGAAGGGGCCTGCCCTGCGTCAGCCTCGATATGACATGCATCATGAGCATGGTCTTGCCCTCGCCCGGGTTGCCGCGAACTATCGTAAGCTTCCCTGCGGGGATGTACCCGGGCCACAGCCAGGCGACCTCTTCGGTCACTACGTCGTTCATGTTGATAAGATCGTTCATGTGAGTTTCCTCCTTTCCTGAGTGATACACTGCTCCCTCACGATCAAAGATGGGAGCGGCATTCATATTCCAAATGCGCCTGGAACCGATAAAAGTTGATACAGTTATCAAGTAACGGCGGCAATGAAATCAAAACTGGGGGTAGTTATCAAATAATGGAAACCTCGCTTTTGAAAAGTGGTACCAGTTATCATTAGTGAAAACCGTAGCTCGAAATAAACCATTCGATCAAGCTTTCGCTCGCATCATACACTTTTTTTGCTCCAAAATCGGCAACCCACGGGGGTTGCCAAAATTTCGGCCTTAAATCGCAATATGTAGACATAGTTCTATCGTCAACCACTATATGTTGTTTTTTAGACCCAAAATGTGATAAAAAACGTGCAACCCCCGTGGGTTACATATATTGTTAAATATATTTCCGTTATTGGGCCCTGTTTCCATGATTTGAGCTCTCGCCCGCAAAGCCTTTCCATGCACATAAGCAACAACTCCTCTCATGGGTTATAGGCAAAGTTAGTGGCCGATTATCGGCCAAAAGAGCAGGTTGGGAGAAATATATTTCAGCCGGCTCCAATTGTCCGTCATTCGGCAAAAGACTCTCTAATTACATGTGGCAAAAAAACTGCCCGGTGATTGGGGTCAAGCTGCCGCTTTGACAAAATATATTTCAGCTGTCAAAGTTCTTTCAAATCCAGGTATAAGAAAAAAGAGTGCAGCCTAATTGCACTCTTTCTCGAAATAGAATTGTTAATTGTCGTTTGCTATACAAAAGAGGTCACGCCCATTTTGTGAGCGTGACCTCTTTGCAGTTTATCACGACATTTTTCTTTCCCTTAAGCCTCCCGTATGGTATAATAATCCTATCAAATCCATCCGAATGAGAGCGGAGCTTATATGAACGACATTCAGCAAAGAAAAGCGGCGAAGGATTTTGCCGCCAGATGGAAGGACAAGGGCTATGAAAAGGGCGAGAGCCAGCTTTTCTGGACCACGCTTTTGACAGACGTTTTCGGCGTAACTAACGTCGCCGATTTCATCGAGTTCGAGGATCAGGTGCACCTTGATCACACGTCTTTCATTGATGGCTATATCCCGTCCACCAAAGTTTTGATCGAGCAGAAGGGGCTCGGCAAGGATCTTAACAAGCCCATAAAGCAGTCCGACGGTTCCCTGCTCACCCCTTTCCAGCAGGCGAAGCGTTATATTACCGAGCTTCCGCTGTCCCGCCATCCGCGCTGGGTCATCACCTGCAACTTTGCGGAGTTCTATATCTACGACATGGAGCGCCCGGGCGGCGAGCCGGAGAAGATCAAGCTCCGCGACCTTGAGAAGGAGTATTACCGCCTCTCCTTCCTGACGGAGACGGAGAGCGTACATATCCAAAGGGAGATGGAGATCTCCATCAAGGCCGGCGAGGTAGTCGGGCTCCTTTACGATGCATTCTTAAAGCAGTACGGCTCTGCCGACGCCGAAATGCTGAAGAGCCTCAACAAGCTCTGCGTCCGTCTCGTATTCTGCCTCTATGCGGAGGACGCGGGCATATTCGGCAAGCATCTGATGTTCCACGATTATCTGTCGCAATTCTCAACAAGGGAGATGCGCAAGGGTCTGACCGCCCTTTTCAAGGTGCTTGACCAGAAGCCCGAGGAGCGCGACCGCTTCCTTGCGGACGACGATCCCTTGCTTGCGGCATTCCCATACGTCAACGGCGGGCTGTTCGCCGACGAGGATATAATCATTCCCCCGTTCACCGATGAGATACGCGAGCTGCTGCTCGTTAAGGCGAGCGCGGATTTCGACTGGTCGTCCATCAGTCCCACCATATTCGGCGCTGTGTTCGAGAGCACCCTGAACCCCGAAACGCGCCGCTCCGGGGGCATGCACTATACCTCCATCGAGAATATCCATAAGGTCATCGACCCGCTGTTCCTCGATGAATTGAGGTCAGAGCTCGAGGAGATCTCCGCGATCGCGATCGAGAAAACGAAGGTGCGAAGGCTCCGCGAATATCAGGCAAAACTCGCCTCGTTGGAGTTTTTGGATCCCGCGGCGGGCAGCGGCAATTTCCTCACGGAATCCTATCTCTGCATCCGCAGGCTGGAAAACGACGTGCTCCGCCTTTTGAGCGGCGGTCAGGTTAAATTGGGCGGCGAGATAATGAGCCCGATACAGGTGAGCATTTCGCAGTTCCACGGCATCGAGATTAACGATTTCGCCGTCACGGTCGCAAAGACCGCGCTCTGGATCGCGGAAAGCCAGATGATGAAGGAGACCGAGGATATCATCTATGCGAACCTCGAGTTCCTGCCCCTGAAAACCAACGCAAATATAGTCGAGGGCAACGCCCTGCGGCTCGATTGGAACAAGGTCGTGCCGAAGGAAAGGCTGAATTATATCATGGGGAATCCGCCGTTTGTGGGCGCACGTTGGATGAGCAAGGAACAAAAATCCGATGTTAACGCTATCTTTCCGGGATGGAAGAACACAGGTAATCTTGATTATGTTTGCTGTTGGTATAAAAAAGCAACTGATATGATGTTTGGATCCAACATCAAAGCCGCACTTGTTTCCACTAACTCTATTACGCAAGGTGAAGCAGTTGCGAACCTATGGAAGCCTTTGTTTGAAGAAGGTATCCACATAATGTTTGCTCACCGAACTTTCCGATGGGACAGTGAGGCAAGCATAAAAGCTCATGTCCATTGTGTGATAATTGGGTTTAGCAGAGTAAACAGTTTAAAGCCTTGTATAATATTTGATGGTGAAAGGAAGCAAATCGTTAGTCATATAAATGGATATTTGGTTGATGCAAATGATTTGTTTATTGAAAGTACCAGCAAGCCACGCTGTAGTGTGCCTGAAATTGGAATGGGTAATCAGCCAATCGATGACGGTAATTATCTTTTCGAAAAAGAAGAAATGGAAGCGTTTATTCAATCGGAACCGGCTTCAGTTCAATACTTTCATCCTTGGTACGGTGCAAAGGAATTTATTAATCAAAAACCACGTTATTGCTTATGGCTTGGCGATTGTCCTCCTTCAGTTTTGAGAAAGATGCCAAATTGCTTGAAGCGAGTTCAGTCTGTGCGCGATTATCGATTAGCTAGCTCGCGAGAATCTACAATAAAACTTGCAGATAAGCCTACTAGATTCCAAACGGAGAATATGCCGAAAGGTGATTATATTGTAATCCCAGAAGTATCTTCTGAAAAGAGACGTTATGTTCCTATGGGCTACATGGACGACAAAGTACTATGTAGCAATAAATTACGCTTGATGCCAAACGCCTCCTTATATCACTTTGGAGTACTTAATTCAAATGTGCATAATGCTTGGGTTAGGGCGGTTTGTGGAAGACTAGAGACAAGGATTGATTATTCAATCAAGGTGGTCTACAACAACTTCCCGTGGCCCGATCCTACGCCAGAGCAGAAGGCGAAGATCGAGCAGACCGCGCAGGCGATACTCGACGCACGTGCGAAGTACCCGGATTCGTCCCTTGCCGATCTTTATGACGAGCTGACTATGCCGCCAGAGCTGCGCACCGCCCATCAGCAGAACGACCGCGCGGTCATGCAGGCGTACGGCTTCCCGATAAAGGGCTTCACCGAGTCCGACTGCGTTGCAGAACTCATGAAACTGTATCAGAAGCTGACCGAGAAGGCGTGAATCACACCGTCAGGTTGATGACCGTTTTTCCCTGCTTTTCGGCGAGCGCTTTGAACTGCGCCGCGCCGGAAGCGATATGATTCGTGACGTGGGTTACAACGAAATCGGACTTCGCGATCATCCATCTGTTGCGGAAGGAGATCGCAAAGCGACGAGGCACGGTCTCTATCCCCTCCGGAAGGATGGTCGGGAGAAGATCCTCGGACATAATGTTTTCGCCTACTGGAAGATATGCGAGTACCGTATAAGCACGGATAGGATAACGGCTCATCAGCTCCCGCAACACCCTCGTCACCATAGCGTCGAACCCGCCCTGATTTCCGACATAGAACAGCTCCGCACCGCGGTTTTCGATAAGATCAATAAGAGTCGATCTCAGCATCGGCTCTATTTCATTTTGCACATATCGGTGTCCGAAGAAGGTTACTGTCATACTCCGCCTCACACACGTATAGTCTAATCTGCCGATGCGCAAAATTCAAGTATAAATATCACCATATCTTGCGCTATTGTTCACACTCATTTGCTCTAACGACTCACCAAATATGGTGATAGAATTGAATTAGAGAGTGAGGTGGTTTTGTGGACATCCGTAAAAGGCTAATGGAGCTTCAGCAGCAGCGCGGCTGGTCTGATTACAAAATTGCCAAAGAAGCAGGGCTGTCACCGAATACGGTTTCCAATATCTATCGTCGCGGCAACACGCCGAGCTTGGTAACTCTTGAAGCGCTTTGCAAGGCATTCGGCATCACCGTGGCGCAGTTTTTCTCCGAGGGCAACATGATCGAGGTCACGCCTGAGCTTAAAGAACTGTTTGAAAAGTGGACTGCGCTGTCGCCGGAGCAAAAAGAAGCTCTCTGGAAGATAATAAAAACATACGATAATTAACCGAATAAAACTTAAGCCCGAGGCAGTGCCCCGGGCTTTTGTGTATCGAAAAGAGTGCGAAAAACCATGTCTTTACATGGTAACGCCATTGGTTTTAAAGCTCAAGCAAATGGTATCGCCATGTTTTGGCATGGTAAAACCATTTGTTTATATCGAAGAGATGTCCTGCGCTTTAAAGAAAATACGGTGGGTGGCAAGATCGAAAACGAGAGCATAATCAAATGAGTCAGCTTTGTTCCTCGGATGAGGGATGATCAGCATATTATCGGCCATTCCCATCAAATTTGCAAAGTCATCTTTCATTGTCGATACAAAACGCTGCTTCTGCGTTCGAAAATACAGCCATACCGATATTTGAGCGCTTTCCTTTTTGATTTCCGATTCGATCCCGTATTTCTCGGAGAAGTCCTTTGCCCGCGAAACAAATTCCTCCGCTTTCTTTACGCGTGTTACATCGGGTATAGGTGTCAAAGCTCTGAGCATATCGAAGAATTGCTTAGGATCGGTGTTGTATTTCGTTTCTTCCATATTTTCCGGTTCCTTTCTTTGTCCTCTACATATAAAGCAACGCAGAAAAGTAAAAGTGGACAGAGTTATAAAAATATATTTGTGGAAACGTGTCCCCTATCGGCCGTCTCGATTGTAATAGAAGTAGAGGGCAATCGAAGGAGGACAATAATATGAGGACTGCCGGAAGCATTATCTACAGCAAACGGTACAACGAAGACGAGGATTTTTTCAGGGAGATCTTCGGCGAATTCGAAAACGAAAAAAAGCTGCCCGATGGCAGCACGCCCGAAGAAGAAACAGCAGATAGGAGAATACGACAGCTCGAAGCGACGCCGCCCGGAGTCACTTTCGTTCCGGATATCGATCTTATTATGAAAGCAAAACTGTTTATTGCAAAGGCCAGGCGGTTTTCGGAAAAGCACAAGGTCACTGTGGAGATCTGCAAGCTCGAAACGATGGTATCCGTGCGTCTGTATTTCACTGATGAGATAATATCCTTGGGATTGAAAAAAGCGCTCGTTGAGCTTATCGACATTGCCGACGAGGTTACCGGCATCCCCTATCCCAACGGAAGAGACGATTGGTTCAATTCCGCTATCGTACTCAATTTCAGAACTCACCGAAGCTATATAGACGGGATAGAAATAGGCTCGCACTGACATGGTAAAGCCCTGTATAAGCATGGCCTTACCATGTGTTTGCAGGCCGGAAGAAATGGCATTACCATGTGAGTACATGGCCTTACCATGTTTTAAAGCCAATGTGCTGGTTTCACTTGCGCATGCAGGCTTGATATATTATAATTATAATACCGAATATGAAAAGGAGGATATGGCCTATGACGGTCGACACTAAAGAGCTCGTAACAACTATCGCATATATGATAGGCGTCAAAAAGTATCCATTTCAGAAGATCGTCAAATCCGCATTCTCCGGCAGCGACCTTGAGAATGACATCTGACAGCTCCTCCTGTGTGTATTCGAGCTCTATCCCATTGAGCGCAAGGAATACGAGCATTGCGTGCGCGCCTATTCGTTTGTTCCCATCGACGAACGGATGGTTTTTGATGAGCCCATATCCCAAACGGGCGGCCTTCTGCTGAATGGATGGAAACGGCTCGACAGTGCCGAAGGACTGGAACGGAGCGTTCGGCGCGGATTCAAGCAGGCCCTCGTCGCGAAGGCCGGTATCGCCGCCTGTTTCGGCGGTCAGCTCGTCATGCAGCGCAATGATCTGAGCCTTTGACAGTACGATCATTCGGCAAGCACCTCATACGCCTCCCGGTTTTTGGCGATAAGGCGCTTGGATATCGAGAGGACGTCCTCATCTAAAGCCAACTGCTCCGCTTCCGCTCTGCCGAATTCGATCAAAAGATACCTCGGCGTATTGTTTTTTAGTATCACGACCGCGCCGGATTCATCCACCATTCGCGCCACGCGGGAAAAGTTCTGATTCGCCTCGGTGATGGAAACGAGATTTTTCGTGTTGATGTTCATAGGAAGCAGCCTCCTTTCGATTCTACGATACTATTATAACACATAAATAGGAGAAATACAACCTATTATTATCAATTTATTCTTTACTTAGAACAGCGATATACTTGGTGTTGAAAGCTTCAAAATACTTTTTGAGTTTGGGGCAGCAGGAAGCCTCGTCCAATATGTTCGCGGCAAGGTCTTCCCAATAGACGTTAATTATCCTTTGGCAGCCCAATCGGTCGATGTATGCTCTGCCCTCCGTGATACCCTTCGAGTCGTTTGCTCTCGGAGTCAGGAATACCGTTTGATCGTTCCCGGAGGCATAGAGTATGTTCCTGTTGATCTGGTAGTTCTCGTAAAAATCCTCCATATCGTGCTTCAGTACCGGATGGTTCCTGACACGGGAAGAGTAGATTTCGTGCCATTTCCTCTCATACTTCCCGGAGTCGGACTTTTCCTGCTTGACGCCGCCGAATTCGGATTCCGTGTATTTGACTTCAAATGAAATATGAGAGCCGTTATCGAGCTTTATGAAGAAATCGAAATTCGTCCTTTCGGCCCTGTCCGGCTCGTATTCGAATGCGGCTGCCTCGATAGATGCCTCATCCGGGATAACTACTCCGCTCTTTCTCAGCGCAGACAGCAAAACCCGCTCGCGGTCTTCTTCCTCAAAGAATGCTTTGAAGAAGTTTATGCACATCATCTGGGAGGAGTTCATGTGCCGCGCTCCCAAATGATACTTGATCGACGCGGAAAAGGGAGCCCCGCTGATGTCGGTCAAAGTGCCTTTGACGATGCAATGCTCCGGAATAATACCGTCTATGGAGTTTTCACGAAGATCCCGGTAAATATGCTTGTATTCGACGCCGTTCCAGGTCCCCCGCGGAACGCAGTCCGGTACCGAATCGCCCATTAAAGCTTGGATCCTCTTTGCAAAAGACAGTTCGGACATATTCTCCTTTGTGAATAACTCGCTGTTTTCAGATGACATTTCGAACCTCGCTTTCCACGATGTTGAAACGCATGAATTCCGGGATGGCATTCCTTTTTGCCAGCTCCTTAGGCTTGTTGCTTTTTTCTGCCGCGCAAAGGGCGAGTACGCCCGCCGGATAGATCGTCTCCGAAAGCTTCTGCTTCCGGAGCGCGTCGTAATCACTGCAGAGCTCCACGTTGTTTTCACGGCTCACATAATCCACCATCGCCAAAAGATAGAAGCTTTCGGGATACCACTTTCTCCGATAATAGTATCGTATCTCATTTTTCTCAAGCACTTCCGTGAGAAAGCCGATATCGCCGAGCCTTTTTAGCCGATGACACACGTTGCTTTTGAAAAGCTCGAAAGCGCATCGCGCTTCCGTGTACGATTCAAGGAGCTCTTCCATAGGCATGTGAAGCTCTTTTGCAAGACGGTAGACCGTCTCCGCGCTGCACTTTTCAAGGCTTGTCTTGCCGCTGCAGATATCGCTCAGCGTAGTGTACGGAACGCCGCTGTTTTTGGACAGGCTGTATTTGCTCATGCCCTGCTGTGAGAGCAGATCCGCAAGCATCATAGCGATCATCTCCTTTCTTACGGGTCGATATTATAACGGTATACCGTTATAATGTCAAGGGTGAGATATTCTTATTCTACCCTGTTCTGCAATCTTTCTCATTTCATACTATCAAGGAACTCCTTCAGCAGTATCTCATGCCGGAAGGATTTCTGGCAGATGCACATGGCTTCCGCAGACATGAGATAGTCGATGAGGCAGATCTTGGGAATAAGGTACTTGCCGGAAACAAGAAACGCTTTGCATCTTCCAGTCACGCACCATTTGACGATGGCTGACTGGGAATAGCCGAGCATACGGGCAGCGGTCGTTACGTTGATGAGGTCGTCACAGTCAATAAGGTATTCTTCGAAATAGGCCCGTAACAGTGCTCGCTGCCCGGCATCCATATGTATGAACAGGTCGCGGTGCTCGTACCCTATGGTAGAAAAAACTATTTATATGATAACATAGATATGGTTCCGTTTTTTGCGGTGTTTTGCTTATCGAGTGAAATTTATACCGCTGCAAATATCGTAAATTATACCTCAGGTATAAAAATAATTTTATTTTTAGTATAAACGGTGTGTTCACTCAATATGTGGCAACAATTATAATGATATTATAAAAGCAAAGGAGAAAAGAGGATGCAGATCGGACTTTCGGGCAATATCCGCGCGCTGCGCAAGGAACGGAGGCTGACGCAGGAGCAGCTTGCCGAGGTGCTCGGTGTGACCGTCGGCGCGGTTCACAAATGGGAATCGGGACTGAACATGCCGGACATACTGCTGCTCATAAGGATGGCGGATTTCTTCGACACTTCGGTGGACGCGCTTTTAGGCTATCGGATGAACGACAACCGCCTTGAGACGATGGAACAGCGCCTGCGTGAATACCGCCGAAAAAAGGATCGCGAAGGGCTCGCGGAAGCGGAAAAGGCGCTGAAGAAATATCACTATTCCTTCCGTATCGTTTACCAATGCGCCCTCCTTTACAGCGGTTTCGGCTTTGAGAGCGGGGACCGTGCGCTGCTCCGGCGTGCGCTTGAGCTGTTTGAGCGGTCCCGTATGCTACTCGGGCAGAACGGGGATCCCGAGATCGGCGATCAGACGATCTGCGGAAAGATCGCGCGCGTATATCTGGCTGTGGACGAGACCGAAAAGGGCGTCGAGCTTTTGAAAAAGTCCAATGCCGGCGGGCTTTTTGACCACGATATAGGCCATATCCTCGCCGTGTGCAAGAGGACCGATGAGGCAGCGCCCTATCTTTCAAAGGCGTTCACAAGCATATTCACGCAGCTCTGCGATACAGTCATCGGCTGCATGAACGTGTTCACGCAGCGAGGCGACTACGCTTCCGCGGAGGCGATACTCAGTTGGGCCGTCGACGTGTTTTCGGGACTGCGCAAGGGCTCAAAGCCAAATTACCTCGATAAGGTCTGCAGCATACTGCTGACGGCGCGTGCCGGCACGCAGCTGCTTGAGGGCAAGGACGAAGAGGCGCTCGCTTCGCTCTTAAGCGCGAAGACGCTTGCCGCGTTCTTCGACGCTAAGCCCAGCTACGAGGCGGCCGACATCCGCTTTGTAGACCGCGTCGGGGACGTAAGCGCATACGACGACGTCGGCGCGACGGCGGCGCAGGCCGTTGAGAACGTCGCAAAGGGCTCCGGCATAGATGCGCTCGCCTCGCTGTGGGAAAGCGTTTCAGCCGAAGAAAACACGGACGATACGAAATAAAGGTTTATAAAGTATTATTGGACAGACGAAAGGAGTCAACCATGGATAAGAACGCGATGATGAAAAAATTGACCCGCGAAGCCTTTGAAAAGGGAGCTTTCTCGGGGAGCTGGCTGTATGCCGAGAACGGTGAGATAGTGTCGAAGGGCGCGATCGGCTTTTGCGACCCCGCGGGCGTTATACCCGTTCGAGAGGATACGCTCTTTGATATCGGCTCGGTCAGCAAGCCGATGACGGCGACCGCAATCATGCTGCTTGTGCGTGACGGACTGCTCACACTCGACGACGCGATCACGGATCACTTCCCTGAGATCCCGTACACGGGCGTGAAGATCAGGCATCTTCTGACCCACACGAGCGGACTTCCGGATTATATCCCGTATTTTATGAGTCTCATCACCGAGGGCGGTGGGATACCGGACAACAGCGCTGTGCTGCCCTTCCTTAAGGACTGCGGCGAACCGGCGCATTTCGCGCCGGGCGACGGCTGGGAATACTGCAACACCGGCTACGCCCTTCTTGCCATGCTCACCGAGAAGCTCTCGGGCATGCCGTTTTCAGAGTTCCTCAAAAAGCGCGTATTCGAGCCCTCCGGCATGACAAATACCCTGCTTATTCACCGCATCAAGGACGGTCTCACGATCGAAAACCTTGCTCTCGGGCAGGTCTTCGAGGATGGGGAATGGAAGCTTGCCGAGCAGTCTAGGTGGAAGGACGTCGTCGCCGGTATGGACGGCACGGACGGCGCGGGCTACGTCAAGAGCAGCATACTCGACCTGTATGCTTGGGACAGGGCGCTGCGCTCATGTTCGCTGCTCACGGAGGAAGAACAGGAAACGATGACCGAGCCCGTGCGCCTCAATAACGGCGAGATCGGCAACGGCTACGGCTTCGGCTGGGGGCTCATGCCCGATGACGACGGGAATATCGTTGCGTTCCACACCGGGTATCTGCCCGGCTACACCGCCCTTATCAAGCGTTGGCTCGATCGGGACGCCGTGCTCATCACCCTCTGCGACCGCGATCATACGGACGCGCGGGCGTACAACGGCTTTGTGACCGGTCTGGACGCGATCATCAGCGGAGAGGAGCCCAAGCCCCTGATCGCGCTTGAGGATATCGCGATATCGGAGCCCGACCGTACGAACTGGGAGAGCTTCTGCGGCAGATACGAGATGAACGACGAGGACCTCATGATAGAGGAGGTCATGCTGAAGGACGGTGAACTCTTCGCGTCGGTGCTTGACGACCTTGGCGGCAAAGAGATCGTCAAGCTTTACCCCCTCGGCGATAACGTATTCGGCAGGAAAGCCGGCATGGCAAAGCTCACGTTCCGAGAGGGCGTGATGATGATCAACGATCTGCCCTGCAAAAAGCTGTGAGATACATCAGCAGGCACGGTTATCCGCCTGCGCCTTTTGAGATCTTTGAGAAAGTCTGCAACGTCATCCCGGAGCAAACAGAGGATTTCAAAAAGTATAGTGATCGATCCTTCTCCGGGTCTGCATAGCCAGAAGCAAATTACAAATGAGGCAACTCAAAAGGTTTCCCGGAATAGCGGAAAGATCAAAAAAACTATTGAGAAGGACGAAACAACTGTTCTCCTGTGAAACCATCGGATCAATGTGCGCTTTACGGAATCTGATGATTACCCCGAGTCTGTTGAAACAGCATTCTTCAGGCAAGAAAAGCCAGTAAATCATTAGGTTTTCTGGCTTTTCTTTTTTTGCTCTTTCCGGTAAAAACCTTCAAAATCGAGCCGAAAACCAGGAGAGAACTAGCCCTTTTTCAGGAGAGAACAGGCAAAAACGGGCGAAAAATTCGGTTCGAATCCCTCGCCGATCTTTACGACGAGCTGACCATGCCGCCGGAGCTGCGCACAGCGCATCAGCAGAACGATCGCGCAGTCATGCAGGCATACGGTTTCCCGATAAAGGGCTTCACCGAGTCCGACTGCGTTGCAGAACTCATGAAGCTGTATCAGAAGCTGACCGAGAAGGCGTGAATCACACCGTCAGGTTGATGACCGTTTTTCCCTGCTTTTCGGCAAGCGCTTTGAACTGCGCCGCTCCGGAAGCGATATGATTCGTGACGTGAGTTACAACGAAATCGGACTGTTCGATCATCCACCGGTTGCGGAACGAGATCGCAAAGCGGCGCGGCACGGTCTCTATCCCCTCCGGAAGGATGGTGGGCAGAAGCTCATCGGATGCACCGTTTTCGCCTACTGGAAGATATGCGAGTATCATCTTTTTTTGCCGCGTTGTTTAATGAATTGTCCTCACTTCTCGTGCACGAGCTTGCCGCTCATGTGCTCGATGGTTATTTCCATGATCCGGACGCGGTCGAGATCCCGCTTGAGCTCCGCGTCGAGCTCCTCCATGCTCGGATAATACTTCATACCGAAAGCCCGGGCCTTTTCGTATTTGACGGTCGGATCCTCGACCTGCTTGGCTCTGCCGAACACGATAACGCTCTTGACGTAGTATGACCAGTCGCCGCGCTGCTCTCCCGCGTCGTGTACGGTAAAGCAGACCTTATCACAGCTATTCATCGCCTCGGCCTTATGCCCCTCGCGTGAACAATGGAAATAGAGCTTGTTTTCGGCTTCATCGTAATAGAAATTGATGGGCAGGGCATAGGGATAGCCGCCGTCGCCGATGACGGCAAGCGTGCCCCGCTTTTCGGTTTCGAGAAGGCTCCTGCATTCCTCCTCCGAAAGCGCCTGCTTAAAGCGGCGCATGGGCCTGAAAGATTGTTCCATGGGCTGTTCCTCCGTATCCGGTTTCATTCATTCCAGTTCTTCACGGTCGATCGGCTCATTCTTGTAGAAGTACTTCCTATCGCGCTCCGAGACCTCCCTCAGCACCCGGCAGGGATTGCCGACCGCGACGACATTATCGGGGATGTCCTTCGTAACGACGCTTCCCGCGCCGATGACCACGTTCTTTCCGATCGTGACGCCGGGAACGACGATCACCCCCGCGCCGAGCCAGGCGTTCTCGCCGATACGCACGTCCTTGTTGTACTGCAGCCCCCTCGCGCGAAGCTCGGGATCGATGGGGTGATTTGCCGTCGCGATAGTCACGTTCGGGCCGAACATCACTTTGTCCCCGACGTAAATGTGCCCGTCGTCAACGAGAGTGAGATTGGAATTGGCGTAAACACCCGAGCCGAAATGCACGTGGCTGCCGCCCCAGTTGGCGTGGAAGGGCAGCTCGATATAGCATTTCTCGCCGCATTCGGCGAATACCGCCTTCATGTATTGTTCTTTTTTCACGATATCGGATGGCTTTAATTGATTGAACTCCCAGAGCATGTCCTGAAAAGGGAACTGCTCTTTCAAAAGTTCTTCATCCATCGGGTCGTAAATCAGACCCTTTATCATTCTTTCGCGTTGAGTCATATTTCGCCTCTTCATTTTCCCTCATACGATCAGCATTTCGTCTTTTGATACAGCCGTGTTCGGCTCAAGTACGAGGAACTGTTCGTCCCATTCCCCGCGAAGAAGCTTTTCGATAAGATGAGCGCCGCCGGAGACGTATTCCGTTCTTGCGTCAAGCCAGTCAGCGTCCTTTTTAACGGTATCGAAATAGTCCTTCCTGCGGCAATCGTTGATGCCCGTATCGATTATGGAGACGCAGTCGTAATAACTTTTCCAGTCCTCGTGATAACGACGCCTCGTCTCATCATCCTTATCCGCCGTCATTTGATCGAAAATCGCTTTGAAAGATTCGGTCGACGGATCCAAGGCGCGGACGTATAGATGCCTTGGCGTTTTCAGATCCGATCTCGGCTCGTCGCCCGTCTGCAGAAGCAGCGAAACGCAATCGTCCACCCTCGGCAGCACAATACGGCAGGGCGCGCTGACTCCTTCCCACGAGCCGCCGCAGAAGCCCATAGCGACGAGCACGGTCTCGGTATCCTCCGGGAGACTCTTGATCGACCCGATCAGGTGAGAGCGCATCTCAGCGGGATCGCGGTGGTATTTGCGGTCTAGATAATACACGGGATGGTCAGTCCCGACCTTCTTCTGCGCGTATTCAACGTACTCCCTGAGCGAGCTGCACGCGATGATGACCGTCATTGCTTGGCCTCCGTTATCGTAATGATCTGTTCAATATGATTATACCACGCTGCAGCGCCTTTTCAAACATAAAGCCGTATAAAGAGGGAGTCTTTAATGTGCTTTTTACGCGAATACCTCTCGGGGGAAAAGTGCGGGCAAGAGGACTTGAACCGTCCTGTGGCTGCAGATAAGGAAAACCCCGAGCCGTGAAAGGCCGGGGCTGATCGTTAATTTGTCGTTCAGATCGCTTCGATTATCTCGGCGATATCGCCGTTAATAAGAATCGACCATTTTTCTATCTGCTTGGGGCAGAACGCTTCGCCGTAATTGATGCAGGCATAGACGGCGTTGGGGTTCTCGATCGTCAGAGCCCAGAACGGGTACTTTATTATCGTCGGCGTATTCGCACCTACGCCGAGCTCGAGATACAGAACGTGCCGGCCTTCATGAGCCTTTAGGAAATCCGCATAGCGTTTCGACGCCTCGTGCCAGCCCGCGTCCTCGACGAAGGTATCATCGGATCTTAGATTCATCGTGACTGCGCTTCTGTCATCCGGGCAGCGCGGTATCTGTTCGGTGGGGATTCGCATTGAGATGAGGCGGTCCTCCGGCACTTCGAACACGCCGTTTTCATCGGGAATGAATCTCTGTGCGGCCATCGCACGGATCACCCAGTCACGGTTGTCATAGGTCTTTCCGTTCCTGCCGTTTACCGTCTGGAACAGGCCGTAATCCCCCTGTGTATAGAACAGACGCTTCTTATCAAAGCCCGCGCGCTGAAACTGATGATCGACGTTCGTGGTGATGACGAAATAGTCCTTGTCCTTTACGAGCCTGAGCAGGTCGCAATACACCGGCTTCGGCGGGTCGATATAGCGATTGTAATAGATATGCCTTGCCCACCATGCCCAGCGGGTCTCGTCATCGGGGAACGGATAGAAGCCGCCGGAGTACATATCGGTTATGCCGAAAATCTCTTTGAAATCGAAGAAATAGCGTTCGAAGCGTTCGCCGGAATATGTAAGGCCTGCCGCTGTAGAAAGCCCAGCGCCGGCGCCTATGACTATCGCGTCGGCGGAAGCAAGCTCATCCTTTAATCGGGCGATATTCTCCTCTTTGCTGCCGGAGCCGACGGAAAGGCCAAAGCGTAACCCACGCACGGCGTTTATGCCCTTCTGTATCGTACCGAGATATGCGTTGTCATCGAAGGATCCGCTCATATATCTCCCTGTCCCTTTCCATGAATACGTTAAATATCACACGGTCAATGTCATTTGAATGCGTCTTCAGCCATTTCGTCACGGTTTCAACCGCGATTTGGGCCGCCCGCTCCTTCGGGAAGCCGAATACGCCCGTCGAGATACAACAGAAGGCGACCGAGCGGAGCCCGTTTTCCGCGCACATGTCAAGCGTGTTTTTATAGCATTCCGCAAGCTCCCTTTCGTTCTTTGCGGTGAGTCCGCCCGAGACTATCGGCCCGACGATATGGATGATCTTCTTCGCGGGGAGGTTGAAACCTTCGGTCAGCATCGGAACGGCGGTGGGCTGTTCATAGTCGTTGCCGTAAACGGAACGCAGCTCGGCCATCTGCCTTGCGCACTCCGCGCGCAGCTGCACGCCAGCGAATGTGTGGATGCAGTTCCCGATACTTGTCCGATTGCGACATTTGTGTGTGTATATCTTCTTCTGCGTCATTTTCATGGCTCTGAATCACACACAAATTGACCTTTAATACCCCATTGCCAGTAAAAGGTATGTAACTAGCTGTATCAAAGAAGTTGGTGTAGTCTTCCTTGATACAACCTTTCAAAAATATGTGAGCAATAGGTTCATCATTTTCATAGACAACGTAGACTCTTTCGACGACCGCCCGGACCATTGACATGAGTTCTTCCGGTGTTGCCGTCTTCCATGATTCCTTGAAATCCGCCAGTTTTTTCTTGACCTGAGAAAGATCCTCGATGGTCTGTGAATTATCACCGCGTTCCTCTTCAAGTTTCAGCAAAACTGCTTCTTTCCGGCTGAGTTCTGCGGACATCTCTGTCACATCATCCTGGATGAATTTCCTGAGAACGTCATCTGCTTCACGCAAGTTCCTGATCTGTGCCGCAATATCCGCTTTGATCTTTTCGATATCTTTCTTCGTTTCCTGGTATTCACGTTCCGAAGCATCTGATCTTGTAAGCTCCCGGATCCTTGCTTCAATCAGCTTGAAATAAGTCTCCTTCTGCTCATCTACTAAGGCAGCGAGCTGTCTCACCACCTGATCATCCAGCTTAACACCATCAACAGCCAGGTAATAGCATTCTTTTTTTCGATGTCCGGGGCATACGTACTTGAAACGAGGTCTTCCTCTGGTCCAGCGACCGGACTCAGAAACCACATTCAGGACTTTGCCGCATTTCGGACAGATCATCAAACCTGAAAGTAAAGCGTTAGTCGCACGGTGCGGGCGATTATGCTGCTCTTCGATGTCCTTCATCAGTTGCTGTGCAGCAATCCAGTCTTCCGAAGAAATAAAAGGCTCATGCTTTCCAACTGATATGATCCAATCATTTATTGGCTTCCGGAAAGAGAGCTGCGTGAACTTTGGATTGAAGAAAGTCGAATCTTCATGTTCGTCTTTTACGTGGTCGGTTTTATTATAACCGCTTAATGCATGTTTTCCATCGAAATCTTCAATGTTTCCTGCAACATTGGCACCGTTGTCAAAAAAGAACTGATAGGAAGTCTGATCAGCTGTACAGTATACCGGATTATGCAGAATATCGCTGATAGCCCGCATACGATATGGAAGTCCGTTCTTGGTAACATAGCCATTTTCATTCATGTAAACCTTTGTCCGGTTATATGATCGTGTTTCCAGAAACTTTTTAAAAATCAGCTGTACTTGTTCCCGCTGTTCCGGAATCGGGACGAGGAAACTGACAGCACTTTTGTTTTTTCCGCTGCCGGTTGCAACCCTCTGCTTGTCAAATCCGGTCGGTGTCTGTCCGCCCATCCAGCGTCCATCCTTGGATAGTTCCATCAGGTTATCCTGAATACGTTCTGTCAGAATATCGCGCTCAAACTCAGCGATGATCGCGAGCACCTGGATGATGATCTTGGATGTGCTGATCTGGGTATTGATGTTATTGGAGCAGACAAGAAGGACGACATCGTTCTTTTCCAGATACTCCAGCAGTCTCATCAGATCCGATGTTTTACGACTGATACGGTCCAGCTTGTAACAGGCAACAGCCCGGATCTTGCCGGAATCAATATCATGGAGCATTCTCTGGAAATCTGGCCTGTCAGCATAGTAACCGCTCAGACCTTTGTCACTGTACTGCTCAAACTCATAATCCTCCGGCAGCTTCAGCTGGCTCATAGCATAATCAGCACTCTGTTTCAGCTGTACGCCGATACTGTCACCTTTGTTTGTGATAACAGATTTTCGGGTGTAGATGGCTACCTTCCGGGTGTCTTCACCCAGAGCGGCAGTCCTTCGTCTTCTCATTTCGAATTACCTCCTTCGCATGGAGGCACAGATGCCTCCGTGACCTATGCAGCCTTCAATTCAGCCGGATGGTCCTTCTTCCATTCAGTGAGAAGAGCCTTCAGCTGTTCTGTCTGCCAGGTCTCTACGATCTTTATTGCGAGATCGACTCTTTTCTGGACGAGGAGCTTTACATACGGTTCGCTCTCTTCGCCAACATGAATTACGGCTTGCATTTCATACCTCCATCTAATAAAACAGGCGGAGGTATGATTTCTTACCTGCCGCCAGTGTATTTCGTTTTGATTGTTTTGTTTAGGATGCCAATTCCGGAAAAGAGGATATCACCTCTATGAAGCGTCATCATATTCCGGTTCGTTGTCAAGTCCAAGACTTTTTCTGATCCCTCTGTCGACCAGGTCCATCTGCATTGGTGATAGCCTCCCGACATAGCGATGTACACGGGATTTATCGATTGTTCGGATCTGTTCCAGGACAATAATAGAGGGCTTCTTCAGATTTCCAGCCGGTCTGATATAGACATGTGTAGGAAGATCTGTTCGTTTAATTTCTTTGGTCATCGCCGCAACGATCAGCGTCGGGCTATGGAGATTTCCTATGTTGTTCTGCAGAACAACAACCGGACGTATTCCGCCTTGCTCTGCCCCGGTGTATGGATTCAGATTCGCTATGTAAATATCTCCTCGATGATATACCCAATCGGAGGGTATCCCTTGATACATCTCAATTACTTCCGCCATTGGGTCCTCCTGTTATTAAGAAACAGTGTCCGGATCCGAACTGCGCTAACAGCACAGATCCGGACACCTGAATAGTTTTGTGATTGTGATCTCTTTTCAGCAGTATGAATAGCTATTGCGTAGCATCACAGGCATTTCAGCCTCCGGTGGTTCTTCAACCGGCCGCACCCACAGCTTGCGGAGTTATTCCTTTCACTCGAACCATGGCCATACGGGAGTATCATTGTCGACAGAGTCGTCATCGCTGCAGCCCTTTGCATTAGGCCGCTTATAAGTCCAGGTGTTCTCGCTCGTCAATAAGGGTCATGGCGTACCTGCTTACACGGCTATTCCTCTGCTTAACGTTTTCGCTACTGCTTGTGACTGCATCTGGTTCTGACGCAGTATTTGTCAAGGAACATACAAGCAGTGTGATACTTCGTGATACAGGCTGCTTATGGTCATATTCTATGTTCTCCTTCCTTTCAGTTCATCGGCGTGGTGCGCCGTGAAATATGGCGCTCTGCGTCGTTCAGATTATCTTTCCGCAAAGCATTCTTAATTCGCCTGAGATACGCATTAGTTCTTCCCGGATGGCATGGTTATTTCCTTCCACACCGAGAATCAGATAATCCAGGCTGACATCAAAGTATCGTGCAATCTCAATCAGAATATCGATAGAGAAACCATGCCTTGGCTCTCCACGCTCTGCTCTGTAAAGATGATCGCGAGTGCAATTAACAGCATCAGCCAGTTGATCCAGGCTGATCTGATGGCCGGTACGAAGTTCGTTGACCCGCCGGCCGATTTCTTTCTGATTAAAGCTCATAAAAAAACTCCCTTGTCTTCAAATTGCAATCGCGATTACGGTCACAATCCTATTACATGGGGGTCTCCGGCCTGTCGCAGAGATGGTCACACATCGGTCGCAAAACATAACTCAGGTCGTTAAGCTGTCAAATCTTGGTCAAATATCAGTCGCATATTACAGTTATCACAGTTGTAATAGCGCAAAAAAAGAGGGATCGCGGCAATTGCCATCCCGGATCCCTCATATTATTTGTAATGCCATATAGTGAATCACTTTAATTCGGATCGTTATCTTTCACCTTCGGAATGAAAATTGGATCTTTGCTGAATATAATTGTGCGCTTCTTGTCGTTTTCATCAAGATACGACAATTCCACACGCGTAATCCCATCTAATTTAGTAAAACACTCATCTGAATATAGCATATAAACCGATTGATCAAATCCCATAATTTCATGTGAAGGTATATTAGATAGTTCACTGTCTTCAGCACGAGAAATATGATGGCTGTATACTCTTGTCGATTCATCTTTGGGAACCTTACTAAAAACAAGCTTATTGTTTCTGTAAAAGTTCAATAAGAATTTTCGGGCAACTCTTGGATAGTCATAACCATTATAGATTTCGAATCTGTATCGAATAGAATATCCATAAATGTCTTCGTCCACTTTTCCCTTCATCCCGCAGCCTACATCTTTGAATGTCTGAAACTTTGCGTTATATTCTATCGGATAATTTTTCAGCTTTCCTCGATGTTGCAGGAAATAGGTTGTTAAAAGCGTAGCAACACTGCCTACGACAGCGCCGATAATTCCTTCGAAGTCTTTAAGTATTTGAATCACTTCCACAGTTTATGCTCCTTTTATTCATGCCTTAATTGTGTATACGGATTATACATCACTTATCAAAATCTTGCCTTTTATAGTTTCTTATACCCATTCAGCTGTTCTACCAGTAAATCATAATACTCTTCATCCAATGTGTTTTTTGCAGTCTCTAGTGCCTTCTTGGCGAGTTCAACCATGTCACGCTTCCGAAGAGACGTGATCATCCAGTAATATAGCTTTTCTTCTTCCGGCGCTTCCTTTAATGCCTGTACGACATATTCATGGATTCTGGAATAATCCTTCTGATCATAGAGAAGTTCACAGAGCTTATAGATAGCGGCTAGATATCTCTCCAGATATCGCATACTCACAGGCCGTAGCCATTCTTCTGCATCAGCCTCCGGAAAGACACCACCTTTATACAGTTTCACAGCCTGCCGGATCAGGAAAGCCTTCCTAACAGGATCTGTCGCGGCTTTGGACTGCGCAATAAGGTTATCGAACATCTGCAGATCCGTTCGGATGTTCAGATCTTTGTTAAAGAAGTAGCCATTTGGACCAGTCTCAATGAGTGAGCTTGTGAAGGTTGAACCAAAATCCTTTCGAAAATGGTATATCTGATTCTTCACACGATTAGCGAGAGTAGGCGTAATCTGTTGTTCCTGTCAAACCAATGTGTGTTTTACCGCGTCGCCGTAACCACTTAAGAAGATCTGCATTCTCTGGCTTTGTGAGATAATCATTTGCCATCATGATGCAATTCCGATAGTAGGTCAGATGTTCTGGTTGAAGAAATACATAGTCGCCGTTCTCCAAGCCCTGAATATATCGTGGGAACATCAGCATGAGACAGCCGATAGCAAGCCTTATTTCATCGCGCTGAAAGAACATATCCGAACGCGGCGAGTAAACATTAATGTTGTTATCTTCCAGATAACGTGCAAGGGCTGTCACTCGCGGATGTTTCACCGAATTAAATAGAAACGCGATTTGGTTATAATCAGTGAGTTTTCCGGATTCTTTTAGACAATGGATGAATGACAGAATGTTCTCGTGCCATTCATCCATATCATCTACACCAGCAAGTTTCACAACTGCAGGGCTATGAAGTGTTGTTTTCTTATGTGGCTCGATCTTCTTCTCATAGCGGAAATTTTCCCAACTAAATTTAAATTTTGCCCCCTCAGTGGTGCTCATCCATTCGTTATAAAAGTCGACAATATCACTGTTGGAACGGTAGTTTATAACCAAAGGAATGATACGACACTCGCCAGCCGCAAACTTCTGAGGAAACTCAAGAATGTTTCGAATAGTAGCACCTCTGAAACGGTATAAGCCCTGGTCATCATCACCAACTACGCAGATATTCTTTTGATCTCCAGCAAGGAGAAATATAAATTGTTCCTGAATGAAGTTCGTGTCTTGATACTCATCAACCATGATGTGTGTGACCTGTGTACGTATCTCCTTCAGGATATCAGCATGATTACAAAGAAGATTGTAGGCTTCAATCTGGATTGACGAGAAATCCATCAGATTACCTTCAGTAAGAATATCTCGGTATTCCTTAAGCAGTCGCCCGAGAGCCGCAATCGACTGGTCGGAGTCAGACATTAATTCTTCTGGTGTCACCAATTCTTCTGAGAGATTGTTAACATAGTTGCAAATAGCCTCTGCCTGTTTCCATGCTCCTCCCGTTGGAAGAGCAATATCAATCTCTGGGATATTTCTAAAGCGATATATATTTTGGAATACCATGTACTGCTGATCAAAAGCATCCAGAAGGCGGTAATTCCTGCGAAGTCTTGTGAATTCAAGATGTTCCTTCAGAATGCGTAGACACAATGAGTGAAAAGTTCCGATATACATCTCATTGATGTTCGCCATTATGCCTCGATCAGACAGTTCATTCGTAATTCTTGTAATCAGTTCCTTGGCCGCCTTCTCTGTAAAGGTCGCAATGAAGATATTTTCCGGCTTTACATTGCATTCCTCTATAAGGTAAATTGCACGTTGAACGAGCGTAAAAGTCTTACCAGTTCCTGGCCCTGCCGTAATAAGAACAGGCCCATTTGAAGCAGATATCGCTTTTCTTTGTCCTTCGTTCGCATTTCCAAAATCAAACATATAGATGTCTTACATCCTTTCTCGTGGATATTCTTCAGATGAGGAACAATATAGAAACTGATCCCAGATCTTAAAGGATCTGGAGAATGCTATATAGGATTAGAAAAAATAGTTTATAGCACTAAAGCTATAATCTTTCCATCCCATTTGCACAACTCCATTCTTATTTTACCGATCTAGCTGTACGTTTTTTGGTACTGTCAACCGGATCAGGATAAATCTCCATGATGTCTTCAACGTTGCAATCCATGTTCAGGCAGATCTTCTCAAGCACATCCACCATGACATTGCCACCGTTCTGAAGTTTATTCAAAGTGCCCTGGCTGATACCAGTGAGTTCCTTGAAGTCTTTCTTCTTCATGTCGCGATCAATCAATAATTTGAACAACTTCTTGTAAGAAACTGCCATAACATATACCTCTCATTATGAGTCCCAATAATGGATACAAAACCACTTGTAACACACACTATACCATAAAGTCATCGAGATTGCATCTATTTTGTCGCGTTCATAGTTATTTTTTTATCTCATAAAATCTTGTTTTCCCTTTATTTGGATAGAATTGATCATAGATAGATAAATGAAGTCACAATTCGTGAGGATTGTTACTATGCAAGCAGTGTCTTTGTGTCACAAAAGACCTATTGCTTGTTGGGGAAGCGCCCCAATCCCCTCGAACGATGCCTGCAGCATCGAGCTTAATCTGAAAAACTTCATTCTTTATGAGTTGGATATTCTTACTAATGTATTACTACCAGTTTGGAGAGGATTATTATTTACAACTGTCAGCTTTTTATAAAACAGGCAATTTATAAAAGATCGTCCTCTTGCTAGCTAAGTAAAATTTGATTGATGGAGGAAACTATATGAGACATGAAGATCAACGCATCTCGATTGACCAGGCTCTGATAATGGCCCTTAAGATGCATGACCGCGGGCACTGTAATCTTTTTCGGGCAATATTAACAGGACTGCAGCTCAGATATCAACTTAACTTTCTTGGTGAGCTGGGCGTATCCCTGGACTCCTTCAGAGACATGATCAACGAGGCACAAAACGAAAAGGTCATCTGAGTATAGAGATGGCAAAGACGATGCTGCATTGAATGGCATCGTTTTTTTCTATGTGCCATTTCACCTGGCAAATAATATGGTGGCCGCTGAGCAACGGCCACCGAATTATTACAATTATCATGATTAATACAACTGTGATTAACATTACGCTTCTATAGGCAGATCCAGCTGATCATTTTCTTTTTCTGCTTCTCCCTGGTCTGTTTCATTCGCAGCATTTTCCTGAGCTTCCGCGGCAATCTTTTTGATCCTGCTTGTACTGGATTTATGTTTTCTTGCCTGCTCCGTCATGTACGAGTAGAGTTTTTCCAGACTCAGATTGTTCTTGCCACCTCTGGTCCCCTTCGCATAAAACGTCACCAGCGCCTCTGCATATCCCATTGAACCAGAGCGGCGTTCTTTTGCATTCCTCATGATTTCTTTCAGAGAAACAGATCCCAGCTTCTCTTTGAAAGTCTCGTCGCTCAATTCATCTCCATACACATGAATCAGAATGGCGATGCTTTTAAGAATATTCGAGCTGAGAGAATGCGGTGCTCCTTCCCAGGTAGCAATGCAAAGCCGGAGTGTGTGATCCAGATTACCGTAACCAAACTTTTTCATTATGTCCTGGATTGTAGCAACCGCACAGATTCCGCCAGGGGCATCTCCCGGTGTGATAGATAAACCGTATGATTCTACAAGCTCCTTGATAATCATCTGTTCCTGATTACCTGCCTCAATATTTGCAGTGAAAATATCATACGGCGTAAGTGGGCGGACATATTTGCTTTGGTTCGCAAAGATATCAGCTTCATGCGTATACTCCAGATCATCATAGATCATGCACCAGACCGGTGTATCTCTCGATCCGGAAACCATCGCAACAATTTCAATGGTATGCTGTCCGTTGAAAACATAATTCATTCCATTTCTGCGGCTTACCTTCACCGGATTGATCTGATTCACATCAAAGTTTTCTGCAGCATGGAGAACCTGCTTTTCGGATATTGATCGCTGATATTCCTGATTGGAAACAAGGTTTCTGATCGGGATCAGTTCAAAATGTACCTGTGGAATGAACTGGTTAAATCTTTCGTCCATTACGACTCCTCCGTAATTTGTAAAATGGCGGCAATGATCTCTTCCTCCAACTCTCCAAGTTGTTCCTGGAGCCGTGCCTTTGCCTCCGGTGAGATCTTGCTGAAGTCTGCCTTTGAGCAACTTCGTTTTATTGAAGTGATCCAGGACGGGATCGTGAGATACAATCCAGAGATTTCAGAGTCCGGATCATATACAGGAGTTTGCTTGATAGCAATGTTCGGCTGTGCCGAAACTGATGATTTCCGGCTGCCGGTTTTTGTAATCACTTTGTTTTTCAGCATCATTTTTTGTAATTCATTGTTCGTAATATGCTCTACCTTTCCTTTGTTCACCATGGAATCCAGCAACGATAACACTTCATCCTGGACGGTTGTCATCAGCTGAATTGTTTTATGAGAAACCTTCAGTTTCCCTGAGAGAATATATTCAGCAAGCTGCCTGTCCCTGTCATAAATCGAATCCAGGTTCTCTGCGTAGATTCCGTACTTGTAGACCGTCCCTGAAGAGAGATGATAGATTTTGCTGACCTCTTCGGCTGTGCTGTAGACAAACGTTGATCTTTTGGTAAAAGATCAACGTTTGTCTACAGCTTCTTCAGGGGTCATTATGATTGGTTGTCCTTTATCGTTGAACGATGTGTTTAGGATTAAAGGGCAACCCGTCTTGTCGTAAAACCGTTTTATAAGGGAGTAATACAACGGCTTTGTTTGTTCGTTAACTGTCTGAGGTCTTGTTGTTCCATCTGCTTTATGAATTACGGATGGGATGCGTTTTATCCATTCGTCTCTGACGCGGAATGCTTCAATCATAAATGGATATTCTTTTTTAGAATCATATCCTTCAAGTATAGAATGACAATGCTCTTCTAGTATAGAGCAAGCAAAAGGACGCCATTTTTCGCGGTGCTTAATTAGATTGTTTATTTTATCAGACATATCTGGTATTTGAGGATTCGCAAGAATAGATCTGCTACCTAAAGCCCTTGCTCCCATCTCCATTCTTCCCTCAAACCAACAAACAATTTTCCCAGCGGCTATAAGCTCAGCAACCGTATCTGCCAAGTCTGTCGGAATAATAGGCTTTACATGTGATACCTTGATGGCATTTTCTATTTCGCTATCAGAATACTGGGGTCCAAAATCCAAGGTTTTCAATGTACCATGCCCTTTTTTCGATGTATAATACAATCCGGCTCCTAAAGCTATCCCTGTGTCACCAGCTAATGGCTGTACGAAATAATTTCTGGCATTAGATTTTTCCCTCACAATCATATTCATTTTGCAGTTCATAAAGACTCCGCCCGCAGTGCAAACATTTGAAATGCCAGTTGTACGGATAGCATAATTGATCAAGGAAATAATGCTTCTCTCTAGATAGTTTTGAACAAACCACGCGAAATCCATATGCTTTTTAGTGATGGGGGCATTCTTTTCTCGTGCTGAAAACCCTAACAAAGATTCCAAGACACCAATTATTTCTTCTTCGTTCATCATCAAGAATCCGGCAGAATGATTTCTGATTAAATTTGACACATCATAAAAATCGCCGTTTATCGTCAAATAATCTTTTAATCTATCTGAAATATCCTCATTCATCTTTCCATATGCCGCTAAGGCCATAGTTTTTCCCTCATCACGCCAAGGCTCAAAACCGAGAAATCGAGTGGCAACGGCATAAAAATATCCTAATGAATTCGGATAATCCAGTTGAAGGATTTTTTTATATCTATGATTGTTAATCTGCCATAGAGTGGTAACAGCTGATTCTCCGATGCCATCTACAACAACACCAACAGCGTTATAAAAGCCAGAGGACTCATAGCTTGAAGCAATATGCGCCAAATGATGCTCACAAAACAACACTTCAATTGTTTCCGGTGCAGAGCATTTCTGTATGATTAGTTTTCGGACATTGTCTTGGCAACGGAAAAAGCTGTATCTGTCAATAATATTAGTATTGATGATGCTATCAATTAGCCGACTGCCGCAAATAGAGTTTATATCAGTATCATTTTTGCATTTTTGAATGATATCAAGAATTTCAAGATTAAGACGATCCATCCATAAAGCCGGGTCATATCCAATCACTATTGCATCAATATCATCCCAAGTCAAATTGCAATGAATGAGGCTCTGCTTTATAGCTGACGAAGGAAACATTCCTTTAGAGCCTTTAATCCTATTGCAACGTTCCTCTTCAATCCCAAAAACAACTTCGCCGTTAATAAAAACAACAACGGACGGGTCATGATAGTTCAGACCGTAAATGCAGGGATTGATCCCTAATAATATTTCGTTTTTAGTGCCAAATATGTCTTTCATTATATAAACCCTCAGCAAAATGAATTTCCAGTTCTATCTTATCGTCCGTTTGTATCTGTATTGATTTATGGCTTACTCAAGGGATTATTAAATCATTTGTCCTCTAAGGGACAAAAAATCCTTTTTCTGATATATCCAATCTGAAAACGATTGGACAGTTTCTGCGTTATTATTTTAAATTGATTTGAAAAGTCTTTAGTGCAATGGGCATCAGATCCGAGCACTATTTTTTTGCCTCCCAACTGACGGTATCGTTCAATTATGGAGTACGAAGGCATTGGCTCATCATGCGAATTATGAATAGACGAAGTGTTTACTTCTAATACTATGTTTTGCTGGACAACTTTTGAAAGAATCTTATCTAATAATCCGGAATCAATCTCCCAGCTATCAAAAAACAACCTCGGGAAATCTAAATGAGCCAACACTTGGAAACCGCCAAGCTCGACAGTCTTTAACATTATGTTGTAGTATTCATCTAGTGCTTCTGTAACTGGTAGGTTCCTCGCTCCCGGAAATACCGCATTGTTGCAATGATGGATTCCTGCCGTAATACAATCGAATGGATAGGCGCAGTATTTAGCGAACTCATGTGGAAACAGATGTGGCTCAGAAAATTCGATCCCACTAAGTAAGGTTAATGAACTATACTTCTTCCGCAAACGATTGATTTCGCAAAAGTAATCGTCAACAACAAAGTTTTGAGTTCTATTATCCTTAATGATAGACAGGTTTTTTTCCATAGAATTGAAATCCACATGCTCGGTGAAGCAGATTATCCTAGAACCCGTTTTTTCTGCAGTCAAACAGTATTCTTCCATTGTAGACGTTCCGTCTATCGAAAATTTAGAATGAACGTGCATATCCGCAAATAATTTCATATCATGCCTCTCTCATATAAATCACGGGTAATATCAAAAGCAATAGATGCTTTAATGGTGTTAGTCCTTTCTTCGTTCACGCATTTTGCTGGTTTTATTTCTGCTGGAATTATCTCTTGAACTGCATGAACTATTTTTTTTCGTCGAGCCACTGGTTTTTTTAGAAACATTAGAAGAATCAGTTCGGCGATTCAATTTGCTTACGAGTTGTCCGCACGCAGCTTTTATACTCCCACCGCGAGATTCTCTTATTTTCACAGTCAGTCCAACATCATTTAGTTTATCACGAAAAGCGACCAATTCTTGCTTATTAGGTCGTCTGACCACCTTACAATCAGTTTCGTTGTATTGAAGAAGATTTATAAGAACATTCTTGCCACGAAACCATCTTCCCAACTGTTTTACATCGCTTAAGCGATCATTCAAGCCTGGAATTAATAAATACGCTATGGTAACAGTACGATTGTGTCTCTCAGAATACGAAAGCGTTGACTGGACAACCTCCTCGATATCATAGCCCTTCATATGGGGCATAATATAGTTTCTTGTACGTTGATTTGTTGCATGCAAAGATAATGTGAGCTGGATTTTCAAATGCTCTTCCCTAATTTTTTTCATTTGGGGTAAAGGACCAGCGGTTGAGATGGTAATCCCGTCCGTTGGAAAGTTCAGACCTTTCCGATCTCTAAGAATATGAATCGCTTTAATCACATTGTCGTAATTAAACAGCGGTTCACCCATTCCCATAAATACAATCCGGTTTACTTTTCCGCTCACCAAAACAACCTGCTGAACTATTTCAGATGGGGTAAGATTCCTAATAAAACCGTTTTCACCAGAGGCACAAAAAATGCATCCGACAGGGCATCCAATCATGGTGCTTACACAAACGGTTGTGCCTGTCTTTCGTTTAATGCTGACGGTTTCTATACAGTAACCGTCAGACAATTCAAATGCATACTTTTGGGTGTCGGGACCGCGAAAGACTTCCTTAATCCTTATCGTGCTTTGCTTTTTTCCATTTGGGCCTGAATAAAGATTATGATAGAGTTTATCTGCTTGTTCTTCTCCAATTGTTTCTGCTACTTCAGAATATGTGAATCCATAAGGATCGCTATAAATATCTTCGAGTTGAAGATGAAGCTTGGTTCCCACGATAATCTACCTCCAATTAATCGTAATAGCTATTTATTGAGCCAAAAGAAATCAGTGTTCTTTTGAAGAGTTTTCTCTAAAAATATCGATTGAATTTAACATCTGTAGTGTTCGTTCATCATTACTAAATACTGCATAGAGCGCTAAAAAAACAGTCCAACTCATGCTCTTTTTCCCATTCTCAATTGCGTTATAAGTTTGCCTCGAGATACCGATTCTCTCAGAAATGTCAGCTTGAGAAGCACCGATTCTTGCTCGCAACACAGGTAACTCAATTATTAGAGTGTCGATAAGTTCTTGCCTTTTGCTGCTTAATAGTTCCATAGTTATCTCCCTTCATATAAATTTACACTATCAAATAGCTACTTTTTTCCGTTGGTGTTGATTACATCACACGCAACCCAGCAAAAGCAATTGGCATTAAACAGTTGCAATTCAATTTTAGCTCTCTTTTTGCGGTAATCAATATGGCGGACCACACCATTACATTCAGCAAACAACGGATCGTCAATGTGTATTACATCTCCGATTTGTATTATTCTAATCGCCTTAATCAGGCCATCGGTTTCAAAAATCTTGTTTGCAAATAAACGGTCATAACCTTGAAGGCAGAAACCGCACTCAGGGCAACCAAGCGCTCTTATTACGCCTTCGACCATCATAGCGGATAAATCAACAGGTTCAGATGAATATACAAAGACATATCCCGGAAGCAAGTCAAATAGAATATCAATATTCTTTCCCTGCCTTCTTTGGCGCTTGATTATTTTTGGTGATAACGCTCTATGAATTCCAGCCTTTTCTAAAGCATTTGCGACTTGCTGACATTTCTTGGTTTCGCAGAACAAACAATAACAGTAATTCATTTGGGTAAGCTCCGCCATTAGTCGAATCATTCGGCGAAGCAATTCGACTAAAAAATCGTACTTTATATTCAAACTAAGCATTATTACAGCAAGCCACTGATAATATGCGATAGTTTTGCCTCATTGGTTGGTTCACAAATCGATAAAAACAGTTCTTCGAACCATCGATGATGCGAATTCGTCGTCCACCGCAGATATTTGCAACACCAACCTATTATCATTATATCATTTGTCGCCGAGGTTGTCAATATGTCGCCGTAGTTGACGAGCATTTTTTGTACCATTTTTTCAAGGAATAACTCTTGATGCTGTGCCCACCAGTCAGGAAAAGACATTATTCCACTGTTCTTCTAACATGGTCTTCATTTGTGCATGTGGTGAGTTGGCGAAGCAGCATAAATTCAACTTTGCCTTGGCAAAAGCCCTTGCGATAATAGTTTTCTCAATCGGGGATACAAAAAAGTATAATCCAAATTAGAGTTCTTCTATGTTGTTGCTGTCATACATTTTAATTTTGCCTGTGGCTGTTGTCAGAGGGTGTTGTCACATTCTTTTCTGCTGTTGTCGTTATGGTTTGGTGTGTTGTCATTTTCTCTGCTTCTGTTGTCACGCCCGACAACACTGTTGCTGTGATGCTGCTGAGAATTAAGCATAAAGAAAGAGCCGCCGGAGAGGTCTTAATCTCCGAAAGCCCCTGTTTACAAGCCATTCTGCCGTTCTGACAATAGCATTTCTTTGTATCAATTCTTGGGTTTACATTTCCGCATATATGTCAACAAGTTCCCAATTAGGGTGCTGATTCACAAAATCCGTGTAATGATTTCTCTGCAGCTCATAGGAACTGGTCTGGCGCGGATCATCGGTTGATACACGGGCATAAACTGCAACCCGCTTATGAACGACCGATGTGAAAAAGTCTTCCTGGGGAATGGCGGGGATGATCTCAAGCATGCTTTCGTCAACGCCTTTATACCGTTCCCGGATCTTCTTTTTCTGATCAGCAACGCTTTCGTTCTTTTCTTTTTCGTCGCTCATGTTCTGGCTTAATCCTTTCTGTATTATGGCTATCACAGCCGTTATAACTGTGATAGTTGAATGATATGAACACGTCCGTCACATCACAAGGATGCCGATTTTGAATTTGAGGATGTCAATCGCAACAAAAAAAGAGAGACCAAAGCCACCGGTTAATGGCTCTGATCCCTCAGGTTCTTTCTGCTACGTTTCTTCGTCTGTTCCTGATCGTCTTCCAGGATGATTTCGGCATTTTTCAATGCTATCTGCAGTTCCTTGGCCTTATTCCTTGCCATGCGGTATTCCGCATATACTTTTTTCTTTTCAGCTATGACCTGGCCATACTCCGCATTCAAATCCTTCACTTTCGGAATTTTCTTATCCGGCAGCTGATCAAAAGCTGCTTTTGCCTTCTCATGCAATTGAATCTCTTCAGCATGTTCCTCAAGATAAAGAGGATCATATCCGGTGCGCCTGTATTCTTCATAGATGTCCTTTGTCTTTGAATAATTGAATATATGATTCTTCAGCTGGCGAATCTCTTCCAGTCTTGCATCTTTTGCGTGAATGGTATCAAACAATCCATCTGCTCCTCTGGATGCTTCTGAAGCTAGTCTTCGGAGATCTTTCATATCGTGAATATTGTTTTCCTGCAGGAAGAGTAGAACCTTTGCCATCTGTTTGACGTTGAATTTCTCCGCCCAGCGCTGGTATCCGGCACCTTTCCCTTCAAGGATCTTGTCCTGCATGTTGATGAGAAGATCCATCCGCTCATCTTTGCTTCTGAACCGGCGTTTGCTGCTCTTCCCGGAAATGAGCTGATCAAGTTCAGACTGAGAAAAGCCTTCACCGAGAGAGTCCAGACGAATGAAGCATTTCTGGCCATGTCCCTTTACTGCAATATGCTTACCACGCTTGACCTGATAGCCGGACTGTTCCAAAGATGATAGAAAGGCTTCGAGCGACTGTGGTTTCTTTTGGAGCGCATCGTTAATCTGGCTGCGAAGAGCATCCCTGAAGGAATGCCTTTGCGGATAAACCGTTCGTTTTTTTCTTTTACCGACAGGACGCTTTTGAATAATAGATTTCCCATGTTCAAAACAGATAATGTCGCTCAGCGTCTGCAGAGCCAGACCGCAGAAAAAGAAATTCTTGAACTTTCTGGTGCAGTCCAGGGCAACCGAGTTGAAGATGATGTGATTATGAATGTGTGCTCGATCTGTATGTGTACAGACAATAAAGGCATGCTCACCCCGAGTAAATCGCATCGCCGTTTCATAGCCGATCTTATTCGCTTCTTCCGGTGTAATCTCTCCCGGCTTGAAGGACTGGCGGATCTGATAAGCCAGGATATCCCCTTTGTAAACTCTGCCGGTAATGCGAAGATACTCCTCTTTGGAGAGTGCAAATTCCTCCGCTGCTGTTTCAGCGCTGCAGGCATAGGATGAAATGTATTCACCTTCTTCCGTCTTACCGTAATTCTGAAGCATCTGATTGGTGACAAGAATCGTTGCATTGCTGTTGCCCGTATCTCCAAGATCAAAGCGATATATCATCGACATATCCGCCATTTCCTTATGCGGTACTCTTGAAAGCATCTCTTTATTCTTCTCTGTAGAAACAAGCTGTACCATCAGGCTGCGTTTCATTTCCTCATAATTGGACAGCTTGCCGACATCCACATTCATCAAAAGAGAACGGTTGAGCGCTTCAGATACAGCATCCCTGACATCCATCATCACATCGTGATAGGGAATGCCATCTTCAAGCTCTGCAAAGAAATTGTGCATGTCCATGGTGATCCCAACATTAGATCCATCTCTCTTAATCTGCAGTCCCTGATAGGATTCACCCTGCATCTTCTGAACATCGGCATTTTCAATGGTAATACCGGCGTTGGAATAGTAGTTCTGTAAGTCATTTTTCAGGCTGTTCAAAAATTCTTCGTAATCCATCTGTTACCTCCTTATTTGAGACGATATACGTCTTTTTTCGCTGATCCGCAGAGAATTGTTCTTTTGACACTGTCCAGAAATCTAAGAACGTTCTGAAAGTCTTTTTCCTGGAATTCTCGAAGCTCATCATCTGGATCCAGCAGAACAACCAGGCCCTGTCCGAACAGATATTGATGTCCGCCGATCTCAATCAGTTTTCCGGAACTGCAGGAAACAGCCATATCCGTATTCGGAATCTCAAAGATGACTTCATCGTCCACCGTGAAAGTTTCATATTCATCAAATCTGCCAATCGGTACCTTCTCAGGTTGCTTTGCAGGGTCAATCGATACAGCGAAGATTTCATCAGGAGATGTCTTTTTCCGCGACGGAGACAGAAGCTGATCCAGATAATCCTCAATGTCCTGATCAGTTTCTTCGCTGCAGCAATCGCATGAGTTCTGTTCCTTTGCCATGTCGATCAGTTCCTCCAGAGAATCAGCAATTCGGCAAAGTGACTCTGCGATGCTGATCTCAATCGGTGTGGTGGTTTTTCCTTTCTGTTTCATCATCTTCTCAAGCTCCTCTCTGTATTTGGGTAAAAAATAAGCAGCGTTCCTGTTATAAGAAAGCTGCACATTCACTCCATATTCATTTGTCATACCTTTTTAACGCTCCATATCCCTTTGCTGTTTTCTTTGCCACTGTTCCAGCAGCTGAATAATCTTTTCCTGCATCTGCCTGGTTGTATAAGATTTCGGGAAATACTTCCGGATCTGATTCTGATCAAATACCACTCGGTCCAGCGGGGCTTTCTTGTCCTCAGATAACATATCCTCCATGGCTTCCATAGTCAGTTGGCCTTGCTGGCTCAGTTTCTTCATGCGCTGTGCCTGGGAAAGCGAAGGAGCAACCTGCGCTGTTTCCATTGCCTCCAGGAACATGTCCTGTTCCTCTGGCTTAAGGTATGAAAGCTCAACTGCCGGATTGAAGGAGATTTTCTTGTCATCCACCATATCCTGAAGTTCCGGAGTAAGGTTGGTCAGACGAATATAGCGCTTAACCTGAGAACGGCTTTCATCTGCTTCTTCTGCAATCCTACTTGCGGCATCCAACTTTGGTCCAACTTGGACCGAAGTTAAGTCGGATCTTTCTCCCTGATGTTTAATGGCTTCCAGTTTCATCTTGTAAGCCTTGGCTCGTTCGCTTGGCAGAATTTCCTCCCGTTGCAGATTGGAATCCACCATCAGGATCGTCGCAGCATCGTCGTCCATGTTCCTGACAATGACAGGCATTGTTTCTTTACCGGCAAGTTCTGAAGCATGATGCCTCCGATGGCCTGAGATCAGTTCATAACCTCCTTCAGGTCTGGGCCTTGCAATAGCTGGTGTCAGGACTCCATACTCTTTGATGCTCTCAACTGTTTTCTGCATTGCTTCATCATCCAGAATTTTGAACGGATGATCTTTAAAAGGATGCAGCTCTGAAAGCGGAATCTCCTGAACATGTTCGGTCGTATCTCTCTCTTCCTGGGTGGAGAAAAGGTCATCGACACTCTTCAAGCTGACGTTTGCGCCTTTTCTCTGCATTCATCATCACCTCCTTCGTTAGCTTTCCGTATGCCTCAGCGACTTTTCCTTTGGGGTCGTAGGAAAATATGCTTTTGCCCTCTGCCGATATCTCCGCCGCCCTGATCGATCGGGGAATTTCTGTCTGGAAGACTTTAATATGGCCTCCATAAGTGTCGCGGATCAGCGAACTGATTTCTTTTGTGTAGTTTGTTCTGCTGTCCACCATCGTTAGAAGAATTCCATCGATCTTCAGCTTTGGATTGAGCTGCCGCTTGACCTTGTTGATGGTACCGAGCAGTTGCTCAAGACCTTTGGCTGACAGATAATTCGGTTGAACTGGAATTAGAGCACTGTTAGAAGCCGTAAGTGCATTGACCGTCATCATCCCCAGTGATGGCATACAATCCAGCAGAATGTAGTCATAATTGGCCTTGACTTGATCCAACAGCTGTTTCAGGATCCTTTCCCGGTTCATGGTGTTGACCAGGGAAACCTCAAGTCCGGCTAAAGATATATTTGCCGGTATCAGATCCACACCTTCCTCATGACGAAGAATTCCAGCGACCGGATCGCTCAGAGTCTCATCCATGGTGAGATTCATCATCTCTGTCAGGGTAAATGGCAGGTCATCCGGATTTGGGTGGCCTAAAGCAATGGTTAAAGATGCCTGAGGATCTGTATCGACAAGCAGTACTCGTTTTCCTTCTCTTGCCAGGCCGATTCCTAAGTTTTCTGCTGTAGTTGTTTTAGCTGTCCCTCCTTTCTGATTGACGATTGATATGATTTCTGTGCTGCTTTTCATCGGCTCACCTCGCTTTCAAACAGCATCTGCTGCGCCAGGTCAATCTTCGCGTCTCCAGCTTTCTGACGCCGGTCGGATCCTCTGATCTGAATCGGAGCACACATCTCCAGAAGTCTGCTGTAGATCCGGGCATCTGCCACATCTTTCGGGTCACTAAGCTCATCAATCGTGAGATTAGTTGTAACGATCAGTGGCAGATTGGCTTTATATCGCTCATCGATAATGGCAAAGATCTGTTCCCGAACATATTCGGTGCTTCTCTCTACACCAAGGTCATCAATGATCAGCAACGGGAACTTTGAGAAATCCGAGATGTATTTGTATCGGTCCTCAGAATACATAGCTCCCATCTGATTCAGTACTTTGGAGAAGTTTGTCATCAGAACCGGCACCTTCTGTTCAATCAATGCGTTTGCGATACATGCTGCGATATATGTCTTTCCGGTACCGACACCGCCCCAGAGAAGCAAGCCAAGATTCTTTTCTTTGGCTTTTTCCCACTGACTCACATACCTTTGTGCCATCTGGATATCACCGTTTTGTTCAGCATTTGCGAAAGTCCAGGAGTAGAAATGCTGTTCCTGGATTCCGTTCGCTTTCAGCGATGCAATATACATGCGTTCGTGGCGTTGACGTTCTTCTTCCTCTTCACGCTTACGTCTTTCTTCATCACAGCGACATATGCAGCGGACAAGATGGACCGTTCCGCCGATATCGAGTCGATGCTGCACCGGCTGATCACAAACCTTGCAGTGGAGCAGACCGTCATCAGCTCTGTATGTGCCTTCAGGTATTTCTTCCGGCTCCATTTTGTTCCGTTCGGCCATCGCACCAAGAATGGATCTCATGTCAGTCATAAACTTCTCCTTTTCGTCGTTTCGTATCTATCGGCACTGTAGGTGGGAGAGGAAGATTGCTGATAAGGTTTGCGCACAGCATCTCTTCTTGACCATCTCCGGATGGTAACCAGGTGGTTCTTGTAGGACCTGCCTGTCGAAGCCATGTATTCTGACAGGTTATCAATCCGATCTTCGTAATCTGCCGGAAACTCTGCCTTCAGCTTTTCGAAGTCCTCATCACTCAGAAGCACATTCTTATACTGCCCATACTTGTGACGGGGGCTTTCTCCTCGCTCTTTCTTTGATTGATCTGTATTTAATAGATCTGTTATTGATTCTTCTGTAATAACTTCTTCTTTCTTTATTCCTGTCGGATCATTCTGCACAGGTTTCACCTGTACTGGATTTTCCTGCATAGGTGGTTCCTGCGCAGGTGGTGCCTGTACAGAAGAGGCACATGTGAGATCTTCATCATTCTTCGGCTGAGGTGTTTCAAAGATCAGATACTCTGCGTCTCCAAGCTGCCCATTCTCTTTTCGGGTGCGCCTTCGTACCAAATATCCGGCTGATTCAAGTTCCTTCAGAACACTTCTGATGCAGTCCGGACCTTCCTGACAGATCCCGGCAAGACCTTTGACCGAATAGTGCCATTCATCCGGAAGGCTCAGAAAGATCGACAGCATTCCTTTCGCCTTGAGAGACAGGCTTTTATCCCGCAGATGAATGTTGCACATCGTGGTAAAATTTTCGTTTTTCTTCACTCGGAAGACTGCCATGAGTCGTTCCTCCTTTCTTTTCCGTATGTTCAGAAACAAAAAAACGGCCCCGAACCTTTTACAGTTCGAGACCGCCAATTACAAAGTGTTAGTTGTTATTCCGCTTCCGGCTCACCCAGATAGTATTTATAGAACATCAGATCAATGTCCTTGAAGACATTGAAGATGACTTTAATCTGACTGCCAGTTTCCTCCAGATATTTCCGAACAGTTTCTACAGCAATCTCTGCCGCCCGCTGATTCGGAAACATGAATACACCTGTGGAAATACAGCACAATGCGAGAGTCTTGATATCGTTCTGATCCGCCAGTTCCAGGATTGATCTGTAGCAGGATGCCAGCATCCTTTCATTTTCTTTGGTCAGCCTGCCCTGAACGATAGGGCCTACCGTATGGATGATATACTTGCTCGGAAGGTTGAATCCCGGC
>JAFWOT010000013.1 GCA_017509785.1 Clostridia bacterium
ATATTGGAGAGGTACGTTATCGGCTTGTAAGTGCCGAGTGCCTTTCTGAGCTCCAGCTTGTGAACGTCAATGCCAGTTTTGATTTCCATAGTTATTCCTCCTTAAGCTTTGCAGCGGACAATGAGCACGTGAGCAGTGCCGCCTGCAGCCGCGTTTTCGAGTGCTTGAGCCAAAGCAAATGTGCCCGACGTCGCCTTAACAGCTTTGCCGCCTTCGCCCGCCGCGAGCAAATCTCCGGCTTTAATTTCCTCGGCGACCAGCCACATCGAGCCGCCCTTGACTTGAACGCCGACTTCTTCGCCCTGAACAACGGGCAGTTCGGTTTCAGCGATAAGAATTCCAATCGGAACGTCGCCCGCCGCCGAAGTAGAAACGCCGTTTTCGCCGAGAGTTACGGCGGTGAATCTTGCGCCCGTGAGGTCTGCACTTGCCGCAAACACTCTGGTCGGCGAATCGTCAATCATTGAGTATGTGTAAATCATGAATCTTTCCTCCTAAGTTTCGCCGCGATTTCCTCCGCGGTTTTTTTAATTGACTCGTCGAGCGTTTTGAGCACACGGCTTTTGTCGCCCGCAACGAGAGTAAATTTAATGAAAGTGTCCTCGCCGAACGCTTCACGAATCGCCGCGAATTGTTCTTGCGCCTGCTTGACGCTGGTCACTTCCACTTCAAATTCCACGCCATCCATGTCGCACCTCAGTATTCGAGCTCAGGGTGAAGCTGGAAGGCGCGGTCGATGGCTTCACGCTCAGTCAATTTCGGGTCAGCCTCCATGAGTTTTTTGGCAATGCCTTCGATAGACGCCTGAGCATAGCCCGCGCCGGTCTTGCCGATTTCGTCGAACGTGCCCGATTTCTTCACGAGCGCGAGTTCGCGGTCAAGCTTGCTGATGTACTCGTCGTAAACGCCCGCCGCCTTCATCTTCTTGAGCACAGGCGCAAGTTCTTCAGCTTTCTCGCCGAGGATTTCATACTTCGACGCGACCTTGAGCAATTCGGATTCTTCCGCCTTCGCCACGTAAGCTTCAAAGCGTTGATTCAGACGTTCGAACGCCGCAGAAATTTCCGCATTGTCCGCCGCCAATTTTTCTTGAGCCGCCTTTTCGACTGCCGCCTTCTCCGCCGCGTCACGTTCAGCCAATTGTGCTTCGAGTTCGGCGACGCGCTTTTGGAGTTCGTCCTTCTCCGCGTCGATTATCGGCTCCGCAGTCTTTGTAACATCCAACTGCAATTCTTCCTGCTTGACGACCTCAGCCGCCGTTTCTTTCTTTGCCATAGATTTTTCCTCCTTACGTTTAAAGAAAACGATGTGCGCTTCCGGATTAGCCCCGGCATCTACTAAGCTCACTTCGTCCACTTCCAATTCTTTCAGCTCATTCATTGCTGACCGCCTCCCTTATCGCGCGCCCGCCAATGGAGAAGTCGTTGTAAGCACCGTTCTTTATCTTCTGCCAAGTCTCGGTGTCATGGACTTTGAAACCAACCCACCAGCCGGGCGGCAACGCGTCTTCTGCCAAGCCGAGCAACGCGAGTTTTTCTTTCGTGAACACAATCGATTCAACCAACGTCGACACGCCCATGACTTCATGCATTTCTCCGCCCGTGCGGCTGTGAAGCACAAAATTATAGGCGGCTTTCTCCAGCGTGTCGATTGATATCACGTCGCCTTGGCTGTCGGTCACATCCGCCATCGACGCATACCCGAACACCAGAAATTTCTCGTCGTCGCGCTTGGCTATCTTGCCCGTGAGTTTCATGATTTAAATCTCCGTGACGTCGACGAGGTCATATTTGCCCTCGAATTCGTTAATGACGAGTTTGACCACGCGGCGGATAATCGGATTCGTGATAAGTGTCTGCTCGGCGATGAAGTAGTAATTCACGCCTTTGACCAGCTGAGTCGCGTAGAACAAAAGCGGTTTGTAGCTCGCGCCAACCAACCCCTCGCACGCGCCCGTCCAAGCCGACTGATACTTTTGCGGCATACTCGTGAGCCCCGTGAATTCTTCCAAGTTCAATTTCCCAAACATAATTTTTTCCTCCTCTGAATTTGTCAACCAAGTAAATGCATAACCAAGCATATGAATCACTCCAATAAAAAAGCCCGCCGAAGCGAGC